>NZ_BAUS01000004.1:0-538866 GCF_000576615.1 Methylophilus sp. OH31 | reverse complement strand
TCTTCGTCAATACAGTGGTGATCGCCGCTGTCAATGTCGTCTTACCGTGGTCAACGTGACCAATCGTACCAACGTTCACGTGTGGCTTGGTACGTTCAAATTTGCCTTTTGCCATGATGTTTTTCCTTTAATTCAATACTTTTAAATTTAATACTTAAAAATCAATTATTTTTTGTTGATGATTGCATCAGCAACGTTTTTCGGTGCATCGGAGTAATGCTTGAATTCCATGCTGTAAGTTGCACGACCTTGTGACAAGGAACGCACCACAGTGGAGTAACCAAACATTTCAGACAGCGGCACTTCAGCTTTAATCGCTTTACCACCACCAGGCATGTCATCCATACCCTGGATAATGCCACGACGAGATGACAAGTCACCCATCACATCACCCATGTAGTCTTCAGGCGTTTCAACTTCCACAGCCATCATAGGCTCCAGCAAGACTGGATCTGCTTTACGCATACCGTCTTTAAAGCCGATAGAAGCTGCCATCTTGAAGGCGTTTTCGTTAGAGTCAACGTCATGGTATGAACCATCAAACAACGTTACTTTTACGTCTACAACCGGGAAACCAGCCAAGATACCTGCCGGAATGGTTTCACGCAGACCTTTTTCAACCGCAGGAATAAATTCACGCGGCACGGTACCACCTTTGATCTGGTCAACGAACTCAAAGCCTTTACCAGCTTCGTTAGGTTCCATTTTGAGCCAAACGTGACCGTACTGACCCTTACCACCGGATTGCTTAACGAACTTGCCTTCAACTTCAACCGACTTACGGATCGCTTCACGGTATGCCACTTGTGGCGCACCTACGTTCGCTTCAACGTTGAACTCACGACGCATACGGTCTACCAGAATTTCCAGGTGCAATTCACCCATACCGGAAATAATTGTTTGGCCAGACTCTTCGTCAGAACGCACACGGAAAGAAGGATCTTCTTGTGCCAAACGGCCCAATGCCAAGCCCATTTTTTCCTGGTCGCTCTTCGTTTTTGGTTCAACAGCCACGTGAATCACTGGCTCAGGGAATACCATACGCTCCAGGATGATCGGCTTGTCTGGGGAACACAAAGATTCACCCGTCGTGACGTCTTTCAAACCGATACAGGCGGCGATGTCACCTGCCAACACCTCTTCAACCTCTTCACGGTTGTTGGCGTGCATTTGTACGATACGGCCGATACGCTCTTTTTTACCCTTCACAGAGTTGAGCACGGTATCACCTTTGTTCAACACGCCAGAGTAAACGCGGATAAATGTCAGCTGACCAACAAACGGGTCTGTCATCAATTTAAATGCCAAAGCAGAGAAGCCTTCTTTGTCGTCGGCTTTACGGCTAGCTGGTTTACCATCATCATCTTCACCAGTCACATCATCAATGTCGATTGGGGATGGCAAGAAGTCAACAACCGCATCCAACATACGTTGAACGCCTTTGTTTTTAAATGCAGAACCGCACAGCATCGGCTGAATTTCACCGGCAATCGTACGTGTACGCAGACCTAATTTGATGTCTTTTTCTTCCAGATCACCATTTTCCAGGTACTTGTTCATCAGCTCTTCGCTGGCTTCTGCCGCAGACTCAACCATCTGCTCGCGCCATTTAGTGGCGGTCTCAACCAGATCAGCAGGAATATCACCGTAAGTGAATTTCATACCTTGAGAAGCTTCATCCCAGATGATGGCTTTCATCTTCATCAAGTCAACCACACCAGTAAAGGTATCTTCGCGACCGATAGGCACGACCACTGGCACCGGGTTTGCGCGCAGACGCGTTTTCATTTGCTCAACAACTTTGAAGAAGTCAGCACCTGAACGGTCCATTTTGTTCACAAAGGCCAGACGTGGCACTTTGTACTTGTTGGCTTGGCGCCAAACAGTTTCAGATTGTGGCTGCACGCCACCTACTGCACAGTACACCATGCAGGCACCATCCAGCACACGCATGGAGCGCTCTACCTCAATGGTAAAGTCCACGTGCCCTGGGGTGTCAATAATGTTGAATCGATACTCAGGCAAAGACAAGTCCATGCCTTTCCAGAAACAGGTTGTCGCCGCAGAAGTAATGGTAATACCACGCTCCTGCTCTTGCTCCATCCAGTCCATGGTCGCTGCACCGTCGTGCACTTCACCAATCTTATGGTTAACACCAGTGTAGAACAGAATACGTTCTGTCGTGGTTGTTTTACCTGCGTCAATATGCGCAGAAATACCAATATTACGGTAGCGTTCAATAGGGGTTTTACGTGCCACGATGCTTTACCTTTGCTATCAATTCAACTAATTATTAAAGAACGAGGTCGTTTAATTAAAAACGGAAGTGTGAGAAGGCTTTGTTTGCCTCTGCCATACGGTGAACTTCTTCACGTTTTTTCATTGCAGAACCACGGCCTTCAGAGGCTTCGATCAACTCGGCAGCCAAACGCAGGCCCATGGATTTTTCGCCACGCTTACGCGCTGCATCACGCAACCAACGCATTGCCAACGCACTACGACGGCTAGGACGCACTTCTACAGGCACCTGGTAGTTAGCACCACCAACACGGCGACTCTTCACTTCAACAACAGGACGCAGATTATTCAACGCTGTGGTGAATAATTCCAGCGGGTCCTTACCGCTCTTGCTGGCCACCTGATCAAAGGCACCGTAAATGATACGCTCAGCAACAGATTTCTTACCACCTGTCATCAGCACATTTACAAACTTGGACACTTCCTGGCTACCAAATTTTGGATCCGGCAAGATAATACGTTTGGGGACTTCTCTACGTCTTGGCATATGATTCTCTTTTCAATTAAATTTTTGCTAGCAATGACACTCGCAAGGCATTTCAGCCGCTATAAAAATGGACAATTTGTCCGGACAAGCCTAATAAATTAAGCTTTAGCTTCTTTAGGACGCTTAGCACCGTATTTGGAACGGGACTGTTTACGGTCTTTCACACCAGCCGTATCCAAGCTACCGCGCACCATGTGGTAACGCACACCTGGCAAGTCTTTTACACGACCGCCGCGCAACAGCACAACAGAGTGCTCCTGCAGGTTATGGCCTTCACCGCCGATGTAGCTAATCACTTCGTAACCGTTGGTCAGGCGCACTTTAGCAACCTTACGCAACGCGGAGTTTGGTTTTTTTGGCGTTGTTGTATATACACGCGTACATACACCACGCTTTTGAGGACAAGCTTCCAGCGCTGGAACCTTGCTCTTGGTAACCACTTTAACGCGTGGCTTACGTATTAACTGATTAATGGTTGGCATTGCCTTAACCTCTTCACCTTTAAAAAACCACCATTTGAGCAGGAAGACTCAAGTTTGGCGGCATATCAACAATAACGCCCTATTGAGACAATAAGGCTATTCTGAGAAACCCGGCATTTTAATAAATGAGTCAAGGGGTGTCAAGCATTATTCATACTTGACACCCCTTGCACACAGAGACAACAGTGATCGAATTATTCGTTCGGCTGGTCGTCTGCTGCGGTTTCCTCAACAACTTCTTCTGTTGCAAACATCGCTTCGGCTGCCAACAATGCTTCAGATGGCTCTGCTGCATTTGGTGTCAGTGAAGCCACGGCTGCACGTTTGCGGGACTCGTGATAAGCCAGACCGGTACCGGCTGGAATCAAGCGACCCACAATGACGTTTTCTTTCAAGCCACGCAAATCGTCGCGTTTGCCCAAAATAGCCGCCTCGGTCAACACGCGTGTCGTTTCCTGGAACGATGCCGCAGAGATGAACGAATCGGTAGACAGCGATGCTTTGGTAATACCCAGCAATACGTACTCAAACGTTGCCGGACGCTTGTCATCGGCCACGACGCGTTCGTTTTCTGTCAACAGATCAGCACGCTCTACTTGCTCACCCGGGATGAAGCCCGTGTCGCCTGCATCTTGCACTTTAACGCGACGCAACATCTGGCGCACAATCACTTCAATGTGCTTGTCGTTAATCTTCACGCCTTGCAAGCGGTAAACGTCTTGCACTTCGTCGATGATGTAACGTGCCAATGCTTCACGACCTTGCAGGCGCAAGATATCTTGCGGATCTGCCGGACCGTCGACAATGGTTTCACCTTTGGTCACTACCTGGCCATCATGCGCGGTCACGTGTTTGTCCTTGGCAATCAGGAACTCGCTGGTAATACCGTCGAGGTCAGTGATGACCAGACGCTGTTTACCTTTGGTGTCCTTACCGAACGAAACTGTACCAGTCACTTCAGCCAGCATGCCGGCGTCTTTTGGCGAACGGGCTTCGAACAGCTCAGCCACGCGTGGCAGACCCCCGGTAATATCACGGGTTTTGGAAGATTCTTGCGGGATACGTGCCAGCACTTCACCCACACCGACTTCCTGACCGTCTTTCACCGTAATGATACAACCCAGCTGGAAGGTTACGTTAACTGGCGTATCCGTGCCGGTCACTTTCACTTCCACGCCATTCGCATCCAGCAATTTAACCTGTGGACGCAAACCTTTGGTTTGGCCAGCACGCTGTTTAGGATCAATCACCACCAATGATGACAAACCTGTCACTTCATCGATTTGTTTCGCAACAGTGATACCTTCTTCCACGTTTTCAAATTTAATTTGACCCGCGTATTCGGTAATAATCGGACGGGTATGCGGATCCCAGGTAGCTAATGCCTGACCTGCTTTCACCGTTTTGCCGTCGGTCACTGTCAATGTCGCACCATAAGGCACTTTATGACGTTCACGCTCACGACCATTATCATCGGCAATAATGACTTCACCATTACGGGAAATCACAATTTGCTCGCCACGTGAGTTAGTCACGTAACGCATGGTAGAAGTAAAGCTTAAGATACCGTTAGATTTACTTTCAACCTGTGAAACGGAAGCTGCACGTGATACCGCACCCCCGATGTGGAACGTACGCATGGTCAACTGTGTACCAGGTTCACCAATCGATTGCGCCGCAATCACGCCCACTGCCTCACCCATGCTAATGAGCTTGCCGCGACCCAGGTCACGACCGTAACACTTGGCACAAATACCGTAACGGGTATCGCACGTCAGTGCAGTACGCACTTTCACTTCATCGATACCCAGGGCATCAATTCTTTCCACTTCGTCTTCACCAAGCAGTGTGCCTGCCGGGAAAATGACTTCTTGCGTTTCAGGATGAATCACATCCAGCGCAGAGGTACGGCCGAGGATACGGTCATGCAATGGCTCAACCACTTCACCACCTTTAACCAGCGCCTTAGTGACCAGACCTTCAACCGTGCCGCAATCATGCTCAGTCACGACCAAGTCTTGCGTCACATCAACCAGACGACGTGTCAGGTAACCGGAGTTCGCTGTTTTCAGCGCCGTATCGGCCAGACCCTTACGTGCACCGTGGGTTGAAATAAAGTACTGCAACACGTTCAGACCATCACGGAAGTTCGCCTTAATTGGCGTCTCAATAATAGAACCATCCGGTTTCGCCATCAGGCCACGCATACCAGCCAGCTGACGTACCTGCGCCGCAGAACCACGGGCGCCAGAGTCGGCCATCATGTAAATCGCGTTAAACGATTCCTGACGTACAGCTTTACCGTCTTTAAGAACAGTATTGCCATCAGCGTCTTTGACGTCTTCTTCGCGCAACTGCTTCATCATGGCGTCAGCCACTTTGTCACCAGCACGACCCCAGATGTCGACTACCTTGTTGTAACGCTCACCCTGTGTCACCAGACCGGAGACGTACTGGTCTTCAATCTCTTTCACTTCAGCATCTGCCGCAGCGATCAATTGCTCTTTCTCTGGCGGCACCAACATATCGTTAATGCTGATAGAGATACCGGCTTTGGTCGCGTAGGAGTAACCGGTGTACATCAGTTTGTCAGCGAAAATCACTGTTTCACGGATGCCCACTTTACGGAAGCTGGCGTTGATCAGGCGTGAAATTTCTTTTTTCTTCAGCGCTTTGTCGATGTAGCTATATGGCAAGCCTGGTGGCAGGATTTCAGACAGCAACGCACGGCCAACCGTGGTGTTATAACGGTTGATTTTTTCAACTTTTTGACCAGCAACATCCAGCTCAAACTCACGGATACGCACAGTGACTTTGGCGTGCAAGTCGATCAAGCCTTGATCGTATACACGTTGTACTTCTTTAATGTCACTGAAGATCATGCCTTCACCGCGTGCAGCCACTTTCTCGCGGGTCATGTAGTACAGACCCAACACGATATCCTGTGACGGCACAATGATTGGTTCACCGTTGGCTGGAGACAGCACGTTGTTAGAAGCCAGCATCAAAGTGCGTGCTTCCATTTGTGCTTCCAGGCTCAATGGAACGTGTACCGCCATTTGGTCACCGTCAAAGTCGGCGTTAAAGGCTGAACACACCAATGGGTGCAACTGGATCGCTTTACCTTCAATCAATACTGGTTCAAATGCCTGGATACCCAGACGGTGCAGCGTAGGCGCACGGTTCAACAACACCGGATGCTCGCGGATCACGTCTTCCAGGATATCCCAGACTTCTGGTCCTTCTTCTTCCACTTTCTTCTTGGCAGCTTTGATCGTCGTTGCCAGGCCTAACACTTCCAGTTTGTGGAAAATGAATGGCTTGAACAGTTCCAGCGCCATTTTCTTCGGCAGACCGCACTGATGCAGTTTCAATGTTGGGCCAACCACAATCACGGAACGACCAGAGTAGTCCACGCGCTTACCCAGCAAGTTCTGACGGAAACGACCGCCCTTACCTTTAATCATGTCAGCCAGTGACTTCAGCGGACGCTTGTTAGCGCCAGTCATCACTTTACCGCGACGACCGTTATCCAGCAGTGAGTCTACCGCTTCTTGCAACATACGTTTTTCGTTACGTACGATGATTTCCGGTGCTTTCAACTCTAACAAACGCTTCAAACGGTTGTTACGGTTGATCACGCGGCGATACAGATCGTTCAGGTCAGACGTCGCAAAACGACCGCCATCCAGCGGCACCAATGGGCGCAACTCTGGTGGCAACACTGGCAAGATTTCCAGGATCATCCACTCTGGCTTAATACCAGATTTCTGGAACGCTTCCAGCACTTTCAGGCGCTTGGCGATCTTCTTGATCTTGGCTTCTGAGCTGGTCGCAGACAATTCGCTACGCAACTTCTCGATTTCGCGCTCAATGTCCATGGTGCGCAATAATTCGCGCACAGCTTCAGCACCCATCACGGCATTGAATTCGTCACCGTACTCTTCTACCTTGGCTAGGTAGTCATCTTCAGTCAGCAACTGACCACGCGTCAGCGGTGTCATGCCTGGATCGATCACGATAAATGCTTCAAAGTACAACACGCGCTCGATGTCACGCAGGGCGATATCCAGCACCATACCCAAGCGGCTAGGCAAGGATTTCAGGAACCAGATATGTGCCACTGGTGAAGCCAGCTCAATGTGGCCCATACGCTCACGACGCACTTTGCTCAAGGTGACTTCAACGCCACACTTCTCACAAATCACACCGCGGTGTTTCAAACGCTTGTATTTACCGCACAAGCACTCGTAATCCTTGATCGGGCCAAAGATTTTTGAGCAGAACAAACCATCCCGCTCAGGTTTAAAGGTACGGTAGTTAATGGTTTCTGGCTTTTTCACTTCGCCATAGGACCATGAACGGATTTTTTCAGGTGAAGCCAGCGCGATCTTGATCGCGTCGAACTCTTCTTCTTGCGTAACCTGTTTAAATAAATCTAATAACGCTTTCATAGAGACTCTCCTTAATGGCGGGCTTAGTTACGGTCTAAATCAATATCAATGGCCAGTGAACGGATTTCTTTCACTAACACGTTGAATGATTCAGGCATACCCGCATCAATTTTGTGCTCACCTTTGACGATGTTTTCGTACACTTTGGTACGACCATTCACGTCATCTGATTTCACTGTCAACATCTCTTGCAAGGTGTATGACGCACCATAGGCTTCCAGTGCCCAAACTTCCATCTCACCGAAGCGCTGACCACCGAACTGGGCTTTACCACCCAACGGTTGTTGTGTCACCAGGCTGTAAGGACCGGTAGAACGTGCGTGCATCTTGTCATCAACCAAGTGGTGCAGTTTCAGTACGTGCATGTAACCAACAGTCACAGGACGCTCAAAGGCATCACCGGTACGGCCGTCAAACAGTTTGACCTGTGTTTTACCTGCATGGAACTGCAACTTCTTGGTGTGCTCGTCTTCATCCGGAAACGCCAGATCCAGCATGGCACGAATATCAGACTCAGCGGCACCGTCAAACACTGGCGTTGCGAATGGCACACCATGTTTCAAGTTACTTGCCAGGTCAATCACCTCTACGTCTGTCAGGCCGGCAATGTCTTCTTTTCTGCCAGTGCTGCTGTTGTAGATCTTGTCCAGGAAGCCACGGATTTCAGCCACTTTCGCTTCGGCTTGCAACATGTCGCCCAGGCGTTTACCCAAGCCTTTAGCGGCCCAACCCAAGTGCGTTTCCAGAATCTGACCGATGTTCATCCGTGAAGGCACGCCCAGTGGGTTCAACACGATGTCTAACGGTGTACCGTCGGCCATGTGCGGCATATCTTCAACCGGGCAGATCTTGGAGATCACACCCTTGTTACCGTGACGACCCGCCATTTTGTCACCAGGTTGAATACGGCGTTTCACCGCCAGATATACTTTCACCATTTTCTGTACGCCTGGTGGCAATTCGTCACCTTGCGTCAGTTTACGTTTCTTCTCTTCGAACTTGTTGTCAAACTCAACACGCGCCTGGCTCAAACTGTCTTTCAGTTGCTCCAGTTGACGTGCAGCGTCTTCATCGCTCAAACGAATATCAAACCAGTCATAACGGCCAACGCTTTCCAGGTATTCCTGGGTCAGCGTGTCACCTTTTTTCAGCTTGTTCGGACCACCGGTCGCCGCTTTACCAGCCAGCAAACGGCTGATACGGCCAAAGGTATCGTCTTCTACAATACGCATCTGGTCGCCCAGATCTTTTTTGTAGTGAGACAACTGGTCGTCAATAATTTGCTGTGCACGTGTATCACGGTCAATGCCTTCACGCGTGAAGACTTGTACGTCAATCACAGTACCGGTCATGCCTGATGGTACGCGCAGTGAGGTGTCTTTTACGTCAGACGCTTTTTCACCAAAAATCGCGCGCAGCAATTTTTCTTCTGGCGTTAAAGTGGTTTCACCTTTTGGTGTCACTTTACCTACCAGTACGTCACCCGCTTCTACTTCAGCACCGATGTAGATAATACCGGAATCATCCAGACGGCCCAGCATACGCTCGGACAGGTTGGAAATATCACGGGTAATCTCTTCAGGTCCCAGTTTGGTGTCACGTGCAACTACTGACAATTCTTCAATGTGGATTGAAGTGTAACGGTCATCAGCCACTACGCGCTCGGAGATCAAAATCGAGTCTTCGTAGTTATAACCGTTCCATGGCATAAAGCCCACCAGCATGTTCTGACCCAAGGCCAACTCACCCATATCGGTAGAGGCACCATCCGCTACCACGTCGCCGCGGGAGATGATGTCACCGACTTTGACCAGCGGACGCTGGTTGATGTTGGTGTTCTGGTTAGAACGTGTGTATTTGGTCAGGTTGTAGATATCCACACCGACTTCGCCTGCCAATGCTTCAGCATCATGCACGCGGACGACGATACGGCCGGAGTCCACATAGTCCACCACACCACCACGGCGGGCAGTAACGACAGTACCGGAGTCAACTGCCACCGTACGCTCAATGCCTGTACCCACCACGGCTTTTTCAGCACGCAGACAGGGGACCGCTTGACGTTGCATGTTGGCACCCATCAATGCACGGTTCGCGTCATCGTGTTCCAGGAACGGAATCAACGAAGCCGCCACAGACACGATCTGGCCTGGGGCCACGTCCATGTACTGTACACGACCAGGTTGTGTCATAGTGAATTCGTTGTGGAAACGGGCTGACACCAGGTCCTCTTTGAAGCCACCTTCTTTAGACACTTCGGTGTTGGCCTGTGCAATCACATACTGGCTCTCTTCAATCGCAGACAGGTAATCAATCTTGCCAGATACCTTGTTGTCTTCAACCAAACGGTAAGGGGTTTCCAGGAAACCGTATTCATTGGTGCGTGCGTACAGCGCCAATGAGTTGATCAAACCAATGTTTGGACCTTCCGGTGTTTCAATTGGACAGACACGACCGTAGTGCGTGGTATGTACGTCACGTACCTCAAAGCCGGCACGTTCACGGGTCAAACCGCCTGGGCCCAGGGCAGAGATACGACGCTTGTGCGTAATCTCGGACAAGGGGTTGGTTTGGTCCATAAACTGTGACAACTGGCTGGAGCCAAAGAATTCACGGATCGCACTGGAGACTGGTTTCGCGTTGATCAAATCGTGCGGCATCAGGTTCTCAGACTCAGCCTGGGACAGACGCTCTTTTACTGCACGTTCAACACGCACCAGACCGGCACGGAACTGGTTTTCTGCCAATTCACCGACGGAACGGATACGACGGTTACCCAGGTGATCGATATCGTCGATTTCGCCGCGACCATTGCGCAGCTCGATCAACACGCCAATCACGGCCAGAATGTCTTCATTTGACAAGACATTGGCACCGGTATCGCCTTGTGGGCCGACATTTTCATAGAAACGGCGGATCCAGGTAGCAGAACGGTCTTCCAGCTTGCTTGGGTAAGCACGGCGGTTAAACTTCATGCGGCCAACCACTGACAGGTCGTAACGATCTTCAGTGAAGAACAAACCTTTAAACAAAGCCTCTACTGCTTCTTCGGTTGGCGGTTCGCCTGGGCGCATCATGCGGTAAATCGCCACACGTGCACTGTACTGGTCAGGAATTTCATCACTGCGCAAAGTTTGCGAAATGAAGTTACCGTGATCCAGATCGTTGGTGTAAATCGTGTCGATTTCAGTAATCTTGGCAGCGACCAGTTTTTCCAGCAATGAAGGGGTGATTTCATCGTTGGCATTGGCAATCAGCTCACCAGTGTCGGTATCAATAATGTTTTTGGCAACGGCACGACCCATCATAAAGTCGGTCGGCACAGCCATGGTGGTCACGCCCGCTTTTTCGATATCGCGGATGTGTTTCACTGTAATGCGCTTGTCTTTCGCGACCAGTACGGTACCATCTTTGTCAGTGATATCGAACTTGGCCACTTCACCACGCAGGCGGTCAGCCACCAGTGTAAATTCCACACCTTTCGGGCCAATGTGGAAAGTATCTGTATCGTGGAAAGTTTCCAGGATTTGTTCCGGGTTATAACCCAATGCCTTCAGCAGGATAGTGACTGGCATCTTGCGACGACGGTCAACGCGGAAGTACAGGTAATCTTTTGGATCGAATTCGAAATCCAACCAAGAACCACGGTAAGGAATGATCCGTGCTGAAAACAGCAACTTGCCGGAGCTGTGGGTTTTACCACGGTCATGCTCAAAGAACACACCTGGGCTGCGGTGCAATTGCGACACAATTACACGCTCAGTACCGTTAATCACGAAAGAACCGTTTTCGGTCATGAGCGGCAATTCGCCCATATACACTTCTTGCTCTTTCACTTCTTTCACGGTTGGTTTGGACGCTTCGCGGTCCATGATGGTCAAACGCACTTTGACGCGCAAAGGCACGGCATAGGTCAGACCACGTTGTTGACACTCTTTGACATCAAATGGCTCTGCGCCTAATTGATAGCTCACATAATCCAGACGTGCATTCTCGGAATGGCTGACGATAGGGAAAATGGAGCGGAAAGTCGACTCCAGACCTTCGTTTTTACGTTGGTCGAGTGGAACGTTTTCCTGCAGGAATGATTTGTAGGATTCCAACTGCATGGCTAGCAGATAAGGTACCTCTTGAACACTGTCGCGCTTGGCAAAGCTTTTGCGGATGCGTTTCTTTTCGGTAAAGGAATAGCTCATAGCGTCTCCTGAAATTTTTGAGGGTAGAAGACAAAACACTTTTCATCCACTGCAATGTTTTGACATCTAACTTCGATTAAAAATCAACCACTTAGTTTTAACTATATGTGGCCATAACACCGGATTTACAACATTTATTCTGACAAATCAGTGGTTCGACAATCTGCATACGCCAGAAATGGCGAAGGCCGACGGTCTCCCGTCAGCCCAGCCAGATTCACAATTGTGAATTATTTCATCTCAGCAGTAGCGCCCGCTTCGATCAATTTCTTCACAGCAGCTTCAGCGTCAGCTTTGCTTACGCCTTCTTTAACTGCTTTAGGTGCGCCATCAACTACGTCTTTAGCTTCTTTCAAGCCCAGACCTGTCAACTCACGAACCGCTTTAATGACGCTAACTTTGTTATCGCCAGCGCCATTCAAGATCACGTTGAATTCAGTTTGCTCAGCAGCAGCTGCAGCTGGAGCAGCAGCACCGCCACCAGCAACTGCAACAGCAGCAGCAGAAACACCAAACTTCTCTTCGATTTCTTTAATGAATTCTGTCAGTTCTAATACAGTCTTGCTACCAATTGCATCCAAGATGTCAGCATTTGAAATTGCCATGATAAATTTCCTAAATAAATTTGATTAAAATTAAGCCGCTTGCTTTTCTTTTTCGTCGCGTACTGCTGCAACGGCACGAGCAAACTTGGTTGGGATTTCGTTGAGCATGCCAGCCAGTTTGGACAGCAACTCATCGCGGCTCAATGTCGCGGCCAATGCTTGCACGCCGGCAGCATCTAAACGCTCATTAGGCATCGCGCCTGCTTTCAGTGTGAACAGCTCATTGCTTTTGGCAAAGTTGTTCATCACTTTAGCAGCAGCCACCGGGTCAGTAGAAATACCGTAAACCAGTGGACCAACCATGTCGTCAGCCAATGCTGCAAAAGGCGTACCTTCTACTGCACGACGAACCAGGGTGTTTTTCAACACACGCAGATACACACCTGCTTCACGTGCATCAGCACGCAGTTTCGTCATATTGGCTACGCCAATACCACGATACTCAGCAAGTACGATTGCTTGTGCGTTAGCCACTTGAGCGGCCACCTCGGCAACGACTTCTTTTTTCTCTGTAAGATTAAGACTCAAGGTCTGTTCTCCTTCCGTTAATGAAAGCCAGGTCAAATAACCTGGCCACTCACGGCGTCCTTGTGCAGGGCATGGAAATATCCTGTGCTGGGGATCGCCATCTGCGTTGGTTTCAAATTGCTGTAAACAGAGGATTGCTCGCCCATTTACATTCAACTATCCATTAAGTTAACCACCAACGGTCTTTGATGCTCTTGAGCGCTTGCGCTGATAGCGCAGACACTCAAGCCCAAAGCTCTTGCCCGGACGACGTCGTCCGGGGCTTTAAATTACGCTACAACTGATGTTTGATCGACACGTACGCCAGGACCCATGGTGCTGGAAACGGACAATTTTTTCAGGTAAACACCTTTTGAGCTGGTTGGCTTGGCTTTGTTCAATGCATCAACCAAAGCAGACAAGTTACCTTGCAATTGCTCAGTTGTGAAAGAAGCACGGCCGATCGTGCAATGCACGATACCGCCCTTGTCAGTACGATATTGTACTTGACCGGCTTTAGCATTTTTAACAGCAGTCGCTGCGTCTGGTGTCACGGTACCCACTTTTGGGTTTGGCATCAAACCACGTGGACCCAATACTTGACCCAAGGCACCAACGATACGCATCGCATCAGGCGTTGCAATCGCAACGTCAAAGTCCAGCATGCCGCCTTTAACTTGTTCAGCCAGGTCTTCGAAACCAACGATGTCAGCACCAGCCGCTTTAGCCGCTTCAGCTTGCACGCCTTGTGCAAATACAGCCACGCGTACAGTTTTACCAGTACCGTTAGGCAATACGATCGCACCGCGAACCAGCTGGTCAGATTTACGTGGGTCAATACCCAGGTTAATCACAGCATCAACAGACTCGTTAAATTTAGCTGAAGCGCCTTCTTTAACCAGGTTCAGGGCATCAGCCACTGGATATAATTTGTTGCGGTCGATTTTCGCACGCAATGCATCAATTCTTTTAGCCATGTTATACACCCTCCACTTCGATACCCATGCTGCGTGCGCTACCAGCGATGGTGCGTACAGCGGCATCCAAGTCAGCTGCCGTCAGGTCAGGCTGTTTTGTTTTAGCAATTTCTTCAGCTTGTGCACGCGTAATCTTGCCAACTTTGTCGGTATGAGGACGAGCAGACCCTTTTTCCAGCTTGGCCGCTTTTTTGATCAGCACGGTTGCCGGAGGGGTTTTCATCACAAAAGTGAAGCTCTTGTCTGCAAATGCAGTGATCACTACTGGAATTGGCAAGCCTGGCTCTACACCTTGCGTTGCAGCGTTAAACGCTTTACAGAATTCCATAATGTTCAAACCACGTTGACCCAGTGCTGGACCGACTGGTGGGCTTGGGTTGGCTTTACCTGCAGGGATCTGCAGCTTGATGTAGCCAATGACTTTCTTTGCCATGTTTGACTCCTAAAATGGGTAATATCGCCTTGAGCAGGCTCCCCGTTAAAAATATCGACCACCCACCAAAGGCAGTCGAAAACTGCACAACTAGACTTCTTTTTCTACCTGTGCAAAATCCAGTTCAACTGGTGTCGCACGACCAAAAATAACCACGGAAACACGCAGTTTATTTTTGTCGTAATTGATTTCTTCGACGCTACCAGAGAAATCCTTGAATGGGCCATCGACCACACGGACGCTTTCGCCTTTTTCAAAGGTCATTTTCTGCGTTGGATTCGACTTGCTGTCATCCATACGACGCAGAATAATTTCTACTTCTTTGTCTTTAATCGGGGTTGGGCGTTGCGCCGTACCACCGATGAATGAGGTCACTCTTGGTGTGCTTCTTACCAAGTGCCAGCTCTCATCGGTCATTTCCATCTGTACCAGCACATAGCCAGGATACAGGCGACGCTCAGAAATAGTCTTCTGACCATTCTTCAGCTCAATCACCTCTTCAACGGGCACCAGAATGTCACCGAACTGATCTTGTAAGTTAGATCTGATGATGCGCTCTTCCAAACCGGCTTTCACGGATTTTTCCATGCCGGAGAAAGCTTGAACTGCATACCAACGCATAGACATTAAGCTCCTTTACCCATAATCCATTGCACCATGTAGGCGAAGCTGATATCGACCAATGCCAGGAATGCTGCCATGATCACAACCAGCACAACAACCGCCAATGTGGTTTGCAACGTTTCCTGACGCGTTGGCCAGACAACACGCTTGGCTTCAGCAACAGACTCATTAAAAAAGCCTAGCGCCTGCTTGCCTTGTGGCGCAGTCCACGCCACTGCTACAGACGCGACAATACCTGCCAATACAGCAAGTATCCTAATAACCATTGCTTTATCTTCAAAAAGATAAAAACCGGCGATCCCTAAAGCTAGCAACAACAGGGATAAAGCCAGTTTGATTTTATCGATCATATACTTAACTTTATGATTAACACCTCAGATTATTCTGGGTGTTTGGCAGGCCAAGAGGGTCTCGAACCCCCAACCCTCGGTTTTGGAGACCGATACTCTACCAATTGAGCTATTGGCCTGTACTCTTTAAAGCGAAAGCTGCACGGGTTGTAGCGCAGCTTTCACATACATCAACTATTACTCGATGATTTTGGCAACGACGCCAGCACCAACGGTACGACCACCTTCACGGATAGCGAAGCGCAAGCCTTCTTCCATCGCGATTGGAGCAATCAGTGCAACTGAGATGGATACGTTGTCACCTGGCATTACCATTTCGGTACCTGCTGGCAATTCAACTGCACCAGTTACGTCAGTTGTACGGAAGTAGAACTGTGGACGGTAGCCGTTGAAGAATGGTGTATGACGACCACCTTCATCTTTACCCAACACGTAGATCTCTGCTGTGAACTTGGTGTGTGGCTTGATAGAACCTGATTTGGACAATACTTGACCACGCTCAACTTCTTCACGCTTAGTACCACGCAGCAATACGCCTACGTTGTCGCCTGCTTGACCTTGGTCCAGCAGTTTACGGAACATTTCAACACCAGTACAGGTTGTTTTCAGTGTTGGCTTGATACCTACGATTTCGATTTCGTCGCCGACTTTAACGATACCACGCTCGATACGGCCGGTTACTACAGTACCACGACCAGAGATAGAGAATACGTCTTCTACTGGCATCAGGAATGCGCCGTCGATTGCGCGCTCTGGTGTTGGGATGTAGCTGTCTAACGCTTCAGCCAATTTGAAGATCGCTGGTTCGCCGATGTCTGATTGGTCGCCTTCCAGCGCCAATTTAGCTGAACCGTGGATGATTGGGGTGTCATCACCTGGGAAGTCATACTTGCTCAGCAAGTCACGTACTTCCATCTCAACCAGCTCCAACAACTCAGCATCGTCAACCATGTCTGCTTTGTTCAGGAACACAACGATGTATGGAACACCAACTTGGCGGGCCAACAGGATGTGCTCACGTGTTTGTGGCATTGGGCCGTCAGCAGCTGAACATACCAGGATTGCGCCGTCCATCTGGGCAGCACCGGTAATCATGTTTTTAACGTAGTCAGCGTGACCTGGACAGTCAACGTGTGCGTAGTGACGTGAAGCTGTCTCGTACTCAACGTGCGCTGTGTTAATCGTAATACCACGTGCTTTTTCTTCTGGTGCCGCGTCAATTTGGTCGTAAGCTTTTGCTTCGCCGCCAAATTTCTTCGTCAATACAGTGGTGATCGCCGCTGTCAATGTCGTCTTACCGTGGTCAACGTGACCAATCGTACCAACGTTCACGTGTGGCTTGGTACGCTCAAATTTGCCTTTTGCCATGATGTTTTTCCTTTATTAGTACTAAATAAAGCCAATAATTGTTTTCACAAATTATGCGACGCGGATGACAGCACCCTTGCACGCGACTACTTACCAAGCCCCGTAGATTTACAGAGCAAATCTGGTGCCCATGGCGGGAATCGGACCCGCGACCTCTCCCTTACCAAGGGAGTGCTCTACCACTGAGCCACATGGGCGTTTTGCCTATTGTTATTGTTGGAGCGGGCGACGAGGTTCGAACTCGCGACATCTTGCTTGGAAGGCAAGTGCTCTACCAACTGAGCTACACCCGCACTATGCAGAACACCCAAGGAGGGTTCTCACCGACCCGCTTTACAGCAATACCTACAGGCAATCATTTTTTGGTGGAGAGGGCTGGATTCGAACCAGCGTACTCAGAGAGAACGGATTTACAGTCCGTCGCCTTTAACCACTCGGCCACCTCTCCAAAAAATCGACCGCGATTATCGCGGTTAATGTCACTGACGTCAATGTCAGTCAACATAAATTTGGTGCCGGGTATCGGAATCGAACTGATGACCTTCGCATTACAAGTGCGCTGCTCTACCAACTGAGCTAACCCGGCATTTCAGGAAGGCGCAACTATATCACTTTTTTTAGGAAGTGATCTAGTGCTTTTTTAAGAATTTTTTATTTTTCGTTGAAAAAATGCAACGTCGTTTCTGCATATAGACAAATCGCGCCACAGACGATGGCAAACAGGCCCTTTTCTACTTAACTACCTTGAGGTGAGATTTTTTAGCAACCGGCACTTCCGGCACCTCATCCACTGGCATTGCAGCCCGGGTTCCCGGCTCCGGGGCCTGGCCATCCACGACTTCAAAAAACATGCCCTGACCATTCTCGCGCGCGAACACGCCCCCTACCCGGCTAATTGGCACATATATATGCTGTGCAACCCCACTGAAACGGGCAGAAAACACTACTGCATCGTTATCGATATGCAGATCTTTCACCGCTGTGTAATTCATGTTGAGCACAATCTCGCCATTTTTTACATAGGCCATAGGTACCCGCGTATGCGCATCGACTTTCACTAGCAGATGTGGCGTCAATCCATTATCAACACACCACTCATGTATGGCACGTATCAGGTAAGCGGTGGTAGGAATCAGGGTGCTCATGCGAATTTCCTTAAAAAAACAGCGCGAAGGGTATTCGCGCTGCTTGGGGACTGGCTGACGTTATTTACGCATTGCCTTTTCAGAAGGCGTCATGGCTTCCGCGTACATCGGGCGGGAGAACAGGCGCTCTGCGTATTTCAGCAATGGCGAAGCCTGATTTGGCAACTCAATGCCGTAATGGCCCAAGCGCCATAACAATGGCGTGATGGCAACGTCAAGCATGGAGTACTCATCCCCCATCAGGTAACTTTGCTTGCCAAAAATCGGCACCAATTGCGTCAGGTTATCACGCACCACTTTACGAGCCTTGTCTGCCGTCTCTTCATTACTGGATTCAATATCCTTGATATGGCTGAACAAGTCTTTTTCAAAGTTGTACAGGAACAGCCGCGCACGTGCGCGCATCACAGGATCCGCAGGCATTAACTGCGGATGCGGAAAGCGCTCATCAATATATTCATTGATGATATTGGCTTCCGACAACACGAGGTCGCGCTCAACCAACACCGGCACTTCGCCATATGGATTCAAAATGGCCAAATCTTCGGTTTTGTTGGTCAGGTCAACATCAATGACTTCAAAATCCATGCCTTTTTCGAACAATACGATACGGCAACGGTGACTGTAAGGATCGACAGTACCCGAATACAATCTCATCATAATTTATTTTCCCTATAAAAAAAGACACCAAGGCCTCACGCCTTGGTGTCGGACTTGGTTTGCAATTAGCGAATATCTTTCCAGTATTCGGTTTTGATTTTCTTCACCAAGACGAACAATACAGACAGGAACAGCAACACCAGTACGCCAATCCAATAGCGGGATTGTTTGGCTGGCTCAGCCATAAATGCCAGGAAGTTGGTCAAATCACCCGCAAACTGGTCGTACTCCTCAGGACTCAGCTTGCCTGCTTTTTCCAGCTTCAGCGTGTGTGTTTCATGATCCAGCACTTGCACACCCTGCAACTCATACAACACGTGCGGCATTGCCACCTTGTCAAACACCTGGTTATTCCAGCCGGTTGGACGTGTGTCATCCTTGTAGAAGCTACGCAGATAGGCATACACCCAGTCCGCGCCCCTCGCGCGCACTTCAACGCTCAAGTCAGGCGGTGCAGCACCGAACCATTTCTTGGCATCTTTAGGATTCATGCTGACGCGCATGGTCTCACCAACCTTTTCACCGGCAAACAGCAAGTTTTCCTTGATCTGCTTGTCGGTGAGGCCGATATCCTGCAAACGGTTGTAGCGCATGTAATTGGCACTATGGCAATTCAAGCAGTAATTGACAAAAATCTTGGCGCCGCGCTGCAATGACGCTTTATCTGTCATCTTGATTGGTGCCTTGACATCAATGTGTACTTCATTGGCCAATGCCACGCCAGAAACCAGCAGTGTCAGGCTAGCGAAAGCCTGCAAAAACATTTTCTTCATCATTAGTATGTCACCCTTTCTGGCACAGGCTTGGTTTGATCTTTTTTGGTGTACCAAGGCATTAATACAAAATATGCAAAGTAAATCGCCATACAAATACGGGCAACCACAGTCGCACGGTCTGCGCCCCCCAGCCATGGCCCGAACTGACCCCAGACATCGCCCGGAACCGTACCCAGATAGCCCAGAATGACAAAGCTGATAACAAAGGCGGTCAACCAGCGCTTGTACAATTTGCCACGGTAGCGAATCGACTTCACCGGGCTTCTGTCCAACCAAGGCAGGAAGGCAAATGCAACAACTGACAAGCCCATCGCCACTACCCCGGGGAATTGCGAAATACCGATTGGCGGCACGGCACGCAGGATGGAGTAATAAGGCGTGAAGTACCATACCGGTGCAATGTGTGCCGGCGTTTTCAGCGGATCAGCAGGAATAAAGTTGTTAGCTTCAAGGAAGTAACCACCCATCTCCGGCATAAAGAACACAATGGCAAAGAACACCATCAGGAACGCGACCACACCTACCAGGTCT
This sequence comes from Methylophilus sp. OH31, assembly GCF_000576615.1. Classification (NCBI taxonomy): domain Bacteria; kingdom Pseudomonadati; phylum Pseudomonadota; class Betaproteobacteria; order Nitrosomonadales; family Methylophilaceae; genus Methylophilus; species Methylophilus sp. OH31. The sequence continues at coordinate 518,973 of NZ_BAUS01000004.1, read as the reverse complement.
TTTACCGAGTAGTAAGGATGGAAAGGGATGCCATCCAGCGGAATACCGGTTGCCTTATCTTTATGCTTTTTGATTTCAACGCCATCAGGGTTATTAGAGCCAACCTCGTGCAAAGCAACGATATGCACAGCGACCAGGCCCAACAGCACTAATGGCAAAGCAATCACGTGGAAAGCAAAGAAACGGTTCAAGGTTGCATCGGAAACCAGATAGTCACCACGCAACCACTCTGACAAGTCAGGACCGATGAATGGCACGGTAGAGAACAGGTTCACAATCACCTGCGCACCCCAGTAGGACATTTGACCCCATGGCAGCAGGTAGCCGAAGAACGCCTCACCCATCAACACCAGGAAAATACCCACACCAAACAACCAGATCAGCTCACGCGGCGTTCTGTATGAGCCGTAAATAATGCCACGGAACATGTGCAGGTAAACCACCACAAAGAACATGGAAGCGCCGGTAGAGTGCATATAGCGAATAATGTTGCCGCCGAACACATCGCGCATGATGTATTCCACTGAAGCAAATGCCAATTCAGCATCTGGCTTGTAGTTCATGGTCAAAAAGATACCGGTAACGATTTGCAGTACCAGCACCAATAAAGCCAAAGAACCAAAAAAATACCAGAAGTTGAAATTTTTTGGCGCGTAATACTCGGTCAGATGTCCCTTGATAGTACTGGTCAGCGGGAAACGGGCATCTACCCAATCCAGCACGCCAGCGGCAATCGTTTTATTATTATTTGCCATGATATTTAAGCCTCCGCCTTTTTATCTTCACCAATCAGCAATGTGGTGTCTGTCAGGTATTGGTGTGGTGGAATCAACAGATTTTTTGGCGCTGGTGAACCCTTGAACACACGGCCGGACAAGTCGAATTTAGAGCCGTGACATGGACAGACAAAACCACCTGGCCACTCCGCTGTCTCTACAAAGTTGTCGTTTGGCGAGCAACCCAAATGCGTGCATGTACCCAACATCACAGCGTATTCAGGCTTAATTGAACGATCTTTGTTTTTACAGTATTCAGGCTGTTGTGGTACTTCCAGGTTAGGATCAGACAACTGATCGTCATGCTTAACCAGTTTGGCCAGCATTTCTGGTGTACGGCGCACAATCCATACCGGCTGACCGCGCCACTCGGCCGTCATTTTCTCACCTGGCTTCAGCTTGCTGATATCCACCTCTACAGGTGCACCGGCCGCTTTGGCGCGCTCACTTGGCAACATGCTGCCGACAAACGGCACCGCGACAGCGGCAACACCCACAGCGCCTGTAGCCGCCGTAGCTTTCACCAAGAAGTCGCGTTTTTGCAAATCCACCTCAGATGGCTGGCAAAACGACAAACAGTTGTTGTCAATTTTGTTTTCTGACATTGGCTTCCTTAATCTACCCTTTTGGGGCAACAGTGTGATCAAAACTTGAGTCGCGATTATACATTTTTCGCAGAAACAAGCCAAATTTAATTCAATAAGTCATTGATATTAATAAACTAAACCGGGTTATCCAGCTCAACATAAATGTGCTCAATGCCATACTTTTCGGCGATCCATTGCCCCAGGGCCTGCACGCCATAGCGCTCAGTGGCGTGATGGCCAGCACTAATGTAAGCCGTATCAGTTTCACACACGGTGTGCCAGGTTTGCTCTGAGACCTCACCACTGATAAACACGTCCACGCCGGCATTCACCACCTGCTGGATATAGGACTGCGCCGCCCCCGTACACCAGGCCACTGTTCGCACCTGTTTTTGCGGATCACCCAGCAACTGCGCCTGTCGCCCCAGGCAAGTGCTCACATGCTCACCTAGCTGCGCAAGCGTCATAACTTGTGGCAACTCGGCTACAGGCAACATGTTTTTATCATCAAGATAACGTGTGACTGACCACTCGAACACCTTGCCCAGTTGCACGTTATTACCGACTTCAGCATGCGCATCCAGCGGCAAATGATAGGCCAACAGACTCAGATCATGTGTCAGCAAGCGTTTTAAGCGCTGACGCTTCAGGCCTGTCACCTCTGCGGCCTCACCGCGCCAGAAGTAACCATGGTGCACCAGAATCGCATCGGCATCTGCCGCAATCGCCGCCTCAATCAAGGCCTGGCTAGCCGTCACGCCACTGACAATACGCCTGACTTGCGGCCGCCCTTCTATCTGTAAACCATTTGGGCAATAATCTTGAAATTTGCCAACTTGTAAAAAATTGGCTAACTCAGTGACAAGAAGATTCAATTCCATCTCTGACTCTCATATATACTAGGCATTTGTTAAGACATTCACTTACTTTTGCAATTATGCGACATCTCTGGTCTATCTTCTCACAAGCCGTCACCGTTTGTCTGGGCATTTTGTTTGTCTTGAAATTATTTTATCCCGGCGTATTAACACAACCCAGCCAACCAGCGGTCACCAAACAAGCCGCCACCAATACTACCGCTGCCATTGCAAAAAACGGCTACCGTACAGCGGTCAGCAAAGCCATGCCCTCGGTGGTCAATATATTCACCACCGCGCGCATTAGCCAGGATCCTCACCATGCCTTAAAAAATGACCCGTTGTTCCGTCACTTTTTCGGCGATGAAATGGAAGAAGAGGACGAGCAACCAGAAAACAGCCTGGGTAGCGGTGTGATTGTGAGCGCTGATGGCCTGATCCTGACCAACAACCACGTCATCAGCTCGGCCGACCAGATCGAAGTGGCGCTCAGTGATGGCAGTAAATCTTCCGCTACCGTGGTTGGCACCGACCCGGACACAGACCTGGCAGTGCTAAAAATTGACCGTAAAAATCTGCCAGCGATTACTTTTAGCAATAGCGACCAAATGAAAGTTGGCGATGTCGTGCTGGCCATTGGCAACCCCTTCGGCGTCGGCCAGACCGTGACCCAAGGCATTATCAGTGCGCTGGGCCGCAACCATTTGGGCATTAATACCTTTGAAAACTTTATCCAGACGGACGCCTCGATTAACCCGGGCAACTCTGGCGGCGCGCTCATAGACGTCAACGGTAGCCTGATTGGCATCAACAGTGCGATTTATTCGCGCAACGGCGGCAGCATGGGCATCGGCTTTGCCATTCCGGTCAGCATTGCCAAACAGGTCATGGAACAAATCAGTTCGAGCGGCACGGTCACACGTGGCTGGATCGGGATTGAAGCCCAAGACATCACCCCTGAGCTGGCAGAGTCATTTAACCTGAAAACGGCTAACGGCTCACTGATTGCAGGCGTGTTGCTGGATAGCCCGGCTGATCGTGCCGGATTGCGTCCTGGCGATATTCTGGTGGGTATTGATGATAAGCCTGTGGCAGACAGTCAGTCCATGCTGAATATTATTGCCATGCTCAAGCCACGCGAAAAAGCCACCTTATCCATCATACGCGCCGGCAAGAAAGTGAATATTGCATTGGTCGTAGGTAAGCGCCCACTACCGAGTAAAATCCCGCAATAGCTTAGTTGACAGCAGAGTCGCTGGCGGCTGGTTGCGGTAGCCAGCGCACTACCAGCAGACCAATTTCATAGAGTAACCACAGCGGGATGGCCAACATACACTGGGAAACGATATCTGGTGGCGTGAAAATCGCCCCCAGTACAAAAGCACCCACGATGACATAAGAGCGTGATTCTTTGAGTTGTGCCAGCGTGACCCAGCCCATGAGCGCCATCAACACCACAGCAATCGGCACCTCAAACGCAAATCCAAAGGCCAGAAACAAGCCAATCACAAAATCAAGATATTCGGCAATGTCCGTCATCACAGTCACACCAGCCGGTGCGCTACCCACCAAAAAGCTGAACACGACAGGAAACACCACAAAATAGGCAAAGGCCATGCCGATAAAAAACAAAGCCACTGCCGATGCCAGCAAGGGGCGGATCAATCGCTTTTCATGTGCATATAAACCAGGCGCAACAAAAGCCCAGCACTGATAAATCATCCATGGCAACGCGATCAGGAATGCCGTCAGCATGGTGACCTTCATCGGCACGAAAAACGGCGTGGTGACTGCGGTCGCGATCATTTGTGCGCCTTGTGGCAATTTGGCAAGTAAGGGCGCCGCCAGCAAGCTATACAATCGATCGGCAAAAGGGAACAAGGCAGCAAACGCCACCAGCCATCCTACAATCGCTCGCAACAAACGATGGCGCAATTCGATCAGGTGGGAGATAAAACTTTCGGTCGGCGTCATGATAGAAGGGAAATCCGGAACGGCTTAAGCAAGCGGTTTGTGTTCAGACACTGGCGCTGTATCGTCATTTTTCTTGGCGGCATTGCGCGGACGGCGCGGTTTCTTCTGATCTTCCGCAGCGACAGCAAACAACTCCGCCTGCGGATCGGCATCCAGCAATTTATGCTCGCCATGCTCTGCCGCTGGTTGAGCGACTTCGGTAATTGTTTCCTCAGCATTCGCAACAGGCTTACGCTGACGCGGCTTGCGTGGTTTTTTGACCGTGACAACATCGACATCCACCACGGTCGCCTCAACTGCTTCGCTCACCGGCGTTTTATTCGCTGCCGCTTCCGCCATCACCGGCGGCAGAATGCTTTGCTCAATCTCATCATAGCCTTGCCGCAAGCCGGACTGCACTTCTTGCTGCAGCGTTTGCAGTTCAGCAAAACGCGTTTCGCGATTCACTTCGTCCTTCACTTGCGTGACAAAGCGCTGCAATCGACCAAAAAAAGCGCCCGCAGTGCGGGCGACTTTTGGCAACTTTTCCGGCCCGATAACTACCAGGGCAACCAAAGCAATGACCAGCAATTCTGAGAATGAAATATCAAACACAATGCGTCAGCACTTATTTGTTTTTGTCAGACAACTCTTCAGGCTTGGACTCCGCCTTGCCTTCATTTACGGCTTTTTTAAATTCATTCACCGCACCGCCGACATCACCGCCAATATTACGCAGCTTCTTGGTGCCAAATACCAACACCACAATCAGCAATACAATCAGCCAATGCCACAAACTAAATGAACCCATGGTAATCTCCTTTATCTTGTCTGGTGGTACTAAGCCACTGCGCCGCCGCCAAACACGTGCAGATGAATATGAAACACTTCCTGACCGCCTTCACGACCCACATTCATCACGGTTTTATAACCAACCAAGCCTTGTTCAGCCGCCAGTTTGGCCGCTAACAACATCATCTTGCCCAACAACGCCTGATGCTCGGCTGTACAGTCTTTCAGTGTTTCGATGTGTGCTTTGGGCACAATCAGGAAATGCGTTTTTGCCAAGGGACGAATATCGTGGAACACAATGACATCTTCGTCCTCATAAATTGTTTTAGATGGAATATTGCCAGCAGCGATTTTGCAAAAAATACAATCCGCACTCATTCAGTTCTGCTCGCTTTCTCTGCAATGCCAGATAAGCCTTCACGGCGCGCCAGCTCATCCAGCACGTCCTGCGCACTGAGTCCGGCATGACTCAACATCACCAAGGTATGAAACCACAAATCGGCAGTTTCATAAATAATTTCTTCAGCTTTACCGCCCTTGGCCGCAATCACGGTTTCAGTCGCTTCTTCGCCTATTTTTTTCAGGATGCTGTCCATGCCTTTGGCATAGAGTTTGGCGACGTAAGAAGAAGATGGGTCGGCGGTTTTACGCTGCTCCATCAATTCAGACAGTCGGTTTAAGACATCACTCATGGTAAATCGCTTTCGGATCTTTGATCACCGGCTCGACCGTGACCCAGGCATCGTCTTGCAACTGCTGGAAAAAGCAATTGTGTCGACCGGTATGACAAGCAATCCCGCCCAGTTGTTCGACGGTAATCAAGACGACGTCGTCGTCGCAATCAAGGCGGATATCATGCACGATTTGCGTATGGCCGGACTCTTCGCCCTTATGCCACAATTTATTGCGCGAACGGGAGAAATACACCGCATGCCCGGTATCGCGCGTCAGCTGTAAAGCTTCGCGATTCATCCAGGCAAACATCAGGATTTTGCCAGTGTCTTTTTCCTGGGCAATCACAGGCACCAGGCCCTCAGTCGTCCAGGCGACTTGATCCAGCCAACTCATCGCACTTCCAGTCCGTGTTCACGCATATAGTCTTTGGCCTGTTGCACCGTGAATTCACCATAGTGAAAAATACTTGCTGCCAACACCGCATCGGCGCCACCCATCGTCACGCCATCCACCAGGTGCTGCAAATTACCAACACCGCCAGAGGCAATCAATGGGACATCGACGGCATCACTAATCGCCTTATTGAGCGGATTATTGAAACCAATTTTAGTACCATCGCGATCCATGCTGGTCACCAGCAATTCACCGGCCCCCAGGTTGACCATTTTTTGCGCCCACTTCACGGCATCCAAGCCAGTGGGATTGCGGCCACCATGAGTGAACACTTCCCACTCAAACGGCTGGTTATCTACTTTTTTGGCATCAATCGCCACCACGATACATTGCGAACCGAAGCGGCTGGCCGCATCCTCAACCACTTGTGGATTGAGCACCGCCGTTGTATTGATACTGACCTTATCTGCACCGGCATTAAGCAAGCGGCGCACATCTTCCACCTTACGCACGCCACCACCAACGGTGAGCGGGATAAATATCTGTTCGGCGACACGTTCGATAATGTGCAAAATCAGGTCGCGGTTATCAGAGCTGGCAGTAATATCCAGAAAAGTCAGCTCATCAGCGCCTTGATCGTTGTAGCGTTGCGCGATTTCAACCGGATCACCGGCATCCCGCAACTCCAGGAAATTCACCCCTTTGACCACACGGCCATCAGTGACATCCAGGCAAGGAATAATGCGTTTGGCGCAACCCATTATTGACCGCTCAGTTGATCAGCCAACTGTTGTGCTGCCGCGAAGTCGAGCGTGCCTTCATAAATGGCTCGGCCAGTGATCGTACCGATAATGCCCTCATCCTGCACTGCACACAGTTTACGCACGTCATCCAGATTGGTGACACCGCCACTGGCGATGACAGGAATGGTTAATGCCTGCGCCAGCGCAACCGTGGCTTCAATATTGACACCCGTCAGCATGCCATCGCGGCCAATGTCTGTATAGACAATGCTTTCCACGCCGTAGTCTTCAAACTTTTTCGCCAGGTCAATGACGTCGTGACCAGTCAATTTGGACCAGCCATCGACAGCGACTTTGCCATCCTTGGCATCCAGGCCGACCATAATCTGGCCAGGGAAGGCGTAGCAGGCTTCGTGCAAGAAACCTGGATTTTTAACCGCAGCCGTGCCGATGATGACATAACTGATACCATCATCCAGGTAACGCTCGATAGTGTCGAGGTCACGAATGCCACCACCCAACTGGATAGGGATATCCCCACCCACAGCGGCGACAATAGACTTGATCGCATCTTCGTTGACGGGTTTTCCGGCAAACGCACCGTTCAAATCTACCAGGTGCAAACGTTTACCGCCTTTATCTACCCAATGCCGTGCCATAGCGCCCGGGTCTTCGGAAAATACTGTGGACTCTTCCATCAGGCCCTGCTTCAAACGGACGCAGTGGCCATCTTTCAAATCAATTGCTGGAATAATTAACATGTTGTTTTCAATAGATAAATAACGAGTAGTGACTAAAACGACTGAAAATCCGTTTAGGGTTTCCAGTTTACAAAATTACGCAAAAGTTGCAAGCCTGCATTGGCGCTCTTTTCCGGGTGAAACTGTACGGCAAACACATTATCACGCGCAATCGCCCCGGTGTAATCGAACGGATAAGCCGTCGTGGCAGCGGTTAACGCAGTCTCTTCCGGTGCGACATAATAACTGTGCACATAATAAAAGCGCGCCTGATCGGGGATTTCAGACCACAGAGCATGGGCCTGTGTTTGATGCACCTGACTCCAGCCCATATGCGGCACTTTGAGTTTAGCACCTTGCTCATCATGCATTTTGTCTGCAGGAAAGCGCTTCACTTCACCGCGGTAGACACCCAAACCAGGCACATCACCCTCTTCCGAATGCTCAAATAGCATCTGTAAACCGATGCAAATACCTAAAAACGGTTTTTGTTGTGTCGCATCGATCACCGCCTGACGTAAATGACGTGCATCGAGCTCACGGATACAATCCGGCATCGCACCTTGTCCAGGAAACACCACGCGCTCCGCCTGTGCAATCTGCTCAGGATCGCTGGTGACGGCGACAGAAATGGAAGGGGCCACCGCTTTAAAAGCGTTGGCCACCGATCTTAAATTACCCATGCCATAATCAACAATGGCAACTTGCAAGCGACTCATGGTTAGCAATCAGGCGTTATAACGCACCCTTGGTAGATGGCATCAATCCTGCCATACGTGGATCTGGGGTCGCGGCGATACGCAGCGCACGACCAAAAGCTTTGAATATGGTCTCTGCCTGATGATGGGCATTATGACCCTTGAGGTTATCAATATGCAGTGTCACCAGTGCATGATTGACAAAGCCCTGGAAGAATTCATGAATCAGGTCCACATCAAACTCGCCGATCATGGCGCGCGTGAAGGTGCAATCAAACGCCAAACCCGGGCGGCCAGACAGATCCAGCGCCACGCGGCTCAAGGCCTCGTCCAGTGGTACATAGCTGTGACCATAGCGGGTCAAGCCTTTTTTATCACCCAAGGCCTTGGTAAACGCCTGACCAAGTGTGATGCCAATGTCTTCAACCGTGTGGTGTGCATCGATATGCAAGTCACCGTTGGCATGAATCTTTAAATCAATCATGCCGTGACGGGCAATTTGATCCAGCATGTGGTCTAAAAAGCCCAAACCGCTGTGCAAGTCTGATTGGCCGGTGCCATCGAGGTTAATCGAGACGGTAATTTGTGTTTCTAGCGTATTACGCGTGACTTCAGCTTGACGTGACATATAAGAGAGGAAAGGTGATCACAGAGAGTTTGCAAATATTGCGTTCATTTTACAGCAAGTCCTGCCACACTGGCAAAAAGCTGTCATGAAAAACAAAAAAGCAGCCCAGATGGGCTGCTTTTTCAAATCAGAAAGCGATCCGCAAGGATAGCTGACGATTATTTAGCTTCTTCAGTGGCTGGTGCAGCTTCTGCAGCAGGCGCCGCGTCAGCTGGAGCAGCTTCTTCGGCAGCCGGGGCTTCAGCAGCAGGTGCCGCATCAGCTGGAGCAACCTCTTCAGCAGCTGGTGCTTCAGCAGCAGGAGCAGCTTCTTCAGATTTTTTGCCCAACAAAGAGAATACCAATACAGCAGCAACTGCAGCAATGATCCATGGCAGCAATTTGTTACCGCCTTTAGTGGCAGTACCAGCACCGTGAGCGATCTTGGTGATTTCAGTTGCAGCGGCTGCTGGGTCAGCAGCACCGTAGATAGCCGCACCGGCAACTACGATATCAGCACCAGCATCAACTACTTGTTTAGTGGTTGCAGCTTTAACACCGCCAGCAACAGACACTTTAGCACCTGTTTTCAGACCGGATACCAGACCCAGGTCAGCAAATGGTGTTTGACCAGCCGCTTGTTGGTCCAAACCAGTGTGAACACCAATAATGTGTGCACCCAATTTAACCACTTCCAGCGTACGGGCTTTTTTATCTTTAACGTTGATCAGGTCGATTTGCGCTTCTTTGCCATACTTGTTGGCAGCGTCGATTACGCCTTTGATCGTACCGATATCTGCAGTACCCAAAACGGTACAAATATCAGCACCAGCTTTGTAGAATGGCTCAGCTTCGTAAAAGCCAGCATCCATGGTTTTCAGGTCAACCAGAATTTTGTTGTTAGGGAATTTTGAACGCAATGCTTTCAACAATTCGATACCGTTGTGTTTGATACAAGGGGTACCAATTTCCAGAATATCAACGTGTGGAGCAACTTTAGCTGCCAAAGCGATCGTTGCGTCGAAATCCAATGAGTCCAATGCCATCTGGGTTTGTGCCATTTTTCTTCCTCCGAGTTTGCTCTATTTTAAATCCAATGAATCAATGCGCAGCAATTATGCAAACGCAACCCTCACTGCACATTATGTACAATAGCGTGCATCATAACCGTATTTTCAAAAAAATGACAATATTGCGACGATTTTTTTTAAGTCACGATACAACCATTTGCAGCCCATTAGCAGGCAGATTACGGCAGATACTTTGATTTTAACGACATCAAGCCTGCACGATAGATTGCAATGCCTGCATCAAGGCCTGATTTTGAGATGTGTTGCCTATGGTAATGCGCAAAAAGTCGGTGATACGTGCCGGTTTTTTAAAGTGGCGTACAATCACCGCCTGTTCACGTAAGCTCGCGGCCAATTGCTCTCCCGCGTATTTTGGATGGCGCGCAAAAATAAAGTTGGCGCCAGATGGCAACACTTCGAACCCCAAGCCTTGCAAATCAAGCACCAATTGATCACGCGCAGCGATCACTTGCTGGCGGGTTTGCTGAAAATAGGCTTCGTCTTGCAAGGCGGCAATGGCGCCCGCTTCCGCAAAGCGGTCTATCGGATACGAGTTGAAACTGTCTTTCACACGAATCAGGGCTTCAATCAACGCCGCATGCCCTACGGCATAACCCACCCGCAAACCCGCCAGAGAACGCGATTTTGAATAAGTATGCGTGACCAGCACATTAGGATATTGATTCACCAAAGAAACGGCTGACTCGGTTCCGAAGTCAACATAGGCTTCATCAATCACGACTACGGATTGCGTATTGGCTTTTAATAGACGCTCAATCTCGCTCAGCGCCACTGGGATTCCGGTTGGCGCATTGGGATTAGGGAAGATAATGCCGCCATTGGGGCGCAAGTAATCGTCAATCGCAATCTCAAACCGTGTATTCAATGGCACGGTTTCAAAGTCAATGCCGTAAAGACCGCAATAAACAGGGTAGAAACTATAAGTAATATCCGGGTAAAGCAGTGGCTGATCGTGCTTGAGCAAGGCCTGAAACACATGCGCCAGCACTTCGTCCGAGCCATTACCGACAAACACTTGATTGGTTTGCAAACCATGATATTCGGCAATCGCTGCTTTCAGGCGACTGGAATCCGGATCCGGGTACAAACGCAAGCTGTCAGCTGCTTCTGCCTGCAACGCGGCGATCACTTTCGGGCTAGGCCCATAAGGGTTCTCATTGGTATTCAGCTTGACCAGGTTTTGCAGCTTGGGCTGCTCACCCGGCACATAAGGGGTCAGGCTGTGTACCAGCTTACTCCAATATTGACTCATGACATTACTCTTAAATTCAACCAGTTATTTCAAGCGATATTCAGCACTGCGAGCGTGCGCCTGCAAGCCTTCGCCATATGCCAGGGTGGCGGCAATCTTGCCCAGTGTTTGCGCCCCGGCGGATGACACCATAATCAGGCTGGAACGCTTCTGAAAGTCATACACTCCCAATGGCGAACTGAAACGCGCGGTACGTGAGGTTGGCAATACATGGTTAGGCCCGGCACAATAATCGCCCAGCGCTTCACAGGTATCGCGCCCCATAAAAATCGCACCGGCGTGTTTGATGTGTTTGCTGAATGCCAATGCATCATCCATAGACAACTCCAGGTGTTCAGGGGCAATGAAGTTACAAATCTCAGCCGCTTCGGCCAAATCTTTCACCTGAATCAAGGCGCCACGGTTTTGTAATGAAGTGCGGATAATGTCCTGGCGTGGCATGTCGCCAACCTGGCGCTCAATACTCGCCTGCACCTGGTCAAGAAACTCAGCACTTGGTGACAGCAAAATCGCTTGCGCCAATTCATCATGCTCGGCCTGGCTGAACAAGTCCATCGCTGTCCAGTCTGGATTGCTCTGGCCATCACTGATAACCAGAATTTCTGACGGACCGGCCACCATATCAATGCCAACCACGCCAAATACACGGCGCTTGGCAGCAGCCACATAGGCATTGCCTGGGCCAACAATTTTATCGACTTGCGGCACGGTCTCGGTGCCATAAGCCAAGGCGCCCACTGCTTGCGCGCCACCAATACAAAACACGCGATCCACACCACACACAGCGGCGGCGGCCAATACCAATGGATTCTTCTCCCCATTAGGCGTCGGCACCACCATCACCAACTCTTGCACGCCAGCCACTTTGGCAGGAATCGCATTCATGAGTACCGACGAAGGATAAGCCGCCTTACCCCCTGGTACATAGAGGCCAACGCGGTCCAGCGCGGTCACTTGCTGACCCAGCAATGTACCGTCGGCTTCAGTATACTGCCAGGACTGCATCACTTGTTTTTCGTGGTAGCTGCGCACGCGGTCAGCGGCCGCCTGCAAAGCCTCACGTTGCACTGCTGGCAAGCCATTTAAGGCTGCATGCAATTCCGCTTGCGGGATTTCCAACGCCGCCAGACTGGTGGCGTTGGTTTTATCAAAACGATTGGTGTATTCGAGTACCGCTGCATCGCCACGTGTTTTCACATCCTTAAGGATATTGGCAACCACTTGGTCGATATTGTCATCCTGCGCGGTTTCAAAAGCTAACAGCGCTTTTAATTCAGCATCAAAACCTGCGTCCTGCGTATTTAAACGTTTAATCTTCATAGATCTCTGTCAGTTAATCTTTTCGAATAGCGGCTAATTTTTTTGAATAGCACCAGCAAAACTGTCAATAATCGGTTGCAACAACGGACGATTGACCTTGTAAGAAGCCTGATTGACGACCAGGCGCGAGCTGATCGCACCGACCTCTTCCACCGCTTTCAGCTTGTTGGCACGCAAGGTGCCGCCCGTGCTGACCAGGTCGACAATCGCATCCGCCAAACCCACCAACGGGCCCAACTCCATGGAACCATACAGCTTAATTAAATCCACATGCATGCCTTTGGCGGCAAAATGCTCGCGTGCCGTTTTGACATATTTGGTAACCACTTTCAGGCGCGCGCCCTGACGGATGCTGGCTTCGTAATCGAAATCCTCACGCACCGCCACCATCATTTTGCAACGCGCGATATTGAGGTCCAGCGGCTGGTACAAACCTTCGCCGCCATGTTCATCCAGCACATCCTTGCCAGCAATGCCCAAATCCGCTGCCCCATATTGCACATAAGTGGGTACATCGGTCGCACGTACAATAATCAGACGCACATCTGCGCGATTGGTTGGCAAAATCAGCTTGCGCGAAGATTCGGGATCTTCCAGCGCCTGTATGCCAGCGGCTGCTAACAGTGGCGTGGTTTCCTCAAAAATGCGCCCTTTGCTGAGTGCAATAGTAATCATGATTAGTTCGATCTGCGCACTTTGGCGCCCAGTTGATTCAGTTTCTCTTCCAGCTTTTCGTAACCGCGGTCCAGATGATAAATGCGGTCAATCACGGTTTCGCCATCCGCCACCAAGCCAGCTAACACCAGGCCAGCAGACGCACGCAAATCAGTAGCCATCACATTGGCACCTTCCAGCGCGGAAACCCCTTGCACCATGGCGGTATTACCCTGCACATCAATATTGGCGCCCATGCGCTGCAACTCCTGCACATGCATAAAGCGGTTTTCGAAAATGGTTTCGATCACCGTACACACGCCTTCTGCCACCGTATTCATGGCCATAAACTGAGCCTGCATATCGGTTGGGAAAGCCGGGTGCGGTGCCGTACGCACATTGACCGCTTTCAATTTGCCAGTACTTTTGACCGTGATGCTATGACTGTCATGACTGATATTCGCCCCGGCTTCACGCAGCTTCTCAATCACTGCTTCCAGCAAATCAGCGCGGGCATTTTTCAAAGTCACTTCGCCACCTGTCATCGCGGCAGCCACCATATAAGTGCCTGCTTCAATACGGTCGCACACCACATGGTGCTGCGCGCCGGTCAGGCGCTCCACGCCCTCAATCGTAATGGTATCGGTACCCGCACCAGTGATCTTGGCGCCCATTTTATTCAGGCATTCCGCCAGGTCAACGACCTCAGGTTCCTTGGCAGCGTTCTCCAGCACCGTGGTCCCTTGCGCCAGCGCAGCCGCCATCATCAGGTTCTCGGTACCGGTGACGGTGACCATATCCATATAGTATTTGGCGCCTTGCAAACGGCGGTTTGGCAAATGCAAGGTGCTGGCCTGGATATAGCCATGCGTAATATGCATGGCAGCGCCCATGGCTTGCAGCCCCTTGATATGCAAATCTACCGGCCGTGAGCCGATGGCACAGCCACCTGGCAGGGAAACACGCGCCGTGCCGAAACGAGCCAGCAACGGGCCCAGTACCAGAATGGAGGCGCGCATGGTTTTCACCATTTCATAGGTCGCTTCAAACGAAGCCACGTCGCTGGCATCCAGCGTGACCTGATCGCCGTCCTTGCTGACTTTCACACCCATTGTATCCAGCAACTTGAGCGTCGAGGCGACGTCGCGCAACTCAGGCACACCGGTTAAGGTAAAAGGGGTTTCTGCCAGCAGCCCGGCACATAAAATCGGCAACGCGGCATTTTTGGCGCCAGAAATCACCACTTCGCCATGCAGCGGCACGCCGCCTTCAATAATCAGTTTGTCCAAAATTACGCTTTCGACAACAGGGTTTGCAGTTCACCGCTTTGATACATACTACGCATAATATCGGCACCACCAATAAATTCGCCATCAACATAGAGCTGCGGAATCGTTGGCCAGTTAGCGTATTGCTTGATCCCTTCGCGGATATCCATGTCTTGCAACACGTCAATCGCCACATACTCGGCACCACAGGCGCTCAAGATTTGCGCAGCCACGCTGGAAAAACCACATTGTGGGAATTTCGGGCTACCTTTCATATACAACACCACTTTGTTATTGCTTACCGTGTCTTTAATTTGTGCTTGTGCATCCATGTTGACTGACTCCAAATATTCATTAAAACGCTAGGCTTGCTGTTGCTGCCATTGCGTCGGGGTATAGGTTTGCATAGACAGCGCGTGAATCTCGGCACGCATGCGGTCACCCAATGCCGCGTAGACCAATTGATGCTGCTGGACCATGCGCTTGCCTTCAAATGCCGGGCTGACGATCACCGCATCAAAATGGGTGCCGTCATCGCCATTCACTTTCAGGTAATCGCATTCCAGTCCACTGCGGATGTATGCTTCAAGTTGCGCTGCTGTTAACACAAAACCTCACTTATTCAACAAAATACAGAGGGACGAGGCAGGAAGCTGTTTCCTGTACCTATCCGCTAACTGCGTAATTTATAACCGGATTTTAACATCTTTAGGCATAGCCACGCCAATGCTAGCAAGAAGCTGCCGACAACCGCGAGGCTGAGCCAGGGAGAGACATCGCCATGGCCAAAGAAGCCGTAACGGAAGCCATCGATCATGTAGAAAAACGGATTCAATTGCGACACAGCTTGCCAGAACGGCGGCAAGGAGTGAATCGAGTAAAACACGCCGGACAAAAAGGTCAGCGGCATAATGACAAAGTTCTGGAAAGCCGCCATCTGGTCAAACTTGTCCGCCCAGATGCCGGCGATAATGCCAAACGTACCAAGCAAGGCACTGCCCAGCAAGGCAAACGCAATAATCCAGCCCGGATACACGGTGGGCACGCTGACAAAACACAGAGCCACCAGATAAATGCTCAAACCAACCAGCAAACCACGGATCATGGACGCCGCCAGGAATGCAGCAAAGAATTCAAGTGTATTAATCGGCGTCAGCAGTAAAAAGACAATATTACCCATCACCTTGGACTGGATCAGGCTGGATGAACTGTTGGCAAAGGCATTTTGCAACAAGGACATCATCATCAGGCCTGGCACCAGAAAAGCGGTATAACTGACCTGGTCGTAGACTTTGACGTGCGACTCCAGCACATGCGAAAAAATCAGCAGGTATAACAATGCGGTCAGGATGGGCGAAGCGACGGTTTGGAACGCCACACGCCAAAAGCGTAACAGCTCTTTTTTAAACAGCGTATAAACACCACGCCAGCGCGGGCTGACTTTGTCATCCAGCCAGAAGAAAGGATTTAGCCATTTCATGCTAAGGCCCCTTTCTGGTTACCGACCAGATTCAAGAACACGTCTTCCAAATCCGCCTCCTGCAATTGCATATCCTGAATGGCCACATTGGCTTCACGCAAGACGCTTAAGACCATTTCAACCTGTGACAACTCGGATAATGCCAGTACCACTTCATCCCCATTCTGTTGCTTGAGCAAAGACTGCAGTGGCGTTGGCAACGGGCCAGTTAGGCGTAAAGAAAGCTGTTTGGCGGCATGGCTCTTCAGCAATGCACGCGTGGTATCCAGCGCGACGATCTTGCCATGCTTCATCATGGCCACGCGCTCACACAAGGCTTCGGCCTCTTCCAGATAATGCGTGGTCAAAATAATGGTATGCCCTTGCTGATTGAGCTTTTGGATAAACGCCCACAGCATTTGCCGCAACTCGACATCCACGCCGGCCGTGGGCTCATCAAGCACAATCACTGGCGGCTTATGTGCCAAAGCTTGTGCGATCAACGCCCGGCGCTTCATGCCTCCAGACAATTTACGCATATTGGTATGCGCTTTATCGGTGAGGCCCAGGCCTTCAATCACTTCGTCGACCCAGGCATCATTTTCAGGGCCATGGCCAAAATAACCGGCCTGGAAGCGCAACATTTCACGCACATTAAAAAACGGGTCAAACACCAGCTCTTGCGGTACCACACCCAAGGCGCTACGCGCACGCTGATAGTCGGTTTGTACATCATGGCCCATGATGCGGATACTGCCACTAGTAGGCTGCAACAAACCCGCCAGCAGGTTAATCAAAGTCGACTTGCCCGCGCCATTCGGGCCCAGCAAAGCAAAAAACTCGCCTTGCTCAATGCGCAAATCGACCCCTCGTAGCGCTTCGAACTCGCCAAAGCGCTTGGTAATGCCTGAAATTTCTATGGCTGCAGCCACGTATGACCTTTCGCTATCCCACAAAAAACGAAACCCCACCTCGTCAGAGCTGGGGCTGTTAGACTGGATTTTCAACTAACTCAACAAGAATCCGTCGACACCGTAAAGTTGCATCAAACTTCGCAGATTTTCCGGTACCCCAATCACTGACATTGCCCCAGGTTCGGTATGCTGATGATTAAGCTGCCGCTGAATTTCCAGAATCAGGCTGACGGCGACCGTATCGACCTCATCTACCTTTGTAAAATCCAGGGTTAATGGTGACTCAAGATGCAACGTTTGCAAATGATTCAGGGTTTCGCTGACATTCGTAATCAGCAAGTTACCACTGAACTGCAAAGTGTTTTCCTGTTGCGTAATTTGAGCCACAAAATTCTCCAAAGATGCCTGAATGCGATCCAGGTAATTACTTACCGCTTGCCGCCTTGTTTTTATCGGCCAGTTTTTTCGTCAAACTGTCCAGACCATTCTGGCGGATTTCCTGTGCAAACTGGCTACGGTAATTGGTAACCAGGCTCACACCTTCAATCACGATATCAAATACTTTCCAGTCATCCGCTTTTTTACCCAGGCTGTAATCCACACTGATCGGATCGCCACCAGATTGCTGGATCGCAGTTTTAACCGTTGCAGTGTCAGCACCGGCTTCCATACGGAAAGGCTTGTATTCAATGGTTTGATTTTTATACTTGGACAAAGCAGTAGCATATGTACGCAACAACAGTGTCTTAAACTCAGCCTGGAAAGCGGTTTTTTGCTCAGGAGTCGCATTGGTCCAGTTTTTACCCAGCACCAGGCGAGACACTTTTTCAAAGTCAAAGTTAGGCAGGATTTTTTCTTCTGCCAAGGCAAAAATCTTTTGCTGGTTGCCGGCCTGGATGTCTTTGTCATTCTTAATGACTTCAATCACATCGTCCGCCGTCTTTTTCACCAGTTGATCCGGCGTTATGCCAGCCATTGCCACACCGCTTACCAGCCATATGGCAACTGCCATCCACCACTTTTTCATTGTGTTCCCTTTACCAATTGATTAAGTTACTTACCAATTTTGTCCAATGGACTTGCATCTAACGCATCACCTGTCGATTCGGTTGATGTAGATGCTGTTGTACTCGGTTTGTCATCGCTTTCGGTTGCCTTGCTGTAAAGAAACTGGCTAATCAGTTTTTCCAACACCACGGCATCCTGTGTTTGAGAAATCTTGTCGCCGTTCTTCAGGCTAACTTCGTCACCACCAGCTTCCAGACCAATATATTGCTCACCCAGCAAACCGGCTGTATAGATATTGGCAAACGTATCTTTAGGAAAGTTGTAGCGCGTGTCGATGTTCAGACTCACGACGGCTTCATAAGTTTTAGGGTCAAACACAATTTCACTCACGCGACCAACCACTACGCCAGCACTTTTCACTGGTGCGCGTGGTTTGAGACCACCAATATTCTCAAAGTTCGCAGTCACCAGATAAGTCTGGCCGATACTGCTGGTCGTCAGATTGCCTACTTTCATTGCCAAGCCAAGTAACGCTGCAAAACCGAGCGCGACAAAAATGCCTACCCACAAATCAATTGTTGTTCTTTCCATTGTTTATTCCCCGCGAGTCACCGTGCGTTCCAATTGCTAAACAGCAATCATGAACGACGTTAAGATAAAATCCAGCCCCAACACGGCCAGTGATGAAGTCACGACCGTTCTGGTCGTTGCACGGCTCACACCTTCCGCTGTTGGCGGTGCGTCATAGCCTTCAAACAAGGCAATCATGGTACATGCCACCCCAAACACCACACTTTTGAATACGCCATTCAAAATATCGAATTCCCAATCGACGTTGGCCTGCATTTGCGACCAGAATGCGCCTGCATCGACACCGATTAATGGCACAGCCACCAGGTAGCCACCCAAAATACCGACCATGGAAAATAAAGTTGCCAGCACCGGCATGGCAATCACGCCTGCCCAGAAACGTGGCGCAATCACGCGCGCGATCGGGCTCACCGCCATCATTTCCATGGCTGACAATTGCTCGGTGGCCTTCATCAAACCAATCTCTGCGGTAATCGCAGTGCCTGCACGGCCAGCGAACAACAACGCGGTCACTACCGGACCGAGCTCGCGCACCAGTGCCAAGGCGACCAGCACACCAATGGCTTCCGAAGAGCCATATTTCTGCAAGGTGTGATACCCCTGCAATGCCAGCACCATGCCAACAAAAAAGGCCGAAACGAGGATAATAATCAGCGACAATACGCCGGTGAAATACACTTCACGGATAGTCAATCTAAAACGGCGAAAGCTTTCACCGGAAGAAATCAAGGTCAGCCAGAACAAACGGCCGCCAGCACCCAGCCGCCAGATTTTATTGATACAGCCTGCGCCCAGCTTACTGAACAGGCGCTTCAATTTATGCAATACCATTAACGCGCACCTCTCAACAAACTGGCGTGATATTCAGGCGCCGCATAGTGGAATGGCACTGGGCCATCTTTTTCACCATGCACAAACTGGTGTACAAACGGTAACTCGGAATTGCGCAAATCGTCTGGCGTGCCTTCAGCAGCAACCACACCATCTGCCACAAAATAAACATAATCAGCAAACTGGAAAGTTTCTTCCACATCGTGCGTCACGATAATTGAAGTAGCACCCAAAGCATCATTCAGGCTGCGAATCAAATCACAAATCACCGCCATCGAAATCGGGTCTAAACCGGCAAACGGTTCGTCATACATAATAATGCTGGGATCCAGCGCAATTGCGCGGGCCAGCGCAACGCGCCGTGCCATGCCGCCAGAAAGCTCAGTTGGCATCAAGGCATGTGCACCACGCAAACCCACCGCGTTCAATTTGAGCAACACCAGATCACGAATCATGCTTTCAGGTAAATTGGTATGCTCGCGCATTGGGAAAGCCACATTTTCAAACACGGATAAATCCGTGAACAAGGCACCGTGTTGAAACAGCATGCCCATTTTGCGGCGTAAGCGGTAAATGCCTTCACGGTTTTGTTGGTGCACAATCTCACCGCCAACCTGCACCTGGCCTTTGGTTGGCTTGAGTTGACCACCGATCAGGCGCAGCAAAGTGGTCTTGCCACTGCCGCTACCGCCCATAATGGCAACCACCTTGCCTTTAGGAAAGGTCATATTGATGCCTTTATGCAACAATCGGCCTTTATACCCGAAAGACAGGTCTTGGATTTCTACAATTGCGTTTGCCATAGGAAGTGGGTGGTGTAAAACGGCTACCATTCTAAAACAGAATGTGTCTCAAACGTTGAATGTATCCGACATAAAACAAAAAGCCTGAAAATCCAGGCCTTTTGTTACAAATTTATGTTGTATTCTACACTAAAAACTCATGCAGACTAAATAAGCCGTACCGGCAGCCGGCGCGGCCACGCCCGTACCTGGCGTGCCATTCACCACGATGCGCATCACGCCGCTATTACCCACGCCATCATCCATCATGGTATCCAGCTGTAGCGCGTATCGCCCAAGAATGGCATCAGAACACATGGCGTGCGCAGTATTAAAGGTACCGTTAGTGACGGCCGCCAGATCGGCAACGCTGGTCACCCCCAGCTGCCCGCCTTCACTATTGCGGGGGGCATATTGCGCACTGGTGGTATCTGTCGTGCCGGTGGCTAATCCCGCCAATCGTAAGTGCTGCCATAGCAAAAATGACTCATCCGTGTTGGTGCTTGAATTCCAGCCGCCTTGAATCAAGCCGTTCTGCACCTGTCCATTGGTACTTGCATTCGTACCAGCGACATGGGTATCTGCCGAACGATCATCTCCGGGCAAGGTACGGAACCTGTCCTGATATCCATAAAAGTAAGTGGGTATGTTTCTGAAATCACTGGCCAGACTTTTTACCTTGGCATTGGCAATCAA
Organism: Methylophilus sp. OH31; assembly: GCF_000576615.1. Classification (NCBI taxonomy): domain Bacteria; kingdom Pseudomonadati; phylum Pseudomonadota; class Betaproteobacteria; order Nitrosomonadales; family Methylophilaceae; genus Methylophilus; species Methylophilus sp. OH31. The sequence continues at coordinate 498,286 of NZ_BAUS01000004.1, read as the reverse complement.
TTCCTGCCCTCGCATGACACCCGCGAGTAACAACCCTGCAATCACCAGCACAATGGCCAATTCAATCAAGCTAAATCCTAATTGCTTTTTCATTTTGAATCCTCCTGATACCGAATCATTGTAAGAAGTATTACCTTGCCGGCATCAGCATCCATTCGATGCCGACCTAACAATATTAACATTAATTAATAATTGTTAACATTATCCCAGTGAGAAATTCAAGAGAAATATAAAGAAAACGGGCAGATGCATACGCATCTGCCCGCGGATAAAGCAGCACTTAATAGTTAAAGCGTGCCGTAGGAATGCAGGCCGCTGAGGAACATATTCACACCAAGGAAGGCAAAGGTCGTGACCAGCAAACCGACCAGCGCCCACCAGGCCAACACAGTGCCACGCAAGCCCTTCATTAAGCGCAAGTGCAACCAGGCGGCGTAATTCAGCCAGACAATCAGCGCCCAGGTTTCTTTAGGATCCCAGGACCAGTAACCACCCCAGGCTTCAGCTGCCCACATCGCACCCAGAATGGTGGCAATGGTAAAGAAAGCGAAACCAACGGCAATTGCCTTGTACATCAAATCATCCAGCACATGCAATGCTGGCAGGCGGCTGGCCAGCACACCATGCTTTACCAGCAGATAAGCACCGGCCACCATGGCCGCTAGCGAGAATGCACCGTAACCAATAAAGTTAGCCGGCACGTGTATCTTCATCCAGTAACTTTGCAAAGCAGGCACCAAGGGTTGAATCTCGTTGGCATGGCGGTCAAAGGTATACCAGAGGATAAAACCCACCGCAGCGTTAATCACCACCAGTACAAATCCGCCTAATTGACGCGTATTGAACAGTTTTTCGTAGTGCAAATACAGCAAAGAGGTAATCAGGCAAAACAGGATAAATACTTCATACAAATTGCTGATCGGGATATGGCCAACATCCGGCGCAATCAGGTAAGACTCATACCAGCGCACCATCAGGCCAACAAAACCAAACAAAGTGGCAGCCCAGGTAAGTGCGGAGGCAACTTTTGCCGTAAACACCGACTTCTGGAACAGCGCCAGCCAATAGGTCAGCATGGCCAGTACAAACAACACGTTCATCCACATGACAGCAGACTGGCTGGCAAGCAAAAATTTGAGCAGAAATTGCTGGCTACCATTGGCCAGGTCGCCCTGATAGCTATAGACCCCGACTAGACTCAATACCGCAATCCCCAGTACCAGCCGCGCAATCGCCGACCAGCGCCAGCCCAGGTAACTGAACAAGGCCACCGCGCCAAACAAAAAGCTGACTTCATAGACATCCATAAAGCCGGCATACCGCTGGTAAGAGAAAATCCCGCCGGCCAGCAACAACACGGCGTAAATCCAGTCAAATTTGCTTAATGATTGCCAAAACGATGTTGGCTTTACTAATAATGATGTACTCATCACATTCCCCTCTTCATTCCGTCAGGCAGCCGCTTGCAGCAGCGCAGTCAATTGCTGTTGCACACGTGCAAAATCCTGGTCCAGATCCATATTTTTACGGTTAGACGACATTGCCAGCAACACCTCTTGCTGTGCAGGTTTGATCAATAACCATAGACGACGTTCCTTAATATAGAACATGGAAAAAATACCCAGTACCAGCATCACCGAACCAAAATACACCCAGTTTTGACCAGGAGAACGTGTTAACTGAAAACCGCTGGCCTGTTTAAGTGTGTAATTCTTGAGCTGGAAATAATAGGGCGTGCCATAAAAGAACAAGTCATTCATGGCATTCAAGCTATCCTGGATAAACATCACCGTCTCCTGGGTTTCAGGTGCCGGTGGCAACTGGCGCTGGGCACGACTCATTTGATAGCCTTGCAATGCAGCCCGGTTGAGTAGTTTCAAATACGTTTGTGCTGCCTGCTCGCGCTGGTCTTTCGGCACTGCGCTTTCAATAATACGCGACAACTCACTGTACCCGCCTTGCTTGAACGTCACCAGCAAATGTTGCAGGCTTTGCTCAAACTGCGCCTTTAATGCGGCATTGTCACCCGGCATCTGTTTAGCTACCTGGCTAGCAATCTCACGTATCGCCTGCTCGTTACGCAGCGTCTGGCGCAAGTGCATAAAGCCGTTGATTTCCAATTCAGCATCCGCCGGAATGCGCAGGTACTTGAATTCATCCTGTACCGTCTCACGCATACCAGAGACAAAATAAGCCCGGCCATCCAGTTGCAATGGCTGCATATAACTCATGTACTCGCGTGCCTGGCCGCTGGCATTACGCAGCTTCAAGGTGGTATTGGGGCCAACATTATGTGGCTTGCCTTTACCATCGGCAGACAAATTCAAAATATTAAACTGGCGGAACTCGTTAAACTCCACCGTCATTTTTTGTGCGCCGTCGCCTAATGAGCCTTTTTGCGACACCACCCCATCAATATTAAACCCGTCCTGGTTGCTGGCGGCCAAATCCCATAATTTGAATTTGAGCTCCGAGCCACCATCCTGGAAGTCAGACTGATAAATGGCGATGCCTTTATAGGTATAAGGATGATTGACGCGTATCGTGGTTTCGATAGGTTTGCTCAACTCAGGATCGGTGATGACGATATCGCTCTCAAACGACTTCGGCATGCCGGTCGCATAATGCTCAATGCGGAAATCTTTCAGCGCCACAGTGAATGGCAGGTCTTGCACCAGATAGCCGTCACGCACACGCACAAACGCCACATTGTCATGCTCGCCTTCCGGCAGCGTCATATTGGCCCGGAACGACAGGTTATTGACGCCCAAACGGCTTTCTGCCGGCACTTTGCGCGAAGAAATATCACGCGTTTCGATTTTCTTCCAGCCGAGCAGCTCTTGTACCTTGAATGGCAAATTACCATCCAGCAAACCGCCAAAACAGATCACGACAATCGCTGCATGGGTAAAAATATAGCCCAGGCGCTGGTGTGTACCCAGCTTGGCGGCGATCAATATATCGCCATTATCTTGCTGGCGGGTTTTAAAGCGATAACGCTCTATGCTTAAAAACTCACTGAATTGCGTTTGTAATGCCGCAGCTGGCTGCACTGTCGCCAAACTGGCCTGATGACCAAACAAACGCAGCGATTTTTCAGTGGCGTGCTCTTTATATACTTGCCACTCTTTGACCATCAGTGGTGCATTACGGATGACACACAAGGTGGTCGATACCACTAGAAATAGCAGAATGAGTAAAAACCAGGCCGCATGATAGACATCCAGCAAACCCAGCATTTCAAACAATTCGAACCAGAACTGGCCAAATTTAACGATGTAATTGGTATAAGGCTCGTTTTGCTTGAGCACGGTACCAATAATCGAGGCCACACCCAACAGCGTCAACAGGCTCACAGCAAAGCGCATTGAGCTCAATAGCTCATACACACGCTGCGATAAGGAAATGGGAGCTTTCAAAACGATCTCTTTAAAATTGACTAGTTAAGGTTGGGCACGCGATGATCGCCATACAACGCAAGACGCGCAGTTGTGGACGACATCCACCGTAAAAGGTTGCCTAGCCCTACAGTAAAAATAGCCCTACAGTAAAAAAGGTGGCCGCAGCCACCTTTTTTCAATCAGCAACGACTAGCGCAGACCTTGAATGTAATCTGCAACTGCTTGCATCTCGGCATCGCTCATTTTTGCCGCGATGGTCATCATCATTGGCGCATTCGCGCGCTCACCGGTACGGAAAGTTCTCAGCTGTTGCAAAGTGTAGTCAGTGTGTTGACCCGCTAAGCGTGGAAACTGTTTTGGCAATCCAGCACCCGTCGCACCATGACAGGCCGCACAGGCTGGCACCTGGGTCGCCGCAATACCACCGCGGTAAATTTTCTCGCCCAAAGAACCCTTGCCATTGCTTTTTGATTTAGCCAGTTTAATGCTTTGGCTGGAGAAATATTTCGCCAGGCCTTCCATGTCTTCCTGGCTCAACGCCCCGGCCATACCGGCCATCACCGGGTTAGCACGCGTGCCATCTTTAAAGTTGCTCAACTGCTTGAGCAAATATTCTGGATGCTGGCCCGCCAATTTCGGGTTGGTGGTAATCACGCTGTTACCGTCGGCACCATGACAGGCCGCACACACGTTTTGCACAATCTTTTCCGGCCCATTCACCACTGGCGCGGCTTCCGCTGAGGCAGCTTCCTCAGCGAATACTGGCTGCATACCCATCGCCAGCAGCACAAACAATCCTGCTTTAAAACTCTTTAACATCATTTTATGCCCCAACATTTTATTCTGCGCCATTTTATCAAACAAACCTTGTTCGTGATAGCATGCACAGCTGAATAGTCCATAAAACCTTGAGGCAACTCAACTCCATCATGCCAGTTTTTCAAAACGCCCGCTTTCACCTGTCGGCACATCATCTGCGTGACCTTCCGCCTGCCAGTGGCATCGAAGTCGCTTTTGCCGGACGCTCCAATGCGGGCAAATCCAGCGCATTAAACACCCTGGCCAACCATAACCGGCTGGCCTTTGTCAGTAAGCAACCCGGCCGCACGCAACTGATTAACTTCTTTACGCTGGGCGACGACAAACACCTGGTCGATTTACCCGGTTACGGCTATGCCAAAGTGCCCGAGGCCATGCGCATGCATTGGCAAAATGTATTGTCACGCTACCTCAGCGAACGCCAAAGCCTGGCCGGATTGGTATTAGTGATGGACAGCCGCCATCCGCTCACACCGCTAGACAGGCAAATGCTGGACTGGTTTTGCCCTTCCGGCAAACCGGTGCATGTCCTGCTGACCAAGAGTGACAAATTATCACGCAGCGAATCCAGCATCCTGATCGGCAAAGTGCGCAAAGAATTGCAAGAAGGCTGGGGCGAAAAAATCACCGTGCAACTCTTCTCCAGCCTGAAGAAGCAAGGTGTCGATGAGGCAGAAAAAGTACTTGGCGAATGGTTTTTCGGCAACGATGCCGACGCGCAGGATGAACCAGCTGCCAGCGAATAAAAAAAGCAGACATCAGTCTGCTTTTTTTATTCTACGCATCAGCCATTAAACCCGCTTAAACACCAAATCCCACACGCCGTGGCCTAACTTCAGGCCGCGATTCTCGAACTTGGTTAACGGGCGGTAAGACGGTTTTTCAGCATAATCTGTCGCTGTATTTTGCAGTTGCGTTTCGCCTTGCAATACTTCCAACACCCACTCGGCATACTCCTGCCAATCAGTCGCCACATGGATGTAAGCGCCCGCTTTCAATTTGGAGCATAACAACTGCACAAACTCCGCTTGAATCAAGCGGCGCTTATGGTGACGCTTCTTGTGCCACGGATCCGGGAAGAAAATATGCACACCATCCAGCGAAGCGTCCGCCAGCATATTCTGCAGCACCTCAACAGCATCATGCTGAATAATACGGATATTGCTGATATCACCTTCTTGCATCAACTTGAGCAGACTACCGACACCAGGCGTATGCACCTCTACCGCAAGGAAATCACAGTCGGGCAAGGTTTGTGCAATCTTTGCCGTGGCATCACCCATCCCAAAACCGATTTCGAGAATCTTTTTGCTCTCGGTGCGGCCAAAAGCCTGACTCACATCCAGCGCTTGATCGGTATATTCAATACCGAATGTCGGCCAAGCCGTTTGCAAGGCCCGCTCCTGGCCTTTGGTCAAACGCCCCTGGCGTAAGACAAAACTACGGATGCGGCGCTGGTAAGGCGCTTCGGAAGATTCTGGGGTTGGGTCGATTTCGGTCATGGGGCGCATTATACTTTAGAGCACATATTTTCTGCATATGGGGATTTGATACATAAGCCCTTTCGCCTTGTAGGCGAGTTACTTTTTTTGCTTGCCCCAAAAAAGTAACCAAAAAGAGGGCACCCAGCCATCACGGCCTGCGGCTCCCTTGCGTTGCTCAACAAAATAAGCGGTCACGAAACTCGCCCTAGCAGCTTGCACACCCCGCAAGCTGCCGCGGAGCTCAAACAGTCGCTCCCTTTTTCCTTATTTTGTCTCCGCTACTCAGCGTGATGGAATGGGATTTATCTCGCCAAACTCACATCGTAGAAGTTTGAACAGTTGAAAAACCAATTGATTTATAAAAGTCACGAATGGTGGCGCTCGCTTGGTGTTCGGGGCCCCCATCTGCCGCGCCGAGCAACGCAGGGTTGGCGGGAGTCTTCGGCCATCGGCTGTCCGAGTTCCGCAACAAGCCACGTCTTGTGTGGCTTGTCAGGGCGAGTTTCGATGGACGCCCGGCAAACCGAGTAGCGCAGGAATCAAGCGGAAGCTGGGGTGCATTTCTTTTGGTTACTTATTATTTGGGCAAGCAAAGAAAAGTAACTCGCTGTAAAAGCGAAACACAACGTCACATCAAAGACCTAAAGAATTACCTTCTACGCCAAATCAAAAAAACAACCATTACAACAGATGCCGCTTATCCCCCTGCAAAAATCCCATCAACGGCAATGTCAGCCCTTTACTCAACGCCAAGACTTTAAACAACTCCCCCATCTCCGCCGGAGATAGCAATTTTTGCACCGCCGCCACCATAGGCAAATAGCGCGCACTCTCTTCTGGCGGCACCTGTTGCAGCAACTGCAAAATACCGCAGTTGATTAAGAACTGCGCCTGATTGGTATATCCCGCACAATCCAGTCCATGCGCCACCGCGACTTCCGCCATCGCAGTAAAATCAACATGTGCAGTGATATCCTGCAGGCCGGGATAGATCAATGGATCATCATGCGCGTAATGTTGGTAATGACACATCAATGTCCCCTGCGCACGTTGCGGATGGTAGTACTCACTTGCAGCAAACCCGTAGTCAGACATCAATACCAGGCCACGCACCAACATGGTAGCAAGGCTGGCAATCAAACCTTGCGCGGCCGGGCACACTTCGGTGATATACCCGTCAGGTAAGTGGTGCGTATCAATTGCCGCCACCAGTGACAGCTCTTGCAGCAGTTGTGTTTGCCACACTAATTGCTGATCAAACCCAATACCGCGCTCCAGCCACTGCCCGGCTCGCCATTCAACCACATGCACAGGAATGGCATCCAACACCTCATTACCGACCACAACGCCAGTCAATGTCTCTGGCAACGCATCCAGCCACTGCAGGCGAGAATATAAGGCTGCTGGCAATATACTTTGCAGGTATTCTTGCTGCCGCTGTCGCAAGTTAGCGCTTACCTCAAGAATAAAATAATGCTGCGGTAGCTGCTCCAGCTCTGCCAGCCGCAGCAGTAAGCCTGCCGCCAATTTACCCGTACCAGCCCCTAGCTCCAGCACATTGCCCGCAGTCGTCTGCAGCACCGGCGCGACCTGGTTGGCAAGCGCCTGCGCAAACAATGGCGAAATTTCCGGCGCGGTGACAAAATCGCCACCAAGACCGAACTTATTGGCATCGCCGCTGTAATAGCCAAGGTGGGGGGTATAAAGTGCCATCTGCATATAGTCGGCAAATGAAATCCAGCCGCCTTGCTGCTGCACCCGCTGCTGAATGTATGCAAGTAGCGTGTCGCTGTGTTGTTGCGCCGCGGCATCCAGTGCCGGTAATCGAGAAGAATTCGGTTGAGCAGTCATTCAGCCATTATAATGTGACCAGTCCAGAATAAAGAGACCAACGTGAATTCCCCTTCCGCTTCTAAAGTCATGCTGATTACCGGCGGTGCCAAACGTGTCGGCGCCGCCATCACCCGCGAGCTACACCGTCAAGGCGCCAATATTCTGTTGCATTACCACACCAGTGCAGACGAAGCGCTTGCCTTGCAAACAGAGCTCAATCAGGCGCGGCCTGACAGCGTGGTAATCGCACAAGCAAATTTGCTCGATATGCCCGCATTATCGCAACTGATCACCGCTGCCTTGCAACGCTTTGGCCGACTTGATGCGCTGGTCAACAATGCTTCCAGTTATTACCCGACTAAACTCGGCCAGATAGATACCGCACAATGGGAAGAGCTGATGGGCAGCAACCTGAAAGCACCGCTGTTTTTAAGCCAGGCAGCGGCGGATGCTTTACGCGCCAGTCAGGGCTGCATCGTCAATATTACCGACATGCATATTGAGCGCCCGAAAAAGCACTATATTGTTTACAGTGCGGCCAAGGCTGGGTTGGTCAGCCTGACCAAATCGCTGGCACAGGAACTCGGCCCCGAGGTCAGGGTAAACGCTGTTGCCCCAGGCCCGGTGTTGTGGCCAGATGATAATCAGGAGTTTGATGAGGTCTACCGCAAGCAAGTCATCAACCAAACCTTGCTCAAACGCACAGGCGAACCATCCGACATTGCCAAAGCAGTCAAATTCTTGATTTATGATGCACCATTTATTACCGGCCATGTGCTGGCAGTCGATGGCGGACGCAATTTGAGTTTATAGTGGCGAATGAAAGCCCAGTCACAAACCATCACCATACACGTGCAGGCTCCGCAAAAACCCGCTTTGGGTGAAGTGTGTAACGGCTGTGGTGTCTGTTGTGCCGCCGAGCCTTGCCCGGTCAGCTTGGCATTGCTGTGGCCACATGAGGCACCATGCCGGGCACTGATTTGGAGTGACCAGACCCAGCGTTATTTATGTGGCATGGTCAGTGAACCGGCACGTTTCTTATGGTGGCTGCCAGAAAATATGAATGCATCGGCCAGCCGTTTATTCAAGCGCTGGATCGCGGCAGGAACAGCTTGTGATGCAGATGTTTCTTTATCCGAATAAAATCAATCAGAATAATCAAAGACTTAGCGTGACTTTACCTTGCTTTCCGCTATAATGCGCGCCTATGAAGACCAAACATTATCCAGACGACGTTAGCCAAAACTTCCTCAAACTGCGCAATCAGTTGATTAGCGCGACTGGGAAAGCTATTGGCGATTACAATATGATTGAAGAAGGTGACACCGTGCTGGTGTGCATGAGCGGCGGCAAGGATAGCCACGCCATGTTAATGATTTTGCTGGCCTTGCAGGAGCGCGCACCGATCAACTTCAAATTGATTGCGATGAACCTGGACCAGAAACAACCAGGCTTCCCGGCAGACATCTTGCCCGCCTACCTGGAAAAACTGGGCGTGGAGTACCGTATTGTAGAAGCGGACACTTACTCGATTGTGAAAGAAAAAATCCCCGAAGGCAAAACCACCTGCAGCCTGTGCTCACGCCTGCGTCGCGGCATTATTTATACGACCGCACAACAACTGGGGGCCAATAAAATTGCCTTGGGCCACCACCGCGATGACATCGTGCAAACCTTGTTCCTCAATATGTTCTACGGCGCCAAAATGAAGGCCATGCCACCTAAACTGGCCACCAACCGCGGTGAGTTTATGGTGATCCGCCCATTGGCTTATTGTGCCGAAAAAGACATTGCCAGCTATGCGCGCGGCATGCAGTTCCCGATTATTCCGTGTGATTTGTGTGGCAGCCAGGAAAACCTGCAACGCCAGAAAATCAAGGATATGCTCAATAACTGGGAACGCGAACAGCCGGGGCGCATCAATAATATCTTCCGTGCGATTGGCAATGTCGAGCCTTCACACCTGGCTGACTTTGACCTGTATGACTTCAAGCATCTGAGCCAGGCCAAGGAAGAAGACGAAGACCCAATGTTTGACCACGAAAAATTTGCTAGCAACGACATGGCATTGTCGATTGCCACTCAGGATGACAAACGCATCGAGTTTGCACGCAAACCGTTCCCGATGACGGTCACCACTGAGGAATAACACAACGTTTTGATGCGGAAAGACCTTAATTGATGACTTTCCGCACCGATATATTGTCTAGTAGTTAAAACGCTTGCTATTATCTAGCCAACTCTTACACAGACTGCTCAATGTCAAAACTGCTGATCGTTGAATCTCCCTCCAAGGCCAAAACCCTCAAAAAATATTTGGGCGGTGATTTTGAGGTCCTGGCTTCTTACGGGCATGTGCGCGACCTGATCCCTAAAAATGGCGCCGTGGACCCGACGCAGCAGTTCGCCATGAAGTACGACATCATCGACCGCAACAGCAAACACGTCGATGCCATTGCCAAAGCCGTAAAAAATGCCGACAGCATTTATTTGGCAACCGACCCGGACCGCGAAGGTGAAGCCATCTCGTGGCATATTGCCGAAATTCTGGCAGAAAAAAAGCTGATCAAAAACAAGCTGGTAAAACGCGTAGAGTTCAATGAAATTACGCAAACCGCGGTGAAACACGCCATTGACCATCCGCGTGATATTTCCATGGACCTGGTCAATGCGCAGCAAGCGCGTCGCGCGCTGGACTACCTGGTCGGCTTTAACCTGTCACCGTTGTTGTGGAAAAAAATCCGTCGTGGTTTGTCCGCGGGCCGCGTACAAAGCCCGGCACTGCGCCTGATTGTAGAACGCGAGCTGGAAATTGAAGCCTTTACCAGCCAGGAATACTGGAGCATCCATATGGGCGCGCTCAAGCATGCCCATGGCTTTGATGCCAGACTGGTACAACTCAATGGCCAGAAAGTAGAACAATTCACCGTCACCAACCATGATCAGCAAGCGGATATTGTGGGCAAGTTATTGCTGGCCTCGGCTGGCAAAACCACAGTCACGCGGGTGGAGAAAAAACAACGCAGCCGCAGCCCGGCCGCACCGTTCACCACGTCTACCCTGCAACAGGAAGCCGTGCGCAAGCTGGGCTTTACCACCAGCCGGGCCATGCGCGTCGCGCAGCAATTATACGAAGGCATGGACGTTGGTAGCGGCACGGTCGGTTTGATTACCTATATGCGTACTGACTCATTCAGCCTGGCAGCCGAAGCCGTGATGCAGATCCGCGATTACGTGAAAAAGCACTTTGACGCAGACTACCTGCCCAAGTCGCCTATCATGTACAAAACCAAAGCCAAGAATGCGCAAGAGGCGCACGAGGCGATTCGCCCGACCGATATTACACGGACGCCTGCCAGCGTGCGTCAGTACTTGAACGACGAACAGTTCAAATTGTATGAAATGATCTGGAAGCGCACCCTGGCCTGCCAAATGACGCAAGCCAAATATGATGCCGTGAGCGTGGATTTGGCGGTCGGCACAGACGCCAACCTGTTCCGTGCCACTGGTCAGACCCTGGTATTCCCTGGCTTTATTGCCGTCTATATGGAAGGCAAGGACGACGACAAAGAAGACGAAGACGCCGAAGCCAAGTTGCCGCATCTGGAAACTGGCGAGGTGTTGACTGTTGAGAGAATTTTCGGCGAACAACATTTTACCGAGCCGCCACCGCGCTATTCAGAAGCCAGCCTGGTCAAAGCACTCGAAGAGTATGGCATTGGCCGCCCTTCGACTTACGCCAGCATTATCTCAACCCTGCAAGACCGCGAATATGTGGTGCTGGATAAAAAACGTTTTACGCCGACAGATGTCGGCCGTGTGGTGAATAAGTTCCTCACCGAGCATTTCACCCAGTATGTCGATTACGACTTTACCGCCAAGCTGGAAAATGAGCTGGACGAAATTGCCGAAGGCAACCTGGACTGGGTGCCTGTCATGGACAAGTTCTGGCAGGGCTTTAACCAGCAGATTCAGGTCAAAGCCGATGTGGAGCGCCCAGGTAACGAACTGATCGATGAGATGTGCCCGAAATGCGGCCGTCAGTTACAGAAACAGCTCAGCCGCTACGGTAGCTTTATTGGCTGTACTGGCTATAACGCCACACCCAAGTGCGATTACAAACGCAATCTGGATGGCGAAGCCAATATGGCCAGCGAGCCAGTGGTGATCGGGCAGGATGTCGATACGCAAAAAGACATTTACCTGATGAATGGCCCGTATGGCCCTTATTTACAAGTGGGTCAGCCGGTAGAAGGCGACAAGAAAAAACCTAAACGCGTCAGCATCCCCAAAGAAATTCCGCTGAGCCAGGTCAATATCGACACCGCGCATATGTTGCTGAGTTTGCCACGCGACCTGGGCCAACATCCGGAAACAGGTAAAAAGATTGTCGCCAATATCGGCCGCTTTGGGCCGTATGTGAACCACGATAGCAAGTTTAAATCGATCCCCAAAACCGAGAGCGTGTTTAGCATAGACCTCGAAGGTGCAGTGAAGCTGCTGGCCGCGGCGAATGGACCGACGCCACTGGCAGACCTGGGCGAACATCCGTCAGGTGAAGGTCGTATTGAGGTGTTTTCTGGCCGCTTTGGCCCTTATGTACAACACAATGGTATCCGTGCCACGCTACCTAAGAGCGTCACGCCAGAAGAGCTCACAGTAGAACAAGCCCTTGAGTTGCTGGTGGAAAAAGCTGCTAAAGATGGGGGAAAAACCAGCAAAAAACCGGCTGCTAAAAAACCAGCAGCGAAGAAAGCCGCAGCGCCGAAAACGGCTGCGGCAAAAACAGCGACTACAAAAACCACAGTGAAGAAAACCGCCACTAAGAAAGCCAGCACCAGCAAAGCGGCCACCAGCAAGCGGACTAAAAAACCGGCTGAAGAATAAACGACGCAGACTAAAAAAGGAGCCATCGGCTCCTTTTTTACGTCATCAAGTATGGGCCTAATCCCGCACTCAATGGTTGGTCCATAAATGATCAATGTTGCCCACGCCCCAGGTGGTGGCAGAATCGTTGCCGATAATCTCATCCATGCCTTTTGATAAGTCCAGCTCTTCCACCGGGATATGTATTTTCGACTTCGTTGAGAAAAAGGCTTTGACGACCGGCTTGAGCAAGCTATCGGGCGTTTGCTTGACCACCACGGCCAAACGACCAGACTTCAACATGACCACCGTCCCGATCGGATAAATACCCAGGCTTTTGACAAAGGCTTTAAACACTTCAGCGTCAAAGTGACCACTCCAGCTTGCCATGCGTTTAAGAGCCATGCCAGGCTCCCAGGCCGGTTTATAGGCACGGGTCGAAGTCACTGCATCATAAACATCACAGATCGCCCCCATCTTGGCAAAAATAGTCATTTGCTCGCCACTTAAATGCTCAGGATAACCAGAGCCATCCACTTTTTCATGGTGATGCAAACACACGTCCAACGTCACCGAGTCAGAGATATTGGCTTTTACCAGCATGTCATGCCCTAACTGGGGATGTTGGCGAATCACATCAAATTCGTTATCGGTGAGTGAGCCCGGTTTATTCAAAATCTGCAACGGAATCCCGGCTTTGCCCATATCGTGCATCAAGCCAGCCAATCCGGCTTGCTTCACTTCGGTTTCGGACAATTTAAGCTCTTTACCGAGCGCAGTCATCAGTGCACAGACAGCCACTGAATGCATATAGGTGTAATCATCGACTGTTTTTAAACGCACCAGGCTAATCAGTGCATGTACGTTGCGCGTGACTGAGGCCGAGATTTCTTCCACCAGCGGCATCACGGCTTCGGCCTCAATGGCCTTGCCCATGCGCAAATCTTTAAACATGGACTCAATCGCTCGACGCGAAGAAGCAATAATCTTGGCGGCCTGCTCACGCTCAGCTTCCAGTGTGGTCGACTTTAACTTTTCGGCACTGGTATTCTCGGCCACAACGGGCCCATCCAGCTCCAGCATCGCCATTTCTTTATCCGTGAGCTGGCGCTCAACAACATCAGGCTCGGGCAGCACATCCAATCCCTGGCTGATATCAATCACCACCTGCTGCAAATGGCTTGCTCTTAACTTTTGCAAATCAACAGGATCATTCAGCACAAATTTGGTACGCCAAAACGGATGGTCCATCCACGGGCCTTTCAGCTCCTGGATATACATCCCCAAACGCACTTCTTTGATCGCTATTGTTTTTAACATATTGCCCTGATGACCCTACATAATGTTTACATCTTATAATTGATTATCGGAAAAAAAATGAAAAAAAAGAGGGCTAAAAGCCCTCTTCAAAATTACATTTATACGAATATTAAATCATGTTTGACGCGTCATCACAGCCCCGCAGCGGCGCGCAATGCAGCCGCTTTATCTGTGGCTTCCCAACTGAACTCTGGCTCATCACGGCCAAAGTGGCCATAGGCCGCAGTTTTGGTGTAAATCGGACGCAGCAGATCCAGCATTTTAACAATGCCTTTTGGACGCAAATCAAAATGTTCACGCACCAGTTGTGTCAGGCGCTCATCTGAAATTTTGCCTGTGCCATAGGTTTCAACCATGATAGACGTTGGCTGAGCCACGCCAATCGCATAGCTGACCTGCACCAGGCACTTGTCAGCCAAACCGGCCGCAACAATATTTTTCGCCACGTAACGGCCCGCATATGCCGCCGAACGGTCGACCTTGGAAGGATCCTTGCCTGAGAACGCACCACCACCATGTGGCGCTGCGCCACCGTAGGTATCCACAATAATCTTGCGACCAGTCAGGCCGCAATCGCCTTGCGGGCCTCCGATGACAAAACGACCGGTCGGGTTCACCAGGTATTTAATCTCGCCCTTAATCAACTCGGCAGGTAAGGTTGGCTTGATGATTTCCTCAATCACCGCTTCACGAATGGCCTCAAGAGACATCTCTGGCGCGTGTTGCGTAGAAACCAGGACAGTATCAATCCTGAACGGTTTGCCATCCACATACTGAATGGTCACTTGCGACTTGGCATCCGGGCGCAACCATGGCAAACGGCCATCTTTACGCAATTGTGATTGACGCTCCATCACGCGATGGCTGAGCCAGATCGGCAATGGCATCAATTGTGGTGTTTCATTCACGGCATAGCCAAACATCAGGCCCTGGTCACCAGCGCCCTGATCCAGCGGATCATCATTGGCGTTATCCACACCCTGGGCAATGTCTGGCGATTGTTTATCGTAAGCAACCAAGACGGCACAACCTTTGTAGTCGATGCCGTAATCCGTGTTGTCGTAGCCAATGCGCTTAATCGCATCGCGCGCCACTTTAATATAGTCGACATTGGCCGTTGTCGTGATTTCCCCCGCCAATACAACCAGGCCAGTGTTCGCCAGGGTTTCAGCAGCGACGCGGGCTGTCGGGTCTTGGGCCAGAATGGCATCAAGAATACTGTCAGACACCTGATCAGCTAATTTGTCGGGATGGCCTTCGGAAACTGATTCCGAAGTAAAAAGATATTCACTCATGTTTGACGCCTTGAAAAGTAATGAAGTTAATAAACGGCACTGACTAAAGGCTGAAGCCAGCACCCAAATTGGGAACGAAGATTTTACCTGAGTTTATTTCTGGCAAGGAATAAATCTTCGCCCTAAGGATGTCTTCAACGGCATGATGGAGTATCATCTTGAGCTATGAAATTACGATTTACCAAAATGCAGGGCGCAGGCAATGATTTTGTTGTGATTGATGCCACACAAGCCCCCGTGCATCTCTCGCATGGCCAAATCCAGCACATCGCCAACCGCTTTTTCGGCGTCGGCTGCGACCAGTTACTCATGGTCGAAGCAACCGACACAGCCGGGGTGGATTTCCGTTACCGCATTTTTAACGCCGATGGCGGCGAAGTGGAACAGTGTGGCAATGGTGCCCGTTGTTTTGTACGCTTCGTGGTCGAAAAAGGCCTGACCCACAAGCGCGAGATCAAGGTGGAAACCGCCAGTGGCGTGATTACGCTGATGCTGCAAGACGATGGCCAAGTGACGGTCAATATGGGCGCGCCACGCTTCATCCCGGCGCAGATTCCATTTGAGACAGATGCACAAGCGAGCACTTACGAGCTGCCACTGGCACACGATACCGTGACCATCAGTGCAGTCTCCATGGGCAACCCGCACGCCGTCATGCTGGTCGAAAATGTGCACACCGCCGAAGTCGCTAGCCTGGGGCCGCAAATAGAATCGCACCCGCGCTTTCCGCAACGCGTGAATGCCGGGTTTATGCAGGTGCTCAACGCCCACGAAATCAACCTGCGCGTCTATGAGCGTGGCAGCGGCGAAACGCTGGCCTGTGGCACCGGTGCCTGTGCGGCGGCGGTTAGCGGCATTCAGCTTGGCACCTTGCAAAGTCCGGTAAAAGTACATACCCGTGGCGGCATTTTAACGATTCAATGGGCGGGCGATGGCGCACCGGTCATGATGACAGGGCCGGCAGAGATTGTCTTTGACGGCGAAATAGAGATTTAGAGAGACCAGAATAGCAGTATGGAAGACAGTATTAACGAAAACGATATCAAGCATTACCTCAAGGCGCATCCAGACTTTTTTGAAAGTCATGCGCACTTGCTGGCGGAGCTGTTTTTGCCTAGCCCACATGGCAAAGGTACCATCTCACTGGCTGAACGTCAGCAAATCGCCCAGCGCGATAAAATTCGCGTGCTGGAATCACGTTTTACCGAGCTGATTCTCACCGCCGAGGAAAATGAGGCCACCGCAAATAAAGTGCATGAGCTGTCCTTGGGCTTATTGTTTGCCAAAGATGTTGCCGCATTACATACCCACCTGGTCGCGTTTCTTGCCTCACACTTTCAACTGCCCAATGCACAGCTCAAGCTATGGGTCAACGAAAGCCATGCCGCAGATGATTTGTTTATAGATGCAGAAGACTCGCTGAAAAACTGGGCCAAAGACTTGAGCCAACCCTATTGTGGCACCTTGCCAACCATGGATATCGCCGGCTGGTTTACAGAATCACCGGCCTCACTGGCGGTGATTCCCATGCGCTATCAGGAAGTCACTTTTGGCCTGATGGCCATCCCCAGCGAACAACGCAGCCGCTTTTATGCCGGCATGGGCACCTTATTCCTCAACCGGATCGGCGAGCTGGTCAGCGCTTCACTGGCCAGATACATTATATGAAAGCCCCCGCTGAGGTTTCCGCCAAGAGGTATCTTCTTGCGGCAATTGTCAGCGTAGACTCGCTCACTAGAGGTAGCATCCATGCATGAGTTGCTGGACGACTACCTCGACTTTCTGCACTTTGAGCGTGGACTCAGCGAGCATACGCGCAACAACTATCAGCGCGATATCGAGCGACTGCTAACCCAACACGCAGACAATCTTCAGACTCTCACCCCACAAGACATTCGTCGCCAAATAGCCAGCCTCAATAGTCAAGGCATGCATGGCCGCAGCATCGCCCGCATCTTGTCCAGTTGGCGTGGTTTTTACCGCTATTTGGTATTACATAAGCATTTTCCGGCCAACCCTGTCATCGGTTTGCGTGCGCCCAAAGCGCCTAAAACTTTACCGCATGCGCTATCCATTGAGCAAACCATCAAGCTGGTCGACATTGAAGGCGACGAAGCGATTACCGTGCGTGACCGTGCCATGCTGGAGCTATTTTATTCCTCAGGCCTGCGCCTGAGCGAATTGGTTGACCTTAACTTAGACAGGCTGGACTTGCCAGAAGGCCTGATCACTGTCACGGGTAAAGGCAACAAAACCCGTATGGTACCCTTGGGCAGCAAAGCGGTCACAGCGCTCAAAGCGTGGCTGGCGATCCGGCCGCTTTGGCTCACCAAACGACCGACAGAAATGGCCGTATTCGTCAGTCAGCAAGGTCGCCGCATTCACGCCCGCACCGTGCAAATCCGCATCAATCACTGGGTCACTAAACAAGGGCTGCATAACCATGTGCACCCGCACATGTTGCGCCACAGTTTTGCCAGTCACGTTTTGCAAAGCAGTGGCGATTTGCGTGCCGTGCAAGAAATGCTGGGACATGCCAACATTAGCACCACACAAGTTTACACCCACCTCGACTTTCAACATTTGAGTAAAATTTATGACGCCGCCCACCCGCGTGCGCGCAAAAAATAGCGTTTATCTAATGCATGATCACACAGCCAAGGTTTTGCAAGATGGCAAAATATGGCAAAATAACCCTACTAAATTGGTAAACCTTTGCCAGTCACGTGACTCTAATGTCACATCGTCTTAGCTTACAAAAGCAGGCTTACATTTCAACACACCTAAAAAAGGAACATCCATGGAACACGCCTTACCAGCATTGCCATTTGCAAAAAATGCATTGGCCCCACACATGTCAGAAGAAACCTTTGACTATCACTACAGCAAGCACCACCAAGCGTATGTGACCAACCTCAACAACCTGATCAAAGGCACAGAGTTTGAAAACGCTGCTTTGGAAGACATCATTAAAAAATCTTCTGCCGGCATCTACAACAACTCTGCCCAAGTCTGGAACCACACATTCTTCTGGAACTGCCTGTCTCCAAACGGCGGCGGTGAACCAAGCGGCGCATTGGCGACTGCCATTAACGCCAAATGGGGTTCATACGAAGAGTTCAAAAAAGCCTTCCAGACTTCAGCCGTTGGTAACTTTGGCTCTGGCTGGACATGGCTGGTGAAAAAAGCGGACGGCTCTGTTGACATCGTCAACATGGGTGCTGCTGGCACGCCGCTGACTACTGGCGACACAGCACTGCTGACCATCGACGTATGGGAACACGCCTACTATATCGACCACCGCAATGCGCGTCCAAAATTTGTCGAAACATTCCTGAACCACCTGGTGAACTGGGAATTTGCGGCAAAGAATTTTGCTGCTTAATAGGATGTCAATAAGACCGTAACATCTGAAGGCCTCTAAAGTCATTTTTAGAGGCCTTTTTGTTATCGAAATAAAGTATCAAAACATTGAGAAGCAAAGAGTTTCGAAAAGAAAACATGATGATTTACCAGGCAGTGTTTTAAACTACACCGCTATGCTTGATTGCATTTAGCATCCGTTTAACACCTAACAATGTCGTGACCGAATCCTCATAACCAACTTGTTAGATTCGCAACAAATAACAATCCTGATTCTGCTCTTGTTAATACAGCATTACTCGCCGCCATTGTTGGCTATTAACCAATATACAGCAGAAGTTGAGAGTGCCCCAAGGATCTAAATAATCTATTGATGAAGCTCATCTAAAGTTTAAAACTTTGGGAAATAATGCTAGCCATTGGCCAATCATCAGGCATCTATGATGAAATACATCACAACTGGAATTGGAGAAAGGTAGGTGCATTTTTTGGAGAGTTTTGACCTAACGATTCACATAACTCTGCTTGGGGAAACGGGCTACGACAAATTAACCGGATTACCCAGTGATCTAAAATAGCCCGTGATAATACAGTTGAAGGGCTGCTTTTATCTAAACTTTTCTCTTTATGAAATTCTTAGCCAAGATATATTAACATCTACTAATTTCGTATCTAAGCTCAAACTTGCAGGCGTTGCTTCTCCAGAAGTTAAATTACCAAGCGGTACTCCACAGGCTTTAACATGGGCATCAGCAAATAATTGGGAACAGTAAACACTTCTCGAAGGCAAGGGGGAGTTAATAGGTGAGCCCTGATGAATCCAATAGCCCCTTATTGATTTCATAAGTAAGCGGAATACGGATAAAAATCCATATGAATAGTTTTTCTGGATTAATGCATAAACCACCAAATTCCATCGCTGGTCAGGTGTTAAATTGTTGTTTCTCTTAATACGTAATGAATAGGGGCCAATATACTTATATATAGAATTTATTTGAACCCCTGAACGCTCAGACTCACATACGCTTTCTGAGCCAATATATATTGCTGCATGCTCCCATCTTGAATCCGCTTTCGCATAGCCTCCCATTGCCTGTACTTTGCGAATAGCTTTTGCGATTAATCCTGGCTTATTTGAGCTTACCAGTATCAAGTCACCAGGGAGTAGTTCATTGAAATTAACACAATATCCAAACTGCCTAAGCTTATTAGGGATTGGCGTTTGAGGGCTCCAATTTCCAGTAAATTGGGCTTCTGCTTCACTAGGGTCGAGGATAGACAAAACTTAGATTAGTAGTTCAAAATTACGGTTTTAGCCAAACACTGTTTACTAAATTTCGATCATCATATTCAATAGAGACTTCTTGACCAACCCTTAAACCGAGAGACTTAAGTTCTTGAGCAGACTCACCATGGTAATTAACGATCTTACCGAAATCAAAACCAGCTACTTGTGGTCTAGTAGGGTCTTTTGCGTACACAACGCCACCCTCCGTTACTCGAATTACTTTTGCTGTATTTGTTTTCATTAATTAACTCCTTAAAGATAACAATTTCTTGCTTCAGTTTTAGCACCAGTTATTACCTACGTCAATTAGATATAGGATTATTGAAATAAGTTTTGTAACAAACCCTCCCAACATTATCTCGGATTAGGCTTTATTGAATTAAATTATAGTTCATTTGCATTTAATCTAAACCAAAGCCTTACAGGCACATCAAATATGGCCTGTCAATTGGATGAGACCACTCGAAAATAACTCACCGTTATCCTCGTTACCGTCCCAAGCACAAATGGAATCTTCAACCTGCCCAAGATACATGCATAGAGCCTACTGACGGTTTTAACTGCTATGCCAATGAAATTTTGATTGCAAAAATGAGATATTAGTAAGAAAGAGCACCCGCACTCTCTATCCCAATGCTGGATATTCAAGTAATAGCCATGAGAAACTTACACTTAAAAATATTGTAATCAAAATTAGACGCCATACTGAATAGCCAGCACAAAGGAATATCTGTTATCTGTTACGGCCTTCCGAAGATAATACTCGCCCGGAATCACTATCTGGACTGTAGCCACTCATCAAACAATAAGACTGAGGTTTCGATGAATGGCGTCACGATCATTTATCTCGAGCCCTATTGGATATAAGCAGTTAGTTCGATGGAAAATGGTCACACTGGACCTCTTCCATTCGCCACAGGCATAGGTCTCCGAGGAGGTTTCTGAAATTCACATTTAGCATCAGTGGGATTATTCAAATCGTAACGTGCAAATATTGTTTCCTTAAGATAGCTCTCAACATCTTTCCACGGAGTGTTGTTATCAACTGCTTGCAGTAACCATGCGCCTACGATTACCGGATCATTTGCAAAGCCTTTTTTACCTTGAGCTACTTTATCTATCAGCCATTGCGGATATAAATCTTGATCTGAATGATAGTCTCCCCCATTGGGCATTTTAACTTGCTCTAAATAATTACTGACATCCTTCAAAACAGCGTAATTAAGTTTGCCCGTCGCGGATTCAACCTGCTGAGATACCCGACAAGTATGTGCGCCTGACCAAGAATCCTGAATAACATGCAGCATACTTCCCAACGCTACATCAGGCGTAATTTGAATTCTATCTTCGTCATTCATACCTAATCGAGAAAAAACAGTCCAAATTTTAACGTTATCTGGCTCAGCACACACATTCAAATGCATTGGCGGCAAACCATACTCTACCTCTATCTCCCGGGTCAACGGCATCAATGGATGGCGTTCTCCGATTGCAACTGAATACGCAAACTTCATCCAATTTAATGCTCGCTTGGTTGTAACTTCTACCCGTTCATTTTTTGCTTGGTCTGTGGATTTAATCGCACTCAGCTGAGTCATAAAATGTAAATGCTGTAGAGACCCATAATGCGATTCATGGCCCAAATGATTTTTGGCCTCTGGCCTGCAACCCTGTATATCGGTGTCATAGCTCGCTTGCCCCTGTTTAAGAAGCTTTCTACTACTAAGCGCACTGAAAACAAAGTCCCAGCTCTGACCCCAGGTACGCATTAAAGGATCATCGTTCCACCAACTACCGTATATCAAAGCAGATGTTTTATGATATTTAGGATACCATCCTGGAGAGCTTTCTTCCTCAGGAATCGCTGTCGGTTTGACCCAAGGCTTCTCTATCATGTATTGATATTTCCACCCCGTTTGAGTCTTCTCTAAGGCATCAACTTTGCCTCTGTAAAGTAAAATAGACGCCAATGTCATGTGCTCATGAACTGCGGACTTAAAGTCTTCTGGTAGAAACGTAGCACACATGTTAACTGTTCTAATTTTTTCTTCTTTGAGCTTACCGTTCTCCAAACTCAATACGCGAAGACATGGGCTAAGTTTGAATGCCCAGGCACAGTTTGTAATACAAAAAACCAGAATAACCGAAATGAGAATTTTAATAAGCGGCTTTGAGGTTTGAAATTCGACTTCCAACATAAAGGCCTCCTTAAAGTTTTTAGTATCCGTCGACTTTCACTTTCTTTGCATAATCGGGCAAACTGACTCGAGAGTTTATGATTGGGATAGTTTTCTTGTAAATTTTATTTAAATCAGCCATTTTATTTGCTGTTTCATTATAAAAATCGTAACTATCCACCAAATCTTCTTCATCCCCTTTAGAAACATCTATAAAACCACGATTGCTGCTTAATGTGTATCGTGAAAACTCAGCTGCCACAGCAACCTTTAGCTTAGCAAGGGATTGAATATCTACCCCTCCCATTAATGGTTGAAGAGTCGAAATTAAATCATCAACCTTAACATCTAGATTCGCAGCTACAACTGACTCTAATGATTCTGCATAAACTACTTGCTGAGCTCTAACCTGAAAAACAGTGAAATAAACACTCTCCTTGCAAAAAATATTTAATCCAGAACAAATCCAGGGTTTCACATTCTGACCATTCAAGATTTTATTCAAAATCATTGCACCATCAGTACCATAGTTAAAAGATAAGACCACTGGATTACCAATAATCGCATATCCATAACTATCCTTAGTTTTGCTCAAACTAGCTCCAAGCCCAGGCATACTTCCAGTAGCATTAAGATTGCTTTCGAACTTCCAATTCGTTATCAAAATGCCTGGTTTGTCTATGGATTTCTTAGTGTCGTCTAAAACGCTTTGAACTGTAGCAATTTCCGTCTTTAGCGACTGAACCGACTGGTCAAACTTATCTTGATAGTTGCTGACTGTTGACTCTTGAATAATGGAATTGTTAATCAACTTACTCTTCAAACCATTGAGTAAAAGTTCCTTTTCTTCATCCTTACTTTTCTTATTTAATGCGGTTTTAACAAGTTGAATTGCTTTCAACTCAAGTTCTGCATCAGCAATCTTCGCTATGTATATTCCTTGTGTTTCTATTGCTGACTTAATTTTGATTATGTCATCTCGTGTTGGACACTCGGTTTTAATGCAAAAATATCTACGAAAAATTTTAGACCTCTCATTACTTAATCTACCGTTCATGGTGTCAGGCAAATCTTGAGGATTTAAATTAATTCGCTTTAATTGCTCTGTCAGGTTAAATTTATCGCTATCTAGCGAAATTGAGCCAATCGTTTCTTCAGGCGCTATACCGGTAACAGTGACGGAACGCATGTATTTAATGCCTGAGCCACCATATTCGCTTCTTGATGATGTTCCCATTTCGGTTAATGCAACCTTCATGGGGGGAGATGTTGAACAGGACAGCAATACCATTGCTGTAAATAGTAAGGTTAATGCATTTTGAAATACATGTTTCATGTGCTCTCCCATTTACAGCTTAAGTTTTATATATTTGTATGGCCTATTCTTTCATTGCTATCAATACTCTAGCTTGTAGGTCAATCTTAATTAATCTGCACAAAAAAACATACACAAACCAACTTAAACACAATTCATCTATCTTAATTTTATCTTTCTTACAACACTATCTTTGACTTCTTATAACTCAATTAATGCACTCCAAGCTTAATGAAGATTTATTGATTGAAAGTATATTTACAACCTCAACAACACCAATCCAGATTAAAAACTTGGCAATCTGCATCACTGGAGAGTAAATGAGCGATGCACTTAGACCAGATGAGAAAAGTTATTTCTGCAAGATCATAAAACTTCTCAACCAACTTCATACTAGAAGCTTCTCGCTCAATACATTCCAAATGAATGCTTCGGCGCTAATCGAGGCCTTGCTTGAGGTTTTTTGCTTTTCAGCATCCGCCCATTTAACCCTATATGCAAAAAGGAACATCGATGGCAACAATCGAAGAGGCATTTGAAAAGACATTATTTGAACTCATCCCGCAAACCAGGAACCTGGGCATCCACATTATGCAAATGGAGGATACACAACTGCGTGTGCGCGGCTCGTATGCCTTGAACAGAAACCACCTGGATATTGTCTTTGGTGGCAGCATTGCCGCCATTTCGATTACGACCGCCTGGTCATTGCTGCAACACAAAATACAGCAAGCCGGACTGACCGGCAGCCTGGTGATCAAGCAACAGGAAATCAGGTTCTTACTGCCAGTGCATAGCGATTTTGAGTGTGTTTCGACCTTGCCATCAGCCGAGGACTGGCCGTTATTTTTAGAGCATTATCACCAGCGCGGGCGAGCCAAGCTGATCGTGAATGCGCATATCGTGTGCGGCACTAGAATCACGTCGACTTTTCAGGGGGTGTTTGTTTTATACCAGCCGAGCTGAGGCACTTTTATGCTGTGTTACATGGCCTGTAATGCTGCCTTGCTTTTGGCAAGCTGTTGTGGCTGGGCAACCCAGGCTTCAAACGCATCCAACGCCAAAGGCCTGGTGAAATAATAGCCCTGGAAAATTTCACAACCCAGGTCCTTAAGCACATTGAGTTGTGCTTCGGTTTCGACGCCTTCGGCCAGTATCTCCAATTTGAGGCTTTGCGCCAGCGAAATGATGGCATTAACGATGCTTTCATGGTCGTGGCCGTTGAGCATATCGCGTACAAAAGACTGGTCAATCTTCAATTGGTCAAACGGCAAGCGCTTCAGGTAAGACAGCGAAGAATACCCCGTGCCAAAATCATCCAGCGAGAAGCAGACACCGATTTGCTTGAGGGCAGCCATTTTGGCAATGATGTCCTCGACATTATCCACCAGCATGCTTTCTGTCAGCTCCAGTTTCAGATTGCCGGGATCTATGCCTGTTTCAGCGAGCATATGCTGCACCTCTGTCACAAAGTCAGGCTGCAAATATTGCTTGGGGCTGACATTGACCGAAAGCACCAGGTGACGTAATTGTGGATGGCCTGCCCAACGCTGCAACATGCCACAGGCTTCCTGCAACACCCAGCGGCCTAGCTCTACAATCTGGCCGGTATTTTCTGCCAGGCTGATAAATTGCCCGGGCATAATGACACCGTGGTCAGGGTGTTCCCAGCGCACCAGCGCTTCAGCGCCGACGATATCGTGTTTCTGATTGTATTGCGGCTGAAAATGCAGAATGAATTCCTGCTTCTCAATCGCTGTGTGCAAATCGGCCTCCAGCGCGGCGCGTTGACGCAGTTCGGTTTCCATTTGGGTATCAAAAAACTGATAGCCATTACGTCCGGCTTCTTTGGCTTTATACATGGCCATGTCTGCCCGGCGCAGCAGTTCGTCCGTTTGGCTCATGTGTTCCGGGTCAAACAGCACTACACCGATGCTGGGCGTGGTGTAATGCTGGTAATGCCTGAGGTTAAACGGTTTTTTAAAGGCTGCCACAATCTTTTCACACACACGTCTGGCCTGCTTCTCTGCCTGCACGGCATCATGATGCAAACTATCCAGCACAACGACAAATTCATCTCCGCCCAGGCGGCTCACGGTATCCAGGCGTCGCACCGATTGCCTGATGCGCTTGGCCACTTCGACCAGCAAGGCATCGCCAACATCGTGGCCGTGCGTATCATTGAGCGTTTTAAAGTTGTCGATATCGATAAACAACAAAGCGCCGCCCGTTTCCTTGCGCATGGCTTTGCGCACATGCGAAGCCAGTTTTTCCTGTAACAGCATGCGGTTGGGCAAGCCGGTCATGGTGTCGTAATAAGCTAACTGGCGGATTTGCGCATCGGCCTGTTTGCGCTCGGTAACATCCCTGAGCACCGCCACCCAATGCGTGACCAGGCCACCTTTATCCAGTAACGGCAGCGCATCCATTTCAAGTGAGATACCGACGCCGTCCTGATTTACGGTCACTACCTCGGTTTTGACCGGGCGCATGTGCTGAAAGGCGTCTTTGATCCGCTCCAGTTCACGCCCTGGCGTGGCCTCCTGAAACAACTCAAAGGGGGAAATGCCGCCTAGCAAATCCACTGAGCGACCAGTAATGCGGATAAATGCCTCATTTAAAAAAACGATTTTTTGCTGCAGCGGCGCATGCAACGGCGATTCGGTAATCATCACAATGTCATTGAGCCTGGAGACACCATTTCGCAATAAATGTAGCTGTTCGTCTGACTGCTCACGTTCAATCGCCAGCCCGAGGATTTGGGCGTAGCTGTCGATAAAATCCAGCTCAGCCACTGGCGGGCTATGTCGCTGCTGGCGATACATGGCGAACACGCCCAGCACACGGCGGCTGCGCGACAAAATAGGCATTGTCCAACAGGCGCGCAACCCATGGGTAATCGCCAGTTCGCAACATTGCTGCCATAACGGGTGCGTACTGATATCTTCGGCAATTACGCGACCTTCTGTGAGCGCAGCAACCCCACAAGCCTCCAGCGCTATGCCATCAATGGCTTTTGCATAAGCGGCAGGCAGTCTAGCAGAGGCGGCGTGGCGCAAATGCTGGCCTTCTTTGTCCAGTAGCAACATCGCACAACTGACATCCGGGAAGTGCTGTTCGATTAACAATACAGCGGCGTGCAAAATGTCTGGCAATGCCACATCGGCCAGCATCATGGCCTGAATTCTGTCCTGCCCCTGTTTGATGGCCGCGAGTTGTTTGTGCGCGGTGATGTCTTGCAGTGAGCCTTGCAGTTTGACAATCTTACCTTCGCTGTCGCGTACCGGCCGCCCCATGGCGCGCACCCAAAAGCGACGACCATTGGCAGTGATCTTTTCCATCTCCAGGTCATAAGGCACGCCTTCATCGACACACTGTCGAATCGCGCTACACATCAGTGCCTGGTATTCAGGCACAAACATGCTCAAGCCCTCCTCAACGGTCGGCGAGTAACCTGGCGGCATTTCATGCAAAATGGCCACCTCGTCTGACCAATGAATCAGGTTGGTTTTAAGGTCTATCACCCAGCCACCGATTTTCGCCACACTACCAGCCACTTTGAGCAGATACTCGGCCTGGGTGCGACGATCAATTTCATTTTGCAGTGCCTGGGTACGCAGAACCACCTGTCGCCTGATCTGCAAGTTCCACAAAAAAGTGACGCCTAATACCAGTAACAGAATGGCTACACCGCGCGTGAGCCAGAGCATATAGGGACGCTTCACCAACACATCCCCCTGATAGATAAAGCCTTTCAGATTGTATTGCGCAGGAATCAGCCCCAGCTCGGCAAAAGTACCGGCAATCGCATCCCAACGGTCTTCATTCATATGCCCCCAGGGGACCACTTCTGATAACACATAAGGCACCATTAAACTGGCTTCCTGCATCAGCGTTTGCTTGGTGATGCCTCGTTTTGACACCCCGGGCAATCTGGCAATTTGCGCGACCATCGCCTCTTTGTGATTGAATGCGTATGCCCAGCCTTTTTTTGTGGCTCGCAAAAAAGCTTCTACGCGCTCTGGATGCATAGCCAGCTCTCGCTCGGTCGTGAATAAAATATCACCGTAAAAATCCACCCCATAGCCCTGATTGCTAATAATGGCGGGCGAGTACCCCATCTGTTGCAATTGCACTGGCTCATCCATGGCATAGGCTGAAACCACATCAACCTTGCCCTCAATGAGGTCTTGCAAATGCCAGCTATGCGGCAAAATAGTCATCTGCCTGATATCAATATTTTGTTTGAGCAGCATGGCTTTAAACTGCAAACCACCTTGATCGCCTGACATCATGATACGTTTGCCGATCAAGTCTTCAGGTTGGTATATGCCGCTTTCATTCAAGCTGAGCAGCACATAAGGGGAATGCTGAAAAACGGCGGCCAGCGCGACCAGAGGTTTACCAGAAATACGGGAAACCAGGATTTCGGAATCACCAATCGAGTAGTCTGCCTGGCCAGACAAGACTTGCTTTAAAGGCGGCTTATCCTTGCTGCCCTCAATAATCTCGACATCCAGGCCTTCATCACGGTAATAGCCTTGTTGCTGGGCAGCGTAATACCCTGCAAACTGAAACTGGTGACGCCACTTGAGTTGTAGCTTGATATGCTCGGATGCAACGGCAACAGTAGCAAGCGCCAGGCACAACCATGCCAGCAGACATTTGCATAATGTAAGAGTAAATCCGCGCTTCATGAATATCCGAACAACGTGAAAGAAACATTAGATTGGCCGAAGGCAGCCAATCTTATCCAACTATGTTTATACCGTACGACGGGCCGATCACATTAAGCAAACAGACAACAATTTATAGCTGTATCAATCGAATTGACAACTATGTTATTTCAGCCCCAGCAAAGGCCCATGCTAAAGCATGATGGCGTGATGAAGATAAGTGGTCTCACGCGTGACCGGGCTTGAGGGTAAATGAAAGCAATAGCATCACACACGACACCAGGCATAGCAACAAAAAACCACTATCGAAGTGACCACTCACATCACGCATATACCCAACAATAAAAGGGCCGCAGGCAGCGATCAAATAACCAACCGTTAATACGAACGCATTCCAGCGATTGGCCGCATCCGGACTATGCGTGTGATCCAGCGGCAAGGTCATGGCCAGCGTAAATGCTCCGCCGAGGCCAAACGCGGTCAAAGGCACCCAAAGCCATGGCCAAGCACCTGGCGTAGCCATACCTGCCAGACCAATGGTAGATAGCAGCGAGCATCCCGCAAGCCAGCCACGCCTGTCAAGTTGGCGGCTATACATGCCAACCACCGGGCTAGCAAGCATGAAGCAAAAGGTAAAACTGGCCAGCACCGCCCCTGCCTCTGCGGCAGGCATGCCAGCCTCCTGGTACCTGGCTGCAGTCCAGGTGAGGATGGCGTAAAACAGGAAATTAACGCAGGCAAAAAACAAGGCAATCATCCAGGCAACAGGGGTGCGCAAAGGCAAGCGTGGTGCGACGGCCGCCATAGCTAATGGCTCGCTTACCTGCCGCGTCGTGACGGATTTGCGGATCACGAGCCACCAGGCAACGATGGCAATGGCCGCGAATGCCGCCCAAACCCCGGTTGCCAGGCGCCAGCCTGCAAACTGCAATATCCAGCCAGTCAGCCCGGCCGACAAGGTGCTACCCAATGACAAAGCAGTCGCATAAATGCCCATGATTAACGCTGCTCGATTGGCAAAGCTGGCTTTGACGATGCCTGCAAACATGGCGCCTGCCACCGCAATACCGGCACCCACCCCGACCGTGGCTCCCAATAATAAGACACTGCCACAAGAGTAAGCGCGCACTAACATTGAAATACTCAGCACACTCAAAGCCACCATTAACACTTTATTAACGCCAAACCGGCGCACCAGCCACGGTGTAGGTAAAGCCAACGCCCCCATTAATAGATCAGGAATCGCCGTCATCATTGAGGCCACTGCATGGCTCAATTGAAATGTCTCTATGATGGCAGGCAAGGCAGGCCCCATGGAAACAATTCCCGGCCGCAAGCTTATCGCCACTAGCACAATCGCCACCACCAGCCACCACTCACTTCTGGAGAAACCTGCGCGGCTCCCTTTGCTGCTGTTCATTTTTTGCTCCCGCTATCAAATCATGCAAATGTCACTGTAACGGGGAGTACGTGATTGAAAAATACGCCATTTGTCTGATATGTGGCAGATCACGCAATCAACATGGTCATCAGCCACGGTGTGGTGATTGACGGCATGGCCAAAAGAGTCGTGTAAAATGCGTGTGAACCTCAGGCGCATACAGCGCCTTTCGCCAAATCATTTATGGAGAATATTGTTGAAACTGGCTACCTGGAACGTCAACTCACTGACTGTACGCTTGCCACATGTGCTGGACTGGCTGGCCGCCAACCAGCCGGATGTATTGTGCCTGCAGGAAACCAAGCAGGAGGACAGCAAGTTTCCTTATGCCGCCTTGCAAGAAGCCGGGTTTAACGCGGTCCATAATGGTCAGAAAACCTACAATGGCGTGGCGATTATCAGCCCGCATACACTCAACGATGTGCACCTTGACCTGCCAAATTTTGCCGATGAGCAAAAGCGTATTATTGCTGCCACGATACAAGGTGTGCGTGTGATTTGCGCATATGTGGTCAATGGCCAGGCGCTGGATTCAGATAAATATCAATACAAGCTCAACTGGCTGGCCGCCTTGCAGAACTGGGTCACGGATGAGTTAAAGCAACACGAAAAACTCGCTTTGTTGGGGGATTACAATATTGCACCGGATGATAGAGATTGCCATGACCCGGTTGCCTGGGAAGGGCAAGTGCTGGTGAGCCAGCCAGAACGGGACGCGTTTCAGCAGTTATTAGCTCTGGGATTACACGATAGCTTTCGCCTGTTTAACAACGAAGCCGGGCAATTTAGCTGGTGGGATTACCGGATGGCCGCCTTCCGCCGCAACATGGGCATGCGCATAGACCATATTCTGGTCAGTGATGCCTTACAAGCCCTGTGCCAGAGCTGTGTGATAGACAAGGCACCGCGTAAACTGGAGCGCCCCAGCGATCATACACCGGTCATGTTGACACTGACCAACGCATAAGTTAAATCGTGGGCATCACAAACTTGATGCCCTGTAATACTTCCAGAATACGTGACTTGAGGCGTTTGTTCATTTCAGCCTCCATTTCCTGCAGTTGTGTCGCCACCGCCGTTGCGACCAGTGCAGCTACTTTCTCCTGCAAAACCGGCTCTGATGCAGCAAGCTCAGCTTGCATACCCTGTTTAAACTCAGCCATTTGGGCTGCATTCAACTCGGTAAACGCCTCTTGCAGCGACTGCTTGTAGTCTGCGACCAGCGTGGTGGCAGCCGATGCCTGGCTATCAGACAAGGTTTGTTTATTCGTTTCTTGCAATTGTTGCAAATGCTCGACCAGGCCCTGTTCGAGTTGTTCACGCAAGGATTGCAAACGACTCTCCATTTGCGCCTGCTGCGCATCTACCAGCGGGGACAGCGTCTGACCCAACCATTGCTGACTGGCTTTATCCACCGTGTCACGCACGGTTTGTTCGGTGGCCGCCAGCAATTGCTGCTGGGTTTGCCCTAACTGCGACAGCTTTTCCTCGACCGCTTGCAATTGTTGTTGGAGATTGCTTTCCAGTGTAGCCTGAAACGATTGCTCACTCGACTGTATCTGCGTTTGCTGCGTTTCAGTCAATCGCGTCACTTGCTCTTCAAATGCCTGCAACTGCTGCTTGCTGACATTGCCCATCGCCTCACGGAAGGCCTGCTCTATCGCCTGAATGCTATCACCGACCTGCGACTGTGCCTTCGCCAGCACCTCTTGTTGCAGCGTGTTGGCATAATCGGCAAGAGACTGCTGCCCGGCGGCAAAGGTATCAAGACTCTTCTCGGCCAGTTGTGCCGTCACCAGTTGGGTGATTTCAGGCAACAACGCCTGTTTAAGCTGCGCAACCAATTCATCCATCTCGATAGCCGGTGCCGCCGTTTTCTGAACGACTTTGGTTAATACCGGAATTTCTGAAATATCCACACCATCCCCTTTGCAAGGCTTGTTATTGCGTTTGCTTATTCATGTGCTGAATCTCGTAACCACGGTCACGATAAAATGCCCAACGTTGCCGCCCGGCAATTTTGTCAGCCTCTTCGGTACTGATCAACTCGAACACATGCCGAAAGCGACTGAAAAATTTAGGCAGCTCTGCCTGGCAATTGAACAGTAAATCATCCTGACGAATCTGCTCCGGCTGCCAGGCCAATTGCACCGGCGTCAGCGCGGCATTCTCGGCATCAGCCAATGCATTTGGCAAAAAGCTGTCCGCCCCATGCTGCCACAGCTGATCACCCAGCCTTTGTGCCTGTTCAAGGTCTGGCACATAAATGGTCACACGACGTTGCCGTGACAATGCCTGACTCACCAGATGCTGTATCAACGCTGGCGGGTCAGTGACATCAGTGTAAAAACGGATTTTGGTCATGACGCGCTTATTTGGCGGCTTGTTCCAGCAGATAGGTCACCAACAATGGTACCGGACGGCCCGTGCCCCCTTTTTCCTTGCCAGATTTCCAGGCAGTGCCTGCGATATCCAGGTGCGCCCAGTCATATTTCTTGGCGAAGCGTGACAAGAAGCAAGCGGCAGTAATACTGCCCCCG
This sequence comes from Methylophilus sp. OH31, assembly GCF_000576615.1. Lineage (NCBI taxonomy): Bacteria > Pseudomonadati > Pseudomonadota > Betaproteobacteria > Nitrosomonadales > Methylophilaceae > Methylophilus > Methylophilus sp. OH31. The sequence continues at coordinate 466,468 of NZ_BAUS01000004.1, read as the reverse complement.
GCACGACCACCGATGTTGGCGATATCGGCAAAATTGCTGTCCAGCTGACCTTGGTAATCGTCCCATAATGGCATTTGCCAGGCGCGGTCATTTGCTTGCTCGCCAGCAGCCAGCAAGGCTTTGGCTAAGGCGTCATTATTGGCAAACAAACCACTGACATGGTGCCCCAACGCAATGACGCAGGCACCGGTCAAGGTGGCAATATCAATCACTGCCGCTGGTTCAAAACGCTCGGCATAAGTCAGCGCATCACACAAAATCAAACGGCCTTCTGCATCGGTATTCAGCACTTCAATGGTCTGGCCAGACATACTGGTCAACACATCCCCTGGCTTAGTCGCCCGGCCACTCGGCATATTCTCACAGGTAGGGATCAAGCCCACCACATTCAGGGACAGCTTCAACTCGCCCAAGGCCTTAAACACACCCAGCACAGAAGCAGCACCGCACATGTCATACTTCATTTCATCCATGTCGGCACCCGGCTTCAGTGAAATGCCACCGGTATCAAATGTAATGCCTTTGCCTACCAGCACTACTGGTTTTTGCGATTTCTTACCCTGCAGATGCTGCAACACAATAAAGCGTGGCGGCTCTTCGCTGCCTCGGGTCACGCCCAGGAAAGAGCCCATATTGAGCTTTTCAATCGCGGCCTGATCCAGCACCTCTACCTTAAAGCCATATTCTTTGGCCAGTTTCTCAGCCTGCTTGCCCAGATAGCTCGGTGTGCAGATATTCGGCGGCAAATTGCCCAGGTCTTTGGCCAATGCCACGCCTTGTCCCAAACTATGCCCCTGGCTGACACCGGCTTCGACGGACGTCTGATCAGCTTTTTCCGCCAGTACGATCACTTGTTTAAGCGGATGCGGCTCAACAGACTTCTCTTTCACCGCATTTACTTTATAAGTGGCATCCAACACAACCTCGGCCAAGGCGGAAGCCTTTTGCTGCACGGTTATTTTTTTGATACTCAGGCTGGCAAAGTCTGTCGCCACACTCTCGACGCCAGCAGGCAATGCTTTCACTGCTGCACGGAAGCTGTTGCGTAAGCCTTTCAGACTAGCATCGTCCGCCTTACCCAAGCCGACCAGCATGACTCTCGGTGCCTCCACGCCAGAAAGCTGACGCAATAACAGGGTGCTACCGGTTTTACCTTCCATATCGCCGGATTTCAGCGCAGCCGAAATGGCCTTTTCGCTCATCGTATCCAGCGCTTTAGCCAAATCCGTCAGTTTCCGGCCTTCATAAATGCCGACCAGCAAACAATCCGTACGCAATTTTTCCGGGGCAGCGCTTTTTATGCTAAATTCCATCTTTATCCTTTGTGATTCCATGCAATTTGCCTGAGTGATGGTTGTATTATCTAGTGTTTTATGCTGATTTCAAAGCGGTGCATTTAAATTGAAAATATTCAAACGTGCATTGTCTGCAGAGCTGATGTCCTCAGCGTCTGCCATTTTCCTGATTATCCTGGGCATTGTCGTGGCGCAACGCGCCGGTAACATCGTGCGCCAAGTATCTAAAGGCATTTTGCCCAATGATGCCATTGGTACTATCCTGACCTTTAGCCTGGTGCAGTTCATGCCCATGATGTTGTCTCTCGCCATTTTTCTGGCAGTGCTACTTACCCTGACCCGCTGGCATCGTGATTCAGAGATGGTGATCTGGATGAACGCCGGGCTGAGTTTGCGCCAATGGGTACTGCCGATCTTGCGTTTCATTACACCGATTGTGCTGATCATCAGCTTGTTCAGCCTGATCATCATGCCTTGGGCGAATGAAAAAGCCGACAATTATCGCGCTCAGCTAAAAAAACGTGATGAGCTGTCCTCTATCAGTCCGGGCACCTTCAAAGAATCGAATAACGGCGAGCGTATCTACTTTATCGAAAGCTTCGATAAGCTGGGCTATGAGGTCAAAAACATATTTGTGCAATCCAAACAAAATGGCAAGACCGGCATTATCACAGCCAACAGTGGCAACCGCTATAAAGCCCCCAATGGTGATAATTTTTTACGCATGGAACACGGCAGGCGTTATGAAATCACGCCCAATACACTAGAGGTGATGACCACCGAATTTGAGCGCTACGACATCCGTGTGGAAATCAAGGAAGCAGCGCCCGCATCCAGTACCGCACAGACCAGAACAACACAATCATTGATCTTTGGTGCCACGGCCGCAGATCATGCTGAATTGCACTGGCGGCTGGCTATCCCGATTTCAACCATTGTCATGGTATTGCTGGCTATCCCACTCAGTTTTGTTGACCCGCGCGCCGGGCGCTCGCTAAATATCATGTTTGCCATCCTGATATTCATTATCTACAACAATATGCTGAGTATCTTCCAGGCCTGGATTACCCAGGGCAAGATATCAATTCTGGTGGGCCTATGGCCAGTCCACCTTATATTCGCCCTGCTCGGCTGGTATCTCTACCACCGCCGCAAATATCTCAAGCCATTGATTCCTGACTGGTTTAAACGCCGGGGCAAGCGCATAAAAACATGACGCTGACTATCCTCAATCGTTACTTCTGGAAAGAAATCAGCTTCAACATCATGCTGGTGTTGCTGGGTTTGCTCGCCATGTTCTCTTTCTTTGACCTGTTGCAAGAGCTGGATAGCCTTGGACGTGGTCACTACGGGATTAACAGCATGTTGATTTATGTCGGCCTGAGCATCCCCGGGCACATTTATGAAGTCGCACCCGTGGCTGTGCTCTTAGGGATAGTCTATACCCTGGGTGCCATGGCCTCGAGTTCAGAACTGATCGTGATGCGTACCAGCGGCATTTCTTTACAAATGATTGCCAAAATGCTCTTAAGCATTGGGCTGGTATTTGCACTCATCACTTTTTTGATTGGTGAAATCATCGCGCCAATCAGCGAAAAAATGGCACAACGCATCCGTATCCAGGCCACCGACTCGGTGGTGGCGCAGGATTTCCAGTCCGGTTTATGGATCAAGGATGGCAGCAGTTTTGTCAATGTTGCCACTGTCATGCCTGACACCAGCCTGGTGGATATTCGTATTTATGATTTTGACGCACAATTCCGCTTGCGTAATATCAGCCACGCCGACAAAGGCTACTTTGAAGATGATCACTGGGTGTTGTCGAATGTGACACAAACCAAAATGCACACCAGCAAGTCGGCACAAAACAATTCCGTCACCTCGCAGTTTTTCAAACAGACGAAATGGGAGTCGCTGATCCGGCCAGAGTTACTCAATGTACTGCTCGTGCTGCCAGAGAAAATGTCGGCCTGGAACCTGTACAGCTTTATCCAATACCTGCATCAAAACGGACAACGTAGCACCCGCTACCAGGTCGCACTCTGGTCCAAACTGGTGTATCCATTGGCCTGCCTGGTCATGGTCGTGCTGGCGCTGCCATTTGGCTTTTTGCAGCAACGGGCTGGTGGCATCAGCGCCAAAATCTTTGCCGGCATATTCCTGGGTGTGGTCTATCAGATCATGAACCGCGTGTTTGTGCATCTTGGCGTGCTCAACGACTGGTCACCACTGGTCAGCGCCATCAGTCCCACGCTGCTCTTTTTAGCGGCCGGACTCGGCATGCTTTACTACGTTGAGCGACGATAATACCAAGGCCTAAACCGGCGGCAATACCATAATGCGAGAGCCTAACAGACGGTCATGCAAAAACTGTTGTTCGCGGTCCAGCAATGCCCACCACAAGGTCAACCCGGCAGGTAATAGCAACACGCCGGCCAACACATAACGCATCACCGCTTGCTGCACATCGAGCAACTGCCCGTGCTGATCAACCACCTTTAACCTCCAGGTCTGACTGGCCAGAGTTTGTCCGGTCACCACCCAGCAACGCACAAAATAAGCCCCCATCACCAACCACAGCAAGGCCTGCAAGCCCAGCCTTTTCCAGCCATGACTGGCGTCCCCCAGCAACATGACATAAGCGGCTGTCAGTGCCAGCGCTAACGCCAACAGCAATAGCGCTTCATATACCACCGCCAGATACCGTTTAATTAAATGCTTCATTGTTTTAAGTCCACATAACAAAAACCCCGCAATTGCGGGGTTAGGCAGAAAAAAGCAGGATTACTTTTGATCCCAGCTGTCTTCCCACATACAGTGTCTGATTTTGTGACGGTTAGCAATCAGTTCATCAATACTAGGCTCGTCGTTCAAAGCACGCTTCAATGCCAGCTTGATCGCTTCGTAGTTGTTTTTGTACAGATCAGCCTTGTCCAGGTTCGCTTCTTTGGCACAGCCCGGGTCCACCCACAGCAATGCCACGATGCACAGATCATTCACCAGCTCTTTAGGGATAATACCCTCGATCACGGCATCCGTAATGCCATCAGCTACACCAGCTTGCACCACGCCGCCGAACAATTCAATGTTCAATGCGTCTTTCAAAGTTACTTTTGGCACCATCATGGTCGCTGGGCGTACCATCTGGTTGATATCACGCACAGCGAACATGGCCGTGTGACCTTTGGTCTGCGCCATCATGTTGGCAAATGCAGCGCCTACTGGACCATCGACAGAACCGATCAAGATTTCCGGCATGGCGGCAGTAACGTCTTTGCCTTCAGAAAACACGGTCGCTTCACCGGCTTTAAATACGATTTTTGACATGAGAATTCCTTTTATGTCTGCAAGTTGGAGAAAAACTTAAGCCGTAATTATACCAGTTCAAGTTGCATATCTATATGCAATATATCGGCATCACTGTAAGGCTCACTGCATACCTCAAAGCCCACTTGCTGATAAAAACCGACTGCATGCATTTGCGCCGACAGTCGCGCATGACTGACTTCCAACTGCTGGCAAACCTGTATGGCCTGCAGCAACAAGGCCTCCCCTACACCTTTTCCACGCCACGCTGCGAGCACGGCCATGCGGCCAATATGCCCGTCAGGCAAGACTCGGGCACATGCCAAAAATTGATCGCCCTGGCATGCCAGCAAATGAATCGCTGCCTCATCAGCGGCATCCCATTCCAAGTGCACCGGCACGTGTTGCTCATCTATGAATACCATCTGCCGGATATGTCGGCATTCCGCCCACAAGGGATGATGTATATCCAGTCGATGGATACTGAGCTGAATACGTTGCACGGCCATCGCCACTCCGGATCAAATATCGCAATTGTACCTGTATTGCAATTGTAGTTAGCCGCAGGCATCATACGTCCTTTATTAAAAACAGGATTTGAGGAAAAGCTATGTGTCGTTTTCAAACCGCAGCAGCCAGAATTTTGCTGGGGCTGGTATTTTTTGGGGTGGTGATTTTAAAGTTGATGGCTATTCTGAATACGCCTGATGGCTACCTGCAATATCAGATGACCCTGGGCCAGTTTGGATTGCCAGCGGTGTTCGCCCCCTTACTGATCCTGGTTCAATTTGTGTTTGGCCTGTTATTGATCATCGGCTTTAAAACTCGTTTGTCAGCGCGTGTACTAGGCGTGCTGGCCGCGTTCATGGCCGTGATTCTGGCCCAGGCTTCACTGGACGCCTTCTTCGCCTATATGGGCATTGCCGGTGGCATGTGGCTGCTGAGCATTTACCCTGAAACGGCTTGCAGCCTGGATAACCGTAACAAATAATCTGCCACATAGGTAGCAAAAAAGCCGGGCAATTGCACCGGCTTTTTGTTTGCTTGCAAATCAGGCTAGCCTTTGATTTTAATCCCCAGCTGCTTGAGTTTACGATACAAATGCGTACGCTCCAGGCCGGATATTTCAGATAAACGGCTCATATTATTTTTCACCAGACGCATGTGATACTGAAAGTAAAAACGCTCGAACTCATCACGTGCTTCACGCAAGGGCTGATCAAGATTGAGCGGCATATGCTGCTCGGCGGACTCGGTAGCCTGACCCTGAAAATTGGCCAGCACACGCTGCACATCGGTTTGCGTGATGGTATCGGCCAGGCTGGTCATCAACAGGTTCTGCACCACAGACTCCAGCTCATCCAGGTCACCCGGCCAGTCAGCATTGCGCAAGGCATTCAGGGCCGCGACATCAAACGATTTATAGTCAATCTTGCTGGCCTCCACCATCAAGGTCGCCATGGCACTCACCAGGTCAGGGATATCTTCCTTGTGCTCATCCAGGCATGGTACTTTCACCGCAGCACCGGCCAGGGTTTGCAATAAAGACTGCTCCAGCATGGCTTTTTCAATCAGTTGCGGCAAACCATGCTCACTGGCACAAATCACGCGCACGCCATATTTCTCAGACTTATTAATCAGTAAGCTCAGGCCTTTTTGCTCAGTTTTGCCCAGCCTGGTGACTTCATCGACAAACACCACACCTTCGCGTGCCTGCTCCAGGATTTCCATCGGCGCAGTGACTAACTTCTCATACTCGGTGAGCGCTACCCACGGCGTGTTGTGCGGGCGCAGGAACTTGGCACATAAAGGCACACTACCGCCTTTTTTACCAATCAGGAACAAGGTATTTTTATGCCGTGCCAGTTGCTCAAGACGCTGCTTGAGCTCCTGAATCACCGCGCTTTTGCCAAAGCTGGACAGGTTAATTTCAGTGTGCGCGAGATGCTCGGTGTGTTTAATGGCTGCGCCCACGGTTTTGAGCAGCTTTTGCAACGCGATGGGTTTTTCAAGAAAATCAAATGCCCCGAGGCGCGTCGCCTCAACTGCGGTATCAATGGTGCCATGGCCGGACATCATAATGACCGGCATGGTCAGCAATCCGGCATTGGCCCATTCCTTAAGCAGGCTAATACCGTCGCAATCTGGCATCCAGATGTCCAGCAAGACCAGATCCGGGCGTAGCTTGAGACGTTCGTCCCTCGCAATCTGTGCGTTCTCTGCCAAGCGCACGACATGCCCTTCATCTCGCAAGATGTCGCTCAACAACTCCCTGATGCCTATTTCGTCATCGACCACCAAAATATTACGTGAAGCCATGGTACTTCCTTACACGATGCGCTCAACGCGCCGACGCTGTTGTTGTTTATCTACCGGCAAGCTGATGGTGACGCTGGCGCCCCCTTGTGGCAGATTGTCTATGCGAATCTGTCCACGCTGCTCTTCTATCATTTTTTTCACAATGGCTAATCCTAATCCTGTCCCGTGGGACTTGGTGGTGACATAGGGCTCGAACACCCTGGCCATCACATCGGTCGGAAAACCACTGCCGTTATCGGTCACGGTTAATTTTATACGCTCGCCATCATAATCGGTCAAGATAACAATGTGCGGTTCACTCACTTGTGTCAGGGCATCCTGTGCATTTTGCAGCAGGTTATGCAAAATTTGCCGCATCATGGTCGCATCGGCATGTATCTCTGGCAGTTGCTCATGCAACGTCAATACCAACTTGACTGCTGAAGCGTTATACAGGCGGCTGACATCACGAATTAAAGCATTTAAATCCAGTTTAACCAACTGCACTGCCGGCGTTCTGGCGTATTCACTAAACTCGTTGACCATGTTCTTCATGGCCTGTACCTGGTTGACAATGGTATCGGTCGACTTAAACAACATCTCGGCATCTTTGCTATCCAGCTTGTCTTGCAATTTAAGCTGCAAACGCTCGGCCGAGAGCTGTATCGGTGTCAGTGGATTTTTGATCTCGTGCGCCAACCGCCTGGCCACTTCAGCCCAGGCCGCATCACGTTGCGCTTGCGCCATGGCGGTCACATCATCAAACACCACCACCAGGCCGTGCCCGGCACCTTCTGGCAACCGGGTCACGCGCAACATGAGGATCTGCGTACCATGCACGCCTTCAATGTCAATCTGGCTGGTCAGGTGCCGCTCATGATGGTCAAATTGCAAGGTATCCTCATAGTGCTGCATTACCAACTCGGTGAACGGGCTAAGATAGCTGTTTTCAGCAGCCACTTCGGTAAAAATCTTGTTTTTAAACCCGACCAGCGAAATACCCAGAATATTGGTGGCCGCCAGGTTATACACGCGTAGTTCTGCACGCTCATTAATGGTCATCACGCCTGAGCTCAAATGCGACAGAATCGCCTCCAGATAGGCACGTGCGGACTCTACGTGTTGACGGCTTTGCTCGGAGGCATTTTTCGCCTCCTGCAACTGCCGCGTCATGCTATTAAACGACTTCACCAGCACACTGAGCTCGTCTTTACCAAACGAAGGCAGTTGTTGTGAGTAATCACCGCTGGCAATCAGGCGCGTCCCCTCCGCCAGTACGGTGAGCGGTTGCGCCATGCGACGGCTGAGGGCAAACGCGATGGTCAAGGCGCCCAGCATGGATAGCAACAGAATCATGGTCAGCGTCAGCATGAAAATATCTTTCAAAGACTGACGGCTATAAGACAGGGTTTGGTACTCGCGATAGACGTCCTGTACCGACTCTGCAGTGTTCGAGAGTGCTTTTGGTACAGGTTGCATCAACTGCAAAATGCGCAGTTCGCCCGTAATACCCAAGGGCTCCACCGGCGTCAGTACTCGCATATACAGGCCCTTGCCGGGGATGGGCTCGATTTTTCCATAGACGCCACTCCGAGCCTGGCGTAACTGCGGCACCGAAGGCAGCTCAGGTAAGAAGCTGCTGGGATCAGAACTGCTCACGGCCAGAATGGCGCCTTGTGCACTGAGTAAAGCGGCATCCTGGATGCCTGCTTTCTCCCGCAAATCATTGATCTGGCTGTAATGGGAGCGCGCGGGCTGCAACGATAGAGACACCGCCATGCTTTGCGCTTTCTCTTTCACATCCCCCAACATGATATCCAGTGCCCGCTGGCCCAAATTCAGGCCGCCATCCAGTGCAGACTCCACCTTAACGTTAAACCAGGACTCAATCGAACGTGAAAGAAAATTGACCGATACCAGGTAGACGATCATGCCGGGGATGAGCGCCATGAGCGCAAAAGTGACCAACAACCTGAAGTTGAGTTTGCTGCCGACCTGTTTGGTTTTGGTAGTGCGGTAAAGATGGCGTAGCTGGTAAGCAATCACACCCAGCAACAACAAGGCCAGGCCGGCATTGATATAGAGCAAAACCAGATAGTAATCACCGCTGATAGCGGTATTGGCACTGGCCAGCGACAGCAGATAAAGCAGGGCTGCTGCCAGCGCAATCGACAAAATCAGGACATAACGCATAACGTTAGCGCAGTGTTTCCTTCACCCACCAGCTAAACGTGGGGGTTACCAGCTCCCAGTCACTTTCGCCCAGGGCATCCAGTTGCAATGCTTTAGGCAGTTTGCTGGTATCCAGGTGCATCTTGAGCGCGGCCTGGTAGGGCTGATTTTTTTCAAGCGTGGCATGCGGTACGAGGCGCCAGTCATGGATCAGGCCCAGCTCACGTCTGGCCTCACCCAGGCTATCAAACACTTTTTGCTGTTGCGGATAGTTGAGCAGGTATTGTTTGGTGAGCGCATGATAATTCAGTGTCACGGAGCGGCGTTCGGTGACCACCTCGTCGTCAAACCAGTATTTGAGGGGTTTGATAATCTGGAACTCATATAAAAAAGTCAGTGCGACGCCTTTACTCAGCGCCTCTTCTAGCGCACGGCCAAACTGGATATCAATGTCCGCATCCAGTGTCCACACTTCATCCCGCAACACCAGCTCTGCACTACGGATATGCGCGTGATTGCCACCAGCGACCGCCACCCAGGCGGTCAGGCTCAGCAACAGCGCGATCCATAACCAGCGACTAATGTTTTTGCAGGAGTGCATAAAACAATCCGTCATGCTCAGCGGTGGGCAATAACTGACCACCAACCTGGTGCTGACAAGGTAATGTCGACACATCAAAGGCGACCGGCAACCTTGTCGCATCGGTGTGTGTGGTTAAAAATTGCTGAATTTGCATTTCGTTTTCTTGTTGGAATATCGAGCACGTCACGTAGAGCAATTTACCGCCTTTTGCCAGCATTTGCCACAAGTTCGATAAAATTTCCTGCTGTGTACGGGCAAATGTTGCCAGATCCTGAGGTCTACGCAACCACTTCATATCCACATGGCGGCGCACAATGCCAGAAGCACTACAAGGCACATCCGCCAGAATACGGTCAAACAACTGGCCATCAAACCAGCCTGACTGGGCAGCATCGCCTGTCACCACCTTGGCTTGCAAGCCCAATCGCTGCAAGTTCTCGTGCACGCGACGTAAACGTTCAGCTTCTACATCCAGTGACAGCAATTCAACATCACTCGTTTCCAGCACGTGGCAAGTCTTGCCACCGGGCGCACTACAGGCATCCAGCACGCGCATGCCAGGTTGCAAATCCAGCAAAGGCGCAGCCCATTGCGCACCTGCATCCTGCACACTGACCCAGCCCTCTTCAAAAAACGGCAGCTTGCTCACCGGCAAGGGCTGCTGTAGCTGAATAGCGGTGCCACCCAAATGGTGGGAGGCTATCCCCGCTGTTTGCAACAACTGCATATAAGTCGCAGGGTCGGTCTTGCGCACATTCACACGCAAAGTCATGGGTGGATGGCTATTACCCACTTCGAGTATCGTTTGCCAATCCTGCGGATATTGCTGTTTCAGGGTATCTATCCACCATTGCGGATAGTTAAATTGCACCTCTTCACGCCTGGCAATGTGAGATTGCAAATCCGCACGCTGGCGCAAAAAATTACGCAGCACAGCATTGACCAGACCTTTGGCCCAACGCTGCCCGGTTTTACCGGCCGCCTCTACCGCTTGGTTGACCACGGTAAAGTCATCATCTGTACTATGTAATAGCTGTGACAATGCCACCAGCAACAACGCGTTAACACGCTCATCCGTTACTGGTTTGGGCGTCAGTGCTTTGAGATACGCTGCAGATTCTGCATAGAAACGCAAGGTCAGATAACTGTAATCCTGCGCAGCGGCCTGTTGTTGCGGCGTCGCCAATTTGACCTTACGCAATGCCTTGGGCATGGAAACAGTCAGGTTATGTCCGGCCAACACTTCGGCCACCGCATATGCGGCAATGAGCTGAGCAACTTGCAACGATAATCTCTGGGCAAAAAAAGCTATTCTACTTGATGCGCCCCGATTGCACAGTGAAAAACACGCGCAATAAAAAAGGCTTTCATCAGAAAGCCTTTTTCAAGTAAAAACATCAGCAGCTAATACTGGTTCGCCAATGCCAGCAAACGGCGGATACGCTCTTCCGTTTGCGGGTGGGTACTAAACAAACCAGCCAAATCTGCACCGGATAACGGGTTGATAATCATCATCTGCCCGGTTTCAGGATGCTGCTCAGCTGTCATATTCGGAATCTGGTGCGCATAGTTATGGATTTTCTCCAGCGCAGCGGCCAGGGCTTTCGGATCACGGCTGATATCCGCCCCCATGCGATCCGCTTCGTATTCACGTGAGCGTGAAATCGCCATTTGAATCAGCGAGGCTGCCAATGGTGCCAATACCATGATCAAAATACCGATCAGCGGATTAGGCCGGTCTTCGCCCTCACGATGGCCGCCACCAAACATCAGGCCAAATTGCGCAATCGATGAAATTGCCCCGGCTACTGTGGCTGAAATGGTCGAAATCAAGGTATCACGGTTTTTCACGTGCGCCAGCTCATGCGCCATCACACCGCGCAACTCGCGCTCACTTAAAATCTGCATAATGCCAGTGGTCGCTGCCACCGCTGCATTTTCTGGATTACGGCCGGTGGCAAAGGCGTTAGGCTGGCTTTCGTTAATCACAAACACGCGCGGCATAGGCAACTCAGCACGTTCCGCCAACTCTTTCACCATATTGAAATAATTACGGAATTGGCCATTGCCAAAATTATTGTCAGCATTGATTTCTACCGCACCATACATTTTCAGCACGGCCTGGTCACTGAACCAATAGGCATAAAAGTTCATACCGCCGGCCAGCAATAAGGCCAACAGCATCCCGCCCTGACCACCCAAAGCGCCGCCCACGGCTACAAACAGAGCCGTAATGGCCGCCATCAGCACAAAGGTTTTGGTCCAGTTACCTAACATACTTACTCCTTGAATACATTTAATACCACTTCCCTAATATGCGGGGATGACAGGTGTTTTTCAATGCCCGGTGTTAAAACACCGCTTAGAAAAACCGGTCACCGACCTGCACATGCTGCCCCTGCACAAACTGCTGCGCCGTCTGCCGTTTACCACCGGGCATTTGTAATTCATAAATCTCTAATGCACCATCACCGCAAGCGACGCGCAAAGGTTGTGTTTCAAGCACCGTGCCCGGCTGGCCGTGACCGGCTGTCACTTGAGCAAACCACAGCTTGCAGACTTGTTCGTTGAACTTGGCCGTGGCGACCGGAAACGGGTTAAACGCCCGTACCTGTCGTGAGAGCTGTTGGGCAGACTGATGCCAGTCGATGGCAGATTCGGATTTCTCCAGCTTGTGGGCATAGGTCACCAGGGATTCATCCTGCACTTCAGAGGCTAACTGACCCGTGCTTTGCAGTGTATGCATGGCTTCTACCATCAAACGTGCACCTTCGCGGCTGATGGCATCATGCAGGCTTTGGGTTGTATCCGCCTCGGTAATAGCGACCGCCCACTTGCTAATCATATTGCCAGCATCCAGCTTGGGCACCACTTCCATAATCGTCACGCCAGTCTCGGCATCGCCAGCCAGAATGGCTCTATGGATAGGCGCCGCGCCGCGCCAGCGTGGCAGCAGTGAGCCATGGATGTTGTAACAGCCACGTTGAGGGATATTCAGTACCGCAGTGGGGATAATCAGGCCATAAGCAGCCACAATCATGACATCGGCATTGACCGCCGCAACCTCCGCCTGCACGTCAGCAGGTTTGAGGCTTTCTGGTTGAAACACGCGCAAGCCATGTTGCAAGGCCAGTTGTTTGACCGGGCTAGCTTTCAATTGCATGCCCCGCCCGGCTGGACGGTCTGGTTGTGTGAGCACCATGACGATCTCATGACCGGCATCCATTAACCCCTGCAAAGCAGGCACGGCAAACTCCGGGGTTCCGGCATAAATAATTCGCATGCAAATCCCTAATTAATAACTATTGCGTTCGATTTCGCGCGCGTGCTTGACCATTTTGCTGCGGATGCGGTTACGTTTGAGCGTTGACAGGTACTCCACAAATACCTTGCCCTTGAGGTGATCCATCTCATGCTGGATACAGACACTGAGCAGGCCATCGGCATCCAAGCGGTATGTCTTGCCTTGCACATCTTGCGCTTCTACCGTGATGAACTCGGCACGTGTGACATTCTCATATACGCCGGGCACAGACAAGCAGCCTTCTTCATAATCCTGGCTACCAGACTGGGCAATGATTTTCGGATTAATCAGCACCAGCAAATCATCTTTGTCTTTGCTTAAATCAATCACAATCAGCTGAATGTGTTGATCGACCTGTGTCGCAGCCAAACCAATGCCGGGCGCATCATACATCGTCTCGGCCATATCGCTTACCAGCTGCTGCAACGCGGCATCAAACACTTGCACCGGCTTGGCCACGGTGTGCAAGCGCGGGTCAGGATATTGCAAAATTGGAAGTAGTGCCATGCTCTACAAATCTTTCCATTCAATAGTTTGTGGGAAAACAGGGTAAAACGCCCGCTTTTTCACCTTGATAAGAACTTTAAACCCATGCTAGATTGGTCGACATTGCGCAGATGCTGCGCACCGTTGGTGCTGCCCATCCTTTTGTGCTGCATATTACAGAGACGCCACATGACCAAAATTGTTCAAATTATAACCTTGCTTGCGCTGGCTTGTAGCAGCTTGTTGGTGCGTGCTGAAGAAATTCCTTTGCGCCCGCAACATCCCGATCGCCATGTCGTGGCCAAAGGCGACACCCTGTGGGACATTTCAGCCAAGTTCCTCAAGAACCCCTGGCAATGGCCACAAATCTGGCAACTTAACCGTGAACACATCAAAAACCCGCACTGGATTTACCCCGGCGACGTGATTGTACTCGACACCAGCAGCGGCAAACCGGTGTTAAAACTGGTACGTGAATCAGTGACACTGGAACCCGGTGTCATCGTCACTCCCATTAAAGGCGATGCAATTCCAGCGATTCAGCCGAACACCATCCTGCCGTTCCTGACCAAACCCATGCTGATCTCGCCAGAGGACCTGAAAGCCGCGCCGCGAATTATTGCTGCGCAGGAAGAGCGTGAAATCCTGAGCCCTGGCACCCATATTTATGTGCAGGGCTTACCGGAATCGGCCAGATCGGTGTGGGCGATTTACCGCGAGGGGGAACCGGTCAAGAATCCTGAAAATGGTGAAATCCTCGGCAATGAGGCACACTATCTGGGCGAAGCAAAATTACTGCGTTCAGGCCAGCCAGCTACGTTAACGGTGACTCAGGCCAAAGAGGAAATTGCCGTCAAAGACAAACTGATTGCGATGGAAGATGAACTCAATCCGGCCTATATTCCCCATGCACCAGACATGCCGATTCAAGGCCAGATTGCGCGCGTGAGTGAAGGTATTAACGAAACCGGTTATGGCCGCGTCGTCGTGCTTAACCGCGGTGAAGAGCAAGGCGTAGAGCGCGGTCATGTGCTATCCGTGCTACGCAAAGGCGCCAGCATGGTGGACCCGGAATCAGATCCGAAAAAACCTGTGACTATCCAGCTGCCTGATGAGCCGGTCGGCCTGGTCATGGTGTTCAAAACCTTCCCAAAACTGTCTTATGCCTTGGTGATGCAAGCCTCTCAACCGATTCATGCCGAAGATGTGGTCAGCACCCCATGATACACAAGCGCTACAGTGACGATCACAACTGAACACACCGCCCCCTGGATTGCGCTCAGCCTGGTAAACGGGCTGGGCAGCGTCACTTACTGCCAGTTACTGCTTAGTTTCAAAACGCCTGAAGCCATTCTGGCAGCGCCTTATTCAGCACTGCGCGACCTGGTCAGCAAAGAGGTTGCTGATGGTATCCAGCGAGCCATGGATGATCCGCACATTGCACACACGCTGACCTGGCTGGATCAAACCGATAACCACCTGATCACCCTGGGCGATCCTTATTATCCGCAACGATTGCTGGACACAGACCAGCCACCGCCGGTTTTATATGCCAAAGGCAACCTGCAAACCCTTAAAAGACCGGGCCTCGCCATTGTTGGTAGCCGCCATGCCACACCGCAAGGTGAAGCGACTGCCGAGAATTTTGCCGAAAGCTTATGCCGCGCCGGATTCGCCGTAGTCAGCGGACTGGCGCTGGGGATTGATGGCGCCGCCCATCGTGGCGCACTGAAAGCAGATGGTGCCACCATTGCCGTGGTCGGCACCGGGCTAGACATTGTTTACCCGGCCAGGCACAAGGCGCTGGCGCATCAGATCGTGCAATATGGGCTGATCCTCTCTGAATACCCGTTGGGCACGCCATCGCTCACGCATAACTTCCCACGGCGTAACCGCATTATCAGCGGCTTATCTGAAGGTTGCCTGGTGGTAGAGGCCAATATTGACAGTGGTTCGTTGATTACGGCCAAACAAGCCATCGAGCAAGGACGTGAAGTATTTGCGATTCCAGGCTCAATTCACTCGCCGGTGGCCAAAGGGTGCCACGCCCTGATCAAGCAAGGCGCTAAACTGGTCGAATCGACCGACGACATTTTGAGTGAATTACGCCATATCCGCCTGCCAAACACGGCTTTGGCGATTAGCCCGAATGGGCCATCGCCCGAGTGGACTAATTTACCTGCCGAAGCAAGCCCAGTATTGGTTTGCATGGGATTCGACCCCCTGTTTGCAGAGCAGATCTCAGCCCGCTCAGGCTTGACGCCAGAACAAGTTTCCACCATGCTAACACTACTTGAATTAGAAGGTGTGGTCAGCCATCTCGCCAGCGGTCAGTTCCAGCGACTCGCCTAAAGACGGACTCAGGCTCACCCCAACAGCGCTGTCTATGCAACAGCGTGTTTGAGGAGACTATATACATGTTGGAAGTATTGATATTTATTTATCAAAATTACTGGGATAAACATGATGCGCTCGAGTTGAAAGAAACCGACGAAACCATCATGGCTTACGAGTTATCCCAGGCAGGATTTAACCATCAGGACATTTTACACGCGGTAGACTGGGTCAAAGACCTGCGCCGCTCGGTACAGCAACCACTGTATCTGCACGACCCTGCTGCCATTCGTATTTTTTGCGAGATGGAGCGCAGCAAGATCAATGACGAAAGCTTAAACTTTCTGACGCTGTTGCAACGCAGTGACATCATCACGGCCTACGAACGCGACTTGATTGTGGACCGTGCCATGGTGTTACCGCAGGAAACACTAAGCATGGAAGATATCCGCTGGATCACCATGATGGTGCTGTGGGATGAAACACGTAAGCAGGACTACCTGTTTGTAGAAGACGCCTTGTTTAACCCACAAGGTCTTTCACTACAGTAAGCCTGAGAACGTAAAAAAGCGCGACCGAACAGGCCGCGCTTTTTTGTTTTCTGCCAGCTACAATTGCCGAATAATCTGGCCAATAATACCGGCCTGGTTCAGCGTATAAAAATGCATTTTATCCACGCCAGACGCAATCAGCCTGGCACAAATATCTGTCACCACATCCGCGCCAAATGCCCGCAACGACGCCAGGTCGTCGCCATAAGCCTCTAAACGCAGGCGCAGCCAGCGCGGGATCTCGGCACCGCACACATTAGAAAAACGCGCCAGCTGCGTGTAATTATAGATAGGCATGATGCCGGGAATAATCGGCGCCGTCACACCCATTTTTTGCGCGGCCTCGACAAAGCGGAAATACGCATCCACATTATAAAAATACTGTGTGATGGCTGAGTCCGCACCTGCATCAATTTTACGCTTGAAGTTTTCCAGGTCTTTTTGCGCAGACCCTGCTTCGGGGTGAAATTCAGGATACGCCGCCACCTCGAGGTGAAACCAGTCACCAGTTTCGGCGCGGATAAAGCTCACCAACTCATTGGCGTATTTAAAGTCACCTGCGCTCACCTCACCTGAAGGAATATCACCGCGCAAGGTGACCAAACGCTTGATGCCTTTGGCTTGATAAGCTTGCAGCAACTCGCGGATTTCTTCTTTACTCGAAGAAATACAGGAAATATGCGGTGCTGCGCCATGGCCCGCGGCCTGGATTTCCAGCACGCTATCCATGGTACGGTCACGCGTCGAACCGCCTGCACCAAAGGTCACTGAGAAAAACTCTGGTGAAAATGCGGCCAACTCATCGCGCACATTGCGCAGATTCGCCATACCTTCCGCTGTTTTAGGCGGAAAGAACTCAAAACTGTAAGAGGTTTTATGATTCACTTGTTTAATCTTTTATTTATGATGCACGATTGGCTTAGTCTTTTTCATTCAGCACAATCGCGCTCAATACCCATGCAATCACGCTATACACCAGCGCACCAATCACGCCCGTCAGCACACTATTGACCGAGAAGCCTTGCAATAAATGGCCGACAAACCAGAACAGCAAGCCATTAATCACGAATAAAAACAGCCCCAGCGTCAGCAAGGTGATCGGCAACGTTAAAATGACCAATATCGGTTTCACCAGCACATTGGCAAAACCAATCACCACCGCCGCCAGCAAGGCAGCCGTAAAGTTCGCGACATGAATGCCCGGTACCAGATACGCGACAGCCATCAGTGCCAACGCATTCAATACCCACACGACCAACAGTTTCAACATGCTGACTCCCCCTGATTAACATGGGGAGAGTGTACACCCAAACCCGCGCCAGTACATCTGACGCAGACTCGGGTGAATCGGCAGATACTCTAGTGCAGATTAGTAACGATAATGGTCTGGCTTGTATGGGCCACTTTTGCTCACACCGATATAGGCCGCTTGCGCGTCTGTCAGTGTGGTCAATTGCGCGTTGAGTTTTTTCAACTGCAAGATAGCCACTTTTTCATCCAGATGCTTGGGCAAGGTGTACACGCCCACCGGATATTTTCCTGTTTGCGTAAACAACTCAATTTGCGCAATGGTCTGGTTAGCAAAGCTGGAACTCATCACATAGCTCGGATGGCCAGTACCACAACCCAGGTTCACCAGGCGGCCTTTGGCCAACAGGATGATGCGTTTACCATCCGGGAAAATCACGTGATCCACTTGTGGCTTGATCTCTTCCCATTGATATTTTTCAATGCCGGCAACATCGATTTCGTTGTCGAAGTGGCCAATGTTACAGACGATGGCCTGATCTTTCATTTTGGCCATATGGTCGTGGGTAATCACATGATAGTTACCGGTCGCGGTGACGAAAATATCCGCATGTTCTGCGGCGTAATCCATGGTCACTACGCGATAGCCTTCCATCGCGGCTTGCAGCGCGCAAATCGGGTCAATTTCAGTCACCCATACTTGTGCAGACAAGGCACGCATGGCTTGTGCCGAACCTTTACCCACGTCACCGTAACCAGCTACTACGGCAATTTTGCCGGCGATCATGACATCAGTCGCGCGCTTGATACCGTCAACCAATGATTCACGGCAACCATACAGGTTGTCAAACTTGGACTTGGTCACAGAATCGTTAACGTTAATCGCCGGGAACGCCAGCTTGCCCTCTTTATGCATTTGATACAGTCTATGCACGCCGGTGGTGGTTTCTTCGGTCACGCCTTTGATGGCGGCCAAACGCACTGAATACCAGTTTGGGTCTGTTTTCAACTTGGCTTTAATCGCATCAAACAGGCAGATTTCTTCTTCTGAGGTAGGATTGGCCACCACGGACAAATCTTTCTCGGCACGGCTACCCAAATGCAACAACAAAGTGGCATCGCCGCCATCATCCAGAATCATGTTGGAGTAGCCACCATCCGCCCATTCAAAAATGCGGTGGGTGTAATCCCAGTACTCTTCCAGTGTTTCGCCCTTCACGGCAAATACGGCCGTGCCAGTCGCAGCAATCGCCGCAGCGGCGTGGTCTTGTGTAGAGAAAATATTACAGGACGCCCAGCGCACATCTGCGCCCAGGTCTTTCAGTGTTTCAATCAACACTGCGGTCTGGATGGTCATATGCAAAGAGCCGGTAATACGCGCGCCCTTCAGTGGTTGTTGAGCCGCGTATTCTTCGCGAATCGCCATCAAGCCTGGCATTTCAGTTTCGGCAATCGCAATTTCCTTGCGACCCCAGGCAGCCAGCGACATATCGGCAACGATGTAATCTTTGATGTCAGCTACAGTATTCATGTTTCAAATCCTTAAAAAGATGAAAACTGAGCAGGGAAAGTTCTAAGAACCGGTGGAAACGTTTGTTCACCTTTTTTCCGTGCTCGCACAGTGAAAAGTGAACGCCGTTGAGATGCTTTGCAGCAAATGCTCTGAGCCTGGGAGTCAGATGACTCTCGCAGCGTTCCTCAGAAGTTGCGGATTATACGCCAACCCGGGCATTTTACAAAAAAGCGGCGACTGCCAAGCGCGAAACAGCGGGCTAAATCACACGCAAATAAATCGTCTGTACGCCATCCCTCAAACTGACCCGGTTACCCCTTGCTGCTCTGCAAAATCACTGTCATACACCTGTGCCATGATGTCATCACGGCAATAAGCAAACAACCAGACAAGGAAAGGTGGCCCGTATGACAATGTATCAAGTGATGGACGAAGAGAACCATTGCATCGCAACCTTTCATCATTTTCAGGAAGCGATTTATACCGCACAAGATTTCACCCTGTGGGATGATGAACATTACTACCATGTGGAAGAGCTGGACATGGCAGTAGCATAAGCGATTGCAAACCCGATTTAAATAAAAAAAGCGCCCGATTGGGCGCTTTCTCGTTTGAGTCTGATGTTGCCTGTCTTACGGCAAACTTTTCATTGCCACCGTCAATGCTTCAGCCGCTTCTGCATCCAGTTGTTTTAATGTATCAACACTGGCCATCGCTTCACCATGTTTGCCACTCGCTTCAGCAATCATGCCCAGGTAATAAAAAGCCTGGCTATGTTGA
Source organism: Methylophilus sp. OH31 (assembly GCF_000576615.1). Lineage (NCBI taxonomy): Bacteria > Pseudomonadati > Pseudomonadota > Betaproteobacteria > Nitrosomonadales > Methylophilaceae > Methylophilus > Methylophilus sp. OH31. The sequence goes on along the minus strand of NZ_BAUS01000004.1, from coordinate 446,598 downwards.
TCGTTCATGCTCACCACACGATGCAGATGCTGTTCCGCCAGCGTCAAGTCTTTGGTTTCATACTCTGCCGCAGCCAGGTAAAACCAGGCTTCGGTATTGCTTGGCTCCTTTGTGGTCCATTGTTCGGCAATCACTTTCAAACCTGCCCAGTCTTTATGCAGGTATGGAAACACCACCTTCATAAAATATGGCCATTCAGCAGCAGGCTTACCCCAGAAAGGCAATTCACTTTTCACCACAATCGGGCCTGCCGGTTTGCTGATCAGGGCTTTCACCCAGTCCACCGACATGTAGTAGTAATAAGCGTCTTTGCCAGGGCTTTTCAAGGTAATCAAGCCGACCAGTGCGCCGCTGTCATCAAACAGGCCGCCACCGCTGGCACCTTGCCTAAAGCTGCTGCTGGCCCGCACAATCACCGAGTCATCCATGGTAAACAGGCCTTTAACCACCCCGCTGGTGCTAACTGGCGCAGCGACAAAGCTGGGATAACCGATGGTGAATACCGGTTGCTCGTATTTGAGTTCACGACTGGATTTCATGGTCACCGGTGACAATGGCAAATCATCCATTTGCAATATGCACACATCATGTTCCCAATCAGGTTTCACGCCAACTGCATGATAGGCTGCCCCGCCGCTGACCACACTGATACTGCTGGCATTGGCGACCACATGACAGTTAGTCACAACCTGGTTTTCAGCGACGACCACGCCTGAGCCCAAGCCATATTGACCATTTTTCAAACCAACTTGCACACGCAACACACGACTGTTTAAATCGTGCATCAGCGCCTCTGCTGGCTCTGCCATGAGTGATGCACTCATGCACCCAAACAATAATCCGATTATTAACTTTGTCATGCCGTGCTCCAATCTGTGACAGCAGGTGGGTGGTGTTACCCGGTTGCCGGTGATACGTTGGAAAGCCTGTTAAGCTTGTTTTAGCAAGACGTATTCCAACCCACATACACGCTGGTTTTAGCACACAGAGACTGCACTCAGACAAAGCACATAACTAAAAAATTACATTAATAATCAAATATTTATAATAAAAAGTCCTTTTACTCGCAACCCAAAAATCAGATTCCATACGCACGGCGATGAGCAGACGGCAATATGCCATTGCACCAAAGAAGTGCGCCATAAGAATGCACGCACAATAAACTGGCATTTTGAATAAAAATCGGAAGAAAACAGCTAAAGAGAAGTCGTACTTGGCACTGACTATGCGCTACGGATAGAGCCAAAATTAGTGGTTGGCGATAAAAACGCGGTTGCGGCCTTGCTGCTTGGCCGCATACAGGGCGGCATCCGCCATTTTCATCAAATGTGCCAAGCCCTGCTGCTCGCTGAGTTGCGAGGTGGACACCAACCCGAATGACGCCGTGTAGTGAATTTGCTCGCCATGATCACTCATGACACTGTGGTCTATTTCGGAGCGCAAACGCTCAATCACGCGCGCGGCCTCGTGCAGATCCGTCATCGGCATTAAGATGCCGAACTCCTCACCACCCAGTCGACCGACCATATCACTGGTGCGCAAGGCACTGACGCAACGCAGACAAAAATTCTGCAAGATCAGGTCACCGGCGTGATGCCCATATTGATCGTTGATTTTCTTAAAGTGATCAATATCAACCATGGCAAACGCAAACGCCGAGCCATAACGCTGACTGCGCCGCACTTCTGATTCGAGCTCGTGAATAAAATGCCGGCGATTGGCAATACCAGTTAAAAAGTCGGTAAAAGCAAACTTGTCTGCTTCAATATGCAGCTGGTAGATACGCCAGGCAACGAAAACACCAACGACCAGAAACAAGCTGAGCAGTAGTGCGGCATAAGTTAAGCCGTGTGTCGTGTGCTTTTCCAGCCGCTGCTGGCTTTCATTCACATATTGGGTAGCACGTTGATTGGCATTTTTAAGCACCGCCTCGTTCAGGCTTGCCACCTCATTAAAGCGTTCGGTCCACTGCGTTTCTATCAGGCGATTGGCATCCGCATAGCGTGTGGCCTCCAGTGCGTGCAAAATCTGGTCACGCACCTGATTCAGCAATGCCAGTTTCTGTTTGAGTTGTGTCACTTGCTGCTGGTCGCCAGAATAACTGCGGGCAATGATTGCAATTTTTTGCTGCGCCAGCTGCTCACGCGCCGCAATAAAATCCACTGTGGTTGCCAGTTGCTTACGATCAGCCTCGATCAGTGTGGCATACAATAAGCTACCGCGAATCTGGTAGAGATCGGCTTCTAAGGCGAGTGCCGCGTTGGCCACAGCAAACGGCTGTTCATAGAGCTTGCGCGTAGTTTGGTGCATCTCACGCATGCTGGAAAAATAAATCCACACAAACAGCAATACGCCGACAAAAGCAATCAGGAACCCGGCGACCAGAATATACAACACGGCATTTTTACGCTGTCTGTTCATTAAGCTGCTCTATGTGAATAATGCGCCTGGAATTAGGTGGTTGCCCTGATCAAGCCAGCCATTACTTTGCCAGCAAGGCCGAAATATACGCCCACTCCTTGGGATCGACAGGTGTAATCGACAAGCGGTTCCCTTTTTGCAAAGTACGCATATTGGCCAGTTCTGGCGCTTCGCGCATTTCCTTCAAACTCAGCAACCGTGTTTTACGTACCAGTTTGACATCCACATTCACCCAGCGCGGATTTTCCGGCGTGGATTTTGGATCAAAGTATTTATGGCCTTCAACAAACTGGAACTTATCCGGGTAAGCCAACTGGCTGACTTCACAGAGGCCGACAATGCCGGGCGTCTCGCAATTGGAATGGTAAAACAGCACGCCATCCCCCAACTTCATCTGGTCACGCATAAAATTACGTGCCTGGTAATTGCGTACCCCATACCAATCCACCGTCTGGTTCGGGAACCCTGCCAAATCATCAATAGAAACGTCCGAGGGCTCGGATTTCATCAACCAGTAACGCGCCATGCCTGAAAACCTTCTTATGTCCAACAAATGTCAGTATCATAAACCAAGTTACAGTACAGCTGACAATCATGGCAAAAAACGTTCTTGGCACCCTACTCATTCCCTGCAGCATGCGCCCAATCACCGGCTTTGTGCGTGATGGTTGTTGCGGATTCCATCCCGAAGACCTCGGCAGGCATACCGTATGTGCAGAAATGACCGATGAATTTCTGGCATTCTCACAGGCACAAGGCAATGATTTATCGACGCCCATGCCAGAGTATGGATTTCCGGGCCTGAAAGCAGGCGACCGCTGGTGTTTGTGTGCAAGGCGCTGGTTAGACGCCAGTGAAGCTGGCTATGCGCCACCGGTGATTCTGGAATCTTGTGATGAAAGTTGCCTGGAAGTGGTCAGCCTGGCCGACCTGATGTATCACGCGTTGCGATAAGCAGATCAGCCAAACATGTGTTTGCCGCCAGGCGGTTAAATAGCTGGGCGCTGGCTGCGACGCGCAAACACCAACATCAAGCCAGCAAAAAGCAGTCCAGCTTGCGCAGGCTCTGGTACAGGCGTAATCGCAGATAACATGCGCTGCCCCAGATACTCATGCACGACGGTCGTCATATGCAAATCATCCCAAAAAAGATACTTATCAGGATCAGCGCAAACAGCGGCGCCGTCATAACAAGCATCTGTTAAATTCGTGAACCCATTGCTCACAGCCAAGGCCATGCCGTTTTCCAACTCAGTTTTGGTATCAAAATAAGTCACACGGGCAGAGCTCGGCAACCCCAATCCGGCAAGCCCCGCAACCAGATAATCGTTATAGTCCCTGGTGTAATCCTCCAAAAACTGAACCACCCCGGCAGAGGCCCCATTAAAACGCGGTGCATCCACCACAGCAGGCAAGCCCAGCACGAGAAAATCGGTCGCGCCTTTGCTATGCAACAATGCCACCATATCAATCATATTTTGCGCAGAATCGTGCGCCGAGAAGGTTTCAATGCCATTACCGCCGCCATCCAGCACGTACAAATGTCCTGCATCAACCGATGGCAAGCTACCCAGGTAGCTCGTCATAAACGTGAGCATATCCGCTGTGGTTGCACCGCCAACCGCAAAATTCTGGAAACTGGCTGGGGCATTCAATCCTAGCCCGGTGGCCAGATACTCAACCGCCGTTGGGCCGTTGGTAAAACGGTAATTGCTATACGGCGCATCCGTCAGGCCCGCCCCAAACAGCTTGTAATAGCTGACCACTGCCGTATCTTCATTGCCACCATCAAAAAGACTATCGCCAATCGCAGTGATGCCGGTATAAGCAAACACCTGCGGGGAAAACAATACCAATGCAAAAAACCAGAAAAATAGCTTGCGCATGACTTCCTCCCTGAATCTAATTGTTAATTTATATGAAACAACTAGATTCTTGACCAATCAAATAAAGATTGCAATAGAAATATTTCATGCAGCAACTATCTGCAAGCATCACCATGGGGAGAGCGTTGTATAAGCAATGTGAAAGGGGTGGGGAATGATGTGCTAAGGGGTTACCTGAGCCGTGCATCCTGAACCAAGAAAGTTCAGGTGGTAACAGCCTAAGGTACATTAGGTTCGCACGCCAAGGGGGTTTTAAAAAACCACCCAACTTAGTGCGATCTCACAGCACCTGATGAGCCGAAACCTATAACAAAGACTAGTTCAAGGAATTTTAGACTCAGGCAACGCCTTAGCACACCGTTTTTATGATACGCCATTTCAAAAAAATGACGATGAAAATTTTATGAAATGAAGCGGATTACAACAATTTGTGCTGGCCGGATAATACATCATCTATTTGCTGCTGCATGGTAGAAATACGTTTTTTTACGTCTCCCACATCCACACCGCCGCTACGCGTATTCAACAACTCATGCGTAATATTGAGTGCCGCCATAATGGCAATCCGCTCAACGCTGACCATTTTGCCAACATCACGAATTTCGCGCATTTTACCATCCAGGTAGCCCACGGCCTGCAGCAAACTGTCGCGTTCTTCATCGGTACAGGTCACGCTCATCGCGCGGCCCATGATTTCGATATCAATCGGATTACTTGCCATGATTAACGACCTTCCTCAGGCAATGCCGACAATAATCGCTCTAACTGAACGCTGGCTTGCGTCATATTCAGCTTCAACGATTGAGACTCCTGATGCAGCCGTGTGACCTCCTGACGCAACTCCACATTTTCGTCACGCAGCTGTCCGCACAAAGCAATCAGCTTCGTCACACGCTCTTCAAGACTTTTTAAATCAGCATCCATCAGCCCATTATCTTTTAAAAAAATGAGTGTGGTCAATAGCTAAGCGCATTTTTTCAAAGTAAATTAACAATTTGAGCACGCCTGCCGAATACAGGTCGACTGGCAAAAAAGCACGCTTTAGACTAGAATGACGCCCAGTTGTCAGGTGCCTTTGCTGTATTTCTACAGGCTAAGGTGAAACTGGGAAACAGGTGCGTGAACCTACATTCACAACTCCTGTGCTGCCCCCGCAACGGTAAGCAAGTGCGGGTCTATCCATATGCCACTGAGTTCAAACTTGGGAAGGCGATAGATCAAAACTTGCAAGCCCGGAGACCGGCCTCGCAACCAACCATTTGCAATACCGCGGGGTGACGGTGTCCGATGATGTATAGGCTTTGCTGTTCAACACGCAAAGCCTTCATTCATTATCCCTACCCCCAAGTATTGATAGACAAACCACATGCGGGGACGCATGTGATACAGGGACAAGATAATGAAAAAAGTCATTCTTAAAGGCCTTATTGGCCTTTCTTTAAGCGAACTCGCCTACGCCGCAGACACTGCAACGCTAGACGAAGTCATCGTGACCGCGACACGCACACCGCAACAACAGGAATCAGTCATTGCCGATGTGTCTGTCATTAATACAGAAGAAATCAAACGTGGCGGCCAAAGCACGCTGATTGAATTACTGCAACGCCAACCCGGCATTGAAATCACCAACAATGGTGGCGCAGGCAAAACCTCAGGCGTCTTTATGCGTGGCACCAACACGGGCCATACGCTGGTATTAATCGATGGTGTACGTGTGCAATCTGCCACAGCAGGCACAACAACCCTTGAGAACATACCGATTCAACAAATCGACCGCATTGAAATCGTTAGAGGGCCGCTAACCAGCCTGTATGGTCAAGATGCAATCGGCGGTGTCATCCAGATTTTCACTAAAAAAGGCGTAGATGGCTTCAAACCTTATGCAAACCTGGGTTTTGGTACTTACGATACCACTCTGGCAGAAGCTGGATTGCGCGGTAAACAAAACGATACGGCTTATGCACTCAATGTATCGGCGAACAAAACCAACGGTTTTTCTTCACTGGACACCAGCAACCCGAACCTGAATGACAAAGACGGTTATCGCAATCTTGCCGTCACAGGAAGCGTGTCTCACAAAATTGCAGAAGGCCATGAAGTCGGCTTAACCTTGATGCATAGCAAGGGGAAAACCCGCTTCGACAATAGCTACAACCTCGATCCATCATCAGCATTCAATCCTGCTTTTTCTGATTACGCCAACTTGCAACAAGATGTCTACTCTCTATTCAGTAAAAATCAAATCCTGAATAATTGGCACTCAACAATACGCATCAGCCAAGGCGTTGATGAGACTGTGAACTACGCAGCGTTAGGTCCCTTTACCAGCGAAAGCAGGAGCTTGTTCAGAACCAAACAGGATCAATTCAACTGGCAAAATGACATTACCCTTCCTATTGGGATATTGACATTGATGTACGATAAATTGATCGACAGAGTCAACTCAACAACGGATTTTGACAAAACCAGGCGCACAAATGAAGGCTATGTAGCCAGCTATGTAGCGAATATCGGAGCACACAGCTTTCAAGCCAGTGCTCGCGAAGACCATAATTCCAGTTTTGGTAACAATGTCACTGGTGGCTTAGGCTATGGGTACAATATTAACGATCAATGGCGTGTCACCGGGAGCTATGGTTCCGCATTCAAGGCACCAACGTTTAATGACTTGTACTACCCAGGCTACTCCAACCCCAATCTGAAACCTGAAAAATCAGACAATTTAGAGGCCAGCCTACGGTACCGCGACGACACATTCAATGCATCCCTGACAGCCTACGAGAATAAGATCCGCAATTTAATTGTCCTCGGGTCTCTTCCTGAGAATATCAACAAAGCCACCATTCAAGGTATCACGCTGGCTGCCAGCAACCGCTGGGATAATTTGGACGTGGGCGGTAGTTTAGACATTCAATCTCCGCGTGATGATGAAACCGATAAACTGCTACGCCGTCGCGCCAATCGTCATGGCCAAATGCATCTTGGCTACTCTTTGCAGGACTGGCGATTTGGTGCTGAAATGGTAGCGTCTTCAGCTCGCTACGAGGATGCGGCCAATACCTTACGCATGAGCGGTTACACACTTTTCAACATGACAGCTCAATACAAAGTCAATCGTGATTGGACTGTGCAAGCACGTGCCAACAATATTCTTGATAAAAACTATTACCTGATCATAGACGGGAATGGCTTTGCTTATAACACCCCAGGCGCAAACTTGTTCGTCAACATCCGTTACGAACCACAGTAATGCGCACTCTGCATCACTAAAACCAATTAATACGACTACCAATTCACACTGAGTCTGCTCCGTGTGAATTGGATACGCATGCGAGAATCACAAATGAAAAGAACAATCAAAAAACAACTGTATTTTGCAGGCATCCTCCTAAGCCTGCCTGGCTATGTACTTGCCGCAGATAACACCCCCTCATTAGATGAAGTGGTGGTCACCTCCAGCAGAACACCACAATCAACGAAAACAGTCACTGGCGACATCACCGTGATTGATAGTGAAGAAATCAATAGATTACGTGGCGGCTCCTTGGCCGATTTATTAAGACTACAACCTGGCGTAGAAACTTATACCAATGGTGGCATGGGTACTAGCAGCAATATTGGATTGCGCGGCACAAACGATAATCAGTTGATTGTTTTAGTTGACGGTGTGCGTATCAACTCTGGCACCACAGGCACGACTGCGTTTGAAAATCTTCCGCTTGCACTCATTGAACGCATTGAGATTTTGCGCGGCCCTGCCTCAAGCCTCTATGGGTCTGACGCCATTGGCGGGGTCATTCAAATTTTCACCAAGCGCGGTAAAAATAATAAGACGCATCTTTATAGCAGCATAGGAGCAGGTAGTTATGATGCCTATAGCGGAAGTGCCGGATTCGACTCTATTTATCAAGCATTAAAATTCGGTGCCCAAGCAAGCAACTATGATACTCGCGGCATTAGTGCAAAAAAGAATTCGACTCTTGCAGCGGATAAAGATCGTGATGGATACAACAACTTTAGTGGCTCTGCATATGCCGACCTAGAGTTTGCACCTGGGCAATCCCTAGGATTGCAGTATCTGGAAAGTAAAGGCAAAAACCAATATGACAGCGGATATATTGGCAACTATTTAGAACGTCATCAGCAAGGATATGGGGTCACGCTAAAAAACGCCCTGACAGCGCATTGGAACAGCAAGCTGCAATACAGTATTGGTAAAGACCAATCGTTCAGTGTCAGCAGTTCAACACGAAATAGCAATATAGAAACAGAGCAACGTCAGCTGTCTTGGCAACACGATTACAGCCTAACGCATGGCACTGTCACTTTTGCTTATGACCGACTGGAACAAGAAGTAAAAACCGAATCAAACGGCACCCAAACGCTAGGCAAAAATCGTAATAATGATGCTTTTGTACTCGGCTATGTGGGCAACTACGCAAATCACAGCACTCAGCTATCATTGCGTGAGGATCACAATAGCCAATTCGGCAACTACACGACTGGCGGCATTGGTTATGGTTATGCATTAACTCCGACTTGGCGCCTGACTGCTCAGTACGGCTCATCCTTCAGAGCACCTACGTTTAACCAACTGTACGCCAACAGATTTGGCAATCCAAACCTGCCATCAGAAAAGGCTGACAATCTTGAAGCGAGCTTACGCTATCAAGGACAAGCACTACAAGCCAAAGTTACGGTATTTGATAATCATATTCGCAACTTTATTCAAACCGTTACGTCAGGATGCCCAACAGGCTTTACCCAAGGCTGTGCAGTCAATGTCGGTAAGGTAGAAGTTCAAGGTGTTACTTTAGAAGGCAGTATGCCACTTGGAGAGCAATGGCTAGTCACAGCCAACCTAACGGTACAGTCTCCACGCATAGATGCAACAGACAATTTACTGGCCAGACGTGCGCAACGCTACGGAAACGTGATTGTGCAATACAAGAATGGTGCATGGGACTGGTCCAGTGAGCTAACCGCCTCTGCTGAACGCTATAACGAGCCGGCCAACCGAATTCCACTCGGTGGCTACGCCTTGCTGAACTCTACTTTGGGCTATCAAATCAACCCTAGCTGGCGCCTACAAGCACGCGCCAATAACATTCTAGATAAAAACTACGTGTTAGCCGCTGCATCCTCTACGGTGGATTACAACACTATGGGCACAAATGTATTCGTGAGCCTGAATTACGATATGAAGTAACTCTGTGAAGGGTGGATTTTGCCCAAGCCTTATGGAATTGGGCTAAAATTCACCCCTTGTGATTAATCTTATTTTTTGGAGTCGTTGGCATGCCAAGTAAAATTTCAACTCAATCGCTGGCAATTGCATTTGTCATTGCACTGATGGTCATCGTGACACGCGGTCATCACTTCGCTTCGATCGATTTTTTGCCTAGCGCCTCTTACGCTGCATTTTTTATTGCGGGTTATTACCTGCGTTCAACTATCGTATTTGTGGCGCTGCTGGCGCTGTGTGCTGGCCTGGATATGGCGGCAGTTACCTGGGGCGGCGTCAGCAATTTCTGTGTGACGCCAGCTTACGGTTTCTTATTACCGGCTTACGGTACCATGTGGCTGGCAGGCCGCTGGACAGCCAGCAATACCACCTGGGCACTGAGCAGCTTGTTCAAGCTGACAGGCGTGGTGGTAGTGGCTTCAGCCGTTGCTGAATTGTTCTCCAGTGGTGGCTTCTACTTCTTTGGTGGCCGTTACCCAGACCCAACCCTGGTTGAATTTGTGCCACGCCTGGTCAAATACTTCCCTAAACAGCTGGAAGCGATTGCGTTTTGGGTGGTGGTGGCACTGATTGCACATGTGGTGTTTGGCCTGGCCAAGCGTTCCGTCCGCGAAAACGCTTAAGTTTACGCACCATCATGGAAACCAACGACCGCGAGAGCCGCCACAAGGCGCGCATGATCCGCAAAAAAGCGGTCATTGATGAAAAAATCGAGCAGGCCGATCAGGAAAAAGGCCTGCTTCTCATCCTCACCGGCAATGGCAAAGGCAAAAGCTCTTCCGCCTTTGGCATGGTTGCCAGGTCACTGGGCCACGGCATGCGTGTCGGCGTCGCCCAATTTATCAAAGGCCGCTCAGATACGGGCGAAGAAGCCTTTTTCCGCCAGCATCCTGCTGTCACCTGGCATGTGCTGGGCGAAGGATTCACCTGGAACACCCAAGACCGCCAGCGCGACACTGAAACCGCCATGCGCGGCTGGCAGATTGTGGCGCAGATGCTGCAAGACCCAGCGATCAATCTCGTTGTGCTGGATGAACTCACCTACACCTTCAAATACGGCTACCTGGACGAACAAATGGTGCTGGATGCCATCGCCAACCGCCCACCCATGCAGCATGTGGTGATCACTGGTCGCGGTGCGTCAGAAGCCTTGAGAAACGCTGCCGACACGGTATCTGAACTCATGGACGTCAAGCATGCCTGGCGCGCAGGCATCAAAGCCCAGGCCGGGATAGACCTGTAATGCAATCCCCAGCAGCAAGCTGCCATGCCATGTTGATGGCGGCCCCGGCGTCAGGGCAAGGCAAGACACTGACCACGGCCGCATTGGCGCGCATTTACCGCAATCGTGGCCTGCGCGTGCAAGCATTTAAATGTGGCCCGGATTTTATCGATGGCATGATACTCGAAGCCGCCACCGGCAAACCGGTGTACAACCTCGATCTCGGCATGTGTGGTGAAGTGGATGCGCAGCGTTTGCTGTATCAGGCGGCACAAGACAATGACGTGATTTTGCTCGAAGGCGTGATGGGCTTGTATGATGGTAAACCCTCATGCGCCGATATTGCCGAGCGCTTTGGTATCCCGGTCGCACTGGTGCTCAATGCCAAAGCCATGGCACAAACCGCTGCCGCGATCGCCTATGGACTATACAGCTTCCGGCCTGCGCTGAAGCGCGCTGGCGTCATTGCCAACCAGGTTGGTAGCGACGGCCATGCCAAGATGATCAAAGAAGCTTTGCCTGCTGATATCCCCTGGCTGGGCGCCATGAAATACGACGCGCAACTGAGTTTGCCAGAGCGGCATCTGGGCCTGCACCTGGCACAGGAAATCACGGATATTGACCAGCGCCTAGAAGCCGCTGCGCAACTACTGGGACAAGATATGCCATTGCCTCCGGCAGTGCATTTTGCGGTACCAGAACAGCATGCCATCACGCCATTGCTAAAAGGCAAAACCATTGCCGTGGCCAAAGATGCCGCTTTCTGTTTCACCTACCAGGCCAACCTTGATTTACTGCAAGCGCTGGGTGCCAATATCAGGTTTTTCTCGCCGTTGCATGATGCACAATTACCGGCAGCCGATGCCTACTGGCTACCTGGCGGCTACCCGGAATTGCATCTGGCACAACTGCAACACAACCACAGCATGCGCGAAAGTTTGCACGCAGCTGTCGAAGCTAACAAACCCATCCTGGCAGAATGTGGTGGCATGCTCGCACTGGGCGAACGCTTGAATGGTCAACCCGTGTTTGGTTTACTGCCGGGTCACAGCGAAATTCAACCCAAACTGCAAGGCCTCGGCACACAACACGCAACGTTTCCGGTGGCGAACGATGACGCAGCGACCATAGGCGCGCACACTTTTCACTACGGCAAATTTGAAACGGACTTGCCGGTGATTGCACAAGGCAAAGGCAAATACGGTGCGGGTGAAGCGGTCTACCGCCACCAAAACATCACAGCCAGCTTTTTGCATTTTTACTTCCCATCCAATCCGTCCCTGGCGGCACAGTTTTTCCTGTCATGAGTTTCGCCTATCCGGATGCCGACAAAGCGGCCATTTATAAAGTGATTGCCGAGCGGCGCGATATGCGGCATTTTTTGCCAACGCCGATTGCGCCTGAATTACTGCAGAAACTATTGCAAGCCGCCCATCACGCACCTAGTGTGGGTCTGATGCAGCCATGGCGCTTTATCCGCATTAGCGATACCACATTACGCAAAGCGATCCACGCGCTGGTCGATGAGGAGCGCAAGCAGACAGCGCAAGCCATCGGCGAGGTTGAAAACACGGCGCGCATGGCCGAGTTTATGCGGCTGAAAGTCGAAGGCATTCTGGACTGTGGCGAATTACTGGTAGCCACTTTATGCGACCAGCGTGAAAAATATATTTTTGGTCGCCGTACGCTGCCGGAGATGGACCTGGCCTCAGTCAGTTGCGCCATTCAGAACCTGTGGCTGGCCGCGCGTGCCGAAGGCATAGGCATGGGCTGGGTCAGCCTGTTTGACCCGCAAAAACTGGCACGATTGCTGGACATACCTGCGGACGCCAAACCGGTGGCGATTTTGTGCCTGGGTTATGTGAACGCCTTTTACAAATCCCCCATGCTGGTGGAAGAAGGCTGGGCCACAGAAAAACCTCTCAGCGATATGCTGATGGAAAATGGCTGGCAACCACAAGGAAACACTCAGCCATGAAGCGCTGGCCGCAACGTATTGTCTGCCTGACCACGGAAACGGTGGAAGTCCTTTATTTGCTGGGTGAACAAGACCGCATTGTCGGTATTTCCGGCTTTACCACGCGCCCGGCCATTGCCCGCAAAGAGAAGCCAAAAATCAGCGCTTTCACCAGCGCTAATATCGAGAAAATTCTGGCACTACGGCCTGACCTGGTGCTGTGCTTCTCCAACTTGCAGGCTGACATTGCTGCTTCGCTGATTAAAGCCGGTTGCCAGGTGCATGTGTTTAACCAGCGCAGCCTGGATGAGACTTTGCAAATGATATTGACCGTCGGCGATTTAGTCGGCGCAAGTGACAAAGCGAAGCAACTGGTAAAAGGTTATCAGGCGCAACTGGACGCGGCACGCCGACAAGCGTCCAGTTGGCCACGCAAACCCAAAGTATACTTTGAAGAATGGGACGAGCCCATGATGTGCAGCATCCGCTGGGCGGCTGAGCTGATTGAGGCCGCGGGCGGCGAGGATTGCTTTCCCGAACTCAGCCAGTTCCATAGTGCCAAAGACCGGCAGGTCAACGCAGAACAAGTACTGACCAGACAGCCGGACATTATCATCGGCTCCTGGTGTGGCAAAAAATTCCAGCCGGAAAAAGTAGAAGCACGACCAGGCTGGCAAGCCATCCCGGCCATCCAGCATGGACATCTGTACGAAATCAAGTCGGTCGATATCTTGCAGCCCGGGCCTGCGCTGTTTACCGAGGGCCTGGCGCAACTGCAAACCATCATTCAACGCTGGCAACAGCAAGGGAGTCACGCATGACTACACACCTGATTTTAGGCGGAGCACGCAGCGGTAAAAGTGCGTATGCCGAGCGCTTGGCCTCGGCACTTGAATGTCCGGTGACCTACATTGCCACCGCGCAAGTCTATGACGACGAATTTGCAAAACGTGTGGAACATCATAAAACCCGCCGTCCTCCTTATTGGGGATTAGTCGAAGCGCCATTTAACCTCGGGCAGACACTACTGGATAACGATGCGCCAGAGACTTGCCTGATTGTGGATTGCCTGACTTTATGGCTGGCACAGTGCATCTGTCCGGACTGCGATAAACCGGAGCGGCTGGACTGGCAGGCAGAAAAGCAGGCCTTGCTGAACGCCTTACCGCAATTGCAAGCCCACGTATTTTTAGTCAGCAACGAGGTCGGCATGGGTATTGTGCCTTTGGGTGAAATCAACCGCCAGTTCCAGGATGAACAAGGCCGCCTGAACCAGCATGTGGCGGCCATCGCGGATCAAGTCAGCTTCATTGCCGCAGGCTTGCCGTTAAAGCTTAAATAACAAGAAAGCACCCGTATGAAAAAGTTTTCCCTAGCCCTGATCGTTTTAGTGGCCGCTTTTGCTGCCGAGGCACATGTGCCGTTTTTAAAACCCAACCAGTTCAACGTCACACATCATCGCCTGACGATTGAATCTGCGTTTACCGAGTTCCCGTTCCAGGCTGACTTTGCCATGGACTCGCCAAACTTTACCATCACCTCACCACAAGGCGTGACGGCAGCGATCAAACCCATCGCCAAAACCAAGGCGGCCGTGTATCTGGAACCGGAATTAAAAGAAGAAGGCACCTATCGTATCAGTACGGGGCAAAGGGTCGGCCCAATATACAAGGCAGTAGAAACTGCCGACAAAAAGCTGTATTTTGCCGCCGATATGAAGCGTGTGACGGGCAAACCTACCACCATGAATTATTACAGTTATGCCGACACCTATATTTTCAAAGGCCAGCAAAAGTATGTAGCCAAGCCGTTTAATAAAGGCCTGGAAATCATCCCGCTGGCGTCACCCAATGGTTTGTTACTTGGTGGAGAGTTAAATTTCCGTGTGCTGGAAAATGGTAAGCCAGTGCCTAATGCGCGTATTATTGTGGTGACGGATAACGAGCACTTTATCAAGCACAGGATTGAAGATCTGTACGATCTCGACAATGTGAGAGCCTCTAATATTCACGCGAATGCACAAGGCGAGTTTAGCTTCCACCCACAAAAAGCCGGGCTGAATTTCCTGTTTGTCACTGTGCATCACCAACTCAATGAGCAATTATGGGAAAGCCAGAATGCCTCTTTGACGCTGGAAGTGAATTTACCGCCAGACACTCAAGGCAAGCCTTAGGCACTCGCTGACTTAGAAAGGAATTCTGTATGGCAAGCTCGAGATTTGAACTCAAAGGCGAATATATCGCGCTATGTGATTTGCTTAAACTGGAAGGCGTGGCCGACAGTGGTGGCCAGGGCAAGTCCATGGTCGCCGAAGGATTGATCAAGGTAGATGGTGCAATCGAGCGCAGAAAAACCGCAAAAATCCGCGCCGGGCAAGTGGTACAGGCGTTTGAGCAAACCATTAAGGTGATTGCGGGTTAAGTTGGCGTAAAGTCTTTGGGCAGGTAAGGCGCAAGGGCTGACCAGTTGAAGTGCTGCTGTACACTGTCCGCCAGTTTTTCCAGGCTCTGCTCGCGCAATTGCGTGTAATCGTAAGCTACTTGTTCAGCCACCCCGGCCCACTGTAACCAGGCGGCGCAGGCTTGCGGATGGTCAAACAAGCCGTGAATATAACTGCCAGCGACCTGGCCATCTGTTGACCGTGCGCCTTCCGCCATGCCGTCTATCAGGTGTACAGGGTACTGCAAGGCCGGGCCGCGGCTCACCCCCATATGAATCTCATAGCCTTGTACCATCGCGTCGGCAAAAGCTAATTTGCCAGAAACTTGCTTGAGTTGCTTGTGGGTTTCCAGCGTTGTTTCCATGGCCAGCCAGCCCAAGCCAGCGCTACTGCCCGCCTCGCCTTCAATCGCCAATGGATCATGTAAAGCCTGGCCCAGCATCTGAAAACCACCGCAAATGCCCAGCACTTTGCCGCCATAACGTAAATGCCGCGCAATGACGGCTTCCCAGCCATGCTCACGTAACGCAGCCAGATCTCCGCGTACATTCTTGCTACCAGGCAGGATAATTAAATCAGCCGCGGGCACAGGCTCATTCAAACGCACAAACTTGAGGTCTACTTGCGGGTGCAGGCGCAAGGCATCAAAGTCGGTATGGTTCGCGATATGTGGCAATATGGGCACAACAATCATCAACTGAACATCTGCTTTTTTAGTATTGCTTTTTGCAACCGCATCTTCAGCTTCCAGATGCAAGTCATGCATATAAGGCAACACGCCTATCACCGGCTTCCCGGTACGTTCTTCCAGCCAATCCAGCCCCGGTTGCAACAAGGCGATATCGCCGCGGAATTTATTAATGACAAACCCAACCACCCTGGCCTGCTCGCTCTCAGACAATAGCGCCAATGTGCCGATCAGGTGTGCAAATACGCCGCCTTTATCAATATCGGCCACCAGGATCACCGGGCAATCGACCGCTTCGGCAAAGCCCATATTGGCAATATCGTTGGCGCGCAGATTAATCTCGGCCGGGCTACCCGCCCCCTCCACCACGATGCAGCCATACTGCTGCTGCAAGCGCTGGTAAGATTGCAATACCGCCTGCATCGCGGTTTTCTTGTAGTCGTGGTAAGTACTCGCTTCCTGATTACCCACCACCTGGCCGTGAATAATCACCTGGCAACCAGTGTCTGAATTAGGCTTGAGCAACACCGGGTTCATATCGGTATGCGGTGGCAATCCGCAGGCCATCGCCTGTACCGCCTGCGCACGGCCAATCTCGCCGCCATCTTCAGTCACCGCGGCATTGAGCGCCATGTTTTGTGGCTTGAATGGCACCACCGCCACCCCGCTGCGGTACAATACACGGCACAATCCAGCCACCAGCGTACTTTTACCGGCATCCGATGTGGTGCCCTGAACCATCAATGTTTTCACTGCCTGTTTATCCATGCCTCGATTATCTCACACTCGCCCTGCTTGCCTGTGGCGCGGTGCTGCTTGATGCCTGGCTGGGTGAACCCCGGCGCTGGCACCCGCTAGTCGGATTTGGTTGGCTCGCCACCCAAGTTGAAAAACGATTAAACCCTTTACCAAGACAAACACAACGCAGTCAATATCTCAGCGGCTTGTTGGGCCTCTGCCTGGTCGTATTGCCAATTGTCCTGAGCAGCGTTCTGCTCATGCAATGTTCATTCTGGCTGGCATTATCACTACACCTTTACCTACTGTATTTTGCCATCGGCCACCGCAGCTTGCGTCAACATGGCCTGGCCGTTTATCACGCTTTACAGGCGGGCCAGTTTCAACAGGCACAGCGCGCCACCTCATATATGGTCAGCCGTGATGTGGAGGCGATAGAGCCCGTCAGCGCCACCATTGAATCCGTGCTGGAAAACGGCAACGACAGTGTGTTTGGCGCGCTGTTCTGGTTTTTTGTCGCAGGTGGCCCCGGCGCACTGGCTTACCGCCTGGTGAACACGCTGGATGCCATGTGGGGCTACCGCACACCTCGTTATTTCTATTTTGGCTGGGCCGCCGCACGGCTGGATGATGTGCTCAACTATATTCCGGCCCGCCTGACGGCAATGACTTACGCCTTGCTTGGCCATACAACACTCGCATGGCAGTCCTGGAGAGCGCAGGCGCCGTTATGGGATAGTCCGAACGCGGGCCCAGTCATGTCCGCAGGCGCAGGTGCGCTGAATGTGCAATTGGGCGGGCGCGCCCGTTATCACGGCGACTGGCATGACCGCCCACGACTGGGCACGCTCACAACACCGATTGCTGAAGATATTCCCAGGGCGTTGCAATTGGTATGTCACGGCATGCTGAGCTGGCTGATCGTAGCTGTATTGATTGGAGCGTTGGCCTATGCTTGAGCACGGCGGTAATTTGCAGCAAGCCGCGCAGCAATACGGCCGGCCACTCATAGACTGGCTGGATGTATCGACCGGCATCAATCCGCAACACTACCCGATTCCGGCATTGGCCCCCGCGCTGTTTCAACGCTTGCCGCCAGCCACCGACACACTGCATGTGGCCGCGCGCACGTATTATGGTTGCCAGCATGTGCTGGCCTGCGCAGGCTCACAGGCTGCCTTGCAACTATTGCCGACCTTGCGCGCGCCTTGCCGCGTGGCGATGCCGCGCACCATGTATCAGGAGCATGCACATGCCTGGCAACGCGCGGGGCACCAGGTACAGTTTTTTGAGCAAACACCTGATAGCGACACGCTAAACCAGTCCGACGTATTGCTGGTGTGCAACCCTAACAACCCGACCGGACATGTATATCACCCTGACACATTATTAGGCTGGCATGCGCAACTGGCAGCCCGTGGCGGCTGGTTGGTGGTAGACGAGGCATTTATGGATAGCACGCCGCAGCACAGCCTCGCCAGCCATACCGGGCAGGCAGGTTTATGGGTATTGCGTTCACTGGGCAAGTTTTTTGGTCTGGCGGGTCTGAGGGTGGGCTTTTTACTGGGCGAACCCACAGCCCTGGCACAAGTGGAATCCTTACTCGGCCCTTGGACCATCACAGGCCCCAGCCAAATGATTGCCAGCCAGGCGCTGGCTGACCATGACTGGCAACAGCTGATGCGCGGGCATCTGCCTGCACAGTCCAGGCAATTAGCACAAGTACTAAGCCAGCATGGACTCAAGCTTGCAGGCGGTACAGATTTATTTCAGTATGTACTGCATCCTGCCAGCCGCGAGTTGCAGCAAGCATTGGCGAAAGAAGGCATCTGGACGCGTTATTTTGAATCGCCGTCAGCCTTGCGTTTTGGCTTGCCGCCAGCTAACGAGTGGTCTCGGCTGGCACAAGCCCTACGCCATGTCACTCAACAGTTAAGCGATTCACAGCCTTGACCAATTCAGCGATCTCGCGGCCATGCACATCATCCCCCGCACTTAACCCCTGCAACACCCCAACTTGATTCTCCGGCGACTGGTTCTGGCTCAGCTTCCATTTACCAGTGAGTTCGGTCACCTCAATCTCAATACCAACTACCGCCTGCATGAGCTTGTCGATAAATCCGGCCGGCGCATCCTCAAGTTGCCACGGTTGTTCAAACGCCGCTTCCTGTTGTGCCGTCAGCGCAGTCAAATGGGCGCGTAACCAGTTGGCATCTTCTATCACCCGCAGTTTGCCACGCGCATGCACCACCACATAATTCCAGGTCGGCACCACCATGCCAGTTTGGCCTTTGGTGGGGTACCACGCAGGGGTCACATAGGCATGCGGACCATGAAAAATCGCCATGACCTCGTTGAGGCCATGCGTTCCTTGCCAGAGCGGGTTCGCGCGGGCCACATGACCACTCAAGATGCCCTTATCCTCTAAATACAGCGGCAGATGATTCACCTCTAAACCACTGGCCGCAGTCGCCACCAGCGTGGCAAACGGATACGTCCGGATCAAATCTAGCAGCGCCTCTTCACCGGGGGCAGAAAAGTGTTTTGGGGTATACATATTTAATTAAATTAAAAGCGCTTCGGGCAAATATGGCCTGACATGACTGGCCGCGCGTGCTACATAGGGCTCCTTTTCGCCCACTGGCGCGACATAATGCAAAGCTTTTTGCGCAGCTTCCAGCCCGGCCTGACGGGCAATCAGCCAAAATGCCAGATATTGTGAGGCCAGGCAACCGCCTGCGGTGGCAATATTGCCCTGTGCAAAAAAGGGTTGATCCAGCGTATCGACGCCTAATGCCTGCACCCAAGGTTTAGTCACCAGATCTGTGCACACGGGCAGGCCATTGAGCAAACCGAGCTTGGCCAATATCAGCGCACCTGAACACTGCGCACCTATCAATTGCCGATCAGGGTCCAAATGCAAAGATGCCAGTACAACGCTCTCAGCAATGGCCCGCGTATGGATGCCACTACCAATAATCACGGCATCGGCAGCAGAGGCATCGGCCAAGGAAATATGCGACTCCAAGGCGACTCCATTCATGGATGTCACCCTGGCCGTGGGGCTGGCGATTGAAACACGCCAGCCTGGCTGTTGCACGCGGTTTAATATACCCAGGGCAATCATAGAGTCCAGCTCATTAAAACCGTCAAACGTCAGGATAGCGATATGCATAATATTCTTTCTAGCGCACAGGCAGTAGCTGCCCCCGGATCATCACCATAGGCTCCATGACCATAGACTGATGCGACTCAGTACTTGATTCACACGCAGCCCCGACGCGCAGGTTGGTCACGCAGACAGGCTTGGGCGCTGCGTTGTCATGATCCACCTGGCGAGAAGTTTGACCATAAGAGACATAAGGCAGCACTACCACTATCACGGACACTGCCAGCAACACCATCACAATGAAACGCATCTTCAGACCTTATTCGATGAAAGTTTAATCACATCTTATCGCTGCATGCATGTACACTACATATACAATTTAACGATCAATATTAGACACTGTACAGGTCCAAACACCATGCCAGTCACCCAGCCACTGATCACGATTAATCCACAAGACCCGGTGCCTCTAGTCGAGCAAATTGTCAGCGGTGTGAAACAACTGATTGAGCAACGCGTACTGCGTACAGGTACACGCTTACCCTCTATCCGCGACTTTGCCGTGCAACACCACATCAGTCGCTTTACTGTCGTCGATGCTTACGATCGCCTGGTGGCGCTGGGTTATCTGCTGTCACGACGTGGTTCAGGCTTCTATGTCGCCCCCCTAAACAAACCCGAAGAAACCGTTTCAAGCACCTCTTACCTGGACAGGGCCGACGATGTGCTATGGCTGCTGCACAACACATTTAGAGACGTACCGGATGCGATCAGGCCTGGCTGTGGCTGGCTGCCTAAGGATTGGCTGGATGAAAAGGTCATTCAAAAAAGCCTGAATGAATTATCACGGAAATCGGGGTATTTTTTAACCGGATATGGCGATGTGAATGGCTACTTACCGCTGCGGCAACAGCTGGCAAAAAAGAACCTGGCAGATATTGGTATCCATGCAGACGCGCAGCAAATCCTTATGACCAACGGCGCTTCGCATGGCCTGGATTTAGTTGCGCGGCTGTTTATCAAGCCAGGCGATGTGGTACTGGTTGACGACCCAGGCTACTACACTTTGTTTGGTTTTTTGAAATCCATGGGCGCGCGCATTATGGGCGTGCCGCGGCTACTGAATGGGCCTGATGTCAGCGCCTTGCAACAACTATTGCAAGAACACCGCCCCAAGTTATTTTTCACCAATACGGTATTGCATAACCCGACCGGCACCAGCACCAGCCTCGCCGTTGCGCACCAGATACTGCAACTGGCCGAAAAATACGGTTTATATATTGTGGAAGATGATATTTATGGCGACTTCCATCCGCAGAATGCTACCCGCCTGGCCGCGCTGGACCAGTTAAACCGCGTCATTTATGTCAGCAGTTACTCCAAAACCATTTCGGCCAGTTTGCGTGTGGGCTTTGTTGCCTGCCAGGCCGACCTGGCCAACCGCTTACTTGACCTCAAACTGCTGACCGGCCTCACCAGCTCTGAGATTAACCAGCGCGTGATGTACCAGATTCTGGTGGAAGGCCGATACCGCAAACATATGGAGAAAGTACGCAGCCAACTGGCAGTAAAAAGAGCGCAAGTGATACGTGTTCTGGAAGAGTGCGGCTTAAGCATCCATGCCGAACCGGCCGGAGGCATGTTTGTCTGGGCCAAACTGGCTAACGACAAAAACGCCGCTGAGGTTGCCAGCAAAGCATCGAAGCAGAACATCATGCTGGCCCCCGGCAACCTGTTCAGGCCCTACCAGGAGCCTTCATCGTGGCTGCGCTTTAATGTGGCGCATTGTGAGAATGACAAGGTCTTTGAGTTATTAAGAAAAGCTTAGCGATTCACAAACTCAATTTTGGGAATCGCACTCGACAGATCCAAGCGTGTCAGGCTGGCATAATCCACATGAAAGCGAAACAAGCCTTTGAGTTGCATATTGAGCACATGCGCGATCAGGGCGCGTATCATGCCGCCGTGCGTGACCACCAGCACGTGCTGGCCTGTATGGCGCGCCTGCACTTCCTGCAAAAAGTCCACACCACGCTGCTGCAACCCGGCAAACGTTTCACCGTTGGGCGGCGCCAGCTCGGCATAGTTCTGCGCCCACACGTCAAACAACTCGCGCGGAATATCGTTCCACGACTGCATCTCCCAATCACCGAAATGCAGTTCTTTCAGGCGCTCATCGTGCATGATGCCATCGAAACCCAGTGCATGCGCCAGTTTGCTACAGCGCTGTAGCGGACTGGCATAGACGGCATCAATCTGCTCATGAATGAGTTTTTGTTTCAGTTGCGACAGCTCACTGGCAAAGTTAACCGAGACATCAATATCGCTCTGGCCATAGCAAATGCCCTCGGCGATTTGCAAACTGGTATGGCGCACTAAAGTCAGTTTCATGCCAGATGCTCCCAGGCCAGCAAGCCTAAATAAAAGGCCACTTCAGTCAATTGTTGGGTGGCGCCCAATGTATCGCCAGTATAGCCCTGTAAATGCCGCAAGATCAGGCGACGCCACCACCACCAGATGGCCAGTACAGGTAATCCGGTGATCAGAAAAAACCGCATCGCACTCAACGCAGAATGATTCACGCCCAGCATCAGGCAAAAGCCCAGCCAGCACAGTAGGCCAAACACACTGGCACACCAGATATCCTGTCGCGTCAGCGTCGTCGCCAGGGGTTTGGATTTACCGGCAAAGCGCACATAACTGGCGGTGGCCATGATGGCGACTGCAGCCAAGCGGCTAAGCGCATGCGCAGCAATCAGGGCAAACGGTAAGATCGCCGGGGTGAGCGCAGACAAGGCCTGGAACTTGAACAGCAGTATGCCGACCAGCGCAATCGCGCCGTAACTGCCCAGACGCGAATCCTGCATGATCTCCAGCTTGCGCGCACGATCCATACCACCACCGAGGCCATCGGCACTATCTGCCAGGCCATCCTCATGAAAAGCGCCAGTCAGATAAATAGTCACCGCCATGCTAGATAACACCGCCAAGGCTGGCGGCAACACCCAACTCGCCAGCCACCAGGCAATCGCGGCCAGCAGGCCAATCAATACACCAACCAGCGGGAAATACCTGGCGGCGTGATTAAGGTCAGACTCCTGGAAATCTGTCACAGCAGGCACGGGCAGTCGTGTGAAAAAGCCGACTGCCAGCACAAAATAGCGCCATTGCAGCTTCACGGCACTGGCCTTCACTCTAGTTGTCCACTGACACCAGCACTTTCAAAGCTGGCCATTTCATTGAGGAAAGCCACTGCCGACTGCAGTAAGGGATAAGCCAATACGGCCCCCGTTCCCTCACCCAAACGCAAGGATAAATGCAGCAGGGGTTGGGCATTGAGGTGTGACAACATCATGCTGTGCCCGCTTTCATCAGAGCAGTGCGCAAACACGCAATAATCCACCACTTGCGGATAAAGCTTGGCAGCCACCAACAAGGCAGAGGTGGCAATAAAGCCATCAATCAGCAACGTCGTTCTGGCCTCTGCGGCAGACAGCAGCGCACCCACCATCATGGCAATTTCAAAACCACCAAACGCCGCCAATGCCTGCAACGGTTCATCGGCTGAAACATGGTGCATCTGCAAGGCAGAGGTGAGGACAGAGAGTTTGTGCTGCAAACCTTTGTCGCTCAAGCCAGTGCCGCGGCCGACACACTGATGCATAGGCAAGCCACACAGCACGCTCATCAGGCAACTGGCACTAGATGTATTCCCTATGCCCATCTCACCCAACGCCAGCACCTTACAGCCCTGCGCAATCGCATCACGCGCAATTTGCGCACCACGCGTAATCGCTTGTGCACATTGGTCTGCCGTCATGGCAGGCTGATGCCGGAAATTTTCTGTGCCCATGCCCAATTTGGCATCGATCAGCAGCGGGTGCGGCTGGAACACGGCATTAACGCCACTATCTACCACGTGCAAATCAAAGCTGTGCTGGCGCGCGAACACATTAATCGCCGCACCACCATTGAGAAAATTGAGCACCATTTGCGCAGTGACCGCCTGCGGATAAGGGCTTACCCCTTCTTCCACAATACCGTGATCACCCGCAAACACCAGCATGGTCGGCTGCTGCAACACCGGTTGTTCGGTCTGCTGTATTAAGCCCAACTGCATGGCCAGGGTTTCCAGACGACCCAATGCGCCCAGTGGTTTGGTTTTTTGATTAATGTGATTAACCAGTGCAGCTTGCAAGGGTGCGTTATGAGTAGGCTCAATATGAAATGTCTGCATAGTTTATTATTTTACCGAGCAAAAACGAAAGCGTAGCAGAATTATGCAATGCCTGGCCCGAATTTGCCCAGCGCAAAAAAAGCCCCGCAATTGCGGGGCAAGGCTCGAAGGATCACACGCAAAAATCAACTAATCTTCACCGGCACATAAATCTTGCTGTCACCTCGCATCACTAGCAATGCCACGTTCTTCACGTTTTGCGACAATTTGTCATGCAACTGGCTCACGTTTTTAACCTGGTCACCATTCACCGCCAGGATCACATCGCCTGGCTGTATGCCTGCCAACGCCGCAGGGCCTTTAGCAACCTCTTCAACCAGCAACCCCTGCTTGAGCTGCGTTTGTGCCAACTCTTGCGAGGTCAGCGGGCGCACGCTGACGCCCAGTTTAGATTGCTGACTATCTGGCACTGTCGCCGGGCCGGCTTGCGCCGCTTGCATTTCATCGATACGCACAGACAATTTCTTCAACTGCTTGTTGCGCCAGACTTCCATACCGACCGTGCTGCCGGGTTTCACATTCGCCACCATGGGTGGCAAATCGCTGGAGCGGTCTATGCTTTGACCATTGAATTTGACGATCACATCGCCAGGTTCCAGGCCTGCCTTATCAGCAGGGCCATTTTTCTCAACATTGCTCACCAGCGCGCCACTCGGCGACGGCAAACCAAACGAACTGGCCAGATCCTGGTTAATCGATTGCACACCAATGCCTAAGCGGCCACGGCTGACTTTGCCTTTTTCCAGCAATTGCTGCTCAATCCCCATGGCAACATCAATCGGTATAGCGAATGACAAGCCCTGATAGCCGCCACTGCGACTGTAAATTTGCGAGTTGATACCAATCACTTCGCCATTGAGGTTAAACAGTGGCCCACCTGAGTTGCCCGGGTTAATCGCCACATCAGTTTGCAGGAAAGGCACATAGCCCTCGTCTGGCAGTGCGCGTGACTTGGCTGAAATAATGCCTGCTGTCACCGTGTTATCAAAGCCGAATGGCGAACCGATCGCGACCACCCAGTCACCGACATTGCTGTTTTTGGTGCTGCCAATATGCACGGTTGGCAAGTCCTTGGCCTCAATTTTCAGTACGGCAACATCGGTTAATTTATCCACGCCAATCACCTTGGCCTGAAATTCACGCTTGTCAGACAGTTTTACCGTCACCACATCCGCTTTGTCGACCACATGGGCATTGGTGAGAATCACGCCATCAGACTTGACGATAAAGCCTGAACCCAGCCCGTTCATAGGTGTTTCGGTTTGTGGCAGGTTGGGTTGAAAACGACGGAACAGCTCAAACATCGGGTCGTTAGGATCCACACCCGGAATACCAGCTGTTTTCACCGTACCGGTGACGCTGATATTGACTACGGCCCCCCCCTGGCTAGAGGCGATGCTGGCAAAGTTAGGCAAGGTAATATAGGCGCTTGGCGCCGTCATGGCTTTTGCCGATACCGGTGCCGTGGCCTGCGCATGATTCACCAAAGTATTCCCTTTGATAAAGTAGCCTGCACCGAACAAAGCGGCCACCGCCAATGGTACGGTCACCCAATGCGCGAGTCTTGATTGTAAAAACGATTGCATCACAACGTCCTTTCTTGCTTTTTTAATATTGGCGCTTATTAAACGATTAAGAGCCTCAGTGCATATGAGCGGTAAAAATGCTTCGAAGTTTCACTGCTTTTGTATCCTGTTGTATCAACGACACAACCCTTACACAAAGGCCAAGGCCATATTCCAAAATTGAATATATACCACCCGTGATACACTGCACTCTTTGCTTTTTTGACCGTGCAATGGCAGATTTAACGTCTTTTTTGAAGCCCTACTGGCCACGACGAATGACAGGCACGCTACGCGATTATGCGCGGGCGGCCATGGGTGCCGGATTAGGGATTTTGTGTACCGGGCTGATTGCCCTGAATGTGGTGCCTGGTGACTGGCATAGCGCGGTGTTTTTAATTGCACCCATGGGCGCCTCCGCCGTCATCCTGTTTTGCTTGCCATCCAGCCCGCTGGCACAACCATGGGCCATTCTGGCAGGGAATACCGTGTCGGCGCTGGCAGGGGTGTTTTTCACGCAATTATTACCGCAACAACTGGTGTTCGCCGCGGCACTGGCCATGCTCAGTGCTATCGCGCTCATGTTTGCGCTACGTTGCCTGCACCCGCCCAGTGGCGCGGTCGCCCTCACTGCCGTGTTAGGTGGTGAGGCCATTCACAGCCTGGGCTACAGTTTTGTCTGGTGGCCGGTACTGGCGAACAGTATATTGCTGGTACTGACCGCCTGGCTTTACCATACGTTGACGGGCTATCGTTATCCCGCCGCGCATCACGAGCATGCACCCAATTCACCCACGCATATGCACTACCAGTTTGGCTTCAGGCAGGAAGACTTGCAGACCGCGCTGGGGCAATTCCATGAAGTGCTGGACATTCACCCGGAACAACTGCAAAGCCTGCTGGAACAAACCGAACTGATCGCCTACAAGCGCAAACTGGAAGCCATTGAATGCCGGGAAATCATGCGCCCGGTCTCGACAATTCTTGAGTTTGGCGATGCGCTGGAAACGGCCTGGCAATTGATACTCAAACAAGCTGAGCCCGCGATTCCGGTGGTCAACAAAGCACAATTGGTGATAGGCCTGCTCAGTGTGTCTGACTTTATGCGCCACGCCAAGGCAGAAAGCTATCGCGAAGTGGCGCCTGCGCTCAAACGCCTGATCCGCTGGTCACCCACCACGCATAGCGACAAACCGGAAGTGGTCGGCCAGATCATGACCACCCCGGCGATTACCATCACCGAACACATGCACCTCATGCATACCATCCCGCTGATGACCAGCCATCATTTGCAATTACTGCCAGTGGTCGATGCGTCTAACAAGCTGGTCGGCATCCTGACGCAAACCGATGTGATTCGCGCCCTTTATCGCTAGGCCTTTGATGACTGCGGCTTCGCGGGTTTTTCGCGTTGCTGAAACGGCACAATCACTTCGCGCGATGCCAGCACAATTTCGCGCAAAAAGCACAGCAGGCCAAAAATCAGCGAGGCCATCGAAATAATAAACGACACCATCACCAGGTGCGGTAGTCGCAACCCCGTCTCGACTGAAATAAACATACTGGCAATCGACACACAAATACACAAGGCAGCAAAAGTGACCAGGCCAATCGCCCGCCGCAACCATTTGGTACGGCGCACAATAATCCGCAATTCATCTTTAAAGCGCTCACGTTTGTCTTCCGGCGTATCGGTCAAATAACGGGCACGGTCTATCGAGCGACCCAAGCGCCCAATCAGCACGCCCAAAATCGAGCCGATACCGGTCAATAAAAATACTGGCGCCACCGCATCACGGATAGCCTCAGAGACGCTGTGAATTTCAATCATGGTATTAATCATAGAAGAGATGTCACTAAAATCAGAGAGTTAAGCACCAATATCCGCACTGTTTTGGTTATTGACGCACTAGAAAAAGGCATGGAGAAGTTAATTTCTTGAAAAAGAGGTGATTTAAAGGCCAGTTCAATACTTGATAAGCGATTTTTACGCCATCTTCACGACATTTATGGCCTTAATATTGTAATAAAAGCATTTTTCTTGCCATTGTTTTTCAATTTGAACCACCCAAACGGGAACCATTTTTGCTGTATATGCCCTGGCAACAATAAAATATGTATAGGGAAAGAGGCAACAAGATGCACCCGCAACCGTTAACCGAGGACTTGGCTAACCACTTCAAGAAGGTCAATGACTTTCGCTCAAACATTTACCAATTACAACATGCCTGGGACAGCCTGGCACTGATGGCACAACTGTCCGGCACCGGCTCCGAAATGGAAGAAACCCGCAGTGCGTTTAATACCATTTCTAACGATGTGTTACGGCATTTATCGCAGGAAACCCTGCACAAAACGGCTGCGCAACTGTCTTCAAAAGCGTTTGAGATTATCAATTTACTGGTACGTAACCTGTTTGAGCGTACGGCAGACATTGGATTTTTCGCGACCGATAATGAGGTGCGTGACTATCTGGAGAAACAAGCTGCGGATATCCTGGAAGACGCCGACCAGGCAAGTATTGAGTTTCGCTTTCAGGAATACCAGAAGAAATACACCGTCTACGACAATATTGTGCTGTTTGATGAAGAAGGCCAGTTACTGCATCAACTGGATGACACGCAGACCACCTTGTTTCACTACCACCCGATTGTAGCTCTGGCGCGGCAATCGACAGCACCGTATGTAGAACGTTTTTATGAGACAGATATCGGCGGCAAGCTGCATAAGTCTCTGGTCTATGCACACGCCGTACGCAGCCAAGACGGTCACCGCACGCTGGGGGTGCTGTGCCTGTGCTTTAAATTCGTCAACGAGCTGGACACCATCTTTCACAACCTGATTTCGCATAATGACTGGACCATAGGCGTATTGCTGGATGAAGAGCGCAACGTGATTGCCTCCAGCGATCCGTACCAGATTCCGCTGGGAATTTCGCTATGTGTGGATACCGACACGGACTGGTTTATGACGCGCTTTAGCGGGCGCGAATACCTGTGCGTGACCAAACAGTCAGAAGGCTACCAGGGTTACCTGGGGCCAGGCTGGCTGGGCCAGGCCATGATCCCGATAGAGCATGCGTTCAACCAGAGCATTCGCGACATGGTCAATAATATTGATGCGGATATCCTGCGTAAAGTCATGCGTAGCCCGCTGATTTTTTCTGAAAGCCTGCTGAATATCCCCAAGCAGGCCGCCAATATCCAGAGCAAACTGAATCAATCTGTCTGGAACGGTAATATCCGGCAAAGCAATGATGTGAATACCCAGCAGAAAAACTTTTCTAAAAGCCTGCTTTCCGAGATCAGCCATACCGGCCATAAAACGCAGCAGATCATTGAAAACATGGTCTCTGAGCTCTATCAGACCGTGGTGTCGGTGATGCTGGAAAACTCCAGTTTTTATGCGCAGCTGGCGGTAGAAATCATGGACCGCAATCTGTATGAACGTGCCAATGATGTACGTTGGTGGGCGCTCACACACGTTTTTAGGGAGCTGTTAGCGCAAACTAGCCTGGCGGATGAAGACAAGCGCAAAGTCACCGACGTGCTGCGCTATATCAATAGCCTATACACCGTATATGACAACCTGATTGTGTTTGATCGCAAGGGTGAGGTCATGGCCGTGTCGAATTCACAATACCAGCAACTAATTGGCACCCAGTTATCGGATGAATGGGTAGGCCGAACGCGTAGTTGCGCCTCGACACAAGATTACGTCGTCTCGCCATTTGAACCCACGCCGCTCTACAATAACAAACACACTTACATTTATGCCGCACCTATACGGCATCTGGATGGTAGCAGTATCGTCGGTGGCATTGCCATCGTGTTCGACAGTACGCCGCAGTTCCAGGCCATGCTGCGCGATGTGATTCCACGTGACAAGACCGATACGCCGGTCAATGGCAGCTTCACCCTGTTTGTGAACGAACAACTCAATGTCATTTCAAGCACACATAAAGACTTTGCCATGGGCGAAGTCTTTGAACTGATGCCCGCCATTAGCAAACTGAAAGAAAGCGAGCAGCTGTTTGATATTGCGATTTACCAGAATACCTATTATGCGGTTGGTGCGCGCGCAGCCTATGGCTACCGTGAATTCAAGAGCGACCAGGACAGCTACCGCAACAAGGTGGTTGCGCTGATTTTCACGCCACTGGGCAAGGAGGATGAAATCAACCAGCGCATCCACGCCGAGGCACAAGTCATCCACAACAAATTCAACCCCAACCTGTTTGCACAGTCCGGGCAAGACTGCCAGGAATATGCCACCTTCTACGTTGGTGACTCATGGATGGGCATAGAAGCACGCTTTGTACGTGAAGCCATTGATGAAGACCAGTTGCGCACCCTGCCTGAATCCGCACCGTTTATCGCGGGCATGCACGCCTACCGGGGAGAAGTCATTCCGGTGATTGACCTCGCACGCATGCTGGGACATCCGCACTATTTCACGGATTACCGGCAGATCATCGTCATTGAAGACAAAGCGGCCTCGCTCAGATTTGGCCTGTTTGTCTCCGCACTGGGTGAAATCCCCTACCTGGCGCCGACGCAGATTCAGCCGATGAATACTTTTTTCAGGGGTGCCAGCCATAACCCGGGCATTGCCATTGCCAATATCGCCCAGAACAGCATGCTGACACTGATCACCGCACAAAGCCTATGGGACAAAGTACTTTCCGTACGTTCACAACCCGCTGAACAGGTGTATGCCTGATGAATAGTCAGACGACCCTTTTTGGAATCATGCAAAACGACATCATGGAATCCTTACTCACTGCGCAGCAACAGCGATTGCTGGATACGCTGCTGGATAATCTGGATGGCATGATTTACCGTTGCCTGTATGACAGCAACTGGACCATGATTTACGTGAGCAAGGGCTGCGAAGCCCTGACCGGCTATCCGGCACCAGACTTGCTGCTCAACAAAACCACTTCTTACGAAATCATCACCCACCCGGATGACAGGGAAAAAGCACGCACCACGATTGATGCAGCGATTCAAAAAGGCGAGCGTTTTGAGCTGGAGTACCGCATCATACGCGCCAATGGCGACATCACCTGGGTGGCCGAGCGCGGCAGTGCCGTGTTTGATAGTGAGGGTAAACCCGTTGCGCTGGAAGGCATTATTCAGGATATCAGTTGCCGCAAACGCATTGAGCACGAATTGTTCAGCACCGAACAAAAATATCGCTCCATGTTTGAAAACTCAACGCTGGGCATGTTCCAGACCACCGAGTCTGGTACCTATCTCAATGCCAACCCGGCACTGGCCAGACTGTATGGCTACGCTTCCCCGGCGGCCCTGATCAGCGACCTCAACAATATCAGCACCCAGCTCTATGTGGCCGAAAACAGGCGGGGCGAATTTACCGAAGCCATCCGCGCACAAGGCCGGGTCCATAACTTTGAATCCGAGGTTTACCGGCTGAATGGTGAAGCGATCTGGATCTCGGAGAATGCCCATGCCGTGTGTGACCCGCAAGGCCACATCCTTTATTACGAAGGCACGGTAGAAGACATTACCGACCGTAAAAACCATGAGCTGCAAATCCGCCAGCTGGCCGTTACCGATAACCTGACTGGCTTGCTCAATCGCCATGCCTTCAGTGGCAAACTGGCCAGCCTGATTGCCGAGGCCGATAAGATACAAAACAAGATTGCTATTGCGTTTATCGACCTCGATCACTTCAAACTGATTAACGATACCCTAGGTCACCGCGCTGGTGACAAACTGCTGGAAAATGTCGCACAAAGGCTGATTCAGAGTACGCGTCCGACTGATGCCATTGTGCGCTTTGGTGGCGACGAGTTTGTCATGCTCTACCCAGGTTTGCGCGTGGCCGAAGATGCAGAACCATTGCTCGCACGCGTGATGGAGGCTATTTCGCAACCGATTGCCATTGGCGACTATGTATTCAACATGACCTGCAGCGTCGGCGTCAGCATTTATCCCGACCATGCCAAAGAGATAGACGCCCTGCTCAGTTGCGCCGACTCGGCGCTTTACAGTGCCAAAAATGCAGGCAAAAACAAGGTGCAGATGTTCAGCGGCACCCTGGCGCAACAACTGGGCGAACGCAACGAAATTGAATACGGCCTGGGCCACGCCATGCAGCGACAGGAACTCATGCTGTATTACCAGCCGCAAATCAATATGCAACACGGCAATATCAGCGCCCTGGAGGCGCTGATCCGCTGGCAGCACCCGGAGCGCGGCCTCATTCCACCCGACCAGTTTATCCCGGTGGCCGAAGAAACCGGCCACATTTTTGCCATTGGTGAATGGGTATTGCAGACCGCCTGCCAGAAGATCAAGTCCATGCAAACCGAGTGGGGTTATATGGTGCCAATTGCGGTCAATGTATCGCCGATCCAGTTCCTGCGCGGCAATCTGGTCGAAACCGTACAACGCGTATTACGACAGGAGCGCGTGCCGCCGCACCTGATTACACTGGAAGTCACCGAGAATGCCCGCTTCAAGGATGAAGCCATGTTCACACGCACACTGGAGCAGTTGAAACGATTAGGCGTGTGTATTGCCATTGACGATTTTGGCATCGGCTATTCGAATATGGCATACCTCAAAAACTACCCGATTGATGAGCTCAAAATCGACAAAGCCTTTGTACAGGATCTGGAACAAAGCGTGACCAACGGCAACATTTTGCTGGCGCTGATTAACCTGGGCAAAAGTTTGCATAAATCGGTCACAGCGGAAGGTATAGAAACCGAATACCAGCACCGGTTTTTACTGCATAGTGGATGTGATGTCGGGCAAGGCTACTATTACAGCCGACCGTTGTCGGATGAAGCGCTGGCGCAGTTTATGCGGGAACAACAGCCAAAATTCGATCATTTTCAGCAGGTGGCCAGGTAACGCTGGCCACCGCTACTTTTATCAGGCGGTAGTTTGCTCGATCTCAGGCAAGGCTTCATTTTTGATTGCCGCTTCAAAGCTATGGAGTCGTTTATAAATAGATAGTAATTCGATAATAGTTGCCCAGGAATTGACCAAATATTGGAATGAGTTACTCACCTCGCTAAATGCCGTGAGAATTTGCTGCAGAATACCGAATGTGATTTTCCCTACAGCAATAGTAGGCACTAAAATAACAAAAACAAAAATATTGTCAGCCTGAATATACAAACTTCTTGCGACATTAAAATAAACATAGTGAAAATACATAACAAAATAGTTATGCCGCACTTCAGCATATAACTGCTTTAGTGTCGCGGGCTGCGCACGTGCATGATTGTCTTCGCCATATACCAGTTCTTTACGATATGCGGCTTCAACCCTCTGATTTTTAAAGTAAAGCCCTGGCAGTTTGATGCCCACTACCGCTAATAATGATGTTCCGAATAACGACCAGATAATTGCTGCAGTAAACAGTGGATATGGAATAGCTCCTACTATTGGCAGCTCTGACACATATTGTGACAACCCCCATAAAATAGGTAAGAAAGCAAATAAAGTCATAATGGCGTCGACCATCTTGACTCCCAAATCCTCCATAATCGTCGCAAATCGCATAGTATCTTCCTGCACACGTTGCGAAGCACCCTCAATATGACGTATTTGTGACCACTGCGACGTATAGTAATCATTCATTGCGGTTCGCCACCTGAAAATATAGTGGCTAACTACAAACTTTGTTAGCACGAACATAGTTACAGCAATGAAAGCAACTTCAGCAAACTGCACTATTAGCTGATACAACTCCAATGGGCTGACCTTTTGACTTGCATTCTGATTGAGGGCCACTTGAACTGTATCAAAAAATGGTCTACGCCAGTTATTAATAGCCACCGCCACCTGTACCGAGTAATAGGTTGAAAACAAAATAAATGCCGAACCGAGAATGGACCACCATTGCCAGCGGCTGGGTTTAAATTGAAACCAGAACAACGCAAACAAGGCAACACTCAGAGCATAATATGCATAAAACAGCTTGAATGAATCGGTCACAAAATGGCCTAGGCCGATGACGGGAGCTTTTTCCGTCATGGTTAAACCAAACACCGCGCCAATGGCAGTAGAAAACTCAAACCAGGCACCACAGCAAATAGTTGCCCACACAATGACAGACGGCCAGAACCAGCGAGAATCAGGGAAAAAAGATTTAAACATAGCGCTTTCTTTGACGATTTTTGTTTGGATGTTTGTGGGGAAAGTAATTGTCTGCCAGTGTATTGGCTCTTGAAAAGACCTGCAACAAAAAAGCCTCCGTGAGGAGGCTTTATGTGTTGTCACGTGTATGAATGCTAGATGCGGTTACCGCGGAAGCAGCAGCCCAACGGCGTATTGGCGGTGTAATTAGCCTTTAACACCATGCCAGATGATTTGTTCGCCGAATGCTTTTGTTGCACCCGTTTTTTATAAACAGCCGGTTTTTTCATGACAGTCTGTTTATCTTCGTCGACTTTCGCTTCATCTACCGCCGCTACTTTTACCGCAGGCAACGATGCATTGGCGGTGTCCACGGTTTCAGCGGCCTCCGGTGCCACCACCTGCCCGGACTGAGTTGCGCTCAGTAAAGGATTATTATCAGCGGGGACTTCGTGCTCGAAAGTAATCATCATCAAGGCAAGCATGTTTAATAAAATCAGCTTGGGTAACATATAGGACTTGGTTCGTTGCATGTTTAATACTCGATTTTTCTCAGGCGATCTCATCCGCTATGGTAGAGAGTCGAAATGGATTGAATAAGTAGGCAGGTGCCGATTTACTTGTCAGATAATGCTTACAAAATAGCTACCGCAGAAAACATTTACGCGATATTCTGGTCAGAGTGCTCAGACTCGTGCATGATGCATGGTCAGAACGATTGGTCTTTGTCGATAGGAGCCTGTATGAAACGGTTATTGCTATTGCTGATAATGTGGACAGGGGTTGGACAGGTGCAGGCACAACCTAGCATCGTCGATACACTTGAATTAGGCCACTCGATTGTGATGGTCACCACCGACATGCCTGGCGGCTCCAATGGCCGGGGCTCGGGCGTGGTGGTCAGCCCGGAATACGTAGCCACCAACTGCCATGTCATCGCCAACAGCAATGGCGCCAATATTGCCAAGTTCCGCGACGGTTATCGTCCTATCGCGCTCAAGGCCAACTGGAAACGCGATGTGTGTTTGCTCAAATTTGATCCGTTGCCGTTTAAACCACTCCCCATGCGCGACAGCAAAACACTGCAATACGAAGAAGAAGTGTTTAGCCTGAGCTTTCCGGCCGCGGCCCCTGTACCGCAACTGTCTTATGGCAATATCAAAGGTATTTATCCTTACGATGGCAGCATGATTGTGCGCACGAATGCCTCCTTCTTGATGGGCTCCAGTGGCGGCGCCCTGTTTGACCAAAATTTCAACCTGATCGGGCTAACCACCTTCAAGAGTCCAGGACACCAGGCGTTTTACTACAGCCTACCCGCTGAATGGATTAAAGAGCTGATGGACGCACCTGAAGTTATTTCACTGAAAACCAATGAAGTGCCGTTCTGGGCATTGCCACTCGAACAACGACCTTACTTTATGCAGGTGGTGATTCCTTACCAGAACGGCGACTGGGCTAACCTGAAGTCGATTGCCAGCCAATGGGCGAAGCAAGAGCCAACTGCGGCCGATGCCTGGTATTTTCTGGGGCTGGCAGAAGAAGGCCTGCAACAATACGCCGAGGCTGAGCAAGATCTCAAACATGCTTATGACTTGAACCAGCGCGACTATGACGCCATGCTGGCATTGTCACGCGTGGCATTTACGCAAAAAGACCTGACTACCTTGCAGTCACTGCAACCGGCGATCAGCGCAGTGGATAAAGACCAGGGCGAAAAAGTCACGCAGCAAATTATTCAACTGAAACAAGGCAGTTAACACGCCGTGTTAAGCTTGTGAAATAGGCCAGAAAATATCTTGCTTGCGGGAACTCTCTCAGGCAAATGCTGTTCAAGCATGCAGCGCATAACAATAATGGATACACACATGATGAAACACGCAGTAACACGCACCACCACCGGGCTGACCATCGCCTTATTTAGTGCCATGGCAGAAGCTGAGTCTCGCATAGATCGACAAACTGAAACGGCCGTGCCCAGAGCACAAAACTTATACGGCATAGGCGTAGGCGTCTTGCCCAAGACCTCAGGCTCTGATGAGTACCGCGTACTTGCATTGCCAATTATCAATGCCAACTATGGTGATCGCTTTTTCATCAATGCATTACAAGCAGGTGTCTGGTTGCTGGACAGCGATGACCAGCGTGTGCGCTTTGGGCTGTCTGCTGAAGCCAAATTTGGCTGGGATGCCAGCAAAGGTGACCGGACCCGTGGCATGCATGACCGGGATTTCTCCATATTTGTCGGCCCATTACTGCGCTGGCAAACTGACTATGGCACTTTTAATGCACAATGGACGGCTGATGCCAGTGGCAACAGCAATGGCCAGCAAGTTCAGTTGCAATACATTAAAAGCCTGGTGCGCGCTCCACAATTGCGTTTAAACGGGGTGGTTGGCGCCACCTGGAACAACCAGAAATTTAACGACTATTATTTCGGCGTCGACAACAGCGAAGCGACTACCAGCCGCCCGGTTTACCGCGCAGGCTCTGGGGTTGAATGGCAGGCGGGTGTCAATGGCATGATGCCAGCGTTCAAAGACCATTCCTTACTGTTTGGTGCATTTGTGACGCGACTGAGCAACGCACAGAATAATAGCCCGATTACCGAGACCAGAATCCAGCCGATGGCCTATGTCGGCTACAGTATTCCTTTTTAACTCAGCTAGCGGCGGCCATTAGCGTTAAAAAACTGCCAGATCACATCATTGGCAGAGATCGCATCCGAACCAGCCTGCCCACCACGCGGTTTACTGCCTCCGGGCCAGGAGTGGCCGCCAGTATCCGTAACGCACAGCTGCACTGAGGCCAGTCCGCCACGGTGGATTTCGCAATAAGCGCCGGGCACATCCAGGATGCGCTCGGCCTGGCTATTGGCCTGGTTGAGCTGCACCCACTTCTGTATCGTCGCTGGCACTGAGTTAAAACTCACATCAACCATAGATTGCTGGCCTTTGCCGCCATGAAACGGCACATGGTCATCATCTTTGGCATGAATATGCAACACCGCCACCGGCTTGGCAGGCTGACAGCGCTGGGTGTTATCAGTGCCCGCCACCGAGGCGATGGCGCTCACGGTGTCAGATAACTCACAAGCCAAACGGTAGCTCATCATGCCGCCATTCGACATGCCATCAACGAAAATACGTTTAGCATCGACATTGGCGCGTTGCTGCATGTCTTGAATCATGGCACGGATAATGGCGACATCATCGCTTTGTTTTTTCACTGCCGGGCCACAGCAATTATCTGCATTCCAGGTCGCGAACTTGCCTCCCGGCAAGCGGCTGTAGCCATTGGGAAACACCACGATATAACCATATTTTTCCGAGGCCGAAATCTGGTGGTAAAACCGCTCATTGGCCTGTACCTGCATATTGCCCAGCCCGCCATGCAGCGCCAGCACCATGGGCAAGGCCTGGCCAGCTGGTTGCGCAGGCACATGCACCAGATAAGGACGCTTGTCACCATTCACCGTGACGGAAAATTCATAGTCGCCAGCCGCAAGACCGGCCCACACCAGCGCAGGAAAAATCAGCAAACCTAGCAACACACTGTAATATAAACGTTTAGGCAAGGTCATAGATGCTCCAGAAGAAAGAATCGCAAGCATACATGAACGTGCCAATTAAACATGTTGTTGACCAACCCTGAAACATTATCGATAGCAGACAAATGGTGCATCCTGATCCTCGCCCACCACTCATCGCAGGCATCCTGCTGGCAGGCGGCTTTTCACGCCGGTTTGGCCCGCAAAACAAGCTATTACAACCGCTGGCAGACGGACAACTGGTCGCACTGAGGGCGGCGCAAGCATTGATTGCCGCGCTGCCAGGGAGTGTTGCCGTCATACGCGCCAACCAACCCACGCTGGGCAACCAACTCACATCGCTTGGATTTAAAGTCATTGAGTGCGAGGACCAACA
Organism: Methylophilus sp. OH31; assembly: GCF_000576615.1. Lineage (NCBI taxonomy): Bacteria > Pseudomonadati > Pseudomonadota > Betaproteobacteria > Nitrosomonadales > Methylophilaceae > Methylophilus > Methylophilus sp. OH31. Next base: position 409,044 of record NZ_BAUS01000004.1, on the reverse strand, counting down.
TCAACAGATGTCGGACAGTTTGAAATTGGGCCTGATGGCGACACAAGCCGCTTTTCCAGCCATGACAGGGCTGGTGATTGCGCTCGCGGATATGCCGTTCATTCAAACCGGAACAATACAGCAGGTCGCGCAACAGTTAATACAGGCGCGTATTGTGCAGCCTATGTACCACGGCCAGCCCGGGCACCCGGTGGGCTTTCGCAGCGATTTGATACCAGACTTGCTTGCCATCGAAGGCGATCAAGGCGCGCGTGATGTCTTGCGCGCGCATCAGTCCGAGATTTTACGATTTGAATGCCAGGACGCTGGTATTTTAAGAGATATTGATACGCCGGCAGACCTGGCCTGATTCAGGCAGCGGCAAGATTGCTGTCTGTTTTCGACAATCCAGCCTGTTGCAGTTGCGCACGCGCCTGAATCAACTCAGCCAAAATAGACACTGCAATTTCGGCCGGAGTACGGCTACCGATGCGCAAGCCGACCGGGCCATGCAGGCGGTTGACCTCTTGTTCGCTGAGGTCAAAACTGCGCAGGCGCTGTTTGCGTTTTTCCTGGTTTTTCACTGAGCCCAGCGCACCGATATAAAACGCATCTGACTTCAAGGCTTCGAGCAAGGCCATATCATCCAGTTTGGGGTCATGCGTCACTGCCACAATGGCTGTGTGTGGATCAGGCGCAATGTCGAGCACCACATCGTCCGGCATACCCGCCAGCCACTCGGCGCCGTCCACATGCCACTCTGCACGCATGTCTTCACGCGGGTCGCAAATCATGACATTAAAATCCAGCGCTTGTGCCATGGCTGCCAATACCGAGCCTAACTGGTTGGCGCCTATCACCAGCAGGCGCCATTGCGGGCCAAAGTAGCTGTGGAACCAGTCTTTGTCCAGATACGGCAGGCCTTCTGGCAGCACACGCTGATGGCGCACCTCGCCGCTATGCAGGTTGACTGAACGCTTTAGCAAACGCCGTTGCGACAAACTTTCCAGCATGGGTGCCAGTTGCGCTGCCTGTGTGAGCGGCTCGGCAAAAATCTTCAGTTGCCCGCCACAGGGAATCCCAAAACGCTGCGCTTCGTCCTGGTGAATGCCGTATTCAAGAATGGCTGGCCGTGTGGGCAACCGCTGCTGCCGCGCTTTATCAGCCAGGTCATCTTCAATACAACCGCCCGATACTGAACCGACCAGATGACCATCTTCACGCACCACCAGGATGGCACCCGGCAAACGCGGTGCCGAGCCCCAGGTCTGGATCACGGTAAACAGATGCGCACGATAACCTTGTTGCAGCCAGTCACTGGCGCGTTGCAGTACTTCCCAATCTGACGATTGCATAGACTTAAGCCAGTTGGTCGCCTATGGGTAAACGACGGATGCGCTTACCGGTTGCCGCAAATACTGCATTGGCGACAGCAGGCGCTAATGGCGGCACGCCAGGCTCACCAACGCCGCCCATTTTTTCTTTGCTCGCGACGATATGCACGTCCACCTTAGGCATGTCTTTCATGCGCAATACCTGGTAGTCATGGAAGTTAGACTGCACCACTTGCCCGTCTTTAAAACTGATTTCGCTACTCAATGCTGCACCCAGCGCATAAGCCACTGAGGACTCCATTTGCGCTTTGACACCATCCGGGTTCACCGCCAGGCCGCAATCAATGGCGACCACTACGCGGTGCACTTTGACTTCGCCCTCGTTCACAGAAACCTCGGCTACTTGCGCCACATAGCTGCCAAAAGATTCGTGTACGGCAATGCCGCGGAACACACCAGACGGCAATGGTTTGCCCCAACCCGCTTTATCGGCCGCCAGGTTCAGGGCGGCCAAATGGCGCGGATGATCTTTCAGCAATTGGCGTCTATATGTCAACGGATCCTGCTTACTGGCATGTGCCAGTTCGTCAACCAGGCTTTCCATGACAAAACCGGAATGGCTATGACCGACCGAGCGCCACCACAACACCGGCACATCGCTTTGCACCGAATGCAGATGCACCTGGTGGTTAGCCGTCCCTTTGACATAAGGTGAATCGGCCACGCCTTCTACAGAAGTCGCATCAATGCCATCCTTAATCATCACGCCTTCGAACGGCGTGCCTTTAATGATGGACTGCCCGATCAGCGTCTGTTGCCAGGCCAATGGCTTACCTTGTTGATCCAGCGCCACGGTCGCGCGGTGCACAAACATAGGCCGGTAAAAACCACCTTTGACATCATCCTCACGGCTCCAGACAGTTTTCACTGGCAAGCCAGCCGCTTTGGCCACTTCTACCGCCTCAGACACAAAATCGGCGCGCGGATTAGCACGGCGGCCGAAACCACCACCGAGGAACTGGGTATGAATTTTTACCTGATCAGGTTTCAACCCCAGAATTTTGGCAGCAGCAGCCTGGTCGGTGGTTTGCATCTGTGTACCGGTCCAGATGTCGCAGCCTTGATCTGAAATTTTGACCGCGCAATTGAGTGGTTCCATCGGCGCATGTGACAAATACGGCAACACATACTCGGCACTGATGGTCTGCTTGGCCTGTTTGCTGGCACTGGCGATATCGCCCGCCTTCGCCGCTTGCACACCTGGCTGTTGTGCCAGGGCCTGATACTGTTTCAATAGTGCCGCAGAATCCGGTTTGTCATGCCCATCCAGGTCCCACGCCAACTTGAGCGCTTCGCGGCCTTGTTTGGCCGCCCAGTAATGTTCGGCAATCACCGCTACACCTGTTGGCACTTTCACCACTTTAATCACACCTGGTACCTGGCGTGCCGCGCTATCATCTACGCTTTTCAGCTTGGTGCCAAATACCGGTGAGCGCGCTACCATGGCCACTTTCAAGCCATCAAACTGCACATCCTGGCCAAATTTGGCGGTGCCATTGATTTTTTCCGCGCTGTCCAAGCGTTTGGTAGCCTTGCCAATAAACTTCCATTGTTCCGGTTTTTTCAAGGTCACAGTGGTCGGCGTTTCCAGCTGGCTGGCCGTCTCAACCAACTGGCCATAGGTCAATTTTTTCTTGCCGTTGATCACCGCACCGTTTTCGGTACGCAAGCCTGCGACAGGCACATTCCACTGCTTGGCTGCCGCCTGCAACAACAAGGCACGCGTTAAGGCACCAGCCTGGCGGTAACGGTCAAACTCTGACCAGGTGGTCGAAGAACCACCGGTAATCTGTATGCCGTAAGCGGTATGAATATAGGCCGGTGCGGCAGGTGCATGCTCGACCTTCACCTTGCTCCAGTCTGCATCCAGCTCATCGGCGATCAGCATCGGTAGCGTCGTCCACACGCCCTGCCCCATTTCACTGTGTGCCAGCATCACCGTAATACTGTCATCGGCACCTATGCGCAAAAAGGCATTTGGCGCAGGCAAAGGCATCGCTTCAGCGGCATTAGCCACCCCCATAAACCGTTTGGCTTGCGGGATACTAAAGGCCACCACTAAACCACCAGCCACCAGCGCGGTACTTTTAATAAAACTGCGGCGCGAGAGATTAATCATATCGTTCATGGTGTCTCTCCTTAGGCCAGTTTGGCAGCAGCTTCATGAATCGCTGTGCGGATACGTTGATAAGTGCCACAACGGCAGATATTGCCACTCATGGCGGCGTCGATATCGGCATCGCTGGGCTTGGGGTTTTGTTTGAGTAATGAGGTCGCCGACATGATCTGGCCAGACTGGCAATACCCGCACTGCACCACATCAATCTGCTGCCAGGCGGCCTGTACAGCCTGGCCGACTTTGTCTTCCTGCATGGCTTCAATAGTGGTAATTTTTTTGCCTACCGCGGCACTCACCGGCGTCACGCACGAGCGGATGGCCTGGCCATCCAGATGCACGGTACAGGCACCACATTGCGCCATGCCACAGCCGAACTTGGTGCCAGTCATGCCAGCCACATCGCGAATCGCCCATAATATGGGCATATCGTCACTCACATTGAGATCGGTCTCTTTGCCATTGATATTTAGTTTCATCGGGTAGGTTCCTTGTGAATATCTGTTGTGCCTGGTGGTTAAACCAATCTGAACGTTGGCTATGGTAAAAAATATACTAACATACACATCTGTATGTATGTGTGTTTCATGCACGATAAAACAGGAAATTTAACGATGTTAAATTTTATCTACAGGCACGCTATATAAGGCCGTATATAACGAAGGGGCTGAGAATTTACATCGTCATCACAACACGGCACAATCCAACTATCACACGCATCCGATGATGATAATCATCACATTCATTGAGGAGACCAACAATGAGCAAAGCCATCATTGTGCAACCCGGCGGCGGCTACCAAAACGTGACTATAGGCAACCGTGAAGCGGCCGCCCCCAAAGCAGGCGAGATCACGGTCAGGCTACATGCCAACTCGCTGAACTATCATGATTTTGCCGTGGTTAGCGGCATGTGGGGGCCGACTGAGCCACGCATTCCGATGGCCGACGGCGCCGGGGAAGTGATTGCCGTAGGCGCAGACGTCACTGAATTTAAAATAGGAGATGCTGTAGTCAGCACCTTCTTTCCCACCTGGCAATCAGGTGAGCCACTGGTTGAAGGCTTTGCCAGCGTGCCGGGTGATGGCATTGATGGTTACGCCCGCGAGCTGGTCACCGCATCGGTAGCATCCTTTACCCTAGCCCCCAAAGGCTGGAGCCATCTGGCATCCTCCACCCTGACGACTGCGGCCCTTACCGCATGGCGGGCCCTGATGGCAGATGACCACCTGAAACCGGGCGATACCGTACTAGTGCAAGGCACAGGCGGCGTGTCTATTTTTGCGCTGCAATTTGCCAAACTGGCCGGGGCGACCGTGATCGCTACCTCATCCAGCGAGGCCAAGCTGGAAAAGCTCAAGGCCTTAGGCGCAGACCATGTGATCAATTACAAAACCACGCCGCAATGGGGCACGCTCGCACGCGACATGTCTGGCGGGCAAGGCGTCGACCACGTGGTGGAGGTCGGTGGCCCAGCGACACTGGAACAGTCTATGCTGGCGGCGCGCGTCGGCGGTCATGTGTCTGTCATCGGCATTCTGACCGGCCTGGCAGGCGACTTTCCGCTGGTGACTGCTCTGATTAAGCAATTACGCCTGCAAGGCGTGCTGGTAGGGAATCGTGCGCAGCAACAAGCCATGGTGAAAGCGATTGATGGCAACGGCATGCAACCGGTGATAGATAAAGTATTTGCGGTAGAAGAAATCGTGCAGGCGTTTCAATACCAGGAAACCAACCAGCACTTTGGCAAAATCTGCCTGCAGATTTAATGCTTCAAACTTATGACGACTGATTAACCGCCAGCCTGCCGCACGCCTGGTTGGCTGGCAGTGCCACCGCCATTTGTGCTGGATACCCCAGCTTCAGGTTAGCCATCAGCGCCACGAACGCCGCACGTGAAATTTGGCCACCCAGGCGCGGATTGTCCTTTTTTTCTTTACCCACCGTGGATACCGTTTGGCCGTGGTAATCATGGCCCGGATAAATCAGGGTTGCCTCTGGCAAGCTGAAAATTTCACGATGCACGCTGTCGTATAACTGTCCTGCATCGCCCTGCTGAAAGTCGGTGCGGCCACAGCCATTAATCAGCAAAGCATCGCCAGTAAAAATACGGTCACCCAGGTAGTAACTCACGCAACCGCTGGTATGGCCAGGTGTGGAGCGCACTTCAATATCCAGTGAGCCGACATGCAAGTGCATGCCATCGGTGACCAGCAAATCTCCACACAGCACCCCCGCGTCACGGTGAACGACGCTTTGACTGCCCAAGCGCTGGCGTAGCGCATCTGCCCCGGTCACATGATCGGCATGCACATGGGTTTCTAGCGTATAGGCCAGCGTTAATTCCTGGGTATGCAAAACCTCAATATAGCGCGCGACCTCACTTTCAACCGGGTCAATTAACACCGCCTGCCTGCTTTGCTCACACGCTAGCAGATAGGTATATGTGCAACTCTCTGCTTCAAAAAGCTGTTGAAAAATCATGTGCCGGCTCCTAAGAAATATCTTTATGAGAAATCAAGGCGGCACCAACGCGCTGACTGATGCTCAGGGAAAATGACACGACTAGCATCCGTAAAAAGAGGCATGACTGCCTGCCAAATGACCAAGTATGGGTCGCACGCACGATGGCGCAAGAAAAGAAGAGATTAAAGCCAGCCGCGGCGCACGGCCAGCGTATGTAGCGCCATGCCCGCCAGCATGCTGGCGACAAATATCCACACCGCAGCACCGCCAACCAATATCGAGGCAACCGCCGGGCCGGGGCAAAAACCAGCCAGGCCCCAGCCGACCCCAAACAGTAATGCCCCTATGACTAATTTGCGATCAATCAGATGGCTGGCAGGCAATTGCATAGGCAAGCCCAACAGACTGCGCGACTGTTTGGCCGCAGTTTTAAACGCGAAAAAGCCAACGGCAATCGCCCCCAGCATCACAAACGCCAGTGAGGGATCCCAATCACCACTAATATCCAAAAATGCTAATACCTTGGCCGGGTTAGTCATCCCGCCTACAATCAAGCCCAGGCCAAAAATCACGCCAGCGAACAATGCAATCAACATCACCATCATGCGCTCCTATCCTGCCACCAGCACATGGCGTACCAGCCATACCACCAGCATCGCTGTCAGCATAAACGTCAACGTCGCCACCAGCGAGCGTAACGATAAGCGCGATAAGCCACACACGCCATGACCACTGGTGCAGCCAGACCCCAGCCGAGTGCCAAAACCCACCAGCAGGCCTGACGCAATTAACCAGGGCGTACTGGTAGCAATCTGCATGGCGGGCAATGGCGTAACTAGGGCATACAAGAGTGGTGCCACCAGCAGACCTGCAACAAAGGCAAAACGCCAGGCACGATCACCGGCAGCCGCCGACCACAGCTGACCGACGATGCCGCTGATACCGGCAATCTGCCCCAGCCAGCGGATTAACAGCAAGGTAGAAAAGCCAATCAGCAAGCCGCCAATCAGTGATTGCAAGGGGGTAAATGTGCTCATACGGTGACCCGGTCGTTAAAAGTGATGCGATGATCTGGCTATCGTGGCGAATTAATCTTCTTCGTCTGCCGTATCTTCATGTGCCACAGCTACCTGGCGGTTGCATTCAAACCCTGCTTTTTCAAGCACCACGCGATAATCGCAATTTGGTAAATGCCCTTCCAGTCGGCCATTGATTTTGGTGGTTTCCTGCTTGCAAAACGCGCAACGATAACGATGCGCCTGTCCTTCATAATGCTCTTGCGGATAATCAATATAAAACAGTCGTTTCATCATGGACTCCTTATTTGCAACAGTGATCAGCCTATGCTACGCCGACGACCTCTGGCTGGCAATACACAAAAAATAGCCTGCAGCAAGGATTTTTGCTAATTATTTTCAGCGTACAGATTTTAATCATCCCTGTTTTTAGTCATTAAATCATGCAGTTACAGCACTCACCCACAACACATCTGAAAAGTTATCCACAAAAAATGTGGACAGCGTTGCCTTATCCCCGGCTATGCAATGCTGCTATTTCCTGGATATCCAGATCACGCTCCATCATATGCAATAGTTCATCATGAATCTGTCCGGAACGATGCAGCTTCAGCAACTCCTCACGCCCGGCGGCCACTGCGGCCAGCACCACATTAAAATGCGCTTTACGGATATCGTCTGGCAACATGGCGTCATTTTTGTGTTTGTCTGACAAGCTTTGGCGATAACCATATTGCTCGAGTAATCGTGGATGCTGTAGCTTGCCTTGTTCGTCATAAGCCAGCTTGTTGACCACTGCATATTGCGCCTGTTCAATACGCGCCCAGGTTTGCGGCTCGTTGAGGTAAGTGCGCTCATGCGCGGTGGCTTTTAACTTGAGCACGCGTATCACCCAGCCGATGCTGGTACCCTGAAACAATACGGTGACTAAAATCACGGCAAACGCACACAGCAGCATCAAATCGCGCCCCGGCACCTCGGCAGGCACCGCCAGCGCGGCCGCCAGTGTCACCACGCCGCGCATGCCGGCCCAACTGGTCACAAATGATTCACGCCAACCGCCTGAGGCAGACCTTGCGTGTTTGCTGAATAATCCAGCCAGCCCATCGACGGCAAACACCCAGACAAAGCGCGACACAATCACCACCACCAGCACCAGCAACACCTCCAGACTGTAATCAGCAATTGATTTGCTGCCGTCGGCAATGCGATCCCACACGCCGCGCAAGGAGAGGCCTATGAGGATAAACACCAACGACTCAAAGACAAAAATCATGATTTCCCAAAACGCGGCACCGCGACGTCTGGCGGTGGCCGTCATGATTTCATGCTGGTGCCAGCCCAGCATCATGCCGTAGGTAACGGTCGCGATGACGCCCGAAACACCGATATGTTCACCCACCACATAACAAATCCAGCCCGGTAAGGCAGAGGCGAGAATCATGAGCTCGGTGTCATGCAAATAGCGCAAGGTTTTATAGACCAGGTAGCCAAACGCGGCGCCCAGCAGGATGCCGCCGATGCTGAGCCAGGCGAACCCCTCAACCGCCCCCGCCATGGAGAACACACCAGTCAGCATAGCCACAATCGAAAACTTGTATAACACCAGGCCGGTTGCATCATTGAGCAGGCTTTCACCCTCGAGCAACACCAGCAATTTGCGTGGCAAGGCCACCCGTTGCAGCACGGCCTTGGCGGCGATGGCATCCGGTGGTGACACAATGGCGCCTAAGGCAAAACAGGCAGCCCACGGCAGGGCCGGCGTCAAACTATGCAGTGCCAGCCCAACCACCAGGGTGGTAAATAGCACCGCGCCTATCGCCAGCAGCAAAATCCCCACCAGGTGGCGCCTGAATTCATGCCACACCGTGAAATAAGCGCCCGCCATCAGTAGTGGTGGCAAGAAAACCACTAACACCAGCGCAGGATCAATCTCAAACGCAGGCAAACCGGGGATAAAGGCGATCAGTGCGCCACCGATTAACTGCGCCACGGCAGGTGGCCAACGTAGCTTTTTGGCCAACACTTCTAGCGCAATAATCGCCACCAGAAAAAATAGAATCAGATTGAAATAAAACGCGTTGGACATAAATATGGATGCTCTTGTATGCGCGCAAGGCCAACAAGAAAACACTTTCGAATACAAAAAATCAAATGAGATGACGCTGTCACTGCGTGACTTAGAGACGCTGGATGAGTGTAATAGAAAACATCCGCAGACGTTTCATTAAATCACGTAAAAGCAATTTAACGACTGGTTCACCCCATCTGAAATCACTTTTAAGCACCCGCCAATAAAACATATATTTACATATGTTATTAAAGCAGTGTTTAATGGCGCTTCGATCTGCTTATGTGAAGTACAGCCATGCAATGGAGTCATCATATTTCAGCCGTTATTTCATTGGCAGCACGCATGACGCCGCCCTGGAAAGTCTTTTGGCTGGCTGGGCTGGTCGCCACAGCTTGCCTGCCGCTTGTTAGTCGGTTCGGACTCAGGGATAGCTGGTTTTTTCTGATTGCCATCCTCAGCGTGAGTGCCATCTGGCTGGGCATTTGGCGACAGCGCCCGCAACCATGCCAACCATGGTTGCAATTTGCGGTCGCTATCAGCGCACAATGCCTGGGTGGACTCATAGAAGCGAATACCGATGCCAGTGGACACTTTGGCCTGCAACTTTCACTGGCTGATGTGTGCCTGCTCACAGGGCACCTGGCGTTGGTGCGCAGCTTGTGGCAACTCGCCTGCCAGCAACACCCGCAATTTCCACGTCATGGTTTTTTTCAGGGCTGGATCCTGGCCACCAGCCTCATGCTCATCGGCTGGCAATTCCTGTTTTTACCTACTATCCTGCATCATGGTTTTTCGCTGGATCGGCCGCAGATTTTTCGCATGCTGTATCCCTCACTGTCGTTTATTGAACTCGGCATGCTGCTATGGCTATGGACCAGTAGCAACGCATACGCCTCGCGGGTATTTTTGCAGCTTTGCCTGGCCATTCTGTTTTTTGCAGTCGGTGAATGTGTGTTTCATGGCACCAGCAATAGCCTGGCTGTACCGCATGACATTAACCTGATGTGCTGGCTCATAGGCTATGTCAGCTTTGGCAGTGTTGCCTTGCACCCGGATATGGCGCAGCTCGGCCATCCCAGAGCCAGTGAAGACGATCGCCATGCCCACCATATCTTGACGATGCTATTACCGCTGGCCTTGCTGTTCCCGGTCGCGCTGCTATTACGCTATTTCCAGGCATTACATCCTGCCACCATCGGCATTTTGCTGGGCTTTTTCATTATCTTTATCATCGGCTGGTATCAGCTCAGTACCACCTTACAAAATATCATTGAGGTTAAGCAGCAACTGGAACAGCAAAACCGCACCGATTATCTGACCGGCATCCCCAACCGCAATTATCTTGAGCAAGTGGTTGAGAGTAGCATGTATTCCACGCGTGTACTGCCGCATAGTATGAACGCGATGTTGCTCATGGATATCGATGGTTTCAAAGCCTTTAACAATATTTTCGGCTTTGGCCTGGGTGACCTGATTCTAAAAGCCGTCGCCAAGCGACTACATCACAACAGCCAGGCGCAAGGCTACCACTTCGCCCGTGTCGACGGTGACGAGTTCATTGTGCTCATGCTCAACGTGCCTGAAAAAGCCATCGTAGAACAGCAAGCCTGGCATATTCACCAGTTGCTGGAGCAACCTTTTATTGTCAATGGGTTAACTGCCAAAGTCAGCTGCAGCATAGGCATCTCAATGGCAGACTCTTTCACCAAACACGATTTTTCTAATATGCAACGCGAAAGTGAGCGCGCACTTTTACGGGCAAAAGAAAACCAGTCTCAAGTCGAATGCTACCAGGCTATCCGCGACAAACCGGCAGACAAAAGCTGGATTATCAGTGAATTCCGGGAAGCCATACACGCCCGGCAAATTGTGGTCTACTACCAGCCCAAGGTGCATTTGCAAACGCAAACGGTGATCGGAGTAGAAGCCCTGGTGCGCTGGCAACATCCGCTACGCGGACTGATTATGCCAGGTGAGTTTGTGCCGCATATCGAAAACACTGACCTCATTCATACCCTGTTTAAACTGGTGTTACATGAATCGACCCGCCAGTGGCAATTGTGGCATCAACAGCAGCTTGACCTCACTATTGCAGTCAATGTCACCGCCCGCGACCTGATGAACTTTGACCTGGTGAAAGAGGTAGCGCAAGCGCTGGAAAAGCATGCCATGCCTGCCAATCACATAGAGGTTGAAATTACCGAGTCGAGCGCGCTCGCTGACCCCAGGCGCGTCAAAAAACTCCTGTCAGACCTGATCGCGCTCGGCATCAAAATCAGTATTGATGATTATGGCACCGGCTACAGCTCCTTACTTTATCTGCAACAACTGTCTTTGCACTATCTCAAAATCGACCAGCAATTTATCCGCGAAATGCACCACGATGCCTCCAGCCTGGCCATCGTATGCTCGACACTGGAGTTGGCAAAAAATCTGCACATAGAAGTGATTGCCGAAGGCATCCATGCCGCCGTGAGCGTGCAACAACTCAAAGCCTTGGGCTGTTACGGCGCCCAAGGCTTTCTATTCTCGGAACCGGTACCTGCCAGCGACATTCCGGCCACCATCCGTCGCATTGAGTCTGCCTGCTATGACATTGAGTCATGAGCCTAAGCCATGAACGCAAGACCTGAACTCCGCGCGCCAAACTGCCTCTAACAGACATGAAGATTAAACTGGCGACAGAATTAGTTTAATATGCTGCCAGTGATGGCAAAAACGCAGGAGTTTGTATGTTTACACTGAAAAAATGGCTCTGGACACAATGGCAGAAACTGCGTGGCGCAGACCGCGCTTACGCTAAATACCTGGCACATTTTCAACATTACCAGGCACAAGTCGTTGATGACGAACTACAGCAATCGCTCAATATTCAACCCATGAGTAAAGAGGCTTTTTTAAACGCCTGGCAACACAAAGGCTTGAAACCCGCGGGCAAATCTTGCGGCTGTAAAACAGGTGGTTGCTGCTAAGGGGCTGGCATGGAAATGATCAGCACTCACTCAGGCAAATTGCGCGCCATTGGTTACGACGCAGGCAAGCGCCTCTTAAGAGTAGAGCTCGAAAATGGCAGCGCGCTGGAATATGCCAATGTCGGCGACAGCATTTGGCGCAACCTGAAAAATGCCAGCGCACAGTGGAGCTACTACCGCGACAATATTGAAGAGGAATTCACCGCCAGCCGCGTCGCAAGCAAGGCAAGCGCCAGCGGCAAAAATCCGCTGGATGATTTATTTGGCTAAGCCTTGAAGCACCAGTGGTGAAGAACCTCTCAACAGTATTGGGCGGGCACGTTTTAATCAATCATCAGTTTGCCCGTATGGCGCATCGACATACGCCTTGAAATAACGTGTCGCACACAAGCCCAGCGGCGTATGGTGCTTGGCAGGCGATAACCAGTCAATCAGGAAATCCATACGCTTTTGCCCCAAACCGTGCAGATAGCGCTCCAGTGACAATTGGTCCTGATGAAAGTCATTATCCGCCTGCAATGCCTCGGCAACACGGCGACCTGAGCGCAAGTCGTAAATATTGCCATGCGGATGGCCTTCAGGCGCCTTAGGCAGGGATGGTTTCTCCGCCATCCGCCAAGGTGCGCCTAATCGCGCCAGTCGGGGCAAGCGCTCAAGCGCCTCACCCGCAATCCAGTCATACAGCACTTGTCTCTCATAAGCAGTGAATACGCCGAACATCGGCGCTTTATCCGCCGTAATCATTTGCCAGAAACGGCTCTGTTCAGGGTCTTGATGGCGTGTTATCCAGCCAGTTTTTTCCATCACCGATAACAACCTGGCCACCTGGTCGGCATCAGCCAGCCACGCATTGATGGATTTACCCCCAATCACACAATGGTTGGCATGCATATACTGGCCAATACTGGCTTTGCTTTGCAGCACGCGGACCACTTCAGCCAGCAGGTCAAAATGTTTGATCAGGTCTAGCGTACCGAGGCCAGCGTCATTTAATTTAACCCCTGCCACAATGCGCGCCATATAGTTCTGTACGGAGCCAAACGTGGGCATCGCCTCGCTGACGGCATCAATTGCCGCTCTGGCATGCCCGCTATGGGCGTTATCAATGGTGGTATGCAAGGTAAAGTAATAGGGGTCGATATTCAGCTCTTTGAGTTCATATGCCGTGATCAGCAAATGTAGCGGCAACTGCTCGTAGCCCAGATTAAAACCAATCACTTCTGGCAGATGTGTTTCAACATTTGCGGCCAAGGCCAGCTGCACAGCGCCTTGTGTGAAAAACTTGTCGTCCAGCGTGCGCCAGTCATCACACTCATTCACTTTCAGCAGTTTGCGGTATAGCGCCACATGATTCATGGCTTCAACGCCATTGCCCAACTCTTCCAGATAAATTTTTAACAAGGAGGTAAAGCGCGTGTCCTGCCAGTGGCGCGTAAAGCCATATAGCCAGGCCCCATCAACCATCTTGGTCGGCGCGACTGCACGCAGAAAATACAAGGCGTGCGATTTGCTACTGAAATACCAGCGTGGCTCACCGGCTTTTCTGGCGGCAAGATACTCCTGGTACTGTTGGCCGATTGCCGCATGTTGCTCAAGCAACCATGCCTCCAGTTGCGCAGGATGTGTAGGCACATTGGTAAAATGATGGCTGGTTTCCTGCAAATTGGCGGCCAGAAAACCCAGGCTATCTGCCCGGCCCTTGCTAAAACCGGAAGGCGCCAACAGTGAAAAGTACATAGACTTGGCAGACCAGTCTTGGACTGTTTGCTGATGCTTCCCGATTTGTTTGCTGATGACTGACATCGCTGCGGTCTCCAATGCATTAACCTGCCAGATGGAATAGCAAGTAGAAAGCACATAAGTTACGCAGATATGATCAAACGCTCTATCAGACGATGTATGAGCGTCATGTAGGAATTCGCTGATTAAACAGAAAGTAACATTCTGTTAAGCTACCAACACTCACCTCTAAAGGACGGCATCGTGGAAAAACACCTCCATCCCCCATTAGAACAGTTACTGCTGGCGCTCTATGAGCGTCACTACAGCTTTGTGACGGTAACCCCGGCAACCCATCATCTGGTGAACCAGCGGTCGGGCAATGCCTGGGCAGAAAACATTCAGGATATCTTCGGCTGGAACCGGCCATTCAAGCAAGAAACGCTAGACGCAGCGCTATTTGCACGCATGAAAGAAGCCAATATTTTGCGGCCAGTGGCGCAAGGCTGGCAGTCGCAAGTGCGCGTTTCAAGCATTCAAGACAAGCTGTTTTTACATTCCGGCTTTCCGACTGACGCCGCCGATGCCGTGTTTTTCGGCCCGGACACCTATCGCTTTATCAATGCCATGTATGGTGCACTGTCGACGTTGCAAGGCAAAGTACGGCGCTGTGTCGATATTGGCACTGGCGCGGGTGTCGGCGCCATTTTGCTGGCCGAAGCATTGCCTTATGCCGAGAGCATAGGCGTAGATATCAATGCCAAGGCACTGGCGTTTGCCGCCATCAATGCCAAAGCCAATCGCATTAGCAACGTAGCGTTCCACCACAGCGACCTGCTGCACGACCTGCCTGGCGAGTTTGACCTGATAGTTTCCAACCCGCCTTACCTGGTCGACCCATCCGCCCGCGCTTACCGGCATGGTCACGGCCCGCTGGGTGCACAACTGTCACTGGATATTGTTGAGGCGGCACTCACCCGGCTGGCACCGGGCGGCATCCTTATGCTTTATAGCGGGGTCGCCATCATTCACGGGCATGATCCGTTCATCGAGGCCGTTAAACAGAGTATCAAAATGGCAGGATGCACCTATCAATACACAGAAATAGACCCGGACATTTTTGGCGAGGAACTGGCTACACCCGCCTATGCGCAGGCAGACAGAATTGCCGCGGTCTGGTTATTGGTAAACAAACCGACCATTGAAAGTGACGCCTTGCTACAGTTAATCAGTGCTGCCGCCAATACGTAAGCGTTTACTCACTTTGACTTAACAGCAGCGACAACAAATACACACGACAATCAAACTCATACTGCATATAGTTGGGTTCCATATGCAAACACAGCTGATAAAACGCCTTGTCATGATCCCGCTCTTTAAGGTGCGCCAGCTCATGCACCACAATCATCTGCAAAAACTCCAGCGGCGCCGTTTTAAAAAATGCCGATATACGGATTTCTTTCTTGGCCTTCAGCTTGCCACCCTGCACGCGCGAGATTGCCGTGTTTAAACCCAAGGTCTGCTTTTCAACCGTCAGCTTGTTATCAAAATGCACTTTATCAAGTAGCGGCGCATTTTTTAAATAGCGCTGTTTGAGCTCGATACAAAAGTCATACAAAGCTTTATCACTTTGAACGACATGCACCTGCGGATAGCGTTGTTGAATATAAGTGCCCAATTGCCCCTGCGCATGCAATTGCGTAATTTGCGCACGTAAATGGGCGGGGTAACCAGGGAGGTATTGTTGAATTAATGCAGCAGACATGCTGTCATTTTAATCAGCAGACAGCCTTGCAACAACCCACACATGTTTTTGCCTTGGTCGAGTGTCGTGTTCTGGCGAATATCGCCTGTATATAGGCCGCAAACTTTGCAGCCCCACATCACTCAAACATGAAAGACTTTGATATAGGCTAAACATGCACGCTCAAAGCCTGTTAGAGTAAACACATCTTGCGAAGGGGACTGACCATGACAAAAGCACTCAAAGAAGCAAAACTGGAGGCACATTTAGACGCGGTTGAAAAACACAAAGCGTTATTAGAGCAACTGCACCTGAACGGTAATGCGCATCTCGACGAGGTGAATAACTCGCTGCAAGCGCTCACATTGACCCTTGAGGAATACCTCAAGATTATTGGTATCCCATAACATCCCAAGAGTCCCGACCTTGAGGCAAGCATCATATGCTGCGCCTCAAGGTCATACAGCCACCACCTCGCGTAGCGCCATGCCGCGCTGTTAAAAGGGCACGCCCCGGCAGGACATCCCCTCAACATTTCTTCACCAATGGTCTTTACCTGCGCGCTAACATCATGCAGCAGACCAAAAGCGTTACTTTTCCTGCGTATATATCAGGCAACTATAAGCCCCGATGGTGATGGCGGCTGAAAACGCGTGCCCATCATGTGCTTCGTCCTGCGCCGTGATATCGCCGGAAGGCGTTTCATCCAGCTGCTCGCTATATAAAGTCGCGTCACTATTAAAACGCAACCTCCACTCGCCAGCCTGCGGTAAGCCGATCACATAGTTGTCCTTACGCCCCTCGGCAAAGTTAAATACCACAACCACATCGTCACCGGCACCGCCTTCTTGCCAACGGTGCATGGCAATCAGTTTGTCATGATCATTGACGTGATACACCGCGGCGTGTTGCCCGCTCAGGCCCGCAGAATACCCATTACGGTTTAAGCGCAGGTTGATCAAATCACGGTAGAGGGTGGTGATATCCGCATATGCCTCTGCGCGATGCCAGTCGATAGGGCGATCATCACGAAACCATTGGTCACGCAAAAATTCCTGGCCCTGAAACAGCATGGGAATCCCTGGCGCCGTCATTACCAGCGCAGCCCCCAGGCAAGAACGCTTGATAGCGTAACGCCCCGGTTGCTCGCTGTGGTCGATCTCAGACACCAGTCGCTGCTTGCCATTCGCCACCTCGTCGTGTGACTCGGTATATACCACGCGCTCAAACGCATCATCGTTATAACGCTTGAGCAAGGCATCACGCACCGCTGGCATACAACGGTTGGCATCATCAGCCTCAATCAGCGCCGCGCGCACCGGGTGCACAAATGCGGCATCCCACTGACTGCTAAAATGCGCCCCGCCATCCTCATGCTTCAGCGTCAGTTCTGCGCTACTTTGCAAGTCTTCGGCAATGGTGATTTTGCCAGGGTAGCGCCGCTCCACCTCGCTGTTGATCCATTGCAGCAAGCTCCAGCCCTCCACAATCATTTGCTGCGCGCTTGCCTCAACACTGCGAATATACAAGGTCATGTCATAGCGCAAACCATCGGCGTGATAATCGTCCAGCCACATCATGGCATTATCAAAAATATACTGACGCACCTCGCCACGGCCATAATCGGGTCGCGTATCGCCCCACGGCGTCGCTGAGCGCCAATCGTTATAAAAATAAATGCCGCCCTTGCCGCTCTCCTGCCAGCCATCAAACTGCCACAGGCTGATGTCAGACGGCCCAAAGTGGTTGTACACCACATCCACAATCACGGCGATGCCAAAATCATGCGCGGCAGCAATAAAGCGCTTGAACGCCTCAGGCCCACCATAAGCACTCTCCACCGCATACGGGTGCGCCGGGTTATACCCCCACGAGTAATCCCCGGCAAATTCGGCAATTGGCATCACTTCCACTGCGTTAATACCCAGTGCCTGCAAGTGCGGCAGCCGCTCAATCGCCGTATCAAATGTGCCTACCGTATCGTCTTTAGTGTTAAACGTGCCGATGTGCAGCTCGTAAATCACCAGTTCGTTCCATGGCGGCATTTGAAAATCAGACCCCGGCTGATCAAAAAAATCCAGCGCAGGCACTACCGCATTGCCCGCAGAATTGGTCACTACCCTGGCATAGGGGTCTATACGTTGCAGTTGCTGCTCGCCATTGATCAAATGATATTGGTATTCATCGCCAGGCCTGGCATGCGCCAAATCGGCATACCAGTAACCATTCCCCTCACTCACGCACTGGTCAACGCCAGGTTGCCAGTCATTGAAAGACCCAATCACTGACACTTGCTCGGCATGCGGCGCCCATACTCTGAACGCCACCCCCGCATCATGTGGGATCGCCCCCATGCCAGGCAACGGATCAATACTAATGTCAGATTGCAATGCGGAATTTGCAGAGTTCATGATGAACACCCTCCAGAGATAATGAATACGGGCTGCACAGCCTGGGCGAGAGGCCGGAAAATAACCACATTTTATAAAAATCACCGTTGGCAAAAAAAGACGATCCATTCTGACATTGCTGTCAGTATTATCTGTCATCAGGCTCGGCATGCCGGCTTGATCACGCCATGTTAAACTGACCGACAGTGTTCAACCGGCAACAAACCATGATTCAATACAACCCCAAAGACTGGATTACCTTCATCTTCCGCTTTCACGAATCGGACACCTTCCGCCAGCTCATGCCCATGATGCTGTTGATTGGATGTTATGCAGGCGGCATCGCCTACCTCGAAATCGAGTACTGGAAACTGGCCGACAGCAGCCATGTGAAAAACCTGTCCTTAATCCACACCACCGTCGGTTTTGTGTTGTCATTGCTGCTGGCCTACCGCACCAACACCGCCTATGACCGCTGGTGGGAAGGCCGCAAAGCCTGGGGCACACTGGTCAACAACAGCCGCAACCTGGCGATTAAACTGTCAGCCTTTTTAACGGACGAAGAAGATAAGCAATTCTTCAAAAAAATCATCCCGACCTTTGCCTCGGTGCTGTCCAAGCATTTGATGAATGAAGAAGTCAGCAAAATGCTGTTTGAAGGGCTGGATCTCGAAATCGACCACCACGAACATCACCCCAACCAGATCGCGCAGCGCCTGTTTCAAAAAGCCAACGAGCTCTACGCCACAGGCAAAATCAGCGGCGACCAGTTGTTTATCATCAACGACGAGCTCAAATCATTCACCGAAGTCTGCGGCATGTGCGAACGTATTAAGAATACGCCTATCCCATATTCATACAGCGCGTTCATCAAGAAATTCATCTTCTTCTACGTGATGACGCTGCCGTTTGGCTTTGTATTCAGCCTGGGCTATTACGTGATTCCTGTCGTGGTGTTTATTTTTTATGTGTTAGCCAGCCTGGAACTGATTGCCGAAGAAATTGAAGACCCATTTGGCACGGATACCAATGATTTGCCCACACCTAAACTGGCAGCCAATATCAAAAAGCACGTGGAAGAATTACTTTGAATTAACGACTTTAGGAGTCAGCCTCATGGAATCTTCATTGCACACACTGAATAATCTATTCGCCCAACTCGGCTTGCCGAATACCGACGCCGAGATCGAAAGCTTTATTAAAACGCACAGCCATCTGGCGGGTTACATTTCGCTGGCTGAAGCGCCCTATTGGACACCCGCACAGGCCGCATTTCTGCGTGAAGAGATATTGAAAGATGCCGATTGGGCAGAAGTCATAGACCAGCTGAATGCCAGGTTGCATGCAAAGTAAATCATCCCTCGCTAGATGTGTGGGTATTCATGGCCTCTTGAACCGCCACTAATTCTGTCACAACTGCCCAGTGACTAGCACTTCCTCAAAGGGCACTGGCCTGCCAAATAAATATCCTTGTGCATGAGGACAACCGATTGCTGCCAGGTATTGGGCTTGCGCCTCCGTTTCAACGCCTTCGGCAATCAGCCCTTTTCGCAAACTCCTGGCCATTGAGATAATGGCCTGCACAATTAATCCTCGATCAAGGTTAGTGGTGATATCTTTAATAAATGATCGATCAATCTTTAACTGGCTAATCGGGAATCGATTCAGATAGCTTAACGCTGAATAGCCGGTACCAAAATCATCAATTGAAATACATAGCCCATAGTTGTGAAAAGTCTGCAGGACGGACTGAATCGCTTCGTTATCCTCCAGCAACAGACTTTCGGTGATCTCCAACTTGATCCATTCAGGTTTACATCCTGTTTCTGTCAGGATGTTGATGACCGAGTTAAATAAATCATTCTGAATAAATTGCCTGGTAGACAGGTTAATCGAAACCGTAAAAGGCGTGGTGCGCCCCGCATTCCATTGCACTGCGGCTTTGCATGCAGTGGATATGATCCACTCACCAATACTAATGATGAGCCCGGACTCTTCAGCAATGCCAATAAACTGATCTGGCGATACCAATTCACGATGGTCTCTATGCCAGCGGATCAGCGCCTCTACGCCCACCACTTCTTTGGTAATCAAATCCACTTGCGGCTGGTAATACAGCTTGAATTCGTCCTTCTGCAATGCTTTTCGTAGCGCATTTTCAATATTCATGCGTACCGACGTTTTCTCTGTGAGATCCGAAGAATAGAATTGAAAATTATTGCGGCCTTTGCTCTTGGCCGAATATAAAGCGGAGTCCGCGTATTTGAGTAAATCTTCCACTTTGTGGCTATCGGTAGGAAACACGGCAATGCCGATACTCACGGTAATAAATAATTCTTTGCCGGCGATGTAAAAAGGCTCAGCCATGGCCTCGATAATTTTCTGGCCGACGTTAGACGCATTTTGCGGATGATGTATTTCAGATAAGAGAATCGCAAACTCATCGCCCCCAAGGCGGGCAATGGTGTCATAACGCCTGATACGTGTTTCCAGCCTTCTGGCCGCCTCACATAGCAGCTGGTCTCCTACCGTATGTCCATATGAATCATTGATTTCTTTAAACCGGTCCAGATCCAACATCATCAGGCTAAATGGATGATGATTTCGATCCGCCTCAGCCATGGTCTGATTCAAACGGTCGGCGAGTAATGCGCGATTGGGCAATTCGGTCAATGAATCGAAATAGGCCAGATGATGAATGCGTGCCTGGCTTTCAACCGTCTCCGTGACGTCCTGCCCCATCGCGATCACAGCCATGACTTCGCCATTCGGGTCCAGCTCGGCAATCAGGGAGGTATGGATAATCCGCCCCCTCCCTTCCGGTGTTTGCCAATGCAGGTCTACGTTTTTATTAATCCCCGCCGCGAAGACCTCTTGAATATGAGATTCAAATTCTATCGCTGAAGCGCCGCCAGGATACTCAGAAGGCGATTTTCCAACCAGGAAATCACAGGTGACACCGTAAAAATCAGCGGTT
This sequence comes from Methylophilus sp. OH31, assembly GCF_000576615.1. Classification (NCBI taxonomy): domain Bacteria; kingdom Pseudomonadati; phylum Pseudomonadota; class Betaproteobacteria; order Nitrosomonadales; family Methylophilaceae; genus Methylophilus; species Methylophilus sp. OH31. The sequence continues at coordinate 388,198 of NZ_BAUS01000004.1, read as the reverse complement.
TTAGGATTCAAATAAGTGCGCTTATTTTGACGGTTGTAACGCACGATGGAATTAGGAAAGTTTGAGATCAATGAGTGATATTCGCGCTCCCGTTGCAGCGTCTCGGTCACATCTCTGGCGTAACCCACGGTGCCAATGACCTGATCATCGACGACCAAAGAGGATTTATAGGACTCAATCCAGTAATACTCTCCAGACGTATCCCTGATCGGACAGATCACGCCAATAGGCGCATCACTGTTTAAAGCGTCTTTATCGCCATCGACATATTGCTGAGCAAGCTCGGCCGGAAAGAAATCAAAATCTGTCTTGCCTTCAAGATCATAAGTCGTCGGCACACCGGCCATCTTTGCATAGGCTTTATTGGCGGCTAACAACCGGCTATCTTTATCTTTCAGCCAGACCATAAAAGGAAAATTATCCAGCAAGGTACGCAGGTAATGCTCTCGATCCAATTGCTCAGGTTTGCCTTCATCTGCATGGCTATTCGGCAGTTTGCGTAAGACCTCCAGGCTATAGTCAGTTTCGCCCAGACAGATTTTTGTCGCTGTAATGACGACATCAAAATGCTGCCCTGATTTGCTGCGACTTTTAACTGTATAGCTAAGCGATTTAACCTTTTGCAGCGCATGCCAATGCTCACGCCACCACTCATGGGAAAAGTCAGGCAATAATCGTTGGTTATTTAAAGCGGATAGCTCAGCCTGTGAATATTCAAAGAGCTGGCAGGTCAGGGCATTTGTATAACAGAGCGTACCTTGTTGGCTAACCAAAAAAACTGCATCACCAATCTCATCAAAAGCAAACGTTAATTCCAGCAATCTAGAACGATCTTGCAACGATAAATCCGTCATTGAAACCATCCCCACATATCTAGCCTGATTCTTGTTATATGCACGTAATGCACAAGATTCATACCCTTCAACCCAGCATCACCGAGAAGACTTAATTGTTATATGTAACAAATTGTAACTTCAGTGCGTAATTTATACCTTTTTAGCCGCGATGGGATAAAAATATATATTGATCAATGAACTATGCGATGAAAGTTACACTTTTACGTGAAGAGTGTTTGAAAGATGCCGATAGCGCAGAACTCAATGCGAGACTGCCCTGAAAATAAAATAGGATAACAAGATAGTGAACGACGATTTCACCCTGCCGCCAACATACACCACGCTGCGGCTGCAAAACTTAAACGTGGCAGAACAAACTAGGCTACTGCCACAAGTGTTTGCGCTTGCCAGAGAACAATACCCGGAATGGCCCACAGAGCGATTACAGAATTGGCTCGATGCCCTGGCGGGTGGCAATGAAAACGGCACCAAAATGGCAGTTTCGGTAGTGCTGGATGCGCAAAATGAGGTGGCCGCCACCAGCGCACTAGAGTTGTATAACAACGGCACTGCCATGATCAACTACAGCCTTGCCCGCAAAAGTGCCGGGGATTATGCAGCGCTTATTTGTGCTGCGACTAAAGACATGGCGGCGGGCATTAAAGCGCTACAAACACGCGGTGAAACCATCCACTTTGTGGGCAAAGAGCACCATTTACAAAGCCTGAGGGCGATTGCAGGCTATTACGCGGTGGGGCAGGTGCCGATTGATGGCCCGACCTCGCTGCTCACAGCCGAAGTGAAGTATTACGAAGTGGCCTATGGTGACCCGAAAGAGGTAGAAAACCAGGCCAGAATTGACCACGCATTTATGCTGGCAGACCCCAAAGCAGGTTATACCCAAGAGGAAGATGTGCACTTGTGGCTGTTAGGCGACTTTACCCCCAGCGATCCGAGTAAACCGCTTGCTGAATCACTCAGGGCGCTGGCGGAAAGCTACGCTAAAGAGCACAGCATCTTCCGCGAAAAAGATGTCCGCTTAGACCCCAGCTATATTTCGCTAAACCAGCTGGCTGACCATTTGCCAGCCACAGCGACCTATCAACAAGCCGTACAAGCCTCGGCACGTGGTGCCGCCCAATGGATGGGCTTGGCTGAATAAAGCACTTATCAAAATCGCTCAAGTCTGAGACTATTCATTCGACGCATACCCACACACAAGGAACAGACATGGCGCAAATTGAAAGCGGTTTTTTGGCAAAGTCATTCAGCAAAATGATGTTCACCGGGGTGATGCTGTTTGCGCTGTGTTCAGCCAGCTTGGCGCAGGCAAACACCTTAGAAGAAGCCAAACAAAAGCTATCGCAAAAAGACTATGCCGGTGCCCATGCCATTTACTTATCACTCGCTAATCAAAACGATGCTAAAGCCTGCTACAACCTGGGCCTGATGTATCAGGATGGCGATGGCGTGGCCAGAAACATGGACGAAGCGGTCAAGTGGTACACAAAATCGGCAGAGTTAAATTACAAAGAGGCGCAGTACACGCTGGCCTCATTGGTATTTCAGCGCCAGATTCAAAGCATCAGCTACCCGCAAGCGGTGACCTATTACGAGCAGGCGGCCAAACAAGGGCATGTGAAATCGCAGCTTAATTTAGGCATGCTGTATTTGCGGGGTGACGTGATCGCGCAAGATATGCCCGCCGCAGTGCAATGGCTAAGCCTGGCCGCAAGCAACAACAATAGTGAAGCCCAGGGTTATCTAGCCGACTTATACCAGCAAGGCGCTGGCGTTGAGCAAAACACCGTCAAAGCGGCGATGTGGTTACTGCTAGCAACGCAAAATGAAGATAAACGCTTTGTGAATCGCCACACCAAAATGCTTAATTATCTATTTGCGCAAATGACTGAGGAACAAAAGGCCGCTGCTGCCAACTTGGCCACGTTGTGTAAAAACCAGCAGCTGAAAGGGTGCTAACTGAGGATAATACAAGGATCTAATCTAACCCTAGCGATTTCTCACCAGCGCAAGTCAATTTTTGGGTGATTGCCTAATGGAAAATTGCCTGCGAAATAAAGCAAAAGAGTTACATGATATAAACGACCCAAACAATATAGCGATCACAAGTACTGCGTTATCTTTGTTTTCGTCGCAACCACTCAAACTCATCATAACCAATACGATTCAAGTCCCCAACTAGCCCACTGACTCTATTCTGAGAGTGCAAGTCTTTTAAATCGCCTACCCATAAATACTCACAATCGCTTGTATCTTTTAAGCGAAACTCTTTGTTTGCCTTATCATAACTTGCCTCAACCCGATGACTTAAATTATCGGACTGGAAATCCACATGAATTAATTTATAGAATTTTTGTTGGGTTTTTAAGTGAAAATAACTACCCTTAACATTAGCGATTAAATCATGCACATTGGCTCCACTATCAATTTCAAGCTTAGCGAATGAGAAAGACCTTCTAGTTCCAGTACCGTTTGACTTAATCCTTATACTGTCGCATTTTGGAGTTACACAAAAATAGAACTCATATTGCCCTTCAAGGTTTATTTTTGCGATCACTGTACCTTGTGTTAAGTAAGGTATGTGGTCAGGACTTGCCCATCCAACATCTGCATGTGAACGTCTAAATGAAGTTAATACACAAAATTGATAAAGATTTTCGACATTATTATTCGACAAAATTTTAGCGAAATCGATAAGAAACTTATCTTCCCCAGAGGTTTTAATTTCGTCATTTGTTATCCCCTTAGCTTTTATGAGCTTAAGAAAAGTAGACTCTCCACAAAAAGCCGTATTTATTTCTGCCGTTGTGTATGTAAATGCTTTACCTTGAACACTACCTGAATAATCTGAATTACGATCCGTGAGAAAGTCGGTAATAGATTTCTTTCCTAAACTCTTCCTATCTACACCTTCTAAACTTAAGATATTCCGGATTACAGAGACAAAATTCTCCAACATAAATGGTTCAGCATCGTCTTGATCCGGGAGCATGCCACGATGAGCTAGATATGGGCCATCGAGATCAGACACAAAGCGCGTTAATAAATGATGTGTATTTTTCCTTATGACGGCTGTCGCGCCTAAGGCAAATGTTGGTAACAAGCCTTTCGTATGCGCAGAAAATTCACTAATTACGACATCGGGAAGCTCCATCTCAGTTTTTTTTCTTGCTTTATCAGGAGACCCGCCATGAGCTTTACTGTAAAAAGAAATTCTTAAATTTTGACTCTTGATGGTGTACTGATCAAACTCGTTGAATACAACAGTCTCACCCGTTAGAAAATTCTCTATCCTTTCTGCATTTAAGTGAGTAATAAGCTCGTTTAACAAACCATTAAGATCTTTTTCTGCTGTGTAAACGACAATCGTTCTAAGTCTTCCCCCACCATTAGTGTGGTCATCATTTATGATTGCCCATATTATTTGTTTACATAGATGCGGATTTTTCTGATCAATACTCCAATCAAGAATGACTGCATCTGTTTTTTTTGCGATAGCTACAGTTTCGCCAACAATGTTGGCAATATTTTCTGGAGTAGGTTTAAATAAGCCAACTACAATACCATTCTTAAAAAAAGAATTCGTAAGTTGAGCTGCATCTAAAGTATGAGAAAAACTTGAAGGAGAGTCGGCTTTTGTTACTTCGGCAGCCTTAGATTCTTTGGGGATAAATGCGCTAGCCGAAGGACGTTCAGCTATTTTGGGAGTAGATATCGCAGCAGATGCTCCAATTGAGGCACCATCATCAATTACTAGAACATTATGGATAAATTCTTTAGCTGAATTATTACAATGCTCTACAAACGCTGTTGACATTATTACTCCCCTTCGTCTAGATCTTCAACTTCAATTGAATTTTTATTTGTTGTAGTGATGAGAAATTGAGGGTTTTCCTCTTCACCCGATGTTAGCAACTTAAGATCGAAACCATCTCTATTTAAAGCTTCTCTGGAAATATAAAGACCCATTCCACGCCCGTTAGATTTTCTTGTAACTCCGAAATTAAAGATTTGATCCGCATCTCGATGAGCGATTCCAGGTCCATTATTCGAAACAATATATCCTTCATCCGTGGCGTCTAAATAAATTTCTTTATTATCGTTATTTGCATAATTTAGCCAATGGATTGCATTATCAACAAGATTTACGAAGACTGGTAGAATCGTAGATGGATATGCATTTACAGTGTGTGCTGAAAAGTTTAATGTTGTTATTAACTTGATTTCATGCCGATTTAAGCGATCCTCAAATACATCTACAAGATACCTCACTATTTCCTGACCGTTTAAATCTTTAGCTTTTCGATGAAGTCTACGATTAAGAGGGGTAAAAAACTCTAAGTAACTTTCTAAATGCTCAAAATTATGCCGAATGTCACTATAAAGAGGATTAAGCTCAGTGGTCCCCTCTGCCCAAGGTCTTAAATCTGATATGCAGGATTTAATGCGTTTTACTGTAGTAGAAAACTCATGTTGCACGACACCTAAAGCCATACCCACTTGAGCAAATTCGAAGTACCTATCCACCTGCTCTTTATATGACTCGCTTTTATTTTCTAGCGCGGCTAAAGTCTCACCACCTAACATATCTCCCTCTTGCAGTGATTGAGTTAGATCTTTCATTTGATCTCTTAATCCAGATAAGTAGCTTTCAGTTTCTTCTAAAGCTTGCTCAATACTGCCCTCCCAGCCAAGCTGTTTCTCATGAAGATCCTTCTCGGATAGCTCTGCCGTGCTGCTTCTTTCAAAATCAATTAAAACATTAGCAACACTAGTGTTTAGACTTTTTAATTTTCCAGTTAACACATCTTGCAACTCTGACTGAAAAAGACTCAGTTGATCATTTACTTCGCGTTTAAGTGCAGCTCCTTTTCTTTGAACAAGCTTTTTATCTAAATCCAATTGATGGGCAACTCTAACTCTACGATTCAGCCCAACATGGCTATCATTAATATGAGTAATTAATTCATCAAGCTCTTTTTCAAGAGGGCGAATTAATTCTTCATCCAATTTTATTTTGTTTTTCTGATATGAGTCCCAATCTGCTATTACATTACGACTCATACCAACACCTCGAGGTCGAGATAAGGTTATATCTGTTACAAGCGAGGAAATCTTTTCTTTAGCAAGGCTTTCTGTTTTAAGCAATTCATTAGCAGCCAGATTCGGATCTGCTATTTCTTTTATAGCTTCTAGTTCCTTATGAATTAGCTCACGAATAAAATTAGCCTCCCTTACAAACTCTCCTTTTTCTAACTTTGTAAAAAACTTGTTCAATGCGTCGCTGAAGCTTCTTTTACGTTCACTAACAAGCTTCTCTCGCTTTTTGAGTAGTTCGGCCTCACGTTTCAACTCGTTTTTAATATCAAAGAATTCACTATCAAGAGAAATATCGCGGAAAAAGTCTAAGACAAGTTGCTTGAGAAAATTTATTAAAATCTCCTTCATTTGTCTAAATGCAATATTCTCTCTAAAACCCTCTCTACCAGCTTTCTCAATTAGCAATGGGTTTTTATCGTGAGTAATTTCAATTGCACCGAATATTCTTCTATATGAAAAAAACGCGTCACTGGCGGATTTGGATCGTCGTCGCTCAATTTCTAAAAAATCTGAATCAGCTCTTCCGTACGGTAAAACCCTGACACCATCACGATATATGTATAAACCGCCAAACTTTGTCCCTTTTGCAAATAGCCCTCCATATTTATCTATAGGGACAAGAGACTCTTTTGGCTCTCCTTGTAAGTAGGCAAATCTAATTTTGAAAGGGCCACAAGCCGTTTTCATCCCATTTGAATTGGGCCAGTGAATAACATGACTTTTTTCAGGTTGATGATAAATAGATACTTTGCCTGTGAATTGACCGAACTCATCGAATGAGCCTTCAACATGCTGATCTGCTATATCAAATTCTTCTGGGGTGAAAAAAGTCTCACCTCCAATCATTTCATTTATAGCTCCATTTAGGAGATGATCTTTAAATGAAGTTCTCATCACAATCTGTGAACCGCCAAACATTGTGTTTGAGAAGCCTAGTAACATTTTTTGAATATTGGATGCTTCATCTTCACTTTCTGCATCAATATCGTTTTGCAGAATGGTATCTGTGGGAAGAATATAAAAGTGAGTGCCTGAACCATTAGTTAGAGATGGTCCAGCTAAATGATTAGCAATTATGTCGGGTGAGAAAGATAACTTATTTAAGTCATCATCAATAATCTGAGCATCTGAATCAGATACTTTTGTGCCTAATGCAGTCACATTAGTTTTTATTGATGCTTTTAAACTATTGATTGTTTCAATACTCGGTAACTGTCCGGCAGGAATGTCTAAAATTGGAATATCAATATCTGAAAGATCTATCCCAGGTATTTCAAACAACTTCCAATGGATCAGTGCAACCGTTAGATCTGAGAGGCCATTCTCTCGAAGAGCACGCGTCATTACTAATACTTGCCGCCCGATAGTTGCTATAGCTAAACGACCAATACCCTTCTCACCCATAGTAACTCTGCGAGTTTTACCGCGTGGTACGAAGCTAGTCTCAGTATTAGCATTTACTTTGCTCTCAGTTCCAAGAGTGAGCCATTTCGTTTCAAAATCATTTCTAGACATCCCGATTCCATCGTCTCGCAAGATGAATAACTCATCTTTCCGAAAGTAATCGACATCTACATTATCTGCATAGGCATCATGAGCATTTTTAAATAGCTCATGAATTGCTGTTGGAATCCCTGTGATCTGCTGCCTACCAAGCATGTCTACTGCTCTGGCCCGGACTTTCATTTTTGCCATTTATGTTCTCATGTAGATGTATTACACCGAACTACCTTAATTATTTTGATGTTCCTTAATTTGGCGGTCTAGCTTATATCTCCCTTTGCTAGGGATATCATATTTTTCATTAAAGGGGCTAATTGCGTTACTAAACCTAAAGGTACAGCGTTACCAATTTGACGTGCAATACTGCTTGAATTACCTGAAAATTTATACTTTAAAGGAAACCCTTGTAATAAAGCAGCTTCACGCAATGTAATAGCTCTATTCTGATCAGGGTGTACAAATCTACCTTTAGTCACATCTGTACAACCAGTAGTTAAAGTAGGGGCCACGTCATTCCACTTCATTCGCCCATAAACATCTGAATAGGTTTGCGTTTCACCCATTCTTTTATGACAGTCTAACTGTAAATGCTCAGGTAATGACGAGCGAGACCCCCCATCTTTAGGTATGTGTTGTAGTCTTTCAAGAACAATTGGCTTATGTTGCCTTGCTTTATGTAAAGCATCTTGCGAGTCCTGCTCTCCCGATTTAAGTACAGGTAATTTTCCAATCGCATCAAAAACAGTTGCCTTTATTCCTGGTGGAGTAAAACTATTAAACAGTTTGATTGCAGATTTGCTTTTTGACGCCATAACCACACAACGCTTTCTTCTTTGAGGTACGCCAAAATCTGCTGCATCAAATAATCGTACCCTGGTGAGTTTATACCCTATTGGACTTAATAGACGTTTCAACTTTCTGAACTCAGGACTGGAAGCCAAGCCTGGTACATTTTCAAAAAAAACAAGGTTAGGTGAAAATTCTGTTATGAATTTAACACTTTGTAATACAAGCTTCGATCTAGGGTCTTTGTTACGCTTTTGGTTTTGAAGACTAAACGGCTGACATGGTGCACAAACAACCAAAAGGCTTATATTTGGAATACGAGGAAGATCTTTTACTGACACTGCGCATATATCTGTTTCACGAAGATCCACTTCTTGGTGATTCAACCTATACGTTTTGCAAGCAGTAGCATCATTATCCAAAGCCACGGCGACCTGAAAACCTGCCTCTTTCAGAGCAGCAGTCACAGCCCCTGAACCGGAAAACAGATCAATAGTAATGAGCTCATCACTTTGATTTAGATTATTTTTATGCGGCGATTTGCTTACTTTGGCTTCCGAATCGCGAATACTCATATTCTGCCCCCACTGCATTCAGAGTGAGCTCATTATATATATTTTAACAATGAAATCAAAAATATTAGATGCTTATCTAATAAGTTGGATTAACTTAAATGGCAAACCTATATAAAACTACAGGCTCTCAATTTCAAGAAATATCTTTGCGAAATATATGGTTATAGCCGATGGTCACATCGTCATGCGCATCAAACGCTCATAAAACTCACCCGCACTTACTATCCCCACAATTCAAGCAGGTCATGCATCCGTCCATCAGAATGCTTGCTTTGGTATTACACTTTTTGCAAAGCTGAGCCCCTTTTGGGAAGCCTTCGTCGTTTGACTCCTCACCCGACTTGGCGTGTTTTTCCAGGTATTCCGCTTTTTTCTCTTCCACCAGTTTTTGCTGGTGTTCGTCTAAACCTGGCTTTTTCAGCATGCCGATTTCTTGCAGGTGTTTTTCTACTACTTCACCAATCTCGGCCACCAAACTAGGCACAAACTTGCCGCCTTTTTTGAAGTAACCACCTGAAGGTTCAAACACGCTTTTGAGTTCCTCAACCAAAAAGGTGACATCGCCACCTTTGCGGAACACGGCGGACATGACGCGGGTCAGCGCGACTATCCATTGGAAGTGCTCCATGTTTTTGGAGTTGATGAAGATCTCGAACGGACGCCGATGCTCTTGTGGCGTGCCTTCGTACATGATGACGTCGTTGATGGTGATGTAGAGCGCGTGCTCGGTCACCGGCGTTTTGATTTTGTAGGTGTTGCCCACCAGCATATCCGGGCGGCTCAATGGTTCGCCCATTTGGAAAATGTTACTGGCAGGCGCTGGAGCGGCCTCGGCTGCTTTTTTGTCTTCATCGGTCACCAGTTTGTAGGCGGTGATTTTTTTGTCGATTTTGATTGCCATGTTGTTCTCCCTATTGGAGTGCTCAAATTTTTAATAAATTCAATTATCTAAACGCGATTCTAAAATTTTAGATGGTTGCCGTCGCGAGCGAAGCCAGTGCCAGGCGAAAAGCGGTTTTAAACCGGAGTGTACAAATAGTACATGAGGATTTAAAACTGCTTTTTAACGCCGCAATGGCGAGCGCAGCAGGCAAACACTAAAATTTTCCGTAATAGCCTTCTTTAAAGGCATCAAAGAGGTTGGCCGCCGTATGGATTTCTCCGTCGTACTCAATCTCTTCATTACCTTTGGCTTCAATCTCGGTGCCATCTTCCAGCGTGAATTTGTAAGTGGTGCTTTCGAGGTCTTTCTCGGTCACCAATACACCTTGGAATGCCTCTGGGTTGAAACGGAAAGTCGTACAACCTTTCAGGCCTTTGTCATACGCGTAGAGGTAGATATTTTTGAAATCCTCAAAGTCGTAATCGGTCGGCACGTTAATGGTTTTGGAGATTGAGCTATCAATCCATTTTTGTGCGGCGGCCTGAATATCGACGTGCGCTTTGGCCATGATGGTGGACGAATCCAGGAAGTAATCCGGCAATTGCTCTTCTGGCTTGTCACTGAACGGCATGGCGTTCGCATTCACCAGTTCACGGTAAGCCAGCAGCTCATAGCTGAATACGTCAACTTTCTCTTTCGACTTTTTGCCTTCACGGATCACGTTACGGGCATAGTGGTGGGCAAAGCTAGGCTCGATGCCGTTGCTGGCGTTGTTAGCCAAGCTCAGAGAGATGGTGCCGGTTGGTGCGATAGAGCTATGGTGGGTAAAGCGCACACCTTTGCTGGCGATCTGGTTACGTAGGCCTTCCGGGAACTGCTGCATGTAGCGGCTGTATTTACCCAGCAGCACTTTGCCAGCCAGCTTTTGGCCGACCTTGATGCCATCGGCGGCCATTTCAGGGCGCACGCGCAGCATGTCGGCAGTGACTTCAAATTTCTCGTCCATAATCGGTGCCGGGCCTTTTTCTTCAGCCAGTTGCACGCCGACTTCCCAGCCCACTTCGGCCATGATGCGGGTGACTTCTTCAGTGAATTTCACTGAGTCTTCTTCACCATATTTCATTTTCAGCATGGTCAGTGTTGAGCCCAGGCCCAGGTAACCCATGCCGTGACGGCGTTTGCGGGCGATTTCCTGGCGTTGTTGCTCCAATGGCAGACCATTGATTTCCACCACGTTATCCAGCATACGGGTAAATACGCCGACCACTTCGCGGTATTCGTCCCAGTCAAAATGCGCGTCGTCAGTGAATGGCTGGCGTACAAACTTGGTCAGGTTAACCGAACCCAACAGGCAGGCGCCGTAAGGTGGCAATGGCTGCTCGCCACATGGGTTGGTGGCGCGGATGTTTTCGCAGAACCAGTTGTTGTTCATCTCGTTGACGCGATCGATCAGGATAAAGCCAGGCTCGGCAAAGTCGTAGGTGGAAGACATGATCACGTCCCACAGACGGCGCGCCTTGATGGTTTTGTAGATGCGGCAAGCGACTTTACCGGCCTCAGGGCCTTCGGTTTTGGTCAGGTATTTGCCTTTGATCGGCCAGTCACGCCACACGACTTGTGACTCGTCGTTGACGTTGAGACCATCAATAATGGCTTCTTTCTCGGTGACCGGGAAGGCCAAACGCCATTCATCATCGGCTTTGACGGCTTCCATAAATTCTTTGGTAATCAGGCAGCTTAAGTTGAACTGGCGCAGACGGCCATTTTCACGCTTGGCTTTGATAAAGTCAGTTACGTCCGGATGGCTGATATCAAAGGTGGCCATTTGGGCGCCACGACGGCCACCGGCAGAAGACACGGTGAAACACATTTTGTCGTAGATATCCATAAACGACAGTGGGCCGGAAGTGTAGGCACCGGCACCGGCGACAAATGCGCCTTTTGGACGCAATGTAGAAAACTCGTAACCAATACCGCAACCGGCTTTCAGCGTCAGGCCAGCTTCGTGTACTTTGCCCAGAATGTCGTCCATGCTGTCTTCGACTACGCCAGACACGGTGCAGTTAATGGTAGAAGTGGCTGGTTTGTGCTCTTGTGCACCGGCGTTAGAGGTAATGCGGCCGGCCGGAATCGCGCCACGGCGCAACGCCCACAGGAATCTTTCGTGCCATTCGGCTTTTTTGGCTTCAGTGGTCTCGACGTCAGCCAGCGCACGCGCCACGCGGCTGTAAGAATCGTCCATATCCAGGTCTACATGCTCGCCAGATTTGGTTTTCAGGCGGTATTTTTTATCCCAGATATCAAGTGAGACAGGCTGCACCGGAATCTCGGCCGCGACCTCTTCTGAATGGACTTTCTTTTGTTCAACTGCTTTCAGCATCGAGCTCTCCCACCTTTGGCGATTCTTATTAATTGATAACGCGCTGTGAACCGGAAAAACCCCTGCGGCTGACAACGCGTTGGCACGAAGATTGGCTTGAAACAAGCGTTTGCACGCTTATATTGCCGCACGCTATGGATTGAGATGCGGCTTCAACCAAACACAACATCTTGTGTTGCTGGCAGTAATTTATGCCTATACTTTGTTGACGTCAATCGATTTTTTACGCCTTTTTTTGGTGCGTATTGCTTGCATTCTTGCAATCACTTTAAGCACAAGGCCTCAGGCATAGGTGAGTCATCACTCTCGTGTTTTGCATGCATTTGATTGGTGCGTGCAGGCGAGATGTCAGCGCAAATATGCGAGAATAACGCCATGCCAAGATTCGTCTATACCCTGCTCATGTTCGCGGTAGCCGCCCTGCTGCCGCTCAAGCTACTCTGGCGCGGCCTCAAGCAACCCGAATACCGCCAGCATGTGGGCGAACGCTATGGCTTTTACACGCAAACCGTCAACGCACCGCTGATTTGGGTGCATTGTGTTTCTGTGGGTGAAACACGTGCGACACAGCCGCTGATTCATGCGCTGCTGGCACATTACCCGCAACACCAATTACTGATGACCCACGGCACCCCCACCGGCCGTGAGACGGGTCGCCAGTTATTTGACCAGGAGATCGCCTGTGGCCGCGTACTGCAAGCTTACTTGCCAGTCGACACACCAGGCGCGGCCAAACGCTTCCTGACCTACTTCAAGCCTTCATTAGGCCTATTAATGGAAACCGAGTTATGGTTCCATGCCATCGACCAGGCCACACGTTTGAATATTCCCATGGCGCTACTGAGTGCGCGCCTCTCACCCAAGTCGGCCGCTGGCTACGCAAGACTCGGCAGCCTCACGCGCCGTGGCCTGCAACAACTATCACTGGTCGCCGCACAAACCGCCGCTGATGCCGAACGCCTGCAAACACTGGGTGCAAAACATCCGGTCATTTGTGGCAATTTAAAATTTGACGTCACCCCGTCAGAAGACAGCGCGGCCAAAGGTGCCGCATTGCGCCAGCTATTGGGTAAAGATCGCACCGTCTTCATGGCTGCCAGCACGCGTGAGGGCGAAGAATCATTGATACTCAATGCCGTACAAGGCACCGATGTACTCACCCTGCTGGTGCCGCGCCACCCGCAACGTTTTGCCGAAGTCGAATCGCTGCTCAAGGCACGCGGTCTACGCTATGTATTGCGTACGGAGCTAGTGCAGCCCTTGAATAACGATGTACAGGTGGTGCTGGGCAATAGTATGGGTGAAATGTATACCTATTACGCGGCGAGTGATTTCGCGGTGATGGGTGGCAGCTTGCAGCCGCTGGGCGGACAGAACCTGATTGAAGCAGCGGCCATGGGTGTACCAACGATATTGGGGCCGAATATGTTTAATTTTGCGCAAGTGACGCAGGCGGCGGTCGCGGCGAATGCGGCAGTGCAATTAAGTGATGTAGCTGAGCTACATGGCATGATTGCCACGCTGGCGGCAGATAAGATGAAAGTGACGACCATGGCGCAGGCAGCGAAGGGGTTTACGTTGCAGCATAGAGGGACAACGCAGAGATTGATGGTAGCAATAGATCAATTGCTACCGAGTGTTCACTAATCGATTGCAATCACACCTAATATCAATAGATTTATTTCGCCTCTAGGCAAGTCACTTTCTGGTGCTTGCCCCTCAGAAAGTAACCAAAGAAGAGGGCACCCAGCCATCACGGCCTTCGGCTTCCTTGCGTTGCTCAAATTAGGACTTTCGTCCGTTGCTTTGCCGGACTTAGGCATAAGCGGTCACGAAACTCAACCTGGCAGCTCACAAAACCCGTGAGCTGCTGCGGGATTCGGACAGTCTCTCCCTCTCCTCTTATTTTGTCTCCGCTACTCAGCGTGATGGAATGGGATTTATCTCACCAAACTGACATTGTCGAAATCTGAACGACTCAAAAACCGGATTCTTTTATTAAGCCCTCTAAACGATGGCGCTCACCTGGTGTTGGGGGCCCCCATCTGCCGCGCCGAGCAACGCAGGGTTGGCGGGAGTTTTCGGCCATCGGCTGTCCGAGCTCAGCAACAAGCCACGTTCTGTGTGGCTTGTCAGGGCGAGTTTCGATGGACGCCCGGCAAACCGAGTAGCACAGGAAACAAGCGGAAGTTGGGGTGCACTTTCTTTTGGTTACTTGTTCTTTGTGCAAGCAAAGAAAAGTAACTCGCCGAAAAGGCGAAAAGCTAACTCCCAATCAACCCGCCAACCCTACATCTAAAGAATAACCTTCCCCAACTATCCAAAAAAACAAAAAAGGCGCACCTCTCAGCACGCCCTTCTCGCTCAACCACAAACCCATTACCCAAGGTTAGGCGCTAACCACCGCTCCAGCCAATCCTTATCCACATTGCGCCGTTTCGCCATATCCTCCAGCTGGTCATTGCCTATTTTATCCACACTGAAATACCTGGATTCAGGATGCGCAAAATAGAACCCACTCACCGCGGCGGCCGGTAGCATGGCGTAACTGTCGGTCAGCAGCATGTCGATTTCGGTGGCTTGTAGCACCTTGAACATATCCTCCTTGACCGTGTGATCCGGGCAGGCCGGGTAGCCAGGTGCCGGGCGGATGCCTTGATATTGTTCTTTAATCAACGCTTCTTTGTCTAAGGCTTCACTTGCGGCATATCCCCATAGGTCTTGCCGCACGCGTTCATGCATGTATTCGGCAAAGGCTTCGGCCAGGCGATCGGCCAGCGATTTGAACATGATGGCGTTGTAGTCATCATGATTCTTTTCGAAGTCCGCCAGGCGTTTTTCCATGCCCAAACCCGCCGTCACAGCGAACAGGCCGATGTAATCGTCTATAGTTTCATTTCTTGATGGCCCTTTAGGCGCGATAAAATCCGCCAGGCACTGGTTGGGACGAGCTACGCCGTCGATGACTGGTTTTTGTGTTTGCTGGCGCATACCGTACCAGGTCAGCGCAACCTGGCTGCGGGATTCGTCGGTATAAATTTCAATATCATCACTGTTGACCTGATTAGCAGGGTACAAAGCGATTACACCATTAGCACTTAACCAGCGGCCATCGATGATGCGCTTAAGCATAACCTGCGCCTCAGCAAACACCTTGGTCGCCGCTTCTCCGACAATCTCGTCTTTCAAAATGGCAGGGTAAAAACCGGCCAGATCCCAGGTCTGGAAGAACGGGCCCCAGTCGATATATTGTGCGATCAATGCCAGGTCGATATTTTTGAAGACGCGGCGGCCAATAAATTTGGGCTTCACCGGCGCCTTGGCGCCTGTAAATTCGACTTTGGCCGCATTGGCGCGTGCATCGGCCAGGCTTAACATCGGCACGCCTTTTTTATTGGCATGCTGGTGGCGCGCTTTTTCGTAATCAGCCTGGATCTCGGCTAAATAGGCACCACGCGTTTCCGGCGTCAGCAGGTTTTGCATGACACTGACTGAGCGCGACGCATCCGGCACATAAATGACCGGGCCTTCATAATTAGGCGCAATCTTCACTGCGGTATGCGCGCGTGAAGTCGTTGCGCCGCCAATCAGTAACGGCGTCTGGTTTTCGACAAAATGCGGGTCGCGCTGCATTTCTTTGGCGATATAGGCCATTTCTTCCAGTGACGGTGTAATCAGGCCGCTCAAGCCAATGATATCGGCATTTTCGGCTTTAGCCATGGCCAGGATTTCAGCGGCGGGCACCATCACGCCCATATTCACCACTTCGAAGTTGTTGCACTGCAACACGACGGAGACGATGTTTTTGCCGATATCGTGCACATCGCCTTTGACGGTAGCAATCACCACCTTGCCTTTAGGTTTGGCAACCAACCCAGTACGGCGCTCTTCAGCGGCTTTTTCTTCCTCGATAAACGGAATCAAATGCGCCACGGCAGACTTCATCACACGTGCAGACTTCACCACTTGTGGCAGGAACATCTTGCCCTGGCCGAACAGGTCACCGACCACATTCATGCCATCCATCAGCGGACCTTCAATGACGTGAATGGGGCGACCACCCTTATTCATAATGTCCTGGCGCACTTCTTCAGTGTCGGCAACGATAAAGTCGGTAATGCCATGCACCAGCGCATATTCCAGGCGCTTGCTCGCAGGCACAGGTTGCTCTGGCGTGCCACGCCAGGCCAGTGTGGCTTCCTGCTTTTTGCCGCCAGCTACCAGCGTACCGGCGATCTCGATCATGCGTTCGGTCGCGGCCAGCGGATTATCCGGGTCAACCACCCGGTTCAGTACAACATCTTCGACGCGCTCACGCAACTCGGCCGGAATATCGTCATAGACGCCGACCATGCCGGCATTGACAATACCCATGGTCATGCCCGCCTGGATAGCGTGGTAAAGGAACACGGTATGGATGGCTTCACGCGCGGGTTCGTTACCACGGAAGCTGAAACTGACGTTGGACACACCGCCGGAAATGCGGGCGTAAGGTAAATTCTGCTTGATCCAGCGCGTGGCTTCGATAAAGTCCACCGCATAGTTGTTATGCTCTTCAATGCCCGTCGCCACAGCAAAGATATTCGGGTCGAAGATAATGTCTTCTGGCGGGAAACCCGTGCTGACCAACAAATCGTAAGCACGTTTGCAAATCTCAGTTTTGCGCGCATAAGTATCGGCCTGACCGGTTTCATCAAACGCCATCACCACTACCGCGGCGCCATAGCGCTGGCACAATTTTGCCTGGCGCAAAAATTCAGTTTCGCCTTCTTTCATCGAAATCGAGTTGACGATGGCTTTGCCCTGCACACATTTGAGGCCTGCCTCAATCACCGCCCACTTGGAGGAGTCGATCATGATAGGCACGCGCGCAATATCAGGCTCTGAAGCGACCAGGTTGAGGAAGTGCGTCATGGCCTTGACCGCATCCAGCATGCCTTCGTCCATGTTGATATCGATCACTTGCGCGCCGTTTTCCACCTGCTGGCGTGCCACACTGAGCGCTTCTTCGTATTGCTCGTTGATGATCATGCGCGCAAACGCTTTGGAGCCGGTGACGTTGGTCCGCTCGCCGACGTTGACGTATAGCGAGCTTTCATCAATGATAAATGGCTCTAAGCCAGACAGTTTGGTCGTGATCGGCAGGCTAGGCACCTGACGCGGCGGCAAAGCTTTAATCGCGTTGTAAATCGCGTTGATATGGTCTGGCGTCGTGCCGCAGCAACCACCAGCAATATTGATAAAGCCGCTGTCAGCAAACTCTTTGACCAGGCTGGAAGTCACATCAGGCGTTTCATCAAAGCCGGTATCAGACATCGGGTTAGGCAAACCGGCATTGGGGTAGATGCAAACAAAGGTATCGGCGACTTTGCTCAGCTCTTCAGCGTAAGGGCGCATCAGTGTCGCGCCCAGCGCACAGTTCAGGCCTACGGTCAGCGGTTTCACATGACGTACCGAGTGCCAGAAGGCGGTCACGGTTTGGCCTGACAAGATACGGCCAGAAGCATCGGTCACTGTGCCGGAAATCATGATCGGCCAGGTCTTGCCCTGCTCATCGAAAAAGGTCTCAATCGCAAACAACGCCGCTTTACAGTTGAGCGTATCGAAAATGGTTTCCACCATCAGGATATCGGCGCCACCGTCGACCAGGCCGCGGATTTGCTCCAGATAAGAAGTCACCAGCTGGTCAAAACTGACATTACGTGCGGCAGGGTCATTCACATCCGGTGAAATAGACGCCGTTTTCGGCGTGGGGCCTAATGCGCCCGCGACGAAACGCGGTTTGTCCGGTGTGCTGTATTTGACGCAGGCAGCCTTGGCTAACTTGGCGGATTCGACGTTCATCTCGTACACCAGATGCGCCATATGGTAATCGTCTTGCGCGACGCTGGTGGCACCAAAGGTGTTGGTTTCGATGATGTCGGCCCCGGCAGCCAGGTATTTTTCGTGGATTTCCTGGATGACCTGTGGCTGTGTCAGCGTCAGCAGCTCGTTGTTGCCTTTAACGAACAACTCGCGCTCGCCCGGCGGGCCTTGAAAGTCTTTGAAGCGCGCCCCGCGATAATCAGCCTCGGTCAGCTTGTATTGCTGAATCATGGTGCCCATTGCGCCATCCAGAATCAGGATGCGCTTGGAAAGCGCGTCACGTAACCATTGTTCAGTGGCGGAGATGGGCAGTTGCGGCATGCGTATCAACTTGAAAACAAAAGCGATATTTTATCACAAGGCGCCACGCAGCCCGGCAAACGATGCCGGGGCAACGCAGGTACTAGAAGTTAAAACGTACCGTAGTCATCAGCACATGATTTTCGCGATCAACGCTGCGCGTGTTGATGTACTGATGCAGGTAGCCCGTTTCGAGATTGGAGAAATCACTGAACTTCCAGTTGGCACCGATAAACAAGCGGTTTTGATCGATGCCACGGTACGCACCCCACTCAGTCTGGTTCAGGTTAATAAACAATTCGTCAAACATCACCAGCGATAATTTGGGATGCACTGGCAAGGGCGTGCTTGCGCGCACCATCTGCCGCAAGCGATGACCAACATCCTGGAAGTCTTCACGCCGCCGCTGCTCAAAGCGCGTGCGGCTGGTGAAAGTCACATTGGCGACAGCATCAAACTGATACTGAAACTGCTCCCATAGCCGGTTTTCGCGCTGCGACGACTGGCTGGGCGGATGGCTGATAATGGTGTCGTAGCCTAACCAGACACTGGCCTTGGGATTGAACTTGTAAAACACCGATGGCCGCAGGATCAATTGGTCAAAATGTTGGCCTTCGTTGCGCCAGCGCGGATGCGTATCCATGCTCCAGTAAAAGTTTTCTGCCGGTAATTTGCCCTGGGTATAAATACTCAACCAGTAACGGCCATCTTCTTCGGTGTCGGCCATGGCTTGTGGCAGCCCACATACCGCGAGTATGAAAAAAACACGGTGCAAAAAAATATAGTCGAATCGGAAAAATGACATTAACATCGCGGCATTCTATGTATCAATAATTCCAGGCATCAACATGAGCGGTAGTCCGCTTGCCTGGGCATCTGAGGGGACTGCATGATATCAGGTTTGGTTCAACTCTTTTTGTGGCAAGGCCTGGGTGAGCTGCTGAGTAAATTCTTTTTACCCGGCATTCCAGGCCCTGTGCTTGGCTTGTTGTTGCTATTGACATTCTTATGCTTAAGAAAACAAGTCGATAGCGACCTGGCGCTGGTCGCTGACAGCTTTCGCCAGCATCTGGGCTTGCTGTTTGTGCCGGCATCGGTCGGCGTATTGCTGTTTTTACCAGAGTTGCAAACGCATGCGCTGGCGGTGAGCACTGCATTATTGGTCAGCGTCATTCTCACCATTGCCGTCACCGCCCTGGTGCTTAAAGTGTTCTGGTACTTTTCGCTCAGGCGCAATAAACACATCACGATGAATAAGGGACATCGCCATGAATAAGCGCATCCCGATTTCCGAAATATGGGTCTATCTTTCTGGTGACCCGCTGTTTGCGTTGATTATTACATTGGCTACTTACCAGTTAGGTTACCTGCTGTATGTGCGCGCCAAGCGGCATCCACTGGTCAACCCGGTGGCGATTTCGGTCATTCTGACCTGCCTGGCCATCGCGTTAATGGACATGCCGTATGAAAAGTATTTTGAAGGCGCCCAGTTTGTACATTTCTTACTGGGCACGGCGACAGTCGCGCTGGCAGTGCCGATTTACAACGGCTTCAAGCGCATGCAGGGCAAGATTTTTCATATTTGGGTGGCCCTGACCGTCGGCAGCACCGTCTCGATCGCCAGTGCTGTGGCTATCGCCAAATGGATGGGGGCATCAGATAACATTGTCGGCAGCATGTATGCCAAATCCGTCACGGCACCGATTGCCATGGGCATTGCCGAACGGCTGAGTGTGTCACCGACACTGACCGCCGTGTTTACCGTCATTACCGGCATGCTAGGCGCGATTCTGGCGCCCTACATCCTCAACGCAGTCAAAGTGCATCAATGGTGGATACGCGGCACGGCCATTGGCGTCGGCGCGCATGGCCTAGGCATTACACGCGCATTTAGCGTCAATGAAGAAGCCGGGGTATTTGCCAGCATGGCCATGGGGCTCAATGGTGTGATTAGCGCGATAGGTTTGCCCATCGTGTTAACTTATCTGCGACCGCATCTGGGGTTTTAGCCATGCTGGAACTCAATCTGTATTAAATAGCTTTTAGCTGCTAATAAAACATTCTTTTCGCCTTTAGGCGAGTCACTTTCTGATGCTTGCCCCTCAGAAAGTAACCAAAGAAGAGGGCACCCAGCCATCACGGCCTTCGGCTCCCTTGCGTTGCTCAACAAAATAAGCGGTCACGAAACTCAACCTGGCAGCTCACACAAAACGTGAGCTGCTGCGGGATTCGGACAGTCGCTCCCTCTACTCTTATTTTGTCTCCGCTACTCAGCGTGATGGAATGGGATTTATCTCGCCAAACTCACAGCGTAACAATTTGAACGATTCAAAAAACAGATTGGTTTGTTAAGGGCAATAATGGTGGCGCTCATTAGGTGTTCGGGGTCCCCATCTGCCGCGCCGAGCAACGCAGGGTTGGCGGGAGTTCTCGGCCATCGGCTGTTCGAGTTCCGCAACAAGCCACGTCTTATGTGGCTTGTCAGGGCGAGTTTCGATGGACGCCCGACAAACCGAGTAGCACAGGAATTAAGCGGAAGTTGGGGTGTCTTGTTCTTTGCCTTCTTTCTTATGGACAAGCATAAGAAAGAACGGTCGCCGGAAAGGCGAAATAGATCGATCATAGAATAGGCAAGCAAAGAAAAGTAACTCGCCGAAAAGGCGAAAAAGTAAGTGATCATCTCCAAAACAGCGCAAACGTACGCACTAACTTGGTGCACTCAAAACTGACAACCAGCTTACAAACACCGCTTTTCTTCGAACTACGCTTGATTGCGTCTTGTCATTCGCTATGTAAAAGCGTTTAATGTAAGCAATGTAAAGAGCATTTACGATAATACATTTTAGACTTTATCGATGTTGACCGATCAGCTATCTAATTTGAATAAATACCGCGCCTAAGGCGATATAACGCACATACCACTACAGAATTGACATTTTATTTCCGTTAACTGACTTATGCATAAACATCTGAATACCGCCGCGTTGCAGCTCAGACTGTGGGTCGTCACAGTGCTGTTGGCTGTGCTCGGCTTTGCATTGGTTGCGGAGTTCTCTGACCACTCCAGCTACAGCGACGACACCGTGCGTGTGCGTGTGGCCGAAGTCGTTGAATATTCTGGTGATGGTGAAACGCCGTTCTCTTCCCTCATTCCTTTAATTTCACCTCCCACAAGCATGACGATTGCTTGCGTGATTCTGTTTGCGTTGCTGGCTCTGCCTCGCCGCCGCGTGACCCCACGCCCGGTGTTTGTTCGTCACCTGCACTCGCGCGCACCACCCAGCCATCCCCAGGTGTAATCCGCGTTTGCGCCCCTGCTCAACGCCGCTGATCGCCCCCTTCCCCTCGTTGTTACCAGCACTCCCTTAAGCGTCCACCCAGGACGGAGCCTAGGCTAGCGGTTGTGGTTTGCAGCAAGAAAGGATAGTCTGACGATCAAGACAGGCCCCCTGCAGCCAGGCATCCGCCAACCACCTGTTTTTGCAAGTATTTCTCTTCATTTTTTAAGATAAGAACACACTATGATTAAACAGAACTTAATCGTTTTAGGCTTGCTTGGCTCCCTGCTCAGCGCTTGTCATCAGGAAGAGGCGCACGAAGAAGCGCCACCGAAACTCGAAGTCACTACCCCATGGCACAAAGACACCATGATCACCAAGGAATATGTCTGCCAGATTCATGCGATTCAGCATATTGAATTGCGGGCACTGGAGCGCGGCTATTTGCAGGACGTCTATGCCGGTGAAGGCCAGGTCATCAAACAGGGCCAGCCCATGTTCAAAATCATGCCTAACGTCTACCAGGTCGATTTGCTGAAAGCACAGGCTGAGGCCAAAACTGTGCAAATCGAATATGAAAACACCAAGGCGCTGGCCGAGAAAAACATTGTCTCGCAAAATGAGCTGGCACTGGGTAAAGCTAAATTGGACAAAGCCAATGCCGAAGTGCAGCTGGCACAAACCCACCTGAATTTTACCAATATCAATGCACCGTTTACCGGCATCATGGACCATTTGCTGGTGCGAAAAGGCAGCTTGCTGGATGAAGGTGACTTGCTGACCACGCTGTCTGACAACAGCCGCATGTGGGTTTATTTCAACGTGCCAGAAGCAGAATACCTGGACTTCAAGATTCACCAGAAAAATGAAAAAGGTGTGCCGGTGAAATTGCGCATGGCCAATGGCGCCTTGTTTGACCAGGCCGGTGCGATTGAAACCGTGGAAGCCGACTTTGATAACAAAACCGGCAACATCGAGTTCAGGGCAGATTTTCCTAACCCGCATAGTTTGTTGCGCCACGGCGAGACCGGCACCATTTTGCTGGAAGTGCCTTACCCGAATGCGATGCTGATCCCGCAAAAAGCGACCTTTGAAGTGCTGGATAAGACCTTTGTGTATGTGGTCAACAAAGACCATAAGATCGAACAGCGCATGATTCAAATCGCCGCCGAACTACCCCATTTGTTTATCGTGAAATCCGGCCTCAAGGACACAGACACTGTGTTGCTGGAAGGTTTACGCCGCGTCAGAAACGGACAAAAAATCGACACCGATTACAAAGCACCTGAAAAAGTCGTTCCTGAGCTGGAACTGTACGCAGAATAACCTTAAGGTGAAAAAAACATGTTAAACATCTTCCTCAGACGACCGGTGATGGCGATTGTGCTATCGCTGGTGATGGTTTTCCTCGGCTTTCTGTCGATTAAAACCCTGCCAATTTCGCAGTTTCCGGAAATTGCCCCGCCACGCGTGATTGTGACGCTGGCATTCCCAGGCTCCAGCGCGGACGTGCTGGTGCAGTCTTCCCTGATTTCTATCGAGCGCGCCATCAACGGGGTGCCGGGCATGAAATACATTGTGTCTGACGCCACCAGTGCCGGTGAAGCGACGATACAGGTGATTTTTGACCTCGGCGTAGACCCGAACGCGGCCATGGTGCTGGTAAAAACCAGGCTGGACCAGGTCATGAGCAAGCTACCGCCCCTGGTGCAGTTAGAGGGGGTGATCGTCAATACCGTACAGCCGAGCATGCTGATGTATGTGAACTTGTACAGTAAAGATAAAAATGCCGACGAGAAATTCCTGTTTAACTACGTCAACGTCAGCGTGATTCCTGAAATTCAGCGTGTCCACGGTATCGCCCAGGCCCAGAACTTGGGTAGCCGCCAGTTTGCGATGCGTATCTGGCTCAACCCTGAGCGCATGCGGGCTTACAAGATCTCATCCAAAGACGTGATGGATGCGATTAGCAGCCAGAGCGTGATTGGCCGCCCAGGTCGTTTGGGCCAGAGCTCGGGCATTTACGCGCAATCCAAAGAGTATGTACTGGTTTACAAAGGCCGCTACAACAAGCCTGAAGAGTACGGCAACATTATTATTCGCGCCGATTCCAACGGCGAAATCCTGCACCTCAGAGACATTGCCAAGATTGAGTTAGGCAGTGAGTTTTTTGATATTTACTCCAACAAAGACGGCTACCCTTCTGCCGCGATTGTGCTCAAGCAAAACTATGGCACCAACGCCAGCGAAGTGATTGCTGACGTGAAAACCAAAATGGAAGAGCTGAAACAAAGCTTCCCGGCTGGCATGGATTATGAAATCAATTACGACGTTTCCAAGTTCCTTGACGCCTCGATTGAGAAAGTGATTCACACGTTGGCAGAGGCCTTTGTACTGGTAGCGCTGGTGGTGTTTATTTTCCTTGGCGACTGGCGCTCGACGCTGATCCCGACACTGGCGGTACCTATTTCGCTGATTGGTGCCTTCTTTGTCATGAAGGCATTTGGGCTCAGTATTAACCTGGTCACGCTGTTCGCCCTGGTACTCGCCATTGGTGTGGTGGTGGATGACGCCATCGTGGTGGTGGAAGCCGTGCATGCCAAAATGGCCTCTGACCATGTCGGCCCCTACAAAGCAGTGCAACGCGTGCTGGGTGAAATCGGCGGCGCCATTGTGGCCATTACATTATTGATGACCTCGGTATTTATCCCGATCACCTTTATGCCAGGCCCGGTCGGCGTGTTTTACCGCCAGTTCGCCATTACCATGGCCTCTTCAATCGTGTTGTCCGGTATCGTGGCGCTGACATTAACGCCAGTACTGTGCGCCATGATCCTCAAAGACACGCACGGCCAGCCTAAACGCAAAACACCCATCTCGGTGTTTTTGGATGGCTTTAACTGGGTGTTTGAAAAGGTCACCGGCCGGTATACCAACTTCCTGGAAAAAGTCGTCACCCTGCGTACCGTGACCTTTGTCGTGCTGGCGCTGTTCTCGGCCGGTATTTTCTATGTCGACAAAATCCTGCCTGCCGGGTTTATCCCAGGTGAAGACCAGGGCATGATTTACGCCATTATCCAGACACCTCCGGGCTCAACACTGGAAACCACCAACAAGGTCGCGCGTCATTTGCAAATGCTGGCCAAGCAAGTGGAAGGCGTGGAATCCGTCTCCTCACTGGCGGGTTATGAAGTGTTGACTGAGGGGCGTGGCTCCAACGCGGGTACGTGTATTATCAACCTCAAGGACTGGTCTGAGCGTAAACAGTCAGTAAAACAGATCATCGAAGAGCTGGAAGAAAAAACCAAAAACTTCGGTGCGGTGGTGGAATACTTCCAACCGCCTGCAGTGCCTGGTTATGGTGCGGCTTCTGGTCTGTCACTGCGCTTGCTGGATAAAACCACCAGCGCGGACTACTACGTATTTGACAAGATCAACAAGGAGTTCATGCAGAACCTGGGCAAGCGCAAAGAGTTGACTGGCTTGTTCACGTTCTATGCGGCCAACTATCCGCAATATGAGTTGATTATCGACAACCAGTTGGCGATGCAGAAGAAAGTATCGATCGAAGATGCCATGAACAACCTGGACATCCTGATCGGTAGTACTTACGAGCAAGGCTTTATCCGCTTTAATAACTTCTTCAAGGTGTATACCCAGGCCGGGCCTGAGTTCCGCCGTTACCCCAGTGACGTGCTGAACTACTTTGTGAAAAACGAAGAGGGTGAAATGGTGCCCTACTCCGCCTTCATGACCATGAAGAAACGCCAGGGCCCTAACGAGATCACCCGTTACAACCTGTACAACTCAGCGGCGATCCGCGCTGAACCGGCACCGGGTTACACCACAGAATCGGCCATCAATGCAGTGAAAGAAGTCGCACGTACTACGCTGCCGAAAGGCTACGACATTGCCTGGGAAGGCCTGTCTTACGACGAAGAGAAACGTGGCAATGAAGCGCTGATGATCTTTATCGTGGTGCTGGTGTTTGTCTACATGGTCTTGGCCGCGCAGTACGAAAGCTTTATTTTGCCATTTGCGGTCATTCTGTCCTTGCCTGCAGGTATTTTTGGCTCGCTGTTCCTGCTCAAGATACTGGGGCTAGCCAACGACATTTACGCGCAAGTTGGCCTGATTATGCTGATTGGTCTGCTAGGTAAAAACGCCGTGTTGATTGTGGAATTTGCCGTGCAGAAACATGGCCAGGGCATGTCTATCCGCGATGCAGCAATTGAAGGCGCCAAAACCCGTTTCCGTCCTATCCTGATGACCTCCTTTGCCTTTATTGCAGGTCTGATTCCGCTGGTGATCGCCACGGGTGCAGGCGCAGTGGGCAACCGTACCATTGGTACCTCAGCCATGGGCGGCATGCTGTTCGGCACCATCTTCGGTGTGATTGTGATTCCAGGCTTGTACTATATTTTTGGTACCCTGGCTGATCGTAAATCACTGATCCGCAAAGAAGAGACCGAGCCTCTGACCGAGACCTACAAATACAACTCCCATCAGGATGATGATGACGATGAAGAATAAGCATTTAACCTGGATGGTCGCTGGTGCAGTGTCGTTGATGCTGCAATCTTGCGCCATCCCATTTATCACCAGCAAGCAGGCTGATACCAATCTGCCAACGCAATACCAGGAGACGGCTGCCCCAGCTGGCAATAGTGCCAGCGTCAAATGGCAGGACTTTTTTGATGACCAGAACCTGGTGGCGTTGATTGATACGGCCGTAAACAACAACAAGGAAATTCATATCATGGCGCAACGGATCACCGTGGCGCAGAATGAAATTCAGGCCCGTAAGGGTGAATATTTGCCATTTGTCGGCATCGGCGCCAGCGCCGATAAAGAGAAAGTCGGCAAGTACACCCGTAACGGCGCCGTTGAAGAAAACCTGGATATCAAGGAAGGCCGCTCCAACCCCAGATTCCTCGGCAACTACCAGTTCGGCCTGGTCGCCTCCTGGGAGCTGGACGTGTGGAAAAAACTGCGCAATGCCACCAAAGTGGCGGTCATGGAGTATATGGCCACCATTGAAGGCAAAAACTTTCTGGTCACCAACCTGGTGGCCGAAGTGGCCCATGCTTACTATGAGCTGATCGCGCTGGATAATGAACTGGACACGCTGGATACAAACATCAAAATTCAGCAAAACGCGCTCGAAGTGGTGAAGCAGTTGCAACAATATGCGCGCGCCAACTCACTGGCAGTGAAACGGTTTGAGGCCGAGGTAGAAAAAAACCAGAGCCGCCAGTATGTGCTGAAACAGAGCATTGTCGAAACCGAAAACCGCATCAACTATCTGCTGGGGAGAACACCGCAACCGATCAAACGTGCATCAGCAAACTTTATGGCCATGCAGAACAAGGTGATGCAAACCGGTGTGCCTTCAGAATTATTGGCCAACCGCCCGGATATTCGCCAGGCCGAGCTGGAGCTGTCAGCAGCCAAGTTGAATATTGATGTGGCCAAAGCCAATTTCTACCCATCGTTCTCGATCCGGGCAGGCTTGGGCTTCCAGGCGTTTGATCCTAAATACCTGCTCAATATTCCAGCCTCGGTCATGGCCTCATTCGGTGGCGAGCTGGTCGCGCCGCTGATCAACCGGAATGCCATTGAAGCGCAATACAAGAGCGCCAATGCCGTGCAGATCCAGGCGGCCTATGACTACGAGCAAAAGATTATCAATGCTTATATGGAAGTGGCTAACCAGATTGCCAATATCGACAATCTGGATAAAAACTACCAGCTGAAAAACAAGCAAGTGGAAGCATTGACGCAATCCATTGACGTGGCCAACCAGCTGTTTAAAGCCGCACGTGCTGACTATATGGAAGTGTTGCTGACGCAACGGGATGCGCTGGATGCCAAAATGGAGCTGATTGAGACCAAGCAGCAGCAAGTAGCCGCCGTAGTCGACTTGTACCGCTCGCTGGGCGGTGGCTGGCAAACTGCGGAAACAACGGCAACCAAGCAATAAGTTTTATTCACGCTGCCAAAGGGAGAAGCGCCGTCGGCCTTCTCCCTTATTTTTTGCCCTCAGCCAAGCTGATCAACCAGTGCTCAATCACCACAACCACATACGCCTGTTCTTCTAACGTCAGCGCCCGGCCCTCAGGAATACGGTGCCATTTACTCAAACAGCCACGGCAACAGGTCGCCGTGGCATGCTGCGCCACAAACACCGGGTGACCACGCATTGGCGTTTGCTGGCCGTCATTGGCCACCACTGCGGGCGCCAGCCTGTCAGCGATAAAGCTTTCAGCATGATCCAGTATCGCAGGCAGGCCCTTTTGCTGCAAATAGTGCAGGTCTTTTGCGTTTAAGCGGAAACCGGTACGAAAGGTAGAGCGTTGCAGGGCTTGAAACAACGACTCCAGATCGCGCATGGGGTTTAATGCAGATGAGAAAGATGCAGGTCGCGTAATTTAGGCGCCTTGATAGCGGTCACGCCAACCACGGCAATGGTCATGCAGCCGCCGAATATCACTGACGGCACCAAGCCCATTAACCTGGCGGTGAGGCCGGATTCAAACGCCCCCAGCTCATTGGATGAGCCAATAAAAATACCGTTAATCGCTGACACACGGCCACGCATATTATCCGGCGTGGCCAGTTGCAGAATGGTTTGCCGCAAGATCACGGACACCGCATCCATCATGCCGGAAATCGCTAAAATTACAATCGCCAGCCAGTAGGTATTGCACAGCCCAAAGGCAATCATACATACACCAAACCCGGCCACCGCCAGCAATAACCAGCGGCCGCTATGCTCATGAATCGGATGTTTTGCCAGCCAGACGCCCGTCACAATCGCTCCGAGGGCAGGCGCCGCACGCAACACGCCCAGTCCTTCCGGGCCCATCTGGTAAACATCATGCACAAATGCAGGCAACATGGCGACCGTACCACCAAACAACACCGCAAACATATCCAGCAATTGCGCGCCTAATACCACCTGTGTGCGCCGTACAAAACGCAAGCCTTCGCCTATGCTGGCAAACACGTTCATGGGCTCATGATTGTGATGCTCTTGCACGCGTAATGTGGTTGCCGCAACAGCCGCCGCCAGCGCCAGTATGGCTGACAAGCCATACGCAATCGATTTATCGGCAAAGCCAATGAGCAGACCACCGATGGCTGGCCCGACAATCAAGCCAATCTGGAACATGGAGCTGCCAATGCCGGAGGCTTTGGCAATGGACGCACGCGGAATAATCAGGGCGAATAAGGTGTTGTAGCTGGGTGAAATCAAGGCCCGGGCAAAACCGGTGAGGGCCACCGTCGCGTAAATCCACCACTCGGTATGCTGTGGATGATGCTGTGCAATCAACACCAGCAAACCTGCGTTCACCGATAAGAATAAAGCCGAAACCACGGCAAAACCACGCCGCGAAAAATAATGATCCACCGCATGCCCGGCAAACAGGGCGCTACCCATATAAGGGATGACTTCAGCGAGACCGATCAGGCCAAGCGACCAGGGGTCATGGGTGATTTCATAAATATGCCAGCCGATGGCAACCATCATCATTTGGTACGACAGCACCATAAAAATACGATAGGTCAGCAACTTTGGGAACGCATAGCCCTGATGGGCAAGAATCTGACGAACGGATAAAGACATGGCCACTATTATACGCTATCCCCATCAGCCGCCTGTGCATTGGCGTCTTGCGGCAGAATCCCCTAAAATAGCCGGGCGGGTGCAGTGAATCAGGCAGTAGGCGGTCACGCTGATGAGCCGTCGTTGACTCCGTGCGACCCTGCCGATATAGATGGAGCGCACCCGCCCTGACCTCTGCTTACAAGGAACGCCCTCACCATGCGTCGCTTTTATCGCTGTTTGCTCACCACCATACTCTTGGCACCAATATTTCTTAACTGGTCGATACCAGTGCAGGCGCAAGAGACGATGCAAGTATGGGTGACGGTCGATTGGGAAGGTTTGTCACTACAAGAAGACAACCTGCAAGCCATGCAGAAATTCAGGCAACAGTTTCCGCAGATTCCTTTACTGCACCTGATCAACCCAGCTTACTTTATCCAGCCTGGCGTTAACCGCGCACAAATCGGCAGCCAGATACGCAGCACCTTGTTACCACAAGACACCATCGGCCTGCATATACACCCCATGCGCACGCTGGTGAAATATTGCGGGATCGGCTACCAGGCGGAGCCTTCGATTTCTGGCACGGATGAGCACTGCACTCAAGCCAGTTGCGGTCACACGGTCAGCCTGGAATATGCCTACAGCCAGACCGAGCTCACGCAGCTGGTCAGTTGCGCCAGTGAGTTGATGGTCAGCAACGGCTTCAACCGTCCGCGGCATTTTCGCGCAGGCGCCTGGCAGTTTGGGCCCAACTTACAAGCGGCGCTGGAGGCCAACCAGTTTTTGTGGGACAGTTCGCGTATTGATGCCAATTTACTCACTACGCGCTGGCATGCCGATAGCCCGTTAGTCAAACTGCTACAGCAACTGCACCCGCAAAGCACACCCATGGACCAACCCTATGCGCTGGGCTACAAACTGATGGAATACCCCGACAATGCGGCCATGGCCGATTACACCAGTACCAAACAATTGCTGACCCTGTTCGAACAGCTCCTTAATGCCCACCGGCCGGTAATGGTGATGGGCTTTCACCAGGAGTCTGCCGCCGACTACCTGCTGCGCCTGGAGCGTACCATCCCACGCATGGAGCAGCTGGCCAAACAAAGGAATGTGGCCATCGAATGGATGCCATAAACGAGACCAGGCCCTATGGATTTATTTCCTGAACACCGCACCAAGCCTGTCGCGATCGCCGCTGGCGCCTGCTGGCTACCCGGCTTTGCCCTGTCAGTGATGCCAACGCTTTGGCAGATGTTACAGCAGCATCTGGCCGCGCATCCCGCACAACAGATGATGACACCCATGGGCTTAATGTCAGTCGCCACCAGCAGCATGGGCCATTGGGGCTGGGTAGGCAGTTCGCAAGGCTATGGTTATCTTGCATACGACCCGGTCACCGGACAACCGTGGCCAGCGATTCCACCAGTGATTTTGCAGTTGGCGGCAAACGCCGCCGCACAGGCAGGTTACAGCGACTTTGTGCCCGACAGCTGCCTGATCAACATTTACCAGGCAGGCAGCAAAATGGGCTTACATCAGGACAAAGATGAACAGGATTTTTCACAACCGATTGTTTCGGTATCCCTCGGCATCCCGGCCACATTTTTGTTTGGCGGAGCCAAACGCAATGACGCCTCAGCCAAAATTCCGCTGCAACATGGAGACATCGTGGTATGGGGAGGTGAAAGTCGGCGCTTTTATCACGGTGTTGCTGCCATCGGGGCTCATCAGCATCCACTCACTGGCAACAAACGAATTAACCTCACACTGAGAAAAGCAAAATAAGCCACAAATGCTAAGCAGGCGCTTATGCCCACCCAAAGAAGTCTGCACAAATGCTGATTAGCATCAACAATCCACCTCACTTCCGGGTTGCATCCGTTTTTCAAAAGAGTAAACTGAAACTGTCTTATCGCACTTTCACTTCTTTTTTATAGGTGAAAAATTCCGACAGGACAATTTCAGAAAAAGGAGTTTGTCATGAATTTACAACTTACAGGACATCATTTAGAAATCACACCGGCATTGCGCGAGTACGTCTTATCCAAGTTCTCCCGCATCAGCAATCACTTTGATCATGTGATTGATGTCAAAGTCACCATGTCTGTTGAAAAGCTTGCCCAAAAGGTTGAAGCGACATTACATGTGCCAGGCAACGATTTGCACGCGACCTGCAGCGATGAAAATATGTATAGTGCCATCGACATGCTTACTGACAAACTTGACCGTCAGGTATTGAAACACAAGGAAAAACACGGCGACCACCATAAATCCGGCGGTGCAGTAAAACACCAGTTAAGTTCCTAAGTCTTGCCTCACATTCTCTACCCGCACGGGTAGAGAACTCAAACCCGCCACACACATCACTTTTACGTCGTTTCACCCCCACCGCTCAGCATTCAGTTGTAGAATGGCTGTCAATTCCCTGTTTACATGTTGACAACACGTATGGCGCAAATCTCAGTCGCTGATTTGTACAAGCAGATTCGCAGCAAACTCAAATTGAAATGGGTGGCAGGCGAGTCTGGCAGTCAAAAAATACTCAACTCCGGCACCGTGACCAAACCTTCATTGGCATTGGTCGGGCATTTGAATTTTGTGCACCCGAACCGCGTGCAGGTACTGGGTTGTGCCGAGATGGACTACATGGCCAGCCTGAGCATACTGGCGCTACAACAAGCGGTGAGCAATCTGTTCTCCACCGACCTGGCCATGGTAGTGGTGGCCAATGGTGAAAAAGTGCCCCCCATCATGCTGGAGGCCGCCCAGCAAACGCAAACCCCTTTATTTACCACCCCCATGATCAGCCCGCAGCTCATGGAGCTGCTTAGCCATTATCTGGCCGTGGCCACGGCAGAAACCACCAGCATGCACGGCGTGTTTATGGAGGTACAGGGCTTTGGTGTGCTGATTACCGGCAGTGCTGCGATTGGTAAAAGCGAACTAGCGCTGGAGCTGATTTCACGCGGCCATCGCTTGGTGGCCGATGACATTGTCGACTTTTACCGCACCTCGCCCGAGCGCATCGAAGGCCGCTGCCCGGAACTGCTACAGGACTTTTTAGAAGTGCGTGGCCTGGGCATTTTGAACATTCGCGCACTCTATGGCGATAATGCGGTCAAACCTACCAAGCCACTGGATATGATGATACAGCTGGAACTGGCCGATGAAATGAAGCCGCAAGACCTGGATCGCCTGAGCGCCAACCGGCAGACCCAGCGAGTGCTGGATGTCGAAATCAGCAAGGTGATTATTCCGATTGCGGCAGGCCGCAACATCGCCGTGCTGGTCGAGGCGGCCGTACGCAACCATATGCTATTGTTGCGCGGCGTTAACGCCACCAAACAACTGACCCAGCGGCAAAAGCAAATCATGCTCAGAGAAAGCAAATTACGATGATAAGAAGTGGGTCACACGTATGCAACTAGTGATTGTCACAGGGTTATCCGGCTCGGGTAAAACCATCGCTTTGCGTGTGTTTGAAGACAGCGGTTATTACTGTATTGATAACCTGCCTGCCACCTTATTGCCTCATATTCAAAACCACGTCGCTGACCGCGATGCGGCAAAAGTCGCTGTCAGTATTGATAGTCGCAGCATTGCCATTGAGTCGTTGCCGGATATTTTGCAGACCCTGAAAACCCAGGGCATTGCCGTGCACCTGCTGTTTCTGGATGCGAGCCTGGAAACTCTGGTTAAACGCTTTTCCGAAACCCGGCGCAAACACCCGCTGAGCACCCCAGATCAGGCACTGTCTGAAAGTATTAACCACGAACGAGACCTGCTCTCTGGCCTGAATAACCTCGGCCACCATGTAGACACCAGTAATTTGTCGGCCAATGCCTTGCGCCACCATACGCGCGACTGGATGTTGCAAATTGAGCAAAGTTACCAGGAAGCGCGGCCGCACTCACTGGTGTTATCGTTTATTTCATTCGGCTTTAAACATGGCATCCCGCTGGATGCTGACTTTGTATTTGATGTGCGCAGCCTGCCCAACCCGCATTACGACCCGATTTTGCGTCCTTACAATGGCAAGCAGGCCCCAATTCAGCAATTTTTGCAAAACGAAGCCATGGTGCTTGAAATGCAGCGTGACATTCAGCACTATATAGAAAAATGGCTACCAAGCTTTTATCACGACCATCGCAGCTATGTCACCATCGGCATTGGCTGCACAGGGGGGCAACACCGTTCCGTCTATCTGGTGGAACAACTGGGGGCATATTTCAAGCAACAGCATCAAGTCATGATACGTCATCGTGAATTACAAGATGCCCATGCCACGGTTACCCCTTAAACTACGGAGTCTGAGAGCAAAATTATGATTGGTGTATTGATTATTGCGCATGGCAGCCTGGGCCCAAGCCTGATCGACTGCGCAACCCATGTGATGGGTAATCGCCCGGCACAGCTGGATTTCCTGGAAATTTCCAAGCATGATGACCCCGCCAGCGTACTGCCCAAAGCACAGGTGCTGGTGAAGCAACTTGATAGCGGCCAGGGCGTGCTGGTGTTGTCAGATATTTATGGTGCGACACCATGCAATATCGTCACCCGCTTGCTGACGCCTGATGAAATCGAAGGCGTGGCCGGCGTTAACCTGCCCATGCTGGTACGTGTATTGAATTACCGCCATGAAGGCCTGCACTCCTGTATCCAGAAAGCGCTGAGCGGCGGCCGCGATGGCGTTGTCCACTTTACCAAAACCACTTGTCACCACGCACAATAACCTTCACACCCTATGGTCAAACTTTCTCTCGAAATCATTAACAAACTCGGCCTGCACGCACGCGCCTCTACCAAATTCACCCAAACTGCCAGCCAGTTCAAAAGCGAAGTCTGGGTAGAAAAAAATGGCCGTCGCGTCAACGCCAAAAGCATTATGGGGGTCATGATGCTGGCTGCCGCCAAAGGCAGTATCATCGATATCGAAGCCACGGGGGCAGATGAAGCGCAAGCGATTGCTGCCCTGCAGACCCTGGTGAACGACTACTTTGGTGAGGGCGAATAATTGACCAGTTTCAGCATGCACGGCGTGGGTGTTTCCAGTGGCATTGCCATTGGCCATGCCCACCTGATTTCCCATGCCCTGCTGGAAGTGGTGCACTTTAAAATTGAGGCTGATGGTGTTGCCGAAGAAATCGCCCGTTTTGAACGCGCCATTGACCTGGTCAAGCAGGATCTTGAACAACTCAAATCCCAGCTTCCCAAAAGTGCACCTGCCGAACTGAGTGCATTTATCAACACCCATTTGGCCATGCTATCGGACAAGTCGCTCTCCGAGGCACCAAAGACAATTATCCGCAATGAATTATGCAATGCCGAGTGGGCGCTCAAGCAGCAAATGGACGATATTGTTGCCCAGTTTGATGCCATTGAAGACGCCTACCTGCGTGAGCGCAAACAGGATGTGGTGCAAGTTGTTGAGCGCGTGATCAAGGTATTGCTGGGCCGCGACCAACTGGCGGCCAGCGAAAAAAAACTGCAAGCCAGGCAAGAGCGCGCCATGATCCTGGTGGCGCATGATGTTTCACCAGCGGATGCGATCCAGTTTAAACATCACCAGTTTGCGGCCTTTATCACCGATGTCGGCGGCGTCACCTCACATACCGCCATTCTGGCACGCAGCCTGAATATTCCGTCCATTGTGGCGCTGCAACGTGCCCGCGATTTAATCAACGACGGCGAGCTCATGATTGTCGATGGCGCGGCAGGCGTGGTCATCGTCAATCCGGATCCGGAAGTCCTGTCCGAGTATCAACTCAAACAAAACCAGTGGCAACTGGCGCAACAAAAGCTGCAACTGATCAAAACCACCAAAGCGGTGACGGTGGATGGTATCGCGATTGATTTGCTGGCCAATATTGAAGTGCCGGAAGACGTGATTAGCGCCAAGGCCTCCGGTGCCGTGGGCGTCGGCTTGTACCGGACCGAGTTTCTGTTTATGAACCGTGCAGAAATGCCCGGCGAGCAGGAGCAGTTTGAGGCCTACAAACATGTAGCCGAGGCCATGAAAGGCCATCCGGTGACCATCCGCACGCTGGACATCGGTGCAGACAAGCAACTGAACCCGGATGAAGTGGTGACTGCGACCAACCCGGCACTGGGTTTGCGCGCTGTGCGTTATTGCCTGGCAGAACCGCATATTTTCCACAGCCAGTTCCGCGCCTTGCTACGCGCCTCGCATTATGGTCAGGTCAAAATCCTGATTCCCATGCTGTCGACACTGGCCGAACTGCGGCAAACCAAACTCTTGCTGGAACGTGCCAAAGAGTCACTACGTCAGCAAAAAATTCCTTTTGACGAACAGATTCAGCTGGGTGGCATGATAGAAATCCCTGCCGCCGCCATTAATGCTGACGCCTTCGCGCAAGAACTGGATTTTCTGTCCATCGGCACCAATGACCTGATTCAATATACGCTGGCGATTGACCGCGCCGATGATGCCGTGGCGCATTTGTACAACCCCTTGCATCCGGCGGTGCTGCGCCTGATGCAGATCACGATTCAGGCCGCGGCAAAATATGGCAAATCGGTCTCGGTCTGCGGGGAGATGGCGGGCGATATCAAACTGACGCGTTTACTGGTCGGTATGGGCATGCGCCAGCTCTCCATGCACCCGGCACATATTCTGAGCGTGAAATCGCAAATCCTGCAGAGTGAAGAAAATATCCTGGCCAAGCAGGCCAAGAAAATCCTGTCATTCAATGACCTGGAAAAAATCGTACCGCTGATTAAAAAATATAACGGTGAGTTGCTTTAGCAAGAGGCGCGCAGCCTCTTGCATTTAGTAAACTCATCACCATCATCAATATATACAATCACCCAAACGCGAACATTTGGCCAATAATAGGTCTCTATCAGATATTGCAACCCTCAAAGGATACGTTGTGAGCACTAATCCATTACTCGTTTTTAACGGCCTGCCAAAATTCGATGACATCCGCCCCGAGCATGTGTCGCCGGCGATTGACAGCCTGCTGGCTGAAGGCCGCACCCTGGTTGAGCAATTAGCCACAGCAACGGACACCCCTGACTGGCAAAACTTTGTGCAACCGATTGAAAACTATTCGGAAAAACTATCGCGTAGCTGGGGACCGGTCGGCCATATGAACGCCGTGGTCAATACGCCAGAGCTGCGTGAGGCTTACAATGACAACCTGGCCAAACTGACTGATTTTTATAGCGACCTGTCACAAGATGAGCGCCTGTATAACAAATATAAAGCCATTCAGGCCAGTGCAGGCTATGCGAAACTCAGCCGCGCGCAGCAAAAGATCATCGACAATGAAGTACGCGGCTTCAAACTGGGCGGCGCGGAATTGGCAGCGGCAGAAAAAGTCCGCTTTAAAGCCATTGCCGAGCAATTGTCTAAATTGGGTAGCAAGTTTGAAGAGAACATTCTCGATAACACCAATGATTTCAAACATCTAGTCGCAACTGCGGACGAACTCGGCGGTTTGCCGGAAGATGCCCTGCAAGCGGCGGCTGAAGCCGCCAAGGCCGAAGGCAAAACAGGCTATCTGTTTAGCCTGCATTTCCCGTCCTATATGCCGGTGATGCAATATTGCGAAAACCGCGCACTGCGCGAAATACTATATCGCGCCTATGCCACCCGTGCCTCAGAATTCAGCAAGCCCGAGTGGGATAACACCCACCTGATTGCCGATCTGCTCAAACTCAAACGGGAAGAAGCACAACTGCTGGGCTTTAATAATTATGCCGAGCTGTCACTGGCGACCAAAATGGCGGATACACCAGCACAAGTGATCGACTTTTTGGATACGCTGGCCAAACGCGCTAAACCATATGCCGAGAAAGACATGGCCGAACTAAAAGCCTATGCAGAAAAACTCGGTTTTAGCGATATGCAAGCCTGGGATGTGGCGTTTATCAGCGAAAAACTGCGCGAAGAGAAATACGCCTTCTCCGACCAGGAGGTCAAACAATACTTCCCCGAAGACAAAGTGCTGGCGGGACTGTTTAAAGTGGTGGAAACCATTTTTGGCGTACAAGTGCGTAAAACCGATGCGCCGCTGTGGCATAAAGATGCCGGCTTTTACGAGATCAGCGACCAGCAACGCCAGCCGATTGCCTACTTTTATATCGACTTGTACGCGCGCCAGGGCAAGCGCGGAGGTGCCTGGATGGACGAATGCATCACGCGCCGCAAAACTGCCAACGGCATTGAGCTGCCAGTCGCTTACCTGACCTGTAATTTCTCCGCCCCGGTCGGTGACAAACCGGCGCTGTTTACGCATGACGAAGTGATTACGCTGTTCCATGAGTTTGGTCACGGCCTGCACCACATGCTGACACAAGTCGATGAATACAGCGTGTCTGGCATCAAGGGCGTGGAATGGGATGCTGTCGAACTGCCGAGCCAGTTTATGGAAAACTTCTGCTGGGAATGGGACGTGTTGCGCCACATGACCGCCCACGTGGAAACTGGCGAGCAATTACCACGCGCCCTGTTCGACA
Source organism: Methylophilus sp. OH31 (assembly GCF_000576615.1). Classification (NCBI taxonomy): domain Bacteria; kingdom Pseudomonadati; phylum Pseudomonadota; class Betaproteobacteria; order Nitrosomonadales; family Methylophilaceae; genus Methylophilus; species Methylophilus sp. OH31. The sequence goes on along the minus strand of NZ_BAUS01000004.1, from coordinate 350,569 downwards.
AAATGGTCGCAGCCAAAAACTTCCAGGCCGGCATGCAAACCGTGCGTCAAATTGAGTTTTCATTATTTGATATGCGCCTGCACAGTACGTTTGACCCCGCTGGCAAGCAGACGGCTCTGGATGTGCTCGAGCAGGTACGTACCGAAGTGGCGGTATTACGCCCACCAGCATGGAACCGTTTCCCGAACAGCTTTAGCCATATTTTTGCCGGTGGTTATGCCGCGGGCTATTACAGCTACAAATGGGCAGAAGTATTATCCGCCGATGCCTATAGCCTGTTTGAAGAATTGGGCGTGCTGTCTGAAACAGCGGGTAGCCGCTTTAAGAATGAAGTGCTAGCGCAAGGCGGTGCCCGCCCGGCCATGGAATCGTTTGTTGCCTTTAGAGGCCGCGAACCCAGCATGGATGCCTTGCTCAGACATAACGGCATGAGCCACTAACGCAACCTCAAGCCAGGTCTCGCCAGACTTGGCTTTTTAATTTACTTTATCCAAGGACGCCTTTATGTCACACACTGCGCGCTGGCTTTTAATTGCCATATGCTTTGCTTCCTCTTACAGTTTTGCCAGCCAATCTGCCGACGACGATATTCAAGCCAAAACGCCAGAAGGCGACGAGGTAGTCCTACACTCCAACGGCTATTGGGAGTTTAAAGACGCCAAAAAGGCCGCGGTGGCCAAAGTCAAAGTGGAAGAATTTGAGCGTAGCAACGGCTGTCCGCTTGGTATGCGTCCGAGTTTTCTCGGCATGGGTCGCTGTATTTCATATGATGACCCTATCCTCAAGCGCGGCTCATTAAGTGGTAAAAGCCGTTGACCATTCAGACAGCAAGAAAGCACTAAAACAGGGCAGCCATGGCTGCCCTGTTGCATTTTGTGTGCTGCGAAGTACCCATCACTTTCATGCCAACTCACTGATAGCAATTGGTTTTCTCCGGCAAAGCCAAGTGGAACGCGCCTTGCTTAAACATGGTTTTACATTTAATGTTGAAGCACCATGATTAACTCACTCGACTTTGCCCGCCACGGCGACAAACAAAACTCAGCCTTCTTTGAGGAGTATTTACAGAAGCTGCTTGAAGAACGCGATCAGATGGGCCTGACGGAGATGATTCAGGAAATTGATGCGCTGATGATCACGGTGGACCCGGATCATTCAATTCAATATATCGCTGAATTGTCGCTGATGACCTCCTACCACTACCTGGTCACGCTGGAGAGTGAAAAGCACTGGACGCATGTGTTGCGTATAGACCTCAACTCGCCAGACTTGCTGGTACGCGAGGTCAAAGACCCCAACCTGCGTGGTATTTTCCGTTCACTGAATGAGATATACCCGGTGGGTGCGCGCAAACCCAATAGCCGCTATATGGGCGAGATTATCCGCGTCAGCAATATGCATGAGGTGGTCAAATTGCAGGAAGAGCGCGAATTCCGCTTTTTCACGCAAGACGAGGTACGCAAACTGGAGCTGCCTGGCAATGTGGCGATCAGCAAGCCATCGCCGTATACGCATAATATCGTTGGCTATATGAAACGTGATCCTGGCGAACTGCGTGTGTATTCACTGGGCATTAGCACCATACGCACCGATGTGCAGGCCGCGTATGAGCAAGCCAAAGACCAGCAAGCCAAGCTGCGTATAGACGACCTGATTTTGCCGGTCGATCACCTGGCCACGCGCGTCTATAGCCAGAACCGTGAAGTGGCGATTCTGGAATACCTGTCCTGGTCCAGCTATTTTTTCTGGGGCGCCTACAATATCTGGGACCAGAACTCCTCAACCAATGTCACCAAGAGTGTACATGGTTTTGCCGAAACCAAGAGCCCGGCCAAAGTGTTCACCGCCAACAACACGCCCTACTTTGTGAATCACCTGGAGAAACTGCCCTCGCCGACCGAAACCTTTGTGCGCAACTATGGCCCGCGCTTGCACCACATTGCTTTATCGGTGAAAGATGGCACGCGTGATGGCAAAGAAAATATCGACTTTGTCGTCAATGCCATTGCCAGCCAGGGCAAAGGCTTTTTGCTGGATGTGATCGGCTCGAAAGAAGAAGGGCTGAAACAGATATTCTCCAATGCCTCGGAGCATTCCTCACTGATTATTGAATATGTGCAACGCTACGATGGATTTGATGGCTTTTTTACGCGCGACAACGTAGCCAAACTCACGGAAGCGGCCGGCGTGGAAGAAGGCGTGCTGGAAGCGCAAGCCAAACTGAGCCAGCTGGCTGGCAAATAAGCTGGCCAGCGTCATGCCTTATACTGGGTGCTATTCCATCACCTGAACACCCTATGCATCACGACTTCTGGCATCAGCGCTGGCAAAACCAGCACATCGGTTTTCACTTAAGTGAAGTGAATCCGTTTTTATTGGCGCACTTTCACGCATTAAACTTGCAACCCGGCCAACGTGTGTTTGTCCCCTTATGCGGCAAAACGCTGGATATTCACTGGTTATTGGCGCAAGGCATGCAAGTTGTGGGGGTTGAGCTCAGTGCATTAGCGGTGGATGCATTATTTGCTGAGCTTAAACTCACACCAAAAGTCACACAAGCAGGTGGTCTCAGACACTATCGTGCCAAACAAATAGAAATATTTCAGGGTGACTTTTTCGCACTCACTCAAGGCCAGCTAGGCACCGTGTATGCCGTCTATGACCGCGCGGCCCTGATTGCCTTGCCAGACGAGATGCGCAAGCAATACTGCCAATACCTCATGGCCATCACGCAAACGGCTCCGCAATTGCTGGTCAGTTTCCAGTATGACCAGTCCTTAGTGCCTGGCCCGCCCTTTAGCGTCCACAAAGAAGAAGTAGCCACCCACTATCAGGCACATTATGTGCTGAAAGAGTTAGCCAGCATCACGCTGGAAAAAGGCTTGAAAGGACAGTATCCGGCTGAAGAAACGGCCTGGCTACTCAGCCCGCGCTAAGACACAACCGGCCAGGCTGTCATGTTGCTCCAGCCAGTGTTGCAGGCTTTCTACGACTTGATGTGCATGCGCTCTTACCAGTTCGCTTGGCTGCCGCAGATCTGGCACCACTACCACGCGCAAACCTGCGGCAATCGCTGCCTGTGCACCCAGTTCGCTGTCTTCAAACGCAATACATTCCTCTGCGGACAATCCCAGTTTTTCCAGCGCCAATAAGTAAATATCCGGGTGAGGTTTACCTCGTTTGACTTCCTGCCCGCTGGTGACATGGCTGAAATAATCCAGTACACCGGTGTGCGTCAAGCGATGAGTGATATGCGGAATCGGCGAAGAGGATGCCACACTGCAGACAATGCCTTGTGACTGGTAATACTGCAACAAGGCCTGCGCGCCATGTTTGAGCGGAAATGCATGATCGCGCAGTGCTAGAAACGCATTCAAGCCCTGCATCACGTGCTGGAAGTTAGCTTCGCTGCCCAACTGTTGCGTCATCAGCCGCGTGGAATCCGACCATACCCGCCCCACCAGCTCGACATATTCGGCCTGGGTATAGGTGATGCCGATGGTGGCCGCTGCCTGGATGCAGCCTTGCATAATAATGCGCTCGGAATCGATCAGCAGACCGTCCATGTCAAAAATAGCCGCTTTAATCACTGACAATGCTCATGTGCAAATAAAACCCTATTTTACCGCGACTGAGTTGCGGCTAAACACACACTTTTCAGCATATATGCGTTTATTTGTCGCCAACATTCCGTCAAATCAACACAACTTAACAAAGGGTGGCTAATATAAAAGTACATGACACCAGCACACCGGCGGCTCATGCCATACAGAGATCGCCACAGTAGCGTGGATGAACACAGGTGGCGGCACTTCAATCGACAAAGTATCAAATCGTAAAGGAGCCCCACGATGGACAAAGCAAAACTGTATACCTTGCGCTGGTCAGCCATGCAAATCGCCAGACTGTCTGCCGACCCGAAAGTGGATGCACTGGCACTCAGCCAGATTGAAATCCTGTCACAATTGCTGGAAGAACCGGTCCCCGAAGAGTTCAGGCCGCCGGAACCACCCCGCCCCAGTTTGCATCCGGAAGCAGTGGCCTCTGAAAAAAAGCGCTATCCGCTCGGCGAAAGAAAACTGTGGTATCCAGAAGCCGTCGTACGCACGGACATTAAACGCGCGGCACAGGGTGAATACCCCAAATCCTATCCTTATGGCGCCATCGTGCATTTCACCGCCGGACAATACACCAAAGGCCTTGAAAATGCAGTGAGTGCCATTTCGGGCAGCCCGTATTTCTTTTGCTGCATCAGCACCGACGGCAAACTGGTGCAAGCTAATCCGCTCAACCAATGGGGTTATCATGCTGGCGAAAGCGCCTGGACCATCGCCGGTGAAAAACGCAGTGGCGTCTCCAACTTTCTGGTGGGTATTGAAATCACTAATCCCGGGCGGCTCGAAGTACATAACGGCAAGTATTACACCTATTGGGATACCGGCCACAAACAGCCCATCGATGCCAAAAAAGTACGCGTGATTGATAAAAACACCGACAACATGCTGGCCGGTGCTTACTTGCCTTATAGCAAAGCGCAGGAAACCACGCTGATTGAATTTCTGCTATGGGCCAAGGCAAACAACCCCAGCGTGTTTGACTTTGACTATGTACTCGGCCATGACGAAGTGGCTGGCCCCAAAGGCATAGGCCGCTGGCGCAAAAATGACCCGGGCGGTGCGCTGTCAATGACCATGACTGAATTCAGGCAATTGCTTAAAGATGAGTATAAAAAACGCTATGGTTAATGATGTGCAGGCAAAAAAATGCCCCGACAAGTCGGGGCCAATCGTAGACTTTACTACTGAATCTACGTCCTCACAGGGGGTAGATTAAACGATGCGCATGCCTCCAGAATTGACTCACATCAAACCACCTGCTGAAAACGCTGCAAATCGTGCTGAGGGTAAAGCTAAACCGTAGCGTATTCTAGCGGCGTCACCGTGACATTCACGGTCAGATGTTGCTGACCACCGCCCAGTACGACGCCACGCATGGGTGATACATCGCTGAAATCGCGGCCCCAGGCCACGGTAATATGCTCTTGCTGCACCAGGCAGTTATTGGTCGGGTCAAAGTCCACCCAGCCATATACCGGGCAATACACAGACACCCAGGCATGTGACGCATCCGCCCCGACCAAGCGCGGTTGGCCTGCGGGCGGATGCGTGAGGATATAGCCACTCACATAGCGACATGCCAAGCCCAGCGAACGCAAGGCACCAATCATCAGGTGGGCAAAATCCTGGCAAACACCACGGCGACCTTTGAGCACTTCATCCAGGGGCGTGGAGATATCTGTCGCTTGCGGGTCAAACTCAAACTCGGAATAGATATGCTGAGTGAGCGCCATGGCGGCGTCCAGCAACGATCGTTGCGGGGTAAAACACTGGCGAGCAAAGCTGGCCAGCGCCTCGCTGACTTGCACCTTGGCCGTGGCATAGACAAAAGGCGTGGCGCTTAAATGTTGCGTGGCCTGCAATTGCAGGGCGTCATGCACGCTTTCCCAAGCCGGGCTTTGTGATAGCTCAGCCAGGATAGGCCGCGGCTGCACATCGACCTGAAATCGCGATGTCACCTCCAGTGACTCATGTGGCACCAATAAGGTGACGTAATCATTATGATTACCAAAAAAATCCAGGCGCCGTGATTGCTCAGCCGGTACCGGCTCACAGACCAGCGTATAAGACACACACTGCTGAAAATCCGTCTGGCGCGGCATCATATGCAATAACTGCTGTGACTGGATCACAGGAATATCGTAGCTGTATAGGGTTTGGTGCTCCACCTGATAGCGCATCGCCAGTCCTTAATAACGCGGGATCACCAGCGGACTGGCATAACTGAAAAAACGCAGACTCAGCCGGTCTGACAAAGTGAGTGTCACGGCATAAGTGCGGTTAAGCCACTCGGCCAGTGCGGCATTCCCAACCGTAAAGCATTGATCCGGATCCAGTTGCAGCAAGGCTTGCCAGCAATCATTGAGCTCGGTAGCAATGCCGCCAGCGTTATCTTGTGCATCCATTTCTTCCAGGTATTTCACCAGGCCTTTAATCTGAAACACCACAGAATTAGGGTTATTGTCGTCCATCAACAGCAGGTCCAGCACAGGCAACCACTCCGGCTGTGCCGCGTAACGGGCACGATAAGTCACCAGATTATTGGTCACTTGCAGCAACCATTCCAGGTTACTGTGCTGCGGCATGCCCAGTGCGCGGCTGAGCAAGACGCACATAAATTGCAAGCGCTCAATACGCCGCCCGAGTGACATAAAGCGCCAACCGAGGTCACGCGTCATCCAGTCCATGGCAAAACCGGTGAGCGTCACAAAATGATTAATGGCCTGCTCTATGTAAGACAGGGCATCTTGCAGGGTGGCGTGCTGATGACGGGTAATAAATAAACGCGACAACACATTGACGGTACGCCAGTGGTCATTCGAAATACGCTCACGCAGGTTAAATGCCTGCTGGAATAATTGCTGCACACTGGTGGCCAAGCTATTGGATTGTTGTGAAAACACGGACTGGATCAATAGCGGTTCAATATCATCGTCTGCCCATGGCTGCCAGTTGGCCAAGTCTTCTTCGTCCTCGGCACAAGGCAGCAAATCAAACCACTGACACAAACCCTGCATGGTGACCCACTCGCCATCGCGCATTTCTGGCGTGTACTCAAGCAAAGCCCGGATCGTGGCGCGTAACATCATGGCTTTTTGCAGGTTGCGCACTGAATAGCGACCATACCAGAACAGGTTTTCCGCCATACGGCTGGAGAGATAGGCATTTTCGCGCACCAGGTCCTGGCTGGAATTGGTTTTGCGCAACAGGCTGAATGGCGGCTGGCTATCATGTGACAACACCCAGGTATCTTTGCTGGTGCCGCCACGCTGCATGGTCACCACGCGCGCATCCTTGCCACTGGCAACCCGGGACAAGCCGCCGGGTAAAATCGCATAACCATTCGGTGTGGCAAACGCATATACACGCAGACTCACGGCGAGCGAACCGATTTGCGGCTGATGCTGGTGGCTGGTGAGTACCGGCGCATGCGAAATATCCACTTGCTCTTGGGCAATATAATGATCAGGCTGCGCCCGTAGCCGCTCAATCAACGACTCTTTTTGGCTGGGATTTAAGTCCTCGCCAAAAATGGGCGAAGACCGCACCTGCGGGTAAGCTGGTTTGATCACCAGGTCATCCAGATGCTGGATCACATATTCTAGCGCGGCGGGCTCACCACACCACCAGGTGCCCACCGATGGCATACGTAGCGCCTCGCCTAACAATGACTGGCATAAATTGGGTAAAAAGCCGAGTAAAGCGCCAGATTGCAGCAAATTGGCGCCCAGCGCATTGGCGATCAGCACATTACCCAGACGGGCGGCCTGCGTCAGGCCAGCCACGCCCAGCAATGAGTCGGCATTCAACTCCAGCGGATCACAATAATCATCATCAATACGGCGCAAGATGGCATGCACCGGCCGCAGCCCGGCAATGGTTTTTAGCCAGACAATGCCATTGCGCACGGTGAGGTCGCTGCCTTGTACCAGTGGGTAGCCCAGATACCCAGCCAGGAAGGACTGCTCATGATAAGTCTCGTTATAAGGTCCCGGAGTCAAAATAACCACCAACGGCGGCTCCCCTTGCCCCAGCGCGGTGATGCCAGGGACAGTCTGTGCCTGATTATCAGCCACCCGGTGTCCCCAGTGCGCCAGACTGTCGCGCATGCTGGCAAAAAAGCCGCTCAGCCGCTCAATATTCAAGTCACGGAACAACTCTGGAAAAGCACTTGAAATAATGGTGCGGTTTTCCAATGCATAGCCCGCACCCGTCGGTCCTTGCGTACGGTCAGACACCACCCACCATTGGCCGCTGGGCGCACGTGCAAGATCGACCGCATAGTGATGCAAGGCGACATTATCGTAATGCGGTATGCCGACACATGACGGCAAAAAGCCGTTATGGCCGTAAATCAAGGCTGGTGGCAATTGACCGCTGGCCAATAAGCGCTGCTCGCCATAAACATCAAGCAATACCTGGTTAAGCAAAGTAGCCCGCTGCGCCACCGAAGCAGCAATGTGTTGCCATTCGTCCTGCGGAATAATCAGCGGCAACACATCCAGGTCCCACGGACGTTGTACGCCATGCGTATCGGCGTAGACGTTATCCCGCACCTGCCTTTGCACCGCCTCAATGCGTTTGCGCATTGCTGTTGGCTCTTCGGACTCAAGCTGTGCCAACAGCGCTTGCCAGTGTGGGCGCGCCTGGCCGTTGCTATCCAACAGTTCGTTGTAGCGGTCAGAAAAATAAAGCTGATTAAGCACTGATTGCATGCTGAGTAAGGGGGCGATCAAAAGCCATTAGTTAACAAGATATATACATTTAGATGACACTCAGTGTAACAGGATGTTCAACCATTGGCCTGCCAGCGCAGGTCCAGGGTGAATGGAAAACGCGGATTGGGTGGCTCTTTTACCACATCCATCTTGCCTGGCGTATGTCCATGCGCCCAGAAACGGGCAAACCGGCGTGCCTCTGCTTCATTGGCATTGACCGGGAAAGTGCTGTAATTGCGCCCGCCCGGATGCGAGACATGGTAAGTACATCCCCCCAGCGACTTTTGACTCCAGGTGTCTACCAGGTCGAATACCAGCGGCGCCTGCACCGGAATGGTCGGGTGCAAGGCGGACCAAGGATTCCAGGCACGGAAGCGGATGCCGGCGACATATTCCCCGGCATTGCCTGTCGATTGCAGTGGCAGCGGGCGGCCGTTACAGGTCACCACATGGCGACCATCCGTCAAGCCGCGCACCCGCAACTGCATGCGCTCCACAGATGAGTCCACATAGCGTGCCGTGCCGCCGCCAGATACTTCTTCGCCCAGCACATTCCAAGGCTCTATGGCCTGCCGTAACTCCAGCTCAATACCGTGATAGGCAACCGTACCATAGCGTGGAAAACGAAACTCAATAAATGGCTCAAACCAGCGCTGCTCAAAGGCGTAGCCTGCCGCGCGCAAATCAGCCACCACATCAGCAATGTCCTGTGCCACAAAACTGGGCAGCATCCAGCGGTCATGCAACTCAGTCCCCCAATGCACCAATTTACCGGTATAAGGTGTTTTCCAGAAACGGGCGACCAGCGCGCGTAACAACAAGCTTTGCAGCAAACTCATGCGCGCGTGCGGCGGCATTTCAAATGCCCTGAACTCGACCAGACCCAAACGCCCGGTCGGCCCATCTGGCGAATACAGTTTGTCGATAGAAAATTCGGCCCGGTGCGTATTGCCGGTTAAATCAACCAGCAAGTGCCGCAGCAAACGGTCAACCAGCCAGGGCTGCTGACTCTCCTCACCCGGTGTCAGCATTTTCTCCATCTGCTGGAAAGCAATGCCCAATTCATACAAATTATCGTCGCGCGCCTCATCGACACGGGGGGCCTGGCTGGTGGGGCCAATAAACGTACCTGAAAACAGGTAAGACAAGGCCGGGTGATTCTGCCAGTAAGTAATCAAACTGCGCAGTACATCCGGGCGGCGCAGCATGGGACTGTCTGCTGCCGTCTCGCCACCCAAGGTGACATGATTACCTCCACCCGTGCCTGTATGGCGCCCGTCCAGCATAAACTTCTCTGTGCCCAACCTGCACACGCGCGCCGCTTCATACAGTGTACTGGTATTCGCCACCAGTTCTGTCCAGCTTTTAGCCGGGTGGATATTCACTTCAATGACGCCAGGATCCGGCGTCACGCTGAGTAATTTCAAGCGGCTATCACGTGGGGGTGTATACCCTTCCAGCCACAATTTAAGCTTGAGGTCGGCAGCTGTCTGCTCGATTGCACTGAGTAAATCGAGGTAGTCTTCCAGGCGCGTCACAGGCGGCATAAAGACATATAGGCGCCCTTGCCGCACTTGCACGCACAAGGCAGTGTGAATCACCTCGCGCGCCTTGGGCTGGATGGTCTTGTGTTTAAGCCTGACTTTGGGCGTATTGGTATCGCCCAGCACAGCTTGTTCGGCAAACGAATCCAGGACAAATGCTGGCTCAATATCAGCCGGCAACTGCCAGGGCAATGAAGACAATGGCAACCGCAAGCCCATCGGCGAGTCGCCAGCCAATAAATAAAGATGTTCACGCCGCAGCGGCCACTTACTGGTGAGCCACTCACCAGCCGCCTTTGATTCTACTGGCTTTAACGGCATCACATAGCCGACCACCTTGCCCAACCCTTGATTCAGCACATTGGCCAATCGCTTGCGTTCGGCGCCATCGGTCAAATCAGCTTTGAGCGGATCCACATTGTGCGATAACTGCTGCTCCTGCTGCGCCAACGACCAGACATCCTCATAAGCAGGCACCACACAGGCGCGCGGGAAACCCAAGATATCGGCCAAATGCGAGACAAAGGCCTGCGCCTGCTTGGCGGTGTAACCATCACTCTCTGACTCAACAGAAAACAGGCTGACATCGCGCCAGACCGGCTTGCCATCTGGCCGCCAGTAGATATTAATCGCCCAGCGCGGCAAAGGCTCACCGGGATACCATTTACCCTGACCGTAATGCAGAAAGCCATTGGGGGCAAAATGTGCCTTGAGCCGGGATGCCAGCTCACCCGCCAACTGCCGCTTGTGTTCGCCCAATGCCAGCGTATTCCACTGCGCGCCATCCATATCATCAATCGACACAAAGGTCGGCTCACCCCCATGCGTCAAGCGTACATCCATTTTGGTCAGCTGTTTGTCGACCTGCTCGCCGAGCTTCACAATGGCCTGCCAGTCCGCTTCACTATACGGCTTGGTCACACGCGGATCTTCATGAATGCGGGTCACCGACATCTCGTGGTGAAAAGTGACTTCAGCGACATCGGTAAACCCGACCACCGGCGCCGCAGAAGAAGGCAATGCGGTGCAGGCCAGCGGAATATGCCCTTCACCGGCCATCAGGCCAGAGGTTGGGTCCAAGCCGACCCAACCGGCGCCAGGAATAAACACCTCGGTCCAGGCATGCAAGTCGGTAAAATCCACTGCCGTACCACTTGGCCCGTCCAGCGCCTCAACATCGGCTTTAAGTTGTATCAGGTAACCGGACACAAAACGTGCAGCCAGGCCAAGGTTGCGCATAATCTGCACCAGTAACCAGGCCGAATCGCGGCAAGAACCCGTGCGCTTTTGCAAGGTTTCTTCGGGCGTTTGAATGCCTGGCTCCATGCGCACGGTATAGCCAATATCGCCTTGCAACCGCCGATTCACCGCGACCAGAAAATCCACGATGCCAATCCCGGGTTGCACCACCTGCTGGCGAATGTGCGCCATCCAGCCTTGCAACAAAGGCGTCATCGGCTCAGCCTGCAAATAAGCGGTTAACTCAAACGCCTGTTGCTCGGTGTAATTGAACGGAAAGTGTTCAGCATATTTCTCTACAAAGAAATCAAACGGATTGATCACCGTCATGTCCGCCACTAAATCGACCGTAAAGTCGAGCTCGCGCACCATTTCGGGGAATACAAACCGGGCGATGTAATTACCGTAAGGGTCTTGCTGCCAATTGATAAAGTGTTTTTCAGGCTTCACGCTCAGTGAATACGACAACACAGGCGTGCGTGCATGCGCGGCAGGCTTCAGGCGGACTTCGTGAGGAGACAGATTGACCAGGCGGTCGAACTTGTAACTGGTGCGGTGATGCAAAGCAACGCGGATAGCCACTGCTACTCCTTATTAGAATTATGGTTCTGAGCAGTGAGATGCAGGAAATATGCCAGTTGCGCCAGCATAAGCGCTAGCGCAACCGAAGGAGATTTTTTAAATCACTAGTTGCAGCGCTATTTACCGCCGCCTACCAGGCTTTTCACGGCGCTGACGACATCGCCTGGCATGACCACAATTTTACTGTTATTGGAGTCAGCCATTTTTTGCAAGGACTGAATGTAGCGATCCCCCAATAGAAAGGTCGCTGAAGCATTATTTTCTTTCACCGCCTCAGCAATCATCTTAATCGCCTCAGCGGAGGCATTAGCACCCACCATTTGCGCCTCGGCATCTTTACGCGCCGCTTCCAGACGCGCTTCCGCGTTCAGAATCAACGACTGTTTGGCACCTTCCGCCTCGGTCACCACCGCCACACGCTCACGCTCGGCAGCGGCTTGTCTTTCCATGGCGTCCTGCATATTGGCAGAAGGTTTGATGTCCTGAATCTCGACGCTTTTCACAGTCAGGCCCCAATCCAGCGCTTCATCGGCAATGGCTTCCTTGAGTTCGGCCTTGATGCGGTCACGCGAAGTCAACGCGTGGTTTAAATCCATGCCGCCAATAATCGAGCGCAAACTGGTTTGCACCATATTGCGCATGGCTTCGCGGAAGTTTTCAATGCCATAGACGGCGCGTTCGATATTAGTGACTTTGATAAACGCCACGGCATTGGCCAGAATCACCGCATTATCGCGCGTAATCACCTCTTGCTCAGGCACATCCAGAATAATGTCTTTGGTGGTGACTTTGTAACTGACTGTGCTCAAAATCGGGTTAATCACATGTAACCCTGGCGTTAAAATGCCAGCAAACTTGCCCAGGCGCTCAACTACCCACTCCTCGCCCTGCGGCACAATACGCACGCCTTTAACGATGGCGATTACCACTAATACGATCACAATGACACTGACTTCGGTCATGACAACTCCCTTAATTCAAACCAAATCTTCATTCAAACATTGATGCGCTACAAAGGCGCCACACGTAAACTATTGCCTTCAACGGCAACCACTTTTGCCGCTTGCTGCTCGGCAATGTCTATATTGGCATAAGCCACCCACTCGCGACTGCCCAGCACCCCCTGGCTAAAACGTATCTTGCCTGGTTGCCGCGGTGAAATCGCCACAATCACAATGCCTTCGCGGCCAATCTCCTCGCCTTGTGCCTGCCCGACACGCAAGACGGGTTTACGTTTTTCCAGCTTGCGCATGACGGCCAGCGCCAGCGCCGACAACACGGCATAGTTCAATGCTTGCAAGGCGAGTGGCATCTCGCTAAAAAACGCACACAACATAGCCATGACCAACGCGGCGATCCCCAGCCACAAAAGGTACAAGGTTCCAAGCAGCATTTCCATGCACAGCAGCACGAGCCCGAGCCCACACCACCCCCATAATGTCGTCATTCGCACACCCTTCCAACGAAATTGCAACTCATGGTATCACTAGTTGTGTCAGAATGGTGCGTTATGAACCCGCCTGTTCTCCTCACTCTCGCTGCAGACCGTGCTGAGCGCCTACAGCAAATCAGCGAATGTTTTCCGCAAGCCACCGGGCCAGATTTGTCCCAGGCCTGGCAAGGCGGTCGCGCGGCTGCATTGCAGAAATTATCTGCCGTGGATGCGGAAGGCTATGCGCGTAGCCGCAACCAGCTCACCGGCGCGGTGACAGGGCTCTCGCCCTACTTGCGCCATGGCTGCCTGTCGCTACCGGAAACGGTGACAGATATTCATACACGCTTTGGCAAACGTGCGCACAAACTCACCGCCGAACTCAGCTATCGCGATTATTTCCGCCAGGTATGGTACCGGTTTGGCGCAGCGATCATGCACCCCATGGAGTCACCAAAAGTGGCTTTAGGTGAGAAACCCATGCCAGACTTTATTCCACAGGGCTTTACCGGGCTGGTGTGCATGGATGGAATTGTGCGTCAATTGCAGCAACATGGTTATGTACACAACCATACACGCATGTGGTTTGCAGCCTATGTCGTCCATTGGCTAAAAATAGACTGGCGACAAGTCGCAGACTGGTTTGAAAGCCAATTACTGGATGGCGATACCGCGTCCAACCACCTGTCCTGGCAATGGATTGCCTCCAGCTTCAGCAACAAGCCCTATCTGTTTAACAAAGAAAATCTGATCAAATTTGGTGGGGAGCCCTGGTGCAAGCAATGCCGTGTCGCCTGCCCGTTTGAAGGCAGTTATGAGCAACTGCATCAACAACTGTTTACGGATGCCGTGGCCGCTGATAAACCGGTCACACACCACCTGAACCCGCCTGAACCCGAACCGAAAGGCGTCGCCAGCCTGGTGTGGATTCATGATGAAATGCTGTCACCATCGCACGCACTGCATGCATTAAATTTGCCTGCCGTATTTGTATTTGATGCATCGCTATACCAGCACTGGCCACTCAAACGGCTACAATTCATGGCGGATTGTTTGGCTGAAATGCCAGGGACAGAGGTGTGGCTGGGAGAAACCAGACAAGTATTGGCACAGCGCGCGCAGGGGCGCATCCTCACCCAGGATACCCCACAACAAGCGCTTAAGCAGGCTGCTAGCGAACTGAATATTGAGTGGCGCGCAGAGCCTGGTTTGACAGATGCCTCATTGAGCGACCATCAACTGATGCGTTTTAGCCGTTACTGGAAAGCCGTCGAGCCGACACTGACAGCTTAGTTTACGCAAACTAGCGCCTACACCTGCGCTGCGGGCCTGCCCGCCTGTGGTAAAATCCCGCGCATGAATACTTCTAACCCAAACGCCAATACTCCTCGCGAACTCGCAAAATCCTTTGACCCAAAAACCATTGAAAGCCAATGGTATGCCTTTTGGGAAGGCAAAGGCCTTTATGCCGCTGGCATGAATCCGCAAGTGCAAGACAACTTCTGTATTTTGCTGCCGCCGCCTAACGTCACTGGCACCCTGCATATGGGCCACGGCTTTAACCAAACCATTATGGATGCCTTGACCCGCTACCACCGCATGCGCGGTGACAATACCTTGTGGCAACCAGGCACAGACCACGCGGGCATTGCCACGCAAATCGTGGTCGAGCGCCAACTCGATGCCCAGGGTGTCAGCCGCCATGATCTTGGCCGCGAGAAGTTTCTGGAAAAAGTCTGGGAATGGAAAGAGTATTCTGGCGGCACCATCACTCAGCAAATGCGGCGCTTAGGCACCTCGCCCGACTGGAGCCGTGAGCGCTTCACCATGGATGCAGGCCTGAACAAAGTGGTCACCGAAACCTTTGTACGCTTGTATAACGAAGGCCTGATTTACCGTGGCAAGCGCCTGGTGAACTGGGATGTGAAACTGGGCACGGCCGTGTCTGACCTCGAAGTCGTGCAAGAGGAAGAAGATGGTGCCATGTGGCACATCAGCTATCCGCTGGCGGATGGTTCAGGCGCACTGACTGTCGCTACAACGCGCCCTGAAACGATGCTGGGTGACGTGGCCGTAATGGTAAACCCGGAAGATGATCGCTACAGCCAGCTGATAGGCAAAAATGTCATCCTGCCATTGTGCAATCGTGAAATCCCGGTGATTGCCGATGACTATGTAGACAAAGAATTTGGCACCGGCGTGGTGAAAGTGACGCCTGCGCATGACTTTAACGACAATATGGTGGGCCAGCGCCAGGGCTTGGACAAAATCATTATCCTCAACCTGCAAGGCTTTGTACCCGCAGCAGCCGAAGTGTATGCTGCCGATGGTAGCGCCAAAACCGCGATCGCCTTGCCCGCCAACCTGATCGGGCTGGAGCGTTTTGCTGCACGCAAGCAAGTGGTTGCTGATCTCGAAGCCGGTGGCTTTTTGATCAAAGTTGAAAAACACAAATTGAAAGTGCCACGTGGTGACCGCACCAACGTGGTCATTGAACCCATGCTCACTGACCAGTGGTTTGTGGCCATGAGCAAAAAAGGCGACGATGGTCAAAGCATCACCGAAAAAGCGCTAGAAGTAGTGGCTAACGGTGAGATCAAGTTTTACCCGGAAAACTGGGTCAACACTTATAACCAGTGGCTGAATAATATCCAGGACTGGTGTATCTCCCGCCAGCTATGGTGGGGCCATCAAATCCCGGCCTGGTATAGCGATGACGGCAAAACCTATGTGGCGCACGATGAAGCCGAAGCGCAATCGCTGGCGGCAAAAGATAGCTATACAGGCGCCCTGAAACGCGACGCAGATGTGCTGGACACCTGGTACTCCTCTGCCCTCTGGCCTTTCTCTACTCTGGACTGGACCGGCGACGAAGCCCTTGACGCGCAGAACCAGGCCTTGCAGCAATACCTGCCATCCTCAGTGCTGGTGACCGGTTTCGATATTATTTTCTTCTGGGTGGCGCGTATGGTCATGATGACCAAGCACATCACCGGCAAAATTCCGTTCAAGCACGTCTATGTCCACGGCCTGATCCGCGATGCCGAAGGCCAGAAGATGTCCAAGTCCAAAGGCAATGTGCTGGATCCGATTGATTTGATTGATGGCATTGACCTGGAATCGCTACTGAAAAAGCGCACCACCGGCCTGATGAATCCAAAAGATGCCGAGAAAATCGAGAAGCGCACACGTAAGGAATTCCCGGAAGGGATCGCAGCCTACGGCACGGATGCGCTTCGCTTTACCTTTGCCAGCCTGGCCTCACCTGGCCGCGACATCAAATTTGACCTGCAACGCTGCGAAGGCTATCGCAACTTCTGCAATAAACTGTGGAACGCCACCCGCTTTGTGCTGATGAACACAGAAGGCCAGGACAATGGTTTTGGCGTGGAAAGTTGCGAAGATGGTGGCCGCAAGTTCAGCCAGGCAGATCGCTGGATCGTCTCACTGCTGCAACGCACTGAAGCTGAAGTAGAACGCGCCTTTAGTGACTATCGCTTCGACCTGGCGGCCAAGGCCATTTACGAGTTTGTCTGGGACCAATATTGCGACTGGTACCTGGAAATCGCCAAGGTACAAATCCAGGGCGGCAGCGAGGCCGAGCAACGCGCAACGCGTCGTACGCTGTTACGCGTGCTGGAAACCATATTGCGTCTGGCGCACCCGATTATTCCGTTTATTACCGAAGAAATCTGGCAGACCATCGCGCCGATGACTGAGCTGAAAGACAAGTCACGCGGCACTGACAGCATCATGCTGCAAGCTTACCCGAAAGCGGACCTGGAAAAAATTGATGAGCAGGCGGAAGCCTGGGTGGCCACACTGAAAACGGCGGTTGAGGCTTGCCGCAGCTTGCGCGGCGAAATGAGTATCTCACCCGCTGCCAAGGTGCCATTGATTGCCGCCGGTGATGCAGAGCAACTGGCCACGTTTGCACCCTACCTCAAATCGCTGGCCAAGCTGGAAAACGTTGATATCGTTGCAGACTTACCAGAAGCCGATGCGCCAGTCATGCTGGCAAGTGACTTCAAGTTGATGCTCAAGGTAGAAATTGACGTCACCGCGGAAAAAGAACGTTTAGGTAAAGAAATCACGCGCTTGCAAGGCGAGATTAGCAAAGCCAACAGCAAACTGGGCAACGAAAGTTTTGTCGCCCGCGCGCCAGCAGCTGTGGTCGAGCAGGAAAAAGCCCGCCTGGCAGAGTTCAGCGCCAGTTTAAAAAAACTGCAAACGCAATTAAATAAACTCAGCTAAGACTTAAACCTGAACACTTTGCAATGTGGCATCTCGCCTATCATCAGGCGACGGTGCCACACTTATGGCAAAACTTGGCAAAGGCGTTTTTTCTGGCATTACAACCCACACAGTAATTGTGCAAACAAATACCGCAGTGCATACAAAAGTCGTTGTGCTCATTTTTCAGGTCAACCTGGCGCTCACAACCCGGGCAAATATTCTTGCCCAAACGCTCTAGTGCGGTGTCATAGCCCAACTCTTCACGACGCTGAAATTCAGGTTGCGACTCTGCCAACTGCTGCTGTGCCAGATAACGCTGCAGGGCAGCAATGGCATACCTGCCACCCACAACCGTTAGCAAAATACCGACCAGATAGCGCACATAACCACCATAATCTGGCAAATACGGCACCAGTTCAACGAAGAATGCCATCAGTGCAAAGATAATAAAGCCCCATACGAAAGGCCAGTACTGGGATTTGCGCTGTTTCACAAATAACCAGGCAGCTAGCCCCAGCAAAGGCAACGTCAGCAACAGCCGATACAAAAATACCCGCGTCGCCTTGTGTTGGTAAGCCTCGTCGAACTTTTTACGTGCCACCTCTTCCATAGCATTGATCTGCGTTTGCAGTTGCGCCTCATGCTGAAACAGGTTTGTTTGCTTCTGCTGAATATGCTCTACCGACTTCTCAGCATTGCGCTCCTGCACTTTCAGCGCATCCAATTGCTGTGTGCGCCTGACCAACTCATCATCCTGCGCTGATAACTGCGTCACTTCTCGCGTGGCTACCCAATTATCGAAAGTACTGCGCGCGGCCTGATAGTCTTTTTGTCTAATCGTAAGCTGCAAACCGGCTTGCTCCAGTTGATCAGCCAATCGTTGCCGTTGCTGAACAATGCCGTTCAGCTCTGCGCGCAAAGGCTCCATGGCACGGTCATTAACAAAATGCTCGGCGGTGTACTCAGTCTCTACCCGTGGCAGGTCGCCGATAATATTTTTACCCAGACCGGTTAAAAACCAGGCGAAGATAAAAGCAACGGCCCACAATGCGCGGTTAAACCATTTTTCGGATAAACGAACGCCTTTATTCATCAGCAGCTCCTGATTGGATGTTTATCGATGCTAACGGGCTTTGAGCCCAGCAGCAAGCCAAAGTCTGACACAGGCCCGGCATCTGCCGTTAAAATGATGTTTTAGAGGATAGCAAGATGCCTGAAGCTGACGAAGAAAACCCGAAAGAAGTTCTGTGCAGTTGCAGCGGGACGACGCGCGGGCTGATTATTGACCTGGTCGCGCAAGGCAAAGATATTGAAGGCATTTCACGCTACTCGGGTGCCCTCAGCGGTTGTGGCGGCTGCGAGTGGGAGATTAACGAACTGGTGAATGCCCTCAACGCCAAACACCTCACACAACTGCCAAAACCCTAATGCGCGCACACCGTGCAAGACGGGTCTTTTTTCAAGCGTATCGTGCGCCATTCGGCACTCAGCGCATCCAGCAGCAGTAATCGGCCCTGCATGGTTTGGCCAATATTGAGCAAAACCTTGATCGCCTCCGCCGCCTGTGCGGTGCCTATCATGCCGACCAACGGCGCAAACACCCCGTTATCGGCACAACGCAAGGCCTGATCATCACCCACATCAGGATACAGGCAGTGGTAACACGGGCTTTCGTCATGCCGGAAATCAAACACGCTTAACTGCCCCTCAAAACGGATGGCCGCGCCCGAAACGAGTGGTGTTTTGTGGGTAAAGCAAAGCTGGTTTAGCAAGTAGCGTGTGACAAAATTATCCGAGCAGTCAATCACTACATCGGCTTCGACAACACGCGCGGCAAGCGCGTCATCATTAAGCCGCGTTGTCTCGACATTCACTTTGACCTCGGGATTCAAGCTGGTAATTGTCGCCTGTGCGGACAGGGCTTTGTTCTGCCCGACTGCCGCTGTCGTGTGAATAATTTGGCGTTGCAGGTTGGTTAAATCCACGTGGTCAAAATCGCAAATGGTTAAGGTCCCCACGCCAGCAGCGGCCAGGTACATGGCAACTGGCGCACCCAAACCTCCGGCGCCGATAATCAGCGCATGGCTTTGCGTGAGCCTTTCCTGCCCAGCGTACTCAACCTGCGGCAACATAATGTGCCGACTGTAACGTAACAGTAAATTGTCTTGCATGAAAAATCCGTTTATTCAAGGCAGGCGCTGCGCCTGCACCATCTGCTGTATCAATACTTTGGGCGACAACATGACCAAACGGTCATCAAACACCGCACCAACCGCTTGCTGCTGCGCTTTATCGACAAAAGCGAGGTCGCCATCAGCGTTTTCCAGCTCATCGGAATGCGTGGGTGCAGCCATGGCATGCGCTTGCCCGCCAGACACCGATTGTATGCCACCCAACCCGTTTTCGCCATGCGAAAGGACAATCGCTGCCGGACGACTGGGCGCACTGGTCACGAGCCCATTGTCGCCAGATACTTGAATATTACTGGCATTCTCTGCCGCAGACACCGAAAACCACTGCGCATGGTGGGTAAACGTACTATCCGCCCGGTAACGGAAAAACCGCCCCCAGGCATCAGTTGCAACGAGCCCCAATTGCAACCAGGGTAGTAAGCCCTCATCGCCCGCACAACTTTGATTCGCCGATACATTTTCCCAGCCATCTGGCGGCTGGTCAGTATCCGGGCATGGCAAATAATGATAAATCATGGCGTGACCGATCAATGCCTGCTGCGCGACATACAGCCGTTGCTCCGTTTGCTGGTATTTCTGCAAACCATGTTGTACCCGTAATGGCGTCATCAGCCAGCCCATCATTAAACTTAAAATCACCAATGCCAGCGCCATCTCCAGTAAGCTAAACCCTGACATCGCGGCCCTGATGTCGATTTGGCGGTTATGCGGCGCCCGACTCATGGCCGACTCACCTTATCTTGCAGGTCATTGCTCAGCAAGTTGAGCGTAGAGGCATCTTGTATATGCAACGCGAGCAAGGTAGACGCTTCCAGATACACGTTCAGATGTCCTTTATCCGTGATGCTGTCACGAACCTGCCCTGGTAAGCGCTCTCCGCCCAGAATGATGCTGGCTTGTGTCTGACCTGGTAGGTAAAACACTTGCTCCCGCCATGCATTCTGCTGAAACCAATGATGTTGCTGATTGCCATCCAGCACATGCTGTACTGTCCATGGCCAGTGAGCATTGACATCCAAAGGCAAGCGACCGATGCTGGTCGCCGTAGAGAGGCATTGCCCGGCGCTCAATGACTGACTGCCTAGGCAACCGCTATCGCTGACTGCAGCAGCCATCGGGTAGCTCAAACATGGCACGCCAACACAGCGCAGGCTTCGCTTCACCTCTGCCAACACCTGCTTTTGCATCACTTGATGCATTTGACCCGAGGTGACTGGCCAAACCACATCGTTAAAATGCATGGAGGCTGGTGCCCTGGCAAAACCACGCGAAGTGCCCTCCTGTGGACTGGCGTTATCAGCCGCGCTATTTACATCCAGATAGTGCTTGGCAATCTCCGTGGTTGCCTCCTGACGCTGCTGCACCCAGCCACCCTCACGCACCAGGGGCTGCATGGGCGCGATCAACACCGCCACGACACCATTGCCTTGCGTTGCATCCCACATCAACCCTTCTGACGAAGCCACACTCCAAGTGCCAGTCGTATCCAGATTTAACGGCCGCAGACGCGGATTATTTTTATAGCGCTCGGAAACGGCATACCATAAACGCTCGCCACTGCCATCGCGTATATCGCCCACACCTAAGGTTTTCCAGGGCAGTCGGCCCAAACGTGACGTATTACTGCAGGATGTTTCAGCAATCCCATCATTATTGCGGTCTGGACAGGGCAAATCACCGGGGCGCGGGCAGTTCAGCTCACACAGCGTCAGTCCTAATGGCTGCTGCGCATAAGCCAGCAAGGCTTGCTGCGCCAGTGCAAGTGACGCCATGGTTTTTTGCATTACACGCTGGCGTGCAGGATATGTGCCTGGAGCCATATATAGCATCCATCCGCCCATGCCAGATAACAAGAGCAACACGACCCAGATCGCAACGCCTGTTTGCACACCTCGCTCAACATGATGAGGCATCATGATTGCGCCTCCCCTTGCACGCCAATCAGCTCATCGGGTAACACATTGGGAAAGTTAAACAACACCAGATCGCACTGCGCAGTAATCACCTCGGCGCCTTCAGCCAATGCCCAGCCGCAGCGACGCACCAGCAATAACCCGGCATAAGCATGCTCAAGCTGTTGCAACCAGTCGATGACGGTAGACTCATGAGATACGGACCAATTGAGCTGTATGGACGTCGCCGTGAAGTTCGACGCTGGTGGCTGGCTGGTCGGCCATTGCGAACGACAGGTCACCGCCGTGCAAGACACGGTAGGCTGTATCTCATACGCAACATGCGGCAACGTAAATTGCTGCTGCATGGCGATCAAAGTGCGATCCCAATGATCGAAATCAGGCGACCGCATTAAACCAAATTTCTGCCAGCCTGCACGATGCGCAAGGAAATAATGCACATCAGGCTGGTAACTAGCCAGAAGCGCACTCTGTTGCTGTTGTTGCTGCAATTGATTTCTGGCCTGGCTCAACGCATCTTCAGCCTTCCATTGCGCATGCAACACGATTGCCAGCGCGACAGTGATCAGGCATAACGCGATCAACCAACCGAGCAAAATTGGACGTAAAGCAGACCAATAACCTGTTGCTTTCATAGAGCGGCCGCCTGAGCATCTCGCAGGTACAGCTTAAGCACAGGTGGCTGATCAAGGCCCGGTGCTTGACCAGTATTACCCTGCCGCTGAGCGTTGCTTGCGGACGCAGACGGCATGAGCACCTCTATTTTTTCCACCTCGGGCAAACCACGTAATCGACTGAGCAGTTGCTGCCATTCGAGAACCGCCTGGTCATTTTGATCACGCTGCGACCATGTCACGGTCAGCGTTTCCTTCCAAACAGAAGCCTGCTGCGTGGGTACATCATCCTCCGCGGCACTCCCTGCCAAGCCCCATTCCAGTGCCGCCACCTGCCAGTGAGAGACGCCCAGCAAAACATGCTGCATGATGACCAATGCACGATCTGGCGATCGCACGGACGACTGCAAGCCTTGCACCGCCTGCGTCAAGGCGCGCACCCCCGGCAACTGTGCCTGATTGATAGGTTCAGATGGTTTCAGCTGCCCAACATTTAGCTGGCGCTTAATCTGCAGCATTTGCCCCTGCGCCTGCTGTGTGGCTTGTATGCCCACCCAACCTGCCAAGACCATCAGACCGGCCATCACCGCCCCTGCCCAATGCAGGCGACGCTTCATGCGCATGCTGCTATCGAGCATCAACACAGATTCAGGGGCCAGATTAGGTAATGGCCGACCTTTTAATATGTGCTGAATCGCCGCCCACTCCATGGCATGCAGCCCCTCTGGCAATGCGTGCCCC
Organism: Methylophilus sp. OH31; assembly: GCF_000576615.1. Classification (NCBI taxonomy): domain Bacteria; kingdom Pseudomonadati; phylum Pseudomonadota; class Betaproteobacteria; order Nitrosomonadales; family Methylophilaceae; genus Methylophilus; species Methylophilus sp. OH31. The sequence continues at coordinate 327,741 of NZ_BAUS01000004.1, read as the reverse complement.
TTTAAATGACGCGCCCTGTCTGCTTCAGAGATATCCACCCATTGGCAACCAACAGGTAACTGTGCTTTTAACAACGGGATATCCATCGGCACCTGGCCCAGCCAGGTGAGTGATAATACATCTGCTTCTTCAAGCCAATGCTGGTGAATCAAAGTCATGCGCATTTGAGTCACCTCATGCGCAATACGGCCCACACTATCTTCAGGTGTAGCAGTATCTGGCGGCAATAGAAACAGTCGGCTAAAAAACAGCCGCTGCCGCTGAAGATAGCTAATACGGACTTGTTGTGGCGTGTATTGAACACAGAGTGCATGCATTAAACCTTGCAGGGTGACGGGCAGGCAACAAGCAAGGCAAAGCGCTTGCGTGTATAGCCCCTGAATTCGAATCGAGTGCTTGTGCAACACGTTCAGCCAGTCAGCCAAAAGAGGAGAAGTCAGCGCCACAAACAAAAAGCGACTTTCCCGGCGCAAGCCCTGCACATTATCCAGGCGGCAAACGGTATGCATGCCTTGTGCAAAAGGCCATGTCGCCAGCTTGCGCATCAACAACTGATGCCCGGCAGACCCTCGCACTTGCGGCAAAGTTTCAACGTGATACTGCTCATCCGCATGATTAGTCAGGAACGAGATTATTGCCTGCGGAAACTGCTGCCACCAGTCTAATAGCGCCATGCGGCTGTCTTCGTCGCTACTAAACACACGCAGGGCTAACACATGCTGACCACTCACATGCACCACGCGCCAGCGCGTTTGATCAAGCAAGACAATGAAATGTTGGCTCGCCATGTTTAATAACGCAGACTTGAAAAGCTGTCATAAACCGGCAACATCACCGCTGCCATTAAAAATAACAGCATCATGCCCAGCGCGATGGTGAGCGCGGGCTCAAGTAATCGCAATAACATCTGCAGTTGTGACTGTACCTCCCGGTCGTAAAAGACAGCCAGCTGGAATAACATGCGGTCGAGCGCACCAGTGGTTTCGCCCACACTTAACATACGCAACATCAGCGGCGGGAATTGTTGCGTGGCCGCAAAACCAGCCGTGAGGCTTTCCCCGGCCTGAACACGCTGATGCACTTCTGACAGCGCCTGTTCCATCACGCGCTGTTGCAACAAGGGCTGGCACCATGCCAATGCCTGCAACAAGGGAATCCCTGTCTGATACATCAACCCGAGAAAACGACAAAGCCTGGCCAATACCAGTTGATGCAACAAACGCCCAATCACCGGCAACTTCAAGAGCCGTTGGTCAAGAAAAAAAGCGAAGACCGGTGATCGACGCATCGCCAGCATAAAGGCACCCACCAGGGCAATCACGCCAAGTAATAGCCATCCGCCATAAGCCATCATCCCGTCCGACAGCGCCAGCAACAGGCGGGTAGACCACGGCAACTCCTGGCCCAGGCTTTGCAAGAAGCTGGCCATTTGCGGCACCAGAAAAGTCAGCATGACATAGGCAGCAAGCGCCACCATGACACACAACACCGCCGGGTAAGTCAGGCCCCGGCGAATTTGTGACAGCAGTTCGGCCTGCCACGACAATGTACGCGTCAAATGCCCAAAAATCTCCGGCAACTGACCGGTACGCTCACCCGCATCAACAAGCTGACCCAGCAAGGGTGGAAAGACTTTAGGCTGCGCCTGCAAGGCTTGTGACAATAGCCTGCCAGCCTCCAGATCACGTTGCACGGTGCGCAATGCCGCCATCATGCCAGCATGTTCATTTTGGTCAGCCAGCTCTGCCACTGCCTGCAACAAGGGCACCCCCGCTTGCAGCAATTGCTCCATTTGCACGCAAAATAAAATCAATGCCTGCGTACCCACTCTGGGCTGTCGCCACACCCATGGCTGACCCAATTTGAACGTCAGTAACTCCAGGCTCTGCTGCTGTAAACTCGCCATGAGTGCCTGCTCATCGGGCACCTCCAATACGCCACGTTGCCGTTGGCCATATTGGTCGATGGCGATATAGCGATAGCTGGTCATGGTGTTGCTACCACCGCCTCAAGCGCACTTAAATCGACCACCCGACGCAACTCCTGCACGCTGGTCTCCCCTGCATTTACCCACTGCAAGCCCTCTTCCGCCAGCGTCGTATAGCCGTGCACCCGCGCCAGTTGCTGCATGGCCAGAGGTTGCGTCAGCATCGCATTCATATCGGCATGCATGGTCAGCACTTCCATAATGACCAATCTGCCATGGTATCCACTCATGCGGCAGTGCACGCAACCTTCTGCCTCAAATACAGGCCTCGCCCAGGTTTGTGCCGGTGCACATACCTGGCGCAACAGTTGCTCCAGCGCGCGATCAGCCTCGGTTTGCCGCTTGCAGTGTTTACACAAACGTCGTAGCAGCCTTTGTGCAATCACACCCACCAGGCATCCCGCCATCATATGCGGACTGACGCCCAGATCTTGCAGCCGTGAAAAAGCGGCTGTTGCACTATTGGTATGCAAGGTGGTCATCACCAGATGGCCAGTCATGGCCGCCCTCACTGCCATGGCAGCGGTCGATTCATCGCGCACTTCGCCAATCAGGATGATGTCAGGATCCTGCCGTAAAATCGCCCGGATACCATTGATAAAATCTACTTTGTTTGCTGCATTGACTGAGGTCTGGCGCATGAGTGCATGCGGATATTCCACCGGGTCTTCCAGTGTCATGATATTGACGTGCTCGTGATTGAGGTGGCCGAGCATTGAATACAAAGTGGTGGTTTTGCCACTGCCTGTGGGGCCCGTTAAAATCAGCAAACCTTCTGGCTTTTCCAGCATGGTTTTGACGCGTTGCAACTGTGGTGCACGCAATCCCATGGCCTCCAGGGGGATGATTGCCTTGTCGCGGTCAAGTACCCGCAATACAAGATTTTCACCATGCAAAGTCGGATGACTGGACACTCTGAAATCAATTTGCCGACCGCATAAAAACATATTGACCCGGCCATCCTGCGGCGTACGCTGCTCGGCAATGTCCATTCCCGCCAGTATTTTTAGCCGTACACACATGGCCGGCCAGTAGCGATCATGCAAGCAGCGGATCTGCCACAACACCCCATCAATCCGGTAACGTATCCTGAGAAAGGCATGCTCAGGCTCGAAATGGATATCCGAAGCGCCTTGCTTGACTGCATCTATCAACACGGCATTCACCAGCCTGATAACCGGCCGCGAGGCTTGCTGCACAGAGAGTGAGGGTGGCGCGCTGCCCTCCTGCTCAATTTCACGCAACAAACTATCGAGTGACAGGCTATGCCCGTAACACTTGTCCAGTGCCTGCTCTAAATGTGCCTCAGTCGCCAATACTGATTTAAGCTGTATGGTGCCGCCCAGCATATGCCGCAGTGCATCTAGCACCAGCATATTATTGTGGCCGGACAAGGCCACACGCATGATTTGTTTGTCTGGCGACAAATCCAGCGGCAACAATTTATGTTGTCGGGCAAAGGCCTCCGGCACCATCGCCAGCGCTTCCGGGTCAACAATCACCTGCTGTAAATCAATGCTTTCCTGTGCATGATAATGCGCCAGCACATCACGTATCATGGCATCAGTTACAAAATGTAGCCTGACTAATTGCTGCCCAAGTAGCAACCGATGTTTTTGTTGTTCAATTAACGCAATTTCTAACTGGTCAGCGGTAATCATGCCTTTTGCCAACATCCATTCCCCAATACGAGTGTTGTCTGTGGCGGCCAGCATGCTCAATGCTCCAGTTGCATCAAAAACAGGTCATCCTCAGGCGTATAGTCTGGAACCTCCTGACGGATTCTGCTTAAGTAATCTTCACGCTGCTGAATCTCGCCGCGTTGGCTGGTGACGACCAGCATGCCCGCCAAGGCAATCACCTGATGAGGGTCTTGCTGTAACACCTCTTCAAAAGATGCTCCTGCTAGCACCAGCTGACCAGAAAGTAGTTGTTGTACAGCGGTGTTTAATTGTGATTTCAGGCTCGCTTGCAATTTCGGCATGGCTTGAATTTGCAACGTCAGACGTAACGGTTTGGGGGCTGGTTTTGCTGTGGCATACCCCTCCACCGGCGCCTCAGCTGCGGGATATCTTAAGGCCGTTACCGGAGATGACTTCGCAGGCTTGAAAGTAAACAGGCTCGGCAATTTGTTTGATGTCGCCAGATTGCCCAGTGCAGGTGCATGGATAGGATAAAACGCATCCACCGGCTGACTCAAGCCAGCAGGCAATTGTCTGATAATGCCATTTTCACCACCAGACAATATATGATAGCCCTCCTGCCAGACCAGGCCACTGATCAAAACAACGCAGCCCCACAACAAATAACTTAAGCCGATTTCAACGCGCTTAAGATCTGTGATGATCAATGCGCGGCGATAGGCGCGTTGCGCAGAGCGGCCATACCCTGGCCACGATGCCAACAATCTTAGAAGTCGATTCATGACGGCTCCCCCACATTGATCTCAAATGCATCAGCAGGTAATTCATCGGGCAATAAAGGCTGAAACGATTGCAAGTCACCCGACCGCACATCGGCGCGCCCGATGACGGTCGGCCTGAGAAAAACAATCAACTCGGTCTTTTTTGCCGCCTGATTTTTGCCGGTAAACACTTGCCCAAGCACTGGCAACCTGGATACACCGGGCACACGATCGGTGAATTCGCGCTGATCCTCCTGCATCAACCCACCCAGCACCGCGATATTGCCGCTGGCAATATTCAGCACCGACTCCATTTCACGCACTTGTATTTCAGGGATGCTGCTGACTATCCGCGTACTACCACTGCCCAATTGCGGATTAGGGTCCTCGATATAGCGCAACACCTTGGACACGGTGGGGCGCACATTCAAATTCACCCGCTGATGGCTGTTAATTTGTGCCGTGACGGCCATGACCAACCCGACTGGGACGGTATTGGCGGTGGTGGTGACGGCCTGTAAATTACTGCCGCTATTGCTGCTGCTTTGGGAAATTTGCGACTGAATCGTGAAATACACCAGATTGTCGACCACCTTGAGAATCGCAGTCTGGTTATTGAGCACCATTAATTTAGGGCTGGATAACACGCGCGTTTTGCCAAACTGTTCCAGCAAAGTCACGCTGGCACTGAGGTTGCCCAAGCGACTAAACGGATTAAAGTACCCTAGCATGAATGCCACACTGCCATTATTCTGGCCAAGTGCATTTTTACTGTTGTTACTTTCCCAGGTGCCAGCCGCACGATTGAACTGTGCCGCATCATTGCCAAGCGATTGCGCTAACTGCCATCCGCGCTGCTGTGCCGAAGCGGACAACCGGCTCCAATCGATGCCCATCTGAAAGCTTTTACTTAACTCTACTTCCACAATCGTGGCTTCAATGAGCACCTGCCTGGCGGCCACTTGCATCACCGACTCCAAATAGGACCTGACTTGTGCCTGCTGGCTTTGCGACGCACGGATCGTCAAAATACCCGTTTCAGGATTGGCAATCAGCCGTGAAGCATGCCAGCGGACATGCGCCTGTTTGACTCTTTCCGAAACAATAGTGGCGCTGGCTGCTGGTTGATCTGGCACCTCACGCGGATGGCGAGCGGCCTGCATACTGTCGACCGGCTCAGTCGTCTGCACAGGCAAATCCAGGCTTGATGGCGTACTCTCCAGCACCTCATCACGTGCGATGCTGGCCTTATCAGTTTCGTCTAACAGCGCCTGTATATTCTCGACGACGCTTTCCCACAAGTGATAACGCGATTGCGAAGTGACCGCGGTTCTTGAGCTGTTACTGTTACCGCCTTGCGCTACCGCTGCTTGCCCGGTGCCACCATTGCCCGCAGCCCCTGCGGCGGCTCTGCCAGCACTATTGATTTCACTGGCGACCCCGATATAGCCAGTGGTGTCCCGACTCATATTGACGTAATTCAATTTATAACTACGGATGACAGGCATGTCTGGCGTAATTAACCACACGCCATTCGACCACTCGTAATACATATCCAACTGCTTAGATATACGTGCCAGAATGGACGGCACTGACTGCTGGATCGCATTCAAACTTACCTTGCCTCGCAAGCCTGGGTGCACATCAATATTCAAACTGCTTTCACGCGCAATCGCCAGCAATACCTCCTGAACGGGCGCATCGTGCACCACCAGGTTAATCAGCAGGGTGGGGGTAGCTGACTTTAATGGCGGCTTAATAGTACGGGTAGATTCAATCTCGGCAATATCGACTTCAGGATACACCGCGATAGGAGAGGTTTCTGTCCGAGGCGTGTCTGGCAAATGCAATGCAGAGTGTGTAGACGCATCAAGCGGCTGCCGCAGGCATGCGGTGAGCCAAATACAACACAGCAGGATGAGAGCGGAGCGCATCGACTTCCCCCGTTACGATATTGACATTTTTTAACACATATTAAATATAATCAATGCGCAATGTCAAATCATCTTGAGAGAAAATGCAGGTCACCGACGAGATTGTCGGCGAATGGTCAGTCGGCGGGCACACTTTCAGTGCCCGCACTTAGCAATAGGGAGGTAAAGACTAGAACAACTCGATTTCGCCGCTAATCACGGTATCTGTGAGCAAACCTTGTGCGATCAGCGTCTCATAGTAGCAAATTTGATTTCGACCGTGCTCTTTGGCGTAATATAAAGCCTCATCTGCATGCTCAAGCACCGTATTGGGCAACACGTTCAACGCCATTTTTGAGCAGCCAATACTGATCGTGACCTGCCCCACTTGCGGGAATGAATACGCTGCCAGCGCCTCTTTAAACCGGTCGAGCAACATGATGATGTCATTTTCTTCGGCACAGGAAAACACGCCGACAAACTCTTCCCCGCCAAAGCGGAACAACAAGTCGCCATCCCGGAAAGCCTCCTGCATCAACCGTGATAACAGCAGCAGCACTTCGTCACCAATCAAATGGCCGTAGGTATCGTTAATTCTTTTGAAGAAATCAATATCGAAAATCACTAGGTAGTGGTGCAAGGGGAATCTGTATTCCGGCTTATAGTCATTGAGCAGGATTTTGCCGACGCATTGATCGAATGTTTTGCGATTGAGCAGGCCAGTCAAGGCATCGCGCTCGTTTTCTATAATCAACCCGGCGTAATGCTGGAACATCTGCAAGCATTGCTCTACCAGCTCAATCTCTTCCGCCGAAAGCGTTTCGTGCTGGATCAGCAGGATGGCACTTTTGTGGGAAATACTTTGCTTGAGCGGGAACACATGCAATTTGCCGCTAGCGGTATCAAAACACGCATGCTGACGATATTCTTGATTCAAATAACCCAACAGCATCGTATAAACCTCTGGCGGCCAGGCCTCAAAGGTCGGATCAGTACTTGATTCCTGAGTGTCCATCACCGAAACAAGCTGCCGTTTGGACAATACTTGCATTCTGATCGGCTGCGCCTGGGTTGCAAACACAGACATCCAGTGCTGCATTAATGATAGCAGCGCCGGATCAAGTGCAAGGCTTTCCCTGACCTTGGTGAGGTCGATCAGGCTTTGCATAAATTTTTTCAAATTCAGAGGTGTAGTCATGTTCGCGACAATGGTTGTTTCGAACACTTTATCAAAAGCATGCTGTTGGTCTATTGGTAAACAGAGCCAATTTTAGTGACTATTTTTGAATTTAAGACTGGAGAAAACAAGAATGGGGTGGCTAATGGGACTCGAACCCACGACAACCGGAATCACAATCCGGGGCTCTACCAACTGAGCTATAGCCACCACTGGGGAAATTTTGGCCTGCCCGACAGGAATCGAACCTGTAACCCCCAGCTTAGAAGGCTGGTGCTCTATCCAGTTGAGCTACGAGCAGATAGGAGTTACATGCCGACGGGCAATCCAGAGAAACTGGTCGGCGTGGAGAGATTCGAACTCCCGACATCCTGCTCCCAAAGCAGGCGCGCTACCAGACTACGCTACACGCCGAAGACGGAAATATAACCGATTTTCTGAATTTGTGTCAATGTCGATGTGATAAAATTCTATTTTTTACGACAAATATTTTGTTCATGAGCGCTCATATTATTGATGGCAAGCAAATTGCCAGTCAACTGCTAGAGGATATTAAAGCCAACATCGACCAACGTGTACAGGCCGGAAAACGTGCTCCGTGCCTCGCGGTAATTTTATTAGGGGATGACCCGGCCTCTGCCATCTATGTGCGTAACAAACGTCTGGCTTGTGAAAAAACAGGCATCGTTTCGATCGCCCATAACTTACCTGCCAGCACCTCACAAGAAGAATTATTTGCGCTGATCAGGCAATTGAATGCCGATGATGCAACTGACGGCATTTTGGTGCAGTCGCCGTTGCCACATCATATTGATGAAACAGAAATTTTGGCCCTGATTGACCCAGCTAAAGATGTGGATGGTTTTCACCCTTATAACATTGGCCGCCTGGCCGTACGCCAGCCACTGCTGCGCTCTTGCACACCTTACGGTGTGATTAAAATGCTGCAAGCCAGTGGTATCGCACTCAAGGGGCTGGATGCCGTGGTGGTGGGGGTATCCAACCACGTGGGGCGCCCGATGGGTCTGGAGCTGCTGCTGGCAGGTTGCACCGTTACTAGTTGCCATCGCCATACTAAAGACCTGGCGACCCATATTGGTCGCGCTGATTTAATTGTTGCTGCGGCTGGCAAAGCGGGGCTGATTAAAGGTGAGTGGATCAAACCAGGTGCGATTGTTGTAGATATCGGCATCAATCGCCTGCCGGATGGCAAAATCACCGGCGATGTGGATTTCGCAGTGGCCAGCCAGCGTGCGAGCCACATCACCCCCGTACCAGGCGGTGTGGGGCCGATGACAGTGGCAACACTGATGGAAAATACATTAAAAGCACTAGAGCTACGCGAGCAAGCTTCATCCGCGCGCGTTTAAAACACAGCAAAGAGCCTTTGCATGCCCTTAGAAACTGGTGTAAACTCGCGCGATTGTTGATAGACCTAATGCAGTACAAGCGCCTTTTTTGGCAATAACTATTCCGTAGTTTCGTTCTTTGGAACCATCATGGCAGATACCGTTAACAAATCCTTCACCCCTTACCAGCCAGCCGCCGGTGAGGAATACATGAACAAAAAGCAGCAGGATCACTTCCGCAAAATCCTGAATGACTGGAAATCAGAACTGAGTCACGACATTGACCGTACCGTGCATACGATGCAGGACGAAGTCACCAGCTTTGCTGACCCAAATGACCGCGCCAGCCAGGAGTCTGACATGGCGCTGGAGTTGCGCAACCGCGACCGCGAGCGCAAGCTGATTAAAAAAATCGACGAGACCTTGCGCAATATTGACAGTGGCGACTATGGTTACTGCGAAGGTTGTGGCATTGAAATCGGCCTGAAGCGCCTGGAAGCGCGCCCGACTGCCACATTGTGCATTGACTGCAAAACACTGGACGAAATGCGCGAAAAACAAGTCGCGAAATAATCCTCGCCATCATGCTGAATCCGTTCAGCCATGTGCAATAAAAAAGGCTGCTTATCATGGCAGCCTTTTTTATTGCACATGATGAGCTGTTACCAGCTCTCCTCCACCGCGAATAAACGCCGGTGCTCGCGTATGGCGTAGCGGTCCGTCATCCCGGCAATATAATCTGCCACCGCACGCGCCTGATTTTGCTTGGCGACCAATTGATATTCGTCCGGCATCAGGGCAGGATTATCCATAAACGCCGTGAACAACTCTGCAATAATGCGGCGCGCTTTGGCACTCATGCGATTGACGCGGTAGTGTTGGTAAAGATGCTTGCGCAAAAATTGCTTGAGCTCGAGGTTCTTTTCCTCCAGCACCTGGCTAAACCCCACCAGGTAGGCAGGCGCCTTGCGCACATCGTCAATGCTGGCCGGGTTTAATGCAGCGATGGCCTGCTGGCTTTGCTCGCATAAATCGATCACCAGCACATTAATCATGCGACGTATGGTTTCATGTACCAGTCGTTTTTCTTCTATCTCGCCATACAGCTTTTTAACTTCGGCCATATTTTCAGCGAAGAGCTGAATGCCAGCCAATTGCTGGATGGTGATCAAGCCGGAGCGCAAACCATCATCCACGTCGTGATTGTTATAAGCAATCTCATCGGCAAAATTGGTGACTTGCGCCTCCAGGCTGGGCGACTCACCGCGCAAGAAACGCTCACCGACATCCCCCAGCAACTGTGCATTTTTACGCGAACAGTGCTTGAGGATACCTTCACGCACTTCAAAAGTGAGGTTCAAGCCATCAAAACTGGCATAACGGTTTTCCAACACATCGACCACGCGCAATGACTGCAAATTATGCTCAAAGCCGCCATAATCGCGCATGCAATGATTGAGCGCATCCTGACCCGCATGGCCAAAAGGCGTATGGCCGAGATCATGCGCCAGCGCAATGGCTTCGGCCAGGTCTTCGTGCAAACCCAGCGTGCGCGCGATGCCGCGCGTGAGTTGCGCCACTTCAATACTATGTGTGAGGCGTGTGCGGAACAGGTCGCCCTCGTGATTAACAAATACCTGTGTTTTGTATTCGAGACGCCTGAAAGCCGTAGAATGAATAATACGGTCGCGATCTCGCTGGAACACATTGCGCAATGGCGACTCTTGCTCGCTGACCTTGCGGCCACGTGTTTTTTCAGGCTGTGCGGCAAAGTGAGCTAAGGTCATGACGGCTTTCTGTGTTACGCCGCCAATGACAGCGTTTGCTTCAACTTTTCGGCATCGTAATCGGCGGTGATCACCGCCTTGCCAATATCCTGCTGCAAAATCAGGCGGATACGGCCATCTGACACTTTCTTATCCAGCTGCATTAAACGCAGATACTCATCCGCCCCTAAATCTGGCGCTGCAATCGGTAATTTTGCGGCCTGCATAATAGTTTTAATACGTGCCATTTGCGCCGCATCGAGCCAGCCCATACGTTGCGACAGATCCGCCGCCATCACGGTACCGGTGGCCACCGCTTCACCGTGCAGCCAGACACCATAACCCATGGCATTCTCGATGGCGTGACCAAAGGTATGGCCCAGATTGAGCAAGGCACGCTCGCCCTGCTCATGCTCATCGGCTACCACCACCTCGGCTTTATTCTGGCATGAGCGGTAAATGGCATAGCTGGCAACAGCAGTGTCCAAGGCCATCAGGGCGGACATATTGATTTCCAGCCAATCAAAAAAGTCGGCATCGCGAATCAGGCCATATTTAATGACTTCAGCGACCCCTGCCGATAATTCGCGCTGCGGCAAAGTCTTCAGCGTGTCGATATCGGCCAGTACCAATTTAGGCTGGTAGAACGCCCCTATCATGTTCTTACCCAGGGGATGGTTAATGCCGGTTTTACCGCCAACACTGGAGTCCACTTGCGACAACAAGGTGGTCGGCACCTGGATAAAGGGTACACCACGCAAATAAGTCGCCGCCGCATAGCCAGTCAAGTCACCAACCACACCGCCACCGAGGGCAATCAGGGTGGTGTTACGCTCGCAGCGGTTTTGCAGCAAATGATCGTAGATGATTTGCAGCGTCTGGTTATTTTTATACGCTTCACCATCCGGCAAAATAATTTCAATCACGCTCACACCTGCATCGCGCAAGGGCTGGGCAATGGCATGCATATATAAAGGTGCCACCGTCGTATTGCTGACAATTGCCACCTGTTTGCGTTTCAAATACGGCAAGATCAGATCAACCTGGCCTAGCAGGCCATTGCCAATATGAATAGGATAACTACGGTCAGCCAGGCTGACGGTTAAGGTTTGCATGATGGCTCCAACGCATTGAGGGCGTTTTCAATTTTTTGGATAATCACCGCCACCGGCTGATGGCCGGTATCGACGATCAGATTTGCAGTTTCGGTATAGAGTGGATTGCGGGCATGAAACAATTGTTCCAGCTTGGCTTTCACGTCCACATTTTGTAGTAAAGGGCGATTTTTATCGTTACGGGTACGTAAATACAGCTCATTGACATTGGCACGCAGATAAATCACATAGCCATACTGCTTGAGGATATCGCGGTTTTCCGGCGCAATAATGGCACCACCACCCGTGGCGAGCACAATATTATCCTGCTGCGCAAACTCCTCCAGCGTAGAGGTTTCGCGCTTGCGGAAACCCGCTTCGCCTTCCAGTTCAAAAATAGTCGGAATCTTGACGCCGGTACGTTGCTCAATCACATGATCAGTGTCGTAGAAGGTTTTGCCCAGACTTTTGGCAATCAATTTGCCAACGGTGGTCTTACCTGCCCCCATCAAACCGATCAAAAATATGTTGTTTGGTATTTGCGCACCCATAAAAAAACCCAACTGTTTCAGTTGGGTATTTTAAGGCAAAGCCTGTCGGCTGTCAGTAATCGTGCGCGTTTGCTTGCGCTAATTAGTTCAAAGCCAGCGTTTCATCCATCACTTTCGGCGTGATAAAAATCAACAGCTCAGTTTTATCCTCTTGCTTGGTATTGCGCTTGAACGCAAAACCGACCACTGGCAAGTCACCAAAGAAAGGCACTTTATCAGTAGATTTACGTGAGACCTGCTCGTAAATCCCACCCAGCACCACCGTTTCACCATTACCGACCAGCACTTGGGTTTGCACGTTTTGCGTATTAATCGCCACACCGCCAGAGGTCTCCTCGCCTTTGCTGTCTTTACGCACATCCAGATCCATAATGATTTTCTGGTCTGGCGTAATTTGCGGCGTCACTTCCAAGCTCAACTCAGCCTTTTTAAAACTAACGGCGGTCGCGCCACTGCTGGTCGCAGTCTGGTATGGAATTTCCACACCTTGGGCGATACGCGCTTTTTGCTGGTTAGCCGTCGTGACTCGTGGACTGGAAATCACTTTACCGCGCGCATCGGCTTCCAGCGCAGACAGCTCAAGGTTGAGCAACAGGTTGGCAGACAATTTAAGCAAACTCAAAGCAATACCGCCATAGGCATTGGTCACCGGCAGGTTGGACATCAAATCAGGCTGGCCATCCGAACTTGTCAAAATATTGCCATTGTTGGTAACGGTTTGAATGCTACCGTTGTGCGTACCTTGCGTTCGCGTGGTCGTTGTACCAGTCGCTGAGGTAGTGGTCGTCGCTTGAGTATATCGGTTACCCAGGCTACCACTAACAGTCATATTTGCATTGCCAGGCGAACCGGTTTGCGTAATACCAAAGCGCGCACCCAATGCTTTAGAAAAAGTATTGGAGGCGATCACCATGCGTGACTCGATCATGACCTGCTTCACAGGCACATCCACCTTGTTAATGATGGTCTGGATTTCTTCCAGTTTTCTTGGCGTATCCTGCACAAAAATAGTATTGGTACGCGCATCAAAAGTCACACTACCGCGCTGTGACAGAATACGGTTCATACGACCAGTTGATGAGCCTCCAGAAGACCCGGCAGACATACCTGACGACGCGCCACCACTTGTACTGGTACCACCGCCCAGCAACATGTTTCTAAAATCCATGGCTTTCTGGTATTTCAACGAGAATACTTCTGTACGCAAGGTTTCCAGTGTCTCGCGCTCAGCCTCAGCCGTGAGTTGTGCCTTCTCTTTGGCGGCAAACTCTTCTGCCGGTGCAATCGAAATCACACTGCCATTGACGCGCATATCCAGGCCTTTGCTTTTCATGATCACATCCAGCGCCTGATCCCATGGCACATCCTTCAGGCCGATAGTTACACTGCCGGAGACCGAGTCACTAACTACAATGTTTTTGCCTGTGAAGTCAGCAATCACTTTCAACACATCCCTCACATCTACACGCTGAAAATTAAGAGACAGCTTCTCACCCGCATAACCTTGCTTGGAACCCTGAATCAGTTTGTTCGGGTCTTTGGCCAACGGGCGGATATCCACCACCAGACGACGGTCAGTCTGGTAAGCTGATTGTTCCCAATCGCCTTGTGGCTCAATCACAATTTGCGCTTGGTGATGATGACGTAATGCATCCACATACAATACTGGCGTATTAAAATTAATCACATTCAAGCGACGTTGCAAAGCTTCAGGCAATTCGGTATCAGCAAAATCAATCACTACCGTTTTGCCTGCATTGCGCACATTGACCCCTACGCGACTGTCAGACAAATCCACCAGAATACGGCCTTCGCCATTTTTGCCGCGCACAAAATCAATCTTCTGAATTTTGTGTCCGACAGCAACTTCCTGCTCAGAAAAACGCTTGGCGGCCACGGCGGCAGCCGGGGCTTCTACGCCCTCTTGTGTGAGCCCGACCAGCAAGGTCTGATCCTGCACCTGTAACTGATGCTGCACTGGTTTGGATAAATTGAGCACCACGCGGCTGCGGTCACTGGCTTGCGCCACTTGTACAGATTTCAATACACCCTGATTCACTGGCAGCACATTCTTGCCGGTGGCATTGCTGGCATTGGGGATATCAAAAACAATCCTGGGCGGATTACTCAAGGTAAAACTGAGTGGCGCAGTGGCGAGTGGTTGCGCCATCTGCAATTGCACGTTCAAACGCCCTCCCGGCAGTGCAGTGACATCCACGGCTTGCAGTTGGTTAGTCGCCGTCGGCAAATCAGCCGCAACGCTCCATCCCGACGTGGCGAACGCCACAGACAAGAATGCCACCCGGGCAACAAGAAAGCTTAATTTTTTCATCATTGATGTTCCTGCAGTTCCAATGTTGTCATTTGCTCGGCCCATTCCCCGCTCACCGGGTCTTGAATCGTCTCTTTTATTTTTAACTCGTATTTCAGTGTCTGGCGGTTTTCTGCCAAGGCCGTAATCACACCAAACTTTTCTCCCAAGTGCGATCCAGGCTTTACCTGATACACCATATTGTCAGGCGTTTGTATGGTGGCAAACATGCTGTTCTTTTTGCTCAGTACGCCGACAAATTTGAGGCTTTCCAATGGATACGCTTCCAGCGGTTCCTTGGGGCGCTTCAAATCAGGCTGATTGGTGTTTTGCACCGAGGCCTTGCGCGGCACAAACGGATCATGCAGCACGCCATCAACGTTATATTGCTTGGGAGAAAACCCCTGCACCTCTGGCAATGGCTCCACCGGTGCCACCATAGTCTGGTCGGCCTCATTCATAAACTGGGTCAAATCGTCATCCTGTGACGTACCACAGGCCGTGAGTAACACGGCCGGAATCAGGCAAAACAAGTAATTGTTGCGCATCATTTCTTCCCTGCCTTGCTTTCTTGGGCTTTACGCGCGGCAACTTCTTCCGCGTCCAGATAGCGGTAGGTTTTGGCGACAGCTTCCATCACCAGCATATCTTTATGCGGCTGCTTGTCGTCCTTGCCGGCTGGCTGGATTTGCAGGTTATGCAAGGTCACGATACGTGACAACTTGGCCACCTCAGTGACAAATGCGCCCAAATTATGGTAACGCCCTAACACTTTGATATTGATCGGTTTTTCAGCATAAAACTCGGCAAAAATCTCTGGCATCGGCACAAAGCCTTCAAAAGACAGGCCCTGACTTACGCCTGCCTGGTTAATATCCGTCAGTAACCCGTCCATCTCGGACTTATCCGGCAACTGCTTAAGCAAAGTACCGAAAGTACGCTGAATCTCAATCACTTGCTGCTCATAAGCCTTGATCTTCATAGCCTGTATTTTTTTGCCCAGGTATTCGTCACGCAAGCCTTGTTCTTTTTCTTTTTCAGCTTTTAATTCTTTAAGGTTAGGGCTGAGGAGAAACACATAGCCCACTACCAGCAGCGCTGCCGCCAGTATCGTCAATAAGACCGCTTTCATCGGCATCGGCAAATTGCCGGCCGTTTTGATATCTATATTATTAAAGTCAGAAAGTTGCATCTCTGGGTCATCCTTTGGCAGGCGCAGGCTTCTGCTTGGCAGGGTCGTCTTTAGGCGTGTCGCGCTTCAACGATACCCGCAACACAAACTCATACTCTTTAATACCTAGCGCATTGGTATTGGCCTTAATTTCAACCAGGTTAGGACTGTGCATAATGGGCGACTCACTCAGGTTGTGTACCAGCGTGGCAACCCTGGCATTGGTATCCGCCACCCCCTTGAGCTCAATCTCATCCTGCAATTGCTTGACGCTTTTGAGGAGTACACCTTCTGGCAGCTGCCTGGCTAACTCATCCAGAATCAACACGGCCTGATTACGATCGCTTTGCAAGCCTTCGACGATCTGCTTGCGCTCCAGCACATGCTTGATTTGCTCTTTCAAACTGCCGATCACGGCAATTTCTTTGTCCAGCCGCGCCGTCTCATCTAGCAAACGCTGGTTACGCGACTGTTGTGTCTGGATTTTGCTGTGGATATAACTCCAGCTCACAAACAAAATAGCCGCAGCGGCAATCGCCACTAATGATGCCATCAAGCCAAACTCACGTTGGCGCTCCGCACGCTTGATCTGACGATGCGGTAACAGGTTAACTTTAATCATGCGTCCACCCCACGCAGAGCCAGGCCACAGGCGATCATCAGCGCAGGCGCATCTGCTTCAAGCTGGGAAGGTTTAATCTTATTGGCCAGCGTCATGCCCTGAAAGGCATTTGCGACCAAAGTATGCACACTGGTTTTTTGTTCTATCAGTGCCGCCAAGCCTTCAGTGGCAGCCACGCCACCGGCCAGCAACACATGATCCACCGAGTTGTACTGGGTAGAGTTGGTAAAAAAGGACACGGCACGCGCGGCTTCGCCTGCCAGGTTTTGCAAAAACGGCTGCAATACTTCCTGTTCATAAGAGTCTGGCAACCCGCCCTGACGTTTGGCAATTTCGCTCTCTTCAGGCGACAGGCCAAACCGGCGCTGAATTTCCTGCGATAACATGGCGCCGCCAAACGCCTGCTCCCTGGCATAGACGGAATGTGCGCCGACCATGACATTGATATGCGTCACATGTGCGCCGATGTCCAGCATCATGGTGACGGTTTTTTTGCTATGTTGTGGCAACTGCTTAATAATTTGGCGATAGGCCGTTTCGGTGGCGTAAGCTTCGACATCAACGATGCTCACCTTCAAGCCAGCCTCTTCAGCCACGGCGACACGGTCATCAATTTTTTCTTTTCTGGCCGCTACGATCAGCACTTCGACTTCATCCGTGCTTTTTCCCATCGGCCCCAGCACCTGGAAATCGAGGTTCATTTCCTCAAGCGGGAAAGGAATATACTGGTTTGCCTCAGACTCTACCTGCAACTCCAGGTCTTCTTCGCGCAAACCGGCAGGCATGATGACCCGCTTTGAAATCACCGCCGCCGTCGGCAGTGCCAACACTACCTGGCGCGCACGCGACCCGAGCAAACGCCAGGCCGATCGCATGGTATCGGCCACCTGCACCAGGTCATTAATATTGCCATCGCTGATGACCCCTTTAGGCAGGGTCACATTGGCGTAGCCATCCAGTCGGAATTGTTGTTTGCCTATGGCACTCAGCTCCACCATTTTAATAGCGGTTGCACTGATATCAACACCAATAAAACTGGTTTTTTTGCGTTGTAAAAAGCCCAGACTCAACTGTATTGCCCTTTTTAAGTATTTGAATGTTCGTTGGGTTATGCATCAACCATGCCAACTCACACTATTTCATGGCGACAAGCAAATGACTGGCCTTCATGGTCGCCAGAAGAATGCTGATTATTTGCATGATTCCATAATTAACTGCCATTGAATTGGCAAAAAAAGATTACAATTCATAGGTAATTCTCACGATGGCAGCAAGACGCATGAACTCAAGAAACTGGTTGCAGTCCCTTCTTTTTCTTTCCATTATCGGCAGCTTAATCGCCGCCGCCCTGCTGGTGTTGATGATCAGCATCCTCTACCCTTCCCTGCCTTCGCTAGACGCACTGACAGATTACCATCCGAAATTGCCGTTGCGTATTTACGATGCCGAAGGTGGCCTGATTGCCGAATTTGGCCAGGAACGGCGTGCCTTCGTACCGATTGAGCAAACGCCCAAAGTGATGAAAGACGCGATTCTGGCCATTGAAGACCGTCGCTTTTACCAGCACAACGGCATTGATACCACCGGCATTTTGCGCGCCATCCGCAACAACCTGACTGGCCGTGGCCATGAAGGCGCCAGCACCATTACCATGCAGGTCGCCAAGAACTTCTTTAGCAGCCCGGATACGCCGCGTAATATCTGGACCAAGATCAAAGAGGCCATGCTGGCGATCAAGATCGAAAACGCCATCAGTAAAGACAAGATTCTTGAGCTGTACCTGAACCAGATTTACCTGGGCGAGCGCGCGTATGGCTTTGCCACTGCGTCCAAAACCTATTACGACAAAGACCTGAAACAAATCAACCTGGCTGAGGCCGCCCTGCTGGCAGGCTTGCCCAAGGCCCCTAGCAAATACGACCCCTACATTCACCCAGATTACGCGATCAGGCGCCAGCATGAAGTGCTACGCGACATGCACCGCTATAGCATGATCAGTGATCGTGAGTTTGAGCAGGCCATGAACACGCCACTCCAATTCCAGTCGTCGAAACGACAAGTACAAGCCCTGGGAGGGGAATACGTTGCTGAGATTGTACGGGCGACCCTGTATAAACGTTATGGCGAGAAAGCGTATACCAGCGGCCTGCGCGTCTACACCACCATCAACAACAAGCATCAGGCCGCCGCGAACACGGCTATGATCCAGGGCATTATCAATTTTGAATTGCGTCATGGATTCCGTGGGGCCGAGCAGATTATTTCGCTGCCAGCGGGCAAACTGACCGCCAGCGGTGCCAGCGAACTATTGCGGGATTTTGTCACTTACAACCAGTTTGTGCCCGCCTTGGTCACCAAGGTCGAGCCTAACCTGCTCACTTTGGTCACCAATCGTGGCGCCGTGCTCAAGTTGCAGGACAAAGCCATTTTGCTGGTGAAAAACCATATGCCCCCGGCCAAACGTACGCCATTGTCGCTGGTGCCTGGCGCGGTGATCCGTGTCTACCAGCAAAACGACGGCTGGTCAGTGGTGCAACTGCCAGAAGTTGAAAGCGGATTTATGGCGCTCAACCCGGAAACCGGGCAGGTACAGGCCCTGATCGGCGGTTTTAGTTTCCAGCGCAACAAATACAATCATGTGACACAAGGCAGACGTCAGCCAGGCTCCAGCTTCAAGCCATTTATCTACTCGGCCGCCCTCGAAAAAGGCTACAGCCCGGCCAGCGTATTTGAAGATGCCCCCATCAGCTTCACCTCTACCGAAACCGGTAGCAATAGCAGCTGGGAGCCACGTAACTACGATGAAAAATATGCAGGCCCCATGCGTTTGCGTGAAGCGCTGGCACAGTCAAAAAATACAATCTCTATCCGCCTGATGAATGCGATTGGCGCCCGCTATGCGCAAAACTACCTGCGCAGATTCGGCTTTGATCCCAAGGACCACCCGGCTTACCTGTCTACCGCGCTGGGCGCTGGCTCTTCTTCAGTGTGGCAAATGGCAGCGGCCTATGCTACTTTTGCCAACAGCGGCTACCAGGTACATCCTTACCTGATCGAAAAAATTATCGACAGCCGCGGCAAAGTCATTCAAGCGGTACAAGCAGGCAAGCATGTGTCGCCAGAACGGGTGATCGACCAGCGTAATGCCTTTATCATCACCACCATGCTGCAAGACGTCGTGCGCGACGGTACGGCCAGGGCAGCCCTGTCACTACGTCGCCCGGATATTGCCGGTAAAACCGGCACCACCAATGACCAGTTTGATGCCTGGTTTGCTGGTTATCATCCGAAAGAAGTCGCGGTGGCCTGGATGGGTTATGACAATCCGCATAATCTGGGTCGCGGCGAAACCGGTGGTCGCGCAGCATTGCCGATCTGGATCAATTACATGCAACAAACCCTGACTGGCTTGCCGATCTACCAGTACAAAGTGCCGGATGGCGTATTGCAACTGAAAGTGGATGCTTACACTGGCGCGCAAGTGGGAGAGGATGACCCAGGCATTTATGAATATTTCTACGAAGAACACTTGCCACAGTCACAACCTGAAAACCTGCCCGGCCTGTTTGACCCGGAAGCAGAACATGCACCAGAAGACAATGAACCATCCTTCCTCGAGCGCCTGATCGGCGAGCATAGTGGTGGTGGCAGTGAAGACAAAAAACTGCCGACAAACCCGGCGGCAAAGTTACTCAGCCCCAATTAGAGACGAATTCAACTTAAAGCCTGATGCGATGTTTGACGACTTTTCAAGTGATCTGCGGCAAGAAATAGCGCAGTCTGCCGCGCGCCTGATGTTCGAGGAAGGCATCAGTGACTATGGCCGCGCCAAGCGCAAAGCGGTGAAACTGATGGGCATACAACAGGATGCCCCTCTGCCAACCAACGCTGAAATTGATACCGCCTTGCGTGAGTACCATGCCCTGTATGCTGATGAAAATGATGCGGCGCACTTGCTGGAGTTGCGGCAAGCTGCCTTGCACACCATGCAGCTACTCAAAAAGTTTAATCCGCATCTGATCGGCTCGGTGATGGAAGGCACGGCAGGCCCTTATGCTGACACCGACATCCATGTGTTTGCGGAAAGCGGCAAAGAGCTGGAGATTTATTTACTCAACCAGAATGTGCCTTACCGGCTGGATGAGCAGCAATTCCGCATGTCAGACCGGCCGGGTAAGCAAAAGCACGACCTGGTACGCAAACGGGTGCCGGTGTTGCTGGTAGAAACGCGTTTTGGCACACAACGCATCAGCGTATTTGAAACCGATGATATCCGCACCGCACCACGTAAAAATGGTGAAAAGTCGGGCATACACCGCATGAACCTGCTGCAACTGACTGAAGCCCTTTACCCGGGCAGAACCATCAGCGAATAAGCTTATTGCAAACTGATCTGGCCATGCCCAAGTACAGTACCAGTGGCATAAGCCATATCCACCAGCGCCACCTGGTAATCACTAATGGCGCGAATTTCTTTTAACTGCGCCTCGCCCAGACGCGTTAGCGTTTCCAGCACCTCGGTCATGGTACGCAAACCTTCATTAAACTGCTTGAGCTCGGCTTCATAGTTAATGCCAGCCACCAGCACTTGCTGACGCGCAGCAATAATACGTTGCCAATTCTGGTCCACTTTATCCAGCGAGTCATGTATCTCGCGTTTTACGGTCAGTGTTTGTAACGTTTTGGTGGTCAGGCGCTGCATGCGCTGCGCCACGGCCCGATCCAGCTTGGCCTTGCGCGCTTCATTACTCACCGGCATTTCAAACTTCAGGCCGACCGACCAGTCGCGATAACGGCCACCAAACAAGTCCTGGCCGATATCACCGAAGCGCTCGCCGGAGCCGGACAATGCCCCATACTGGTAATCCAGTGTGAACAAGGGCAAGGTCTGGTTTTGCAGATAATCAATCTGCACCAGGTCAGCACTTAGCTTCAACTCCTGATCCAGCAACTCAATACGGCTATCCAGCGCATCGCGGATCAAATGCGCACGGTCAAACTCAAACTTGACCAGGCTAGGTGCCGTCATTGGCACCCATGGCGACTGGCCTGTTTGATCATCCGGCAAATCATTGAGTAAAAACTGTAATTGCCGTTGTGCCAGTTTAAGGTTAGTTTCTGCCACAATCAGCGCTTCCATGCGGTCAGCCACGCCTATATCGGCACGATTGATTTCTACAGCGGCCGTTAAGCCTTCCTGCACGCGGCGCTTGACCATGGCCAGGTTCTGACTGGCATATTCAAACTGGTTTTTGCGCACATCCAGCGCCGCCCACGCCTCGTAAAGCTCCCAATAGGCTTTGTCTACAGTGGCGACAATGCGTATGGTCTGCAAGCGGGTTTTCAACTGCACGCTGTCGCGATCCAGCTCGGCAACGCGGATGCTGGCTTCGTTCACCTGCTGGCCTGCATTGCGTAGCAAAGGCTGGCTAAACGAGAAGCGCAAGGCACTGCGGTACTGGTCGCTGGCAAACTTGCCCAGGCTCTGCCGGTTTTCCAGCGGCGCACTCAGGGTCACGGTGCCACCCGTACGCAAAGGCACTTTGACACCCGCTTCGACATCCCAGAATTCCTTTTTTTGCGCATCCAGGTTGAGTTTTGCCAGCTCGCCATTCAACAGTGCATTGTCTGACTTGAGGATGACTTTATCGCCTGCCATGGCAGGTGTGTCTTTTTCGGCATATTTGGCATAAGCAAAAATCACCTGGTCAAACTTGGCCTGCTCTTCTCGTAGCGATTGTCTCGCCAGCTCAGGGTCCATTTTTGCCACTTTGATTTGCAAATTGTTTTGCAATGCCCGCTGGCGTATATCGGCAATGGTGACTTGAGAGCCTTGTGCCATTGGCACAATACTTTCACTTTCCGGGCTATCAAACGGCTTTAACGCACTTTTTAAATCAACCGTCACCGACGATTTGCGTTGCCGCTGTTGCTTGACCGCATCGTGTAGTGGTAGGCCAGGTTGCGGACTATACGTTTCTAACGCCCGCCCTTCGGTCTTTTCCAGGCGTTGCCGCGCACGCGTGTCTGTCACCTCATCGGCCAACAATGCGCCCCAGGGCGAAGCAAGCGCTAATAGTGTTACCAGCCAGCGCGTCATGCTGCTTTGCCTCCGGACTGCTGCAAGGGCAAAGGCTCTGGCGGGATACGTGGCGGAAAGCCATTGAGCAAACGCCACAATTCGTAGCCTATGGTCACACGCTCAAGCAGTACCCAGCCTTTGGCGCTGATGCCCTGGCGCAAAAACCTGGCCGATGGCCATTCTGGCGTACCGGCTTTATGTACGACCATGATACGGAAATGACCGGAGCCGTTATCTGTCGGGTCGACAAAAGAAATTTCACCTTCAAACGTGCCGACGCCAACCTGCGCCCAACCGGGCACCTGTATCGCAGGCCAGCCTTCAAACTCCAGGCGCACACTGCTGCGGGACGTAATCAGCGGTGCATCACGGCCATCAACCCATAACTCGACCGCGCGCTGCGAGGTATGGGGCACAATCACCAGCAAGGGATCGCCCTGCTTGATAATTTGCGATTGCGAATTGACCGGTAACCTGAAAATCGTGCCATCCCTGGGCGCGACAATACGCTGCATATTTTGCCGCGCCAGTGAGATTTCTGAATTGTGCAGGCTATTTTCACTGTCTGCGGTTTCGCCGCGAATCTTGTTGATCACCGCAGAAGTTGAGTCTAAATAGGCCTGGGTATCAGAACGGGTTTGCTGGATATCCGCCGCCGCCGAACTGGCCTCGGCTTTGGCTGATTGCCATTGCGCCTGCGCACTATTAAGGTTGCGGCTGGCAATAATATGATCACGCTCAGCTACTTCCAAATCACGCTTAGACACCAGGCCATCGGCAAACAAACGTTGCAAACGATTGACTTGCAGGCTCGCCGCATCCAATGTCGCCTGCGCCGAATTCACCGCCTCCTGGCTACTGCGGATTTTCTGGTTGGCCACATCCAGCTTGTATTGGGCCGCAGAAATCTTGGCATCGCGTGCGGCGGTCAGGTTCTGTTTCTGTAACTCGTAATTACGCAACTCATCCTGTTTCGCACCCAGTTTGCTTTGCAAATTATCCCGCTGTGCTTCAAGACGCTGCTTAAAATTAGGATCAGTATCGGCAATCTCCAGCAGCAAATCGCCCTCTTTCACTTGCGAGCCCTCTTGCACATGCCAGCGATTGATCAGGCCATTCACCGGCGCATCGATGGTTTGTACGCGCTCGGAAGGTGAATAGGCAGTCACCTTACCCAAGGCCGTCACGTTTTGCTGCCAGGGTAAAAATAAAAACAAGGTCGGCAAACCCACTAACAACCAGGCTAACCGTTTGATCCAGACACGCAAATGCTGCGGCGTTTGCACGCTGTGCATCAGCGCTTGTTGCAATTGATTATGCATGATGGTCTCCCGCCTGGTTGCGCGGGCTATCCAGGGTCATCACCTGCTGGAATTGCTGTGCAATATGGGGGAAGCGTGTCGTCACGATCAGCATCCAATTTGACTGGTGGCGCTTAAGCAAAGTCAGTACCTGATCCAGCTCCTGCTGGCCGAGTCCATCCAGCAAGCCATCAATGATCAGCAAGTCCGGACGTCCTATCATCGCCCTGGCCAGCATCAGGCGTTGCAACTGAGTATAGGTCATGGGCGCACCATAATCGGTCAGTACCGTATCCATGCCCTTGGGCAATTGGCTGATATCTTCCCACAAGCCCAGCATTTGCAAGATATCGACCATGGCATCCAGCGTGATGTTAGTACGGGTCAGGCGCAGATTATCCAGAATAGAGCCATGCTGCCACTCGACCTTGTTGGCAACCCCAATACGGTCACGCAAGTGGTCCAGGTTCAGTTGGCGTAAGTCTATGCCACCATAACTGATATAGCCTTGGGCAGGTTGCCTGAGTCCGGTTAACAGCTCGAGCAAGGTGCTTTTACCGCTGCCCAATGCGCCCAGAATCGCCATACTCTGGCCATGCTGCAACTCGAAACTCACCTGACTCATCAGTGCTGGCTGAGCAAGATGACTAAAACCCAGGCCAACCACTTTTAAAGGATGATAGCCGTCCAGGCTCGACTGATGCTCACCCACCGTCTCCACCGGCAAGGTCTCCAGCACGCCTAATTTATCGACCGCAGCCAGCAAATCGTAAAAATACTCCAGCTTGGTCACAAAGCGCACAAAGGCAGACAGCACGCCAAAAATAATCAATTCTGCCGCCACAAACTGGCCCAGGTTAATCTGTCCCTTGATCACTAAGGTGCCGCCGAGAATCAGCATGCCAGTGCCGATCACCGCATACATGCCAACCGCGCCAATCAACTGCATCATTAATACGCGGAAATGTTGTACTCTGGCACCCAGATAGTTTTGTGCCAGCACCTCAGTATTTTCTGTAGTACGTTGTTTGGCACCATAAAACTTGGATAACCATTTATTACGTGCAATGTTTTCCAGCCATGCCGCCATATCGTACTTGGCCTTGGACTCCTTGAGCGCGGTGGTTTCCGCCTGCTTGCCCAGCAAAAATACGACAGCCCACAATACGATCAGCATCAGGATTACCAGAATACCGAAGTACAAGCTGTAAAACAGTAAGACCACGCTACCAATCAAACCTTGCAGCAAGGCGGTCAGGCCGACCGTGAGCAGCGTTGCCACCGATTTTTGCACCGTCTGAATATCAAAGTAGCGGTTTACCAGCTCGACCGGGTTGTGCTGGTCATAAACAGAGACATGAATCTGTTGTGTGTTTTGCGCAATGAGCAAACTATGCCGCACGAATACCCGGCGTTGAATCAGCTCAACCAGAAAACTCTCAATCGCGTAAATCCCCCCCGACAAGGCCAGCAGGCAAAACAGGATAAAGCCGACCACATACAAGGGCTGCAACACGCCACCCATGGTGACGATATTAACCATGGTCTGCACCGCCACAGGCGTCGCAATGCCCAACACGCCATAGACTAGTGTCAGGTAAACCAGAAGCAGGATATCCTGCTTTTCAAAGGCGGCGAGTTTTAATACCCGTTGTACCGGGCTCAACAGGGAGGGAGTTAGATTTGCCATAATTAAGAGTTATTTTAGTTCAGGCCCACTACATGGATACAAATGTATTTTATTAAGTTCAAAAAAAAAACGGCTCAATGAGCCGTTTTCTTTTTCACATCACGGATTACAGGCTGTAAGCACGCTCACCATGCTCAGTCGTATCCAGACCTTCGCGCTCGTATTCTTCACTTACGCGCAAGCCTACAACAGCGTCTACAACTTTGTAAAGAATCACACTCACGATACCCGTCCAGATCAAGGTCACCACGACGGCGATGATTTGGGTAGAAACCTGACCACCCATGGTCACGCCTTCGGCATAACCCACACCACCCAAACCAGGAGACATCAATACGCCTGTACCTACCGCGCCCCAGATACCTGCCAGGCCGTGCACACCGAATACATCCAGTGAGTCATCATAACCCAGCGCACCTTTCAACTTGGTCACGCCCCACAGGCTGACGAAGCTGGCAGTGAAGCCCAGAATGATAGAACCCATCGGGCCGATGAAACCACATGCTGGTGTAATCGCTACCAAACCCGCTACCGCACCGGATGCAGCACCCAACATGCTTGGTTTGCCTCTGAACAACCACTCAGCCAGGATCCAGCCCAATACCGCAGCCGCAGTTGCCAGTTGTGTGTTTACCAGAACCATACCAGCAGTGGCATCAGCAGCCAGTTCGCTACCTACGTTGAAACCGAACCAACCCACCCACAGTAATGACGCACCAATCATGGTCATGACCAGGTTGTGTGGAGGCATGGCTTCTTTACCGTAACCGATACGTTTGCCCAACATCATGGCGCCAATCAGCGCAGCCACACCAGCGTTGATGTGTACAACAGTACCGCCAGCAAAGTCTTTGGCACCTAATTCAGCCAGATAACCACCACCCCACACCATGTGTGCGATTGGGATATAAGCAAAGGTCACCCACAACGCCGTGAACAGCAATACGGCAGAGAACTTCATACGCTCAGCAAAACCACCCACGATCAATGCTGGTGTCAACGCAGCAAAAATCATCTGGAAAGTCAGGAAAACATATTCAGGGATAGTGCCAGACAAGCTGTCCGTTGTAATGCCTGACAGGAACGCCTTGCTCAAGCCCCCAACGATGGCATTACCTTCACTAAACGCCATACTGTAGCCGTAAGCCGCCCACAACACGGAAATCAATGAGAACACCACGAAAATTTGCATCAACACCGAAAGCATGTTTTTCTGACGCACCAAGCCACCATAGAACAGGGCCAAACCTGGGATTGTCATTAAAATTACCAACACAGTAGCCACAATCATGAATGCGGTATTACCTACATCCAATGTTGGTGCAGCCTCTGCAGCCGCTGGCGCAGCTTCTGCAGCAGGCGCTTCGGCCGCTGGTGCCGCATCAGGGGTAACTGTTTCTTGTACTGTGATCGTTTCAGTCACAGTCTCTTCAGCATAACTCACTGGGGTTGCCGCCAGGCCAATCAAGGCGACCAGTGATAACATGGAAAGAATTTTCTTCATAGCTGAAGCCCTTTCTTATAGCGCATCCGGACCGGTTTCGCCGGTACGTATACGGTAAACTTGTTCCAGATCGAAGACAAATACTTTGCCATCACCGATTTTGCCAGTTGCAGCCGCTTTCTCAATCGCATCAACGACTTGATCAAGCATGTCGTCCTTGATGGCTACTTCGAGCTTCACCTTAGGCAAAAAATCCACGACATATTCTGCACCACGATATAACTCGGTATGCCCCTTTTGACGGCCAAACCCTTTGACCTCAGTGACTGTGATGCCTTGTACGCCAATGTTGGACAAAGCCTCACGCACTTCATCAAGCTTAAATGGCTTGATTATTGCGGATACAAATTTCATTTGCTTCTCCCGTTGTTAACTCTGGCGGGCACAATGCCCGCCAGATCTAAACTTGCTTATTTAGAATGTACGACCGACCGTTAATACCAGACGACCATCATTCAGATTTTTACTTTGCGCTTTAGTGCTGGTACCTTTACCGTTAAAGCTTGTACCACCATAGCCATTTTCACCCCAGTAGCGGGAGTTGTCTGACTCAACCCAGTATACGCCGGCGTTCCAGCCTTCGGTAGCACCAATTTTGAATGCTTTACTCAGACCAATTTTCCAGTCTGTGTAGTCTGGGTTAGTAGCACCAGAAATGGAAGTACTTGGCAAGTTTACGCCGCCATCTGGGCTAAAAGATTTGTCCAGTTTACCCGCCACATTCAAACGACCAACGTGAGCAATCAATGTCAAATCCCACCATGGCAATGGATAAGCCGCGTTCAATTCAAAATAGGTAGAGCCCTTAGTGCTGCCATCCCAACCTGTAGACTTATCCGCGCCCCACCAGTCAGTCAATGTGTAAGACAACTTACCGCTTAACCAACCGTAGGATAAACCAACGTTAGCTTCATAAGTGTCCCAACTACCACCTTTAGGTGTCAATACATCATTTGGGTTAGCCGCATTTGATGCACGGTATTTTTTCCATGAACCACCTGGATACAGGTAGCCATACAGACCAGCACTCCAGCCCAAACCTTCAACAGCAGGTACGCTACCGTTGTAACCAGCATAAACATCAATTTCAGTGGTCGAATCAGGATAAGTGTTAGGTGACACGCCTGAACCCCAAACACCAGCATAGAAGCCGCTAGAATGGGTGATATCCATACCGCCTTGTGCGGTTGGTTTGTGCCATGTTTGTGAAATACCACGTGAGTAGTAATCTGATACAAAAGAAACGTTACCGGTCGCAGACCAGTCAGATTTAGCTTCTTCTTTAGCCTCTTCAGCTGCGTATGAAGCTTGTGCAAAAGATAATGCACCCAAAACTGCTGTGAGCAAAATAGATTGACGCATTTATGAGTCCTCTCTCTGTGAAAATCTTTGATCGAATTGTTGTAAACGAGAATGAAACAACATTGACCACAAAGCAAGGCACGTGCCAACCTATATAAACAAATAAAATCAAATAATTAAAATTAAAATATAAAGTTTATTATTAAAAAAACATGGTAACAAATTGTTTTTTATTAATTATGAACTTATTGTATTGGGGTAATTATATTTTCAACCCTGCTATACATGCTAAAATATTGTGCAAAGGAGTGCTTACCATGCTATTCACCAACGAAAAAATTAAAGAATTATCTTTTAAAATCAAACAACTAGTTGATTCAAGCCCCATTTCAGAGCTAGAAACCAATTTGCATGCACTATTTCAGGGCGCGCTCACCAAAATGGAACTTGTTTCACGCGAAGAATTCGATATTCAGTCAGCATTATTGGCACGTACCCAGCAACAATTGAAAACACTGGAAGAAAAAATCAGCCAGTTGGAACAGGCTCAACCAGCCAAGAAGTAAAAATTAATTTACAATTGTTAGCATTCCAATATTCAGGAGTGCGAAATGAGTCTGGCGGTGTTATACAGTCGTGCACTGAGCGGCATGGACGCGCCAGAGGTGGTGGTAGAAGTGCATTTGGCCAATGGCTTGCCAAGTTTCACCATCGTCGGCCTCCCTGAAACCGAAGTAAAAGAGAGCAAGGACCGTGTGCGTGCGGCGATACAGACGGCACAATTTGAGTTTCCTGCCCGTCGCATTACCGTCAACCTTGCGCCGGCCGACCTGCCCAAAGAAGGCGGACGCTACGATCTGCCGATTGCGCTCGGCATTCTGGCCGCCTCAGGCCAACTGCCCAAACAACAGCTGGCAAATTATGTGATTGCCGGTGAACTGGCGCTCACAGGCGCATTACGGCCAATTCGAGGCGCGCTGGCGATGACATATCAACTGCTACAAGACAAAGCGGGCACCAGAGCGGCTATCTTGCCCCAAGAAAGTGCATATGAAGCGAGCCTGGTTGAAGGCTGCACCATTTTTGCGGCAGACAGCCTGCTTGATGTATGCGCGCATTTGTCTGACAAACAATCGTTGCCACAACACCCCTTGGTCACGCCGACAATAAACACCTTGCTGCCAGATTATCAGGAGGTCAAAGGCCAGCTACGCGCCAAACGCGCACTGGAGATTGCTGCGGCCGGCCAGCACAGCCTGCTAATGAGCGGCCCACCAGGCACGGGTAAGAGCATGCTGGCGCAACGGTTTGTCGGCATCCTGCCAGAAATGACCACGCAGGAGGCGCTTGAAAGCGCATCGATTTTGTCACTGACCGGTCAGTTTCCAGCAACGAACTGGAAAAAACGCCCCTTTCGTGCACCACACCATACCGCCTCGGCAGTGGCATTGGTCGGCGGAGGCAGCGTGCCACGCCCCGGTGAAATCAGCCTCGCGCATCATGGCGTGCTTTTTTTGGATGAGCTGCCGGAGTTTGACCGCAAGGTGCTCGAAGTCTTACGCGAGCCGCTCGAAAATGGCAGCATCACCATTTCACGTGCCGCCAGGCAAGCCACTTTCCCGGCACAATTTCAGCTGATTGCCGCGATGAATCCTTGCCCTTGTGGTTATTTCGGCCATTACAACCAGCGCTGTCGATGCACGCCAGAACAGATCTTACGCTACAAAAACAAACTCTCCGGCCCCTTGCTTGACCGCATTGACATGAATATCGATGTCCCCGCCCTTAAACCCGAGGAATTGAGCCAACACCAGCCTAGTGAAAGCAGCGCCAGTATGTGCGCCCGCGTGACGCTGGCGAGACGGCGGCAAATGCAGCGCCAGCAAAAACCCAACGCAATGCTAGGCCCGCTGGAGATTGCGGATGTTTGCCAGCTCGGGGAACAAGCCAGCCAACTGCTACAAACTGCCATGCACAAGTTCTCATTATCCGCCCGCAGTTATCACCGCATTCTCAAGGTTGGCAGGACTATCGCTGACCTGGCCGATGCAGAACACATGAGTGATGCGCATATTGCAGAAGCGTTACAATATCGGCGTTATGACTATTAAGAGGGTTACGCCATGCATTTATATGATGTCAGTATCACGCCATTGCTGCGCACCTTGCAAAACCTGAAACACATCCTGCAACAAGGTGAATTGTATGCTGAGCAGAAAAAGGTGGCGCCTGAAGTGCTGCTGAACAGCCGTTTATCTGTCGATATGTATCCGCTCACCAGACAAGTGCAATTGGTGAGCGACATGAGTAAAGGTGCAGGCGCTAGACTGGCCGGATTGGAAATTCCGCAATATGCCGATGATGAAACCAGCTTTGACATGCTGTACGCCAGAATCGATAAAACCATAGATTTCCTGGCACAAATCCAACCAGAACAGCTGGAGGGGGCTGACAGCAAAGAAATCGTGCTGACGATCCGCAAAGTGGACCTGACATTTACCGGGTTGGACTACCTGCAAAAATGGGTCATGCCCAACGTCTATTTTCACACCACCACGGCTTATAACATTTTGCGCCACCTCGGTGTACCGCTTGGCAAAACCGATTATCTCGGCCAAAAACGCTAATCGCTCAGGCAGGTTTGCGCCAATAGCCAGTCGCGCCTGGCTGCGCGTTTAACATGGCCTGCCGACGCAGCGTTTCATACGCCTCAGCCTCAGAAATGCCCTGTTCATGTGCGATACGCGGCGCTTGCTGATTGGCTTGAGTCACCCAGGCCGGATTCTGTTTATAACCGCGATCATGCATGCAGCGATCCAGTACGCGAGACTGCCTGGCCGCTTTCTCCAGCTTTTGAAACGGCAAGACTTCAGGCAACTCAGCCGCGGCCTTGCTGGCAATCAGGTCACACTGATTAATCGCCTGCGCAACATCGCTCTGCGGGCTGATGGGCTCAGCTTCCGTCAGTGACTGCCAATACCAGAAACCTGCATAGCCTAGCAACAACACCCCAAACACAGCGACTATCCTCGCAGCCTTCATCAGTCAACCCTCGCTCTAAGTGCTTTTATTGTGCGCCATTTTAGGACAGCTGAATAGCAAGGTCACTGTCATCTAAACAATGCATTCACTTCATGAAATCTTCACACAGCCTGGTTAACATAGTTTTAATCAATGGCGATACAGATAGTCGCCATAAAGCAGAATACCCAACTTAAGAATGGACCAAGCATGACGTTAATACAGTTATACACACCAGCAAATAAAGGAAGAATCATGAGCGAATGGCAAGATGAGCCACTGACCTACACCGCCAGCATGCCTGAGCTGATGACCGCACAGGACATTATGTATCTGGCTGAGGACATTGTGGCTGACAATAATATTCAGGCAATCTACAAACCTGCGGAACTCTCCCTGGAAGTGGTATAGCGTCAAGCGTATTGCCCGGTAACTAGCCGCGGCCAATCTGTACAAATTCACGCACGACCTCTGCCACACCTCCTCTAGGTACACGTTTCGTTCATACCTAGACACTGCCCCCGTGTTTGCCTAAAATAAAACTTCGACCATCACCATCACAGGAGGCAACCATGTTTTTAGGCGCGGTAGGCATCTATACCCTGATTGGCGTTGTTGTAGCGATTTGCCTGATTTTGTATGTGTTCGCCATCAAAGTTAAATAACTCGCTCAAATTAAAAAAGCCCCTACCGGGGCTTTTTTAATGGTGTCACTCTTACTGAATCAACTCATGCCAGCTTTGCTTGGTGCCATAGCTGCCATTGGTTCTTTGCTTGAAAATGTCAGTCGACTTGCTACTTCCTGACAATCCAAACACCTGATCATCCATAGACAGTTGTTGCGGTGTGGGGTCATTACTACCTGTCACCACCACATGCGGTATACCATTGCCATCATAGACAATGTTATACCCGACGGCAGGTGAGGTCATGCGCTCGGAGACGATACCACTAGGCAATACTGAGCCGCCTGTTTTGTAATCAAAATAGTTGAACCAGCCATAGCCAGCACCGCTACAAGCCTCACTACTAGGAACCAACGTCGGCATCAGCAACACGCCATTGAGCAATAAGGGATCCAAATTGACGCGCTCACCGGCAGGAAAGTCGACAACCCAACCATAACCACTGTTAAAATTAGGAATAGCCGTCGTTGTCACTTTTCGGTCCCCGCCAAGTGATTGAGGAGTTAACCGACCACGGTCTATACTGATGGCCTGTCCGCTATCTTTAAAGGTATAGGCAGAGTTCAAGGGCGTATTGGTCAAATCTGCTGGCTCCAGGAATTTACCAGTCCCTATCATCACCACGATATTACTATCCACTTTACCCAACTCTGGTTGAGTCGTGATTTTTTGTGGTGCACCACCAGCATCCGTCAAGTCGGCAATTTTAGTGACTGCGCCAGTATTGATATTAAAACGCCACACCTTGCCATTTAAGTCACCGCCATAGACATTGAGTGCCGTATTGTTCTCAAACATTTGCTCGGCATAGGCTGAGATTCTGGCCAATCCTGTAGGCTTATCACCTTCAGTGGTGGCTAATACCTTAATCACAGCGCCAGTACCCGCATCCAACACATACAAGTAGCCACCACCATCGCCTGCAGGATTGTTATCAACAAAAGTACCATTCTCACGTTTGGCAGCATAGGCGCCATTGTTATAGCCCGAGGTCAGCAACACCACCCAACGGCCATCCTGCATTTTGGTGACAATCGGGTTGCCAAAACTATAGCCGAGATTTTTATTATAGCTATCGCCTTCGGCTCTAGCATAATACTCCCACAACAACAGAGGATTTTCAGGGGTTGTCACATCCAGCGCAAAGTATCCGCGACCACCGCCATTCAACCCTGAAACCAGAATAGTGCGCCAAACAGCACTCCCGCCCGTGCAACCGGACACACAAACATCAGCCACAACCGGGCTGCCATTGACATAATTGGTATGGTAATTGGCGCCATACTCTTTATCAGCAAGATTGGCCAGATTGGGAATCACGGGAGTGGGGATAAAGGCCCACATCTCCGAGCCAGTGGTCGCATTGAAGGCATGCAGCATGCCATCATTTGCACCAACATACACCATCGGAGTACGCAACTCAGTAGAGGTTTTATAGGTTTTGTAATTATTGTCCAGATAGCCCGCATTGGAGGTCTTGAAATAGGCCGGGCGCGATTGGGAAATGTCGCCCAAAATAGCCTGGCGCTCTCTGAACAGGCGATTCTTAGACTCGGTATTCAAGCTGCTATCTTCGTAAGTTTTATTCCCACGTAAGTAATTAATCAATTTATCGACCTTCTCAGGATCGGTCCATTTTTGATCTGTTGTCTGCAAGCCTTGCATTTGACTCAACTTTTTATAACCATCCTCAAGAGTTTGCTTATAAGAAATGGGCAAACTCTCGACCTTGAATGGCGTAAGCGTGTTATTTGCATTGAAATATATGGTGCGACTAGCCAACTGCCCTTGTAGTTTACCTGTACAACTGCTGGCCACAGGGACGTAACAAGAAGTTGATTCACTGAATCCAAGGTCCGTGCCTAATGCGCCGCCGCTATTACCGCAAGTGGTCTGATCTGAGTTAGCCGTTTTGCAATAGAACGCGCCATCGTTGCTGTAAGAAGCGCTAGGCAGTTTGCACGTGTCTGCCGCCACACTCTCCACACACCACACGGCAGACTCAGACGTTTGCAGACTGGTCAAATTCACCGTACGCGCTTCCAAGTTGCCAATCCACTTAACGGATTGATAGCTGGCAACATATTGATAATTGTCATTTTTTGTAGGCGCTAGGCTACTTGCTGCGGCAGCCGCACTCGCGCCTTGAATCGCTTTAATTTCTGACAGCCCCTTGGCCAAAGACTCTTTAAGCAACTTGGGATTACTGGCACTGTAATAAGTACCACCAGCATTGACCGCCGCATGCCATAAATCATCAATTCGCGTGCCATTTTCCGCCAGAGTCGGGTCTGGCCAGTTTTTCAGCATAGGCGTTGAATTGATGTCCTTGTAATCACCCATGCTTTGCGATTTGTAATCCTCGGTATAAAGCAAGGTACCATCAATACCCAGACCCAAAGTCAAAGTCACCATGTTTTGCTTTGGATAGTCATTAGAGGTACCGCATACAGACGAACCGAGCGCACCACTACAATTAGAAAGGCTGCTATCGCGAATATCCGTGTCATAAAAATACTTCGCGGTATCTGCCAGGGTGTTTGACTTATTGCTACTGTCGTATTGCGGCGCTGGCGTGCTACCACCATCCATGTTACCAATCGCCGTCGATCCATTAATACGCGTCGGGTTAGTGGTGTCGTTCCAGTAACCATCCGTGGTTAGCAAAGTAAAATTAGACTGACATGCATATTGCATCGGGTCATCAGTACCCAGTGTTTGCTTGCCTGCAAAATGCCTGCCCACACTTGATAACGCCGTGCGCAGTGGAGTACCCCCGCTCGCAGATGTGGCAAACAGTTTGTCATACCATGCACTTTTCTGCGCCGCATCAAACGGCGCCAGCGCTAAATAGTTACTCTTGGGGCTGTTGATCGTTACGAAACCCACGCGATAACGGGCGTCTAAAGACTTAAATGCCTGGCTGGCGGCAGTCTTCATCGACAGCATGCGTGTACGATAATAGGTCACCCAATTGGCAAAATTGGTATATTCCTCGCTATAGGTACATACTGTCCCCGCACAGTCAGTCCGGTCCAAGCCTTTAGCACTCGCCCCAGGGGCAGTATAAGTTTGTCCGCTAACGATTTCCTTATAGACCAGGCTACCCGGAATATCACTTGCGCTGGCTGTGACCACGGTGGCTGTGTAGTTACCACCTGTGCCAGAAAAAGTCACTTGGATAGGGCTTGAAGTATTGATAGGGTCACCAGCAAAAGTGGTGATATCAAAACTGCTTCCACTGAGGGCGCTAAGAGTATTGCCCGCCAGTTTGCAATTACCACTCAAGCTGGTAGTACAAATATTGGTTCTCACCCGACTCGCGACTGTAGATGAAGTCGAGTTTGAGCTAGTTGAGGCAGATAAAAGCTCAATATTATTAATTTTGACACTGGTAACACTCACTGAACCCGTCACATTCAATGTCAGTCGGTAGGTTGCCCTTGGCTCCCTTAAGTAAACATAGGTGTTGCTATCATTCACCGTGGTGACATTATTGCGTATGGCCTGGCAACGATCCTGCACCCCGCCACTGGTCGCCAAGACCCTCTTGCCGGAAGCCGAGGACGAGTTACACCAGCGAATACTGGCAGGATATTTATTGGTAGTAGTGGCGGTTTTTGAAATGGTACAACTGGTGAGAGATGGCGTTGTGCAATACTCCCCTGGGACATAAGCAAAATAATAGGCTGAACTACCGCGATTGATCGTAGCGTAATAAGTGGTGGCAGATTCTGCAAAGCCACTGTAAGAAGTTTTATTGGCTAAACTGTTACCCAGGGAATTCAAGGGCGTAGAGTAGCTCACCTCCGGGTTATAAAACTGGGTATTAAATGCCGCGTTGCTAAATAGCCAATCATCCGCTGCATAAGTCGTGAGCCGCCCTCTGGAGTCGTAATAAGTGCGACCATCCGGATCATCTGTCGCCCAGTCAGGTGTGTAATTAAATCCCATACTGCCGGAGTTATCCAGCACAAACATCAAGTTAGGCTTCACATCCGAGCTGCCGGAAGTCTGCAATGGCATCGTTGCGAGGTCCAGAAAATCGGCATATGCCAGATGGGAAAGTAGCAACAATCCAAGAGAAATGCCGAGAGAAAATGTTTTTTTCATCATTCCACCTGCTTAGTTTGAAACAAACGATTGCATAAAGGTCACGGTGTTTTTGGGGCCGGAAACACGCAAAGTGACGCGATATAAAGGAGAGTCAGAGCTGGCGATGCAACGCTTGAACAGCTCAAGATTTGTGACATTGTGGGAACAGTTTTCACCATTGCTAGGCGAACTGGCCATCATACAACGAGAGGCATTACTCAGTGCAGCCCCCGCCGTCACCTCCGCGTCACTGTAACTACACATGCGTTCTACGACGTAACGAATTTCGTTACCTTGGCGGTCTACCCCATTGCGAATTTCGTCATTACCATCCGTTTGTGTAGGCACCAGACTGCTGTTCGCATCATTCCAGGTCATGCTGGTTAACTGGCTACCATCACACACCAGCAAATTGGGCTGGGTATCAAACTGGCTACAATTGGCGTAATAGCCTTGCCCGGCATGATGACTAGTGCTATCAACCAGCTTAATCGTCTTGGCTACATTTTCCGCAATGCCCTCCAGGGCCACATTGGAGGATGTGCTGGCAGATTGGCGGAACACCAGGTTGCCAGACAGCAAGGCATTGGTATCGACGCCGCGTATGAGTGCCACGGCTGCAATAGA
The DNA here is from genome assembly GCF_000576615.1 of Methylophilus sp. OH31. NCBI lineage: Bacteria > Pseudomonadati > Pseudomonadota > Betaproteobacteria > Nitrosomonadales > Methylophilaceae > Methylophilus > Methylophilus sp. OH31. The sequence continues at coordinate 291,088 of NZ_BAUS01000004.1, read as the reverse complement.
CATGACGGCCAACGCCAGCAGCGCAAAAAACAGCACAATACCGGCCTGCCTGGCGATCTCAGGGCGTACAGATTTAAACAAAAAAGGGCTATAAGGCATCGCGATTCCAAATCACATTTCTAAGTGGGATGGTGGCTTCATAGGTGCGATAACGATAGCGCTGCCAATTGGGAATAGCGCTTAAATCCACATTAACTGGATTAGCATCCGCCTGCCAGATGCATACTTTACTCACCCCCACAGCATTACCGTTGCAAGGCTGGCTGACAGTCGCTTTTTGCAGGTTACCGTCTCTGGCAACCACGGCCACACGCATTGAGCGAATACGATTGCGGTCTATCAATACCATCGCAGTGCCAAACTGACCTGTTGCATCCACCCATCGATCGACACGATTAATGTAAGCCGCTGCCGTAGCGGTTGTGGCAGTGGGGTCTATCGTGTCTGCAACGCCATATTGCGCCTGCAATGAGACAATTTCGCCAGCGACGGCGACAGCTGTGCTGTCTGGAAATGCATTGGAACCAGGTGTGCCCCCCGTGCGTGTCAGTTCATGTGCGTCACTGACCGCAAACTCATATTGATTCCAGACACCAATACAGGAAAAACGCACCCAATCGGCGCCATTCAAATCCGTGACCGGGTTAGCCGTAGGCACCGTATTCAATTCGGATAAAGTGTTAATCGTACGATCCGCATTCAATTTTTTTAACCTGGCCATGCTACAAGTGGGATTGGCTGGCGTCTGGTGAAACAGCACCACGTCATTCTCCTGGCAACCGATCAGGCGCCCATCCAGCGAGGGGGCGTTCATATTACCGGTGGCTCGCATAGAAGCGCCACCACTGGCCGGATTGCCATAACGAATACGCACAATGTCATTACCGGCACCGCCATCCACAATGACCACCGGCGACAGATTAATTACGACACCCGCCTGGTTAATGGAGGTATTGATAGGACAGAGTAACGGCGAAGGATCACTGCTGTTATACAGCGGCAAACCATAGCCCGCATTTTGTGCATCGCGCTGAATGTAATACATAGCCAGCACACCGCTAGACTGTGCATCTGCCCCGCCTGCAATCGTACGTTTACGCGCCTCAAAACCACTAAACAAGTTACTGATGGCCAAGGTGGCGACCAGGCCAATGAGAATACCAACCAGCAACTCAACCAGACTCATGCCTGATTGTGCGTGTTTGCGACGTGTTTTTCTGATGATGGCAAAAGCACTCATTACGGCGTCACATCAAATAAATAACTAGAGGCATTGACCAGGTGGCGAGTACCTCCCGGCACTTGCCACCCCACACTCACGGTCACCATACTATTGGTCAGCGATGAAAAAGTGAGCGTACCGTTTGGTAATTGCGTTTTAATCTTCTCGCTATCAATCTGCGCAATATAATTTGCTGAATTGCCGCCAAAGGCCATCATGTTGGCAATATGCGTTTGTGCAATAAGCAGCGCCTCCGCACGGTAACGGCTATCGCTGCTGTTTTTAATCATGGCGCTTTGCAGGCCCACCAGCGCTAACACGCCCATACTGAAAATGGTCACGGCTACCAAGGCTTCAATCAGCACCGAACCACTTTGGCTGCGTTTCATCGCCAGCGATTGTTTTGGTGAAGAATTTAACATGCTCTGCTGTCCCCCTCTACTGTCACCGATGGATCACACACCTTGACATTCCCACCTGCACCCAATATGACGCGTAACGCTTTACGCTCTGTACTGTTCACTTGGGAGTTAGTCACATTAACGACCGTGAGTGCGACGGGCGTCGCCGGATCGCGAGTACCAAAGCTGCCAAACACGGCAGTATTATTATCAGCACTCACGGTTGTATTAGCCGAAGAACCTTCCACTGCCTTTTTTTGGGTAATCAATGTCGGACAATCAGTGGTCACTGTCACACAACCAATCTGCCAGGCGCTATTGGTTTGCAAGGTAAACTTCACTTTGGCATTGCGCTTAATAGCCTCGGCCCTGGCCTGTTGCAGGCCAGCCCGAATAGACTCCGCAACAGTACGAATCTGGGCGTTACCAATAGAGGTTTGAAAAGCAGGAATCGCAATGCTGCTTACGGCCACCAGCACCACCATGGTGACAACCAGCTCTATTAAAGTGAAGCCTTTTTGCTGCATTAGCAACTACCCGAAGAAGATGTCAGCCAACAAGAAGCCCCTGCCGTACCATCGTATGTGGACGTTTTGGCATTGTCCTGATTCACACTAAAAGCAAAATTGCCCATATTTTGGGTAGACTTACCCGCTGCTTTCAGCGTGTAAGTAGTAGCTGTTTGGCTATCAACCGAGTAATCAAAAAACTTGGCATCACTTGGGTTGCATACAAACCCCACATAAGTAAAGTTATCCTGAAAGAACTGCTCAGCCTGCACCCGGCAATTGGCCAGATTCGCCGGCGCTTCGGCAGCATTGCCGGTTTTAACGTAATCCTGATACCCAGGCACGGCAATACTGGCCAGCAAGCCAATAATCGCTACCACAATCATCATTTCAATCAGGCTAAAACCATATTGATTTGGGCGCTTCATGATCAAACCCCTTTTAAGATAGCCTTATCATGCAAATAGCAGACTGTCATGTCCAGCGGCAGCCGACCAGTGGTTGAGATTGCCCGACAAACGGTCAAGTCGCGGTGCAGCCACATGAGCCACTGACGGTTTAATGGTAAAATGACGCACTATTTACATTGGACGGTGGATCATGCTTCCCTTCTGGACGAGATTACTGGCTGTTGCCTTATTGTTGGCTCAACTGAGCGCCTGTGGTCTCAAAGGGGATTTGTATATTCCTGAACGCCAATATCCTCAAACCCCTCAACAAGATAAGTCTTCATCGTGACCGCGCTTTCAACCCAACCTTTTTCTACTCAACAGGGCTTGCTACATGCTGAACATGTGGCCCTGCGTGAGATCGCTCTGGCACATCAAACGCCTACTTACGTCTATTCGCGTGCAGCATTAACGCAAGCCTTTGAACGCTTTCAGGCTGGCCTGGTTGGCCATGACCATTTGATTTGCTTCGCAGTGAAAGCCAATCCCAGCCTGGCCATTCTGAATCTGTTCGCCAGATTAGGCGCCGGGTTTGATATTGTGTCTGGCGGCGAATTGGCGCGCGTACTTGCTGCAGGTGGCGACCCGAAAAAAGTCGTGTTCTCAGGGGTGGGGAAATCACATGCTGAAATTAAAGCCGCGCTCGAAGCGGGCATACTGTGCTTTAACGTAGAGTCAGTCAATGAACTGGACCGCATCCAGCAAGTAGCTGCCAGCCTGGGTAAACAAGCCCCGGTTTCTCTACGTGTGAATCCCAACGTGGATGCCAAAACGCACCCCTATATTTCTACCGGTCTCAAAAACAACAAGTTTGGCGTGGCGTTTGAAGATGCACTGAACCTGTATGAAAAAGCGGCGCAACTGCCTAACATCGAAGTGCACGGCGTGGATTGCCATATTGGTTCGCAAATTACCGAGCTGTCGCCTTTCCTCGATGCATTGGATAAAGTACTTGGCCTGGTAGACGCATTGGCTGCCAAAGGCATTCATATCCAGCATATAGACGTCGGCGGCGGCGTAGGCATTACCTACAGTGATGAAACCCCACCAGACTTTGCTGCTTACACGGCTGCAATCCTGCAAAAACTGGCTGGCAGAAACGTAAAAGTATTGTTTGAACCAGGCCGCGCACTGGTCGGTAATGCAGGCGTCTTGCTGACCAAGGTGGAATACCTGAAACCGGGCGAATCCAAAAACTTCGCCATCGTTGATGCCGCCATGAACGACCTGATGCGCCCAGCGCTGTATGACGCATTCCACAATATCACCACCATTGCGCCATCGGCTGCTGAAGCGCAGGTGTATGAAATCGTCGGCCCGGTTTGCGAGAGTGGCGACTTTCTAGGTCATGACCGTAACCTGGCCATTGCCGAAGGCGATTATCTGGCGATTCATTCTGCAGGTGCTTATGGCATGAGCATGTCCAGCAACTACAACACACGTGCGCGTGCCGCCGAAGTGCTGGTAGATGGCGACCAGGTGCATGTGATCCGTGAGCGCGAACAGATTGCCGACCTGTTTAAACTGGAACGTACCCTGCCATAAGACGCACGGCACCCAATAAAAAACCGAAGCCTGAAGCTTCGGTTTTTTATTTGCAGTACATCCGTTTTAATCAAAAATCACGGTCTTGTTCGCATAGAGCAAAATACGATGCTCAATATGCCAGCGCACGGCTTTGGAGAGCACCACCCGTTCCAGGTCACGGCCTTTCTGGATTAAATCTTCAACCTGGTCACGGTGAGAAATCCGCGCCAGATCCTGCTCGATAATCGGCCCTTCATCCAGCACTTCCGTCACATAGTGGCTGGTAGCCCCAATCAACTTCACCCCACGTTCAAATGCACGGTGGTATGGGCGCGCGCCGATAAAAGCTGGCAGGAATGAATGATGAATATTGATGATTTTTTGCGGATAACGCGCGACAAAATCCGGTGACAAAATCTGCATATAGCGTGCCAGCACGATCAAATCGATGCCATATTGATCAAACAGCGCAAATTGCTGAGCCTCAACCTCGGCTTTGGTTTCCTTACTCATCGGCAGATAGTGGAAATCAATGCCGTAAAACTGTGCCAGCTTCTCGGTGTCTCTATGGTTGCTGATAATCAAGGGAATATCGCAAGCCAGCTCGCCACTATGGTGGCGGTGCAGCAAATCAACCAGGCAGTGGTCATATTGCGACACCATGATCGCCGTACGTGTTTTTTGCTCGGACAGTTTGAGCTGCCAGGTCATGTCAAAACGCAGGGCAATCGGGCCAAACGCCTGCTCAAAGTCAGCCACGGCGACATTGAAATTGGTCAGGTCCCACTCCACGCGCATCAAAAACAGATTATTTTCCGCATCCTGATGCTGGTCTGCGTGTAAAATATTGGCATTGTGCTCATACAAAAATTGCGCAATCGCCGCCACAATCCCTTTGGTATCCGGGCAGGTAATCAGCAAGGTAGCAGTGTTTTTCATAACATGGGCTTCAACGAGCAACAAAAATGCAGATTATACCTGATGCCTGCCAGACCTTGTGGTTGACCTTGGTATTGGCAGGCGCAGAATGCAGCATCCTATGACGGAATTCATTATGCAAACAGAAGTGACACCCAATATTGTACTGGCTAACCCGCGCGGCTTTTGCGCCGGGGTAGACCGCGCCATCATCATTGTCGAGCAGGCGCTGGAAAAGTTCGGCGCACCGATCTATGTACGCAATGAAGTGGTGCACAACAAATTTGTCGTTGGCCAATTGCGTGACAAAGGCGCAATTTTTGTCGATGAATTGGAAAAAATTCCGGCAGGCAGCATCGTCATTTTCAGCGCCCATGGCGTGTCTAAGGCCGTGCGCGCAGAGGCAGAGTCACGCGGCCTGACGGCATTTGACGCCACCTGTCCGCTGGTGACCAAGGTGCATATTGAGGTGGCCAAGATGCGCAAAGATGGCATGGAAATCATCATGATCGGCCACAAGGGCCATCCAGAAGTAGAAGGCACCATGGGTCAGTCTGAAGCAGGCATGCACCTGGTGGAAACACCTGAGGATGTGGCCGCACTGCAAGTGACAGACCCGGACAAACTGGCCTATGTGACGCAAACCACATTGTCCGTCGATGATGCTACGCAGGTGATCAATGCCTTGAAAGTGCGCTTCCCAACGATTAAAGCACCCAAGAGCGATGACATTTGCTATGCCACGCAAAACCGGCAAGACGCAGTCAAAGTCATGGCCAAAGACTGTGACCTGGTGATTATTGTCGGTTCACCCAATAGCTCAAATTCCAATCGTTTACGCGAAGTCGCGAAAAACCAGGGCGTAGAAGCCTATATGGTCGACAACGCCAGCCATTTGCAAGCCGCGTGGTTACAAGGCAAACGTAAGATCGGTATCTCGGCGGGCGCCTCTGCGCCAGAAGTGCTGGTGAAGGAAGTCATTGCTGCGTTGCAAAACATGGGCGCAGCCCACGTTGAAGAACTACAAGGCGTGGTCGAAAACGTCGTTTTCCAGTTGCCAAAAAACCTGGTCAACGCCGAAAAGCGCAATCAGGCTTAATCAAGCGGATTTCATCAAACACCATTCTGGGCAAAAAAAACCCAAGCTCGAAAGCTTGGGGCAAGCAATATCCTCGGGAAAGGATAATCGGGGAACGATTGCTCATTGTTGTGGTTATATGCAGTTTGCTTCAATACTTACATTTTGGAGATTGCAAGGTCGCCCAACCTGCAAGCTGAGTGACTATCTCTCTAACTGCATATAACGTGCCAACTCCCCGAAAACCACAAGCCATTGATTATTAATCAATTAATTTTTTCATAGATTGAACTGCAATCGCAGTCGGCTGAAATAAACCACCATATTGGTTTTCTAAAACCAGATCATCCATTACGATTTACGACGGCGTACATCTGAGAACAACGGGAACAACAAGGGCAGCAATAACAAGGTGAACAAAGTGGCGGTAATCAACCCACCCACAATCACCACCGCAAAAGGCCGCTGCGTTTCTGAACCAATGCCATGCGAAAGTGCCGCAGGCATCAGGCCCAGCCCGGCCATCAGCGCCGTCATTAAAATGGGGCGTAATCTTGCCACCGCACCGTCGATCACAGACTCAGTCACGCTGCGTCCTTCACGCATCAGGTTTTTGATCTGCTCGACCATAATCACACCGTTTTGCACCGAGATGCCTGCCAGTGCAATAAAACCAACCGCCGCAGACACAGACAGGTGCAAACCTGAAATGGCCAACCCGGCCAGACCACCTACCAGCGTAAACGGAATCATCAGCAATACCAGCAAGGCATTTTTCACCGACTTAAACGCCCAGAACAGCAATACAAAAATCAGCAATACCGACAACGGCACAATGACCATCAGCCGCTTCATCGCGCGCTGCTGGTTCTCAAACTGGCCGCCCCAGGTCATGGTGTAACCCGGCGGCAACTTTACTTGCGCCTTAACTGTCTGCATCGCCTCTTTCACGAAGCTGCCCTGGTCCCTATCTGTAATATTGGCCTTGATCGACACAATGCGCGCACCCGCTTCACGACTCACCCGCGACGCCCCTTGCTTGATCGTCACCTCGGCCACCTCGCTCAATGGAATACTGCCGCCGCCATTAGGCAAGGCAATCGGCAATTCATCAATATCATCGACAGAATCCCGGAATGGCCGGTCTAAGCGCAATGTGACGTCAAAATGGCGGTCACCGTCATAAAAAGTATTGGCCGGATTGCCTGCCAATGCCGTTTGCACCGTATTGTTCACATCGCCAACCATCAAGCCATAGCGCGACAACTGATTGCGATTCAGGGTAATGTCGAGCTCAGAGTTGCCGGAAATACGCACCGCTGCGACATCGGTTGCGCCGCGTACCGTATTCATGGCATCAACCACTTCTCCGGCCTTTTGTTCAAGAATCGCCAAATCCGGCCCAAAAATCTTCACGGCGATCTCACCTTTTACCCCGGACAATGCTTCTTCCACACTGTCCTGAATCACTTGGGAAAAGTTGGTAGGCACGCCAGGAATCTCGTGAATGCGGCGCGACATGTCTTTAATCAGCGCTTCTTTATCGGCAAACTTCCATTCGCTATGTGGTTTAAGATCGGCGAGAATTTCCATGTGGTATGGCCCCTTAGGGTCTGTGCCATCATCCGGGCGACCGACATGCGCAACCACTAACCGCACTTCCTGGTAACTATTGAGAATGCGCCTGATTTCGCGCTCGACGTCCTTGGTTTTTTCCAGGCTGGCCGAAGGGGGCAGGTCAACCGTGAGCCAGATATTGCCTTCATCCAGCTTGGGTAAGAACTCCGAACCCAGCATAGGCGCAGATACCACAGATACCACCAATATCGCGACTGAAGCAATCACGACCAGCGCCCGGGATTGGCTGCTTTTGAGCAGGATATTGCGATAAGTCTCCTGCAATCTGTGCATCCAGCCACTGTGCTTTTCCGCCATGTCTTCGCGACTCATGGTGTATGACAGTAAGGCTGGCACCAGGGTTAAGGTCAGGATAATGGCGCCCAGCAAGGCAAAGCTGAGCGTAAACGCCATGGGCGAGAAGATTTTGCCCTCTACCCGCTGGAAAGTAAAAATAGGCAGAAACGCGGTAATGATGATGGCCTTGGAGAACAGGATAGGATGCCCCATATCAATGGCCGTACTTTTCAAGGTTTGCATGCGCCAGGCCAGGCCGGTATGCGTCGGATTTTTATCAACCTCGGCCACTGCCAAACGCACCATCAATGCTTCGACCAGCACGACCGCGCTGTCAATGATAATACCGAAATCCACCGCCCCCAGTGAAATCAGGTTAGCAGACACACCACGCAAATCCATCACAATAAAGGCAAACAGCAATGACAACGGAATCACCGAGGCCACAATCAGTGCCGCACGCCAGTTACGCAGAAACACCACCAGAATCGTCACCACCAGCAAGGCGCCGACAATCAGGTTTTCTGACACCGTATGTACCGTATGTTGTACCAGGCCAGTGCGGTCATAGAATGGCACCACTTTCACCCCGGCAGGCAATGACTCATTGACCACCTCCACCTTGGCACGCAAAGCCTCAATCACTTTGGCCGCATTTTGGCCCTTGGTCATCAGCACGATGCCTTCAATGATGTCATCCTGCTGGTTAAACGACACAATGCCAGAACGCGGCCGGTCACCAATCACCACCTGGCCGAGATCACTCACCAGAATGGGTTTACCGTCACGTGTGTCTACCACCGATTGCGCAATATCATCCAGGCTGTGAAACAGGCCGATGCCACGCACCACCAGCGATTCATCACCACGATGCATCAAGCCACCACCAACGTTGCTGCTGTTGTTGCCTACGGCCTGATTGACCTGGTCAATGCTGACGGCAAACTTTTTCAGACGATAAGGGTCCAGCTTGATTTGATACTCTTTGACCGTACCGCCAAAGCTGGTGATATCTGCCACACCAGGCACCATGCGCAGTTGCGGAATAATTTTCCAGTCCTGGATCGCGCGCACTTCACGTTGCGGCATGTCTTTGGGGGCTTCCACCAGGTAGCGGTAGACTTCACCCACCGCCGTCGTCAACGGCGCCAGGGTTGGCTGCAAGCCTGTCGGCAGACTCACGCCCTGCAAACGCTCCAGCACTTGTTGCCGGGCAAAATAATCTTCGGTGCGTTCGGCAAACGTCAAGGTGACAACCGACAGACCCGTGATAGACACCGAGCGGATTTGTGCCAGGCCAGGCACCCCGCTCATACCATGCTCTATGGGTAAGGAAACCACCCGCTCCACCTCTTCGGGCGCCATGCCGGGCGATTGCGTGACAATGATGACATGCACATCCTCCACATCCGGGAACGCTTCAATCGGTAGATTCTGGACGGCAACCCAGCCAAAAATAGTCAGCACCACCGCGCCGATCAGCAGGAAGACGCGTTGTTGCAGCGAGAAAGTGATCAAGCCTTTTAACATGCTTTATTTACTCACTGATAAATCAGAATTCAATAAAATCGCACCACCGACCACCACGCGTTCACCCGGCTTCAAACCGTCTTTTACCGTGGCATATTCCCGACGTTGCAGGTCGAGTGTGACTTTGCGCTTTTTAAAATGCAAAGGGCGTTCTTCAACAAACACATAGCTATACAGGCCTTCTGTAATCAGCGCGCTATTGGGCAAGCGAATCACCCGGTGCTGACTGTTGTCCAATGGCGTGATGCGCGCATACATTTCCGGCTTCAGTTTGCCATTGCTCTCCACCACACAACGCACGGGGATACGGCGCGTGGTCGGGTCGACCATGACGCCTATGGTTTTGACCTCGCCACTAAACACTTCATCAGGATAGGCATCGACTTCTACGCTCAGTTTCTGCCCTTGCGAGATTCTGCTTAAGTCGCGCTCTGGCAAATCAATGCTGGCCCATAAATGACCAGGGTCGGTGACAATAAACAAAGGCTCTGCAGCATCTGGCCGCACTTCACTGCCAGGATTGATTTTGCGATCAACCACCACGCCTGCAATCGGTGAACGTAATGCGTAATTATCATTGGCAGCAGTTGAAACCCCGAGATTTTTCAGTCGGGCCGTCGCGCGCGCCGATTCTGCGCGAGAAGTCGCCCAATCGGCTTGCGCCACTTCCACCTCTTTCTTCGCCAACACGCCACCTTCAACCAGCATACGGCTACGCTCCAATGCCTGCTGCTTCAGCTGCATGTCTGCCTGCGCTTTGCGCACATCGGCCACGGCACCACCCACATCCGGTGAATCCATCACCAGCAAGGTCTGCCCGGCTTTCACGCTGTCGCCCACCTGCGCCTTGATGGTCAGCGCCCGCCCGGCCACTGGCGAAAAGATACGCGCCGTCCTGTTCTCATCCAATACAATCTTGCCATTCAAAGGCTCGGTGACTGGCACCGGAATTTCTGTCACTGGCTCGACCTTTAAGCTGGTCAGTTGTGGCGATCCTGCAGTCAGTACGATTTCATTGGCATCGCGTGTGTTGCCAGTACTTTTGTCTGCCGCACTGGCCTGGCTGGAAAACATTACTCCAGCAAGTATTACAATTAAAAAATAGCCGCTGCTTGGCATGGCCCGCATGAATATTTGCTTAGAGTTAGGCGTGGTCATAGTGTGTTAGTCTTGATAAGTAAAAGCCTGGCGGGTGGCGGCCAGCCAGGCAGACAGTGATTTGGCATAATCCGCTTTTACACTGGCGGCTTCCAGTTGCAGGGCACGTAAAATACGTCTGGCATCCAGCAGGTCCATCACACTCATGGCACCATGCTGGTAAGCAAACTCGGCAGCATCAGCCGCTTTTTGCGCTTCTCTCAGAATACTCTGGTCAAAACGACGGTTTTTATCCACCGCTGCCTGCAAATCTGCTTTGGCACGACGCATTTCAGCCACGGCTGCTGCCCTGACCTGCTCTTTGGCTTCCATGGCAGTGGTGTAATCCACTTCGGCCCGCGCCGCTTCGCCTTCATATTGATAATTGGTAAATAGCGGAATACTGACAGAGGCGCCCACTGTATCCGGCGCAGAGCCAGGCTCCTGGCCCGGGAAGTGTTGATAAGCCAGCGACCAGGTCAGGTCCCTGGTTTTGAGGGATTCGGCCAGTTTTCTGGCCTGCTGCGCCTGCTCCATGCGCGCCTCAGCGGCTTGTACATCTGAACGTTGCGGTAGCCAGTTGCTTTCCGTTCCTGCCAGCTGGTCTGAAACCAAGCTGGGCCAAGGGTCAGATACATAGAGTCTGGCAGCATCCTGATCTTTACCCAGCAAATAGGCTAACAAGGCCTGCGCTTTCTGCAAGGTGGCCTCTGCCTGCCGTAAATCATTGCTGGCGCGCAGGGCATCCACCCGAATGCGCGCGACATCAGCCGAAGCCACATCACCCGCTTTTAGCCGCAGTTGCGCCGCCTGCAAGGTTTTGTCATAAGAGCTGACATTCGCCTGCTGTATCAGCAACGTGTCTTGCGCCAGTTTGAGATCAAAATAAGCAGTGGCCATCGCCAAGGCTTGCTGGCGATAAGTTTCTTTGAAATCGAAGCCGGAAGCCTTCACCGCACTTTCGGCCACGGCAGTACGTAGCTCGCGCTTGTTTCCACGCTCGTACAACTGACTGACTTGCAACGCGGAGTTATAGGTTTTGTCCCACAGGCCGTTGGAACCGTTCTGGTTCATATTACCCTGGCCACGATTGACGTTAACACTGGAGAGTCCTAGCGACAGGACCGGGTTAGGCCGTTGTCCTGCGATCAGGGTATCCGCCTCGGCGCCCTCAACTGCGCGCTTGGCTGCCAGCAACTCGCGGTTTCCGCCTGCAAACAGCTGCTCCGCCTGCCGCAAAGACAATTGATTTAGTACGATAGGATCTGCAATACCAGTAGATGCGGCATCAGCAGCCAGTAAACACCGCGCACTCACTATCAGCATGATACATGCCCAGCCTAGCTGACGCCTCAACATTGATCATTCCCTATTTTTAGATACTTTATTTTTTGATCATAATACTCAGAACGGCTTACGACAATCTTTCACTACACGAAATAAGCACTTTCAGTATTAGATGCCATCATGGACAATATAACGGCGTTTATAGACAATACTTGCATGACACAACATTACAAGACCCCGGTTTCTGCCCTGATTCTGATCCATACGCCCGATTTGCAGGTGTTATTGCTGGAGCGCGCTGACAAAGCAGGCTTCTGGCAGTCGGTCACTGGCAGTATAGAAACTGGCGAAACACCCTACCAGGCGGCCATCCGCGAAGTGAAAGAAGAAACCGGGCTGGATGCTCTGGCTTATGATTTTCAAGATTGGCAGGCTAGCAATAGCTATGAAATCTATCCGCACTGGCGCCACCGCTACGCGCCTGGCGTCACCGAAAACACCGAACACCTGTTTGGATTATGCCTGCCATCCGCCATGGCAGTCACACTGGCGCCAGACGAGCATACACGCTATGAATGGCTGGATTGGCGCGAAGCAGCAAAGAAAGTATTCAGCTGGACCAATGTCGATGCCTTGCGGCGCCTGGGCGAGAAACATAATCTGGTTTTATCAGGCACTAATATGATTGGGATTCAGTCTAATCAGCTGTAAAATAACGTTTTTCGTACCGGGCCTGGCCCATACACTTAAAGCATGCAAACAGCCACCATCCAATTTGATAAATTCCAAGCGGCCAAAGACGATGATTGTCAGGCGCGTATCCTTGCAGCCCGCGAAAAGCTAGGCAAACGCCTGGTAATTCTGGGCCACCACTACCAGCATGAAAGCGTCTATCGACATGCCGATTACTCTGGTGACTCCTTAAAACTGTCCAAATATTGCGACAGCCTGGATGCAGAGTTCATCGTCTTCCTTGGCGTGCATTTTATGGCTGAGGTCGCTGATATTCTGAGCCGCCCCGAGCAGATTGTCGTACTACCCGACCTCGCTGCTGGTTGTTCCATGGCAGACATGGCCAACCTGGCCAAGGTCGAGCGCAGCTACCGCGAGCTGAGTAAAGTGCTCAACTTTGATGAAACCATCACGCCGGTCACCTATATCAACTCCGCCGCGGACTTAAAAGCATTTTGTGGTGAGCACGGTGGCATCGTCTGCACCAGCACCAACGCGCCGAAAATCCTCGAATGGGGCTTTAGCCAACGCGAAAAAATCCTGTTTTTCCCCGACCAGCACCTGGGTCGCTGGAGCGGCTACAAAATGGGCATTCCACTGGAGCAAATGCCGGTGTGGGATCCAGACCTGCCCATGGGTGGCCTGACCGAGCAACAAATCAAAGATGCCAAAATCCTGTTATGGAAAGGTCATTGCTCGGTACACCAGATGTTCCGCAAACAGAATATCGACCAGTTCCGCGCCCAGCACCCGGATGGCAAAGTGATTTCGCACCCGGAAACCGCGTTTGAAGTCTGCATCAACTCAGACTATGTCGGTTCTACCGAATATATCCTGCGCACCGTGAGTGAAGCTGAGCCCGGCACCAAATGGCTGGTCGGCACTGAGCTCAACCTGGTCACCCGCCTGGCTGAAGAAATGAAACCGCAAAACAAACTGGTGCAGTTTATGAGCCACGTCGTCTGCGAATGCTCGACCATGGCGCGTATCGACCCGCAACACCTGGCCTGGTGCCTGGAAAATCTGGCTGAAGGCAATGTGGTTAACCAGATCAAAGTGCCAGAACACGAAGCCAAACTGGCCAAGTTGACGCTAGACAGAATGCTGGCAGTTTCCTGATGAGTCAGTGCCCACTCTGCCTGCCGACATCGCAGGACTTACTGTGGCAAGATGATTTCTGCCGCGTGGTGTTACTGCATGACGCAGACTATCCTGCCTATTGCCGCGTCGAGTTACTTGCACACCTCAAAGAAATGACTGATCTGCCGCCAGCCGACCGCGCCCGCACCATGAAAGTGGTGTTTGCGGTGGAAACTGCCGTGCGTGAAGTGATACAGCCGGACAAAATCAACCTGGCCAGTTTGGGCAACAAAACGCCGCATATGCATTGGCATGTATTGCCTAGATTCGAGAGTGACAGGCATTTTCCGAATAGCCACTGGGGAGAATTTATGCGGGATTCCGAGGTGCAGCCACTTAGTACTGAGATTAGAGATCAGTTACAAAAAATAGTGGTTGAGCGTGTGGAATGTGCGCTTAAAAGCTAATTATTTGTAACACGCCTCTCTTCGTAAGAAGCGTCCCTTTTCGCCTTTCGGCGAGTCACTTTCTGATGCTTGCCCCTCAGAAAGTAACCAAAGAGGAGGGCACCCAGCCATCACGGCCTGACGGCTCCCTTGCGTTGCTCAACAAAATAAGCCGGTCACGAAACTCAACCTGGCAGCTCACACAAAACGTGAGCCGCTGCGGGATTCGGACAGTCGCTCCCTCTACTCTTATTTTGTCTCCGCTACTCAGCGTGATGGAATGGGATTTATCTCGCCAAACTCACAGCGTAACAATTTGAACGATTCAAAAAACAGATTGGTTTGTTAAAAGCACTAATGGTGGCGTTCCTTAGGTGTTCGGGGTCCCCATCTGCCGCGCCGAGCAACGCAGGGTTGGCGGGAGTTTTCGGCCATCGGCTGTCCGAGTTCCGCAACAAGCCACATCCTGTGTGGCTTGTCAGGGCGAGTTTCGATGGACGCCCGGCAAGCCGAGTAGCGCAAGGAAGAAGCGGAAGTTGGGGTGCACTTTCTTTTGGTTACTTGTTCTTTGTGCAAGCAAAGAAAAGTAACTCGCCGAAAAGGCGAAAAGCTATCTCCCAATCAACCAGCCAACCCCACATCTAAAGAATTACCTTCCCTCCGATTTCCATCCATAAATAAAAAACCAGGCACACCTCTCAGCACGCCTGGTTTTAAGCTAACTTGCAAGTGAATAGGGATTAAACGTGCTTCCGCGCCAATCTCCCCAAACCCCGTAACCACCCCAACAAATCATCCACATAGGTATACAACACCGGAATCACCACCAGACTGAGCAAGGTTGAAGTAATTAACCCACCAATCACCGTAATCGCCATAGGCGAGCGGAAACTCGGGTCTGCACTCCAGCCTAGCGCAATCGGCATCATACCGGCCGCCATGGCAATCGTCGTCATGATAATCGGCCGTGCACGTTTATGGCAGCCGTCGATAATGGCGTCAAATCGACTCAATTTGCGCTCTTTTCGCGCCATAATGGTGTATTCCACCAGCAAGATAGAGTTTTTGGTGACGACGCCCATCAGCATCAACAAGCCAATCACGCTCGGCATAGAGAAGCTGTTATGTGTCACCAGCAGGGCAAAAAAGGCGCCCCCCAATGACAACGGCAACGCGCCCAGAATGGTCACTGGCTGCAAGAAATCGCCAAACAACAGCACCAGCACCACATAGATGCACATCACACCGATAATCATAGCGCCGCCAAAACTGCTGAACAGTTCATTCATGCGCTTGGCATCGCCCGCTTCGAGTTGTTTCACACTCGGCGGCAGGTTCTGCATGGCAGGCAGTTGCTGCACTTCGCGCAACACTTCACCAATCTGGCGTTTATTCAGCTCAATATCAAAGGTGACATTGCGCATGCGGTCCATACGGTCAATTTGCTGTGGGCCGCTGCCCATGCGCACAGTCGCCACGGTTTCCAGACTGACGCTGCCATTACGCGACGGCACGCGTAGCTGCGCGATTTCTTGCAGACTGCTACGCACGCTAGGGCCCAAGCGCACCCGGATTGGCACCTGGCGCTGCGGTAAATTCAACTTGGGCATGGTATTGGTGAAGTCGCCCGATGTTGCCACGCGTATCACTTGCGCAATCGACTCCACAGTGACGCCTAACTCAGCTGCTTTGTCGACATCGGGAATAATCTGCACCTCTGGCCGCTGCAAACTGGCACTGGACGTAATATTGCCGACGCCACTCAAGGTGCGCAATTGCTGCTGCAACTGCTGGCTGGCACTGGTCAGGGCATTGGCATCGTCACTAGCCAGCGTAATTTGCAGCTTCTCACCGGACTCGCCGATACCGACGGTCACGCGCGCGCCTGGCAGGTTTTTCAGCCGCTCACGCAAGTCCGCTTCAATTTCAGATTGCTTTTGCTTGCGCTCGCTACGGTCCGTCAGGCTGATCACCAGGCTGCCTTTACGCACATCAGTCGTATTTTGCGCAGCATTCGGCCCGCCGCCGCCGGTGCTGGCAGAACCTGCCGCACTAAACACGGCCTTCACTTCTGGATGCTGCTTGACGATGTGTTCGGCCATCTGCACCACCTGCCGGGTTTGCGCCAGAGGCGTGCCCGGTTGCAACTCAATATTGACCTTGGTCTGGCTGCTGTCAGAAGAAGGCACGAAGCCTTTAGGCAGCAAAGGCATCAGGCTCAGTGAGCCGACAATAAACAGCACAAAGCCTGTCACGACGGTTTTGCGGTGCTGCAAACACCAGCCCACCCAACGCAAATACACGCGCATGGACGAAGAGTCTTCTTCCTCTTTAGCTGCATGCGGCTTGAGCAGATAAGCAGACATCATGGGCGTTAACAACCGCGCCACCACCAATGAGCCAAGAATGGCGATGGCCGCCGTGATACCAAACTGCTTGAAAAACTTGCCAGGAATACCGCCCATAAACGCCGTTGGCAGGAAAATCGCCACCAGCGTAAATGTGGTTGCAATCACGGCAAAGCCAATTTCATCAGCGGCTTCCATCGCGGCCTGATACGGCGTTTTACCCATGCGCAAGTGGCGCACAATATTTTCAATCTCCACAATGGCGTCATCGACCAAAATCCCGACCACCAGGGCCATCGCCAGCAAGGTCAACACATTGAGCGAAAAGCCCAAATATTGCATAAACGCAAACGTAGGAATCATAGACAGCGGCAAGGCCACGGCGGCAATAATCGTGGCGCGCCAATCGCGCAAGAACCACCAGACCACCAGGATGGCCAGCAGCGCACCTTCATACAGCAGGTGCATGGAGCCTTCGTAGTTGTCTTCTACCGGCTTCACCATGTTAAACGCTTCGATAATCTTCACCTGCGGATGCAGTTGCTCAAATTTCTCCAGCGCCGCGCGTACATCTTTGGCCACCGTGACTTCACTGGTGCCTTTGCTGCGCGTAATTTCAAAGCGAATGACCGGTTTGCCATCATAACTGGCATAGGTGGTGCGCTCGGCATAGGTATCAAGCACCTCGGCCACTTGCGACAACTTGATATGGCGGCCATCACCGAGCGGAATATCCAGATGGCGCACCTCGTCTGCACTGTGGAGCGCACCCAGTGTGCGCACCGACTGGATATTGTCACCGATATCACCACGCCCGCCCGAAGCGTCTTGCTGCACGCGCTTGAGCTGCGCCGACACATCGCTGACATCCACATCCAAACCGGCCATCAAGGTAGGGTCCAGATTCACCTGTACCTCGCGGTCTACGCCACCGGTACGCGTAATCTTGCCCACACCGTTCACCGCCAGCATGGCTTTGCTGACTTCATTGTCAACAAACCACGACAGCTCGCCTTCGTCCATATTCTCGGCTGAAGCGACAAAGGTCAAAATAGCACTACCTGAGGTGGTGAGCTTGGAAACCGTAGGCGTGGTCACAGCGGCAGGCAGTTCAGAACGGGCACTATCGACCGCATTGCGCACCAGGTTCAATGCTTCTTCACTGTTGGTATCAATCGTGAATTGCACCGCGATGCTGACACTACCATCGGTGATGGTGGTGGTCATGTGCTCAATACCACCGATGGTCGCAATCTTGTCTTCGATCTTGCGTGCCACTTCAGTCTCAAGTTGCGGTGGCGCAGCGCCCTCCAGCGTCGCGCCCACGGTGATCACGGGCAACTCAATATCAGGAAAGTTTTGTTTGCCTAACTGGTTAAGTGATTTGAGACCAAGAAAGCTCAGTACCACAAATAGCAAAATGGCCGGTACCGGGTTACGGATAGACCAGGCAGAAAAATTCATACTTCAGCCCCGCGCTTGGTCATGGTGATGACTTTGACCGTATCACCATCATTTAAAAAGGCACCGCCACTCAATACCAAGGACGCCTCGGCAGTCACGCCACTCAGCAACTCAATCTGCTCGCCACGAGTGCGGCCGGTTTGCACCTTGCGCTGAATCACTTTGCGCAAACCCTGCGCATCGGCAGCCGTCAATTCAAATACATAGGCAAACCCATCGCGGTAAGTCACCGCCCCCAATGGCACAGCCATGCCTTGCTGCTGGCCAATATCGACCTGGCCTTGCACATACATGCCAGGTTTGGCACTGTCTTTAGGAATGTCCACATACACCAGCGCATTACGCGTATTGCTATCGACCGTGGGCGAAATCAGGCGCACCTTGCCCGTCACCGCTTTACCGCCAGACAAATTCAGACGCACCGCCTGGCCCGCACGCAAGGCCATTTGCTGATCGGCATTCACCTCGCCCCGCCACTCAATACGCCCCTGGCGCACCAGCCGGAACAACTCGGTGCCCGCAGACACCACATTGCCCAGATTGGCAGAACGGGACGAAATCACACCATCATCCGGCGCCACCACTTTGGTTTGCCGCAGGCGGATCTTCTGGTTTTCCAGCTCAGCCTCGGACAAGGCCAGATTGGCCCTGGCAGTTTGTTCAGCAATCATATATTCATTAATTTTTTGTGCCGACAATGCTCCGCTGTCTTTGATTTCACGCGCACGATCCGCATTGCTTTTAGCCTCGGCCAGCGCGGCTTTATCTTTTTCAACCGTGGCTAATTGCTTTTGCATATCGGCTTTCACCGTTTCATCGGCCAATAAGACCAGCGATTGCCCCTTGCTGACCTGCGCACCCACGTCAGACAACACCTGCTGAATACGCAAACCCGCGATCTCTGCACTAACGAGCGCCTCCTGCCATGGATAAATACTGCCATTGAGCACCAATGTCATCGGCCATTGCACAATCGCTGGACGCGTCAGCTCCACACTCAGTGCAGCTTTGGTGGCCTGGCCATGCTCAGCCGGTTGATTGGCAGCCGTGCTGCCTACCGGCTGCCGGTTACCGCGTTTTTCGGCCAGCTCCGCCTGATGTAAGGGATGTTGCCAAAACCACACACTAACGCCAACCAGCAACGCTGAAATGATTAGAAACTTGGTTTTTTTTGTCAGTTTATTTGCCATGATGCTTACCTTTTCTCCATGGGTTTCAGTGGAGGTTTAACTGTTTTTTGTGTTTCCAGCCAATCGCCGCCAAAGGCTTTATACAAGGCGATCCACTGTAATACCCGATTCTTTTGCTGCGTAATCACATTGAGTTCAGCGTTGATTTTTTGGCGCCGCGCATCTTCCAGCGACAGCAAATCCAGGCCGCCAGACCTCCAGTTGATTTCAGCCGCTTTAAAATATTGCTGATATTGCTGCGCACTGGCTTGTTCAGACAGTGCGCGCCGCGTCGCACTATCCAGGTTAACGAGCGCCTGCTCAACCTCTTTCACAGCTTTGCGCACGTCCTGTTGATAGGTGGCAAGCAGGCTATCGTAATTCGCACGGGCCTCGGCCAGGTCTGCGCGTAAGGTGCCGCCATCAAAAATAGGCAACTTGAGTGAAGGGCCATAAGACCAGGAATCAGTGCGGGTAACCATGCCGTTAAAATTCGTCCGGCGGTAACCAATAGAGCCTGTCAGGCTGAGACTCGGATACATTTGTGCTTTAGAGACGCCAATATTGGCGCTAGCTTCAGCCAAGTTGCGCTCGTCAATCGCCAGGTCTGGACGACGGGTCAGCAGATTTGCCGGGAGCGCACTGACATCAAACATCACAGGCTCCGGCATGCCCTTGCCTGTAGCTAGTAAATTACGCAATGCAGGCTCTGGCAAATTGGTGAGTTCAACCAATGCCTTGATGAGCCCCTCACATTCCGCTTGCTGACCATCCAGCGTCGACTCGCTGGCCCGCGTGGCTGCCTCTGCCAGTGCCAGATCAGACGGGGCGGAAAAGCCGGCCTTGGCTGAAATGCCTGTCAAACGCGCGGTCTCATAACGTGAATCGTAAGCCTGCTGTAACGCCTGCGCTGAGGCCTGGCAAGCACGATAATTGACATAGTTATTAGCGACTTCCGCCGCCAAAGTCTGGCGTGCATCATGCCAGGCAATCTTTTTCGACTCGAGTTGCGCTTTGGCCGCCTGTTTTGCCGCTTTCACTTTACCAAACAGGTCGATCTCCCAACTGGCATCCAGCGACACGGAATCGATTTCTATGGTGCTGGAGGGAAAAGCGGCGTTACCGCCACCGCCTTTGCTCTTGGTGACGCTGCCAGTGCTGGTTAAATCCGGAATACCTTGCGCACGTGCGGATAGTACGTTGGCGCGCGCCACACGGATATTGGCCAGCGCGATCTCCAGCGAAGGACTTTCTTTTTGCGCCTCACCTAGTAGTTGGTTGAGCACCGGGTCGTTAAATTGTGCCCACCAGTCTGTTAATGCAGCCACGCTGCCACTGTGCGGCAAAGGGGCTTGCCACTGCTCGGCAGTCACTGGTTTTGGGCGAATATATTCGTCAATCACCGAGCAACTCGCCAGCGGCAAACACAGCAACAGCCAATACCAGTGTTTATGACGCTGCATGACCCGGCTCCATTCCTTCTAATCCACGTAAAAACAAATTCACCACAAATGCCAGATGCGCTTCTGCATCCCAGCCTGGTTCCAGCACACCAAACAGTGCCTTGGTCCGCGGCGCGGCAATGAGCAATTCACAATATGACTCCGCCGCCCGCATAAAATCCTGAGCGGGTAACTCGCCGCGCGCTGCGTAAAAACGGAACACATCCGCCAGCATCTGATGGATGCGCTGCGGCCCAACTGTTTTCATCGCACGTGATAACTCAGGAATATGCGCCGCCTCGGCAATCCCGATACGGAAAAATGACAGCATGCGCGGCTCCATCACGCGGTTGAGCGCAAAGCGGCCAATATCGGTCAGTACCTGCTGCAATGACTGGTTAGGCAGATCCTCTACCTTCACCATGGCAGACACATCCTGCTCCACCATATGCCGCATGGCCGCAATCAGTAATTCAT
The DNA here is from genome assembly GCF_000576615.1 of Methylophilus sp. OH31. Classification (NCBI taxonomy): domain Bacteria; kingdom Pseudomonadati; phylum Pseudomonadota; class Betaproteobacteria; order Nitrosomonadales; family Methylophilaceae; genus Methylophilus; species Methylophilus sp. OH31. The sequence continues at coordinate 269,958 of NZ_BAUS01000004.1, read as the reverse complement.
ATTTATTGCTGAAGCGCTCATAGATGGTCCGCGTCGAGACCCCACACACAGAGGCAATATGCGCCACACTGGTTTGCGTCACGCCCTCTGTCATGAACAGTGCTAACGCCTGCTCCAGCAGCAAGATATGACGCTCCTGCTCGGTGCCTGATTTTGGACGGCCGACTTTGGTTTTCATTGGTGACGCATCCGGGAGATTAGGGGATGAAAGTGCTTGCATAAAATAAAAATAAAACGTTTCATTTTCATTTTACATGGGCAGCTTAAAGAAGCAAGCAATTTGTTGTACCCTGGCAGATACATACGTCACCAGCCCCATGTGCACGCGCATGTTTGCTATACTCGCAGCACTTTTACTTTTATCGCTCAAGCCCACTGACGCATGGCCCTGAAATCCACCATTTATAAAATCGATGTCAATATTGCTGACATGGATCGGCACTATTACCAGCAACATCATCTCACGCTTGCCAAACACCCGTCCGAGACCGATGAACGCTTGATGGTGCGCCTGCTCGCCTTTGCACTATACGCAGAGGAAACATTGCTGTTTGGCAAAGGCCTGAGCGAAGACGATGAACCCGACCTCTGGCAAAAAGACCTGACGGGAGCGATTGAACGCTGGATTTGCGTGGGCTTGCCTGATGAGCGCGACATCCGCAAAGCCTGCGGTCGGTCAGCGCAGGTAGTGCAAGTGCTCTATGGCGGCAGAACGGCAGACATGTGGTGGGATCAGAACCATAAAGCGGTACTCAAACACGACAATGTGACCGTGATTAACCTGCCCGAAACTGAGCAATTGGCGGCCGCTGCTGCGCGCGGACTGACGATCAGCTTTACCATCCAGGACCGGCAAATCCTGGTCAGTCATGAGGGCGGTAGTTTTGAGCTTAGCCCGATCTGGTTAAAAGAAGCCCGTTAAATACAAAAGCCAGCAATGCTGGCTTTTGTATTTCATCAGTCGATATTTACGGAAAGAGCCGATGCTCTGCTGGCCAGACGCCGCTATACATAGCCTCCGGGTGATGTCGCATCAGCCGCTGACGCACCTCACTCAACCGGCGCAAGGGCACAGACACGATCATCAAGATATTACCCTGCTCAATTTGGGCAGAATATGCCTTTATCCGGTAACTGGGCGCGGCTGTCGCCACCGTCGCTGCCCAGGCAGCACATGACAAGGCACCCAACACCATGCAATACGGGATCACCATCAACGTGACCTCACCAAACCACCAGGGCACCAAATAAGCCAGCATGCCGCCAAACAGCCCGAACACGGCACCAAACACAAACCCCGCCAGCGCACTGTAAACCACATCAGATTTTTCCACAGCGTTGGCTTTAGGCAAGTTACCCAGGGTCTGCTCATTTTTTGCATGAAAGTGAATATGATCTTCATCAATTCGTTCCAGCAGCAACTCATTCATCATGGCTTGCGCACTTCTAATATTGGGTAAAACAAAATAGAGCCTGCGTCTCATGTCGTTCTCCTATCAATATTGCCAGTATTTCGCTGGTTTTGGTTTGATAGTGTTTAAGCGCAAAGATTCACTTTTTAACAACTGTTGGGTTAGCCGGCGCGGCCATCCAGGTAAGGCATATTTTACCTGTCATCCAGCTTACCGACCCAGACACTGCGCAGCTTGGCCAATTTATAGCGCAAGCCTGCGCCCTCGTTGGAAAGCGCATCCAGAAACAATGACAACCGCCGAGATTTAATCACCGTGTAGAAAGTGAGCAAGCTGACCGGAATAAACACAACCGAGAAATAAGCCAACTTCTCCAGCGTGCTGGCTTGCGTAAGGTCAATCAGGTTCATACCCAGCAAACCTGTGGTCATGGTGCCAATCAGGCCCAGAATCGTCACGACGGTCAGGCGGACGACAGTATCGGCCTGGCGCTTGATTTCCTCACCTTCCAGATACTCGGCCATGTCCATAATGCGGCGGCGGGTTTTTTCAAACAGGCTCACCGAATCAAGTTGTTTCAGCATCAGTGAAAACAGGTCTTTAGCCACAGCCTGGTCTGAGACGTTTTCAAACCAATAGCGATGCGTAAAACGTAAAAATACCGCAGTAGCATTACGGATACGGTTGCGGAAGTTTTTCACCGAATCTTCGCTCTGGATATCCAGGCGGCTAATAGCTTGCACCATGCGGTCTGACAACATCAGCAAAGCGGCTTTTTGAAAATGTGCGATTAAAAACAGCAGGAAATACTGGTTCTGGTAATGGCGCTTGATGCCTGTCCGCTCATTGGTAAATACGCGGTGCTGATGACTGCCGACGACGACAAAGTTTTGCCCGGTACACATGATGCGGGTAGTACTCCACGGGTCTTGCCGGGCTTCGTCCCAATAGCGGTCATAGCAATTATGCTTTTCGAATTCCTGCAAAAAGTGTTCGGTAAATGGCAGGGTTTCTGAATGCCAGGGTTGGCACACCAGTCCAAGGCGAATCAGGTCGCCCCGACTCAGCTGGCTGACATCGTCAAACGACAGGTAGGCCATCAAGGGCATGCGCTGGTACTCAATTTCACGGTAGCGTAAGGCTCCGGCCTGGTCGGAATAATGGGGCACCAAAGGATGCAGCAACGCTAGCCAGTGCAACGACACGCAAGGCACATGGTTTTCTTTCACATAAGAGAGATAACGCGCTTTGTCTTCATAATCAGAGCGCGCAAGCACCTGACCCTGCTGATCCAGCCACTCAATCAACTGGGCACAGTGACCGCCTTCGCCCGTATCATCCCAATAGTTAGGGTAAGTCCGGCCCAGGCGGTACATCACCTCCATGGCAGATTTCAATGGCAGGTCTTTACCTGTCACCTCAAATGCCAGCATGGCGACATCAATATCAAAAAAGAAATACAACTCGACGTGAGACACCCGCAGGACGATGGGCTCAGGTTCGCCATGCAGGGTAATACGCACCTGGTGAATATCACTACGCGTGAAAATATGGATGGGCGACTCACCATAGCCGCCAGACTCACGTCCATGTTTGCCTTCACCATACAAAAAGCGCTGTGCAAACGGTAAAAACGTCACAAACTCCTGGTAGCGTGCTTCGCTCAAATACGGAGAAGCCTGCAGAAACTCGTCTTGTATCTCAACCCAGGGTGAGTCAGGCGCGGCTTTTAGCAGTTGCCAAGGACAATGCACCTCGCCAGCACTGTGCTGGTCGGTCATCAACTGTATCGGCCACAACAATGTCTGCCGGAAGTCTCGTACGATACTGCTTTGCAGGTTGTCCGCCATGATGGATGCCCTTTAGCCGCTTGAGTAGATGGTGGACTATAACGCGGGTTGCTATGACAGAATCAGGGAATAAACGCCGCAAATACCTGCCAAATAATTCATCCGCAATGCCGGTATAAGTCCATCATGGTGCGCCCGGCATTCACCAGCTCATACACCAGCGTGCCTGCACCAGTAAATACAACGAGCAATACCGTCGCCAATACCACCTTACCGGTACTGAGTGCATGGCCTTGCAGATACAGCGCCCATAGCCGACCTGACCAGATCAGCAGAATAAGCAATGCCAGCAATTGCAGTCCGGCCGCCAGCTTAAACAAGGGCCGGTCGGTTGCCTGCAGATAAATGGCCTGCAACGCCGCTAGCTGAGATTGTAGTTGTGTGCCCAGCTGCGCATTGGGACTCACGTCACCCGTCTGGGCATTGGTCGCGCAAAGCACGCCCTGCTCCAGCAAGGGCTTGAGCTCTGCCATACCTTTTTCCAGCGCGATCCACGATTTTGCCGTGACCGGGTCAGCCAGGCTGATATTGGTGAGCGAGGCGGCCAATACCTGTATCACCAGCATGACGCCACAAGCCGCACACATCACCCCGAAAAAGCGCTGAAAACCACTTTGTACCCCCGCGACTTTAGCCGCCAGATAAGCCAGCGCCGACAAACCCAATAATTCGAACAATAACCGTACCGCCGCCAGCGCATGTGCGGCCATGCCTGCTTCATCACTGGCCAATTGCACAGGATTGGTCATTTCGGGAAACACCACCGCCAGCACAACCGCAATAGTGAATGAGAGTAACAAGAATGCAATCGACTGCTCCAGCCTGGTTTTGGCATCGTCAGTCTGCAAATGGTCACGCACCAGTTGCTTTGGCTGCGTCAGCAGCTGGGTAAAACTACCCAAATAAGCAGGTAATTCTTTCAGCACATTATCCAGAATAGACGACATGGCACACCCCTTTGGCATAGATAGACAAACCTTAACACCGTTACCGTGACTGATGTTGTGCCCGAGGCACTTTGCAGAAAACAGGCCGCATATTGTCTGGCACGTGTCGCAAATAGCCATAAAAAAAGCCAGCATCGCTGCTGGCTTTTAAGCGTTAATCAGACAGGTTACACCTTCTGATAAACCTCGCTCCCTTTTTTCACGAATTCAATCGCTTTTTCCTGCATACCTTTTTGCAGGGCGGCTTGTTCATCAACCCCCAGCTTATCCGCATAATCACGGACGTCTTGTGTGATCTTCATCGAGCAGAAATGTGGGCCGCACATGGAGCAGAAGTGGGCTTGCTTTGCGCCCTCTTGTGGCAAGGTTTCGTCGTGGAATTCCTTGGCTTTTTCCGGATCTAGGCCGAGGTTAAACTGGTCTTCCCAGCGGAATTCGAAACGTGCTTTTGATAAAGCGTTGTCACGAATTTGTGCGCCTGGGTGACCTTTTGCCAGGTCTGCAGCGTGCGCAGCAATTTTGTAGGTAATGATACCCACGCGTACGTCTTCTTTGTCCGGCAAGCCCAAGTGCTCTTTTGGTGTGACGTAGCACAGCATGGCACAGCCGTACCAGCCAATCATGGCAGCGCCGATACCGGAAGTAATGTGGTCATAACCTGGTGCAATGTCGGTAGTTAAAGGCCCCAATGTGTAGAACGGAGCTTCACCACAGTGTTCCAGTTGCAGGTCCATGTTTTCTTTAATCAGGTGCATAGGCACGTGGCCTGGACCTTCGATCATACATTGCACATCGTGCTTCCAGGCGATTTGCGTCAGTTCGCCCAAGGTTTTGAGTTCTGCAAATTGCGCTTCATCGTTAGCATCGTAGATAGAGCCAGGACGTAAGCCATCACCCAGTGAGAAAGACACATCGTACTGCTTCATGATTTCGCAGATATCTTCGAAGTGCGTATACAGGAAGGATTCTTGGTGATGCGCCAGACACCATTTCGCCATGATGGAGCCACCGCGTGACACGATACCGGTCATACGTTTTGCGGTCATCGGGATGTACGCTAAACGCACACCTGCATGAATGGTGAAGTAGTCCACACCTTGCTCTGCCTGCTCGATCAGCGTATCGCGGAAGATTTCCCAAGTTAAATCCTCTGCCTTGCCGTTTACTTTTTCCAGCGCCTGGTAGATAGGCACGGTACCAATCGGCACAGGTGAGTTACGGATAATCCACTCACGGGTTTCGTGGATGTTTTTACCGGTAGACAGATCCATTACGGTATCGCCGCCCCAACGCGTGCCCCATACCATTTTCTCTACTTCTTCAGAGATCGAAGAACCAAGGGCTGAGTTACCGATGTTGGCGTTGATTTTGACCAGGAAGTTACGGCCAATAATCATCGGCTCGATTTCCGGGTGGTTGATGTTAGCTGGGATAATGGCGCGGCCACGGGCCACTTCGTCACGCACAAACTCTGGCGTGATCACTGATGGAATGCTGGCGCCATAATTCTGGCCGGGATGCTGTGTTTGCAGCAATTCGCTCATGTTTTCACGGCGCTGGTTTTCGCGGATAGCGATAAACTCCATCTCAGGCGTAATGATGCCTTTACGCGCATAGTGCATCTGGCTCACGTTCTGGCCAGCCTTTGCCCGCAATGGTTTGCGGTGCAGGTTAAAACGCATTTCTGCCAACTGTGGATCGACCAGGCGCTGATGACCAAACTCTGAGGTCGGGCCATCCAGCTGCTCCACATCGCCACGCTCCATAATCCATGACGCACGCAGTGCTGGCAAACCATTACGGATATCAATCTCGACCGTCGTGTCAGTGTAAGGGCCTGAAGTGTCGTAGACCACGACAGGTGGATTCGTGTCACCGCCAAAACTGGACGGTGTATCACTCAATGAAATTTCACGGAATGGCACCTGGATATCAGGGCGGGAACCTTCAACGTAGATTTTGCGCGATTTGGCAAACGGTTTGGTAGCAGCTTCGTCAACTTTGGCATCAGCGTTGACGAACTTGATATTTTTATCAATAGCGTTCATTGGCATCCTTAAAAGAAAAAGACGTAAGGATGCATGTGAAGGTTTGCATTCCCTACGGTGGTATTAACCACATCAGGTTCGAAGGGTAACTCTCACTGCAAAACTTTCAATAAATGAAGGATTTACAGACCCCTAGCAACGGACGAATTGTGCGCGAAAACACCTGATAACGCAAGCAAAACAAAGTTTTGCAACTGCCTGCCATTGACAAATAGACAGACCTGTCTACAATCATGTCACCCGACTATAAAAACATACGGGATTTATTTCAATCAGGAACTCAGGAGAGATCATAATGGAAGCTTTACTCATAGGGGCCGTGGCCTGTACTACCGCTTTAATTCTGTCAGCATGGTTAATGACATTCGCGCGCTGGTTTCCCATCAAAGGCATAGATGGTGACTTTCTGGTCGATTACAAAACCATGATACGCGCCCACGTTGACTATGCCTTGATGGCACTGTTTAACCTGGGATTTTTTGGGGCGGCCAAAGCGGCAGGTATTGAGTTGCACTATTTTGCCTGTGTCTGCGTGGCGATTGGTGGCTTTACCAACCCGACCGTGTTTGTGATTGCGGCGTTTGACCCGGACTTCTGGAGCAAAACCAAGTGGAAAGTATTTTCCGCCATCAGCTTCGTCATCACCACCGTCGGTTTTATGACCATTTGCTACCAGTTGATTTGCCACGCGCTTTGCACGCACTAGCATGGATTGCTTTGCGCCAAAAAACCCTGCTTCGGCAGGGTTTTTTAATCAGGCTGATCGCAATATCAATCAAAACGAGCAGTAATTTAAAAAACTAAGCACCGAACCTGCAATTATTCCGCTATTTACTGCAGACCTGTACCCGCTAGACTATACGTGGGAAGTAGTCAAACAGGGACTCACAAGGCAAATCAAGCATGGATTGGTACGGTATTTTCTTTTTCAGAGCAGGCTCTCCAACCGCCCTGCTCTATGGCAGCTATGATGATTGGCTGGTGGTGTTATCGGCCGTGGTTGCCATTGGCTCCTCTATTCTGGCCCTGCAATTAACGCGCCTGTCACAAAAACAGACGTCTGTGGTTTCACGTCGGTTTTCGATTATCGCCAGCTCAGTATCATTAGGTGCCGGCATCTGGGCCATGCATTTTATTGGCATGCTGGCCTATCAAATCTGCACGCCGGTTTCTTACTATCCGGATGCCACCCTGGTCTCCATGATGCCAGGCATCCTGGCATCACACTATGCCCTGAGCCTGATGTCTGAAAACCAGATCGATTACCGCAAATTGATTAAAGGCGGATTTGCCGTCGGTGCAGGCATTGGTGCCATGCATTACATCGGCATGCTCGCCATGCGCATGGAGCCTGTGCTCAAGTTTGATCTGGTATGGGTGCTGGTGTCTGTCGTGGTAGCGGTTGCTTTATCCACGCTGTCCCTGTGGACAGGCATCTTTTTAAACCAGAAAGGCAAAATCCCGCCCAAAGTCAGCATCATCCTGGGCGGTGTGCTCATGGGCAGCGCCATCACCGCCATGCACTATACCGGCATGGCGTCTGCGCGCTTTCTGGGCGAAGCGAAACCCGGCTTTAACCCGGATGACAACCAATCCATCACCATGGCACTAGGCATTACGCTGGTCACTATCCTCATCGGCATCATCGCCACGGCGATTAACGCCCTGATACGCTACCGGCAAATGCTGGCGACCATCCAGGCCAGTGAAACACGCTTGTCGACCATTCTGGATACAGCCGTAGACGGTATCGTCACCATCAATACCACTGGCGAAATGATCGCCTGCAATGACGCCGTCGAAAAACTGTTCGGCTGGACCAAAGCAGAAATGAAAGGCAAAAATATTTCCCTGCTGATGCCAGAACCGGACAGCTCCAATCACCTTTATTACCTGAAAAATTACCAGGCAACGGGCCAGGCAAAAATCATGGGCGAAGGCCGCGATCTGGATGCCATGCGCAAAGATGGCTCAACCTTTCCGATTCGACTGGCGATTGGTGAAGTCAAGCTTGCCAATGAAACGCTATATGTGGGTTTTATCACTGACCTCAGCCACCGCAAAGCCATTGAAGAGGCTGTGCGGGAAAAAGATCAGCAGATTCAATCCATGATGAACAATATCCCAGGTGTGACTTTTCGCGTCAGCCTGGCGGGCGACTGGAGCATACAACTGATCAGCGACGCCGTGCTACAGATGACAGGCTGGCCCGCGCAGGACTTTCTCAGCGGACAATTACGCTTTTCGCCCTTGATGCATCCTGACGATATTGCACGTGTGCGCCCGATTGCGGCAAAAGCCATTGCCAAGCTTGAAAGCTTTGAAGTGGAGTTCAGGATCACGGATCGCAACGGTAATGAAAAATGGGTATCCGCATTCGCCTCTCCGCTGCTGAATAAAGACGGCATGCCGTATGCCATGGATGGCGTATTGCTGGACATCACCGAGTCCAAACAGAAAAATGCCGAATTCGAAGGCATCGTCAACGCGATCAATTACTCCACCAGCGTGGCCGAATTTACTATCGATGGCTTTGTGATTTCGGCCAACCAGAACTTCCTTGACCTGCTGGGCTACCAGGCCGACGACATCGAAGGCCGTCATCACTCCATTTTTTGCCCGCCTGATTTTGCCCTGACCGACACCTACAAGAAAAAATGGTCATCCTTGCGCCGGGGTGAGTTCGTGCATGGCGAGTTTTTGCGTTACGGCAAAGCAGGCAAGCAAATCTGGATCAATGCCTCTTACAGCCCGGTACGTGATGTAGACGGCAAGGTCGTTAAGGTGTTGATGTTTATGATGGACATCAGCGAGCGCAAGCAAATGGAACAAGAAATGCGGCAGGCAAAAGAAACCGCCGAGCAAGCAGCCAACGCCAAAAGTACATTTCTTGCCAATATGAGCCATGAGATTCGCACACCGATGAACTCTATTATCGGCTTTAGCGAATTGCTGCTGGATACCTCCATGCAACCGGAACAGCGCAATTATTTATCCACCATCAGCCAGTCAGCCAAGTCTTTACTACATTTGCTCAACGACATTTTAGACAGTGCCAAACTGGAAAAAGGCATGCTGGAGCTGGAGATGCTGGATTTCTCCATGCGCGAAATGGTAGATAGCCTGATCTCATCCCTTTGGTTACAGGCGCGCAAAAAACAGCTGGACTTGCGGCTGAATTTAGCCCCGGAAACCGCTGGTTACTATATCGGCGCCGAGCATCGCATTCGCCAGGTACTGACCAACCTGCTGGGCAATGCGATTAAATTTACCGAAAAAGGTCATGTTGAACTCAACGTGCACCTGACACCGCAAGACGAAGTGCAATTTGACATCATTGATACCGGCATCGGCATTGATGAAGACCGGCTGGATGTGATTTTTGAGCCATTTACCCAGGCCGATGCTTCAATGAGCCGCCGCTTCGGTGGCACCGGACTGGGCACCACCATTAGCAAACAATTGGTAGAGTTAATGGGCGGCCGCATTACTGCCAGCAGCAAAATTGGCAACGGCAGCTGTTTTTCAGTGATTTTGCCGCTCACAGAAGGCAGTGCGCCAGAAAACTCAGCACAAAATAATGCGTTAGCATTGACCTTGCCCGCACTGAAAATTCTGGCTGCAGATGATATTGAGCAAAACCGCAGGCTATTAAACATTGTGCTGGAAAAACAAGGCCATCAGCTCACATTGGCCAGCAATGGCCAGGAAGTTGTCGACGCCTGGCAAAGCCAGCCGTACGACGTGATTTTGATGGATGTTCAAATGCCTGTCATGGATGGCCTCAGCGCCAGCATGCATATACGCGCATTAGAGCAACAATCCGGCAGGGCCAGAACGCCGATTATTGCGCTGACAGCCAGCGTGCTTGATCAGGACCGGGTAGCCGCAGCTGAAGCAGGCATGGATGGCTTTGCGTCCAAACCGATTGAACTGCCATTATTACTGGCAGAAATTCAGCGCGTATTACAACTGGAACCTGTGGCAATGGCTACCGACACCACCCCATCGCCGCCTGTAACAGCGCATTTCGACCTGAAAAAAGGCATCCAGTTGTGGGGTGACCAGCAAACCTACCTGCATGAAATCAATGTTTATGTGCAAGAGTCACGCAAGCACATCACTACCCTTAAGCAAGCAATCGCAACGCAGGATTACGCCACGGTGAAGCAACTCGCGCATGCCAACAAAGGTGTCAGCGCCAATCTCACCCTAAGCAATATTCAGGACAGCTATCACGCACTAGAACAAGTGAACGAGGATCAGTGGCACACCTGCACTGCACTGGTGACTCAGTTGCAAACACACGTACAGTCACTGCATGCGTCCATCACACCCTTGCTATTACAACAGGCAGTGACCGCCTCTACGCATGAAGCTCAACTGCCAGCCGCGCAACTATTAGGCTGGCTGCAAGAACTACGTACACTGATCGTCATGAATGAGCTGGATGATGCGCTCGTCAGCAAACTCGTTCAGCATGCCCCTGCGGCGTGGCGCCAGGCCTTGAATACCATTGCGCAGTTATTGAATGACTTTGACTTTGAGCAAGCGACCGTGCATATTGACCAGCTACTGGCAATCCAGACCCAGGAGACTTCCTCATGATGGACAACACCGCGCAACAAGCAAAAATTCTGATTGTTGACGATGAACCACTTAACCTTAAAGTGTTGAAGCAGGTGCTACAGGACAATTACCGTTTGAGTTTTGCCAAAAACGGTATGGACGCATTGGAGTTGGTCAAAAAAGAAAGACCCGGCCTGATTTTGCTGGATGTGATGATGCCAGGCATGACTGGCTTCGAAGTCTGTAGACAGCTCAAAAGCGACCCGGAAACCAACACCATCCCGGTCATTTTTGTCACCGCATTGGCGGAAGAGGCGGACGAATCTGAAGGCTTTGCTGCTGGCGGTGTGGATTACATCAATAAACCGATTTCACCTGCCCTGGTGCGAGCGCGCGTCAAAACGCACTTATCACTAGTGCATATCGATGAACTGAAACGCACCCACTTGGAGCTGATCCAGCGTTTAGGCCGCGCTGCCGAGTTCAAGGATAATGAAACCGGCATGCATGTCATGCGCATGAGTCATGTGTCTGGCAGGCTGGCCTTGCAAATGGGTATGGATCCGCACTTTTCAGAACAATTGATCCATGCCGCGCCCATGCATGACATCGGCAAAATTGGCATTCCTGACCATGTATTGCTCAAACCAGGAAAATTGAACAATGAAGAGCTGGAGTTAATGCGGAAGCACCCGGAAATGGGTGCAAAAATCCTCGATAACTCCACATCACCCCTGATCAAGCTGGCACACTCCGTCGCCCTTTACCACCATGAAAAATGGGATGGCAGCGGTTATCCGTTCGGCTTAAAAGGGGAAGCGATTCCGGTGGAGGCTCGCATTGTGGCTGTGGCTGATGTATTTGATGCCTTACTCAACAAGCGCCCGTACAAAGAGGCCTGGCCTGTGGAAGATGCCATTGCAGAAATTGAGGCCAATCGTGGCAAGCACTTTGACCCGGCTGTCGTCGACGCCATGTTGCAGTGCCTGCCAGATTTGATTGCCATTAATAACAACTGGCTTGAAGAAGAATAAGGTCCGTCAATATTATCCTGCCATACCACAGCAGGATAATCCGTTTTAACCCAATTTAGCCTTAAGCAGTTCGTTGACCTGGGCCGGATTGGCCTTGCCTTTGGAGGCCTTCATACACTGGCCAACCAGCGCATTAAAAGCTTTTTCTTTACCGGCTTTGTATTCATCCACCATGGCCTGGTTAGCAGCCAGCACTTCATTGATAATCGCTTCAATGGCGCCAGTATCAGAGACCTGCTTTAAATCATCTTTTAGAATAATTTCATCAATTATTCTAAGTTCTTTATCCAAACCGCCAAATTCATTCACTGAAATAATTTGAGCAGACTCGCTCGATTCATTCCAAATTCTTTCAAATACATGTTTTGCACCTGATGATGATAATACACCTTCAGAGAGCCTTTTAAGCAATGATGCCAGAAGCTTAGGACTTATTGGTGCCTCTAGGATATTTTTTTCTTCTGCATTCAGCTTGGCTGACAAAGTACCCATCACCCAGTTCGCTGCCTGCTTGGGCTCTGCGCCCGCATTGACCACGGCGACGAAATAGTCCGCCAGGCTGCGTGAAGCAGTCAAGGTACTGGCGTCATACGCTGAGAGCTGGTACTCACTAATCAATCGTGCCTGCAAAGCTTGTGGCAGTTCTGGCATCTCGGCCTTTACACGCGTCTTATCGGCTTCGGTGACTTCCAGCGGCAATAAGTCAGGGTCTGGGAAGTAACGGTAATCGTTGGCTTCTTCCTTGCTACGCATGGCACGCGTTTCACCCGTATCCGGGTTAAACAGCACGGTTGCCTGCTGAATGGTGCCGCCATCTTCCAGCGTCTCAATTTGCCATTGTGTCTCGTACTCGATTGCCTGCTGCATAAACTTGAACGAGTTGAGGTTCTTGATTTCGCGACGGGTACCTAATTTCTCAGAGCCTTTTGGACGCACCGAGACGTTGACATCACAACGGAAACTACCTTCTTGCATGTTGCCATCACAGATACCTATCCATTGCACCAGTTCATGCAATTTCTTGGCATAAGCCACCGCTTCGGCTGCGCTGCGCATATCTGGCTCAGTCACAATTTCCAGCAACGGCGTCCCTGCACGGTTGAGGTCTATGCCGGACATGCCTTCAACCGCATCATGCACCGATTTACCGGCATCTTCTTCCAGATGTGCACGCGTGATATTGATGACTTTTTCGTAGGCTTCGGCATTTTTAGTCGCAGGCACCTGGATGGTGATTTTGCCTTTACCGACCACCGGCAACTCAAACTGGCTGATCTGGTAGCCTTTTGGCAAATCCGGATAAAAGTAATTCTTGCGGGAAAACACACTGCGTGGTGCCATCTCGGCATCAATCGCCAGGCCAAACTTAATGGCACATTCGACGGCTTCTTTATTCAGTACCGGCAATACACCGGGTAAAGCAATGCTCACTTCGCAAGCCTGCGTATTTGGCGCAGCACCATAGGTGGTCGAAGCGCCGCTAAACTGTTTAGATTTAGTTTGTAACTGAGTATGAGTTTCCAACCCGATGACGACTTCCCACTGCATTTAGATTCCCTCCGGCATACGTGTGTGCCAGTCTGTCACTTGTTGATAAGCGTGGCCGATCTCCAGCATGCGCGCCTCATCAAAATAATTACCGATAATCTGCAAACCTACCGGCAAGGACTTACCTTCTGAGTTAGCCGCAAAACCGGCTGGAATACTCATGCCTGGCAAACCGGCCAGGTTAACAGCGATGGTATACAGATCTTCGAGGTACATGGCGACCGGGTCACTGGTCTTCTCTCCGGCCTTAAAGGCTGTCGAAGGGGCAGCTGGCCCCATGATCACATCACAGTGCTTAAATGCTTCTACAAAATCCTGTGCAATCAGGCGGCGGATTTGCTGTGCCTTGAGGTAATAAGCATCGTAGTAGCCAGCGCTCAATACATAAGTACCAATCAGGATACGGCGTTTGACCTCGGCACCAAAGCCTTCGGCGCGCGACTTCATGTACATGTCCATCAGGTCGTTGTATTCGGCAGCACGGTGGCCATAACGTACACCGTCAAAGCGTGACAGGTTGCTGGAGGCTTCTGCCGGAGCTAGCACGTAATAGACCGGAATCGACAGATTGTTATTAGGCAAACTGATTTCTACGATTTCGGCGCCCAGCTTTTTGTATTCGGCAATAGCGGTTTCGATGACCTTGGCCACATCGGCACTCAGGCCTTCGGCAAAGTATTCTTTAGGCAGGCCTATGCGCAAGCCTTTGAGTGGCTGCTCGCCGGTCAGGGCAGCCAGGCCGCGGGTGTAGTCTTCTTTTTCACGGTTGACGCTGGTGGAGTCACGCTCATCAAACCCCGCCATGACATTCAGCATGAGTGCACAGTCTTCGGCAGATTTGGCCATCGGGCCCGCTTGGTCGAGTGAAGACGCAAACGCGATCATGCCGTAACGCGACACCAATCCATAGGTGGGCTTGAGGCCGGTAAAACCGCACAAAGAGGCCGGCTGGCGGATGGAGCCGCCGGTATCGGTGCCAGTCGCAGCGGCACACAAACGTGCGGCCACCGCGGCGGCGGAACCGCCTGAGCTACCACCCGGTACACGGTCAAAATCCCACGGGTTTTTCACGCCACCAAAATAGCTGGTTTCGTTAGAGGAGCCCATGGCGAACTCGTCCATATTGGTTTTACCCAGGTTCACAGCGCCTGCAGCATCAAACTGGCTGATGACATGTGCGTCATACGGAGAGATAAAGGTCTCCAGCATTTTTGAGCTACAGGTGGTGCGCCAGCCTTTGGCACAGAAAATGTCTTTTTGCGCCAGCGGGATTCCGGTCAGCGGGCCGAAATCACCAGTGGCAATGCGGGCATCAGCTGCTTTGGCCTGCGCCAGCGTTTTATCCTCGTCTATGGTGACGTAGGCATTAATGGTCGGATTGAGCTGCGTCATGCGCTGCAAATAGGCTTGCGTCAGCTCGACACTGGATACTTGTTTGCTGGCCAACTGCTGGCCCAGCTGCTTGAGACTGCTGTTAATCATAATAAGAACCGTAAAATCGCGTAGAAAACCGCTGTTATTCGATGACTCTTGGCACCAGGTACAGACCATCCTGTGTTGCCGGGGCAATAGACTGGAACAGCTCGCGCTGGTTGGTTTTGGTGACCACGTCTTCACGCAGGCGCTGCGTCACGTCCTGCGAGTGCGACATAGGGACAATGCCTGTGGTGTCGACCGCCTGCATTTGCTCGATCAAACCGAGGATGCCGGATAGTTTGTTCAGGGTTTCCTGCGCTTCACTCTCGCTGACCTCAATACGGGCCAGATGAGCGATACGCTTGATATCATCTAGATTCAGTGCCATGTTCTGGTTAATTGTCTGTAAGATTTTGAAAGCACATCTTAATTTCATGTGCGTTTTGCGCTATTATACCTTGATTTTATGCCGCACTTAGCGAGCAGTTCTAAAGTCGGAAACTTCACAGGATAAAACATGTTCGGTTCACTCAACAGCTACTTCTCCAATGACCTTGCCATTGACCTTGGCACCGCCAACACCTTGATCTACGTGCGTGGTAAAGGCGTCGTTCTGGATGAACCGTCGGTGGTGGCGATTCGTACCGAAGGCGGCCCCAACGGCAAAAAGGTGTTACTGGCCGTCGGTTCAGATGCGAAAAGCATGCTGGGCCGCGCACCAGCCAACATCCAGGCCATCCGCCCGATGAAGGATGGTGTGATTGCCGATTTCACCATCACCGAGCAAATGCTCAAGTTTTTTATCCGTAAAGTACACGAATCCCGCTGGTTCTCCCCTAGCCCACGCATTATTATCTGTGTACCGGTAGGCTCCACCCAGGTTGAGCGTCGCGCGATTAAAGAATCCGCCGAGCGCGCCGGTGCCAAACAAGTGTTTTTGATTGAAGAACCCATGGCTGCCGCGATTGGTGCAGATATGCCAGTGGCTGAAGCGACAGGCTCCATGGTGGTGGATATCGGTGGCGGCACGACCGAAGTGGGCGTAATCTCACTGGGCGGCATTGTGTACGCCAAGTCTGAGCGTGTCGGTGGTGACAAGTTTGACCAGGCAATTATCGACTACATCCGCCGCAACTACGGCATGCAAATTTCCGAACCAACCGCTGAAGCGATCAAGAAAAGAATCGGCTCCGCCTTCCCGGGTTCTGAAGTGTTGGAAATGGAAGTCACTGGCCGCAACCTGGCAGAAGGCTTGCCACGTAAATTCACCATCTCCAGCAACGAAATCCTGGAAGCCCTGACCGAACCATTAAACTCTATCGTTGGTGCGGTAAAATCCGCCCTGGAACAAACCCCACCAGAACTGGGTGCCGACATTGCCGAAAAAGGCATGGTATTGACTGGCGGTGGCGCCCTGCTGCGCGACCTGGATCGCCTGTTGGTGGAAGAAACCGGTTTGCCAGTGATCGTGGCAGAAGACCCACTGACTTGCGTCGCACGTGGCTGTGGTCGCGCACTGGAAGAAATGGACAAGCTGGGCAACGTTTTTGCTAGCGAATAATTCGGGGCAACGATGGCGCGCACCCGATTATGCTAAAAGGCATACACCAACAGCTTGATCCGCAGGAGTCCCCGGCTTTTTTTATCCAGGGGCCCAAGCCTTTCTCACGCCTGATGTTTTTTTGCACGCTGTCACTGGTCATGATGGCGGTGGACGCGCGCTTTGACTACCTGAGCCAGGTCAGACAATGGTTCAGCACCGCCTTGCACCCCCTGGAAGTGCTGGCCAGCGCACCTAATGAGTGGGGCCGCAACATCAACACCTACTTCACCTCACACAACCAGCTGATTCAAGACAATTTCAAACTCAAGCAGCAGTCACTGATAGACAATGCCGCCTTGCAGCGCCTGGCGACCGTGGATGCTGAAAATGCACATTTACGCACGCTGCTGGCGGGCGATGCACCGATTATTCCGCAGGCTACCCTGGGCGAAGTATTGCACATGGGTCGCGACCCGTTCAGCAACATCATCACGCTCAACCGTGGCAGCCGCCATCACATCACGCCTGGCCAGGCCGTGGTCGATGAACAAGGCGTAGTCGGGCAAATTACACGCGTATACACCTTTACCAGCGAAGTGACGCTGATTACCGACAAGAAACTGTCGATTCCCATTCAAATTGAGCGCAATCAGTTGCGTGCGATTGCCTTTGGTGAAGGCAAGCGCAACACGCTGGACATTCCCTACCTGCCGACCAGCGTGGACATTAAAGTGGGCGACAAGCTGGTCACATCCGGCATTGATGGCGTCTACCCGGCGGGTTTAGCCGTCGCCGTGGTCACCCAGATCAAGCAAAGCCAGGATTCGCCTTTTGCCAAAATCATTAGCCGCCCGATTGCTGGCGTGAATAACCACAAGCATGTGCTGATCCTCAAAGTACCTGAGTCACCCGCCATTAACCCATCCAGCGAAAACAAACCGGTGTTGCCGCGCAACAACGCACAGCATCTGGATCAATCGGTAGTTGAAGTACTGCAAAAAAATAATGCCGCGGTTGACCCGCACCCAGCGACTGAAACGCCTGTGCTGGACTCCCCCAGCACCGAGCCTGGCGCCGCTGCAGCCACCCCGGGTGCAGCCCCTGCCCCTGAAAACACCACGGCCCCTGCCACGCCGGAGCACCCATGAAACCGGTAAAATTCAGCACTTTCCTGTTCACCATGTTGGTCGGGCTGATATTCCAGCTCTACCCCTGGTCTAACACCGGTGTCATTATCCGCCCTGACTTTTTGCTGGTGATCATGATTTACTGGGTGCTACAAGCCCCGTATCACTGCAATATCGGCTGGGTCTGGTTTGCCGGGTTACTGGTCGACTTATCCACTGGCAGCCTGCTAGGCCAACACGCACTGACATTTGCCATCACCGCTTTTCTGGGCCTGATTTACCAACGGCGCCTAGTGCTGTTTAACCGCTGGCAACTGTATTTGTACGTGATATTCCTGTTTGGTGTACAACGCGGGCTGATTTTACTGCTCAAACTGTTTGCTGGCGGCGAACTGCCGGATTGGACCTACAGCCTGCCCGTGGTTTCCGACCTGATATTGTGGCAATTCATGATTATCTGGTTTGGCGAGCTGACCCGCCCGAAGAAGTTATAAGCACATGGGGTATAGCACTGAACTCAAAAACCATCAAAACGAACAGCACAAGTTCCGGGTTCGTCTGGTTTTTCTGATCTTAATGGTCCTCAGCGCGTTCTCCGCGCTGCTTGGCCGTTTCTATTTCCTGCAAGTCTACCGCTATGATTACTACCAGACGCTGGCAGAAAATAACCGTATTTCGATTGTCCCGATCACACCCAACCGCGGCCTGATCTCGGATCGCAATGGCATTATCCTAGCACATAACTTTTTTGTGTATACGCTGGAGATCACGCCGTCTAAAACCGATGGTTTGCAGGACACAATTGCCGAATTAGGTGCACTGGTTGAAATCTCGGCCTCCGATTTAAAACGCTTTAAGAAGTTGCGCGCGCAGAGTCACACCTTTGAAAGCATCCCGATCCGCACCCACCTCAACGAATATGAAGCGGCCAAGTTTGCCGTCAATCGCTTCCGTTTCCCTGGCGTTGAGCTCAAATCACGCCTGTTCCGCCATTATCCATATGGCACCTTGGGCACGCATGGCATCGGCTATATCAGCCGCATCAATGAAAACGACCTCAAACAGCTCAAAGAAAGCAACCAGCTGTCGAATTACAAAGGCACTGAGCACATCGGCAAAGCCGGGGTCGAGCAGGCTTATGAAGAAGACTTACATGGCATCACCGGTTTCCAGCAGGTAGAAATTGACGCCGATGGCCGCGCGGTGCGTGTGCTATCCAGCGCATCGCCCACCTCAGGCAACAATATTGTGCTGTCTATGGATGCCAAAATGCAGGAGATCGCCGAGCATGAGTTTGCTGGCAGACGTGGTGCATTAGTGGCTATCCAGCCAAAAACGGGCGAAGTGCTATCTATGGTGAGCATGCCGTCGTTTGATGCCAACCTGTTTGTCGATGGCATTGATTTTGACAACTGGAATAACCTCAACAACTCACCAGACAAGCCACTGATTAACCGCAGCCTCAAGGGCATCTACCCACCTGGGTCGACATTTAAACCATTCGTTGCACTGGCAGGCCTGGAATCCGGCAAACGCCAGCCACCCTTTACCATTAGCGACCCCGGCTATTTCACCTTACCCAATAGCCGCCATCGCTACCGTGACTGGAAACCGTCCGGCCATGGCGCAGTGGATATGCGCAGGGCGATTACCGTCTCTTGTGACACTTTTTTCTACGGCCTGGCAGTTGAGCTCGGCATTGAGCGCCTGACAGATTTTGTGCGCCATTTTGGCTTTGGTGAAAAAACCAATATTGATATCCAGGGTGAGTTGTCCGGCCTGTTGCCAACCCCTGCCTGGAAGCAAAGGCGCTATAAACAACCCTGGTACATGGGCGAAACCGTGATTGTCGGTATCGGCCAGGGCTACACGCTGGTGACGCCCATGCAGCTAGCCTATGCCACGGCCACGCTGGCCAACAACGGCAAGGCGATTCGTCCGCACCTGGTCAATGCCATCGTTAACGCCAAAACCAACCAGGTGAAAATGTTGCCGCACATCATTGCCGACCAGCTCAACTTGAGCGCGCAGAATTTGGATATTGTGAAACTGGGCATGATGGATGTGACCCGCCCAGGCGGTACCGCTGCGGCAATCGGTGCCAATGCCGGCTATGACATCGCGGCCAAGACTGGTACTGCACAAGTGGTCGGCATCAAGCAAAATGAGAAATACAACGAAAAACTGATTAATGAACGCCACCGCGACCATGCCTGGTTTATTGCCTATGCGCCAGCCGAAGACCCCAAAATTGCCGTGGCGGTGATTGTTGAAAACGGCAGCCACGGTGGCTCTACCGCGGGCCCCATTGCCCGCAAGGTGATGGATTATTACTTGCTGGGTAAAGTCCCGGTGGACCCGGCAGCGGCACAAGCTGCAGCGGCGGCAGAAGCAGCTGTCGTGAACGCGCCAGAAGTCGAGGAGGAGCCTCATGATTAGACAATGGATAGGCCATTTTATCCGGCATATCGACTCGATTTTGCTGGCCACGGTGCTCATGGTGCTGGTGGTGGCACTCATGGTACTTTACAGCGCCTCGGGCCAGTCACTGCTTAAGGTGAATGCGCAGTTAATCAACATTGTGGTGATGCTGGGGGTGATGTTCCTGGTCGCCAACACCCAGCCACAACATATAGAACGCATTGCGCTACCAGCCTACCTGCTCGGGCTGGCCTTGCTGATTGCGGTAGCACTGGTCGGTGATATCAGCCACGGCGCACGACGCTGGCTCAACCTCGGTGTGACCAAAATCCAGCCGTCAGAACTGATGAAACTGGCGGTACCCATCATGTTGTCATGGTACTTTTCCAAACGTGAAAGTATGCTGCGTACCGCAGACTACATCGTCGCTGGCGTCATTTTGCTCACGCCCGTGTTGCTGATTGCCAAGCAACCCGACCTCGGCACAGCCACGCTGGTCTTTGCGTCAGGCTTTTATGTCATTTTTCTGGCCGGGCTGAGTTGGAAATTTATTTTGGGCAGCGCTGTTGCCTTCGGTGCCGCATTGCCAATTCTGTGGTCCATGCTGCATGATTATCAGCGTCGTCGGGTGGAGATCCTGATTGATCCCAGCCAGGATCCACTAGGCGCGGGTTACCATATTATCCAGGCCACCATCGCCATTGGCTCTGGCGGCACCACCGGCAAAGGCTGGCTCAATGGCACACAGTCGCAACTCGACTTTGTGCCAGAAAGAACGACCGACTTTATTTTTGCGGTGTTTGCTGAAGAGTTTGGCCTGGTTGGCTGCAGCCTGTTATTGCTGTTGTTCACCATTATTATCGGTCGCGCCTTCATTATCGCGTCACAAGCCAAGAGTACCTTTTCGCGTTTGCTGGCGGGTAGCATCGCCGCCACTTTCTTTACTTATTGCTTCGTGAATATGGGCATGGTGAGCGGTATCCTGCCTGTGGTCGGCATTCCATTACCACTGGTCAGCTACGGCGGCACCTCACTGTTAACCCTCGGCCTTAGCCTGGGCTTGCTGATGAGCGTTCAATCGCACAAACGCCTGGTGGCGACGGATTAAGCGCGTAAACACCGATTAAGGAACAGGATGTTTTTTTACTTGCAACGGTTATGCATCGTCACGCTAGCCATCTGGCTGGCAGCTTGTAGCAGCAGCATGCCTCCCCGGCAAACGGCACCGGCGGCACCACCGACCAGGCCTGCCACCAGCGGCCCTGCCAGCTCGACACCTACCCCCACTACCAACAACCCCGCAACGAATGGCTCAGTCATTGGTGGCCCCAAAGTTATTAACATCGACCCCAAACCAGAGACTAGCGGCAATCCGACTGACGGCATAGACCCGAACATCCCGCTCGAAACCACAGTCACGCCCAAGCTGGAACCGATTGTCAAAGGCACCACCAAACCCTATATCGTCAATGGTGAAACCATGACGCCGATGTCTGAAATCAATACACCGTTCACACAAACCGGACATGCTTCGTGGTATGGCAAAAAATTCCATGGCCGCCGCACTGCCAGTGGTGAACTCTATGACATGTTCAAATTAACCGCTGCGCATAGAACGTTGCCTATCCCAAGCTATGTACGCATCACCAACCTCAGCAATGGCAAAACCATCATGGCGCGCGTCAATGACCGCGGCCCGTTTGGCCGCGACCGCATCATAGACCTCTCTTACGCCGCGGCCAAACAACTGGATATTATTCGCCACGGCTCGGCACAAGTTGAGGTGTCACTGATAGACCCAACCCAGCAAACGCCGACCCAGACAATCACCACACCAGCCGTAGTATCCGCCAACCCACTGACGACACTGGAAGCCGGTGGCATTTATGTACAAGTGGGCGCATTTGGCCAGGAAGAAAATGCGGACCGCCTGCACCAGCGCATTTTCACCACCCTGCCAGAAACACAATCCCTACTCAACAAAGTGTATAATGGAAAAACGTTCCAGATTGTGCTGGGGCCTTATCCGGATCACGCATTAGCAGCGCAGGCCGCCAGTCAGATGCGTGACAAATTGCAGTTACCTGCACTGATATTTTCGCGGTAGTCTTTTTCCGTTAGCAGTTTTCTTCTCATTAATTTTTATTCTCGTATAAATGATGACCATGTGGCGTTCCTGTATTGCTTTTCTACTTTCCATTCCTTTAATGACCGTGGCGGCCGAAGCCATCACTGGCAATGTACCGACACCGACATTGGCGGCCAAAGCCTTTGTGCTGCGCGATGCCAATACCGGCAGTCTGCTGGCAGCGAGCAATCCGGATATGCCGGTTGAGCCTGCGTCACTGACCAAAGTGATGACGGCTTACCTGACGTTTGAAGCGGTGAAGCAAAAACGCCTGGCACTGACACAAACCTTGCCGGTCAGCCAAAAAGCCTGGAAAGTCGAAGGCTCTAAAATGTTTATCGACACCACCATGACGGTCACGGTGGATGAGCTGTTACATGGCCTGATTATCCAGTCTGGCAATGATGCTGCCATCACCCTGGCAGAAGGCATTGCGGGTAGTGAAGAGTTATTTGCATCATTAATGAACAAAAAAGCGGCGGCCCTGGGCATGAAAAACAGCCACTTTGTGAATGCCACAGGCTTGCCAGACCCTACGCACACCACCACTGCGCGTGACTTGTCGATCTTGGCCAATGCCCTGATTCGTGACTACCCACAAGACTATGCACGCCTGTATTCACAAAAGTCTTATACCTATAACAACATCACGCAGCCTAACCGCAACCGCTTGCTGTTTCTCGACCCAAGCGTGGATGGCATGAAGACCGGCCACACGGAATCTGCAGGTTATTGCCTGATTTCTTCAGCCAAACGTAGTGACTTCCGCTTGATTTCTGTGGTCCTCGGCACCACTTCAGATAATGTACGCGCGGCCGAAAGCCAGAAACTGCTGAACTTTGGTTTCCAGTTTTATGAGTCCAAGCTGATTTACGCAGCAGACAAAGCCATTACGCGTCAAAAAGTATGGAAAGGCACCGAAAGCGAAGTCGACTTAACGGTCGCCAAACCAGTCTATTTAACATTACCGCAAGGTGAGTATGCCAATATGAAGGCGAATCTGCGCATTGCAAAACCACTGGAAGCACCATTAAAAGCGCATCAAACCGTGGGTGCAGTAGATTTTAGCCTAGGCGGCAAAGTGGTACACAGTGTGCCGCTGGTGACCGTGCATGCCGTTGAGGCCAGCAATATCTTCTCACGCATGATCGACCAGGTCCGCCTGTATTTGCAGTAAACCCTTGTCGTCATAAAGCGGAACAAGCACAAAGGTAGGTGAACACCATGACCCAGCAAGAACAAACGCCTGCGGCGGAAGAAACCCTGATTGAGTTTCCCACCAACTTCCCGATCAAGGTCATGGGCGAAACACATGACGACTTCACACTCGAAGTCACGCGCGTGATTCAAGGCCATTGGCCAGAATTCGACACGCACCTGATAGAGATGCGCGGCAGCAGCAACGGCAAATACCTGAGCCTGACCTGCCTGGTGTATGTCACCTCCAAACCGCAACTGGACGATATCTACCGCAGCCTGACCTCGCACCCGATGGTCAAGGTCGTGCTGTAACCTGCTTTGCCTCCATGCCTGCTCTGCAAATCCGCCAGCTGGGCTTGACTGATTATGCAGCCACGCTGGCTGACATGCAGGCATTTACCGCCGGGCGCAACCAAGACACGCCAGACCAGCTGTGGGTCACCGAACATCCGCCGGTCTATACGCTGGGCCTTAACCGCCGTGGCGTGCGCCTGCCGCAAAACGACATCCCGGTGGTTAATGTAGACCGCGGCGGCAAAATCACTTATCACGGCCCCGGGCAATTAATCATTTACTGCCTGGTTGATCTGGCGCGCAGCCACTTGAATGTGCGGCAACTCGTCTCCATCTTGGAAAACAGCCTGATAGAATTTCTGGCCGCACACAGCATTGCCGCCGAAGCGCGTGCCGATGCACCCGGCGTCTATGTGGATGGCAAAAAAATTGCCTCTCTCGGATTACGGCTGAAAAACCAGTGCTGCTATCATGGCCTGAGTTTGAATATTGAGATGGATCTACAACCGTTTGCCGACATTGACCCTTGCGGTTATGCTGGCATGCAGATGACGCAAACCCGGGATTTAAATATCGCGCTGACGATGACTGACATTGCAGCGGATTTAACCCAACGATTGAAAGAGAAACTGACGCATGTCAGATAATTCCACCCAAGAACATCCAATCGACGCGCGCCCGGCCAAAAAAGTGGCAGGTGTCAAAGAAATCGACGCAGCCAAGACTTCGCGTATTCCGATTAAAATCGTGCCGCAACCCATGCTGCGCAAACCGGAATGGATACGCATGAAGGTGCCGGATTCGGCCCGTTTCCAGGAAATCAAGCAGGTATTGCGCGACAACAACCTGCATACGGTGTGCGAAGAAGCCAGTTGCCCCAATATTGGTGAATGTTTTAGCGGCGGCACCGCCACCTTTATGATTCTGGGCGATATTTGTACCCGCCGCTGCCCGTTCTGCGACGTCGCCCACGGCAAACCGTTGCCACCAGATGCCAATGAACCGGAAAACCTGGCGCGTACCATCGCGCAAATGAAGCTGCGTTACGTCGTGGTCACCTCGGTCGACCGTGATGACTTGCCTGATGGCGGCGCGCAACATTTTGTCGATTGCATCCGCGCCATTCGCGCCCAATCGCCGCAGATTAAAATAGAAATCCTGGTACCGGATTTTCGTGGCCGCCTGGATGTTTCACTCAAAATCCTGCGCGAGGCGCCGCCGGACGTCATGAACCATAACCTGGAAACCGTGCCACGCCTCTACAAGCAGGCACGCCCGGGCTCTGATTACCAGCACTCCCTCGATTTGCTCAAACAATTTAGCCAGATGTATCCGCATGTGCCGACCAAATCCGGCCTGATGCTGGGCCTGGGTGAAACTGATGAAGAAATTCTGGAGGTGATGCGAGACTTGCGCGCGCACGGTGTCAGCATGCTGACATTAGGTCAATATTTACAGCCCAGCGTGCACCATTTGCCGGTATTGCGCTATGTCACACCACAAACCTTTGACTGGTTTAAGCAACATGCAGACGCCATGGGCTTTGATAATGCCGCCAGCGGCCCTATGGTACGCAGCAGTTACCATGCAGACCAGCAAGCGCATGCCGTGATCGAACAACCCTCATCATAAGCAGTGCCGGTATCCCCGGCCAACAATAACAAGCACAGGAGCAACCATGGTTCCACACTTAACAACGGCTTTGAGCGGACCACTGTACACGCTGGAAAAACGCGTGTTACAGGCGATGCCGGATATCGAGCACTGGTTTCGCACTAAATGGCAGGAAATCCCCGCGCCGTTTTATGCCAGTGTGGACCTGCGTAATGCCGGTTTTAAAATCGCGCCGGTAGATACCAATTTGTTCCCAGGCGGTTTCAACAACCTTAATCCTGAATTCTTGAGCCTGTCTGTGCAAGCGGCACAAGTCGCCGTCGAGAAAATCTGTCCTGACGCGCGCCGTTTATTGCTGATTCCGGAAAACCACACCCGCAACACTTACTACCTGCGCAATGTGGTGGAATTATGCAATATCCTCAAAGCCGCAGGCATGGAAGTGCGCGTTGGTAGCCTGTCACCAGACATCACTGAAATCACCCGACTGGAAACCCATGACGGCCTGCCCTTGATGCTGGAGCCGCTGGTGCGCGTGAAAAACCGCCTGCAATTAAAAGCGGCTTCGTTTGAGGGTGTTGATTATCCAGCCTTTGATAGCTGCGCCATCCTGCTCAATAATGATTTATCCGGCGGTGTGCCTGACATGTTACAAGGCCTGGAGCAAAACCTGATTCCACCTTTGCATGCTGGCTGGTTTATCCGCCGCAAATCACAGCACTTCGCCGCCTATGACAAAGTGGTCGAGGAGTTCTCGCAATTACTGCAAATCGACCCATGGTTGCTGAACCCCTATTTTGACACCGCCAGCGGTATTGATTTTCATGCCCGCGTCGGTGAAGACTTGCTGGCAGACAAAGTCGATGCCATCTTGAAAAAGATTCAAACCAAGTACGATGAATACGGTATTACGCAACAACCGTTTGCCATCGTCAAAGCCGATGCCGGCACTTATGGCATGGGCATCATGAGTGTGAAGTCAGCGGATGAAGTACGCGACCTTAACCGCAAGGCACGCAACAAAATGTCGGTGATCAAAGAAGGCATGGAAGTGTCTGAAGTCATGATCCAGGAAGGTGTGTATACCTTTGAGAATATCAACGATGCAGTGGCTGAACCAGTCGTGTACATGATGGATCACTTCGTGGTTGGTGGTTTTTACCGCGTGCATACCGGTCGTGGCATTGATGAAAACCTCAATGCTCCTGGCATGCATTTTGTGCCACTGGCGTTTGAAAAGCCCTGTACCCTGCCTGACTGTGCGGGCGCGCCTGATGCGCCGCCCAACCGCTTCTACGCTTATGGCGTGGTTGCGCGCCTGGCCTTGCTGGCAGCCGGCATGGAGTTACAGGACAATGACCCACTGAATGCATAATTGAGCCAGAGGCGCATGATGAAATTGCTGTTTATTCTCGACCCGCTGCATACCCTTAAAGCGTATAAAGACACCAGCCTCGCCATCATGCGTGCTGCGCAAGCGCGCGGACACCAGTTATGGGTCTGCGAGCAGCACGACTGGCACTTGCAGCGCGAAGTGGCGCTGGTCGATGCCCAGCCCTTTGCATTTAATGACAGCAGCTGGGCCGTGGGCGAGAAAACCACACAGACGCCAGGCAGTTTTGATGCTGTGCTGATGCGCAAAGACCCGCCGTTTGATAACGAATACCTCTACAGCACCTATTTGCTGGAGCTAGCGCAACAACAGGGTGCGCGCATCATTAACGACCCGGCATCTATCCGTGGCTGGAATGAGAAATTGTCCGTCGCGCGCCTTCCGCAATTTGCGCCACCGTTTATCGTCACCAGCAAACAAGAGAAAATACTGGCGTTTTTGGCCGAACATGAGGACATCATCGTCAAACCTCTTGATGGCATGGGCGGCAGTGGCATTTTCCGTTTACGTAAAGATGACCCGAATATCTACGCCATCCTCGAAACGCTGACCCAATTTGAAACGCAAACCATCATGGTACAGCGTTATATTCCAGAAATTGTCAAAGGTGACAAACGCATCCTGATCATCAATGGCGAACCGTTACCGTATGCCTTGGCCCGTATCCCCAAAACCGGCGAAACACGCGGCAACCTGGCCGCGGGTGGCAAAGGCGTCGCGCAACCATTAAGTGGCCGTGACCGTGAAATCGCCGTGACAGTTGGTCAAACACTCAAACAACATGGCCTGTTTCTGGTCGGCCTCGATGTGATAGGCGATTATTTAACCGAGGTGAATGTCACCAGCCCGACCGGCATGGTTGAAATTGCCGCACAATCAGCAACATGGGCGCTGCCATGCGACCCGGCAATGGTGATGATACAGGCGCTGGAAAAGCTCACGCCCTAGCACGCTCAAAAAACTCAAACTATCTACATACTCAATTATCAAGTTTGCTAATATGACTCATGTGATTTGAAGTCATTAGTGATATCGTCGTTGCAGTCGTAGGAGTGTCATCATGCGTGTGTTGGTGCTGGGTTCTGGTGTTATTGGCGTCACAAGTGCTTATTACCTGGCATTAAAAGGCTTTGAAGTAACAGTCATCGATCGCCAGCCAGCGGTCGGCCTGGAAACCAGTTTTGCCAACGCAGGCCAGATTTCACCCGGCTACGCAGCACCCTGGGCCGGGCCGGATGTGCCGCTCAAAGCGCTCAAATGGTTGCTGCAGCGCCATGCGCCGCTTTCCATCAGGCCAGACTTCAGTGTATGGCAATTGCAATGGATCTCGCAGTTCTTACGCAACTGCTCAAGTGATCGCTACGATATCAACAAATCCCGCATGGTGCGTCTGGCCGAATATAGCCGCGATTGCCTGCGCGCATTACGTGCCAACACCGGCATCCACTACGAAGAACGCAGCCGCGGTACGCTGCAAGTCTTCCGCACACCCAAACAACTCGCTGCCGAAACCAAGGATATTGCCATCCTTAGCCGCATGGGCGTGCCCTTTCAGCATGTGGACCCGGAGGGTTGCGTACGCATTGAACCAGCACTGGTGCATGTGCAAGACCAGCTGTTGGGTGGCTTGTACTTGCCCGGCGATGAAACTGGCGATTGCCAGCTATTTACCTCCCGGCTGGCACTAGCAGCACAAACACTGGGCGTGCAATTCAGGCAAGACATCGCTATCGAGCGCCTGATCACACAACAAGGCAAGTTACTTGGTGTAGAAGTGAAAAATGCGCATGGTACCGACACTTTGATGGCAGATCATTATGTGGTCGCCCTGGGCAGTTACTCACGTCAGCTGATGCAAGGATTGGGCTTGAATTTGCCCGTGTATCCGGTCAAAGGCTACTCCCTGACCGTACCGATTATGCGTGCTGACGCTGCCCCGGTCTCGACAGTGATGGATGAAACCTACAAAGTAGCCATTACCCGCTTTGATCAGCGTATCCGCATAGGGGGCATGGCGGAGCTGGCTGGCTTTGATCTCACCCTCAACCCACGTCGACGCCAAACACTGGAGATGGTCTTAAATGGATTATTTCCACATGCAGGCGATATATCACAAGCGTTGTTCTGGACTGGATTGCGCCCGATGACACCGGATGGCACCCCTATTATTGGCCAGGCAGATTCCCGCTATCCTAATGTATGGCTGAATACCGGCCATGGTACTTTGGGCTGGACCATGGCTTGTGGCTCAGGGCAGGTGCTTGCCGACCTGATAAGCCATGACAACCCCGCCATTGGCGCTCAAGAATTCAGTCTCAAACGCTATTCTGCTTAACGCCTTCCTTGTATTTGCCCTGTGCCAAAATGTAGCTTTGAACTGCAATTTTTAAAATTGATGCCATGGCTGATCAATTAAAAAACCTGCAAGCCGCGTGAGGTCAATCTAACGCTCAACCCGTCGATGCCAACTTTACCGATTTCCAGGAACGCGGCTCTACCGATTATTTGTAGGAAAATCGATGGGTATTTCTTATAAAAACAATACGGATAAAGAGAGGACAATCATCGTGGCAACTCCACAACAAAAAAATAGCAGGCATGATTGCATGCCTGCTGTGAAGCAACGTCGACCCCGGGCGCGCGATGTCCCATAGCGAATCGTGTAATCCGCACCTACAAAACTAATACAGGTGCGGAAAATTAAGTCAGACTCTACGGCGACGAACTGTTGCGCCGATGACACCTAGGCCTGCCAAGAGCATGGTTATGTTCTCTGGTTCTGGCACTGGAATCACCGAAACAACGTCAAAACTTAAGGTTGGTAATGCTTGCCCTTGTCCACCAGTGAAAATAATCATCCCCAAAGTGTCGGCGGTACTCATCAGATAAAATGAAGTCTCTTTGTTGGTGCCGCTGGCTGATGCAGAGAGGATGTCCGAGAAGAACGACGCGTCTGATGCAAGGTTATAGCTCAGGCTGACGTATCCGGTGCCACCGGCAGGCACGGTAAAGGTTTCCGACCCCAGCAGTGAAGTGCTACCTGCCCAGCTTTGTAGCGCTGCAGCGTTGCTGGCGTAGACTGGGTTGAGTTGGCGATCTGTCGGCGTGCCTTTGGACTGTGCCCAGTCGTCATTGCCCACCCAGTAAATATCGAAAGTTCCAGAGCCAATGCCAAAGCGCGAGTTGTTCTGAACAGAGTATGAGGATGTAAAGGAGAGACTGGCGTTGGCGACATTCCAGTTGCCAGCCCCATAGGTGGTGTTTAGAGAGTCGACAATCGAGCCGATATTAAAGCTGAAGGCTTCGTTGGCTGCCAATGCATTGCCCCCGGTATTGGTCTTAGAGAGGCTGCCCTGGACGCCACCCGCACCACCGGCCCATCCCCAGCCATCGACGGCACTGTAACTTGAAAATATCATGTCGCTGGCCGTTGAGCCCGTGCCGCCAGCCCCCCCGCTACCCACAATCGAAATGCTTTCATGTGTCAGCGTAGCTGCACTGACATTCCCGATAAAGGTTGCGCCAAGTAACCCTAGAAGGATGGTTGGTAGATGTTTGTTCACCTTAAGACTCCTACGCGTTGTTGAGTAAATAAATGGGCACTTGTAGTGTTCCCCTAGATGCATTATACATATCGCTATATCCAAGTGTATATAGCGATGTCGCCAGCATTATTTGCTGGGATTGGTTAGTTCCCTAGGATTGTGGCAATGTAACGAAGCGGATATTGATCTTCAATGAATAGAGGCTCATCTAAAATTTGAACGTGACGCCAACCTCCGCATACCGACCCGGTGCAACAAGGAATGCCGCTGTGTAATATTCTTTATTGAACAGGTTTAGAACCTTGACGTAGTAGTCGTTATTTCCCACGGTCTTATTCACCTTCAAATCAACCACATGGTAGTCCGGTAAATTCTGGGTTCCGAAATAAGTAGCGACACCATTCACCACGTTAGTGTAATTCCCATCACTACTGGCGTTACCGCTACCCTGGCTATACATGCTTCTCACCGGCCCAACATAGTTTACGTTCACATGTGCGGTGAAGCTGCTCCCGGTGTAATTGACGCCATACGAGTATTTACGCAATGGAATATCGGCCACTTGCAATTTCATCGCCGTGTCATAAGCATTCGTATAAGAGTAATTTGCAAATGCCCTAATGCTTTCACCAATCATTTGGCTAAATTCCGCCTCGTAGCCCACCATTTCAACTTCGGGTATGTTGAAGTACTGGGTGTGTCCGCCACCGCCACCGGCACCTTTGATCATGTTCGTAATGCGTCGGTTGAACCCCGTCAGGCCGAACCTGAGTCCAAAGTCTGTTAAAGTCTCTATCCCCACTTCACGATTGAGACCTACTTCTGGCAAAACAGTCACACCAAAGTAAGGAATAATCGTCCCTCCACTATTCAGCGGAGCCAGTGCGGGTGCAGATCTTTCCATCGCGGTGGGGGCTCTGAAACTCTTCCCGATGGAAGCACGTAATGCAATACTTTCGATTGGCCTGAAATTCAAAGCCAACACTGGATCGTCGGATGAATAAACACCTTTCTGCTCTTTATTGGCTGGTCTCGTCCATGTGACATTCTTGACGGCGACATGATCTTCGACTTCATTGTGCCGAAAGCCTAAGCTCATACTGAGTTGGCGGGTGACATTCCACACGTCTTGCAGATAATAACTCTTGGCTGTGTAATTGTAGTCGCCACTGGCATAAGTCACCGGAGGAGTGCCTGGTGGCAGAGGGGTTTGCTCCTCAAAACGCCGTCTTTCTTCCGTATATCCCCAAGTGGCTGTATTGGCTTTGCCGATCCTGATCGTGTGTTGCAATTCATAGCCACTCGTATTGCCACTCCAGTCTATTTGCTGGAAACCGGATGTTGTGAGCAAACTACTTAATTCGGACCGAAAAACTTTCAAACTGATATCGTTATTTTCGTTCAGCTTCTGGTTATATACGGTGCCCAAATATGACTCCTTGATAGGGTCATATCCCCAGTCATAAGTGGGACCACCACCGGTGGCGCCCCCACCGAAATAATTGTTTTGCATCGTCAGTGTACTGCCCCCACCGGGATACCCCACACGCGCTGTTGCGTTATATCGGTTCGGCAATTGCCTCGTCGTTTCCGAATGTGATCCGAACACAGTAAGAGAAGCCTTTGGATTGATATCCCACTTCAGTTTTCCGTTGAGGTATTGCGAGTCTTCGGCCGTATGGCTTTTAAAGCCCCCGATGTTATTCGGATTGTCGTCATAGCCGTCTGTGCTGCTCAGCTTCGCGCCAAGGTAATAGCTGACACTTTCGGTGCCTCCAGCCAGCGAGGCCGAATATATTTCTGAACCCCAGCTTCCCTTAGCTAGCCCCAGCGAGCCGGAAAGTTTTCCGCTGGCATTTTTCGTTGTGATGAATATCACGCCACCGGGCGCATTGCTGCCGTAAATGACGGGAACGGGCCCCTTGAATATTTCGATTTTCTCAATGTTGTCAGTGGGGATGATAGACAAATCGATTCTTGCGTCCCCGCCGCCGTTGATCATCACTCCATCGATAATGACCTTGGTGCTATTGGCATCGCTACCGCGTATCTGCGATACCTTTCGGCCCTTCACATTGCTGCCGGTCACGTACAGACCTGCGACATCCTTCACGGCCTCATCTACCGTTTGCGCCCCTTTGGCCTTGATCTCTTCCGCCGTCACAACCGTTGTTTTCACGGGGATTGCGAGTGGATTAAGCTTTTTACCTGTCACTACGACATCACTCAGCTCTATATGGCCAGCACCTGTATTACCTTCCTCTGCGGCGGGCACGGCAAAGGCGAAAGCCAGCAGGGCTGTAAGAAAAAAAAGTTTGATACGTTTCACGAAATCGCTCCCAACGCGTAGTGAATACTTATACGAGTATGGTTAACGAAATCAATGCGTGTCAGCCGCCGGTAGCGGGAACACCCAAGGGCCTCCAGCTTCTTTGTCGGCAGCCACCAGATCGGCTTGGCCAGCGGGGCTGACGAGGTAATCTGCAAGTTGCCGGGCAAGTTCACGTTGGCGTGGATTTGCTGGGTGGCGAGGCCCCGGCTCAACCACCACATATACCCGGCGCATGGCCGGATCACCCTTGAGCAACACCGCCATGCCAGCGCTCGGCATCTTACCGAAGGCCACAGGAATGTGGCCAACCACCGCGTAACCATGCTTGTCGGCTGCGGAGCGTAGCACCTGCTGGGGCGACTCGGCATCGTCGTATAACTGCTGGCGTGGCCCCGGTCGCAGGCCAAGAGAACGGAACAGGCCGTGCACGATGCCAAAGCTACCGGGATCACGGAAGCCGATCAGGGGCGCGTCGGCGGCCACGATACGGCGCATGGCCTCGGCGGCATCCGGTGCCTCGGCCACCTTGGCTGGATCATCCTTTGGCCCGACGATCACATGCTCATTCATTGCCCAGGCACGCAACGGCGCAGCCACACCGGCGGCTAACAGGCCGTAGGTCTCATCGCTGCCATGAATCAGCAATAAATCGGCCTCCCCATCGCGAAAGATGGGCACCACGCCTTCTTTGGGGGCCGCAGCCACAGTCTCGATCTTAAGGCCGGTTTCTTTGCTGGCCCGCTTGGCAAGGGCGGGCCAGACGCCCGAAAGCACCAGCCCCCCTACCACGGCCACTTTGACCCGGGCCTCGGCAGTCCTATCCTGTGCTGCTTCACACGTCGCCAAGCAAATCGCCAGCAGGATGGCAAGATACCCGCGGCAAGCTTTCATGGTCTATCCTTTTTAAAAGTGGTGTCCGCCCGAATGGCGGATCGTTATATCCATCAGTATATAGCGAACGTCGCATTAATCCTATTGAGGAATAGCTAAATTCGGCTGGAAAACCAAAATGCCATACCAATGAATTACGCACTTGGACGCGAGTGGCGCACGCCGCCACTATGGCATGGCGGTGAAGCCGATACGGCCAGAATGCGCTTTCTCCACCTGAGTAAAGAAGAGCGGGCAACCCTGCTGAAATTTCTAGAGTCGCTTTAGTAATGACGTGCGCTACATGAGTACAAACTCTTTTGGCACTGGCGATGCGGGTAGCGTCTCATCACCCAACGCTTCCCTGAGTTCTATCTCAATCAAGTCGGTCAGTGCGTTAATCGGTAATGCGTTGGCAATTGGCGCGAAAGGCTCCTCCAGTTCGTTGCCCAAGGCATCCAGCCCAAACAAGGTGTAGGCGGCTAGTGCGGTCACAAAGGGTGTTGCCCAGCCCAAGGTGTTGGCAAACCCAAATGGCATTAAAAAGCAAAATGTGTAAGCCGTGCGATGTAAAAGCAAGGTGTAGCCAAATGGAATCGGCGTGTTCTGAATGCGCTCACAAGCGGCCTGAGTCAGTGCCAATTTCTGAATTAATTCCTCAAGCAGGTTAAATTGGATAGGCTGAATTCGACCGTCCCTTAACGCTTCGATCAAGATACGCTCCATCGCGCGCAAAATGACCTCCGGTGGATTTTTACTCTGGGTAAATGCGCTAGCAGTTGCCGCAGGCAACAACCGTGTTATTTTTGGCAATTGATCGCCTGGCCTGAGCTGCATGAGCAGCGCATGCGCGTAAGCGATGTTGTGCTCCAGAAGCTGTCTACGTGACGGGCTTAGGCTGCCATCCAGGTGATCTAGAATCTGGCTTAAACGCGCCAGGTTTCTGGCTGTCAGCATAAATTCGCCCCAAATTTTTCTCGCCTCCCACCAGCGCTCATAACAGGCATTGTTTCTAAAAGCGAGAAAGATGGACAAGGTAATGCCCAGCAGTGCAAACGGTCCACCATCAAACTTGGGTAACCAGTCGGGCTTCAAGGTGTACACAGACACCACCGCGGCGGACAGCGTTGCCACGAACACCAGCAAGGGCATGATTCTGAGCACGATCGAGCCTTTGATGATAAAAAACAGCTCTAACAAATGTGGTCTGGGTCTGACGATCAAGGGAAGTCTCCTGCCTGGCGAACCATTGCGATAATGTTATACTCGATAGTCTGTAGTCTATCTGCCAGTGCAGCACCTGTATGTTTGAAAAAGACATGGGAAACCACTGGTTTAGCATTTTTTGTCGTCTGTGCCGTGCATCATCGCTAATGGATTAACATCATGTTGAAATGGAAAGATATCCTGAAACTTGCCAGGGAAGGAAACCTGGCCCCCGATCACAAATTACAGAAATCCATCCGTGCCTGGCGCGAGATTCTGGATGACGAAGTATTCGCAATCACGCGCCTGAGTGCGACCGAGCGGCCATTTTCGTCAGAAATGTGTGTCGCTTTCACGCCAGGGCGTTACGCCTGTACCTGTTGCGAGCAAGTGCTGTTTGATTCCGGGCAGAAATTTGAATCCGCTTCCGGCTGGCCCTCATTTGACCAACCGTTGGCCAGCAATGCGATCGCTTACTTTGCCGATGAGAGTCACGGCATGCAGCGCGTTGAAGTGAAGTGTAATGTGTGTGACGCGCACCTGGGACATGTGTTTCCAGATGGCAAAACAGAAAGTGGCCTGCGTTATTGCATTAACGGCAAAGCCATTACTTTTGTCGCCCATTAAAAAAGCGCTGACCTATTAGGGCCAGCGCTTTGTCTCTTGCAGCTACTCGCTAAACTTAGTGCGCAAGCCTTCTGCCGAAACTCACCGCATAAGCCGTAGGGCGTGCCAGCAAGATAGGATCCTGGCTAGGCGCAATGCCGTCCGTCAGCTGTAAGGGGTTAAACATGATCGGCTTCTCTGCCGCTTTACTATCAGCCACGGCTTTATTGAGTGTTAACGTACCCAACTCTACCGTTTTGCGGCTATCCGGCCATACCACGGTCGCATTATTCACTTCATCGCCCTGCTCTGCCAATTGCAGCAATATTTTGTATTGCACACCTTTGGCCTGTACGCGCTCCACAATATCGGTCATCAGGTAATCTGGCGCTGCCTTATCCGTGGCTTCCTTACTTAAATATTGCGCACCGGCGACGGGCACAATCTGATAACGACCGTAGACCGATTTACCCGCCGCATTTGTAAACTGAAACGCATTAACGCCAAAAAATGGCTGGGTGGCAAAACTCACCGGTGCTGGTTTCGGGGTGGTCACAAATTTAAGGGCTGCCGGATGCGTGCCTAAAAACTGTTCCACCGGGCTAGGTTTAGCCGTGCTGCCTGCTGAATCACGCACGGCATTCAGCAGGCCCAAAAAATCCTCAGGTGTCGCTGCCGGAAAACCATTGACCGAAATACTCACAATGTCAGTCGCCGTACCATCTGGCAATTGAAAGCGAATCGCGATGCCTTTAGGAAAAGCGTTGCCATTGGCGTCGGGAATATTAGGCACCCCAGTCGCGTTTGAGAAGCGCACCAGTACCGGCGACGCTTTCTGGAAATGCGCCGCCTGGCTAATGCCTGCCGCCTGCGCAGTCGGTGTAAACGTGCCCTCAACCAGCACGCCCTTGGCATGGTTTGCGCGATAGCCGGCATGCGGGCCGCCGGAGAGCGTTGTCAAGGTATCGACCAATTGCTCAGTCACTGGTTTATCATCGGCCCATGCTGGATTCGCGGTGGCAAAAGCGGCAGCGAACAACGCGCTCAGGATTGCTCTTGTTTTCATCTTCATTCCCTTTCACTAAAATTTAAAAAAATGATCACACAAAATTAAATCGTGCACTACTTAAATGTCAAAAAAATGAACACCCGCTTTTTTAAGTTGCCCGGGGCTTAGGCAACATGCTGAATCAAATGATTACGCAAGCTATTTAGCCGCTCACGCAATGCACCAAGTTCCTCCAGTGAACAGCCCATGGCACACAGCATGTCATCCATAATGCCGGCCGCCTGCTGGCGCAACTGCCGCCCTTGCTCTGTCAGGCAGATAATCACCTGGCGCTCATCCTGGCTGGAACGGATGCGTTGCACCAGCGCAGCAGATTCCAGCCGTTTCAACAACGGCGTTAACGTCGCCGAATCTAAAAATAACTGCTCACCGATATCACTGACCGTACGTTGATCACTTTCCCACAATACCAGCATGACCAAATACTGTGAATAAGTGAGATCCAGCTTTTTTAACAACGGCCGATAGACCTTGTTGATCGCCAGTGACAGCGAATATACCGAGAAACATAGCTGGTCTTGCAATATCGGGGTTTTGCTTTTCACAATCTCATTCATATGCATCGATTATAAATAGCACGCTATATAATAGCAATAGATTTAAAATCTATTTATGAAAATAATTGATCACATAGTGAACAATGAAGTTTGCTTTTTTATGCATTCTGATCTGGCTCATTTCAATCTCCTGTAAGCATGAGAAACCATCATAAACCCGATATTTGCTGAAATAAAGTTGAATGTTTTTATCCAGCATATAAGTAAAATTTATCGCCAGGCATAAAAAAGCCCCACTATGCAGTGAGGCTCTTGCCGGCAAACCAAGTTTATTCGCCGAGATTATCCAGCTTGAAAGGGTCTTGTGCTTGCTGGTCAATCTCCAGCGGATTAATGTCGTAGGACAAGTCATCGCCGATATCAATGTCGATCTCGTTTTGGCCTTCCCAGCGCTCCAGCCAGATGGAAAAGTCTTTTTCCGGCATCGGCTTGCCAATAAAGTAACCCTGGCCTTCGTTACATCCCAATTTGGCTAATTGGTTGAGTACAAACTCGTTTTCTATGCCCTCCGCCACCACAATCAACCCCATGTTGTGCGCCAGGTCTATGGTCGATTTCACAATGCTGGCATCGCCGCTATTCTTGTCCATAAACATGACAAATGAGCGGTCAATTTTGAGCTCTTGCACCCGCAATTGCCGCAAATATGCCAGCGATGAATAACCGGTACCGAAGTCATCAATCGACAGATGCAAGCCCATCGCAGCCAGTTTTTTCACCACCACTTCAGCACGTTCTGGGTCTTGCATCAAACTGCCTTCGGTGATTTCAAGCTTCAGCGATTTGGCATCCAGTCCATGCGACGACAATAAATGACCAATCTGTTCCGGTAACTCCATATTATTGAGGTCGCGCGTGGACAAATTAACGGCCAGCGTGATGTGCAAGCCTTGTTTCTTAAAGCCAGCCAGCACCTGGCAGGCACGTAACAGCATCCAGTTGGTAATGTCACTAATGACACCGGTTTGTTCGGCAAACGGGATAAACTGATCCGGGAAGATCATGCCTTTTTCAGGATGCACCCAGCGTATCAGCGCCTCGCCGCCTAATGCCCGGCGCGTCGTCACATCAATTTTGGGCTGGATATACAGCAATAACTGGTCATGCTGTATGGCTTCTTTCAAGTCAGAAATCAGGGTCAAGGTTTCTGACTGATCAATTTCCAGCGCAGTGTTGTAGACAATCCATGGCGATTTTTTGGCTCTGGACTCCTGCAAAGCCGTTTCCGCATGGTTCAGCAAGGACTCTTCGTCCAGTCCGTGATCCGGATACAAGGCAATGCCGATGCCAGTACGCACATCTATCGCCTGGCCTTGCACGCTGACCGGTCGCTCAAACACCTGCTGAATCTTGTCTGCATAACGCGTGGCCTTGGCCTGGTCTGTTTGTTGCAACAGCACAGCAAATTCGTCTGCGTCCAGCCGCGCCACCATATCTTGATCACTCAACACGTTTTGCTTTAATACCTGGCCAACATGCCGCAGCAAATCATCACCAAAGTCGCGCCCCAGCGTTTGATTAATGGGTTTGAACCGATGGATATTAATCACGATGACACTCAACTTTTGCTGACTGTCAGCATGTGTCATGATGGCCTGATGCACGCCCTGGTTGAATGCCAGGCGGTTAGAAAGGCCCGTGAGTTCGTCGTTAAATGCCAGGCGCTGGATACGCAAGGAACGTTGCAACACTGCTTCGCGCATGCTGTTAAGCGCTTTTGCCAGATGACCGACTTCATCGGTGCTATTGACCTGGATTTCTTTTTCGTAGTCGCCCATGGCAATGTTATCGGCATCGCTGACCAGGGCAGCAATAGGCTCCGTCGTTTTACGCGACACATACCAAATCAGCGCGGCAAAAATCAACACGCCAATAAACGTTAATAACACCATCACCTTGAACAGCGTATTCAAATCCTGGGTGAAAGGCTCAACAGAGCCTTGCAACACCACCAGTAAGGCATCGTCTTTGGTTTCATGCAGCGAGCGGATTTTTAAATGATAGGCCTGGCCATTGAGATCCACACGGTGTAATGACAGCTTCTGGCGATAAATATCGGCCACCGTTTTCACCAGTAAGTTAGACAGTTCACGGGTAGAGGTGCTACTCACCAGTTGCCAGTCACGTTGATGTGTTTTCTGGACAAAAGTGACGTCGAGATGCGTCAATTGCTTGATCTGGTCGGCCAAGCGGCCATCCACGGCAAAGCCCATGACAATCCAGCCGATGGTCTCCGGTGCTTTCACTGGCACCGTAATCAACTGGTACGGTTTGCCTGCAATAATATCGAACTTCAGCGTGCCACTTTGGTTTTCGAGCATCGCTTGCCGGGCATCTTCTTTGGCATTCGCCCCAAACAGTGCCTGCTCGTTATCCGTGGTGCCAATCACCAGATTGTCATTATTGCTGATGTAATAGGCAATCTGCGCGTGAATACGCCCCTGATAACTCTCCAGCGCAGACTCAATGGTCTCGGCATCATTGGTTGCGACGGCTTCCCTAAAAGCAAAGTCAGCCGCCAGCACCTGGGTCGCCTGCTTCAGGCTTTGCGTGTTATGTTGCAACAAGCTCACAAATACGCGCTCACCGACATTAATCTGCTCTGCAGCCAGCGTATCGGCATGCTTACTCAGCGCATATTTAAGCGGAAGCAGCCCGGCCAGTTGAATGGCGACCACCACTGTCAGAAATGTGAAAGCGATGCGCGAGCGGATATGTTTGAACTTGATCATGCAGTGTGATTGTTATGGGAGGGTGATCTTGACTTCGGTCGCACCCTCTATGGTTATCTTTTGTTCTACGCCAGGTTTGTTCTGGCCCGGCAGCCAGGCCTGGTAACTGTACTGCCCGTCATTCAACTTAAGGACAGTTTTGCCTTTGTCGTCTGTTTTGGCAAAAAAGGGCGTATCCACGACATAGATGTACCCTACCATAGAATCGTGAATGTTGCATCCCAAGGTCACCACCCCGGCCTGCTCAAACGGTACCGGATTAGTGGGTACGCCTGCATAAAGTTTCAATTCAAATTTTTTGGCAGGTGAAAAGGAATACACATGATGGCGGACAGTATCTTCATTGGGAAAATTAATGCTGGTCCCGGTTTGCACGATAGTCACTTTGGGATTGAACATCTTGTTCTTTTGTACAATCTTTCCAGCCGCATTCGGGTTGATAGCTGGCGTCTTGCCATCATAAAAAGCCACCACCGCATCAGCCACCGGCTTACCACCCGCGTCACTCACCAGCAGTGTTACCTCCGCCGCCAATGCCGATTGGCTCATGGCTATCAGCAGCATACTTGCACATCCAAACCGAAACATCACGCGTAACATCCACATTCCTTATATCAGGTGATTAATTAGTCACAACATCGCGCTTCATGGGCGCCAGTATCTTCAACAATTCGTTTTTCTCTTTGGTACCGACCCCGTTTACATCCAACCGTTCGCGCAACACCTCTACCATCAGCTCAAATTCGGCAGTAGTGATATGCAGGTCCGCATGGGAGTTCTTCATGGTTTCGCCTTCATACACGCATTCACCACCGGTTTTCACGCACAAAAAGTTGGTCAGGCTTTCTTTGAGTGCCTTCATTTTTACGTCCTTAAACGAACGGCTGGTGCGCGGGTCTTTACTGACAATGTCCAGCGTCTGGTTGGAAACTCTGCTCAACATGGGCAAGCCACCAATGCGTTCAAACAAACTAGCCTCTGGCTTGGGTTGCGCGATACAACCGCACAAAAACAAGGCAATTGCCAAAACATAAAAACGCATTCCATTCTCCATTCCTTGGGTCGACTATCGCATACTACGTGAGCAGCCCTCTGGATGAAGCGTCGATCAACCCGCTGAATGCGGCTTTTTTTGAGCAATTGTGCTTATCGTGAAAATGAAACAATGCGATAACTAAAGTACCCACAATATTCTTATGCGACTATTTACATCAAATTTGTCACGGCTGATGGCGGTGTTTGCCTGGGCTGCACCTGCACTCGTTACGCACGCGGGAGACCGCCTGTTAGCCACGGGTGGCGTCACCCAGATTGAAGGGGCCGCAGGCGGCGGCCTGATGCCATGGGCTGTGATTAGCGGCTACGGTACGGATAAGCAAATCGGTGGCTCACTGTTTTATACCCATGCCGAAACGCGGGGTGACTTCAAGCTTGATACCGCAGGTGTTTCGCTGGGGTTCTTTAATCGCGTCGAAGTCAGCGCCAGCCAGGCACGTTTTGGCCTGAGTGATACCGTGCCAGGGGAGCAGATACGCTTGAATACGCTAGGCATCAAACTGCGTGTATTGGGCGATGCTGTTTACGAACAGGATAGCTGGCTACCGCAGATATCCGTCGG
Source organism: Methylophilus sp. OH31 (assembly GCF_000576615.1). Classification (NCBI taxonomy): domain Bacteria; kingdom Pseudomonadati; phylum Pseudomonadota; class Betaproteobacteria; order Nitrosomonadales; family Methylophilaceae; genus Methylophilus; species Methylophilus sp. OH31. The sequence continues at coordinate 228,879 of NZ_BAUS01000004.1, read as the reverse complement.
CGCCCAGTATAAATATAATGAAGACTTTAACTTTGTGCCTAAAACGCTACTTGGCGCTAAAGACCGCAGCGGGGTAGATTATTATGTGGCTACCAGCAAGTTATTTTTAGGGGCCATTAATGGTTATAACCTGTTACTCAACGCTAACCTGCATGCCACCAAGGCCAACCAGTTTGGCATTCTAGGTTTTGGTGGTGACAAGCATGATAGCTACCGCATTCTGCCAGCCGTATCCGCGGCAGTCATGCTGTCAGATAATTGGCTGATTGGGACGGAGTTTCGTGATAAGCCGAATAACCTATCGGCTTATAAAGAAAACAGTGCGCACGATATTTTCATGACCTGGTTCCCGCACCGCAATGTGTCAATTACCGGCGCCTATATCGACCTTGGCCGTATTGCCAACAAAGACAATCAAACCGGTTGGTATATCTCCGGCCAGATCAATTACTAAACTAAAAAGCACCGCAGCAAATAAAAACGGGCGCCTAAGCGCCCGTTCATGCCATTATGAACAAATTATTTGTTCATAACGTACATAGTTACTTCGAAGCCGAAACGCATTTCGGTAGCAGCTGGTTTAGTCCACATAGTCATTTCTCCTTGATCCTGATTTCGTTCTAGCGATTGCTATCAACGTGTGACCATATTAAAACTGCCCGGCGCGCTTGTCGTGATTAAACTACGCAACTTACATTCATGATTTTCATGAGTGTGGCCTGATATAAGCCTTAAGCAAAGCGGGATTTGATATAGCGCAATAGCTTGCGTATGCCTTTGCGGCCGATGGTTTTCTTCAGAGAAACTTTGAAATCGTATAGATAAAACGGCCACAAAAACTGCCAGCCCAAACGGCGCCCGGTCATGCCAAGATACATTTGCAGGAATTGTTTTCGGCCGTCCCAGTGCAGCTTATGTAGCGCCCGCGTTAAGTCTGCCAGGCGTTGCTTGATCATGATGGCGGTCGCGCTTGCATGCAGGCGCGCGGTATCAATTAACACAAAGTGTAATGCGCCATCGCTCTGCCGCTGTACCAGAATGTTACCGCCAGAAAAGTCGCGGAAATAAATTCCCGAACTATGCATATGCAAGCAGAAACGGGCGAACGCATGATACAAGGTCTCTGCAGCAATGCCTTCAAAATGGCTGTCGCCGTTTTTAAATGCCAGAAAAGCTTTTGAAATGGCAAACTCATGCGGCACATAGGCTGAAATAAAAAAATTCCGTTTCAAGGTCGGGTCATTGGCATGCTCAAAGTAAGCCAGTGGCATCGCAGTCCCCACACCACGCCGTAGCAACTCCATAGCGCCGTTCCAGCTACGTTTGGCCTTGCTGGGTTTATATCTATCCAGCAAGGTTTTGTGCCAATACATGCGCACCGGTTTTTTGACGGTCACTTGTTGCGCAGTGTCTCGCGGATCCGGTAATGACCAGATCGCGTTTCTGGCATGACGCAAGGCGGCCTCTTTGGCCGGAGGAGACAAGGTTTCTGGATGCCAGGCCCGCCACAATTGCTGTGCCTCTTCGGCATTGGCGGCCAAAATCATGCCACGCCAGTCGCCTTCCTGAATCGGGAAATACTGCTGGCCGGCAATATGGGCGTGAATCACGGTTCCACTCAATACGGGTCGTGTCGTGCGTAATACAATCTGCTCGGCTTGTGGCCAGACCAGGTACAGTGGCGACTCTGTCAACAATGGCATACCCGGCACCAGCTCACCATCCCGGTTGAAAATCTGTGCTTGCTGCAGGCTGTGCGGCGAATAAACCTGATCCAGCAAGGCGCATTGACCATTCACTGTCCAGGCAATATGTACTGCATATCCCCGCTGTTGCAAATGATGAATTTCCAGGCCCTCGCCGGTGCTAACCGGGGCAATATATTGCGCACCATTCAACCAGTGACTGACCATCTTGAACGCAGCAAAGCCAGGGGTTTGCTGATAATCAGCGCACTCCCCATCTGCCGACTTGTAATAAGCCACACGCTCCAGCGCCGGATATTCGGCATCCGTGAGGCCATCGTCAATCAAGCCCTCGCGGTGACAGATAAACGCCCCCCAGTTAGCATGCCGCAGCGCACCTGAGGCAGCCAGCAAAGTGAAATAACGTGTGACATAATCCGCCTGCTTTTGCGCACCATCCGGGAAACGGCGCTTGATACGAAAAATCGCCCAGAATGCGACTGGAGAAACCAGTGTTGGCACACCTAGATCGTCACCAATTTTTTGTAGCAGTTTGGCTTTCTTGATCAGGTTGAATTTGAAACTGCGTGTCCATTTATGTTTCAGAATACGAAAATCTGCCAACTCAGGCTCAACCACCCGTTCCACAAACAGATTATTGCTATGTACATCCGGCAGGCGGCGGTCCTGACCCAGTGTTTTCAGCAAGCTGATATTGTATAGAGGTTCAAAGTCCTGAATATTGGGACCAACCACGACCACTTGATGCGCTCTGGCCAGGTCATAAGCAATTTGCCAGGCCAGCATAAAGCCCGGCATATCGTAACCTGCCCATTTCTTGCGATTGACGGTATTACCAATTTCCAGTGCCGCAATCTCAGTTGCATAGGCTTGCAGTAACTCGCTGACGAAGCGTGCCCACTCAGCCTGTACTGCGCTTGAACGCATATTTCTGGCGGCCTCGTAAGGTTGCACCACATGCAAAGTGACACGCACTCCCACTGCCAGCAATCGACGTAAAAAGCGTTCTTGATCATGACGTGCATCATCGTCACTGATATCCAGCCGCACGCGCTTAACGCCCAGGGTCTGTAGTTGCTCCAGGACATAATCATCTGTAGCCGGATCAGCATTACTGGCGACACACAGGCCAATAAAGTCATCAGGAATGGCATGGTTTAAAACCGGCAAATGACTATTTTTAAGCCAAAAACCACCGCTCGCAATATACTTGAGCCCATCAACAACTACCTGACGGGTCAACATGGAAGGCTGCTTTTTCAAATTGGCGTCCTACTCCGGCAAGCGATAACGCTGCTCTTTATATAACAGCGCAGGTAATAAGGCATTGGCCAGGGCGCGCTCTGCCAGGACATTGGCATCTACGGGCGCTGCGGTATTTTGCAGTTGCTTGCTCACTGGATCGTAATGCCCAAACGCAGCAGGCTTGCCTTCACGCAACACCACCACCTCATTTTCTGCAACCGTTTGTCCAATTTGCTGCATCCAGCCATAGTTGTAGTTGTATTGCATCATGGCACGGCCACGATAGTCAGCACTTACATTTGATAAATCGTGCCCGGTCATTGGATGCTGTGCCTCAATCCCCATCAAAGACAATACCGTGACCGGCAAATCGATCTGGCTGGCAATCGCATCCACCGTTTTGGGCTGTACCGCACCGCCCAAAATCAGGGCCGGGATATGGAAGTGCTCAATGGGCACCAGCGAATCCCCCCGTACACGGATATCATGATCGGCCACGATCAGAAATACCGTGTCTTGCCAGTAAGGACTGGCTTTGGCCTTTTTAATAAACTCGCCAATCGCATAATCAGCATATTTCACTGCATTATTGTCAGTAGCTTTCGGTTGCTCATACAACTCAATGCGACCATCAGGGAACTCAAATGGCGCATGGTTTGAAGAGCTGAATGCAAGCGTAAAGAATGGCTTGCCGCTGGCATGATGTGCCATGAGCTGCTCGTGGGTTTTATTCAGCAAGTCTTCATCTGACGCGCCCCAGCTGGCGACAAATGCCGGGTTCTTGAAATCCGGCTGGTCAGTGATTTGCTGAAAACCATTGCCCATAAAAAAACTGCGCATATTGTCAAAATGCGATTCACCGCCATAGATGAACTCGGTTAAATAGCCTTGTTTAGACAGTAAAGCCGCCAAGGTAAAAAAGTTTTTCTGGCTTAAACCCAATTTGACCGTGCTATCGGATGGCGTGGGCTGAAAGCCCGTGACCACAGCCTCAATCCCCCGCACCGAGCGAGTACCGGTGGCATACAAATGCGTAAACCAGATACCTTCAGATTTGAGTTTTTCCAGATTAGGCGTCACCGGCTTGCCGCCGAGTGACTCGACGAAACCCGCACCCAGGCTTTCTTGCAACAAAATCACCAGATTCAGTGGCTTGTCGCGTTTTGCTGTTGGCAGCAGTGTGGTCAAGGTAGGGATATCGGCTTCTTGCGCGCCCGTGATCGCCAACACTTTCTCTCGCGGCAGCTTGCCATAGATCTCGCTAGACTTCGCCTCATGCTGCAAGCTATAAGCCGCATAAAACACCGAATAAGTAGAATTGAGCACCAGGCTATTGACCATACTGTCTTGCGTAATCGCAAATAGCGCCGGGTTGGCAGGTCTATGTGTGAGTGTCGAGCGAATCGCAAATACCGTCAGCACCAGTACTAACGGCCATACCAGCCACACCGCCGGACTAGCCCACTTCACCTCGGCCTTGCGCCAGGGTTTGAGTAATTTGGCAACGGCGGCAAAAGCAACGATCGTCATGACCAGGCCAAATATCAGTTCAGTCTTAAAGCCCTGCCACAACATGCCAAAGACTTCATGCGGATATTTGAGGTATTCGACAAAAATACGGTTAGGCCGCACATCATATTCGAGAATAAAGCCAGGCGTGGCGGCTTCGAGAAACACCAGCAATACCAATGATAGCAATACCCACCAGTAGGTGAATCCGCGCCATACCTTGAATAGTTTGCGTGTGGCCAATATGGGTGAGAGCAATACAGGAATGATGGCCAGCAAACCCAGCTGGATCACATCGACGCGTACGCCTTGCAGCAGAATCTGGCACAGCTCGCCAGTGGCCTGCACGCGCTCCCACTTCCAGGCCACCAGGCCCAGACGCGTGAGTGAAAGCAAGACCAGCCCACTGATAAACATGACAATGAGCGGCGCATATGGGCCAAACCAATGGCCGATTGCCCAGAGTTTTGAAGAAGAACGTGGTTTGCCGAAATAACTGGATTGCATGTTTGCTTAATCAGATGGGATTCAAGCGTGTGATTATAACGGGTAATTCGCGATTGTTCGCGCAGGGCCGAGGCTAGCCAGGCAAAACAGACTTCTTGCGCAAGTCGAGATACACCGCAGACAGCAATCCTACCGGAATCACAAACCCGACCAGCAGCGGTACCAGTTCAACCAGCATATCGACAATACCGGTCTGGCCGGTCAATAAACTCCATGCCTTTGCCAGCAGAGGAATCACTGTAAACAATAAAGTGGGGATTAAAAACCAGATCGTACTGGTCGCCCCGCGCTTCGCCAAACGTGCACATAGATAAGACACCACGGCCACAATCACCGCCGCCCCTGCGCCCCACACGGCGCCTGCCACAATAGTGATCCAGGTACCTACCTGGTAGAGCAATAAACAAATGATCGCGGTCAGAATCAGTTTCCGTTGGCTAGCCAATGACATAAAGCGCTTCTTTTTATTGAGTTAAAGCTAAGACAGGTTTTCATTATAAAGGTGCAGACGATGCCATGGCATTGCAGAAAAATGGGATTGCCTAAGCAATCCCGTGATACTCGTCACCTTAATTGGTCGTCGCTGGCGGTGCTGCTTCATATTCTGTCGGCTGCACAGGATTTCCGTGCGTCGTCCCGGCTTTTTCGTCTTTATTCCTCAGCACTTTGTTTTTGTGCCTTTTCATGGGTCGATCGGCCGAGCCCTTGTCCGTGCGTTGGGCCTGGTCTTTAATCTGAGGGCTCTCCGAATTGCCCAAGTTGCTAGCATCATTAGGCACTCCATCTTGACTGCTCCCAATAGGCCCTTTGTCTGTCCGGCTTTGCTGCCGGTCGACTTGCGGGCTTTTAGACGTTCCCAATGTTGCACCGTCATCTTTGCTTTCAGCCGCATAAGAAGACGTGATTGAAATCACAGAAACCAATAATGCAATCAGTAATTTGTTCATTTTTTGTCCTTAAATAAAAAATGTGGTTTGGCATTTTTATTTAAAAGGGAATCATGAATCCTGCTTATCCGTGCTTTGCTTATTTTGCTGTAGGAAGAGCGCGCCTTAGCAAGTGCCTCAGTCCTTTCAGCAATACCCAGGCGAGACCAATCACACTGATTAAAAACAGAATCGCCGGTATCGGCAATAATGCAGGCGTCTCTGGCTGGTGCGCCAGCCCCTCTTTTAACGGCTCAGGCAAGGGGTTTGGCGTGACCGGGATAATTTGCCACTGGTTTCTGTCCGCCGGGGCTTGTTGCAAGTATTGCGCAAAGCTATACACAGGCGCCAACCCATATGCCCGACTGGATGGAATTTGCGGGATACGTACAAAATAAATCGCTTCAAGCTGCCCTGGCATAGCTTGCATAGCACCAGAGCGCAAGGTTGATTGATTGCCCGTTTGGGCGATTTTAAGCAAATCGTTGCCTATCGCATCAAACGCCACGGCCGGAAACAGCCTGGTCATTTCGGTGTTGAGATAATCATAAATGGCACGGCCTTTTTGCAAGCTGCGCTCAGTCGCCGCCACATACCAGTAAGCAGCACTGGCTTTGAGCAGGCTTTCGACACCACGTTTTGGCACTTGCCAGCCCAACTGACGCAGCGTATCAATGCTGATGCCAGCACAGTTTTCCAACGCGTGGTCATAGACAAAGTCGTTGCGGTAAAAATGTTGGAACACCCGGTTATTGAGTGCTTGTACCTGTTTGGGAATCTCCGGCTGGCTAAACACCGCCACCAGCATATAAGACGGGCGGTAAAATGCCTGGCCGCTATTGAGGTCGCCCATGTATTTATCAAACGGCGTCACGCCGGCGATAATGCCCTTCTCACTATTGCTGGCCAGATTGTAATAATTGTTCACCAGCCAAGTAGCATACTCACCGTCAGCGCCCACAACGCCAGTGGCCAGCGCAAAATGCCCACCATGTGCTTCATCGTCATCACCTTGCGCACCATTGAGTAAAATACCAAGGGCGGCTTTGCCGGGCGACCGTTGCGCGATGCCAGGCGATTTTTCCCATAACAAGCGGCTCTGGTAAGGGCTGCGTGCGCCACCATTGGCAAACTGTACCAGTGATTGCAGGCTTTCTCCTGGTTGCAAAGGCTGGGTACCAGCAGTGAGGTCTAGTTTAAAGAGTTGCGGCCAGACAGTGCGTGCCACCAGCGTTTGTCCCTCCAATTCACCACGGATCGACAGTGGCTTTTGGCTGAGATAGCGGCTGGTCTCGACGTTCCAATAAGAACGATTACTGACGATCTTAGGCACCAATTTAAAACCAAATCGATCCCCTTGTACGCTAGTGACTGCAGTTACCTCAGCGTTTAAGGTCAGTGCCGACCAGTGCTGACTGGCACCCGTCCACACCAAAGTGGGCAATGCATCCGGGTTTAATGCTTGTGTATCTTCAACGCCCCGTTTGCTGGCATCAAAGCTGACCACCGGCGCACCACTTTGCGGCAAGGCAAAAGTTTCATGACGAAAATACCATAAGGCTTGTGGTGACGCCTGGCATTGCTGGCAATCCTCCTCAACCGTTTGAAATTGGTTTTGTGTATATAAGCCCAATTGATAGCCTCCAGGCTCACTACAGGCAAACGACGAAACCAAACCTAACCCCACGCCCACAATACGACGCATGCTTAGCCTCTCAAGCCACACAGGTAAGCACGCACGGTATGCCAATATTCCGGCTGGCGAAAGCACAGATAAATGGCGACCAGCATATTGACCGCTGCCGTGATGGCAAACAATTGCGGAATACTGATACCCATACCAAACAGCAACACCGAGAAACCAGCCGAAAGCACCATAAACAAAGCATTCATAATATTGTTAGCCGCAATCACGCGTGACTGATAGCCCGCTTCAGCGCGGCTTTGCAACAATACATACAGTGGCACAATATAGAGGCCTCCACTCACGCCAAGCAATGCCACATCAAGCAACATGCGCCAATCATCCATCCCGGCCAGTGCATGCAAAGTCAGTGCTGGATTGGCTAATAACTGTTGCTGAATATTGCTGGCAGTGTTGGCAAAATCCCAGGCGAATAATGACATGCCTGCCGCGCCCAGCATGACCAGACCCAACTCCTGTTTGCCTTTGGAGAGCTTTTCGCACCAGACCGAGCCCACACCCACACCGACCGAGAAAATCGATAACAGGCTAATAAAGTCGCGCTCACTGCCCTGCAACACATTTTTCGCCAGGTTAGGAAACTGTGCCAGCAAGGTCGCCCCAAAAAACCAGAACCAGGAGATGGCCACAATCGCTACCCACAACGTTTGCTGTGCCCAAAACGTGCGCACATTTTTGATGGTTTCGGTGATCGGGTTCCAGTTAATGGTGATTGCAGGCACAGGGGCCGGTGACAACGGAATGCCGCGGCTCAAGTGATAGCCAGAGATAGCAATCAGTAACACACTCAAACTGGTAAACAAGGCATGCTGCTCCAGACTACCTAACCAGGCACCCAATACCTGCCCCAGCAAAATAGCCACGAAGCTACCCATTTCAACCAGGCCATTACCGGCAGTGAGCTCCGTAGGCTGTAAATGCTGCGGCAAATAAGAATACTTCACCGGGCCAAACAAGGTGGAATGCACCCCCATTAAAAATAGTGCCAGCGCCAGCATCAACAAGCTGCGATTTAAAAAGCCGATACTGGCAAACAGCATGATACAAATCTCCAGCACCTTCACCAGCCGGATAATCTGTGACTTTTCATATTTGTCCGCCAATTGCCCGGCCGAGGCCGATAACAGGAAAAACGGCAAAATAAACAGGCCAGGCAACAAAGTGGCCAATGTTGCGCCATCTAATGTGGTCAGGCTGGACGTGTTAAAAGCCACCTGGGTAATCAATGCGGTTTTAAATACATTGTCATTAAACGCACCTAACCCTTGTGTCCAGAAAAAGGGGCCAAAGCGTTGCTGGCTGAGTAAGTTGAATGGATTGGTCATGTTCGCTCAAAAATATGTCTGGTTTCAAAAACAAGAGGAGAAAAGCTTTGGCCATTGATATTCAACAGCCGTTTCAATGCAAAGTCGTATAACAAGGGATGGTGGTTTTTTAAAGTGATTAAAAAAGGCTTGTGTGCCTCACTCAACCAGCCATTTGCAATTAATGTGTTTAAGTTAGTGAGTGGCATGATGCCAGGCAACGGATAGTCCGAACCATTCAGCAGTCTTGGATGCCAGTGTTGTCGCTTGATTAACTCCGGTAAAACCCAGGCATGATTAATCAATGTCGTGGCTGAAATATCGCCATACAACAATGTCTGGTAGTCCGGCGTCTCCATTAAACGGTTGAACAAATCAAAACTGCGGATGCTACGGTTTCCATGATCCATGTCTTGATCCATGCCATCACTTGCGCAATGTGCCAGAATCACCTTCACACCATGATCGAGTGCGCGACGCATTCGAAGTGGATTGCCATATGCCTGATCACCGCCCGGTACAGCACTCTCCTGGCCGGTATGACTAATAATAGGGATGCCTAGACTTGCCGCTCTTCTGTAGAAAGCATCGCATTTGGCAGAGGCGGGATCTATACCCATCCCTGAAGGCAGCCATTTAATGGCTTTGGCGCCATGTGCACAGGCGTGCTCAAGTGCATCAACTGCATCTGGCCTGAATGGGTGAATACTCGCGACCCATTCATAGCGACCTGGTTGCCGTTGTGCAATCGCTGCTGCATATTGGTTAGAAATATGGAAAATTGAATGCTGCTTGAGAATCCTTCCTTGCGCATCATGATGCCAGTCAAACGCAAACAGCATCAGCTTCATACCTGGTGGTAATGCTTGTACCAACTCGTCCATTCGGCTCACTGATGTCACATCGATTTGTGCAGGGTCAGCGCATGTAGCATTCATATAAAATGACTTTTGCAGCTTGAGCTGGGGATGTAGCCACTCATCCATGGCTGGATTAAACCATGTTTCTTTCGATGCATCACCAACCCCGACCAGGTGGACATGAGCATCCCAAACATACTCAGGCCGTATACCTTGCCACAGCACTTTCCAGGTTTCATGGTCGCGCAGTGACACTGGAAAAGCCTCACCGCATGGATGTTTCAATCCACTGTCTGGCACATATTTCCAAGCAGCCTCTGTTAACCCAGCACAGAGTAAGGCACTGCCAGCGATCATAAATTGCCTGCGATTCATGTGGCCGTTTCCGCCATTTGTTTCAAAGTGACATAATCGGTTTTACCGGTACCCAATACCGGGATGTGCTCAACCACGATCAATTTACGGGCGATGGCAATTTCGGGCGAGCCCAAGTTTTTGGCGACAATTTGCAAGTCTTCGCGCTTCAGTTTGGCATCGGTGGTGAAGAGTACAATGCTTTCGCCACGGCTGGCATCTGCCACGGTAGTGGCTGCATGCTGCTGCTCAGGTGCAGCGGTGTTGGCAATCTTTTCAACGACTTCCAGTGAGACCATCTCACCAGCCACTTTGGCAAAACGCTTCACCCGACCTTTGATATGGATAAAGCCTTCAGCATCCACTTCAACGACATCGCCCGTTTCATACCAGCCATCTTTCGGCGCGACCAGCACACCCGGGTTGTCGTATAAATAGTAGCCTTGCATGATGTTGTCGCCTTTCACCGTCAGCAAGCCGCCTTTTTCTATGCCAGGCACCGGGCTAATTTTGTATTGAATCCCAGGAAAGAATTGGCCGACACTGCCGTTGCGGTTGGCCATGGGCGTATTGGCAGCGACCACGGGCGCGCATTCGGTGGTGCCATAGCCTTCAAGAATGCGGATGCCAAATTTTTCATGGTAAATCTTGCGCACTTCTTCGTTGAGCTTTTCTGCCCCGGCAAACACCACGCGTAACTTATAAAAGTCATACGGGTGCGCATATTTGGCATAGTTGCCTAAAAAGGTGCTGGTGGAGAAAAACACCGTGCACCCTTTGTCGTAAATCACTTCCGGGATCAATTTATATTGCAGCGGGGATGGAAACAGCAACAGCGGGATACCGTTGAGTAAAGGTAGCAGCGCGCCGGTAAAACCAAAGGCATGAAACAGCGGCAAGGCCATCATGAATTTATCAGCCGGGCTGAAGTCCAGTGTCGCCAGGATCTGGTGCGTGTTGGCCAAAATACTTTTATGACTGTGCACCACGCCCTTAGGCTTACCTTCTGAGCCTGAGGTAAACAGGATCACCGCCGTATCTTCAGCGGTCACAGGCTCCATCGCCGCGCGCGGGTAAAGCAAGGCGTAACCCATGAGCCAGGCGCGGTCCAACATGCCAAACTGGCCACGCAGATCTTCAAGGTAGACAATATTCAAATCGCTCATTTGGGCGACCGTTTCTTCCAGCTTGGCCGCTTCAATAAACTTGCGCGAACTGATGACCGTGCGGATATTGGCAGCGATGCAGGCGTTGCGCATGCCATCCGCACCAGCCGTGTAGTTAAGCATGGCAGGGATTCTTTTAAAGGCACTCATCCCCAGCACCAGCGCCAACGTGTTGGTGATATTAGGCATCAACACCCCTACCGCTTCGCCAGGCTGGCTCACCTTGGTGGCAATGCGACCCAGCGCCAGGCTACGCTTGAGCACCTCCTGATAGGTGTCCTCAACCTGGTTCATATCCTCGATGATGCGTGTCTTGGCACCGTATTTATCCATGGTGTCGAGAAAAGCTTCAAACAGGCTTTTGCTTTGCTGGGTTTTAAACAGCATATGCTGCATGATGCTGCGCATGGCTTCACCGGCAATGCGGCGACGCTGCTTGGCCGTGAGTGGCGCATGATGCCCATGTTGCTCAATACGGATCTCCGTCGGCGGCAAGATTTTCAGGGTCACGCGTGGTAACAGCTTGCGCGGATGCACATCTGACAAACGGCCAAAATACGACTGGGCGGCACCTTCGACGCGCACCGGCAAGATTTTGACGCCTGTTTTAGCCGCCACAAAACCGGGGCCGTCATACACCTTCATCAAGGCGCCCGTCAGGGTAATCCGCCCTTCAGGAAAAATCACTACGTTTTCGCCCGCATTCAGGCGCTGAATCACCTTTTTCATCGCCAGCGGGCTGGCCGTGTCAACAGACAAATGTGGTGTCAGTTTCAACCACCAGCGGAAAAAAATGTTCTTCAACACGCCGGTATGCACGACAAAGGTCGCGCGCTTGGGCAAAAACAAGCCTAGCAACAAACCATCCAGAAAAGACTCATGGTTGGCAATAATCAACAATCTGTCTTCCTGCGGCACATTCTCCAGCCCGGTGACACGCACTCGGAACAACAGACGACACACACCCCTTAATACACTGACCAACATGGTTTGCTCCCGGTTAAATTCTTTTTATATTTCGTCTTTAATATAGTCCAGCACGTTTTGCAGTGCCTGCTGCATGAATGGCTGATTGACCCAAAAATAAACTTCGCGGCCGATCTTTTCACTCTGCAAGGCACCGCCTCGTTCCAGTACTTTTAAATGATGTGTCACTGCGGTACGACTCAACTGCGAGCCCTCCACAATTTGCAGAATGGTGAGCCGCTCGTTTTTTTCGAACGATAGCAAAATCCGTTGCCGATGGGCATCACCCAGTGCAACAAATAGCTCGGAAATGGCATTCCAGGGTTCTGGAACTTGGGTAACGGTTTTCATATAACTAAATAATTAGTTATTTAGTTTGTTTTGTCAAGCACCATCATACAATTCTGTTTTGGCCATGGACTAGTCTGCGCTTCACCAAAGCATCATCCAACCTTGGCGCGTGCCCTATTACACTGCAATGCCGCATGTAAAGGAGTGTGAGATGTTACGCCTGTCAGTATTGTCCTGTCTGCTTGCCTGTTTGCCGTTGGCGAGTCACGCCAGTGCAGAAATCAGCCTGGCAAGCACGAGTTGCTCCGGCGACATGACGCTGTCATCAGGCAGTGGGATCTCATTAGCCTGTACTGGGAACCTGAGCCTGGATGGCGGCTGGCTAAAGTCTGACAGCCTGATATCACTGTTCGCCAGGGGTGACCTGACACTCAACAACCTCAGCCTGTACGCGCCGGAAATCACGTTATCAAACTTGACCGGCACCCTGACAATAGGCAGCAACGTCCTGCTCGACATCACGCCCGCAGTCGCCAGCGGCGCTATCAATATCAGCAGCGGCTTGCCCAAGCCGGTTATTGCGTGGCAAAGTTTTGATATTGGTTTGAATCCCGGCGCGATCATCACAGTGGGTACGGGTAACGCAAGCGTGATAAATCGCGTCATGGGTCATAGACCCGACTTGGCCGGCAGCTTGTCTCTCACATCCGCACAGAGCCAGTTATCACTCAATGCATCACGGCTAAACCTTATCAATAGCGCAGGCATCAATGTGTCTGCGGTGCCTGAGCCTGATAGTTACATGCTGCTGCTGACAGGCCTGGGGCTTATGGCTTGCAGACGCAAGGCCAAACAGACCGCAAAAAACTAGCCAGCGATAGGCGAAAGATGAGTTTGCAGCAGACTGAGCATGGCGACATCGCCAGACTGGTCTGCGCTGAATGCGGTCAAACCGGATGCACGCGCCTGCTCGGCAATGCGGGCATGATTAACGAATAAAGGAGTGGCTTTTAACCAGTCGCCATCACCAGCCAGCGCCAGTAAAAAACGCAAGGCTTCGGTGCTAGTGACAACGATGCCATGTAATTGGCCTTGAGCATAAGCTTGCTGCAATCGTTGGGCGCTACTTTGCGGATTCACGCGGCGATAGCATTCACCAAACACCACTTCAGCGCCGCGCTGCTTCAGGGTATCCGCCAGCAATTCACGCCCACCGACGCCACGCACAATCAGCACCCGCTGCCCTTGCATGTACTGCAACTCAGGCAGCGCCAGCAAAGCTTCGCTATCAAAGCGCTCACTCGGTGTCAGCACCTCTGCAATACCATAGCTTTGCAAACTGGCAGCGGTGGTTGGGCCGATAGCGGCAAATTTGAGCGATGGCGAAATACCTGCCTGTTGCAGCAAAGGCATGCCATGCTGCACGGCATTTGTACTGATAAACACAGCCCAATCAAACTGGCTGAGTGGCGTGACCGCCGCATGAAACGCGGTCAGATCTTCCAAGCCTTTGATATCAAGCAAGGGAAAAGAGATGACTGAACCACCCGCTCCAGTGATCGCCGCAGTGAGCTTGGTGGCTTGCTCGGGTGGACGCGTCACCGCGATATGCACCCCAGCCAAGGAGAGTGTCATTTGACGCCGTCCAGTGTGGCCAGGATTTTATCGGCACCGCGTGAGACCAGTTGCAGAGCCAATTGCTGGCCGAGTTTTTCTGCATCAGCCGCATTGCCGGTCACGCTTTCCTTCAGCATCTGCTTGCCATCGACGCTGGCGACAAACCCTTGCATGGTGATGGTGTCGCCCTGCTTGGTAGCATAGGCGCCCAGCGGCACCGTACAACTCCCAGCCAGCGCACGACTGAACCCTCGTTCAGCTTCCACGCACAATTGCGTATCCACATGATTCAACGGCGCCAACACTGCCATCAGGTCACTGCGGTCAGCATTGATTTCGATACCCAATGCGCCCTGGCCCACGGCCGGAATACTCTCTGCCGGGCTAATAAAACTTTTGATACGATCGCCCAGCTCCAGGCGAATGAGCCCAGCCGCCGCCAGGATAATCGCGGCATATTGGCCTTCATCCAGTTTGCGCAAACGAGTTTGCACATTGCCGCGCAATGACTCGATTTTTAAATGTGGGAAGCGCGCCTGTATCTGGCTTTGACGGCGTAGGCTGGAGGTCCCCACCACGCTGCCATCAGGCAGCTCTTCCAGGCTGGCATAGTCGTTAGAGACGAACGCATCGCGCGGATCTTCACGCTCACCGGTGGCGGTCAGCACAAAACCCTCGGGCAAATGCATGGGCACATCTTTCATACTGTGCACAGCCAGATCCGCACGGCCATCGGCCAGTGCATTTTCAAGCTCTTTGACGAATAAACCCTTGCCACCAATGCGTGACAAGGGGGAATCCAGAATCTGGTCACCGGTGGTCGTCATGCCTAAAATACTGACATCACATTGTGGATATAAAGCCTGCAACCTGGCTTGAATATGCTTGGCCTGCCACATGGCGAGTGCGCTTTCGCGTGAGGCAATGACAAGCTTGGCTGGCGGATTAAATGTACTCACAACGATATTACCTATGATGGATTTAGGGCTGTATTTTAACACGTCATCGCCACACTTCTGTGCCCCTTACGCACCAGGCTAGCATGAACCTTTTGTTCGCCAAGCCAGTCGGATTGAGTTATGCTGACGTCTGCATAGCAACCCGAAGTGGCTAGAAAAGTCGCTATTCAACGATAAAATGGAGGACTATCCATGCAATACCAACTTGAAATTTTTCTTTCTTCTCTCAATCAGTTCTGGGTCGAATTGGTCCATTTTGTACCCAAATTACTTGCCGCCATGGTCATTCTGTTTTTTGGCTGGCTGGTCGCCAAAGCAGTCAGATTAGGCGTAAAACGCATTCTTGAAATTTCACACTTTGATACCTTTGCGCAAAAGTCCGGCCTTGAAGCCTTTATGCGCAGCGCCAACTACAAAGTTACCTTAAGTGGCATTATCAGCCAGGTCATCTATTGGCTGGTGATCTTGCTATTTGTCATCACCGGTGCCAACTCACTGGGCCTGACAGAAGTCGCTTCATTGCTCAAAGAGCTGGCCAGCTACCTGCCGCATATTATCGTGGCGATTCTGGTGGTCATTTTCGGCACCCTGTTTGCACGCTTTATCAACCGCCTGGTGTTTGCCTGGCTGCATAGCATCAAGTTTGAGCAAGCGCTGATCATCAGTACTTCAGCCGAATATTGCATCCAGATTCTGGCGATTTTCATTGCACTGGAACAACTGGGCATTGGCATGCAATTGATACATTCACTGTTTGTGATTGTATTTGGTGCTGTGTTCCTGGCGCTGGCGATTGCCTTTGGCCTCGGTGGCCGTGACTGGGCTGCCAAGGTCATTGATCAGGCGCAAAAGAAGAAGTAATGAAAAAAGGCCACCGTCAGGTGGCCTTGATCACATGTTGGTGACGTCGACTAACAAGTAATGTCTCCGGAATGCCCTTGATTAATACCACCCACGCCGTTTCTCCAGCCTCTTCGCCTTCCGAAATCCCTTGCTTTTCAAACCCGCTGATGGCCGCACGTGCAACCAGTGCATTGCGGTGTATGCGCACAAACTGCGCCGCATAGATTTGCTCCAGCTGGTTCAATGAGGTTTCGAGCAAGTAACTTTTGTCACGCGTGCGTACCGTCACATACTTCAACTCGGCCCGCAAATAGAGCACGTCTGCGATGGGCACCAGCAATACTTTGCCACGCTCGTGGATGCTTAGATGGTTGTGCGTTTCCTGCAACGGCTGCAAAGCTTGTGACTGGGCGGCTTGCAGGGGCTGCGCTTTGGCTAGGGCGGCGGCCAGGCGCTCACTGCGTATCGGTTTGAGCAAATAATCAATGGCATTGAGCTCAAATGCCTGCACGGCATAATGGTCATAAGCCGTGGTAAAAATGAGCTTGGGCGGCTGTGGCAAGCCACGCAGGTGTTGCGCCAGCTCAATGCCATCCATCATCGGCATACGGATATCCACCAGCACAATATCCACCGACACCTCTTGCAATATGCTGAGTGCTTCGACACCATTGGCAGCCTCTCCCGCCACCTCATAGCCACCGACATCCCCCACTAAATCACGTAGCCGCTGCCTGGCCAGTGGCTCATCATCGACGATTAGCAAACGCGGACTAGCCATGCATCATCTCGGACAACGGCCGTGTTGGAATCACGATTTCGACGATATAACGCTGATCTGCTTCGTATTGGCGCAACTGTGCTTCTAGGTCGTAGTGCAAACGCAAGCGTTCACGGATATTTTTGAGCGCCATTTTATTGCCGCCAGATTTATCACTACGGGGCGGCAAAGGATTACTGATACGTAACAGCAAACTCTTACCGCTAGGCTTGATTTCAATATGCACCACACCGCCTTGCGACTGCGGCTCTATACCGTGATAGACGGCGTTTTCGAGCAAAGGCTGCAAAATCAGTGGCGGAATCATGACTTCCGGCGGAATATCCTCTAATTGCCAGTCGCATTGCAGCCGCTCATCCAGTCGCAGCTTTTCAATATTCAGGTACTGCTGACACAAGGTGATTTCTTGCGACAAAGGCACCAGGTCACGGTTATCTGCCATCAGCACACGAAACAGCTCGGCCATATCTTCCAGCGCAGTCTCAGCGCGCTGCGGCTGGCTGCGGATCAAAGATAGTGCAGCATTCAGGCTATTGAACAGGAAATGGGGGCGGATACGTGCCTGCAAAGCCTGCAAACGGGCCTCGGCAATGGCGGGCGAATAAGCCCGCTGTAACAGATCGAGATAATATAAACACACCAGCACATCGGCCACACACAGCAGCATCACCTGCCAATATTGTGCGGATGTGAATGGCAAGATCCAGCGCTGGTATCCATAGGCAGACAAAGCGGTGATGCCTATCGCCAGCAAAAAGATCACCAGCAAGGCCAAGCGATAAGGCCAGCGGTTGATCACAGGATACGCCAATGTGAGGGCGCCCATCACCAGCAGCAGTGGCGGCAACCACTGGCTGCCAATCTGCGCCAGGTCATTTAGCCATGACGATACGCTCCAACCCGACTGGCCGTCATACACCGTGAGCAATGCCAGCAAACACAGATGCAGCAACAGTACACGTAAGTGTATGCCCAGATTGCGGAAATTGGGGATGCGGCTACTTTTACGCACGGCGTGATGTTCGTTTATAATGTCGTGCCAGCATCATAAGTATTAAGTGCCACGGGCGCAAGCCGCGACCAGTGGGCAATTTTCAAGGTTCAATTTGAAGGTGCAAATTTTGGCAGAAAGAATTTTGCTTTGACAACTCAGCAACCCAACACACAATCTTCGCTACACCAAAAAGACCAGGCATGGTCTGGCCGCTTTAATGAGCCAGTCGCCGAACTGGTCAAACGCTATACCGCCTCCGTCGATTTCGACAAACGCCTGGCTGCATTCGACATTCAAGGCTCGATTGCCCACGCCACCATGCTGGGCACACAAGGCATTATTTCAGCGCAAGATGTAGAAGATATTAAACGTGGATTGGGTGAGATTCTGGCGGAGATCGAAGCCGGTCAATTTACATGGTTGCTGGATCTGGAAGATGTACATCTGAACATTGAAAGACGCCTGACCGAGAAAATCGGTGATGCCGGCAAACGCTTGCATACCGGCCGCTCACGTAACGACCAGGTCGCGACTGATGTGCGTCTGTGGCTGCGCAGTGTGGTCGACGACGCCATCGCCGGTATCCGCGCGCTGCAAACCTCGTTGCTGGATTTGGCCGAACAAAATGCCGCCACCATCATGCCAGGCTTTACCCACTTGCAAGTGGCGCAGCCAGTGACCTTTGGTCACCACCTGATGGCCTATTTTGAAATGCTCAACCGCGATGCCGAGCGTTTTGCTGATGCGCGCAAACGCATCAATCGTTTGCCATTAGGCGCTGCTGCACTGGCGGGCACAAGCTACCCGATCAAACGTGAATTAGTAGCAGAATTACTAGGTTTCGACAGCGTCTGCCAGAACTCGCTGGATGCCGTCTCTGATCGCGACTTCGCCATCGAATTTAATGCAGCCGCCTCATTGCTGATGATGCATTTGTCGCGTTTCTCTGAAGAACTGATTTTATGGATGAGTCCGCGATTCGGTTTTATTGATATTGCCGACCGTTTCTGTACCGGCTCCTCCATCATGCCACAAAAGAAAAACCCGGACGTACCAGAGCTAGTGCGCGGTAAAACCGGCCGCGTCTATGGGCATTTGATCGGCTTGCTGACCCTGATGAAAGGCCAGCCATTGGCCTACAACAAAGACAACCAGGAAGACAAAGAACCACTGTTCGACGTGGCTGACACCTTGCTGGTGACCTTGCAGATTTACGCCGACATGCTGCGCGGCATCACTGTCAAAGCCGACAATATGCGCCAGGCGGCCTTGGAAGGCTTTGCCACCGCCACCGACCTCGCCGACTACCTGGTGAAAAAAGGCATGCCGTTCCGTGACGCGCACGAAGTGGTCGCCCACGCCGTCAAAGCTGGCGTGGAATCAGGCCGTGACCTGGCCGAATTCAGCCTGGCTGAGTTACAAGCCTTCAGCAATACCATCAACGACGACGTGTTTGAAGTGCTCACCCTTGAAGGCTCTGTTGCCAGCCGCAACCACACCGGCGGCACCGCGCCCGAACAAGTGCGCCGCGCCATCGCCCAAGCCAGGCAGCAATTAGGACGCTGATGCCCCACCGCCATCATCCACCGAGTAAGTGCAAATCACACCCGGTAATGATGGGGCTGGTGTTAGCCATCAGCCTATTAGCGACCCAGCCCACGCAAGCAGCGCTTGGCATCGCCAACTCCAAACACGAACAAGCCATGCTGTGGCCACTGTTGCCAGGTGAAAGCGTCAACAGCCTGGCCGCCAAACTTTACCCGCAAAGCCCGGTGCTGCAACAGCGCTTTGTGCAGCAATCCATCACCCTCAGTCGGGGCCGCGGCATTCTGCTACGCCCGGATGAGCGCAGTGAAACCGCACAACTCATTGCCGTGCCCAATGCCCAAACCTTGCACACCCTCACCCACCGTATTAAAAAAGCCGATGAAGTCGACACCGACGCATTTGTCACACCGGGGCTGGTGATGAGTGTGCAACTCACACAAGCATCGCAGCAAAACGCGACCGGGTGGCATTTGCCCAAACTGGGCCTGCCAGAAGGACTCTCGTTAAAAGGGTATTCTTTTTCTGTGTCGAATTTAACCGGGCGAATTGCAGTCGCAAAGTCACATATTGTGGAAACCTATCAGGCAAATGCACGGGCGATTGCGCGGACGCCAGTGAAGAAGCTTTATCAAACACCGCAATTGGCGGTGATTGTGGCGAGTGCGATCTTGTTGCTGGTGTTGAGTTTAGTTTGGGGTGTTTTGGAAGAGTGGCAGTCTAAAAAGTAATTCTTATAGATACTCGTCACTTATGTTTTCGCCTTTAGGCGAGTCACTTTCTGATGCTTGCCCCTCAGAAAGTAACCAAAGAGGAGGGCACCCAGCCATCACGGCCTTCGGCTTCCTTGCGTTGCTCGGCAAAGTGGGCGTCCATCGAAACTCGCCCTAGCGGCTTGCACACCCCGCAAGCCACCGCGGAACTCGAACAGCCGATGGCCGACATCCCCCACTTAGTCTCCGCTACTCAGCGTGATGGAATGGGATTCATCTCGCCAAACTCACATCGCAGAAATGCCGACGGTTCAAAAACCAGATTCTTTTATTAAACCCGCTAAAGGATGGCGCTCTCTTGGTTTTCGGGGTCCCCATCTGCCGCGCCGAGCAACGCAGGGTTGGCGGGAGTCTTCGGCCATCGGCTGTTTGAGCTCCGCAACAAGCCACGTCTTGTGTGGCTTGTCAGGGCGAGTTTCGATGGACGCCCGCCAAGCCGAGTAGCGCAAGGAACAAGCGGAAGCTGGGGTGCACTTTCTTTTGGTTACTTGTTCTTTGTGCAAGCAAAGAAAAGTAACTCGCTGTAAAAGCGAAAAACAACCTTTCAAACGCCTACTACCACCAGGAGTTAAGGCAAAAACATCCCCAATAACTCATTCAAAAACCTTTGCCCCTTTAACGTCGGCGCAATCACCCCGCTCTGCTCCACCAACAACCCTTGTTGCTGTGCTTCCTGCAAAGTAGATTGGATACTCCGTAACGGCAATCCCGTGCGCTGCTGAAATAAATCTGCTTCCACCCCATCCACCAAGCGCAATGCATTCATCATAAATTCAAACGCCAAATCCTCGCGGCCAATCTGCCACTCCCTATCGACCATCTGGCCTTTGGCCACACTCTCCAGATATTTCTTAGGATGCTTATGTCGACTTTGGCGGATAATTTTGTCGTGAAAACTCAGTTTGGAATGCGCACCGGCGCCTATGCCCAAATAATCCCCAAACGTCCAGTAGTTGAGGTTGTGCTGGCACTGCCGTCCAGGCTGTGAAAAACCAGAAGTTTCATAATGTTGATACCCATGACTAGCAAGCACCTTCTCAATTTCCTCTTGCATGGTGGCGCTGGTATCGTCATCCGGCAAGCTCGGTGGCGTACGGTGAAACGGCGTATTGGGCTCCAGCGTCAGGTGATAAAACGACAAATGCGCCGGTTTGAGCTGGCAAGCCGTTTCGGCATCTTTCAATGCATCTTCCAGGCTTTGCTCCGGCAAGGCATACATCACATCCAGATTCACCTGATCAAAGGTATTTAACGCCAATTCTGCCGCCGCCAGTGCTTGTTCGCGATCATGAATACGCCCTAGCGCTTTAAGATATTGCGGCTGAAAACTCTGGATGCCCAGCGAAACCCGGTTCACACCTGCCTGCCGATAGCCTTGAAAATTAGCGATATCCACCGTGCCTGGGTTGGCCTCCAGCGTCACTTCCGCGCCATACTCCAGCGGCGTCAGCATACGTACATGGCTCAAAATCTTATCAATCGCCTCGGTTGAAAAAATGCTGGGCGTGCCACCACCAAAAAACACACTACGGATCTTGCGCCCCCATACCAATGGCGTGGCCTGCTCGAGGTCAGCAATCAATGCATCCACATAAGCAGTCTCTGGGATTTCCTGGCGAGCCTCATGCGAATTAAAGTCGCAATAAGGACATTTACGTACACACCAGGGGATATGGATATACAGCGAAAGTGGTGGTGGATTGGTGAGGCCGCTGAGCGTGACATCTCCTTGCAGAGGTGCTTCACTCAAACTATTGGCAGGGTAAATCGGGATCATGCTGACATTTTAACTCGGAACCTTCCCGTTGAAGTCTAACGATCCCTAGATCGGGGTCGATTAAGTCATTTCTTCTAAAACTAACAAAAACGCATCCCCATACTTCTGCAATTTCGCCTGCCCTATCCCGCTAATCTGCCCCATTTCATCTAATGTCTGCGGCTTGCGGTTATGAATTTCCAGCAGTGTACTATCGTGAAAAATCACATAAGGCGGCACGCCCTGCTCCCTTGCCAGTTCCAGCCGTTTGGCTTTAAGGGCTTGCCAAAGCGGGTCATCGTTGGCACCGGCAAAGGCTTCTTTGGCGCGGGCGCTGCGCTCGGCTTTGCTCATGCGTTTTTCGGGTTCGGCGTCGCGGCGTAGCCAGACCTCCTGCTCGCCTTTAAGCACTGGCCTTGCAGCTTCAGTCAGTTTTAAACCACCATACGCCGCCATGTCGGCCTCAAGCATGCCAGCCGCAATTAGTTGGCGATAGACACCGCTCCATTGGGCTTGATTGAGGGATTTTCCTATACCAAAGGTGCTGACTTTGTCATGGCCGAAGCGCTCCACTTGCGGAGTGAGTTTGCCGGTGAGCACATCGATTAAGTGGCCAACACCGAACCTCTGACCAGTGCGGTAAACACAAGAAAGTGCCATTTGCGCGACTTGTGTAGCTTGCCAGGTTTCAACCGGGTGCAGGCAGTTGTCGCATTGCTCGCAAGCGCCGGGATGGCTTTCGCCAAAGTAGCGCAGAATGGTTTGATGTCGGCAGGCGGTGGATTCACAGTAGCCGAGCAAAGCATCCAGCTTCAGGCGTTCAAGCCGTTTGCGCTCTTCGGAGGCTTCGCCGCTATCGAGCATTTGCCGCATAGAGACGACGTCGCCCATACCATAGACCATCCAGGCATTAGCGGCTAAGCCATCGCGCCCGGCACGGCCGGTTTCCTGGTAATAGCCTTCCATGCTTTTTGGCAGGTCTAAATGGGCGACAAAGCGCACGTTGGGTTTATCTATGCCCATGCCAAACGCAATCGTCGCCACCATGATAATGCCTTCTTCACGCAGAAAGCGGCGCTGGTGATGCTCACGTAATTGCGCGGGTAAGCCAGCGTGATAAGGCAATGCAGACCAGCCTTTTTCGACTAGCCAGGCGGCGGTTTCTTCGACTTTCTTACGCGATAAACAATAAATGATGCCAGCGTCGTTAGCATGCTCACGCTCCAGAAAGGCCTGCAATTGTTGGCGCGCATTATTCTTGATACCGACGTGGTAACGGATATTCGGCCGGTCAAAACTGGAGACAAACTGGGCGGCGTTTTCGAGGTTGAGCTGACTGATGATTTCGGCGCGCGTGGGCGCATCGGCCGTGGCGGTGAGCGCAATACGTGGCACTTGCGGAAAGCGCTCATGCAGCACAGTAAGCTGGCGATATTCTGGCCTGAAATCATGCCCCCACTGAGACACGCAATGGGCTTCGTCGATGGCAAACAGTGCCAGGCCCACATGCTGATGCACTTCGTCGAGCAGGCTTAAAAAGCTGCCGACCATGAGCCGTTCGGGGGCGACGTACAGGAGCTTTATGTCACCTGCGAGCACTTGACGCGTAATGCGGCTATTGTCTTCTGCGCTTAAACTGGAGTTTAAAAAGGCGGCGTTGACGCCTAATTGCTGCAAAGCCTCAACCTGGTCTTGCATGAGGGCGATCAGCGGTGAAACAACAATGGCCAGGCCTTCGCGTGCGAGGGCAGGAATCTGGTAACACAGCGACTTACCGCCGCCCGTAGGCATCAGCACCAACGCATCGCTCCCGTCGATCACATGCTCAACGATGGCTTGCTGCTGGTGGCGGAACTGGTTATAACCGAAAACGTCGTGAAGGATTTGCTGCGGTGAGAGACCTGCCATATTGGCAAGCCTATAGCTTGTTGTAAGGATTAACCAGCGTATCGACGAGCGCATGCAACGCAGCACGCATCTGCTCTTCGCTGACTTCCATCAGCAAACCGTCTTCCATGGCATCCTGCGCGATTTGCTTGAGTTCATCAAAATTTTCGGCCATGACTTTGACCTTTTCGGTGCAGGAGACCACCGAACCGTCATCGCGTACCCATTTTGGCCATTCGTTTTTCATACACTGACTCTTTCCAAGGCTTGCAGCAATTTTACCAAAGCCTGACCGCGATGGCTCATGCGGCTTTTCACTTCCAGCGGTAATTCGGCAACCGTTTTACGGGTTTCAAGGTCCATAAATAGCGGGTCATAGCCGAAGCCTTCTGACCCGCGAAATTCGCGCAAAATTTCTCCACGCCACAGGCCATCGGCAATAATCGGCTGCGGATCTTGTGGCGAACGCACCAGCACCAGCACGCTGTAAAAATACGCCTGGCGCTCGCTGATACGTGACAATACTGTGAGCAGTTTATCGTTGTTTCGTTCATCTTGCGTGAGCAGGCTATTGGCCGGTTGCGGCCCGGCATAGCGCGCCGAAATCACACCTGGCGCCCCTTGCAAGGCATCGACACACAGGCCAGAATCATCGGCCAGCGCGGGCAAGCCTGTGTGCTGGCTGGCATGGCGTGCTTTAGCCAAGGCATTTTCAATAAAAGTGCCATAAGGCTCAGGGCATTCCGGCACATTGAATTCGGATTGCGACACGATGTCGATATTCAGCGGCGCCAGCACATGCGCAATCTCGCGGATTTTGCCTTTATTGCCAGAGGCAATGACCAGTTTATTAAATGGCAAGGCCATGGTTATTTTGCCAATGCCAGGGTTTGCAGTTGGCCCAGCTCATGAATGCCTTTGGCAGCCAGGTCCAGCATCTGGTTCATGGTATCGCGGCTAAATGGCTCACCTTCGGCCGTGCCCTGAATTTCAACAAAGCCACCGTTGCCGGTCATCACCACATTCATGTCGGTATCGCAGTCTGAATCTTCGATATAGTCGAGGTCCAGCACTGGCGTGCCCTGATAGACACCGACTGAGATTGCTGCCACGGAGTCTCTGATGGGCGTTTCGGTGAGCAGGCCTTTTTGCAGCAAGGTGCCCACGGCATCTACCATGGCGACATAAGCGCCGGTGATGCTGGCAGTACGTGTACCGCCATCGGCCTGGATGACGTCACAGTCAAAATGGATGGTGCGCTCTCCCAGCTTTTGCAGATCAATCACCGCGCGCAGGCTGCGGCCAATCAGGCGCTGAATCTCTTGTGTGCGCCCGCTTTGCTTGCCGCGTGCGGCTTCGCGGTCCATGCGGCTACCTGTTGAACGTGGCAGCATGCCATATTCAGCCGTGACCCAACCCTGGCCTTTGCCCTTCAAAAAACCAGGCACTTTTTCTTCTACGCTGGCAGTGCAAATCACGTGCGTATCGCCAAATTTCACCAATACTGAGCCTTCAGCATGTTTGGTGTAGTGGCGGATAATTTCGATGGCGCGCAATTGGTCATTCGCGCGCTGGCTTGGTCTGATCATGGTTTACAACTTCCTGTTATTTAATATGTTGCCGGGTTCTGCCCAGCGCTTCCTGTATTTCGGCAATCGCCTTTTCAATTTCATCATCGGTCAAATCCAGCGCATATTGGCTGGGCGGGGCCGTGGTTTCGTTCATCATGGTGGTGGTGACGTCTACCGGTAAATCCAGTGTTGAAATCGTCAGCGGGCTGGTCACACGCTGTCCCCACTGCAGAGCAATCGCGCTCATATTATCGCCGACGGTAATACTGGCGGCATCAGCATCATCCAATAAGCGGTTCACGCCATCGTTGATATCTGCGGCCAGCATATGTTGCGCCATGCTGATATCTGGCACGGTGTTCCATACACCATCCGAGCACAGCATGATGACATCGCCTTCGCGCAGCGGGATCGGCGCCGCCAGCTCTACTTTGGGCGGGCGCTCTCCACCTACGCAATTATAAATTTTATTACGGTGCGGGTGATGATCCATCTCATCTACCGTAATTTTGCCTTCTCTTAATAACGATTGCACGACTGAGTGGTCCTCGGTCTGGTATTCGACCAGGCCGTTTCGATAGAGATATAAGCGGGAATCACCCACATGGGCGCAAAACAGTTTGTTGTGCTGGATCAGTGCGACGACAATGGTGGTGCGTGGCGATTCCAGCAAACGTTTTTGCAAACGCACATTTTCGATCACATCATGCGCCCGGGCAATTTGCTCACGCAAAAACTGCGCAGGCTGGGTAATCAAAGGCTGCGACTCACGCTGAAAGGCTTCTATCGTGGTTTTCACCGCGATTTCGGCGGCCACATCCCCATGCTGGTGTCCGCCCATGCCGTCAGCCAGCACCATGAAAATAGCATGCCGGTGGTAAGAATAGGCCAGCCGGTCCTGATTGTAAGGCCGCGGCCCCTGGCGGCTACCTTGTGCAATGGTGAATTTCATAGCGGTTTATTCAATACCTTGATGATTTTATCCACCAGCGAACCACGAGGATCTTCTACCACGCGGATGCCGATCATTTTTTTCTGTAATGAGAACACGCTTTGCGGCCGTAACAGGTAGTCCAGCTGCATGCATTCATCAATAATCGCCAGTAATTTTTCAGAGTATATCTGTTTACCGAGCTCAATCGCAGGCACCAGCGTATCATCTTTCAGCCGCACATTGGCCGAGATGGGCGATGCGCGTTGCAAGCAGGCATACATGCTGGCACCTATGCTGTAAATATCACTCCAGGGCCCCAGGTGCTTACGGTCTATGTATTGCTCCGGCGGCGCAAAACCCGGTGTGTAAGTCGGCGCCAACGTCACCTCAGACAAGGCCTGGCGCGCTGATCCGAAGTCCAGCAGCATGGGTGAGCCATCCAGGCGGATATAAATATTGGCGGGCTTGATATCCAGATGCAGCAACTTGCGCGTATGCACTTCACGCAAGCCATTGAGCAACTCCACAAACATGCGGATCAGGAAACTCTCAGGCACCGGCTGCGACAAGGCCATGATGTAATCTTGCAGCGACTTGCCGCGCTCATACTTCATGACCATGTAAACGGTGTTGTTGGCACGGAAGAAGTTTTTCACGCGCACAATATTTTTGTGCTCAATATTGGCCAGCGCCAGGCCTTCTTCAAAAAAGCACTTCATGCCATGTTTGTAGGCAGCTTCATTTTTGCCATTGGAGCGGATATGCGTATGCTCGTCACGCTCAGCCAGCGTCACTGGCATATATTCCTTGATGGCGACGGTATTTTTTTGCGGATCCTGCGCCAGATAGACGAAACTGAACCCGCCCAGACTCAGCACCCGTGTAATGGTGTAGTCATGCAGCGCAGTGCCGACCGGCAAGGCAAAATCGAATTTATTAGAAAGCTTCACTAGCGCTTTAACGTCACAATCATGGCTTTTATTAAGGGAAACGCCGAATTAAGTGGCTTGCCGTCTCTGCCATCAAACCGGGTTTCTTTTATCTGTATGCTATTTTCGCATATCGATAGCGCATTTGATACAATCGTCCAGTTTGCCCGGAGCGCGATAATGACTGCCAACAAAACCACAGAAAAAGAAACCAAAAACGCACACCCCATTTTAAGCATGACCGGCTTTGCCGCAAGTGAAGCCCGTTTTCCGGGCGGCCTGTTGCTGATCGAACTGCGCGCAGTGAATCATCGCTACCTCGAGCTCAACGTCAAAATTGAAGACAGTTTGCGCCAGTTTGAAGCGCTGATACGCGAACAACTACAAACCCGGCTCGGCCGTGGCAAAGTCGAATGCCGTATGAGTCTCAAAAGTGACAACGCAGCCACTACCCTGGCGCTCAACCCGGCCATGGTGGCGCAAATTGCACAAACGCTCAAAGACCTGCAACAGCATTTTCCGCAAGCGCAACCGATCAACCTGGTCGATGTCTTCAAACTGCCCGGCGTCTTGCAAACCGAAGCGGTGGATGCCGAAGCCATGGCACAAGGCGTACAAAACGGCCTGTCACGTGGCATTGATGAACTGATTGCTGCTCGCCAGCGCGAAGGTGAAAAGCTCAAACAGGTATTGCTCGATCGCCTGCAAGGCGTGCGTGAACAAATCAGCATTGTTAAACCTCTGCTGCCGACGCTGGTGAGCCAATACCAGGAAAAACTGACCGCCAAGCTGCAAGAAGCCATGCAGGCCGATGACGACCGCGTGCGCCAGGAAATCGTGCTTTACGCGCAACGCATTGATGTGGATGAAGAGTTGGCGCGCTTGCAATCCCATATCACCGAAATGGACCGCATCCTCAATGCCGGTGGCGCCATGGGTAAGAAATTGGATTTCCTGATGCAGGAAATGAACCGCGAAGCCAATACCCTGGGCTCGAAATCGGTGGCCATCGAAACCACACAAGTGTCTATGCAACTAAAAGTGCTGATCGAACAAATGCGCGAGCAGATTCAGAACATCGAGTAAGCGGCTTAAATGTAAAACAGCACTGCACCAAAATCGTGACGCCAAAACGCACCGCAATGGTGCATTTTGCTTTGGTAGCAACAGCTAAAAAACAATAACAATATGATTTAAAACACTATTCTTTGCTGGCACACGGCTTGCTCTTATTTAATTGAATTTTACAAGTAAGGCAAAGGTCCAGCATCATGACGCAATCGGCCAAACAGTTTTTTGATGAAATGCAGGGCTATGGGGGCAATGTACGTGCCATCTATCAGGCGTATAACCGCTGGTTAAGCGATGTACCGACACAACAGCTGGCGGCCAAGCGAGCGGAAGCTGAAGTATTGTTCCGCAGGGTTGGGATTACGTTTAACGTCTATGGCGAAGAGGATGGTGCCGAACGTTTGATTCCGTTTGACGTGATTCCGCGCATGATCTCCGCCAGCGAGTGGGCACACCTAGCCAAAGGCGCCGTGCAACGCGTGCGCGCACTGAATATGTTTTTGCATGATATTTATCATGAGCAGGAAATTATCAAAGCAGGCATTGTCCCGCACAGCATTTTAAGCAACTCACAATACCGGCCGGAAATGGTAGGCGTCAATGTGCCTAACCAGGTGTATGCACATGTCGCCGGTATCGACCTGGTACGCACCAGTGAATCACAGTTTTATGTGCTGGAAGATAACTTGCGCACCCCTTCAGGGGTGTCTTACATGCTGGAAGACCGCAAAATGATGATGCGGCTGTTTCCGGATTTATTTAAAAAATATCCGATTGCACCGGTCGAGCATTATCCACACGTATTACTTAATAATTTGCGCTCGGTGGCCCAAACAGGCGTCACTGATCCGACCGTGGTACTGCTTTCACCAGGCGCTTATAACAGCGCTTACTTTGAACATGCCTTCCTCGCCCAGCAAATGGGCATCGAACTGGTGGAAGGCCAAGATTTGTTTGTCCGCAATAACGCCGTCTACATGCGCACCACGCAAGGCCCGCAAAGGGTGGACGTGATTTACCGCCGCATCGACGACGACTTCCTTGACCCTCTGGTGTTCAAGCCCGACTCCCTGTTGGGCGTGCCAGGTCTGCTCTCCGTCTACCGCAATGGTGGCGTCACATTAGCCAACGCCGTGGGCACCGGCGTTGCTGATGACAAGGCGACGTATGTGTACGTGCCGGAGATGATCAAGTTCTACCTGGGTGAATCTCCCATCCTGCAGAACGTGCCTACGTATCAACTCAGCAAGGAAGATGATCTGGCCTACGTGCTGGATCATCTGCCCGAGCTGGTCGTGAAAGAAGTCCAGGGTTCCGGCGGCTACGGTATGCTGGTCGGCCCCACTGCCAGCAAGCAGGAAATTGAAGAATTCCGTTTACGCATCGTCTCGAAACCAGCCAATTACATTGCGCAACCGACATTGGCCTTGTCGACCTGCCCGACGCTGGTAGATCAAGGTATTGCACCACGCCATGTCGACCTGCGCCCATTTGTACTCTCGGGCAAAACAGTCAGTGTCGTGCCAGGTGGCTTGTCGCGCGTGGCGCTCAAGGAAGGTTCACTGGTGGTCAACTCCTCACAAGGTGGCGGCACTAAAGACACTTGGGTGCTGGAGCGTGATGATGTCTGTGTAGAAACCTCGCAGTCGCAAATGGCTGCCCAACAAACAACGCAAGAGGCTGTCATATGTTAAGTCGTACCGCAGATCATTTATATTGGATGGCGCGTTATATCGAACGTACCGAAAACGTGGCACGCGTACTGGATGTGACTTACAACATGTCGTTGCTGCCTTCCGACAGCAGTAATGAAGAAGAGCTGTGGGATACGGTATTGGAAATTGCCGGTATCCGCGATATTTATGACAAAACTTACAAAGAACTTAATGCCGCCAATGTGATTAAACATCTGGTCATGGATAGCAGTAATCCTTCCAGCATCTACAGCTCGTTGCGCAGCGCACGTGAAAATGCCCGCGCTGTGCGCGTGGCCATGACCACCGAAACCTGGGAAAACATGAACACGCTGTGGCTGGAGTTTGGCCAATATATCAAGCAGGATCTGACACAGAC
Source organism: Methylophilus sp. OH31 (assembly GCF_000576615.1). Taxonomy (NCBI): domain Bacteria; kingdom Pseudomonadati; phylum Pseudomonadota; class Betaproteobacteria; order Nitrosomonadales; family Methylophilaceae; genus Methylophilus; species Methylophilus sp. OH31. The sequence continues at coordinate 198,607 of NZ_BAUS01000004.1, read as the reverse complement.
TGGCTTGAGTGAGTTTTGTGAATGGGTCAAAAGTCGTTCGCATCTGTTCCGTGGCGTGTGCTTTGGCACCATGTTGCGCGATGAAGCATTCAGCTTTGTACGCCTGGGCACCTTTATGGAACGTGCTGACAATACCGCGCGTTTGCTCGATGTAAAGTATGAATTTTTAATCCCCATGCAGGAAGCGAATGACGGCGCGGTGGATTATTACGAATGGAGTGCCGTGCTGCGCTCGGTGTCGGCTTTCCAGGCCTACCAGAAAGTTTACCGCGATGCGATTGAACCGATGAAAGTGTCTGAATTGCTCATTTTGCGCGAAGACATGCCACGCTCACTGCATGCCTGCTACGCCGAAATCATGCCGATTTTGCGGCAAGTGGCTGGTAGCCGCCAGACTGAAGCCGAGCGTCTGGCAGGCCAAATGCATGCCAGGCTGCACTACGGCCGCATGCTGGATATTTTGAAAGATGGCGTACACCACTTTTTGGATGAATTTATTCTGGCCAACCGCAAACTCGGTGAAGAAATACAACGCAATTTTTTAAGTGCGACGGCCTGACAACGACAATAGATTGCCATGAACCCCCTCATGCGCAGACTGTTTAACACAGCGCTGCGCTTTTTCACTTTGGCACACCACACATATGCTGCTCAATATTGAACACCAGACCCACTATGCTTTCAGTGACATGGCGCAATACACTATTCAGCAATTGCGCCTGACGCCACGCAATGGTCACGGGCAGCAGGTCAAGCATTGGCAGATCAAGGTCAACGGGCAGCTAGCTGCGTTTGAGGATGCCTTTGGCAATCTGGCGCATACCCTGGTCATCGACCAGCCGCATAATGAATTGCTCATCGCCGTATGTGGCGAAGTGGAAACCGGGGTTGCAAGCACCCCGCCTGAGCACACACTCCCATTAGACATTTACCTGCGTGATACGCCCCTCACCCAGGCCGATGCCGCCATGATTGCATTTGCCAAACGCTTTGCCGATGCGCCACTGCCAGACATGATGCAGGCTTTGCGTGCGCAGATGGAGTACATCACAGGTGCGACCCAGGTCGACACCTCGGCAGCCGAGGCCTTCAGGCTTGGCAAAGGGGTTTGCCAGGACCATGCGCATGCTTTTATTGGCTGTTGCCATAGCCTGGGGCTGCCCGCACGTTATGTCAGCGGTTATCTGTTCACCGAAAACGGCAACCTGATGCAAACGCATGCCTGGGTGGATGTGTGGCAACACGACCAATGGCTCGGGCTGGATGTGTCTAATGGCACATTGGTAAACGAAACGCATGTCAGATTGGCTACTGGCCTGGACTATCGCAGCGCCAGTCCGATCACGGGTTCGCGTATCGGCGGCGGCACAGAGGGCATGGCGAGCATGGTCAGTGTCAACCAGCACGGCGGCCTGACAGAAAAACAGCGCGAGCAGCATAAACAACAGCTACGACAGCAGGCACAAAGTGCGCAGCAGTAGCTTGTCCGTGCATGCTATGATGACTTTTAAACATTAACCTACTCCTCTTTTCTTATGACTTATTGTGTCGGTATTTTGCTGCAACAAGGCCTGGTATTGGCTTCTGATACGCGCACCAATGCTGGTGTCGACCAGGTAGCGATTGCGCCTAAAATGCATCTATTTGAAGTACCGGGCGAGCGCATGATTGTGCTGCTGACGGCGGGCAATCTGGCCATTACACAATCGGTGGTCAACCTGTGCCGTGAACAGCTCAAATCGCCTGAACCGCATGCCCACCTGCATAATGTGCAGTCGCTGTTTGAAGCCGCCAGTGTCGTCGGCGCCGCCATGCGCACCGTGCATCAGCGCGATGGCAAAGCCCTCAAGGAACATAGCATAGACTTTAGCGCCAGCATTCTGGTGGCCGGTCAAATCAAAGGCGAGCAGCCTCGCCTGTTTAATGTCTATGCAGCAGGCAATTTTATTGAAGCCACCTCGGACACGCCTTATCTGCAAATCGGCGAGACCAAATACGGCAAACCGATTATCGACCGTGTCATCAAACATCAAACCAATGTCACAGATGCGGTAAAATGCGTGCTGATTTCATTTGATTCCACCATCCGCAGTAATATTTCTGTGGCTTTACCGATTGATTTGATGATATACCGCACTGACACCTTTAGCGCCGATTGCCGGCAACGCCTGACGGAAGATGATCCTTATTACGCCTGTATCCGCAAGGGTTGGGGCGAGGGTTTGAAATCCGTCTTTTCTTCACTGCCTAACCCGGAGTGGTGTGCATCATGAGTCATGGTCATTTATATGTGATTTCTGCTGCTTCTGGCGCTGGTAAAACCAGCCTGGTGCGTGCCATGCTGGCGCAAGACCCGATTTTAAAACTATCGGTGTCGCACACCACGCGCGCACCGCGCCCGGGCGAAGAAGATGGCATCCATTACCACTTTGTCTCAGAAGCCGAGTTTTTAGGCGTGCTGGATAAAGGCGGCTTTCTCGAAAGCGCCCATGTGCACAGCGCGCGTTATGGCACGGCACAAAGCGAGGTAGAAAACGCCCTGGCATCCGGCCGCGATGTGATTTTGGAAATCGACTGGCAAGGCGCTCAGCAGATTCGCAAACTGTTCCCGCAGGTCACCTCGATTTTTATTTTGCCGCCTTCGATTGAGGCGCTGGCACACCGCCTGAACAACCGTGGCCAGGACAGCGAAGCCGTGATTACACAACGTCTGGCCGCCGCACGTGAGGAGATGCGTCACGTGCATGAGTTTGATTATGTTACAATTAATGATAATTTTGACGTGGCCTTGCAGGATCTGATGGCGATTGTTCGCGCCCAGCGCTTGCAGTTAAACCGCCAGGTTGCCTGCCACGCGTCATTGATTCAATCACTTACCTGACCCAGCGCGCATGCACGCTGCATGTAGGCTCACATATTAAGAGGTTTTTATGGCACGTATTACTGTCGATGATTGTTTGGACAACATCTCTAACCGTTTTCAATTGACATTGGTGGCAGCTTACCGCGCCAGACAATTAGCCAATGGTTCAGACCCATTAGTGAGTGGCTATTCACAAAAAGACAAGCCAACCGTGATTGCCTTGCGCGAAATCGCTGCTGGTAAGATCGGTGTAGAGTTGTTAGAGAAAAAGGGCCACGCATAAACAGCTATGCCCCATAGCCAAGGCGATTCTGCCCATCGCAAGTCCAGGTCTCCCCTGGAGGAAGTGGACTTGCTCCCTGCTGACCGTGAGGATTCCCCCCTTACCCAGCTAATCCGCAAGTACCTCAACGAAGAAGAAGTGCAACTGGTCTGGCAAGCGTATCGCTATGCCGAGCAGGCGCATGCCGGTCAAACCCGCAAAACCGGCGAGCCCTATATTACCCATCCGATTTCGGTGGCCTGCATTCTGGCCAAACTGCATCTCGACTTGCCCACCCTGCTGGCCGCCCTGCTGCATGATGTCGTGGAAGATACCGAAGTCGATAGTGCGGCGATTGCCGAGCGCTTTGGTAAACAGGTGGCCGACCTGGTAGATGGCCTGACCAAGCTGGACAAGGTAGAACTGCAAACCGCCACCCAGGCGCAAGCCGAAAATTTCCGCAAAATGCTGCTGGCCATGAGCCAGGATGTACGTGTGATCCTGGTCAAGCTGGCCGATCGTTTGCACAATATGCAGACGCTGGAAGCGATGCGCCCGGAAAAGCAGAAACGCATCGCACGCGAAACGCTGGATATTTATGCGCCAATTGCCAACCGGCTAGGCCTGAACCCGATTTACCACGAGCTGGAAGATCTCAGCCTCAAGTACCTATACCCGAATCGCCATCGCGTGATTGATAAGGCCATTCGCCTGGCACGTGGCAACCGCAAAGAAGTCATCAGCAAGATTCAGGACGCCATTGAGAACCAGCTGACGCAATACCAGATCGAATATGATGTACAGGGGCGCGAAAAGCACCTTTACAGCATTTATAAGAAAATGGCTGAAAAATCGATGAAATTGTCGCAAATTGGCGACATTTACGGTTTTCGCGTCATTGTCAAAGATACCGCAGCCTGCTACCTGGCACTGGGCGCATTACATGCGCTTTATAAGCCCATTCCCGGCCGTTTTAAAGACTATATTGCCATCCCCAAAGCCAACGGTTACCAGTCTTTGCATACCACATTGTTTGGCCCGTTTGGCACGCCGATTGAGGTACAAATACGCAGCCAGGAAATGCATAACATTGCCGATGCCGGCGTAGCGGCGCACTGGCTGTATAAAACCACCGATGCGCACCTGACCAAACTGCAACAGCAAACCCACCAGTGGTTGCAACGCCTGGTTGAAATCCAGACCGAGAGTGACGACAGCCACGAGTTCCTGGAGAACTTTAAAGTCGATCTGTTCCCGGACGAGGTGTATGTATTTACGCCTAAAGGCAACATCATGGCCTTACCACGCGGCTCGACGGCGGTTGACTTCGCGTACGCCGTGCACTCAGATGTCGGTAATAGTTGCGTCGCCGTTAAAATCAATAATGAACTGGCGCCACTGCGTACCGAGATGCGCAACGGTGATCATGTTGAAATTATCACCGCACCGCTGGCGAAACCGAATCCGGCCTGGCTCAACTATGTGGTCACCGGCAAAGCCCGCTCACATATCCGCCATTACCTCAAAACCGTCAAGGTGGAAGAATCGGCACAATTGGGTGAACGCATGCTGAATGTGGCGCTGCGCGCCATGCATATAGAACCTGCCGAGATTGCAGACAAGCAATGGCAAAAAGTCATGAACGACTATGGCAGCAAAACCCGCCAGGCGATTTTGACCGATATCGGCCTTGGCAAACGTAACAGCCTGATGGTGGCGCACCAGTTACTGGCGCATCCGGCCGATGCTGAAGATAAATCTGGCAAAGTACTCGATACCATTACCATCCGCGGCTCGGAAGGCATGGCAGTACAATTTGCCCCTTGCTGCCGCCCGATTCCTGGCGACCCCATTCTGGGCTTTATCAATAAAGACAAGGGCCTGGTCATTCATACCCACGATTGCCCTGCCATCCGCAAGTTCAGGCTGGACCCGGAAAAATGGCTGGACGTGGAGTGGGATGCCGACCCGAAAAAACTGTTCAGCGTCAACTTGCGCATTACGGTGGTCGACGAACGCGGCATGCTGGCCAAAATTGCGGCGACCATCTCCAATGCAGATGCCAACATTGATAATGTCAGTGTCGAATCCAGCGATGGCAGCCAGTACTCCAATGTAAACTTTACCGTGCAAGTGCATAACCGCGTGCACCTGGCGACCTTGATCCGCAATCTGCGCAAGATTCAGCAAATCGTGCGTATCAACCGGGTCAAAGGCAACCAGCTGGAACAACGTATCCAGTAAATCAGCGGTGATGCCAGCATGCGGCCCTTGAACGAGATTAAAGGTTTCACGCCCGCCGTATGCAGCCAGCTGGCAAAACTGAATATTCATTCAGTGCAGGCCTTGTTGCTGCACTTGCCACTGCGCTACCTGGACGAAACCCGCATCACGGCCATCCGCGACTTACACCTGGGTGAGCAGACACAAATCGAAGGCGTGGTGGTGCACAATGAAGTGGCCTACAAGCCGCGCAAAATGTTGAATGTCAGGCTGCAGGATGACACTGGCATCATCAATCTGCGTTTTCTGCACTTTTATCCCAGCCAGGTCGCTGCCATGCAAACTGGCCAGCGTTTACGCGTGTTTGGTGAGGTGCGGCCTGGTTTTTTTGGCTATGAAATGGTGCACCCGACACAGCGCAAAGTCGATGAAGACACGCCGGTCAGCAGTGCACTCACCCCGGTCTATCCGACGACGGCAGGCTTGAGCCAGGCAACCATACGCAAAGCGGTGAACCGCATCTTGCAAGCAGAATATTTGCACGAAACCCTGCCAGGCTGGGTATACCAGTCCATGCAATTGCCCGACTTTGCCAGCAGTCTGCATTTGCTGCATCAACCCCAAGCCGAGATAGCACTGGCGACACTGGAAGACCGCACGCACCCTGCCTGGCAACGCCTGGCCTACGATGAACTGCTGGCACAACAGCTTTCCATGCGACAACATTACGCGCGCCGCAAACAATCGCGCGCACCTGCCATCTCCGCCTCACAGACGCTGGTTGGCCGCCTGCTGGCCAGCCTGCCGTTTGCACTGACGTCTGCCCAGCAAAAAGTGGTGGCAGAAATCGGGCATGACCTCAACCAGCCACACCCCATGCAACGCCTGCTACAGGGTGATGTCGGTAGTGGCAAAACCATTGTCGCCTGCCTGGCGGCCTTGCAACTGATAGAACATGGCTGGCAAGTGGCGATGATGGCGCCGACGGAAATTCTGGCAGAGCAGCATTACAAAAAGCTATGTGACTGGCTGCAACCGTTGGGGGTGACGGTCGCCTGGCTGACGGGCAGCCAGAACAAAAAACAACGTGAGCAATCACTGTCAGCCATCGCCAGCGGTGAAGCCATGCTTGCCGTCGGCACGCATGCTTTATTTCAAGACGATGTGCAGTTTAAGCAACTGGGGTTGGCGATTGTGGATGAGCAACACCGCTTTGGCGTCGGCCAACGGCTGGCGTTGCGTAAAAAAGGCACGGCTTTGCCAGGGCAGGCACACAACCTGGAACCGCACCAGCTCATGATGTCGGCCACGCCGATTCCGCGCACCTTATCCATGAGCTATTACGCTGATCTTGACGTGTCAGTGATTGATGAGCTGCCTCCCGGCCGCACACCGATTGTGACCAAACTGGTGGCTGATGACCGGCGCGATGAGATTTTGCAGCGCGTTCATGACGCCTGCGCCCAGGGCCATCAAGCCTATTGGGTGTGCCCGCTGATTGAAGAATCAGAAGCGCTGCAACTACAAACAGCCAATGATACCTTTGCCTATATGCAGCAAACGTTCCCCGAACTCAAGGTCGGCCTGGTCCATGGCCGCATGAAATCGGCAGAAAAACAGGCGGTGATGCAGGCTTTCTCTGCCAATGAGATTCACCTGCTGGTCGCCACCACCGTCATTGAAGTTGGCGTCGATGTACCGAATGCGAGTTTAATGGTGATCGAACATGCGGAGCGCATGGGGCTGAGCCAGTTACACCAGTTACGTGGCCGCGTCGGCCGCGGCGCAGCCAAGAGCACCTGTATTTTGCTTTATAGCAAACAGCAATGCTCGCAAATTGGGCGACAGCGCCTGAAGGTCATTTTTGAAAGCAATGATGGCTTTCAAATTGCCCAGGCCGATTTACATATCCGCGGCCCGGGTGAATTGCTGGGCACACGCCAGAGTGGTGTTCCCATGCTTAAAATTGCCGATCTGGAACGGGATATGGTGTTGCTGGAAACAGCCAAAACCCAGGCGGACCAGCTCTTGCAACGCGAACCAGCGGCGGTTGCCGCCCATCTTCAGCGCTGGTTAAGCCAGGGCGAAGAGTGGATCAAGGTTTAACCGAGTCGGCTACGTAATACTTTGCGCTGACCGGTTGCGGATGGCGCAGCGCCACCGCGCATCGCTGATTGCAAACTGGCTTCAAACTCATGCAAAGGCAGCGGACGGCTAAACAAATAACCCTGGAAAGCGTGGCAGCCCATCTTTTGCAACATGACCATTTGCTGCTGCATTTCCACCCCTTCAGCAATCACACTGTGACTCAGGTTTTTGCCCATATTGATGATAGTCTGCACAATAAATGAATCATAGTTGTTATGCACAATATCTTTAATAAAGCTGCGGTCTATTTTCAATTCGTCTAACGGCAGCCGTTTCAATACCGACAACGAAGACTGCCCAATGCCAAAGTCATCCAGCGAAAAAGTGATGCCCAGTACTTTCAGGGCATTGATCTTTTCAATCACTTCATCGATATTTTTCACAATCAGGCTTTCGGTCAGTTCCAGGCGCAAACAGCTTGCATCGCAACCACTCGCCAATACCGTTTCTTTCACCATCTGCACAAAGTCTGGCTGGCTGAACTGGATGGCACTGACATTGACCGACAATTTAAGCTGGGCGGTATGCACAGACTGTGACCAGTGCTTGAGTTGCTGACAAGCTTGCGCCAGTACCCATTGCCCGATGGAGACAATTTCACCGGTTTCTTCGGCAATCGGAATAAATTGGTCTGGCGGAATCATGCCCAAGGTCGGGTGTTGCCAGCGCAACAAGACCTCTGCACCCGTTGGCTGCTGCAACTCATTGACTTGCACCTGGTAATATAAAAGCAATTGCTTGCCCTGCAAGGCAAATGCCAGCTCGTTTTCAAGCGTGGCGCGCATTTCTACCGCCGGGTGCACGGCTTCATCGTACATCTGGATGCTATTGAGGTTATCGGATTTTTTGGCCTGATACATGGCAATATCAGCGCGCCGTAACACTTCATCTTCTTTAAGCAAATCCCCCAGGAACAGGCAAATGCCAATGCTAGGTGCAGTGCGATATTTACTGTTTTGCAGCTCGAAAGGTTGCGAAAACACCGCCATCATTTTTTCCGCAGTGGCCTGGGCTGCAGTAATCGCTTCTGTCTTGTCGGTTGATAACTCATCCAGCACGGCAATAAACTCATCACCGCCCATGCGCGCGATGGTATCTTTTTTACGCAAGCATTGTTGCAGCCTGAAAGCGACCTGTTGCAACAACTCATCCCCGGCCTGATGGCCTTTGCTATCGTTAAGCCCTTTGAAATTATTCAAGTCCAGGCACAACACCGCCCCATAATGCTGGTGACGCACACAGCGTGCAAATGCCTGATTAAGGCGATCCGTCAGCAAGCGGCGATTAGGCAAGCCAGTCAAAAAATCATAGTAAGCCAGTTGGTGCACCTTCTTGTTATCCAGGTTGGATGCAATCCGTAACGAGATATTCTCGCGCAGGCTGGTAGCCAGGCTGCGGCCAGCTACCGTCACATAAAACACATACACCATAAATAACACGGCAAGCGCCAGTGAGACTGAACTGCCATGAATCAAAAAGCGCGGAATCATAAACAACACAATGCCGCCACTAAACAGGTTGGTACTTAAGGTATCGACTGAATAAATAATGATGCCCGCCCCGGAAACCCCGACCAGCGCAAAAATCAGGAACGCCTGATGTGCCGTATCAGCCTCAGGGAACAGCAGAATACCGCCCAGGCCCCAGGCCAGGCCACAAAAACAGGTGCTGGCACGGAACCACTGTAACCACTGGCGGCTATGCAGTTCGCGCTGCAAGTCTTTTTCATACTGAACAGTCAGATAAGCACGTATGCCGTAAGCCACCAGGAAAATGCTGGACCAGACCGTGAGGATGATATGGTCGATCAGGTGCCATTGCACGAGCAAAAGCGCAATCATGACCACGATGGCTGCCATCAATGATCTGCGATTGTTTGAATACAGCATGCCGACAATTTCTGCGTGCAATGCCGATGATTCCGCCGTCGTGTTCAACGCACGCATCCCCCATGTATATTATTGTTAATATCTTAACAACGGTTATTGCAGGCTGATACTTTAGTTTTACACACTTATCATGCGCTCAAATTTAAAAAAACACACTATACAACGGCTTGTTTGTAATAGAAAAATAGAAAATATAATCTAAGAAATGTCAGCAATGCCATTCAGATAACCACGTCACAACAGGTAACTATAGCCAAAAGGGCAGCCAGTGGAGAAATAGCCTATTGTGTACTGAACAGCGGCTTTAACTCAGCCACCGCCAGGTCAATAAAACCACGCAACTTGGGTGGCATAAAGCGTTGCTTCGGGTAAACCAGGTGCACGGCATCCGCACGCCCGCGCCACTCTGGCAATACATGCTGCAAGCCGCCAGTCTCTACCGTCGGCTGGCAGATAAATGTCGGCAACAAAGCCACACCCTGCCCGTTTTCGGCCATAGCCCGCACCACGCCAATGCTGTTAACCAGGGTACGCGCAGCCAAGGGTACGCGTATGGCTGTTGTACCGCGCTGCAAATCCCATTGATGCCGCCCCATGGGCGTGAATTGCACACATTGGTGCTGGCTGAGGTCAGTTGGCGTGGCAATCTGCCCCGCCAACTGCAAATACGATGGGCTGGCAAATAGCGCCCATTGTATGGTGCCTAGTGACTTGGCAATCAAACTGGAGTCGCGCAATTCCCCGGTTCGAATCGCCACATCCACGCCTTCTGCCACCAGGTCAACATAACGCTCGGTGAGCATTAACTCCAGCGACAAGGCTGGGTAGGTGCGCTGCATCTGTGTCACCAAGCCTCCCAGCAAAGCATCCCCGAGGTCAGCCGGTGCTGTGACTTTTAACACGCCTTGCGGTTGCTGACGCGCTTCATCCAGCGCCGCTTCAGCTTCAAGCAAGTAACCCAGGCCGGTAGAAGCATGCTCAAAATACAATGCGCCAGCTTCAGTCAGGTTTAAGCGCCGCGTGGTGCGTTGCAACAGGGTGACGCCCAGCCGTCGCTCCAGTCGCGCTACGCGGGTGCTAATGGTCGAGGTCGGCAATCCCAGCTGCCGCGCGGCAGCGCTAAAGCTGCCCGCCTGCACCACCTTCACAAATACAGCGGCTTCATTAAAGTCCATGACTCAATTGTTCATTTAATTGAAAAGTAATTTCACATTTAACCATCTAGTGTCTTAAAAGTCATGTGTTTATAGTGTGAACCATGCAAACACGCAAACATTTCTGAAAGGGAATCATCATGAAAAAACTGGCTTTTATCAAACGCAGCAACGGTAACCACTGGGTGGGTGACGGCTTTCCGGTACAAAGTATTTTCTCTTACCGTGACATTGCCAATGACATTTCGCCTTTCTTGCTGATGGATTACGCCGGGCCTGCCAGCTTTGAGCCAACCACGCACAGACGCGGTGTTGGCCAGCACCCGCACCGTGGCTTTGAAACCGTGACCATTGTTTATGACGGCCAGGTCTCACACCACGACTCCACTAACGCTGGCGGCACCATCGGCCCAGGCGAAGTGCAGTGGATGACCGCAGGCAAGGGCATTATTCATGAGGAGTATCACGGCGATGACTATGCACGTACAGGTGGCCCGTTTGAAATGATCCAGTTATGGGTCAACCTGCCGGCCAAGGACAAAATGACCGCACCTGGCTATCAGGGGATTACCCGCGATCAGATCCCGGAAGTGGCTTTGCCGGAGGAAGCAGGGAAAGTCCGCGTGATTGCCGGGGAATATGCAGGTCACAAAGGCCCGGCAAATACCTTCAGCCCGATGAATGTGTGGGATGTGCGCCTGAATGCGGGCACACGCACCACCTTCACCTTGCCGGAAGGCCACACTACTGCCATTTTTGTGCTGCATGGCGCGGTGAAAACCGGTGAAGTGCATACCATCCGCCCCGCTGAGCTAGCGGTAATGCAGCGCGAGGGTAATGAGCTGGTATTGCAGGCCCAGCAGGACACCGTGCTGTTGTTACTCAATGGTGCACCGCTGAATGAGCCAGTGGTGGGTCACGGCCCATTTGTCATGAATAGCTGGGAGGAAATTGACCAGGCGATTAATGACTTTAACCAGGGTCGCTTTGTCACCGCATAATGGCTTGTAAAGTAGTCCAACATTTAAAAAAAAGGAAACACGGCCGTCAGCATTCACGCGTTACGCTGACGGCCGCGATCTCCCCCCGACTAAATCCATTGAGAGGATATTCATCATGAACAACAAACCTTATGTACGCCTGGACCGTGACAACGCTGTCGTTTTGCTGGTAGACCACCAGGCTGGCCTGCTATCGCTGGTGCGCGATATCGAACCAGACCGTTTTAAGAATAATGTATTGGCCTTGGCCGATGCCGCCAAGTTTTTTAACCTGCCGACGATTTTGACCACCAGCTTTGAAACCGGCCCCAATGGTCCATTAATGCCAGAGTTAAAAGCACTGTTTCCGGATGCGCCTTATATTGCGCGTCCTGGCCAGATCAACGCCTGGGATAACGAAGACTTTGTCAAAGCGATTAAGGCCACCGGCAAAAAACAATTGATTATCGCCGGGGTGGTCACCGAAGTCTGTGTCGCCTTCCCTGCACTATCAGCCATAGAAGAAGGCTTTGAAGTATTTGTCGTAGGTGATGCCTCAGGCACTTTTAATGAACTGACGCGCGATGCGGCCTGGCGCCGCATGGAGGCCGCCGGTGCGCAAATGATGACCTGGTTTGGCGTGGCCTGCGAGTTGCACCGTGACTGGCGCAATGATATCGAAGGTTTGGGTACCTTGTGCGCTAACCATATTCCAGACTACCGCAACTTGATGACAGCCTTTAATGCGCAACAAGCAAAATAAGCACACGCAGCAAATTGATTTCAACAAGAGGCCTGTTTAACAGGCCTCTTTGTTTTTAGTACAAAATCCCCACTCACCAAACCCGCCTCAACATAGCGTTCCCCTGCATTTCACCTAAAAACAACGACATCGTGACACCCCTGTATAGGGCATGTGACATGTCGTTGCGCAAACGTCTTTCTTGTTTTAACAAAAATTTATGATTGCTGCTTGTAGTATCATTCAAGAATGAGAATTATTCTCAACTAATAAATAAAGCCCTGAAGGAGTGTTTGTACCCTCTTTCGCTTTTGTAACCAAGGTAATCAACACGGACATTATGGCAACCAGTCACCCCCCCCTGCAACCAGTACCGCTCAATGCGCAGCAAGAAAAACACCTGCTGTTTACGCTGGCTGGCATCCAGTTTTCCCACATTCTTGATTTCATGATCATGATGCCTATCGGGCCCATACTGATGCAGGCACTCCACATCCACCCAACCCAATTTGCATTACTACTCTCTATTTATACGCTCACTGCAGCCGCAAGTGGCCTGATTGCCGCCACCTTCATTGACCAGTTTGAGCGTAAAGGCATGTTGCTGGTGCTATTTACACTGTTTGTGCTGGCTACACTGGCTTGCGCATGGGCGCCAGATTACCTAACGTTATTACTGACACGTGGCCTGGCTGGCGTGTTTGGCGGCGTACTGGGTGCCATGCTACAGACACTGGTGGGTGACCTGATTCCGTTCGAACGTCGCGGTAAAGCCAGCGGCATCGTCATGTCCGGCACTGCAGCGGCTACCGTACTCGGCGTACCGACCTCCTTATTGCTTGCCAACCATATCGGCTGGCAAGCACCTTTTATCGCCATTGCTGCCGTTGCCAGCCTGTTCCTGTTATTAGCGCTACGTCATATCCCTAGTCTGTCTACACCCCAGCGTACACAACGCGGCTGGCAACAAGCAGCAAACAATATGAAAAACGTACTGGCCAATGCCAACCACCTGACCGGGCTGCTATTTATGGCAGTGGGTGCATTTTCGACCTTTACCGTGATCCCTTATCTGACATTGTTCCTGACCGGTAATGTCGGCCTGGACATGGCACAAATGCCGGTGGTTTATATTCTTGGTGGCCTGGCCAGCTTTTGCAGTGCGCGCTGGATCGGTGGCATTGCAGATCGCTATGGCAAGGTGCGCACTTACCGCCTGATAGCCGCATTTTCCATGCTACCCATTTTGCTGCAAACCCACCTGACCACGGTGGCATTCGGCTGGGTATTGCTATGCACCACCTTGTTTTTCACTGTCGGCACAGGCCGATCCATCCCAGCCATGGCCATCACCCTCTCAGCCATTCACCCGCCATTGCGCGGCACATTTATGTCACTCAATGCCGCCATCCAGCAACTGGCCTGTGGTGCTGCCGCGCTGGTCGGTGGCTGGGTGATCACGCAGTCGGCCGATGGCAGCATCAGCGGCTATGGCCATGCTGGCTGGCTGGCTGTAGTGCTGACTGGCTTCACTATCCTGTTAGCCGGACGCATCCAGATGCTGTCCGCGCCGGTGCCTGGTGGCGCAAAACCAGCGACTGCCTGAAGCAGCCCCCAATTCCATATCACACAATGAGGATAGCACTATGAATGACATTTTTAGAGGCTTAACGGGTGACCCCCAGGCAGAAAAACTGTTGGCACGCTATAACCAGGAAACGCCGTTCTTTTTTACCACGCCAGAACAATCCATGCTGGCGCAAGGGCGTTATGCCACCATACCGGCCACTGCTAATATGACTGAACTCAACCTCGCCGTGAATACGGCACTGGCAGATGCAGTAGCCAATGGCCACCCGGACCCTATCGTTGTCGGCGCCATTCCGTTCGATACCCAGCAACCCGCTTGCCTGTTTATTCCACAACAGGTCGTCCATGCTGGCCCTCTGCCAAGAGAAGGCTATTTACCGCCACCACACGCAGCGGCCTGCCAAGTCACCCCGACACCGGCACCAGAAGTCTATGCCCATGGCGTCAGCACTGCGGTGCAACAGATTCGCGATCATGTGCTAAGCAAAGTGGTATTGGCGCGCACACTGGAATTAACCACCAACCAGCCGGTAGACCTGCAAGGCCTACTGCAGCGGCTGGCCTGGAGCAATGCGCTGGGTTATACCTTTGCTGTAGACCTCGGAACCACCGCACAAGGCACGCTGATCGGCGCCAGCCCGGAATTACTGTTAAGTCGCCAGGGCAAACATGTCCGCTCCAACCCGCTGGCCGGCTCTATTCCGCGCGTCAAAGACAGCAGCGCTGATTTCCAGCGCAGCCAGGGCTTGCTGCAATCCGGCAAAGACCTGCATGAGCACAAAGTGGTGGCCGATGCTGTCGCCCAAGCACTGCGCCCTTATTGCAAAATGCTTTCTGTCCCCGCGCTACCGTCATTGATCAATACCGAAACCATGTGGCACTTATCCAGCGATATTTATGGCGAATTGACCAGCCCTCCGGCCAGTGCCTTGACGCTTGCTGCCAGCCTGCACCCCACACCGGCGGTTTGCGGCCATCCGTTTGACCAGGCACGCAACCTGATCAACGCACTGGAAGGCTTTGACCGTGGCTTCTATTCCGGCATGGTTGGCTGGTGTGATGCCGCGGGTAACGGTGAATGGATAGTCACTTTGCGTTGTGCCAAAGTCGCCGGTCAACACGTGCGCCTGTTTGCCGGAGCCGGTGTCGTCGCCGACTCGGAACCTCAGCACGAGCTGGCCGAAACCACCGCCAAATTCCGGACCATGCTTAATGCGCTGGGCCTGGTGCAGGAGGCTGCCTGATGCTCGCACATTGCACCCCCTGGCCAGCAGAGATGGCCGCCGAGTACCGTGCCAAAGGTTATTGGCGCAGTGAAACGTTTTCCAGCATGCTGGCAGAACGTGTGGCGCAATACGCAGATCAGCTGGCGGTAGTCAGTGATCGCCAGCGCTGGAATTATGCAGACCTGGGCGCAGAAGTAGAACGGCTGGCGCGCGGTTTGCATACACTCGGGATCTGCCACGGTGACCGCGTAATCGTACAATTGCCAAACTCGGCTGAATTTATCGCCACCATTTTTGCCCTGTTCCGCCTAGGTGCATTACCGGTGTTCGCATTGCCTGCCCACCGCCAGTTTGAAATTAGCTATTTCTGCCAGCATGCAGAAGCCGTGGCTTATATCATCGCCGATCATCATGAGGGATTTGATTATCGCCAGCTGGCACGTGAGGTGCAGGCCAGTAGCACCACATTGCAGCATGTGATTGTGCTGGGCGAAGCACAGGAATTCAATGCCTGGGCAAATTTACCGACGTATATCGGTGAATTACCGTCTGCCCCCACAGCAGACGAAGTGGCTTTCCTGCAACTCTCCGGCGGCAGTACCGGCACGCCGAAATTGATTCCACGCACGCATGATGATTACCTGTACAGCGTGCGGGCCAGTGCCGACATTTGCCAACTGACAGCCAGCAGTGTGTACCTGAGCGTGATTCCTGCCGGGCATAATTTTGCCTTGAGCTCACCAGGCTCCCTGGGCACCTTGTATGCGGGCGGCACCGTGGTCATGTGCGACCAGCCCGACCCGGATACAGCAATCAGCTGGATGGAGCGCGAAGGCGTGACCATCGCGGCGCTGGTGCCACCGCTGGTGCCGGTATGGCTGGACACAATCAAGCGCCGCCAACCCGACCTGCGTCGCTTGCAGGTGATCCAGGTCGGTGGTGCCCGTTTTAACAGTGCCATGGCGCAACGCGTGGTCAATGAGCTGAATGTCACCTTGCAGCAAGTATTTGGCATGGCCGAAGGCTTGGTCAACTACACGCGCCTGGACGATCCGCTGGACGTGATCTTGCACAGCCAGGGCAGGCCAATCTCTGCCGATGACGAAATCCGTATCGTTGACGATGAGGACCTCCTGGTCGCCCCCGGTGAGATCGGCCACCTGCTGACCCGTGGCCCCTATACTATCCGCGGTTATTACAACGCCGTTGAGCACAATGCGCGTGCATTTACCGCAGAGGGCTTTTACCGTACCGGCGACATGGTGCGCATGACCGCCGAAGGTAACCTGGTGGTTGAAGGACGCAATAAAGACCAGATCAACCGTGGCGGTGAGAAAATTTCTGCCGAAGAAGTCGAACACCAATTACTGGTACATCATCTAGTCGTCGATTGCGCAATTGTCGCTATGCCAGATGCCTATATGGGCGAAAAGAGTTGTGCCTTTGTCGTCGCCCGCAATGCGGGTTTGCGCCAGATTGACTGCGTACGCTTTTTACGTGCCCGCGGACTGGCTGCTTATAAAATCCCTGACCGTATTGAATTTGTCAGCGAGCTACCAAAAACCGGTGTTGGCAAAATCAATAAAAAAGCACTGCGCCAGCAAATTGCCGCACGTCTGGTGACAACCAGCGCTATCGCATCATCTATGAAATCAAATGAAAGTTTCTCTTATGGCCATTCCTAAAATCGCTTCTTATACCATGCCAAACCTGACCATAGAGAACCGCGTTACCTGGCAAGTCGATGCGCAACGTGCCGTATTACTGGTACATGATATGCAAGATTACTTCCTGGATTTTTATGACCGCAGCCTCGCCCCTATCCCACAACTGCTAGCCAATACCAAGCGCCTGATTGAGCAGGCGCGCGCACTGGGCATCCCTGTCATCTACACCGCCCAGCTACCAGAGCAGACCTTGCAGGAACGTGGCCTGCTGCAAGACATGTGGGGACCTGGCCTGACCGCCCATCCTCAGGGCAAAAACATCGTGGCTGAACTGGCGCCGCAAACGCAAGACCGAGTGCTGGATAAATGGCGTTATAGCGCCTTCCAGAAATCCGCTTTGCAGGAAATGCTGTTTGATCAAGGCCGCGACCAACTGATTATTTGTGGGGTGTATGCGCATATTGGCTGCCTGATGACCGCCTGCGATGCATTTATGCGCGATATTCAGCCCTTTTTTGTCGCCGATGCACTGGCAGATTTTTCAGCCAAAGACCATGCCATGGCGATGGAATATGTCTCGCAACGTTGCGGGCTGGCACTGAACACCGATGCACTGCTCACAAGCTTGCACCCTGCCTTGCCAAGCTCAATGCAAACATTGCGTGTACATGTCGCCGCCTTGCTGAATATAGACGCGGCAGAGCTGCAGGATGACGACAGCTTGCTGGACTGGGGACTGGACTCCATCCGCATCATGTCACTGGTCGAGCGCTGGCGCAGTGCGGGGGCAGACCTGACCTTTATGGCACTGGCCGAAAACCCCACGCTTGAAGCATGGTGGGCGCGCCTCAAGGCACCTGAACCGGCACTGGCTTAATGACCAGGTCACTTTTTTGCGCATGCATGCGCGTCAGTATTATTTGGAGTATGTGTTGAAACATTTTTCTTTCACCTCAACCTTAATGGCTAGCCTATTGATGCTATTGGCGGGCCTGATGCCACTGGCTGGCCAGGCAGAAGTACCATTTAATATTACCCCATTACCTAGCCACTGGGCACCCGCGCAGTTATCCCGCAGCCTGAGCTTTGACATGACTTCAAGCTATACCGGCCAGCAATACCGTATTGTGCTGAGCTTGCCACACAAAGCTGCTCCGGCCACAGGCTATCCTGTGCTATGGGCGCTGGATGGCCTGGCCAGCGTGCCGTTTATGGAGGTGGCGCGTGCCCGACCAGCGTCCAGCAATGACAGCGCACAATGGCGCAAAAAAATCGGTGAGGAACCCGCCGGACTGATCGTCGGCATCGGCTATGCCAGTGGTGATCCATTTGACGTGAATGCTCGCGCACAAGATTACACGCCTGCCACGACAGCCAACACCGGTGACAGTTTTTCAAGCAAGCATGGCGGCAACGAGGCTTTCCTCAAATTCCTGACACTGGAATTGCGCCCCCTGATTGCCCAATATTTTGCGCTGAACCCGCAGCAAAACACACTGTTCGGCTTTTCCTACGGCGGCTTGTTCGCCTTGAACACCCTGAGTACAGCACCACAACATTTCCAGCGTTACTGGGCTGCCAGCCCGTCATTATGGTTTGGCGAACACCAGACCATCAAACTGTTACCGGCGCGCCTGCAAACGCTTCAGCATGCGCAAGCCATCACACGCGTCATGATCACGGTAGGCAAGAACGAGCAGTATCCGCCCAGCTTTGCTTCAGCAGAAGAACAAACCAAATTGCAAACCCGCACCATGGTCGACAACGCCGAAGCCTTTGCCAGACAGCTGAAACAGGGGGGCCCCGCCGGTATCGATGTGCAATCTCAGACGCTGGCTGATCATGACCATCTCGATATGCTGGCGCACGGTGCCAGGCGCGTGATTGAGTTTGCCTTTGCGCCATAAGGCTTGAGGCCGATACCCGGCAGTCACACACGGTTTAACCATATTCGCTGATCCTATCCCTGCCATGCGGGGCGATCACTGTTCTGCGCCGATCATCCGGCACAGCTATCTCTAGGAAATGACCATGAACCCTACACTTACGCGTTTACCAACCACATCCGCCCAGTATGGCATCTGGATGGGCCAGCAAATGGTACCTGACAGCCCGAGCTACCTCACGGCAGAAGCCATCTCCCTGCACGGCATAGTAGACATCGAAGCGTTACGCCAGAGCGTGACCACTATTCTGGACAATTGCCAGACGCTGCATATGCGCTTTGAGATGGATAACGAAGGCCTGTGGCAGTGGCCGCAACCAGCCGCCACCGTGCTGGAATACCACGATTTCCGTCAACATGACGACCCCGAAACTGCCGCCTGGCAATGGGCCAAACTATCCCTCTCGACGTTGTGCCGGCCCACCGAAGATGCCTTATATCGCACCGCACTGTTACAACTGGCAGATGACAAACACCTGTGGATTTTCCAGGTACACCATATTGCACTGGACGGTTATGGCTATGGCATGGTGTGCCAGGCCGTGGCCGCCCGTTATAGTGCACTGGTCAGCGGCCAGCCATTACCGCCATTGCCGGACTGGTCACTAGACAAAGTGCTGGAGGCCGAGCGCAGCTACAAAGCCAATGGCAAGTTTGAGCGCGATCAAGCGTTCTGGATTAACCACCTGCAACATGCGCCTGCCTCTGCCGTGGTCGCACCGGCACAGGACTTTTCTGATGACGTGTTACGTCATGGCAGCCGCCTGAACAAAGACGCAGTGGCAGGCCTGGAACAAGCCGCCAGCCAATGCGGACAAGACTGGGGCAGCTGGATGCTGGCAGCGATCGGCCTCTGGCTGGCCAGGCAATCCGGACAGCAACAGCTCACTTTTGGCCTGCCGGTGATGAACCGCCTCGGGACCCCAGCCCTGGGCATCCCATGCATGGCCATGAATATTGTGCCTATGAGTATCCATGTTGCGCCCGAACATTCCATGCAGTCCATGAGCAAGCAACTGGCCGACAGCCTGCGTACCATTCGCCCACACCTGTATTACCGTTACGGCTGGATACGTGGTGACCTGGGCTTACTGGAAATACAGAAGCACCTGTTTAACCAGGCGGTCAATATCATGCCGTTTGATCGCCATGCGCCCTTTGCCGGCTTGGAAAGCAGCATCCACCCGATTAGCGCCGGCCCCGTCAAAGACCTCAATATCAGCGTATTTGTGCTCAATGGCGAATGGCAATTACTGTTGGAGGCTAACCCCAATGCTTATAGCAGCGAGCGCCTGGCAACACTGCACCAGGATTTATCACAATGGCTGCAGCAACTAGTTGCGTACCCGCCGCACGCGGCACTGGCGCCACTGTTACAAGATCTGCCTGCACTATCATTACTGCATGGCCCGGCATTGACACAACCTGCACAGCCGGTGCTGCAACGCCTGTATATAACTGCGTTCAACACACCAGAGCGTACTGCGCTCGAATGGTACACAGAAAACGGCGCCCACCACGCCCTGAGTTATGGCATGTTGCTGGACCAGATGATCCAGATGGCCACGCATTTGCAAGCCAATGGCCTACAGGCACAAGACCGGGTAGTGATTCTACTGCCACGTAGCCCGGAGGCCATCATCGCCATTCTGGCCACCCTATGGGCTGGCGCTTGTTATGTGCCGCTAGACCCTCTCGGCCCCGCAGGCAGGTTAGAAATGGTCCTGGCAGACGCCGCCCCGCAGCAGGTCATCACCCAGCAAGCATGGGCACACAAAGCGGGCGTACTGCCGGTGCTTTGCATTGAAGCATGCACCGCCGCCGCTCAAACAACTTCGGGAGACTCAGCCCTCTTTAGCAACCATGCCCTTTCTCGGCCAGTACCCGTCAACCCGGAAGATCCGGCTTACCTGCTGTATACCTCAGGCTCTACCGGCAAACCGAATGGCGTATTGATGAGCCACCGCGCCCTGGCACATTTTGTGGCCAGCGCGGGCCAGCTTTATGAAATCACCGCCGATGACCGTGTGCTGCAATTTGCACCTCTGCATTTTGATGCCAGCATTGAAGAAATTTTTCTGTCACTGTGTCACGGCGCCACACTTATCCTGCGCTCCGACGCAGTTCTGGATTCGATTTCAGCCTTCACTGGTTTTGTTCAGCAAGCACGCATCAGCGTACTCGACCTGCCAACGGCGTACTGGCATGAGCTGTCTTTCGCCTTGACACCAACCCTGGCAGCAGCCCTGGACAACGTCAGGCTCACTATTATCGGTGGGGAAGCCGCCCTGGCAGAACGCGCCCGCCGCTGGCAAGCGCTACTACCCACCAACGTATTACTCAATAGCTATGGCCCCACCGAAGCCTCGGTGATTGCTACCACGGCAATCCTCAGTGGCAAAGGCGCGGTCTGGGATGGCAGCGACCAGGTGCCTATCGGTCTGCCGCGACCGGGCGTACAGGCACTGATTGTGGATGAGCGCCTGTACCCGGTCGCGGTTGGCAAGCCCGGAGAATTGCTGTTATGCGGCGACGCGCTGGCCTTGCATTATCATCAAAATGCCGCACTCACAGCCCAACGCTTTATTACGCCACGCGGGGCATTGCCAGCAGGAACCAGCTTGGCTGAGCAAGCTTATCGCACCGGTGACCTGGTGCGATGGCATCAAGGACAGTTGCAGTTTCTGGGGCGGCTGGATAACGAAGTCAAGATTAGCGGCCTGCGCATAGATCCGGCGGAAGTCGAAAACGCATTGCTGGCCAACCCCACAGTGCGCGAAGTCGCCGTGCTCGCGATGCCACGTATACCCACCGGCGTCGCATTGGCGGCATTTGTGGCCTGCGACGCCAGGCAGGGCGATGAACCTACCAGCCGCCAAGCTGAATTACGACGCCAGCTGACAGACGTATTACCGGCCGCCGCCCTGCCCGACCACTGGCATTTCATGCCCAGCTTGCCACGCAACCTCAACGGTAAAATCGACCGCAAGCAGCTGTCCACCCTGGTAGCCGCACACACAACAGTTGCCTTGCCGGAAGCCACGTCTATGGAGCAGAAAATCATGCAGGTCTGGTATGACGTGCTGGGGGAAATGCCAGAAGATGTGCACAGCAATTTCTTTGAGCTGGGCGGCAAATCCTTGCAAGCGATCCAGGTATCCAGCAAACTGGGGCAACTGCTACAGCGTGAAATCGCCATCTCTGCCCTGTTTAACCACGCCACCGTGCAGGCTTTGGCTAAGGCACTGAGCGCCCCCGTCGCGCATCAGCCACCATCCAGCAACACGGCGCAGGCCTTTGCCCCGATGTTAACCATACAACCAGGCGCACACCCTGCGCTCTTCTGCCTGCATCCGGCAGAAGGCTTGTCCTGGTGCTATCTGGGTCTGGCCCGCCACCTGCCAGGCATCGCCATCTATGGCCTGCAAGCCACCGCCTCGCCCGAGCTGCCCACGACGTTTGAGGCCATGGTTGAGAGTTATGTGACACGCGTGCGCCAGACACAGGCACATGGCCCCTATCGCCTGCTGGGCTGGTCACTCGGCGGTGCCTTGGCGCAAGCCATGGCCACCCGCTTACAACAGCAAGGGGAGCAGGTTGAGCTAGTCGCGCTGATGGATAGTTATCCTGCCCATGCCTTTGCCGACTGGCGTGAACCCACCCTGCATGATGCCCTGATTACCCTGCTCAGCGTGACCGGTGAAGTAGAGGCGGACACGCCAGAGGCCATTTATCAGCGCCTGTTGCGCCACGGTAGCCCGCTGGCGGCCCTCGGCCGTGACACGCTGGAGCAACTGGGCGCCAACGCCCTGCGCGGCATGCAATTGTTCCGTGCCAGCCAGACACCTCTCTATCAAGGGGACTTGCTCTTGTTCCAGGCTGGTGAGCGCGAACCAAACGCGCCCCAACCGGCCTCATGGTTGCCGTATATACAAGGTCGACTCGACTGCGTGGTGTTGCATTGCAACCACTTTGGCATGAGTGACCCGGCACCCATGGCGGCAATAGGCCAGGCATTGGCGGAGCGCTTGCAGGCAAGCCATGTGCACCAGGCACAGGAAGTGAGCCTGGCATGAATGGCAAACTGGCGATCGTCAGCGGTGCTGCACAAGGCATAGGCGCCAGCGTGGTCAGTGCGCTGGTCGCCCAGGGCGTCCGCGTGGCCGCCCTGGATATACAGGCTGAGGGCTTGCAAACCCTCGTCGCACAACATCACGGCCTGGTGACTGCTTATCCGCTCGACCTGAGTCATGGTCAGAATGTGAGTGACGTGGTTGACCGCATAGAAGCAGAACTTGGCGCTGTCGATATGCTGGCCAATGTGGCCGGCATCCTGCGCATGGGCAGCATTCTGGAATGCAGCGATGAAGACTGGCACCACACTTTTGCCGTGAATACGCACGGCCTGTTTTACGTGTCACGTGCCGTCGCACGCTATATGGTTGGCCGCCGCAGTGGCAGCATTGTTACGGTGGGCTCCAACGCAGCAGCAATCCCGCGCATGCAAATGGCGGCTTATGCGGCCTCTAAGGCGGCGGCCGCGCACTTTGCCAAATGCCTGGGGCTGGAGCTGGCGCAATACAATATTCGTTGCAATATCGTCTCGCCCGGCTCTACCGATACACAGATGCAAAGGCAATTATGGCAATCCGGCAGTGATGCCGAAAAAGTGATTGCCGGCTCTTTGCCGCATTACCGTACCGGCATCCCGCTCGGACGGATCGCCGATGCACAGGATATTGCTGCAACGGTGTTGTTTTTACTCAGCGATGCCGCCCGCCATATCACCATGCATGACTTGCGGGTGGATGGTGGCGCCACCTTGGGGGCATAACACTATGTATTTCCATGTTTGACGCCCCGGTAGCCAGTGACAAGCCGCCAACACTGCCACGCACACCATTACCGTTTCTGGAGCAGGTCACCAAACTACCGACCGACTATCTGCCCGATGGCGTGAATGTCTGGCAGGTCACATTGACAGCTGAAATTGACCAATCAGCCCAGGATGAACAGCCACTGTATCCGCTCCTGTTACAGTTGAATGCTGAAGAACGCCATCGCTGCCTGCGCTATCGACGCCCAGTCGACCGTATTCGCTTCGCGGTCATGCGTATTGTCTTACGCGAATTGCTGGCACAGCATGTTCAACAAGCTGCCCAGTCTCTACAGTTCGTTCATGGGCCTTTTGGCAAGCCCGGGCTGGCACAAGCTGGTACCACTTTGCAGTTCAATATTTCGCATAGCGAGCATATCGGCCTGATTGCACTGTCAACACAGCGTGCCATCGGAGTCGATGTCGAAGCTGTTTACCCGCTCAGAAACCAGCAATTTTTGTTAAAAGATATCCTGTCACTGGAAGAACAGCGCTATTGCGTACAAAGCCAACAGGACAGCGCTTTTTTCCAATGCTGGACCGGCAAGGAAGCGATTTTAAAAGCCTTGGGCACCGGTATTCAGCAACCACTGTCATCCATCTCCATCCTGCCAACCGCGACATGTGCTTACACCGTTT
This sequence comes from Methylophilus sp. OH31, assembly GCF_000576615.1. Classification (NCBI taxonomy): domain Bacteria; kingdom Pseudomonadati; phylum Pseudomonadota; class Betaproteobacteria; order Nitrosomonadales; family Methylophilaceae; genus Methylophilus; species Methylophilus sp. OH31. The sequence continues at coordinate 174,403 of NZ_BAUS01000004.1, read as the reverse complement.
CACTGCGCGATCAGTTACCGACCCTACAAGTCTGGCAGTTACCCGTTGCTGATGGCTATACTGCCGCGCTTGCTTTGTTATAACTGGATTTAGCTTTTGTTGCGGTAGTGCTTGGGCAGTGTGCCAAAGTGGCGGTGAAAAGCGGTCGAAAAATTGGCCTGGCTGCTATAGCCGGCAATTTCTGCCGCCCGGGTCACCGTCACACCATCGTCACGCAAAGCGAGTGCAGCGCGCTCCAAACGGCTCTGCCGCAAATAATCAAAAATGGTTTGGCCACGCATCTGGCGGAACTGCTGTTGCAGCGTATTGGCATTGCAGCCGATGGTTTTGGCAATCGCCCGCATATCCAGATGATCGGCTTCGCCACTATCCAGCAAGGCCTGTAAACGCAACACGCGTTGATAGGCCGTGGTCGGCATGCTGACCGGCAAAGTTGGTTCCGCCGGTAACACTTGTGACAGTGCATGCACAATCAATTCCAGCGCACGGCATTCCTGATGCAGCATCTGCAACGGCCCTTCGCCGCTCACCGGATGAATCAACTGCTCGGCAATCGCAATATCACGTGCGGCAGGCTTCCAGTTGTGAATCGCTAAACCGTCCTTCAGCAAATCAGGCTCAAACCCGGCCGCCGCCAGCCAGTCACGCGTCAACGTCAATACCACCATGCGCTGTCGGCTACCGGCGCGCGAATGCCGTTCAAAGTTGACCGGATCATTAATGCTGACCACCACACCCTGCGGTACGGCATCCTGACCTTCACCGACATCCAGTTGTAGCGCCTGCTGGCCCATGACCACGCGGGCGTTACCTTCAATTTTGAGCATGATCTTAATGCACTGTTCGCGAATCAGAAACTGCGTGCGCATATCGTGTAAATGAACAATGTCTGTGCAATGCAGCGTCATGCCATCACGCACGCGATTGAATGAAAAGTCCCCCTGCATCAATGGCGAGGTTTTTCCAATATCGGGAGAGAGCAAACGATGGTCCTGCCCAATCTTGGCGTGCAGGTTTTCCATATCGATGTCATGGTCTGGCAACAGCCTGCGGGTCACGCTTATGCGACCTGTTGCAGGCTTGCCAGAATGCTGGGGAAGTGTGCGCACAAACGTCTTTCTTGTTTAAACAAACAAAACTGGCCTATCCATTAAAAGGACAGATGATAAAATTATGAATGATAATCATTCCTATTACAACACTCATCGTAAACTTTAAGAAACGCTGTCAAAACAGCATAGATACGGAAAAAAATGTCCTCTAGAACATATCACCAACCTGACTCACATCACCTGAAAACGATTACCGCCTTCATCATTATGGCTTATGCGTACCAGCCTGCTTTTGCTGAAAATATCGCCCCTGAAGTGACTCAAACGCAAACATTGGAAGAAGTGACCGTCACCTCAGCCCAGGAAGAACTCAAACAAGCACCGGGAGTGTCCGTCATCACCGCTGAAGATATCGCTAAACGTCCCCCAACCAATGATTTGTCTGAAATTATCCGCACCATGCCGGGGGTGAACCTGACCGGCAATTCGACCAGCGGCCAGCGCGGCAACAACCGCCAGATCGATATTCGTGGCATGGGCCCGGAAAACACGCTGATCCTGATTGATGGCCGTCCAGTCAGCAGCCGCAACTCCGTGCGTTATGGCTGGCGCGGCGAGCGCGATACCCGTGGTGACACCAACTGGGTGCCACCAGAACAGGTAGAACGCATCGAAATTCTGCGTGGCCCGGCCGCCGCCCGTTATGGCAATGGCGCCGCGGGCGGTGTCGTCAACATTATCACCAAAGCTGCAGCCAAAGAAACCCACGGCTCGGTAACCGCTTACACCAGCATACCGGAAGACTCAGTAGATGGCTCAACCAGACGACTCAACTTTGGCTTAAGCGGACCGATTTCTGACAATGTGTCTTACCGGATTTACGGCAACCTCAACAAGACCAATGCCGATGATTACGATATCAATGAAGACCATGCTTCACCGCGTACTGGTATTTATGCCAGTACATTTCCAGCTGGGCGCGAAGGGGTGCGTAACCGTGACCTGAATGGTCGCCTCAGCTGGCAAGTAAACGATAAACACCGCCTGGACCTGGATGCCACCTTTAGCCGCCAGGGAAATATTTATGCTGGCGAGGCACAAAACACCAACAATTATGTGACCGGTGCCGGTGCTGCCAATGCCCAACGTATTCGTCAATTTCTGGGGCGTGAAACCAATATCATGTACCGTGAGAACTATGCTTTAACCCATCACGGTAAATACGACTTTGGTACGTCCATGGCCTATTTACAATACGAACACACCCGCAATGACCGCCTCAATGAAGGCTTGGCTGGCGGTACCGAAGGCTTGTTTTCCAATAGTCAATTCACTACCTCTGAACTCAAGAACTATACCGGCCATGCCGAAACCAGCATTCCGGGCAAAATAGCCGGTCTCAGCCAGGTGCTTACCGTCGGTAGCGAATGGGTGCGCCAGACACTGGATGACCCAAACTCCGTCAGCCAGACACAATTGGGCGGCACGATTCCAGGCTTGGCCAGCATCGGGCGCAACTCGTTCACGGCGGCCAATATTTTCTCGGTATTTGTCGAAAGCAATATCGCGTTAACAGACAATACCCTGTTGATTCCCGGCTTGCGTTTTGACCAGCATAGCCGTGTAGGAGATAACTGGAGCCCGGCATTAAACCTGTCACATACCATGACCGACAACTGGACACTCAAAACCGGTATTGCCCGTGCGTATAAAGCCCCCAACCTGTATCAACTCAATACCAATTATTTGCTCTATAGCGCCGGGAACGGGTGCTATGGCGGTACTCGCTGTTATTTACAAGGTAACGATGACCTGAATGCCGAACATAGCATTAACAAAGAGCTGGGGATCGAGTACAAAACCAACGATGTGCTGGCCGGTTTAACTTTTTTCCGCAACGATTACAAAAACAAGATTGATGCAGGGCTCACGCCTGTAGGGCAAGCCACCACCGGCGCCCCTCCGGCTAACATTTTCCAATGGACAAATATCCCGGACGCCCTGGTACAAGGCTTTGAAGGCACACTCAAGTTCCCGCTGCTGACAGATGTGACCTGGACCAATAATTTTACCTACATGACAGACTCCATCAACAAAAAAACCAATGATGCACTGTCAATTATCCCGAAATACACGGTCAACTCGGTGGTGGACTGGAAAGTAAATAGCCAGTTTGGCCTGCAAGGCACCATGTCACTATTTGGCAAACAAAAACCGAAGAAGTATGACTATCAGGGTAATCGTGTGACAGGCGATGCCGACAATGAACTGGATAGTTATGCGCTGTTCGGCATCAATGCCAGCTATCAGTTCTCAAAGCAGTGGCGTATGACCACGGGTGTCAGCAACTTGTTTGACAAACGCCTGTATCGCCGTGGTAACGCCTCAGGTGTCAGCAATGCTGCAGGGGCGATTTCGGGGGCCGGTGCTGAAACGTATAACGAACCGGGTCGCGCGTTTTATGTACTGGTAAACAGTTCGTTCTAACCCTGTGCTGACGGGCCACCACGGCAGATTACCACCCCATCCGCCAGCGCGCTGGCCGGGTGGGTTTATTGTTTATTTAATGGAATGTTTTTTCATGATTTCAACCTTTCTCACTGCCTATGCAACATCACGGCACAAGCTGCACATGCTCATATTGCTGATGGCAGGCCTGACGGGCACCACCGTGCAAGCTGCCAGCGCCTCGGTGACAGATTTAGCCGGGCGTACGATTGCACTACCTGTGAAAAATGAACGCATCCTGCTGGGAGAGGCACGCCTGATTCCAGCTCTTGCCGTTCTCGAACGCACCCATCTCGGCCATCGTATTGTCGGTATGCCCAGGGATTTTGAGCAGTTGGACCCACGTGGCTTTGCCCAATATGCTCAGCGTTTTCCCGAACTACGTAGCGTTGCCCATACCGGCCGTACAACGGCGGAAAGCTTTAGTGTTGAAATGGCCATTTCACTCAAACCGGATATCGCCATTTTTGGCCTGGAAGGCCATGGCCCGACACCGGAAAACAAGGAAGTCATTGCCCAGCTGGTCAAAGCGGGTATCACGGTGGTGTTTGTCGACTTTCGCAAAGAGCCCTTGCTGAATACGGCACACAGCATGGAAGTGCTGGGGCAAGTATTGCAGCGTGAAAAAGAAGCACAAGCATTTAGCAGCGAATATACCCGCCAGCTGGCATTGGTGACCCAACGGCTGGCAACCCTGAAAACACCAGGACCCAGTGTCTTCCTGGAAAATCGCGTCGGCCTCAGTGATGAGTGTTGTGCCACCATGAGCAATGGCCTGATGGGCATACTGTTGAAAGCAGCGGGTGGCCGCAATATTGCCAGCGAGATGGTGCCTGGCGAGTTTGGCACCTTAAGCCTGGAGTATTTGCTGAGCCATCCACCCGATGTCTATATAGGGACGGCGATTGGTGCCCCAGAAACGGTCGCACAAATGCCCATGCGTATCGTATTGGGTGCCGGGGTCGATGAAAAAACGGCTGCTGACTCACTCAAACGCGCCCTGCAACGCAAAGGGATTGCGACTCTGCCAGCCGTTCGCCAGGGAGAGGCTCATGCCATCTGGCATCATTTTTATGCGTCGCCGTTCAATGTCGTCGCCGTGCAGGTCTTTGCCAAATGGCTACACCCGCAATTATTTGCAGACCTTGACCCCAAACACACCTTGTCCATGTTTTACCAGCGTTTCCAGCCAGTCCCTCTTGAAGGTGAATACTGGACCTCTTTAGCCACCACGCCCCGCCAGAATGTCACACGATGAATCCGCCTTTTGTCTCACCGCCCTCGCTGGCACAACAATATGCCTCGCATATCCGTCGCCGCCTGCTGGCGCTACTGCTGTTACTGCTGCTGTTAAGCAGCGCGTTTATTGCTGATCTGGCAACCGGTCCGGCCGGACTGAGCTATCACACGGTATGGCAAGGCTTGCTATCACCGCACTCACTGGAGGAAAGTACCCGTATTATCCTGTGGGATGTTCGGCTGCCTTATGCCGTGATGGCCGTGCTGGTAGGCGCTGCACTGGGCTTGTCAGGGGCACAAATGCAAACCGTGCTCAATAACCCCCTGGCCAGCCCATTTACCCTTGGGCTGTCTGCAGCAGCAACCGTCGGTGCTTCGCTCGCCATCATCACAGGCTTTACCGCCTGGGGCTTGGGGCCGGACCTGACCCTGCCTTTATGTGCCTTTGCGGGTGCCACCGTTGCCGCCATGCTGATCCAGTTTCTCGCCTGGCGCTCAGGCGCCTCTGCCCATGCCGTGCTGCTGTTTGGCATTGCACTGATGTTTACTTTTGAGGCGATATTATGGCTGTTGCAATTTCTGGCTGACAGCAATGCCCTGCAACAAATCGTGTTCTGGAACATGGGCAGCCTGGCGCGCGCCACCTGGCCGAAAATCGGTGTACTGGCCGCTGTTTTCGGCGTTTGCGCCCTATGGTCACAATCACAAGCCTGGTCACTGACCACACTGCGCATCGGCGAAGACCATGCACGTAGCAGCGGTGTCGCCGTTGAGCGCCTGCGGCTCATCAGCCTGATCCGCGTCTGCCTGATGACCGCCACCGCCCTGTCTTTTGTCGGCACCATCGGTTTTGTCGGCCTGGTTGGCCCGCATGTCGCACGACTGATGCTGGGCGAAGATCACCGCTTTTACCTGCCAGCCAGTGCATTGGCTGGTGCACTCATGTTATCTACCGCCTCCATTCTCAGTAAAGTGCTGGTCCCCGGTATCGTCTTGCCAGTAGGCATACTCACTGCCCTGGTTGGTGTGCCTGTTTTCATGCTGTTGATTCTGCGCCAGCGGGGAGGACTGCGTACATGAGCTTGGTTCTCAAACAATTCGGCGTCAGTTATGGCCGCCACCAATTACTCAAGGATATCAACACCGACATCCTACCAGCGGGCCAGATCATTGCACTGGTCGGTGCCAATGGGGCCGGCAAATCCTCGACGCTACGCGCGCTGTCCGGCTTGTGCCACATGCATGGCCAGGCCTTGCTGGATGGCCAGGACCTGGGCCAGCTACCGATGGTGACTCGCGCACGCCAGGTCGCCTATATGCCACAAAGCCTGCCGCAAGCGTCATCGCTCACCGTCTACGAAACCGTGCTCAGCGCGATCCGCACCACTAGCCCACAACTCAGTGCCACCGTCAGCCATCAACGCATCGAACAAGTGTTTACGACACTGGGCCTGCATCTATTAGCCATGAGACCACTCATTGAACTATCAGGAGGGCAACGGCAAATGGTCGGGCTGGCGCAGTTGCTGGCACGTGAACCGCGGCTGTTATTGCTGGATGAGCCTACCAGCGCCCTCGACCTGCGCTGGCAGCTCTGCCTGCTGGAAGCCTTACGTGCGCACGTCACACAACAACAAACGGTGTGCTTGATGGCCATACATGACCTCAACCTGGCGATTCGCTTTTGCGACACCATGCTGGTGATGGCGCATGGCCGCCTGATTGCACGCGGCAGTCCCAGCCAGATATTAACGCCAGCATTACTACAGGCCGCTTACGGCATTGAAGCACGTATTGAACCTTGCTCCCTCGGCACCCCCATGGTGATTGCCGAGCGCGCGATGGAACCGCTTTCATAAAGCGGCCACACCCCACAACCAAACACATTAAAAAAGCATCAGGAGAGAGATCAATGCACCATTTGAAAGGCCATTTGCCTACCCATGAACCCAGCCGCTACCTGGTCGGCCTCTGTAGCCACTTTCGGCGAAAGATTGAGGTGGAATATACCGATACACAAGGCCTGGCAAGGTTTCCCTGGGGCGACTGTGTCCTCAAGGCACAAGAAGGCGCCCTTGAGTTTGAATGCCATGCCATGTCAGATGAAAACCTCAAACAGTTGCAATACGTGCTCAACGAACACATTGCCCTGTTTTCACGCCGGGCACCCATGACCGTGCATTGGCAAATACCTGCAAATAATGGAACTTTTATGGAATAATTTTAGTCTAAGAGATGCATGGCAATTTTCTATGGTACATAGCCATCAATAATTTCCTACAACACAATAGGAAAATCGCTTATTCAGTATTTCGGTCTATCAGCGTAATCTGCAATTGCCGTGTGTGAAATGAAGTGTCGAATGCATTTCGAGTTTCATTCATCACATGGCAAATACGGCAGCCTTAACGGCTGCCGTTTGTACTCAACGAATGAAGGAGTATGCATATGCCTAGAGGATCCAGCCCCCAACGCGAGCAAGAATGCGACGCCCTCAAAACACGCGTTCAACAAAGACCACCGCTATCCTGGCCGCGAAGAAGAAGTCGCCGCCAGAATTGTCAACAAGCAACGCAAACAAGCTGGTGAAACCAAGGATAACTCCTCCTGAGTCTCCTAAGCTTTAACCCATCAATACAGTGCCAATGTTTGGTAAACAGGTTCAAAAAATCCATTCAGGTTTGAAAGGGTGAGTCTTTTATAACGCCCTTGCCAGACTTGTTTAAAAAGTGGGGGTTGTTATGCAACAAACTGCTGATATTGGAATTTCACCACTCAATTATCAACCAGCGTATGAAGTGCTGGCGGACAGCGAAACCCAAAGCCGGGAAAACCTGCAATATACCCTGCGTAAAATCTCCGAAATCACGGCCAGACATTCTGCTTATAGCGCCCGTAGCGTGCATATTAAAAGTCACGGCCTGATCTCTGCAGAAATGGAGATTTACGATAACCTCCCCGCGCACCTGGCACAGGGCATGTTTGCCCAAGCGCAAACCCTGCCGCTGGTCATGCGCTTTTCAACCGTGCCGGGCGATATTTTGCACGACAAAACCTGCACGCCACGCAGCCTGGCAATCAAGGTGCTTGGCGTGAATGGTGACCGGCTACCTGGTAGCGAAAAAGCCATCACGCAGGACTTTTTATTTGTGAATGGCGCCAGTTTCCTGTCGTCCAGCGTACAGGTGTTTCTTTCCAACCTGAAGCACATCGCCTCCACGCCCGAAACCAGCACTGAGTTCAGGCATTTTCTATCGCAAATATTCCGCTCAACGGCCAAACTGGTCGAATCACTCAAAAGTGGCCAGCAAACCCTGATCAGAAACCTGCACCAGGCACAAGAAACCAATATTCTGGGTGAAACCTATTTTAGCCAGGACCCGATTCTATACGGCAACTACATGGCCAAAATTGCCTTTGTACCGATCTCACCCGACCTGCTCACCCTCACCAACAAACCGATTGATACCCTCGCCTCCGATGGCCTGAGGAAATCCATTGTCGATTACTTTATTGCCCACACCGCAGTGTGGGAGTTGCGCGTACAGTTATGCACCGATATCAAGCAAATGCCGATCGAAGACTCTACCGTGATCTGGTCGGCAGATGTGTCGCCCTATATCCCGATCGCCCGCATTACCGCCAAACCGCAAATTGCCTGGAGTCCCTATCGTTCGCATGTGGTCGATGAGGGCATGATGTTCTCGCCCTGGCATGGCATTCAATCGCATCGGCCCTTAGGCTCTGTGATGCGCTTGAGAAAAATGAGCTACGAGATGTCCAGAAACCTGAGCGCGGCACCGACAGGCATGCCGGTGTGTGAGCCAACCAGCCTGGATGACTTGTGCTGATGCACAGATCACCACAACCTCTCAACAAATCGTCCTAGGCGGTGTGACGCGCACGCCAGCGGTATGCCCACACATCCGGCAGGTAGGTGGCGATCACCATCAATGCCGCCAGGGTTAGAAACAGCCACTTGACCGAATAGCTGGTGACAAATTTGGCGGCGGGCGTTTGCGACTGCACAAACGTATAAAATGCCGGTTGGTCTATGCCTTCGATATATTGACCCTTGATCTCCGTCGCCATCTCCTTCAAATGTTCCACATCCTGGCTGGATAAATAGCGGTCAAACTCGGCGTACGCCACCGGTGGATCAGGATCATCCTTGCTGGCATCACTGTAATTGACGCCACCGCCCGCACTTTCGGCCGCGGCATCGGTGCCCCAATACCCAACAAAGTGATTATTCGAATTAAAGCGCTTGATCGGTGCAGGCTGCTTACCGCCGACGCCAACAAAAATAACATTTTTACCTATGCGCACATCGCTGATATCCAGCTTGTTAATGCCATTGGCTTTGGGCGCTTCGTCACCATCGGTAAAAAACAGCATTTGTGCCGGAATATTCAGGTAATCAAACGTCGCCTCGGCGGCCTTCACCCCAAACGTCATGCGGCTGTTACCACTCCAGGCCATGCGCCACTCCAGGTGGTTAATACTGTCAGTGATAATATCGAAGTTAGCGCACACTTCCAGCGGCATAAACAATAAAGCCACGTTCTCCGCGGCAAACACGCCCACGCTGACATACGTACCGCAAGGCGATGTTTTCACCACTTGCTTCATCAGGTGTTGTGTATAAGCCAAGCGCGTGGCTGGCTTGTTATCGACCTGCATATCTTCCGCATTCATGCTTTGCGAAATATCGGCCAGCAACAAATAGTTATGTACTTCTTGCTTGAGTTGAATGTCCGGCTTGACCAGCGCCAGCAGCAGAAAGACGGCCGCGCCCAGCAAAAAAGCCGTTTCGTAGTGCGCTTTTAACAGTGAAAAAAAGCGTTTCATGGCAACCCCTGTGGCAAATTGCTGATTTCCATGCCTGAAGGATCCTGCGGCACAGTTTTGATATGGGTCGGAATCACGCCATGCAATAAACTCAAATTGAACTTGGCCGCCTGGTTGCCCGGATCAAGTTTGAGTGACTGCTCATACGCCGCCCTCGCCTGTAAATAATCAAACTTGGCTTGCTCCTGAATCGCACCATCTGCCTCCACCAGGCGTTGCAACCCGGATCGAAACAGCTGGTTGCCGATATTGAAATGGATCTGTGACTTCAACGTTTGACTAGGCGTGAACAAGGCCTCATCGTGCTGTTTAGGCGCCTCTAACAACTGGCCGAAATTCTGTATCGCATGCTTGTAATTACCCGTTTTACCTTGCTGGTAAGCATCGGCAAACTTCTGGTGAAACGGAAACAAGTCTCCCTCCAGCACGTCACCATGTTGCAATGCTTTATTGGCCGAGGTGATTTTGTGCACTTGGTAAGCTTCGTAGACACTGCCCAACACGCCGACAATGAAGACAACTCCAAGCAGCTGGTTTTTGCGCATTAAATGGTTTTTCATTCGTACACCCTCAAATTTTTAATCACCAGCATCAACAACACCAAGAGCAGCGCAGCGACCATAAACACCTTGGAATAGTCATAGCCGGCAATGGTCTCGCGATATTGAATCGCCTTTTTTTCACGTGAGTCGATGTCATTAATCGCCGATTGCAAGGTCTCCGGATCATCCGCCTCATAGGCTTTGTATTTCAGGCCCAATGACTGGAAATACTTATGCAGCACGATGGAGTTTGGCGTACGGTCTTCGTCATATTGCTCTTTGGAGAAAATACTCGGCTCACCTGGTTCGCGTAACATGATCCAGTAAATACTCAGCTTGCGGCTTTTCAGGCGCTCACTCAGTAAAAACTTCACGCGCGGACTCAGTTTGCCGGCGCCGTCCGAAAGTAAAATCACAGCGCGTGAACCAGAGCTCTGGATGTTATCGAACAGGCCGACCGCTTCAGTCAGGCCAGCACCAATATTGGTCTGGTTTAAAGACGGGCTGGTGGCCGCCACGATCGCCGCATGAATCGCATCGCGGTTAGTCGTAATCTTGATGCCATACAACGCCGAGTTGGTGAACCCGACAACCCCCATCATGTCATTCGGCCGTGAATCAATAAACTGCGTAATAATGCGCCGCGCTGCAGCAGACTTGATTTCCGCCACATGCCCGGACGAATCACCGGCAAACGGGTGGTCCATACTCACGCTACGGTCTATCACCATCACAGTTTGCGCACCCTTGCCCACGCGTGGCACTTGCTCATCCGCGCCGCGCGGTGCCGCCAGCGCAATGACGATGCTCAGCAACAGCAGAGACATAATCACCTTCACCGCCAGGTTCAACCGATCTGAAAACAGGTCTTCCGGGATGATGTCCAGCCAGCTGTAATGCTGGCCTTGATGGCCCTTTAACCAGAAAGGTAACAGCGCGATAGGCAATAAGGCAAACGCCCACGGATTTAAAATAATCATGCCACGCCCCGCTCGCAATCCCGCAGTTGCTTGCTGAATTGCACCAGTTGCGTAATCACCTGCTGGCTATCACGGGCACGCACGTCATACAGGGATTGATTCGACGCTGCAAAAAACTGTGTGATCTCAGGCTGCAGGTTTTTAAAGCTCGGGCGCAAACGCACAAACTCATCCACATCCCGCGCAAAAATATTCGCGCCATAGTGCTGGTTAAACGCCTGGTGCAAATAGACCAATGCCTTCTTCTCTTCTGCGGCGGTTTTGGGCCGGGAGGATTTTGCCAGGCGCTTGAGCTGCCGATGCGCCCGCGCAAAGGCCCCGCCCATAAATGGCAACCAGTGGCCATCAGCATTCATATAAAGCAAGGCCAGCAGGCTTGTGATTGCCAGGGTTAAAAACAAGCCCAGGCGTTGTCGATCGGCACGGCTATCTATCAGCGGGGTGCTCACTTCCGGCAATAGATTTTTCTTGGCGGTTGATGTGCCGCCAGTCACCAACGGTGAAAACCAGAATCCCCACGCCGGAATATCAATAGCGGTAGCGCTTGCCGCAGGATGACTGAAATTCAGTGTCTCAGTGGGTAAATGCATCACACCAGGCGTCGTGCTCACCGCAAATACCTGGTAACGCAATTGCAAGGTGTACTGGGTGTGGTCCGATTGCGCTTTGGTTTGTAAGGCCACCTCCACCAGTTCGATACCATCATGTTTACTGCCTTTTTTAGGCAAGCCACTGTCGACCAGTTGATATGCGGTTGGCGCATCCACAATAACGGTTCTGCTGAGTACATCACCAATATGTACACCATAGCTTGACGCTGGATTTGTCACGCGCAATGTTGGTGATGCTGGTTTGCTTGACGTATCTGCGTCTGCTGCCAGCGCATGGTTAACCGTGAATAATAGACTGCTGACGATCAACAGGCGTTGCAGCGCCCGAGTTGTCGTCCTGTTTGAAATCTGTGTTTGCATGATGCTCTCTTCGCGTCACATGGCTTGTTCAAAATAATGCGTCATCAGCTCTGGCCTGTAGTCGCCATGCATAAACAACGCCGGGCTCTCAAAGCGCAAAAATAAAGCCTCTAGCGCATGCCTGCGGGCATTAAATGCGTTGATGAATTTGGCTTTCACTTCACTGCGGAAAAACAGCGTACGATTGCGGCCACTTTCCAGGTCTATCATGGTGCCAAAGCCAAACTTGGGCAGCTTTTTGTATTCCTCGTCATCCCACAATACAATCGGCACCACTTTGTGGGCAGACATCGCCAGCAAGGTTTTCTCAATCACTGGCAGCGGCATATGAAAGTCCGAAATCCAGAACACCAGCGCACGTGTCTGGCCCAAAAAGTTAGGCACATCCGTCACACCATCCACGCCGATACGCAGTTGCTGGTAATCATGTAACAAGCCGATGGTTTGTTTGCTCTGGTGATAATTGCGGCTCAGCGGCAAGGTAAAGTCTTCGAGCACTTGCTGGTTGTAGCCAATAAAACCGAATAAATCGCCCATCTGATAAGCCGAATTCGCCACCGCCGTTGCAATTTCAATCGCCGTATCCAGCTTGCGTTTGTGCCCCTTGAATTGCATGGAACTGGACAAGTCGCACACGGCATAAATCGGCGTCGTGCTGTCCTGGTTAAACTGCCGTACCTGCACCTGCTCAAACGGATCACGTATGGTTTGCCGTAAATCCATGCGCCTGGCATCCGGGTAATCCACCAGGTTAATCGTGCCGCGATAATCCGAGCCAAGGCCGCGCTGCGTGCCCGGATGATCGCCCAGCTGGATACTGCCCGACTTCCAGCCAACCACATACTCAAAAGGCCGCGCGTAGCTCGCCTCATCGCGATGCGCGCGTGTCTGGCTGTCGACGGTTTTCCCCGCCCGTTTTGTCAATGACTGCATGATTGCTGCTTTCATATGCAGAGACCTTAAGCAGCTTTGCTAAACGACAGGCTAGGCACAGCCACGGTGCGGATAATGTTGCTGGTCAGCTCCCTCGCCAGCGCCGTTCTGCGATTTTCATAGGCCGCGTTAAACACCAGGCGATGTGAAATCACCTCATGAAACACGGCATGAATATCTTCCGGATACAGGCTATCGCGGCCATTCAGCCAGGCATTCACACGGGCGGCCTTCATCAGCATACCCATACCGCGCGGGCTAGAGCCGGTCTGGATCACACGACTAACATCCACACTGTCCATGGTCACGCCAAATTTTTCCGGGTGTTGCGTCGCATCCCACAAATCCATGGTGTACTCTTCAAGCACATCGCTGGATTTGATATGGTCTTGCAGGCGATCAGAAAACGCATTCAACTGGTCAAATTTCAAAATATCGCTCTCAACCTGTTGCGTCAGTTTTTCGGCATGCTGAAACTTGGTATTGAACACCAGTGACTTTTTCAACTCACGATCTGTTGGAATCTCAATCGGGATTTCCATCATAAAGCGGTCACGCGCCGCAGATGGAATCTCAAACGTCTCGTTCTTTTCCACCTGGTTACGGTCGGCAAACACAATCATGTGCGGCATGCGATATTCTTTTTTAAACGCGCTGAGATGACGCTCTGCCATCACTCGCAACATCAAGGCATGCACCTGCGGCCGCGCACGGTTGATCTCGTTAAAAAAGAACACGGACAAATTCTCACCCGCACGCAGCAACGGGCCTTCATCAATCTGAGGACGGCCATCTGGACCAAGGAAGGTGTGGTAAATCAGGTCATTCGGCATCAAATCCACCGTGCCTTCAATCCGCTCATACGCCCCGCCGATACCGCGCGCAATTGATTGCAGCAAGGTGGTTTTACCCACGCCGACGCCACCATCCAGCAACACATGGCCACGGGCAAAAATAGCGATGTTCATTAATCGCACGGCTTTGCTTTGCCCCACGATCACTTGATTCACCTGCTTTTCAAGGTTCAACGCATGCTGACGCCAGTCTGTCAGTTGGGTATCTAATGCCAATCGAATATCAGAGGTAGGTGACATGAATCTTTCCTTTAATAGAATGTTTCAAAAATGTAACAGAGTGTTACAAATCCACAATCCTCCAGTTTCAAGAACTTTGCTGGTCCAGTGAGTTGTGAGATATAGTGATACTTGAGTAATCCAGATTGACGCCCAAGGAAAGGGATTTTTTCCCGATATTGAGGCTGTGCTGTGAGTAATGGAGAGATGAAAAATGCTACGTTCGTGGAGCCTTAAACTAACAATCACCGAGACCTCCGGTTTGCCGGTCTACCTGCAAATCGCCCAGCAAATCATGGAAGAAATCCAGAAAGGCAGGCTCGCACCCTCCACCGCCATGCCAGGCACGCGCGAACTGGCAGAAAAGCTCAATGTGAACCGCAAAACGGTGATCCTGGCCTATGACGAACTGATCGCACAAGGCTGGCTGGTCACCGAGCAACGCCGAGGCTCGTTTGTGTCGGCCAACCTGCCCAACTTCAACGCGCAACCGCAAACCGCCAAAACCAGCCAACAACCCGCCAACGTGGTAGCAGCCACCACACACCCACTGCTATGCTACCAATCACCGATGGAAGGCGTGATTGACTTCAATGACGGCATCCCGGATTCACGCCTGATCCCGTTTAATATTCTGTCACGCGCTTTTCGCCATGCTCTCATCGGCTCCAGCAAAGGCAACAACCTGGGCTACGGCGACCCGCGCGGTACGCTGGCATTACGCCAATCCATCGCCACCATGCTCAATATGGAAAGAGGCTTGAGTGTCGATATCGACCAGATCTGTATCGCACGCGGCAGCCAGATGGGTATTTTCCTCGCCGCACGCGTCCTCACCCGGCCGGGTGACAATATTGTGGTGGAACAACTAAGTTACCCGGCAGCCAAAGAAGCGTTCAGGTCTTGCGGCGCCAATATCCTCACCGTGAAGCAAGATAAACACGGTATTGATGTAGTCGCCCTGGAGAAACTGTGTAAACAACACCCCATCCGCGCCATTTATGTCACCCCGCACCACCAGTTTCCCACCACCGTCATCATGACTGCCGAACGACGCTTAAAACTGCTAATGCTGGCCGAGCAATATGACTTCACCATTGTGGAAGACGACTACGATCACGAATTTCACTTCTCGCATCACCCGGTATTTCCGCTAGCGAGTACCAACCACGGCGGCCGCGTCATGTACGTCGGCTCACTCTCTAAAGTACTCGCTCCCGGTTTGCGAGTAGGTTATTTGGTGGCAACACCAAGCCTGATAGATCGTTGTGCCAAAGAAGTGATGTTGATAGATCGACAAGGAAACTCAATCACAGAGCTGGCAGTGGCCGAGCTCATGGATTCCGGCGAAATCAAACGCCATATCCGCCGGACATTTAAGGTGTATAACGAACGCAGAAACCTGCTGATTGCGCTGATTAAAAAAGAACTCAAAGAATACGTCACCTTCGACGCCCCAGATGGTGGGCTGGCGATCTGGTTACGTTTGAAAGAAGGTTATGCCGTTGAGAGAGTAGCTGAACAAGCGTTAAAACATAAAGTACGCATTTTGCCTGGTACTTTGTTTTCAGAATCGCCGCAAAGCGTGCATGCGATTAGACTGGGGTTTGGTAGCTTAACGACTACAGAATTGGAGAAAGGTGTATTGGCTTTGAAAGCAGCTTTTTCATGACCGAACTACCGAGCAATTCTCGGTAGTTGAAAATTGGTATTGGCTTGCCAGTCGAGATAAATATTAGGGATTTATTCGAGCAGTTAGGTGTCACAAATACATACAACTAGTTACAGTTTTGTAAATTTTATTGACAGCTGAGTAACCACTAACTTATCATTCGCCCTATAAATGGACTGGGAGTGCCCGGTCGGCGCTAATGCCTCGGTGAGATCATCGGGGCTTTTCGCTTTCTTGGGGAGGATAAATCTTTAAACCCCAATTTTCGTATTGCTCTCCGACTTTATCTCTACCGCCCTCACAATAAAACTTTCGCCTCAAAATATCATAAGCTCTGTTTTGTTGGTCTGGCCTAATGACACTTAATCCAATAGGCCTTGCCACTAAATCCGCCAGTTGCAAGCCACTTGAATTTACCTGCTTCTTAGCAAAAACGATATTGAATGGCAAAGTCGTTCCGAGCTGATTCTCACCATCGCATATCCGTCTAAATTCCAGCTCTAACTCGTTGTCTTCTTTATCGCCTCGACACTCCACAACAACGTGAGTGAGTTTTTGATCTTGTTTCTTTTCTTTCAAAAATTCGAAGAGAGTTTCCAAACAAAAGCCTAAAGCCAAATGATATGGATTTGAGGTATCCCCGCTCTTAGTTTTCAATGCTTCTTTATCAATGACACAGCTAACGAGAATAAAATTACTTCGTTCAATAATCGAAGTTAGCTCATTCAGAAATGCTGACTTGTGCTCTCTATTCCTAAAAAAGTTGAAAAATCCCTTTTCTTTCCTAATTTCATTTTCATGTAGAACCACATGGTCGTGACCAAAGTGGTTGAACTTAAACTTCTCGAGCGCGGGAACTACTTGCTCACTGTAATAACGCTTATGGAATATACAAAAAGCCAGAACAAAAACAGGATAGTTAGGATCAATCGTTTGCAAGCCATGATCACCACTCTCATCTACATAAACGATGTAGTTACTAAAAGGCGAGTCAGAAGAAACAACCTCTTCTACTGCTTGCTGAATATTCTGAGTTTCAAACAGCGAGAATTGTTGCGGCAAACTTTTAGAGTTTTCCATAATGGGTTAATGAATCAACTTTACTTGATAAATTGTTTTACTACCTTTACCTACTGGAACAATATTATTGTCTTGTAACCAATTTAGCCACTTCGTTAGTCGCTCCACTGAAAACCGTTCTTTAGATGGATGCCAGTTTTCGCGGACTTCCTGAATAATTTGCTCATCTGTCGGTGATATCCCATTTAGCAAAAAATCATTCCATACAGCAAACAAGGTCGCGGCAATTTCCGCTTCTTCTGTTTTTTTATCTGCAAACAGAGTGAATAAACGTTCAAGCTCTTTACGCTGTTGATTGTTGCCAACACCATTCATTAAGGCCAAAGGCTCATCTATGGCTGATTTAACCTGATACTCAATTTTGGTATAGCCACTAGATAATTGTTTTTCTATCAGCCCAAACCAGCCAGCGGCAACTCCATCGCGCTCAAAATCGTATATCCATTTATCAAATGGGCCTGCTGCCTCTCGTTCAAATGTTAGATGCGTTTCAAACCCAATATGCTGCTGAGAGAGATACAACAACTTCATGGCAAATGTACGGCCAAACGCCTGATTGTGTTGCATATGCTTGATGATATTGCAGGTAATTGCTGCCCGATATGCCGCTAAATCGATAATTTCGGCTGAGGCTGGTTTAAGCGCCTGCGCCACCAAAGCATCGGCAATGGCTTGTTGTTGCTGGTTGGCTTGTTGAATGCTGGTTTTGAGTTGGTCGCATAGCGCCATGAGTGCATCAACTTTGGCGACGATGCGGTGTTGTTCGGTGATAGGCGGGATGGCTATTAGCAATTCATAAGCCTCATTTCTATTCAAACCAGGTTTAATACCTTTACCCAAAACATCCAAACCAAGCGTATGAAAAAGTTTAAACGAGAAGATTAGATCAAGCTCTCTATGAGGAATGCAGTAATAAGCAACATCAGTAACGCAACATCCCTCAGACAAAGATAAATTTAGTGCTCCAGCCGAGCCCTTTCTTCCAATAACAATACATTTTGAGTTCACAAAGCATTCGTTATGAGTTCCAACAATACCGTTTGAGCCATAAACAGGATATTCACCTGTATTTGTTCTTTTAGGTTCAGGCAGGTTATCACCATATTCAAACGTAAATAACTCCCCTAAACGTAACCAATGCCACCCCTTCGCTAGTTCAAATGGCTTCTCATCATCCCCTATTGGAGATAGCGGTTTTTCTTTTTTGAGTTTGCCTTCTGCAGACAGCTTGGCTTTTTCGGCGTGTATGCGTTTGAGTAGTTCGCTGGCGGGTTCATCAAAGGGGTCTTGCGGGACGAGTTTGCCCATGACGGCGAGTTGTAGCAGGGTTTTTTTGAGGGCGTCTATGCTGGCTTCGGTGGTAAAGAGCACATCAAAATGCGCGTAGATGCGTTGCCAGTTGGCGTTAAATTCTGCGGCGTTTTGGCTTTGGGTGAGCGTGGCGAGCAGTTGGCTTACCAAGGTTTCATGCGCTTCTTGTGCGTTGCTGTGTTGTTGCTCTAACTGGTCGCATAGTGCCATGAGTTCATCGACTTTGGCGACTATGCGGTGTTGTTCTGCGATTGGTGGTATTGGAACGATTACTTCCTTTGCTCTTTCAATAGTCAAAGTATGGACTGTCGTACCCATACTTTCTGAATGTATCTTATTGTTCCAGATTGTTGATAACAAGAAATAATTTAGATAGCCCGTATAAAGGTTAAAGAAATTTTTGAATATCAGAACACTGGCATCTTTGAAATAAAATCTATCATGAGATTGAACAACATACGGCACGCCAATAGTTCCAACACCTGTAATCATTACATCGTTTTCTTCTGGAACTACTGAGGTATTTTTTAATGTTTCAAATAGGTCTTCAGTTATAAATAATTCGTTATCGACGTAGCCATTTTCTGCTAGTTTGACTATTTCCCTTGCTCTATAAAATGGAACGCCTGAGTGAGTCCAATCCTTTTGATGTATACGACTACTTGAACCAATCAGCCCAATCTGACCCAACTTAGACCAACCCCACCCATTCGGCAATTCAAAAGGCTTTTCTTCCTCACCAATCGGCGTAAGTGGCTTTTCTTTTTTAAGTTTGCCTTCCGCAATCAATTTGGCTTTTTCAGCTTGGATGCGTTTAAGCAGTTCGATGGCGGGCTCGTCATTCGGGTCTTGTGGCACCAATTTGCCACGCACGGCTAACTCTAAAATCAACTCACGTAGTTTTTTTACACCATACACATTGCCTGCATTGCCACTGGCTCTGCCACGGCCTGACTTTTTCTCAGACTCTGCTGCTGTCCAAATATCGATATGCTCAGTGAGCAGGTTTGCAATATTGGTCATGCTTAATTGCCCTGTGTGCTGGAGGCTAGGGCTTCGCCCAAGATGCTCTTAAGCTGGTCACGCAGGCTAGAAATATCTTGTTGCATGGTGTGGTATTGCGCTAACAGCACTTCTGGTTCGTGTGTGATTTGCTCGCCCACATGTGGGTTTTTGCAATCGAGGTTGTAATTGCGGGCTTGTATATCAGCAAGGCTGACTTTCCAGGCTTGTTCGTTTTCTTGTCTAGCGCTAAAGCCGTTACTCTCACTGCCCCACCAGTTAGCGAGGGTTTCAAACTCTTCTACCTTCATGGGTTTGGTTTTGTTGTAGGCTTTTACGCCAGCGGGCAACGGTTGCTCATAAAACCAGATGTGTTGTGTGGGAGTACCTTTGGTAAAAAACAGCAGGTTGGTTTTAATGCTGGTGTAAGGCGCAAACACGCTGTTGGGCAGGCGCACGATAGTGTGCAGGTTGCAGTCTTGCAGCAGTTTTTCTTTGATGCGGGTTTTAATGCCTTCACCAAACAAAAAGCCATCGGGCAACACCAGTGCGGCACGGCCACCGGTTTTGAGCAGTTGCATAATCAGCACTAAAAACAAATCGGCTGTTTCACGGGTTCTAAACGTGGCGGGGAAGTTGGTTTCGATGCCGTCTTCTTCCATTCCACCAAACGGCGGGTTGGTAATCACCACATCCACACGGTCTTTTGGCTCCCAGCTAATGAGTGGGCGTGACAGCGTGTTGTCATGACGAATATTGCTGGGCACATCAATGCCATGCAGGATCATATTGGTGGTACATAACAATATGAGGTAATGGCTTTTTTTCAATGCCATGAATGCTGGCTTGCAGCTTGGCTTCATCATCCACGGTTTTTACATCTTGCCTGCGAACATGCTCAATGCTGCAGCTTAAAAACCCACCCGTACCACAGGCGGGGTCCATGATTTTTTCACCCAAGCGAGGATGAACCATGCCCACCATAAACTCAGTGACTGCACGTGGTGTGTAAAATTCTCCAGCATTACCCGCAGCCTGCAAATCGCGCAGGAGTTGTTCGTACATATCACCAAACAAATGGCGCTCTTTTGCCTTGTTAAAATCCACGCCCTCCTGAATTTTATTAATCACTTGGCGCAAGAGTTGCCCAGATTTCATATAGTTGTAGGCATCTTCAAACACTGACCGCATCACATAAGCACGCTGATCGTTGCCTTTGGCTGTGAGATTTTGCAAAGCGGGGAATAGCTCGTTATCGACAAACTGTTTCAACGCATCGCCTGTTATGCCTTCGGGATTGGCTGCCCAGTTACGCCAACGGAATTTCTCAGGTAATGGTGATTGATAATCATCATTTAGAACCTCCCAAGTGAGTTCGCGGTCATCAAATATCTTTAAAAACAGCATCCAGACCAATTGGCCTAAACGCTGCGCGTCACCATCAACGCCAACGTCTTTGCGCATAATGTCCTGTATGGATTTGATAGTGCTAGAAATGCTCATGATGTATTACTTTACGCGTAGAGTTGTTGCTCAAGTTCTTTTAAGGCATTGAGATAGCCTTGCTTGCCGCCAAAGGCTGAAATCAGTTCGGGGGCGCTGCCCATGGTTTTGAATGGGTCCAGGGTGAGGATTTTAATATCTTCAATATTTTCGACGCCAGTATCGGCGTATTTATCCAGCAAGGCTACTAATATTTGTCTGGCTTGCGCACCGTATTTAGCGAAATAATTACGCTTTTTGACCTGTTCGGCGCGTTCTTTGCGGGTGAGCGGTGGTTGGTCAAAGGCCACGTGGCAAACCAGATCAAATGGGTCAAAATCTTTGCCGACTTCTTCGGCCAATGCATCCAGTAAAATACCGTGCGATTCAAACTCTTGAATCAATGCGGCTTTGCGATCTGCACTCGTCCAGGTCTTTAGAAATTGATCTAAGCTTTGATAATCTTTTTGTACTTTGGACTTAGTGTAATCGCGAATAGACTCGGTTATCAATTTTCCTTCAGTGCCGTAGTATTGCACTCGTTGCGCGACCACATGTACAGCTACATTATCAACAACATACCGAACCCTACCCTTTGGCTCCTCGCCACCACCAGTAATGTCAGGCTTTTCAGGATTAGGTAATGGCGAACTCGGGTCTTCAATTTCGTCGGGCGGTACTGGTAATTGACCATCTTTAGGCTCAAAAATGACTACAGGTTCACCATCAAATTTTTTATCAGCAAAAAGCTCGGTGGCCTTTTTGAAGTCCATGATCGTGAACCAAAACTTACCGTAATCCTCATTGATGCGCGTGCCCCGACCAATGATCTGCTTAAACTCAGTCATGGATTTGATGTGCTGATCAAGCACGACTAATTTACACGTTTGAGCGTCCACTCCGGTGGTCATTAGCTTGGAAGTCGTTGCAATAACCGGATAACGTTCTTCTGGATTGATAAAGTTATCCAGCTCGGCCTTGCCTTCGTTTTCATCGCCAGTAATACGCATGACGTATTTGCGGTTTTCTTTAACACGGTCTGGATTCAAATTCACCAATGCCTGACGCATACGCTCAGCGTGATCAATATCATCGCAAAACACAATAGTTTTGGCATATGGGTCGGTTTCTCGTAAAAATTCGGTGATTTTTTGCGCCACCAGTTGAGTACGCTTCTCTAACACCAAGGTCCTATCCATATCAGATTGGTTAAAAATACGATCCTCAATAAGTTGACCATGTTTATCAACCTGACCTGCTGTTGGTCGCCAGCCTTGCAGGTCTTTGTCAATATCAATCCGAACGACTTTATAAGGTGCCAAAAAGCCATCTTCTATACCTTGCTTCAGTGTGTAGCTATACACTGGATCACCAAAATAAGTAATGCTCGAAACCTCTTTGGTTTCTTTGGGCGTTGCAGTGAGACCAATATGCGTAGCATTGCTGAAATATGCCAATACATCACGCCATGCTGAATCTTCGGCTGCGCTGCCTCGATGACACTCATCTATCACAATTAAATCAAAGAAGTCTGTGCTGAATTGTTTATAGATATTTTTATCTTCTTCGTTACCGGTCACAGCTTGATAAAGCGAAAGATAAATCTCATAGGATTTATCAATTTGCCGTTTACTAATTTTGGTCATTGCTGGACCAAAAGGCTTGAAGTCATTATTTTTAGTTTGATCGACCAGGATGTTACGGTCTGCTAAAAACAAAATACGCTTTTTGGCACCAGATTTCCAAAGGCGCCAAATAATCTGAAAGGCAGTGTAAGTTTTACCTGTACCAGTGGCCATGACCAACAAAACGCGTTGCTGACCTTTTGCAACGGCTTCAATTGTTTTATTGATTGCATTAGCTTGATAGTAGCGAGGTGCTCGACCAGTTCCATCATCGTAATAAGGCATTTCAACCGTGGCTTTAGCCTTTTCCGTGACAATGCCTTTCCAATCGCAATAGCGTTGCCACAAGTCTTCAGGATTAGGGAAGTTATCTAAAGTGAGCTCCAGCTCTACTGCATGACCATTTCCTGTTCGATCGTGCATCAAAAAAGCATCACCATTACTACTAAATACAAATGGAATTTCTAAAATCTCAGCATAATTAAGCGCTTGTTGCATGCCAGCGCCAACACTGTATGAATTGTCTTTTGCTTCGATAATTGCAATGGGAATATTGCTTTTGTAGTAAAGGATATAGTCTGCACGCTTGCGCTCGCCTCGAGTGTGCAATTTGCCGCGAACGATAATGCGACCATTAGTAAAGCTGACTTCTTCACGTACTTGCGTTTGAATATCCCAGCCTGCACTTTGAATTGCTGGCGTAATAAACTTAGTGCAGATGTCGCGTTCGGACAATTTCTGAGCCACCACATCCCCCCCTGAGTTAGTTTTTTTAACATCCTAACAAAAATAAAACCCCTTGGTGGGGCTTATTTGGAAGCATGCTTTCATTTAGCATTAATTTTATACGTCTGTATTTCTTACGGTTTTATGTTGCTCAGCCGTAATTTCCAGCTGCGTATTTTTATCCACCAAGCCTAATTCAACAGGCTTCCCTGTCTCAGTATCTATCAATAGCACATTAGGCCCTTCTTCAGCATAATATTTGTTACCCCACGCCATAATAGTCAGCAATACCGGCCTGAAATCCAGCCCTTTTTGGCTAATCACGTATTCATACCTAGGCGGTTTTTCACAATACATATTTCTTTCGAGCAAGCCTGATTCGACCAGCGCATTTAGACGTTTGGTGAGTGTGCTTGTAGCGATGCCCAGACTGGTTTGAAAATCATCAAACCTGGTGACGCCCAGCATGGCTTCGCGCAGAATTAATATATTCCACCACTCCCCCACGTGTTCCAGGCTTCTGGCAATTGGGCATGGCATATCGCCCAGGCTTTTGTTTTTCATTGGTGATCCATGTATGTGATTGAAGTTACTTTTATATTGAAAGTTACTGTACTATAGTGACTTCAGTTACGAAAGTGACAGTATAAATAGTTACGCTTGAGGAAGATATGGAAAGAATTGTCATTACCGGTATGGGCATGGTTTCTCCTTTGGGTTGTGGTGTCGAGCTTGTCTGGCAACGCTTGCTGGCCGGGCAATCCGGTATTAAAAAACTACCGGCAAGTATCGCTGATTACCTGAATACCAAAATCGCTGGCATCGTGCCGGATAAGGCTGAAGATGCTGCTGGCGGGTTTGATGCCGAGGGTGTGATTGCGGCCAAGGAAATCAAAAAGATGGATAGGTTTATCCAGTTTTCCTTGGTGGCGGCTGAAGAAGCGATCAAGCAGGCGAAGTGGTTTCCGAGTAGTGAACGCGCCAAGGCCAGAACGGCAACGGTGATTGCTTCTGGGATTGGCGGCTTTCCGGCGATTGCCAATGCGGTGCGCACCACGGATAACAAAGGTGTTTCACGTTTATCGCCTTTTACTGTGCCGTCGTTTTTAGTCAATCTGGCTGCTGGGCATATTTCTATCCGCCACGGCTTTAAAGGCCCATTGGGTGCGCCGGTGACTGCTTGCGCTGCGGGTGTGCAGGCGATTGGTGATGCGGCGCGCATGATACGGGCGAATGAGGCGGATATCGCCATTTGTGGCGGCGCTGAAGCTTGCGTGGACTTGGTGAGTTTGGGTGGCTTTGCGGCGGCCAAAGCGTTATCGGCTGGTTTTAATGAGCACCCGGAACAAGCCTCGCGCCCGTTTGATAGCCAGCGTGATGGCTTTGTCATGGGCGAAGGCGCGGGGGTGTTGGTGATTGAAAAGCTGAGCCATGCGCTGGCAAGAGGCGCGACGCCGATTGCAGAGGTTGTCGGTTATGGTACCTCTGCCGATGCTTACCATATCACCGCCGGGCCAGAAGATGGTGATGGCGCCAAACGTGCAATGGAAGCGGCGATTGCGATGGCCGATATTTCGCCTGCGGATATACAACACCTGAATGCACATGCGACTTCTACACCAGTGGGTGATGCTTGCGAGATTGCGGCGATTAAATCTGTGTTTGGCGCTGACAACTCGGTAGCGATTGCATCAACTAAATCGTCTACCGGGCATTTGCTAGGGGCAGCCGGTGGCATTGAAGCGATTTTTACCGCATTGGCCGTCAGGGACCAGATTTCGCCATTCACCTTAAACCTGACTGACACGGATGCACAGGCCGAAGGGCTCAACTTTGTAAAAACCAGGCCACAAAAACTGCCGATTGATTATGCGATTAGTAATGGCTTTGGCTTTGGCGGCGTGAATGCCAGTGTGATTATCAAACGCTTTAGCTAGATGCCATCGCCGCTGAAATCACGAGGCAATGACACGCTGCTTAAGGCGGCTCTTAATTCTGCGGCGTCAATTTGCCTGACCAGGCGCTGAATCTCGACGCCGTCTTGCATAAAAATCAATGTGGGCCATAGTTTCACGTGGAACGACCGGCCCAGCCTGCGGCCTTTGCCGTCTTCAATTTTAAGATGGCGAATTGTTGGGAATTGGGCCATTTCAGCGGTGATGGTGGCTTGTGCTGCCTGGCAATAGCCGCACCAGCTGGCGCCAAACTCTAACAGGGTGACTCCCGCCAGGCTGTTTACTTCTTCGCGCGTAGGTTCTTGTTTTTCCATCTTGATGACTATCGTACGCGAATCTGTCATGCTTGGCTGCTAAATCAGGCAATACGCATACCTTCCATCTCACCGGCGAGTGTGATAATTTCGCCTGAAAATCACGCATGCATAAAGGCACCAATGAATACCTCCAGCTTTCTCGTCCAGGCAGCGATCTACCTGTCTGCCGCCATTATTTTAGTACCCGTATTCAAGCGGCTGGGCTTGGGCTCGGTACTGGGATATTTGATTGCGGGCATTCTGATTGGGCCTTATGCCTTAAAACTGATTGCCGACCCTGAACATGTGCTGCATTTTGCCGAGTTTGGCGTGGTGCTGATGTTGTTTCTGATTGGCCTGGAACTGGAATCGCAAAAAGTATGGGAGTTACGCAAGCTGCTGTTTGGGCTGGGCGGCTTGCAAGTGACGCTGACCATAGGCCTGGTGACGGTGATTGCGCATAGCCTGCATTTTAGCTGGCCTGAGGCACTGATTATCGGCATGGGCGTCGCCATGTCTTCGACCGCCATTGGGCTGACCGCGCTGATTGAGAAAAAACAGTTACACACAACTGGCGGCCAAGCCGCGTTTGCCACTTTGCTGTTTCAGGATTTATCGGTGATTCCGCTGTTTATGCTGCTGGCGTTTATCGCCCCCAATCATACAGGCGCGAGCGTTGACCTGTTGGCTGTGGCTAAGGCGATTGCCGTGATTGCCGCCATTATTCTGGCCAGCCGGACGGTGTTGCGCCCTATCATGCGCGTGATTGCGCAAACCGGTGTGCGCGAGATTTTTGTCGCTTTTTCACTATTGCTGGTGATTGGTATTTCGCTCGCCATGGAGTCAGTAGGCTTGTCGATGGCGCTGGGCACTTTTCTGGCTGGTGTGTTACTGGCCGACTCGGAATACCGCTATGAACTGAGGCTGGATATTGAGCCAGTAAAAGGCTTGCTGCTCGGCCTGTTTTTTATTGCTGTGGGCATGACGGTCGATTTAGCACTGGTTACCAACCAGCCATTGCTGATTTTTGGCGGTGCCTTACTCATTGTACTCACTAAATTATTGGTGCTGGTGGGCCTGGGCTGGCTGTTTAAATACCCGCTGCGTGACAAGTTGCTGTTCGGCGCGTCATTGTCGCAAATCGGTGAATTCGCCTTTGTGATTTTTGGCCTGGCGCTCGCGCAAGACTCCATTTCACGCGACACCTACAATATCCTCAATGCCATGGTCGCCGTCTCCATGCTGACCACGCCGATACTGCTGTTGCTGTATGACGCGTTTGTCGGCCTGCAATGCAGCGAACGCCCCAAAGACGCCATCCCGGAAAATAACGCCGTCATCATTGCCGGTTTTGGTCGCTTTGGGCAAATCGTCGGCCGCGTACTCATGGCCAAAGGCATCACCCCTACCCTGATTGATAACGACCCTAACCAGGTTGATTTAACGCGCCAATTTGGCTGGCGTTGTTATTACGGCGATGCCTCCAGACTGGACTTACTGGAAGAAGCAGGCATTGCCGAGGCAAAACTACTGGTGATTGCGGTTAATGACTCCCATGCGGCGTTGGAGATGGCGAGGCTAGTTACAGAGCGCTGGCCGCAGGTAACGATTGTGGCCAGGGCCAGAAGCAGAACGGACGCGTTTGATTTACGTGAGCTGGATTTACATCCGATTCGGGAAACGTTTTACTCTTCGTTAGAAGCGGCTAAACAATCGCTGGTCGCCATTGGCGAAACTGCCAGCGCAGCGGCCAGAATCATCAAGCAATTTGAAAAACACGACCAGGAACAACTGGAAGCCACACTTAAAATCAGGCATGACAGAAAAGCCTTATCCAGTGTGATGGAACAAGGTCGCCAGGATCTGAAAACCCTGCTGGAAATGGAAAGCACGAGTGCCGAAAAAAATGAGGCGCAGGCAGCGCCTTGATTTAGCGTATATTCTGTAGCAAGCTACATTCAGAAAATAACTCGGCCACCCACTCAATAAAGACCCTCACCTTGGAGGAAAGGTGTCGGTTTTGTGGGTACAGCGCATTTATAGGCAAGCTGCCGGCCGGGTAATCCTTCAATACCTTTTCTAACTTACCATCACTTAAATAGCCTTGCACCATAAACGTAGGCAATTGACAGATGCCTATGCCCGCCAAAGCGGCGGCCACAATGGCATCACCGTTATTAATGGCCAGTTTGCGTATGGTAGGGATTTCTTGCTCTACGCCATTTTGCTGAAGGATGAAGTTGCGCACTTTGCCAGTTTTGGATGAAAAAAAATGCACAGCCTGGTGGCGTTGTAAGTCGTCCGGGGTTTGTGGTGTGCCGTAGGTTTTTAAATACTCTGGCGAGGCGACCAGCAAAAACTGCATGGTGCCTACCCGGCGGGCGACCAGGCTGGAATCAAGTAGATTACCGATGCGGATCACACAATCAACGCCCTCTTCCAGCAAATCAATCGGCCTGTCATCACAGCCGATCTCCAGTTGTATTTCCGGATAACGTTTAAAAAAATCCGGCAGCGACGGAATAATCACCAGCCGCCCAAGCGGTGTCGGTACATCTACCCGTAACCGCCCTTTTGCACTGACCGTGGCCTGGTTAAGCGAGGCCTCGGTTTCTTCGAGTTCGTTTAGTAGCCGGATCGCGCGCTCGTAATACGCTGCGCCATCAGTGGTGACGCTGA
Source organism: Methylophilus sp. OH31 (assembly GCF_000576615.1). NCBI lineage: Bacteria > Pseudomonadati > Pseudomonadota > Betaproteobacteria > Nitrosomonadales > Methylophilaceae > Methylophilus > Methylophilus sp. OH31. The sequence goes on along the minus strand of NZ_BAUS01000004.1, from coordinate 146,426 downwards.
TACGCCGGGTGGTGCGGTGCAGCAGTTTGACGCGCAGGCGTTTCTCCAGCGCCAGCACCTGCGCCGAGACCGTGGTCTTGGGCAGATTAAGCGACAGCGCAGCTTTAGTGAAGCTCTCGAGTTCTACCACTCGCGTGAACGCCAACATAGTGTCAAAGCGGTCCATACACTTCCTTGTTGATCTTGATTGTCCAATAAACTAGCACAGTGATTGCATATTTAGCTTATTTATCTGTGATTTTTATTTATTTATAGTGGTCACCAGATTTAAACAACTTCATTACTTTTTATTTAGGAGATTTTTATGAGCAAGAAACTTGAAGGTAAAGTGGCCGTGGTCACTGGTGCATCCAAAGGCATAGGCGCAGAAATTGCCAAACGTTTTGCACGGGATGGCGCGGCAGTGGTCGTTAATTATTTATCCAGCAAAGCTGGTGCAGATAAAGTAGTGGCCGAGATTACCCAGGCCGGTGGCAAGGCAGTTGCCGTGGGTGGCAGTGTGAGCGAGGCGGCCGAGGCGCAAGCCATTATTGAAGCAGCCATAACCAACTTTGGCAAACTGGATATTTTGGTCAACAACTCCGGTATCTACGAATTTGCCACCATTGAAGAGATCACCCCTGAACATTTCCACAAACAATTCAACATCAACGTGCTGGGCTTGTTGCTCACCACGCAAGCCGCGGTCAAATACTTACCTGAGGGCGGCAGCATTATCAACATCGGCTCAGTAGTCAGCCGCTTAACGCCTCCAGGTGCTGCCGTATACACCGCCACCAAAGGCGCAGTGGATGCGATTACTGGCTCATTATCTAAAGAACTGGGCCCACGCAAGATTCGCGTCAATGCCTTGAACCCTGGCCTGGTAGCAACAGAAGGCACCCAAACCGCTGGTGTGATTGGCTCAGAGATGGAGAGCGGCTATGTGGCACAAACACCATTGGGGCGCACAGGCCAGCCGAATGATATTGCATCAGTGGCAGCCTTTTTAGCCTCTGAAGACTCCTACTGGCTGACTGGCGAGCAATTGTTGGTAGGCGGTGGCTTGCGTTAATTTTAGAGAGTAAATAAATGATCAACTTATATACATGGGCAACACCGAATGGTCGAAAAATCTCCATCCTGCTGGAGGAGTTAGGACTCGACTATGCGGTGAGCCCGGTTGATCTGGGCAAGCTGGAGCAGTTTTCTGCCCATTTCAGCGCGATTTCGCCCAACAACAAGATTCCGGCCATTATCGATACTGAACCAGATCATGACCCGGTCGTGATTTTTGAAAGCGGCGCTATTCTGACTTACCTGGCGGAGAAAAGCGGCCAATTTCTGGCACCTCATGGACAGGCACGATATAGCGCTATGGAATGGTTGCACTGGCAAACCAGCGCGCTGGGGCCAATGTTAGGACAGCTTGGTTTTTTCGCAGTGAGAAGCCAAGAGAAATCACCATTAGCCATTGCGCGATTTACCGAAGAAGTGGAGAGATTGCTCACCGTGATGGAAAAGCAGTTAACAAGCAATGCTTATCTGGCTGGTGAAGAATATTCAATCGCCGATATTGCCTGTTACCCTTGGGTGCAAGCGGCTAGGGTCTATTTCAAAGAAGCGTTGAATGGCTCGTTTGATACTAAACCAGCGTTGCAACGCTGGTTAAAAACGGTGGGCGAACGCCCTGCGGTTAAGCGAGGCATGGCGGTGCCAACACTTTAAGCCATGTGGACAACAACTTTTGAATACTCGGCCAGTGCAACACCAATTACTTTGCAGGTGTTTGGCAAAGGCGATGCTAAACGCAAACAACCCGTCCTGATTTATTTTCATGGCGGGTTGTTTAACTGCGGCAGTATTGAAACCGCTTATGACATCGCCAATGCGCTCTCTGAGCACATGGTGGTGGTGTGTGTCGCCTATCCCTTGGCGCCGGCCATGCAGTTTCCTGACACGATAGAAGTCGCCTACGAAGCGCTGGCGTGGGTAAGTGCGCACGCGAAAACAATAGGCGGGGATACCAAAAGGATCTTTGTTGCCGGGGAGCAAGCGGGGGGCAATCTGGCCGCAGTCGTCGCCATGCTGTTTCGCGACCGCGGATTAACTTGCCGTAATCAATGCAGCCTGCAGGGACAAATATTGATCAACCCCATGCTGGATGCACTGCAAACGTCAAAATCACTGGCAGCTGTAGCAGATAGCCCGTGTCGCCGGGCGTGGGCGGATTATACGCAGGTGGCCAGCAATGCCTTGCATCCGTATGTGTCGCCGGTCAATTCCTGTCGACTGGCCGGACTGGTACCCGCCATGATCATCAACAGTGACACCAACCCGCTCAGGGATGAAGCTGAAACCTATGCCACAAAACTGGTGCTCGCTGGCGTGCCAGTGCAAGTACAAAGACTGGAAGATAATGCTTTGAACTTAAGTAACAGCCAGCATCCTGCTTTTCACACACTCTGCCAGTTAATCATGCAGTTTATCGGGCAGGCCGCATAAATTACCTCTTGGCTCAGCGGTAATTCATCCTGTCGAGCGCCAGGGCCTGCCTTTTATCCGTCGTAGATGTAACAGAAAGTGCTAGCAAGGCCGCCTAGCGCACGAATAGGCTGCTCCCCACCCTAAGTATGTCCTGGGAAGTATTTTGAGCGCAGGCGCGCCGATAGTGATATCAGCGAATCATCCGGCAACGCTAAAAATCAAACGAATGGCAGAATAATAAAAAAGCGCCCTCAGGCGCTTTTTTAATTCAGATGAAAACGAATTTCCTTAGACATCCAGTGAGCTAACGCTAAGCGCATTGCTTTCGATAAACGCACGACGTGGTTCCACATTGTCGCCCATCAGTGTAGTGAAGATTTCATCAGCACCGATAGCATCTTCAATTTGCACTTTGAGCAGGCGGCGTACGGTTGGGTCCATGGTGGTTTCCCATAATTGTTCCGGGTTCATCTCGCCCAAGCCTTTGTAACGCTGAATATTCAGGTTATGTTTGGCTTCGCCCAGCAACCAGTCCAGCGCTTGTTTGAAGGTGCTGACTTTTTGCTCTTTCTCACCGCGCTTGATCAATGCGCCCTCACCTAACAGGTTGTTGACCATGTTTGAGGTACGGTTGATCTGGCGGAAATCGCCACTATTCAGGAACTCGGCATCGATCACGCAGCTTTGCAGGTTACCGTGCACGTATTTGTTTACTTCAAGGCGATAAGCACTGGTTTCAGTATCTTGCGCCACAATGACTTCTGAACCAACCGCACCCAGGATAGGACGCAATTTTTCAGCTGCAGTATTGGCAGCAGATTCTGTGCTCAAATCCAGGTCGCCTAAATCCTGAATCGCGCGCAACACGCTTTCATCATAAAGGTTGGCGATACGGCGGATCACCGCTTCTGTCAGCACCATTTGTTTGGCGATACTGGTCAGGGCGTCATCTTTCAGAATGTCGCCACCGTCTTTGGTCACCAGCACGGCATCACGCAGGGCTGAGTTAAGCAGGTATTCATCCAGCTCGTGCTCATCCTTGAGGTAACGTTCGTCGCGGCCTTGTTTGACTTTGTACAACGGCGGTTGCGCAATGTAGATATGACCGTTTTCAACCAGCTCAGGCATTTGACGATAGAAGAAAGTCAGCAGCAGGGTACGAATGTGCGCACCATCCACGTCCGCATCGGTCATGATGATGATGCGGTGATAGCGCAATTTTTCCAGGTTGAAGTCATCTTTACCGATGCCCGTGCCCATGGCAGTGATCAGCGTGGCGATTTCCTGTGAGCCTAGCAGTTTGTCAAAACGCGCTTTTTCTACGTTGAGGATCTTACCTTTGAGCGGCAGAATCGCCTGGAATTTACGGTCACGACCTTGTTTGGCTGAACCACCCGCAGAGTCACCCTCGACCAGGTAGAGTTCGCTCAAGGCTGGATTTTTTTCCTGGCAATCAGCCAGCTTGCCTGGCAGACCCATGGTATCCATCACACCTTTACGGCGGGTGATTTCACGCGCCTTACGCGCCGCTTCACGCGCACGCGCTGCTTCTACAATCTTGCCACAAACAATTTTGGCATCAACCGGGTTTTCTTCCAGGAACTCGGCCAGTTTGGCCGCCACAATCTCAGATACTACTGGCTGCACTTCGCTGGACACCAGTTTGTCTTTGGTTTGTGATGAGAATTTAGGATCTGGCACTTTGACTGACAGCACACAGGTAATCCCTTCGCGCATATCGTCACCGGTGGTTTCGACTTTGGCTTTTTTAGCGAATTCGTTTTGTTCGATATATTGATTCAGCGTGCGCGTCATCGCGGTACGCAAACCCGTCAAATGGGTACCGCCATCGCGTTGCGGAATGTTGTTGGTAAAACACTGTACGGTTTCAGAGTAGCTGTCGTTCCATTGCATCGCTACTTCAACCGTCATATTGTCTTTTTCGCTGATGGCATAAAACACTTTTGGGTGCAGCACCGTTTTAGTACGGTTCATGTACTCCACAAAGCCTTTGATACCACCGCTGAAAGCGAAGTTTTCAGACTTACCTGTGCGCTGGTCGATCAATTCGATCTTCACGCCATTGTTCAGGAAAGACAGTTCACGGATACGCTTGGCCAGAATTTCAAAGTGATATTCAACCAGGGTAAATGTTTCAACCGATGCCAGAAAATGGACTTCTGTGCCCTTCTTTTCAGTGGTACCGGTGATGGCTAATGGCGCTTGTGCCACACCACGATGAAACTCCATCTGATGCACTTGGCCCTTGCGGTAAATTTTCAGTCTCAACCAGTCAGACAAGGCATTCACCACAGACACACCCACACCGTGCAAACCACCAGACACTTTGTAAGAGTTCTGGTCAAACTTGCCGCCCGCATGCAACTCGGTCATCACAATTTCAGCAGCAGAGCGTTTAGGCTCGTGTTTGTCGTCGTCTTTAATATCGGTTGGAATGCCACGACCGTTATCAGAAATACTGATGGAATTATCCGGATGGATAATCACTTTAATATCGTCACAGTGGCCTGCCAGTGCTTCGTCAATCGCATTATCGAGCACTTCGAATACCATATGGTGCAAACCGGAACCATCTGACGTGTCACCAATGTACATGCCTGGACGTTTACGTACGGCGTCCAAACCTTCCAAAATCTTGATACTGTCTGAGTTATATTCTTGTGGCTGTGCCATAACAAAAGTTTCTTTAATTGAGATTTAAAAGTCACTGCAGCGTGTTTCACGTGAAACACGGGTGCAGGCATTATATGCGCATTGGCATCACAACGTATTTATAGTTGCTATCGCTGGCAGCTGTGATCAGGCAACTGCTATTGGCGTCGGCAAAAGCAAACTCAATTTGCTCATCACTCAGGTTATTCAGCACATCAATCAGATAAGTGACATTAAAGCCAATATCCAGCGCTACCTGGCTGTAATCAATTTCCAGTTCTTCTTCCGCTTCTTCTTGCTCGGTGTTAGTACTAATCAGCTTGAGCAGGCCTTGCGTGATGACCATACGAATACTGCGGTATTTTTCGTTAGACAAAATCGAAGCACGTTGCAAGGCACTCAAAATCGCCACGCGGTTCACCATAAAGGTATTTTGATGGCCGGTTGGGATCACGCGGTTGTAATCGGGGAACTTGCCGTCAATCACTTTGCTAATCAGCTGAATATCACCAAACTCAAAACTGACCTGGCCATTGAGTAAATCAATGACGACAGGTGCTTCAGATTGTTCATCCAGTAACTTGGTCAGCTCCAGCACGGTTTTACGCGGCAAGATGACTTCCGTTTTTTCAAAACTTTGATCCAGCGTGGTGTTGGTATAGCTCAAACGGTGGCCATCAGTGCCCACAACATGCAACTGGTTGCCATTCACTTCGAGCAACAAACCATTGAGGTAATAACGGATATCTTGCTGGGCCATGGCAAACTCAACCTGTTTCAACAGGCGCTTGAGCTCTGACTGCGCCAGGCTGAAACTGATGTTCTGGCCGCTGGCTTTACTCATCAAAGGATAATCAGCCGCTGGCAAAGTTTGCAAGTTAAAACGGCTCTTGCCCGCCTTGAGCGTAATGCGGTTGTCCTGGTTGTTCATTTCAATAGACGAGCTATCTGGCAATGAGCGACAAATATCCAGCAATTTTTTTGCAGATATCGTGGTACTCAATTCACCTTCTACCCCGCCATTGACTCTCAGCGAAATCTGCATTTCCAGATCCGTGGCTGTCAGATGCATTTCTTGCTGCTTGATGTTCACCAGCAGATTAGAAAGGATAGGCAGTGTATGTCTGCGCTCTACGATGCCAGTGACACTATTGAGGGGTTTAAGCAGTACCTCACGGTTTATTTTGATTTGCATGGCCTGACCTGATTAATAACTTTATTTCAATATATAAAAGATAAGACTAATAGTAATGTACGACTTTTTTGTGGGTAACTCTAAAAATTAATTTAATTCAAAGACTTACAAACATTTTAGCTTGTGCATAAATTGCGTTTTAAACATGCATTATTTGTGGCTGATATTGTAAACCGATTTTATCCTGTCTATACGCAATATTTAAACACACGTCATTCTCAACTTATCCACAGCTTATCTTGTTAAAATTTTTTTCCCTAATCACGAATGACTTGCGTCAGCAAACCAATATCGCGCGCTAACGTTTGGTCATTTAAGCGTAATTGTTCAATTTCTTCACAGGCATGCATCACGGTGGTGTGGTGACGTCCGCCAAAAGCTTCACCGATTTCCGGGAAACTGTGATTAGTCAGTTCACGTGCCAGTGACATCGCGACCTGACGTGGTCTGGCGACATTCCGTGAACGTTTTTTACTAAACATGTCGCTGACTTTAATCTTATAGTAGTCAGCGACGGTTTTCTGGATGTTTTCAATGGTGATCTGGCGTCCACGCACAGCAATCAGGTCGCGTAAGGCATCTTTAGCCAGATGCACATCAATGGCATGGCCGGTGAAATTGGCCATGGCAATAATACGGTTTAGTGCGCCTTCAAGCTCACGCACGCTGGAGCGAATCTGCTTGGCCACGAAGAAAGCCACATCTTCATGCAGGTTGATTTTGAGGTTTTCAGCTTTTTTGCGCAAAATCGCGACGCGCATTTCCAGTTCCGGCGGTTCAACTGCTACAGTCAGGCCCCAGCTAAAACGCGTACGCAGGCGCTCATCCATGTCTACGATCTCTTTGGGATACGTATCGCAAGTGATGACGATTTGTTTTTTCTCTTCGATTAAAGAGTTAAAGGCGTAGAAAAACTCTTCCTGGGTGCGGGTTTTTTTGGCAAAGAACTGAATATCATCAATCAATAATAAATCGAGCGAGTGATATTGCTGCTTGAACTCGTCAAAGGCTTTGTTTTCGTAAGCTTTCACCACGTCAGACACATAACGCTCAGCGTGCAGGTAGCGTATATTGGCTTCTGGCTTGGCTTTTTTCAGCTCATTGCCAATCGCCTGCAACAAATGAGTTTTGCCCAAGCCCACACCACCATAAATAAACAAGGGGTTATATGCCTGGCCAGGATTGCCTGCTACTTGAATGGCTGCAGCACGTGCTAACTGGTTGGCGCGGCCGGTGACATAGTTATCAAACAGGAAGCTGTCATTGAGGCCACTGCTTTTCTCTGACTTGAGATGTTTGGCTGGGGCGCGGTTGCTCACCGGTTTTTTATCAATGACTCTGGCTGTGTGTTGTTGTGTGGCCGCTGCAACCACCGCTTCTACTGGTGATTGCGCAGTTTTTATTGGCGCCGCGCTAGGTGTGGGCGCGGCCTGCTCAGACGTATCTACGATGAGTTCAACGACTGCGCTAGGGGATAATTCGGTCGCAATGGTGGCAATGCGGGTGAAAAACTTGCTTTTTACCCACTGCATGACAAATTTATTAGGCGCGACAATCTGCACCGCCTCGCCATTGACGCGTGCTTTCAGGGGTTTAATCCAGGTATTGTATTGTTGTGCCGAAAGTTCTTTTTCGAACTTGAGCAAACAATAGGCCCAAAAATTTTCCATTGCTCCAGTGCTTTTTAAAAGTGTCAGCAAAAAGTCAGCCTGTTTCCGTGTTTCAGGCGCTGTTTGCGTTTATTCGTTATAATTGCCGGGAAGAGTGGCAGAAGAAGTGGTCTTGATGGTGATTGTCACCTTGACCTGTTGCAGACATTCTAAACGTTTTAACCTGAGTTATCCACAGCCACGACCTATAAAAAAATAAAAAAAATCATTGACATAAGGTCGCGATTTGCTGTTTAATTAAGGGTTTTTGAAATCGGCAAATATTCACTGTTAAATCAGCGTTGCCGGATTAGAGTTTAATTGCCAATTTGGCAGGAGTTTAATAATGAAACGTACCTATCAACCATCCAAAACCCGTCGTGCACGTACCCATGGCTTTCTGGTACGCATGAAAACCAAAGGTGGCCGTGCAGTGATTGCTGCTCGTCGCGCTAAAGGTCGTAAACGTCTGGGTCTGTAATCCCTGACGATGCATTGCTTGAAACTCAATGCATGACATTGTACAAGCTAAAAAAAACGGATGAATTTTCATCCGTTTTTAGTTTCAGGAAACGGTTTTATGGTGAGTGGCTGTTTGCCAACATCATGCCTAACCAGCAAGACCATCATCGCTACGGTTTGGTCGTGTCGAAAAAAGTCGCCAAATTGGCGGTTAAGCGTAACTATATGAAGCGTGTCTTGCGCGAGTTATTGCGCGCACAAACCTCTCCAGTAGCCAGTGGTTTTGATGTGGTGCTGCAAGTGCGCAAGGCTTTTCAACACGAAGATTTTCCGGCCATACAACGTGATTTGTCACAATTGCTGGCTAGACTGAAAAAAACTGCACCTGTTTCCTAATGACGCTGATGAAAACGATACTGATTACATTAGTAAAATGTTACCAGTGGGGGTTAAGCCCCTGGCTGGGGCGTCAGTGTCGTTTTCATCCAACCTGTTCACACTACGCCATTGAGGCGCTGCAACGCTATGGTGCCTGGCATGGTAGCCTGTTGGCCTTGCGCCGCATTTGTCGCTGTCATCCGTGGCATCCGGGTGGTGTGGATCCCCTTCCCTGACTTGTAAATACGAAACCTTATGGATACTCGCCGTTTAATTCTGTTCGTGATCTTTTCCTTCTCCATTATGTTGCTATGGGACGCTTGGCAGCAGCAACACGCACCTGCGCCAGTTGCACAGCAAGAGGCAATGCAAACCTCGCCTGCTGACAAACCACAGGAAAATGGTTTTAAACTCAGCCAGGGTACACGCATTGCTGTGAAAACAGACCGTTATGCGGCGGTGATTGATACGGTGGGTGGCGATCTGCGTCAATTATCCTTGCTGGAGCATAAGGCCGATGACAACTCCGGCCCTTATGAGCTCATGAGTGATGCCAGTGCAGATAAATTGTATGTGGCACAAACCGGTTTAAAAGGGGATGGCTTACCTACGCATTATGTAACGTTTACGGCGGCTGAGACTAATTACAGCCTGCAAGAAGGCCAGGACACATTGGAAGTGCGTTTAACTGCGCCAGAAACCAATGGTGTGGCTGTGGATAAGGTGTACCGCTTTCACCGTGGTCAATACCTGATCGATGTGCAGTATGAAATCAAAAACAACAGCGATAAAGCGATTTCACCTTCTGTGTATTACCAGATTATTCATGATAATGAGTCTAACCAGGGCTCTAAAATGATGCCGACGTTCACTGGCGGCGCTTACTTTACTGAGGCAGACAAATACAACAAGGTCAAATTTGATGAAATGGCCAAGAAGGATGTGTCGATTAATGCCAAAGATGGCTGGGTAGGTTTAGTACAACATTATTTCGTCAGCGCCTGGGTGCCGCAATCCACCGCTGAGCGCAAGTTCTACACTACCAAGCTGAGTGAGCATGATTTCTCTATCGGTACTATTTTGCCTGTCGGTGAAATTGCGGCCGGTAGCAGTAAAATGGTAGATGCGAAACTGTTCAGTGGTCCGCAAGCCCAGGATGACCTGGCAGCTGCTGCGCCTGGTCTGGAGTATGTGGTGGATTACGGTATTCTGACCGTGATTGCCAAACCTCTGATGTGGTTGTTGACCCATATTCACGAACTGGTGAAAAACTGGGGCATTGCCATCATTGTACTGACCATTCTGATCAAGGCCGCATTCTTTAAACTGTCTGCTTCTGGCTATCGCAATATGGCGCATTTACGTGAAATGGCGCCTAAGATGCAGTCTCTCAAAGATAAATTTGGCGATGACAAGCAAAAGTTGCAACAAGCCATGATGGAAATGTACCGTACCGAGAAAATCAACCCGATGGGTGGTTGCTTGCCTATTTTGGTACAGATTCCGGTATTCATCTCACTGTATTGGGTGTTGCTGGGTTCAGTTGAGTTGCGCCATGCGCCTTTCTTTGGCTGGATTCAGGATTTATCAGCGACTGACCCCTACTTTGTATTGCCAGTGCTCATGGGTGCGACCATGATTATTCAAACCTTTTTGAATCCGCCGCCAACGGATCCGATTCAAGCCAAAGTAATGAAAATCATGCCAGTCGCATTTAGTATTTTCTTCTTCTTCTTCCCGGCGGGCCTGGTGTTGTATTGGTTGGTGAACAATATTCTGTCTATCTGGCAGCAATGGGCGATCAACCGCATGATTCATGCTGAAGCTGTGGCAAAAAAAGGGCATGGCAAATAATCAGCTCGCCTTAAGCACTGACACCGTTGCCGCCATTGCAACGGCGCCTGGTGCAGGTGGTATTGGTGTGGTGCGGGTATCTGGGCCGTTGGCCGCAGATATCGCCACACAAATCCTCGGTCACTGCCCTGCCCCACGGCATGCGGCTTACCTGCCTTTTTTGCAAGCCGATACTACGTTGATTGACCGTGGTATCGCTATCTATTTCCCTAATCCACACTCTTATACCGGTGAAGATGTGCTTGAATTGCAGGCACATGGCGGTACAGCATTGATGCAAATATTGCTGGCACGTTGCATAGAATGCGGCGCCCGTCATGCACAAGCCGGTGAGTTTACCCAACGTGCCTATTTAAACGACAAGCTTGACCTCGCACAAGCAGAGGCTGTTGCTGACCTGATTAATGCGGCAACCGTAGAAGCTGCACGCAGTGCTGTACGTTCTCTCTCGGGCGAGTTTTCACAAGCCATACAGACCTTGTTACAACAACTGGTCGATTTACGCATGTATGTTGAAGCTTGCCTGGATTTTCCTGAAGAAGAGATTGATTTCATCACCCAGGGCCGGGTGCTGGAAAAGTTACAGGCGAATCAGGCCGCCTTGCAACATATCTTTCACCAAGCCAAGCAAGGCGTCTTGTTGCGCGAAGGCATCAATGTCGTACTCATTGGGCAGCCTAATGTAGGTAAGTCCAGCTTGTTGAACGCCCTGTCAGGTGAAGAGGTGGCGATTGTGACGCCGATAGCTGGTACCACGCGCGATACCATTAAAAGTGTCATCCAGATTGAGGGTGTACCCTTACATGTGATTGATACTGCTGGCTTGCGTGATACGGAAGATACGGTGGAACAAGTGGGTATTGCTCGCACCTGGAAGGCGATTGAAACTGCACATGTCGCTTTATTGTTGGTGGATAGCCAACATGGCATTGGCGATCAGGAAAAGGCTATTTTGCACAAATTGCCAGCAGAAGTGAAAAAAGTCTGGGTGCATAACAAGATAGATGTTTCACGTGAAACATCGCGCATTGAAAAACGTGAAAATGAGCAGCACGTGTTTTTATCGGCCAAGACAGGTGATGGTATTGCCAGCCTGCAAAAAACGCTGCTAGAGATTGTGGGTTATCAGCCTGGTGGTGAAGGTGTGTTTATGGCCAGGGCGCGTCATTTGCAAGCACTTGCAGAAGTTGAGCAGCATTTAGACCTGGCAATGTTACAAATGCATGCGGCTGAATTGGTCGCAGAAGAGTTGCGTTGTGCACAAGAAGCGCTAGGGTTGATTACCGGTGAATTCACCCCAGATGATTTGCTCGGTGAGATTTTTAGTCGATTTTGTATTGGCAAATAAAAACCCGCATTAGCGGGTTTTTTTTCGAGGGAATGGCGTATTGTGTTGATCAAACCGTTCATCAATACTACACACCCGTTTACAACCGGTGATCATGGCCCAGATCAGGTTGTCGTGATGAATAAAGCTTTCAAAAATCACACCCAATACATGCACCACCACCACTGCCAGCCAAGTCCAGGTTGCATAGTGATGCAGTACCTGCGCCATATCGTCATCAATAAAGCCCCAGCCGCTGTTATACACAATGCAACCAGAGCCTACGGCAACAATTCCTAAACCCAGCATGGCATAAATAGCAATTGAGCCAGTGGGGTTGTGGCCAATATAGTGTCTGGCAGTGCCTTTGAGTAGCTTAAACAGGTATTTCGCAGCCCAGACCGGATTTAATGGAAAGCTGTGAAAGTTGGCGTAACCTGTAGCAATAAGGCCCCAGATAATACGCGCAACGATTAATGTACCGGCGACATAGCCCGCGTAAGCATGGTGTAGCCGATCCCACATGGAGGCGTGGGTATAAAAAGCATACCCAAACGCCGCCACTAGAGACCAGTGGAAGATCCTGATGAAAGGATCCCAGACATACCGCAGCATTTGAATTATTTGCTAGGTTTGGTTTCTGTTAACAGATAAGCAATAAAGTTGGCTTTTTCTGAAGGAGAGCAATCAGCACCCAGAATGTCGTTGCAGTGTTTGGTGAACTCTTCTTCTACTTTATCAAGGTCAGTAAAGCGTTTGGTGTTCACACGTGGTGCCAACGGTGGGATCTCTTTGTTGGTCACAATGTTTTTGCCGACGTTAGCTGGATTATTGGTGTGGCATGAGGCACATGCCGCTTCTTTACCGCTAGGTGTTTTGAATTTGCGGTTAAAGAAAATTTTACCGTCTGTAATAGAAGGTGCTTCGTACATTGAGTTGGCGGAGTGTGCGATGTTGGTGTACTTGTATACCAGTTTTTCGGCATTAGTCACATCAGCCATGGCGTGTACAGAAAACAAGACCCCGAATGTAGCAATAATTGTTTTGATTTTCATGGTAAGAGCTCCTTGGTTGTTTTGAAAAAATTCTATTCTTTTTATGTTAAGTAAATATGGCCTGCTTGTAATTGATTTGTATTAAACCGTAATAACTTTGTATTAAAGCATGGAACAAGTGTATCAAAGCAGCGAATTAAATGACCATTTGATTAGTTTACGCTAAAATCACAATTCTTTTTAAATCAAACAGTTCAAGATTATTTATGATGGACTTTCCTGATCGATTCGATGTCATTGTGGTGGGTGGCGGCCATGCCGGTACCGAGGCTGCGCTGGCGGCTGCCCGTATGGGGCAGAAAACGCTGTTGTTAAGCCATAACATTGAAACATTGGGACAAATGTCCTGTAACCCTTCTATTGGCGGCATCGGCAAGGGCCACCTGGTGAAAGAGGTAGATGCGCTTGGTGGTGCCATGGCAGCTGCGACGGATGAAGGTGGCATACAGTTTCGTATCTTGAACTCAAGCAAGGGTCCGGCGGTACGTGCCACGCGCGCGCAGGCAGATCGTATCCTTTATAAAGCAGCGATTCGGCACCGCCTGGAAAATCAGCCTAATTTATGGCTGTTCCAGCAGGCGGTCGATGACATTATTCTCGAGGGCGATCGGGCTGCAGGTGTTGTCACGCAAATTGGCCTGCGTTTTTACGCAAAGTCGGTTGTGTTGACGGCCGGTACGTTTTTGGGTGGTTTGGTGCATGTTGGCCTGCAAAATTACAGCGCCGGTCGCGCCGGAGATCCGCCAGCCATCTCACTCGCCGCGCGCTTGCGTGAAATTGGCCTCCCGGCCGGTCGCCTGAAAACCGGCACCCCACCCCGTATTGATGGTCGCTCGATTGATTATAGTGTCATGACCGAACAACCTGGTGATACGCCGGTGCCGGTGTTTTCTTTCCTGGGGAATGCCGCACAGCACCCGCAACAACTGCCTTGCTGGATTACGCACACCAACCAACAGACACATGACATTATCCGTAGTGGCCTGGACCGTTCTCCGATGTACACGGGGGTGATTGAAGGTGTGGGGCCACGCTATTGCCCTTCTGTGGAAGATAAGATTCATCGTTTTGCGGATAAGGAATCACACCAGGTGTTTCTGGAGCCTGAGGGGCTAACCACACACGAAATTTATCCAAACGGCATTTCTACCAGCTTGCCATTTGATATTCAGTTGGCGCTGGTGCGATCTATTCGTGGTTTGGAGGGTGCGCATATCTTGCGCCCCGGATACGCTATTGAATATGACTATTATGACCCGCGAGGCTTGAAGTCGACTCTTGAAACCAAAGCTGTTCGCGGCCTGTTTTTTGCCGGTCAAATCAATGGCACGACTGGTTATGAGGAGGCGGCAGCCCAGGGTTTATTAGCGGGTGCAAATGCGGCGTTATTTTCACAAGACAAAGAGGGTTGGTGCCCTTCCCGTGAGCAAGCCTATTTAGGTGTGTTGGTGGACGACCTGATTACCACCGGTGTAAATGAGCCTTACCGTATGTTTACTAGTCGTGCTGAATACCGTTTGCAATTGCGCGAAGATAATGCGGACATGCGCTTGACAGAAAAAGGTCGCGAGCTCGGTTTGGTAGATGATGTGCGTTGGGAAGCATTCTGTAAGAAGCAGGAAGCGGTTACACGTGAACAAGCCAGGTTGAAGCGTACATTTTTGCAGCCGGATAACGGTCAACCTGCAGGCCAAAATAAAATTGTTTCACGTGAAACACAGGTAGCCGTTTTTGGTAAGCCTCTGGAGCATGAGTATTCATTGTTCGAATTATTACGTCGTCCAGAAATTGCTTATCAATCGCTGTTGGATTTGGTGCCAGCACCAGAAGTGCTCGCTGAAGATGTGTTGGAACAAGTTGAAATTGCTGCCAAGTACCAAGGCTATATTGACAGGCAGAACGAAGAGATTGCCCGTCAGAAAAATAGCGAGAATATTAAACTGGGTGATGCTATCGATTACAATGACGTGCATGGCCTGAGTAATGAGGCGCGTCAAAAGTTGCTGGCGCAAAAGCCGGAAACGATTGGGCAGGCAGGTCGCATACAGGGTATTACGCCAGCGACCATCTCCTTGTTGCTGGTGTATCTGAAGCGTAAACATAAAAAACAAAGCCAGTCGGGCGATATTGCAGCAGCATGATAAGTGATTTGTTGCCGCAATTAGCCGCCGGGGTGGAGGCACTTGGTTTACAATCTGTTGTGACGGCGGAAAAGCAGGCGCAGTGTCTGGCTTATCTGGCTTTGCTGCAAAAATGGAACAAGGTATATAACCTGACCGCGGTGCGCGATCCGCAAGAAATGCTGGTTTTGCATTTGCTGGATAGTTTGAGTGTGCTGCCTTATATTCAGCCTGGAAATTTGCTGGATGTGGGCAGTGGTGGTGGTTTGCCTGGTTTGGTGGTTGCGATCACGCGGCCAGATGTGCAGGTGACGACCATAGATACGGTGCAAAAAAAAGCGATCTTCATGCGTCAGGTAAAAGCCGAATTGGGCTTATCGAATGCGCAGGTGGTACATGGTCGGGTGGAGGCTTTTCAACCGCCCTCGCCTTTTACGCAGGTTATCTCGCGTGCTTTTTCCGATATTGCTTTGTTTAAGCAGTTGACGACGCATTTGATGGCGCCGCATGGCCGTTGGTTGGCGATGAAGGGGGTAGTGCCAACCGATGAAATGCAACAGGCTGCGGTGTTACCTAAAGAAGTCATTCGTTTGCAGGTGCCAAACCTGCAGGCAGAACGGCATTTAATTGTGTTTGAGAATACATAATGAAAATAATCGCAATCACCAACCAAAAGGGCGGTGTTGGTAAAACAACCACCTGCGTCAATCTTTCTGCGAGCTTGGCAGAGCATGGCAAAAAAGTATTGTTGGTTGATTTGGACCCACAAGGCAATGCCAGTACGGGGAGTGGTATTGACAAGACGCACTTGAAAGACAGTATTTACCAGGTGCTGATTGGTAATAAAACCATGCAAGAGGTGGTGATCCACGCCGAAGCTGCCAAATTTGACGTTGCTCCCTCTAACCGTGACCTGGCAGGGGCTGAAGTTGAATTGGTGAATGAGATGGCCCGCGAAACGCGTTTAAAAAACGCCATCCTTAAATTGGGTGATGATGCCTACGATTATGTCCTGCTAGACTGCCCGCCTTCGCTGAACCTGGTGACTGTGAATGCCTTAACCGCCGCTCATTCGGTGATGATTCCCATGCAGTGTGAATACTATGCGCTTGAGGGCTTGTCAGATTTGGTCAATACCGTCAAGAAAGTGCGTGCTCACTTAAACCCTGTGCTTGAGATAGAGGGCTTGTTGCGCACCATGTTTGATAATCGCAATATGCTGGCACAGCAGGTGTCGGCGCAACTGGTCAGTCATTTCGGCAAAAAAGTGTACCAAACCATTGTGCCGAGAAATGTGCGGCTGGCCGAGGCGCCAAGTTATGGTATGCCGGTGTTGCTGTATGATCGCTCTTCCAAAGGTGCGCAAGCCTATCTGGAGCTGGCGCAGGAAATCATCCAAAAACAGTAGCAATAAAAATCACAATTTTTACAGACAGATTAAAGGAAGTAGCAGCATGGTAAAGCCCAAAGGACTTGGACGCGGACTCGACGCATTGTTATCAGGCGACACGGAAACGATTGCCCAGTCAGATACCTTGCGCACCCTGCCCGTTGGTCAGTTGCAACCGGGTAAATATCAGCCTCGCTCATACATGAATGAGGAGGCGCTGCAAACGCTGGCGGACTCGATCGCGGCACAAGGCATTATGCAGCCTATTCTGGTGCGTGAAATTGCAGCAGACAAGTTTGAGATTATTGCAGGTGAACGTCGTTGGCGCGCTTCGCAAAAAGCCGGCCTGACAGAAGTGCCGGTGTTAGTGCGTGAGATTGCTGACGAAGCTGCGCTGGCAATGGCGTTGATTGAAAACATCCAGCGTGAAGACCTGAATCCGTTGGAAGAAGCCATGGGTATCAAACGTTTGATTGATGAGTTTGATATGACGCATGAAAAAGCCGCTGCCGCCGTTGGCCGCTCACGTGTGGCGGTCTCTAATTTGTTGCGCCTGCTTACCTTGACGCCGATGGTGCAAGACATGCTGCTGGATAATCAAATCGATATGGGCCATGCCAGGGCGCTGGTTGGCAGTGAGCCGGCACAGCAAATCCTGCTGGCCAATAAAGTGGTACAGGATGGTTTGTCTGTGCGCGAAGTGGAGCGCCTGATTCAATCTGAGCCCGCCACAGGTAAAAAGGCCAAGCAAGCGGTGCATCCCGATGTCGCTTCCTTGCAAAATCAACTCAGCGAGCAATTGGGTGCCGAGGTTGCGATTAGCAGTAAAGCAAGCGGCGCTGGTGTATTAAAGCTGAGCTTTTCAAACCTCGATCAACTGGACGATTGGATAGCGAAACTGACCGATAATCGCCTGAAATCGTAAGTTAAATCGCACATAAGCCATCCGAAAGCAGATTTTTCCCAAACATTCAGACAGTTAAGTCCTGTTTGGTGCTTGACTTCGGCGAGTGAATAATTCAAAATCTCGCGTCTTTGTAGTATTTTGCCTTGAATTTTAGCGGTCTAACCCCATGAGTGGTCAACAAAACACTGCGGCTGGCATGTCGCTCTATAGCAATGTGCTGCGCTGGCAGCTCATGGCGACGGCGGCTGTCACGTTGATTGCCTATGCGGTTGGTGGTTTAACGGCTGCATTATCTGCATTAATGGGTGGTTTTTCTGTGGTCATCGGTGCATGGTTTGCAGCGAGAATTGCAGAAAAAGGTCGTTCAAAAACAGACCCCACGGCAGTGTTGCTAAATTTACTCAAGGCAGAAGCAGTAAAAATATTGATCATCGCGATTATCCTGTTTGTGGTTTTCAAGCTGTACCAGGCATTGGTGCCCTTTGCACTGATTGCTGGTTTGGCGGCCGCGGCGCTGTTTTCTGGCGCAGCACTGGCAAAATCACAAGTGGATGTGTAGACACGTTAATTTAAAAATAGTTTGAAGATATGACAACTGAACACGCACAAAACGTAGAACTCACCCCTTCTGAATATATCGCGCACCATTTGAGCTTTAATGCTCAGGGCGTTAACGGCAATACTGCCTCTGAAGGCTTCTGGGTGTTGCACTACGACACCTTGTTGACCTCTGTTGTCCTGGGTTTGCTGGTCATGGGTTTGATCTGGTGGGTGGCACGCGGTGCAACCGCTGGCGTGCCGAGCAAGCGTCAGGCCTTTGTTGAGTTGGTGTTTGGTTTTGTCGATGATCAAGTCAAAAACATTTTCCACGGCGACCGTCATTCATTTATTGCCCCAACAGCTCTGACTGTCTTTATTTGGGTGCTGGCGATGAACTCCATGGATTTCCTGCCGGTCGACTGGGTGGCTGGTATCGTGTCATTCTTCGGTGGCGAACACGCAAAATGGCGTATCGTCCCTACTTCTGATATCAATACCACCTTTGCGCTGGCATTGGCTGTCTGGTTCCTGATGATTTTCTTCTCCATCAAGGCTAAAGGCCTGGGTGGCTGGATCCACGAACTGTTCTGTGCACCATTCGGCAGCAATCCGCTGGTATGGCCTGCCAACTTCCTGTTTAACCTGATTGAATACGTTTCAAAACCACTTTCTCACTCATTGCGTCTGTTCGGTAACATGTACGCCGGTGAAATCATCTTCTTGCTGTTGGGTATGTGGGCTGCCACAGGCCTGAGCGGAACCGTGTTTGGTGCCATTCTGGGAGCTGGCTGGTCTATCTTCCACATCCTGATTGTGGCATTGCAAGCGTTTATTTTCATGATGCTGACTGTGGTCTACCTGGCCATGGCGCATGAGTCACACTAGTTTTTAACTTTGTAGTTGTTTTTAATTCTTTATAAGAGAGGGTATTAAATGGAAGCATTAGCATTGATTCAAGCCTACACAGGCGTTGGTATCGGTTTGATCATTGGTTTGGGTGCCGCTGGCGCTTGTATCGGTATTGGTATCATGTGTGCAAGTTTCCTGGAAGGTGCTGCTCGCCAACCAGAAATGATCCCAGCCCTGCAAGGTAAAGTATTCCTTCTGTTGGGTCTGATCGACGCTTCTTTCATTATTGGTGTTGGTCTGGCAATGATGTTTGCATTTGCAAACCCATTGTTGAGCGTTGTTGCTAAGTAATTTTTACTCGGTAAATACCGCCCGGTAGGGTTTAAGTGTGACTTAAACCTTTCAACCAATCAGTATGATGGATCCAAAATGAATATTAATTTCACACTCATCGCGCAAGCTATCGCATTTGCAGTGTTGATCTGGTTCACGGTGAAATTCGTTTGGCCGCCGCTGTTAACAGCGATCGAAGCGCGCCAAAAGGAGATCGCAGATGGTTTGGCTGCTGCCCAGGAAGGCAAAAGTGCCCTGGAAGTGGCTGCCAAAAAATCTGAAACCACACTGAACGAGGCCAAACAAAAGGCAACTGAGATCATTGGGCAAGCCGAAAAACGCGCCGCTCAAATCATTGATGAAGCCAAGGGTAATGCCAAAGCTGAAGGTGATCGCATTATTGCCGGTGCCAAAGCTGAAATCGATCAGGAAGTGAACCGTGCCAAAGAAGGTTTGCGCGCACAGGTTTCCACATTGGCCGTAGCCGGTGCTGAAAAAATCCTGCGTAAAGAGATTGACGCTAAAGCACACAGCGAAATGTTGGCTAAACTCGCTGCGGAACTTTAAGGTAAAAGGGATAAAACATGGCTGAACTCTCAACCATTGCAAGGCCTTATGCTGTTGCTGCTTACAAGCTCGGCAAAGAAAAAAAGGCATTGGCAACATGGTCTGAAATGTTGGCATTGGCCGCGGCAGTCGCAGCAAATGACCAAATGAAAACCCTGATTGATGACCCTAAACTGAATGCCGCTGATGTTGAAGCCGCATTTCTCAAGGTTTGTGGCGACAATCTTAACGAGCATGGTCAGAATTTGATCAAGACCTTGGTTGAATATGGCCGTTTATCCTTATTGCCTGCCATTGCTGAAGCTTTTGAGGCTTTGAAAGCGCAAGATGAAGGCACCTTGGACGCACAAATCATTGCCGCTGCCAAAATCACGGCAACGCAAACTAAAGATTTGGTAAAACGTCTGGAAGCCAAGTTCGGCAAGAAAATTGAAGCAAGCGTTTCCGTAGATCCGGAAATCATCGGCGGCATCAAAATTATTGTTGGCGACACCGTTATCGACGCGTCTGTCCAAGGTCAGTTACAAAATTTAGCCTATACGCTCACAGCATAAGGCATAGGAGAATTAAATGCAGTTATCTACATCAGAGATTAGCGAGCTCATTAAGAGCCGTTTGGAAAACTTCTCTACTTCTGCGGAAGCCCGTACTCAGGGTACCGTGATTTCCGTAACAGACGGCATTGTGCGTATCCATGGCCTGTCTAACGTGATGTCCGGCGAGATGATTGAGTTTCCAGGCAACACTTTCGGTTTGGCATTAAACCTGGAGCGTGACTCCGTAGGTGCCGTGGTATTGGGTGATTATGAGCACATTACAGAAGGCGATACCTGTAAATGTACAGGCCGTATTCTGGAAGTGCCAGTGGGCCCGGAACTGATTGGTCGCGTAGTGAACGCGCTGGGTCAGCCTATTGATGGCAAAGGTCCGGTCAACGCCAAGCTGACTGACAAAATTGAAAAAATTGCGCCAGGCGTGATTGCACGTAAATCTGTGTCACAACCAGTGCAAACTGGCCTGAAGTCTATCGACTCCATGGTTCCAGTTGGTCGTGGCCAACGTGAATTGATCATTGGTGACCGTCAGACTGGTAAAACAGCTGTTGCCGTTGATGCGATCATCAACCAAAAAGGTCAGAACATGACTTGTATCTACGTTGCGGTTGGCCAAAAGGCTTCAACCATTGCCAACGTGGTACGTAAACTGGAAGAGCACGGCGCGATGGCTTACACCATTATCGTTGCGGCTTCTGCTTCTGACTCCGCTGCCCTGCAATTCCTGGCGCCTTATGCCGGTTGTACTATGGGTGAATACTTCCGTGACCGTGGCCAAGATGCATTGATCGTTTACGATGACTTGTCCAAACAAGCGGTTGCTTACCGTCAGATTTCCCTGTTGCTGCGCCGCCCACCAGGCCGCGAAGCTTACCCAGGTGACGTGTTCTACATCCACTCACGTTTGTTGGAGCGTGCTGCTCGTGTGAACGAAGAGTATGTTGAGAAATTCACCAACGGTGAAGTTAAAGGTAAAACAGGTTCATTGACTGCATTGCCAGTAATTGAAACTCAAGCCGGTGACGTGTCTGCATTCGTACCAACCAACGTGATTTCGATTACCGATGGTCAGATTTTCCTGGAAACTGACTTGTTTAACGCGGGTGTTCGTCCTGCGATCAACGCCGGTATTTCTGTGTCTCGCGTGGGTGGTGCTGCACAAACTAAAATCATCAAAAAACTGGGCGGTGGTGTACGTCTGGCTTTGGCGCAATATCGTGAACTGGCTGCGTTTGCGCAGTTTGCTTCTGATCTGGACGAAGCTACCCGTAAACAGCTGGACCGCGGTCGTATGTTTACCGAGTTGATGAAACAGGCACAATACGCGCCATTGAACGTGGCAAACATGGGCGTAAGCTTGTTTGCAGCGAACAAAGGTTTCTTTGATGACGTGCCAACCAACAAGGTATTGGCATTTGAAAATGCATTGCATGGTTTCCTGAACTCCAAGTACAAGAACATCATTGATGCTATCGAGTCCAGCAAAGATCTGAGCGGTGATAACGAGAAAGCATTGGAAGCTGCGATTCAAGATTTCAAAGCAACCAACGCTTATTAATCTCTGACACTTCGACTTAGGAACCTAATATGGCAGGTAGTAAAGAGATTAGAACCAAGATCAAGAGTGTAGAAAATACACGCAAGATCACCAAGGCGATGGAGATGGTAGCTGCTTCTAAAATGCGTAAAGCGCAGGACAGAATGCGTGCTTCCCGCCCCTACGCGGATAAAATCCGTAACGTGGCGGCTCACCTCTCCTTTGCACAATCCGAGTATCGTCATCCGTTTTTGATTAAACGCGACGTGGTGAAAAATGTCGGCCTGATTGTGGTCAGTTCAGATAAAGGCCTGTGCGGTGGTTTGAATACCAACGTATTACGTTTGTCGCTGAGCCAGATGAAAGCATGGGAAGCTGAAGGCAAAGGCATCAGTGTCAGTGCGATCGGTAACAAAGGCTACGGCTTTATGAACCGTATCGGCGCGCAGGTGAAATCCCATATCACCGGTTTGGGCGATACTCCGCATCTGGAAAAGCTGATCGGCACCATCAAGGTCATGCTGGATGCGTACATTGCCGGTGAAATTGATCAGCTTTACATCTGCTATACCAAATTCATCAACACCATGAAGCAAGAGCCGACCATGCAACAATTGTTGCCATTGACCGGTGAGCAATTGGGCAGCCCGAATGGCCATTGGGATTACATCTATGAGCCTGAAGCAAAACCAGTGGTGGATGAGTTGATGACACGTTATATCGAATCACTGATTTACAACGCAGTGGCCGAAAACATGGCGTCCGAGCAATCTGCCCGTATGGTGGCGATGAAGTCTGCTTCTGATAACGCGAAGAGCGTGATTGGTGAGCTGAAGTTGGTATACAACAAAGCCCGTCAGGCAGCGATTACCAAAGAGATTTCAGAAATCGTCGGCGGTGCGGCAGCAGTCTCCTCCTAAGGCGCGTGCGTTAAAAGCATCGTGAAAGAATTCAATTAGATCTGACTCATACAGTTAGGAAAAGAAAATGGCAAAGGCAAATCAAGCAGTAACAGGTAAAGTAGTGCAGTGTATTGGCGCTGTGGTTGACGTGGAATTTCCACGCGATCAAATGCCTAAAGTATTCGATGCATTGATTATTGATGCAAAAGACAGCAATGCAGAAGCCGGTTTGACACTGGAAGTGCAACAGCAATTGGGCGACGGCGTGGTCCGTACCATTGCCATGGGCTCTTCTGACGGTTTGGCACGTGGTACCGCATTCAAAAACACGGGTGCAGCGATCTCTGTACCAGTGGGTGAAGGTACTTTGGGCCGTATCATGGACGTATTGGGTCGCCCAATCGATGAAGTGGGTCCAATCGACTCTACCGAGTTCCGTTCTATCCACCAGAAAGCCCCGGCTTTTGAAGAGCTGTCACCATCTGTTGACCTGTTGGAAACAGGCATCAAGGTGATTGACCTGGTTTGCCCGTTTGCTAAAGGCGGTAAAGTGGGTCTGTTCGGCGGTGCGGGTGTAGGCAAGACCGTTAACATGCTGGAACTGATTAACAACATCGCTAAACAGCACTCCGGTTTGTCCGTATTTGCTGGTGTAGGTGAGCGTACCCGTGAAGGTAACGACTTCTACCACGAAATGGCAGATGCAGGCGTCATCAAGCTGGACAACATGAAAGAGTCCAAAGTAGCGATGGTGTTCGGTCAGATGAACGAGCCTCCAGGCAACCGTCTGCGCGTAGCGTTGTCTGGTTTGACCATGGCTGAAAAATTCCGTGACGAAGGCCGTGACGTGTTGTTCTTCGTGGACAACATCTACCGTTACACCTTGGCTGGTACTGAAGTATCTGCGTTGCTGGGCCGTATGCCTTCAGCCGTAGGTTACCAACCTACCCTGGCTGACGAAATGGGCCGTTTGCAAGAGCGTATTACGTCTACTAAAGTCGGTTCTATTACTTCTATCCAAGCGGTTTACGTGCCTGCGGATGACTTGACTGACCCATCACCAGCAACGACTTTCCAACACTTGGACTCTACTGTTGTGTTGTCACGTGACATCGCTTCCCTGGGTATCTACCCAGCGGTTGACCCACTGGACTCTACTTCACGTCAACTGGATCCACTGGTAGTTGGCGAAGAGCACTACTCAGTTGCGCGTTCTGTACAACAAACACTGCAACGCTACAAAGAGTTGCGTGACATTATCGCGATTCTGGGTATGGACGAATTGTCTCCAGAAGACAAATTGGCAGTAGGCCGCGCGCGTAAAATCCAACGTTTCCTGTCACAACCTTTCCACGTGGCTGAAGTGTTTACTGGCGCGCCAGGCAAATACGTGCCACTGAAAGAAACCATCAAAGGCTTTAAAGCGATTGTGGCTGGTGAATACGATCACTTGCCAGAGCAAGCATTCTACATGGTTGGTGGTATCGAAGAAGCGGTTGAAAAGGCTAAAACACTGAACTAATCGTTGTTTGTGCGGGCGGGTTTAAATATCTGCCTGCATCACAAATCTTCAGTGATATAGAAAAGAGAACATTATGGCAAATACAGTGCATATCGATGTTGTGAGTGCCGAAGAGTCCATCTTCTCTGGTGAAGCCGAGTTTGTGGTTGCACCAGCTGGCGCAGGTGAAGTGGGTATTTATCCACATCACGCACCGATGATTACCACCATCAAGCCAGGCGCATTGCGTATCAAGCAAACTGCCGAGCAAGAAGAAACTGTGATTTATATTTCCGGCGGCATGCTGGAAGTACAACCAGGACTGGTAACAGTGCTGGCAGACACAGCGATTCGTGGCCAGGATCTGGATGAAGCAAAAGCCATCGCAGCTAAGGAAGCCGCAGAAGAAGCATTGCGTAACCGTTCTTCAGAGATCGATTACGCAGCTGCCCAGGCTGAATTGGCAGAAGCGATCGCACAAATCCAGGCAATCCAGAAATTGCGTAAATCTGTGCACTAGATTCCTGTGGAGTCTGGCAATAAAACAGGCGGCTTTCGAGCCGCCTTTTTTGTTTCTGAGATAAAATAACAGCATGACTGATTTGAATATCGTAATTCTCGCCGCGGGTAAAGGCACACGCATGCGATCAGACCTGCCCAAAGTGCTGCATGCGGTGGGCGGTAAGCCTATTCTGCATCATGTGATTGACGCGGCACGTCAGCTAAATCCACAAACCATCACGGTGGTGTATGGCTTTGGCGGCGAACAAGTACAGCAGCAGACGCCAGGCGATGACCTGCAATGGGTATTGCAGGCAGAACAACTGGGCACTGGCCATGCGGTACAACAAGCCCTGCCCACCTTGCCTGAACATGGTAAAACACTCATTCTTTTAGGGGATGTGCCATTGGTCGATGTGGCGGCTTGCCGTGACATGTTGACGCAAGCCGATCAGCACCTGGTGGTGCAGACGTTTATCAAGGCAGACCCCAGCGGTTATGGCCGTATTGTGCGTAATGACAACAACGAAGTCGTCGCGATCGTCGAGCATAAAGATGCCAGCGTAGCGCAACGCGCGATACAGGAAGTGAATACCGGCATTATGGCGATGCCGAATGCACAGTTGAAACATTGGTTGGCTAATATCAGCAACCAGAATGCGCAACAGGAATATTATCTAACCGATATCATCGCCCTCTCCGTCAAGGAAGGCAGTGCGGTGTTGCCTCATGTGGTCGCCGATGCCTGGTCGGTCACCGGCATTAACTCCAAACTCGATTTGCAGCAAATCGAGCGTGAGTACCAGCTGCGTCAGGCAAATGTTCTGATGACACAAGGCGTGACCTTGCTGGATGCGCAGCGTATTGATATCCGCGGCGCATTACAATGCGGCCGCGATGTGTTGATTGATGTGAACTGTGTCTTTGAGGGTCAGGTCACGCTTGAAGATGATGTACAGATTGGTCCGCATTGCGTGATTAAGGATGCCGTGATCGCCAAAGGCGCACGCCTGGCGGCATTTACGCATATTGATGATGCCAAGGTCGGCGCGGGCAGCAGAGTCGGCCCGTTTGCGCGTTTACGCCCTGGTACGCAGTTAGCCGCAGAGACACATGTCGGCAATTTTGTTGAAATCAAAAATGCCACGGTGGGCGTCGGCAGCAAAGTTAACCATTTGACTTATGTTGGTGATGCCAGCATTGGTGCCAATGTGAATATCGGTGCCGGTGTGATCACTTGTAATTATGACGGGGCGAACAAACATAAAACCGTCATTGAAGATGATGTGTTTGTCGGCTCCGATACCCAATTAGTTGCGCCAGTGACTGTGGGCCGTGGGGCAACGATTGCAGCAGGCTCAACCATTACCAAAGATGTGCCGGCAGATAGCTTAACGCTGTGCCGTGCGCGGGAACAACGGTCAATTCAGGGATGGAAACGTCCACAAAAGGTGAAAAAATAAGCGTATGTGCGGCATTGTCGGTGCGGTCTCCAATAGAAATATCGTTCCACTCCTGATCGAGGGCTTAAGCAGGCTCGAATATCGCGGCTATGATTCGGCCGGGATTGCCGTGCTTAATCAAACCATAGAGCGCGCACGCGCGGTTGGTCGCGTGGCTGAGTTGCAGTTAAAAGCACAAGGCATGCATAGCCATGTTGGCATCGGCCATACGCGCTGGGCCACACATGGTGGCGTCACCGAGCAAAATGCACACCCGCATGTCTCCCCTGGGCAAGACCAGGCGCAAATTGCCGTGGTACATAATGGCATTATCGAAAACCATGACGAACAACGTGACCGTTTAAAGGCCTTGGGCTATCAGTTTTATTCACAAACCGATACCGAAGTCATTGCCCATCTGGTGCATTATTATTACCAGCAAAGCCATGACTTGTTCACGGCGGTCAAACAGGCGATTGCAGAGCTGACAGGCGCTTATGCAATCAGCGTGATTGCTTTGGAGCACCCCCAACAAATGGTCGTTGCCCGTCTCGGCTGTCCTTTGTTGATTGGCCTCGGTGATGGCGAAAATTTTGTCGCTTCTGATGTCTCAGCTGTTTTGTCTGCGACCCGTAGAGTAATCTACCTGGAAGACGGTGATGTGGCTACTTTGCAGACGGATGCCGTGGTGATTGTAGACAAACGTGGCGAAGTGGCTGAACGCAAAGTGCATATGAGTGATGTGTCACTGGCCTCACTAGAGTTGGGCCCATATAGCCACTTTATGCAAAAAGAAATCCATGAGCAACCACGTGCGATTAGTGACACCATTGAAGCCCTGATTGACGATGGCGCGTTCAGGAGTGAGTTGTTCGGCCAATCAGCGGCTGCCGTATTTTCTCAAATTGACAGTGTATTAATCCTGGCGGCAGGCACCAGTTATTACGCCGGCCTCACCGCAAAATACTGGTTGGAAAGCATCGCAAAAATTCCGACCTCCGTGGAGATTGCCAGTGAATACCGCTACCGTGAATCTGTGCCTAATCCTAAACAGCTGATAGTCACGATTTCGCAGTCTGGCGAAACGCTGGACACCATGGAAGCGCTTAAGCACGCGCAGAAACTGGGCCACGCGCACAGCCTGGCGATTTGTAACGTGCAGGAAAGTGCGATTCCCCGCGCTTCATCATTGATTTTCTACACCCGTGCCGGCGCTGAAATCGGTGTGGCGAGTACCAAGGCGTTCACCACACAGCTGATCGCGCTATTTGTGTTGGCAGTAACATTAAGCAAAGCACGTGGCTTACTCAGTCAGGCACAAGAGCAGCAATATTTATCCGATCTGCGTCAGCTAACAGGCGGCGTACAGATTGCGTTGAATCTGGAACCGCAAATCCGTGAATGGGCACATCGTTTCGGCGACAAAGACCATGCCTTGTTCCTGGGACGTGGCGTGCACTTCCCGATCGCGATGGAGGGTGCGCTCAAACTCAAGGAGATTTCCTACATACACGCCGAAGCCTATCCGGCCGGTGAGTTGAAACATGGCCCGTTGGCACTGGTTGATAGCAATATGCCGGTGGTGGTCATCGCCCCTAACGACGCTCTGCTGGAAAAAGTAAAATCCAATATGCAGGAAGTCAAAGCACGTGGTGGCGAGTTATTTGTGTTTGCTGATGCCGACAGTCACTTTAAAGAGTCTGAAGGCGTACACGTGATACGAACACCCCGCCATGTGGGTGTACTCTCGCCTATTTTGCATGCCATTCCGGTGCAACTGCTGGCTTATCATGCTGCTTTGCTTAAAGGCACGGATGTGGATAAACCGCGTAACCTGGCTAAGAGTGTGACCGTAGAATAAGCGATAAAGACCTAAAAAGCCCCGATAATCGGGGCTTTTTTCGAATAAGAAAACGACCAGTTTCCCTTATACTGATCTTAGATGCTCATCAGGAAGGCAGTCATGACCACGTCGCAACACAGTATTATCGGCCGCCAGCCGATTGTTAACAGTCAACAACAGATTATCGGCTATGAGTTCTTTTTCAGGAACGATAGCAATGGCAGCAATGCGCCTTTTGAAGAGGATATTCAAACCTGCGCCAAAATCCTCTCAACCACGATTGATGAGATGCACGAAAGCTGGCTGTTGGGGCAGCAACTGGCTTTTATCAACGTTGATCATGTCATGCTTAACAGTGTATTTCTGGAGTTGATGCCGGCAGAAAAAACAGTGCTTGAGGTTGTGCACACCGTGCAAGTCACGCCTGAAATCATCGCGCGCTGCGGTGAGTTAAAGGCAAATAAATTCAAAATTGCGCTGGATAACCCGCAACATCACCCGCAGCTGGAAGCGCTGATTCCATATGCGGATTACATCAAGCTGGATATGCGTGACGTCGATATTGCCCAGGCCACGCTGTGGCTGAAAAAATATCAGGCTTCCGGTTGCAGCTTAATTGCAGAAAAAGTTGAGCAAAATGCACAATTCAGCAGCTTGCTGGACGCAGGCTACCAGCAGTTTCAAGGCTATTTTTACGCTAAACCGGAAAACCTCAACAGCAAGGTCATTAACCCCAGCTTTGATGGCGTACTGCATTTATTGAACCTGGTGAGCCAGGAAGCAGACAACAAAACCATTGAAAATGGATTTAAGCGAGACACCACCCTGAGCTACAAACTGCTGCGTTACATTAACTCGGTTGGTTTTGGTTTGTCCTGCGAGGTGCAGTCCATTAATCATGCCTTGACGATTTTAGGCCGTAACCAGCTCTATCGCTGGTTAACGTTATTGATGGTGACGGCAGGCAATAACACCAGCTCCCCTGCCCTGATGAAAACTTCGATCACGCGTGGACGCTTGACCGAGTTGTTAGGTGAGCCCTTTTTTGATAAGCGTGACCGTGACAATTTATTTGTGGTCGGTGTGTTTTCATTACTGGATGTGATGCTGAAAGTGCCGATGGATAATGTACTGGAGAAACTGCAACTGCCAGAGCCGATTGTGGATGCCTTGACCAAACGTGAAGGTATTTTTGGGCCGTTTCTCAAACTGACTGAAGCTTGCGAAGACGCCAATAATGAAGAAATCTTGCAACTGGCATCCTTGCTGCAATTGAATCCAGACAAAGTGAACCAGTGTCATATGGATGCCTTGGCCTGGACGGAGACCTTGGGTATTTAGTCCGCTGACCCTTGAAAAAATAAAGCGAATTCCCATATTGAACATACAGATGCTTGCAGTTTAAGGTCTGTGAATCATGTTAATCGCTTTATTTTTAAAAGGATCAACCCATGCGTACTTATGACTTAAGCCCTTTCTACAGAACCGCGATTGGTTTTGACCGTTTGGCTAAAATGCTCAACGAAAACCAGCGTAGTGAAAACGAAATCAGCTATCCGCCTTATAACATCGAACTGGTCGACGAAAACGCCTACAAAATTGTGATGGCCGTCGCCGGGTTCCAGCAGGACGAGTTGGAAATCGAAACCGAACATCAGGCTTTGCGTGTGACTGGCCGCAAAGCGAAAAGGGAGCAGGAAACCACCTTTTTGCACCGTGGTATCGCCACGCGTGATTTTGAACACAAGTTCCAGTTGGCTGACCATGTCAAAGTGACCGGAGCCAACCTTGAAAACGGCCTGTTAACCATTGCCCTGCTGCGTGAAATCCCAGAGGCCTTGAAGCCACGCAAAATCGAGATCGGCACACAAGCACAAGCCAACACCACGTTTATTGAACAACGTGCCGCCGCTTAAGTGATGGCAAAATAAAAAAGGGCCGAAAGGCCCTTTTTTCATGTCGAATACTTTTATCTACAAGCTAATTTTGACCGCGCGTATTAAAATACGCACTTTCAATCACCGTCCCGGAATTTCTCATGGCGCAATATGTGATGTCCATGCTCCGCGTGAGCAAAATCGTGCCGCCCAAACGGCAAATCATTAAAAATATCTCCTTGTCATTTTTCCCGGGTGCCAAAATCGGCCTGCTGGGTTTAAATGGCTCGGGTAAATCCACTGTGTTGCGCATCATGGCGGGTGCCGATAAAGAGTACGAAGGCGAAGTACAATGGCAGCCTAATTTGTCCATCGGCTATTTGCCGCAAGAGCCTCAGCTGGATCCGGACAAAACTGTGCGTCAGGAGGTCGAAGCTGGTTTGGGTGCCATCATGGAAGCCAAGCAAAAGCTGGAAGAGATTTACGCGGCTTATGCCGAGCCAGATGCTGATTTTGACAAACTGGCCGAAGACCAGGCCAAGTATGAAAATATCCTCGCGGCCAGCGGCAGCGATGTCGAGCAACAGTTGGAAATTGCCGCCGATGCGCTGCGCCTGCCACCATGGGATGCCGTGATCGGACCATTGTCCGGCGGTGAAAAGCGCCGTGTGGCCTTGTGTAAATTGCTGCTCTCCAAACCGGATATGCTGTTGCTGGATGAGCCGACCAACCACCTGGATGCGGAGTCTGTGGACTGGCTGGAACAGTTCCTGGTGCGTTTCCCGGGCACCGTGGTTGCCGTTACCCATGATCGCTACTTCCTTGATAATGCTGCTGAGTGGATCCTGGAACTGGACCGTGGCGAAGGTATTCCATGGAAAGGTAATTACTCAAACTGGCTGGAGCAAAAAGAAGACCGCTTGGCACAAGAGCAGAAACAGGAAGATGCCCACCGCAAAGCCATGAAGCAAGAGCTGGAATGGGTGCGCCAGGGTGCAAAAGCACGCCAAAGCAAGAGCAAGGCGCGTCTGGCCCGTTACGAAGAAATGTCCAGTGTTGAGTACCAGCGCCGCAATGAAACACAGGAGATTTTTATTCCGCCAGGCGAGCGCTTAGGCAATCAAGTCATTGAGTTTAATAATGTCTCTAAAGGCTTTGGCGACCGTCTGCTGATTGATAACCTGTCGTTCAGCATTCCGCCCGGTGCGATTGTCGGTGTCATCGGCCCTAACGGTGCCGGTAAATCCACCCTGTTCCGTATGTTGCAAGGTCAGGAGCAGCCGGATAGCGGTGAAATTATCACAGGGCCAACCGTCAAGCTGGCAGCCGTTGACCAGTCGCGTGAAGGCTTAGATGACAGCAAAACGGTGTTTGACGTGATTTCTGGTGGCCTGGATATGTTGAACGTTGGCAAGTTTGAAATGCCAAGCCGTGCCTATATTGGCCGTTTTAACTTCAAAGGCGGTGATCAGCAAAAGGTCGTTGGCCAGCTTTCTGGCGGTGAACGTGGCCGTTTACACCTGGCCAAAACCCTGATTTCTGGTGCCAACGTCTTGCTGCTGGATGAACCATCCAACGACCTCGACGTGGAAACCCTACGTGCGTTAGAAGACGCCTTGCTGGAGTTTGCAGGTTGCGTACTGGTGACCTCACATGATCGATGGTTCCTCGACCGGATTGCGACGCATATTCTGGCAGCGGAAGGTGATTCGCAATGGACCTTCTTTAACGGTAACTACCAGGAATACGAAGCCGACAAGAAAAAACGGCTGGGTGAAGAAGGCGCCAAACCCAAGCGTATCCGCTACAAACCGATTGCACGTTAAGATAAAAACTCACTCCCTGGGATTTTGGAAAAAGGTTTATCAGGCGTAATATTTGCTATTTAATTTTGAGGGGCGTTTGTCCTTCTATGGTGAAGAGGCTGCGGTTGTGCATAAACCCTCAAATCTTAGCCATGAAAGCGACTATGCACAGTCGCTTTTTTTATATATCCATTACGCTAATCTAGAAGTAGGATAGCTCCCTCTCTCACCCCGGATGATCTACAATCAATCAAGTTAAACCCTCGTCATGCAGAGGGTTGTAGCTCCCTCTCTCACCCCGGATGATCTACAATCCATCGGGTTGCCCATGCGTCGATAATCATGTTGTAGCTCCCTCTCTCACCCCGGATGATCTACAATAAGTTCTGTTTCCATAGTGTTATGCTCGACGTTGTAGCTCCCTCTCTCACCCCGGATGATCTACAATCAAATGCGATGCTTATAGCAGTCACTCCGCGTTGTAGCTCCCTCTCTCACCCCGGATGATCTACAATTATATTGTCTTGGTTGCCACACATTGCAGCGTTGTAGCTCCCTCTCTCACCCCGGATGATCTACAATTTTGGGATAGCTGCTCGAACGACTACGTGGGTTGTAGCTCCCTCTCTCACCCCGGATGATCTACAATTTTGATTTCAGTGATCGTACTGTTTTTAAAGTTGTAGCTCCCTCTCTCACCCCGGATGATCTACAATACCGGCAGAAATAACAGAACCGAGGCCACCGTTGTAGCTCCCTCTCTCACCCCGGATGATCTACAATCAGAGGATTGGCGGTTACAACGTTTGATCCGTTGTAGCTCCCTCTCTCACCCCGGATGATCTACAATATGCTGGTTGAACACGTGATTGCGACGCTGGTTGTAGCTCCCTCTCTCACCCCGGATGATCTACAATGACAAAGGCGATGGTCCCGATGCTACGCCAGTTGTAGCTCCCTCTCTCACCCCGGATGATCTACAATAGGCTCTCACCAAACCCGCACCAGCTAACACCTGGGGCGGGTTTAATTTTTTAAAACAATGATTTAAAACAGAAGAAGCTGGTCTGATTTGACCTTTTTTTCTTGAAAAAGCGGCAGCCCAACCAGTAACTTCATGCTGGCATACTGCTTTTCTGTCACGCTTAAACAGCGCACTGAGCCTTCAGGTGGCAAGTTATCTGCTAATCGTTTGAGATGTTTATCGAGCGCATCATTACCATTGATTAGACGGCCATAAACCGAGAATTGAATCATGTCGTAGCCATCGTTGATCAAAAAACGTCTAAAAAGTGTGTAGGCTCTACGTTCAGCCTTGGTCACAACAGGGAGGTCAAATAATACTAGCAATCGCATATATCGTCTGGTCTCCCCGCTCATGGTTAATACTCTAGTTGATGTTGCTCCAAGCCTATGAGCATGGGCAGCTCTAATAACTCAGGCGTGCCACCATCCAGGACTCGGGCAAGACTTTCTACAGTATGCTCAATGGCTGATAACACTGACATGGTGCCACGCGGCATCGCAATATCTATATTGAGCAGATTAACCAATGTCGCCTTGTGTAGTGGCGTTAAAGCATCATTTGCTGGCATGGGCATGTTTTTGACACATAAATCCACTAATGGGCGGAATGGCTCTATAAGGTCATCAGCCAGATTAAATGCATTTTGTTCACTGGCATGAAAAATACCCATCGCAGGCATCATGCCATGTGCAACCAGGCCGCGTGCAATCGTGCCGCGCAATACGGCATAACCATAATCTAGCGCTGCATTAGTAAAGCTTTCTTGCATACGTTTGAAGCCTTTACCAAAAAGCTGTGGAAAGTAAAAAGCAGCGGCTTGGCCTTCCATATTTTCAATATCACCAGATCGCACTCGCCCAACGTAAGACTCCAAGCGATCAACACCATCGCGCCCGCAAAGGCGTAAACAGGCCGATTGATTTGCAATTTTTCGTCGTATGATTGCTGCCCAGGTTTGTTTGGACTTTGGCTTAGGGAAGTCTAACTGTAGGCGCATCCATTTATTGGCGCGTGAATGCGAAAGATAAGGCAAGAAAATGCCATTTGGCTGATGATTATCACCTGTGGAAAATAAGCTGATGCCATATTCACCACAGGCAGAAAGTACTGGGTGGGTGAGAGTGATCTCTCTGTTATTGAGCACAATGACAGCGATATCTTCAAACGGCACAAAGGCTGTTTGCGTTTGCTCAATCGCCAGCGAAAAATGCTCACGCCGTAGCTTGGCTGGTTGAGAGATAACTACGCTACGCCAAGTCATTGCGGGTTTCCTTTGGTGCTGGATAGATATTACCTAAAACATCTACATTAAACTTCTCCACATTTAGAGCAGTTTTAACCCCAATACTTCTTACCAAACCATCTTTACCTACAGATGCATTGCGGTCATGTACCCATAAACTGACGGATGCTGTTGCGCGGTCACAGCCTGAATAATAGCCCTCTCGTAACTCATTTTTAAGGGTTATTCTTACAAAATCATTAGGATAGAGAGAAAAGCAGAAATCAAATGTTTCATCCACTAATGACCAGTCTCCCTCTTCTTTATTAGCCACAATCGCTCGATTAGGCAATCCAGTCACTCGATGATGCACATAGACGGGTACAAGGTGAAATTTCCCTGCTTTACTAAATACATCCACCCGTAGCATAGAGTCGTTTTTCGCCACACCTCCCCGAATCGGAATGCCTGATAATTTATCAATTACGGCAGTGACTGTGCGTACGACTGGGCCCGGTGTGTCATCATTGGTCGGTTTGCGAGGTAAAGCTCTTAAGCCTTCAATTTCGGCTTTTTCCTCGCTGGTTGTCTCACGTTTGTCTTTACCTCGGCCCAAGCTTGCTTCAATCTCCTTCGCACGCTTTTCTCGATCATCCCTGCCTTTAAGCCACTTGGTAATCTCGGCATACAGCTTTTGATTACGGTGCGGGTCAATTAACTTATCCAGGTCTGATAGTTTCAAATCGGTCACGGCTATTTTCTGCGTCACACTCCCAGTTTTCGCCAGTTTCTCTGATTGTCCATAAATGGTCTCTTTATGGGCGGCACCGCTATTCCTGCGCTGAGGTGCGCGCGAGACGAATAATGTTTTAACATTCTCCAGCGCATCAGCGCCATAGCCCATATTTTGTAACTCATTACGCAATGCTGGTAAATCATCTGCGAAAAGCCTCGCTTGTAACTCTTGTCTAAAGTGTAGCCAAGGGAATGGGAAATGTTGCTCAAGTTGTGTGTACATGGCGTGGTTTGCTACTTCGCCTGTCGTGATATCCACAAAACCTTCGCGAGCAGTTTCAAGCTCCTTACGTCTTGAGTAATCCGCCAGGCGTTTAACCATGCCATGGCTACAAGCTGCGACGATGGCAGCATCCAAAGCGTGGTGCCTGTCTGAATCGGCACGCACTTTGACTAAACCCCAACGTGCTCTTAAGAATGAAGTTAACTGACCGTTCACGACCACGCAGCGTTTACTGTCACTGGTATCTGCCAGTTTGAGGTAACGCTCGATATAGTTTTTGAAAAAACGGCAGATATAACGAGTGTCATTCAGATTGCGTTCACTAAACTCCCTGGCCGCTTCTTCGCCAAAGTCTTTTCTTAACAGTCGGTTGCGTTTGGCCTGGCGATAGGTTTTGTTGGAGTTTACAAAAGCCACATACTCAAGCCAGCGCAAATTATTCTGGGCACCTCCCAAGTATTCATAAGGCGTCATATTGCCTTTGTTTCTGTTTTCGGCAGCCAGCACTAATACGCGGTTACTTTTACTGTCATCGTAGCTACGTGAATATGGCAGGGCATGGTCGACTTCTGCATACCCCATTTCAAATAAGCGATTGATATCCAGCGCTTGTAATGAGTAGGCACACTTGCCATGTTGCTCTCGGTAAAGCTGCCACTTCTCAAAGTCACGGCCTTTCAATTCGCCAGTAGTATTAAATTCAAGGTTAAAGGTTGTACGATCTTTTTCGTTGCGATCCCTGTATTCGTCCTGTGCTTTTTTAATATCGCGCCTATCATCAAACGATTTTGATAAATCGCGTGCCATTTCAATATGCACCTGATCTGGCGAGCCATATTTTTTGATCAGGGCATTGACCACTTTTCTCGCCTGATTTAATGCTCGCAGCACAACCGGGTTGCGTGGGATATCCAGGTCTTCGTTAAATTTCAGGCGACCATCTCTATCGCGCCCGCTGTAAAAAAGGGGCAGGTATTGAAACTCATCTGTGCCTGTGTGATGCAGTTGACTATGGTGATATCTGGCCGCCAAGCAGGCTTCGTCATAGCGGTGGCCTTTTTCCATGTGCGGCAGTATGTTGTACAGCGCTTTAAGGGAAAGATTACTAAATTGCTCGAACCGCACAGTTTGTAATACTTCAACCATGCAAGATTTATTGGGTAAATCCAGTTTGTTTAATTCCCGCTCAACCTCCTCATCTTCTTTGTAAATACTCAGGACTCTGGCAATTTCATCGTAAAGCTGTGCCTTACCATCTAGTGCATCCACTGCTATCTTCTGCCACTCGCTCTCTAAATTGGCTTCTTTCATGGCTTTGCGCAATTGTTGCCAGGCAGGTAATTTAATCAGTTTCTCATCTTCCGGGTCTTTGGCTTTTTCCTGTTCTGATTGGCTAGGATAAACCAATCCGGCAAAACGGAATTCATTTGTCAGGCCAGCTTTTACCAATGCTTTGCGAAATTGCTTATAGGTAAAATCGCTGCTCTGGTCATAGGGCAGCTGAATAGCAAGTACGCGTTCTGCTGGTGTCAGCGCACGTTTTTCACCATCAATAATTAAACGGCAATTATTTAGTCGGGTTAACCACACATGGCGTTCTACAGTAAAGCTGGCTTTAGGCGCACGATATTCGTCTTTCTCAAATGTACACTTACCTAACATTTTCAAAAGCGCTTCACCAGATAGCGCAGGCTTTTGTGCCCATAGCAACCCATGCTTGCGCTCAAGCAATTTATCTTCGAGCGTACTAGATGCACTAAGATTGCCCAATGCGCGCTGACGATCAAAAAGCAATTGCAACTCGGTGGAAAGTAACTCGCGTGATAAGGCTTTGCTATAGTCACCGCGTTTATTGCGTTGCGCATCCGGAAATTCAGTGATGACCATTTCAGCTGCCGAACGATAACCTTTGTCCTGCATCAGTTTTTTGGTGCCTGCCAAACCTTTTTTGACCGCGCCACCTTCTTTGTCATCGTCCGCTTTTTTCTCTTCGGCTTTGCTCAGCCAGTGAAAGCCACGCTGTTTGCACAGATGGTAAATGACTCTGGCCCATTCTTCGTGGTTGAGTTTTCTATCCAGTGCTTCAACACGCAATTGCCATAAATTAGGCGTTGTAAATCCTTTGGCAGGTGGTTGTTTGAGTATATTCACATCAGAAATTAACCCCTCACGTTTTAATAGCCGTGCGAGCTTGGTTAATCGCCATGCGCGCCTTCTCAAACGTCGTCGCAATAAACGTGCTGATCTACGGGCCAGATTGAGTGATTCACCTTTGTCTGCTGTTTCGGCTTTATCAAAACAACGCACTCCCAAATCAATAATTCTGTTTTCCCCTAATAGCGCCCAGCCGACAGAAGCAATGCCAATATCCAAGCCAATGCTATATTTCAAAGCTTGCTTGCTATTCATATTCTTATTCCTTATTATTGAACCGTTGTGGTCATCCGGGGTGAGAGCCGTTGCTACAATAAAGAATCGAAAGATTCTGTATCCAAGCCCAGCCTTCGTGCTGGGCTTTCTATTGCCTGTATCTTAATAAAAGTCAGCCATGCATTTTTAAGAATGTAAATTATTGTTGACGGCATTTATGTAAACTAATGTAAAATTTATATCGGCAATATCATTTTTTTTCTGTAAAAAGTGCTTTAATGGTTGCGCAGTCTTTAATTGTTTATCAAAGGAGCGAGCGATGGCAGGTTGGTTTGAACTAACAAAAAGTGATGCAAACGGTCAATTTAGTTTTGCATTGAAGGCGGGTAATGGTGAGCAGATTCTTAAAAGCGAGCAATACACCACCAAAGCGGCGGCACAAAACGGCATTGAGTCTGTGCAGAAAAACAGTCCGCTGGATGAGCGTTATCAGAAGCTGACGGCCAAAGATGGCCGCCCTTATTTCAATTTACTGGCAGGTAATAGCCAGGTCATTGGCACCAGCCAGATGTATTCTGCGGAGGCTGGGCGTGACAATGGTATTGCTTCGGTGAAAACCAATGGTTCCACTGAAACCATTAAAGACTTGACCTAGCCAACTCCGCGTAGGGATTAAAGCCTCGCCTTGTGCGGGGCTTTTTTCATAATAAGATCCCACACGCACGCGGGTAATAAGCGCATCAGGCGTGCCACCAGGCCCATTTGCCACGGAATAATGATAAAGCGCCGTTTGGCTGCAATGGCCCGCTGTGCTTTGCGTGCAAATACATCGGCAGCCATTAAAAACGGCATGGGATAGGTGTTGATATCGGTCATTGGCGTGCGGATATAACCAGGCGCAATGGTGGTGACGGCGATGCCGTATAACTGCATTTCCACGCGCAGGCTTTCCAGGTAAGTGATGGCGGCAGCCTTGCTGGCACTGTATGCGCCCGAGCCTGGCAGGCCGCGAATACCGGCAACACTGGCAATGCCAACCAGTTGCGCAGGCTCCCCTTGGCCAGCAGCGGTTTTCATGGCCTCAATCAAAGGCTGGAAGGTATGTACCAGGCCCATGACATTCGTCTCAAATACCGCTTGGAACGCCGGGATATCTTCGGCAAACTCGGTTAAGGTGCCACGGCTGACCCCGGCGTTGCCGATGACGATATGCGGTGCGCCAAAGCGTTGTAAAAAGTCCTGCGCCATGGACTGCATTTGCGCGGCGACACGCACATCTACGCAATAAATCGCGCAGGTGGTTTGATATTGCTGCTTTAAACCGTCAGCCAGTGTCTGTAAGGCGGTTTCATTTCTACCACATAAGGCGATCTGTAGTTGCTCACCATATTGTTCAGCATAGGCGGTTGCCATCGCAGCGCCAAGGCCACTGGAGGCGCCGGTAATTAAAACACGCATGGCAGACACACTATTTTTCGACATAAAAAACATCGCAGTAAACAAATTTTAATCGGGTAGAATGCCATAAAACAATGCTTGGGGAAACGTAATGAATTTGGAAAAAGTGATTTTTGGCTTTTTTATTATTCTGGCCATGACACTCAATTTCGGTTTTTTTGTCGGCGAAATTGATAATCCGCAACACCATTTGCATTACGAATTATATGTGGCGATTGTGGTCAACCTGATTGCCACCGTCCTCAAGTTTGGTGACCGCACCCAGATAGGTGCGATTCATCTGGCGACCAGCCTGGTTGCTGACATACAGCTGATTGCTGCAGCGATTATCTGGGTAGTGGCCGGGAGCAAAGGCGCAGAGCCGGAGGTGATTGTGGGCATTGTTTCCTTGTCTGGCGGTGCTTTTCTGGCCAATATCACTTCAGTGATTCTGCTGATCTACGAAACCGTGACCCTGCGCCGCTAGCGTGCATTAACGGAGACAGCGGTGAGTCTCAATCAAATCATCTTTCTGATTTTGCGGCGTATGCGTGCGCCGCTGCTGATGGTCATCATCAGTTATGCCATCGCCATGATCGGTTTCGTGCTGATCCCTGGCTTAGATGATCATGGCCAGCCTTATCGCTACGGTTTTTTTGATGCGTTTTATATTCTGAGTTATACCGCGACCACCATTGGTTTCGGTGAAATCCCCTACCCGTTCACCACGCATCAGCGTTTGTGGATGACTTTTTCGATCTACCTGACAGTCATTTCCTGGTTCTATGCCATCGGCGCGATCATTGCGCTGTTTCAGGAATCCGCCTTAAAGCTGGCGTTTAAAAACGCCATGTTTCAGCGTGATGTGAGAAACCTGATGGAACCGTTTTACCTGATTTGCGGCTATGGTGAAACAGGTGGTGAACTGGTGCGGGCGCTGGATAAAAATGAACTACGCGTCGTGGTGCTGGAGATTTCGCCGGAGCGTATCAATGAACTGGAAATGACCGATTACCAGTTCTATATCCCGCATTTGTGTGCAGACGCTAAATTGTCAGAAGTGTTGCTGTATGCCGGCATTAAAAACCCGATGTGCCGTGGCGTGGCTGCCCTGACCGATGATGACCATGCCAACCTGGCGATTTCGGTGGCCGTGAAACTGATCAAGCCAGATTTGCCGGTACTGGCGCGTGTGCAAAACGATGTAATTGCCGCCAATATGGCGTCATTTGGTACTGACCGTATTATTAACCCTTACAATATTTTTGGCGAGCATCTGGCCATGCGCTTAAACGCGCTGGGCACCTATTTGTTGCACGAATGGCTGACCAGGGCGCCGGGAGATGCGATTGCTACGCCAGCACCCGTGCCGCAAGGGCATTGGATCGCCTGTGGTTTCGGGCGTTTTGGCAAGTCGGTAGTCAGCAGTCTGCAAAATGGCCAGATGCATGTCACCGTGATTGAGGCTGATCCGCAGGGCACGCAATGTGAAGACTGTATTATTGGCAGCGGCGTTGAATCGCACATTCTGCAGCAGGCTGGGGTAGAGCATGCGGTGGGGATTGTTGCCGGGACCGACAATGATATTAATAATTTGTCGATTGTGATGACAGCACTCGAACTGAATCCAAAGCTGTTCGTCATCATCCGCAAAAACAAACGGCATAATGATCCGCTGTTCCAGCACTTTAATGCCGATATTACCATGCAGCCCAGCGATGTGATTGCTCACACCTGTTTGTCTTATATGGTGTCACCGATGCTGGCGGAGTTTCTGGTAACCGCCAGGCATCAGGGTAACGCCTGGGCCAATGCCGTGATTGCGCAACTGGTTTCAAAATTAGGCGAGCAAGTGCCTGATACCTGGGATATCACCATTACAGGCGACATGGCCGTGGCTGTATGCGCCTTGATGGAGCAAGGCATACACCCTGCGCTCAAGCATTTGATGATGCGCCCGGCCGGACAGCAGCTACATGAAATGCCGGTGGTGCCATTGATGCTGGTGCGTGGCGAGCAAAAGATGTTATTGCCGGAGTTGTCCACACCGTTGCAAATTGGCGACACGATTTTATGTTGTGGTCTGGATCAGGCCAAATCGATACAACGTTTTGTGATGCATGATATTAAGACATTGCATTATCTAGTGACGGGGACGGAAATGCCGGAAACCTGGATTGGGCGTTGGTTGAAGGCGGGTCGTTAACGTATTGGTTTGGATGGACTGATAAGGTGATTGTTAGATTTCCTTTCTTTTCCGACGTAACAGTATTTCGTGAGCATTTGTTTCGCCTTTTCGGCGAGTTACTTTTCTTTGCTTGCAAAAGCGAAGGGCATATTAGTAGTAAGTTGCTTGGTTATTTAATGAGCGATCTATTTCGCCTCTAGGCGACCTTCTTTCTTATGCTTGTCCATAAGAAAGAAGGCAAAGAACAAGACACCCCAACTTCCGCTTGATTCCTGTGCTACTCGGTTTGCCGGCCGACCATCGAAACTCGCCCTGACAAGCCACATAAAACGTGGCTTGTTGCGGAACTCGGAC
Organism: Methylophilus sp. OH31; assembly: GCF_000576615.1. Classification (NCBI taxonomy): domain Bacteria; kingdom Pseudomonadati; phylum Pseudomonadota; class Betaproteobacteria; order Nitrosomonadales; family Methylophilaceae; genus Methylophilus; species Methylophilus sp. OH31. Next base: position 105,083 of record NZ_BAUS01000004.1, on the reverse strand, counting down.
AGCCGATGGCCGAAGACTCCCGCCAACCCTGCGTTGCTCGGCGCGGCAGATGGGGACCCCGAACACCCGCGAGCGCCACCGTTTAGCAGGTTTAACAAAAGAATCCGGTTTTTAAACCGTCCAAACTAAATCCATGCAAGTTAGATGAGATAAATCCCATCCCATCACGCTGAGTAGCGGAGACAAAGTGGGAGTAGTCGGCCATCGGCTGTTCGAGTTCCGCGGTGGCTTGCGGGTTGTGCAAGCCGCTAGGGCGAGTTTCGATGGACGCCCACTTTGTTGAGCAACGCAAGGAAGCCTTTAGGCCGTGATGGCTGGGTGTCTTCCTCTTTGGTTACTTTCTGGGGGACAAGCACCAGAAAGTGACTCGCCTAAAGGCGAAAGAAAACGCTAGCAATGTGTGTGGTTGTTTAATGAACTGGTTTTGCCCTCGGCGTGTATCTGTGTTCATCGGTGGTCAATGAAATAGCTTTTTTAGTCTTTCGAAGCATCAAAACAAAAACGCCTGATGTTGGTGACATCAGGCGTTTTTTTAATTCAAGCTGCTGGCTTATTTCTTACCGGCAGCTCGGTCTTTACGCACATTTTGAATAATGAAATCTGCGGTTTGCAGGGCCGCTTCATTACCACCGGCCATAGAGCTACCGGTGATGAATTTACCGTCGATAATCAGGGCTGGCACGCCGGTCGCGCCCGAAGCGCGGAACGTTTGCATGGCTTTATTCATTTGCATGTTGACGGCAAACGATTTGAAGGCCTTTTCTACTTTAATCTTGTCTAACCCGCCCTGCTTGATGACCCAGTCAATCACTGCGGCTTCGTCAGATTGTGGGCTCAGGGCTTTGCTTTTGTGGATAGCATCAAATAACTGGCTATGCAGTTTTTCAAGCACGCCAAGCTCTTGCATAGCAAAGTAAGTTTTAGCCAATGGTGCCCAGTTGGCATTGGGCAGCGCTGGGATGCGTTTGAAATAAACATCGGCTGGCAGTTTTTTCACCCAGGCTTGCAGTGGCTGTTCCATGTGGTAACAGTGCGGGCAGCCGTACCAGAACAATTCCATGACTTCGATTTTGGCCGGTTGGTCGGTTGTGATTTGCTGCGCAACCTGATCAAACTGTTCACCCATTTGCGGGTCTGCCAGTGCTGAGGTCGCGGTAAAGCCAGCCCAAAGCATCAAACTCAACAACATATTTTTCATAAAGTCAGTTTCCTAAAGTTTTGTGGAACATCATGCAATAACGTGGCAGCTGTGCGTACGATGACAACGCGATGACAGCGGCATTAATGGGTTGAAGATTCGATATTGACCTTGATCAGATTGGCCTGGAAGCCATTGGTTTCCAGATCGTGGCTAATTTTGTTGATTTTGGCCAAGTCATTGAGCGGGCCAATACGCACGCGGTGCATGGTGCCTTTGTTGGGGATTTCTGCCGTTTGCACAAATGCTTCAAACCCGACCAGTGCCAGGCGGGTTTTGAGATTGTTGGCATCATCTTCTTTGGCAAAGGCGCCGACTTGCACAAAATAGCTTTCTTGCTTGATGGTCGGGTTCTTTTTCACTTGCTGTTCACTGATCTTGCTCTCGGTGTCGGGCAAAATGGTGTAGAAATCAAACTTGTTAGGGTCCTCAATAGAAGCGCTACCGGGTTTGACTTCTTCTTCGGTGACGGTGCTCTTGATCGGGATTTCTTGCTGGCCCTCGTCTTTTTTGAACGCGCTGGAAAATGGGCTGTGATCACCTTTGATGTAGATAATCAGTGCCACGGTCAGCGCGACACCCAAAAACAGGCCGACCAGCAGGCCGTTAAAGAAAGTGCTGCCGCTGCTTTTGCTTTTTGCTTTGGCTTGTGAGGGTTTGTAGTCGCGACTCATTGTAAGGTTAACCAATCAATTCAGCAGTCATTAAAGGGATGCTTACATTTTTTCCGGCGCGCCAACGCCCAATAATGCCAAGCCATTACGCAACACCGTGCGGGTGGCGGTGATCAGCGCCAAACGTGCCAGTTTGACTTGTTCGTCATCCACCAAAAATTTGGTGTCATTGTAATAACTATGCAAGGCACTGGCTAGCTCCTTGAGGTAGTTGGCCACCATATGCGGTGCCAATGCCTGGCAGGCACTGCTCACCACTTCAGGGTATTGTCCCAACGCTTGCATCAGCGCTGTCTCTGTGGCGCTTTGCAGCGGTGATAGTTCAGCCGCCGCTAATTTGGCCACGTCACCGTTCCACTGGTTGAGGACGCTACAGATACGCGCATGTGCATACTGAATATAATAGACTGGGTTATCGTTGGTTTGCGCGCGCGCCAGGTCGATATCAAATACCAGTTGCGAGTCCGGGCTACGAGCCGCCAGGAAATAACGCGTGGCGTCGCAACCGACTTCTTCAATCAGGTCGCGCAAGGTGACGTAGCTACCGGCGCGTTTGGACAGTTTGACCTCTTCGCCACCACGCATGACGGTGACCATCTGGTGCAGTACGTACTCCGGCCAGCCTTGCGGGATGCCGACATCCAGGGCCTGCAAGCCTGCGCGTACACGGGTAATCGTGCTGTGGTGGTCTGCGCCCTGCTCGTTGATCACGCGTTTAAAACCACGATTCCATTTTTCGCGGTGATAAGCGACGTCGGGCACAAAATAGGTAAAACCACCTTCTTTTTTGCGCATGACGCGGTCTTTATCATCGCCAAATTCGGTGGTGCGCAGCCATAAGGCGTCATCCAGCTCGTAGGTGTGGCCGCTGGCAATCAGTGATTGCACAGTGTTTTCTACTTTGCCTTCGCTATATAAGGCACTTTCGAGTGAAAACACATCAAATTTGATCTGGAAGGCTTGCAAGTCCAGGTCTTGCTCGTGGCGCAAATAAGCCACGGCAAACTTGCGGATGGACTCGGTATCTGCCACATCGCCGCTGGCAGTCACTTGCATATCGTCAGCAATAATGGTGGCTTTGGCCAGGTAGGCTTGCGCAATATCGACGATATAGTCGCCGCGGTAGCCGTCTTCCGGGAAGCCTGCATCGTCAGGGTTGATACCTTGCACGCGCGCCAATACTGACTTGGTCAGGTTGTCGATCTGGGCACCGGCATCGTTATAGTAGAACTCACGGGTCACTTCCCAGCCATTGGCATCCAGCAGGCGGCACAAACAGTCGCCCACCGCTGCACCCCGGCCATGGCCGACGTGCAAAGGCCCGGTCGGGTTGGCTGAGACAAATTCCACTTGCACTTTTGCCGCCTGGCCAGCCTGGTTGCGACCAAACGTAGCGCCTGCTTGCAGCACTTCGTGCACAATTGCCTGCTTGCTGTCAGCCGATACAAAGAAGTTAATAAAGCCTGCACCGGCGATATCGACTTTGCTAATGACATTATTGGCAGGTAAGGCATCAATAATCTGCTGTGCAATCGCGCGCGGATTTTGCTTTAAAGGCTTGGCCAGTTGCATGGCGATATTAGTCGCAAAATCACCATGGTCGGCAGACTTTGGCCGTTCAAGAATGATAGTGAGGCTGGAGGTATCTTCTACCAGCGGTTTCACTGCTTGCAGAATGAGTGCTGTGATCGTTTGTTTCAAGGTTAAAATGGTGCTGAATAATCAAACCGCCATTTTAACCTAATTAAGCATTTTCACCCATGTGTTCAACTGTCACCGACCTTCAGGCCGCAACCCCCGCCAGTATTGTGCGTGTGGTGCTCGACGTGCCACTGGATCGCCAGTTTGATTATTTAAACCCCGGCTTGCCAATCTGTGCCGGCAATCGCGTCGTGGTGCCTTTTGCCGGGCGGCAATTGGTGGGCATCGTCATGGCGCTGCTGAGCGAAACGGATGTGCTGCCACACAAGCTCAAAGCTGTGCTGCAAGTGTTTGAAGACGTGCCGTTTGATGTGGCGACCTTGAAGCTGCTGCGGTTCTGCGCCGACTATTACCATTATCCTTTTGGCCAGACGGTGCTGGCGAGCTTACCACTGCGTTTGCGTCAGATTAAGCCGGCAGTGACACGCAAAATGTGGCTGTATCGGCTGGCGCAAAGCATTCCGGACGACTTGATTGGCAAAAGGCAGCAAGTGCTGGCCAGGCTGGTTGCGTCCCTGCGCCAGCATGATGAATGCAGTGAAGCGATGTTGGCTGAGGTGTCTGCCACCTGGCGTAAAGCCATGCAGCCATTGCTGGATGGTGGTTATGTCTCCAGACGCGAAGTGATTGCCACGCGACCTTCCCTGCCTGCATCAGATCTGGAACCGACACTGAATGATGAGCAGGCACAGGCGGTGAACGCGATTTTGGGTGAGTTAAATCGTTTTCAACCCTGGTTGTTATTCGGTGTCACCGGCTCGGGTAAAACCGAGGTCTATATTCGTTTGCTGCAAACCGTGCTCGCGGAGCCGCAGGCGCAAGCACTGATCATGGTGCCTGAAATCAACCTCACGCCACAACTGGAGAGCCGTTTTCGTCGTCGCTTAAGCCAGTTTCTATTGGTGACGCTACATAGCCATTTGAGTGAGAGTGAGCGCTTGCAAAACTGGCAGGCGGCGCAGTCCGGCGCTGCGCGTATTGTCATCGGCACGCGTTTGAGTGTATTCACGCCTATGCCGCATCTGAAATTAATGATTCTGGATGAAGAGCACGATACTTCGTACAAACAGCAGGATGGCATGCGTTACCATGCGCGGGATGTCGCGCTGGTGCGCGCCAAGCAATGCGGAATCCCCGTTGTGCTGGGCAGTGCGACACCTTCGCTGGAAAGCTGGTACAACGCGATGGGTGACCAGGGGCAAAGTGTACCGAATGCAAAAAAAGCGGGTTACCGTTTGCTGACGCTGACCAAGCGGGCGGCGGCCCAGGCAAAATTGCCGCGTATTTTTTGTATTGATACTACGCACAGCCCGCCAGAAGCCGGGCTGACGCCGCAATTAAAACAGGCCATTGAACTGCGTTTGCAGCGCGGAGAGCAAAGCCTGCTGTTTATTAATCGCCGCGGTTATGCACCGGTATTGCATTGCTCCGCCTGCCAATGGCTGGCGGATTGCCGCCGCTGCTCTGCCAAGGCGGTATTGCATTTGCGCCAGCGCGTCTTGCGTTGCCATCACTGCGGTGATGAGCAGCCGATTCCGGTGCAATGCCCAAGTTGCGGTAATCCTGATTTGCGCCCGGTTGGCCAGGCCACGCAGCGGGTTGAAGAAAGCATGCAGCAGCTGTTTCCGCAAGCGCGCGTCGCCAGGGTGGACCGCGACACCATACAGGCCAAGGATGCTTTAACGGAGCTGTTGTCCGCGGTACATGCGGGTCAAATTGATATTTTAATCGGGACGCAAATGCTGGCCAAAGGCCATGATTTTGCCAATTTGACGCTGGTGGGTGTGCTGGATATAGACAGTGCGTTATATAGCCCGGATTATCGTGCTAGCGAGCGCCTGTTTGCCCAGCTCATGCAAGTGGCGGGCCGGGCTGGTCGCGGCGATAAGCCCGGTGAGGTGTTGATACAAACTGCTTTTCCGCAGCATGCCTTGTTTGCCGCCTTGCGCGAGCAGAATTATGCTGCTTTTGCTGACGATTTATTACAGGAGCGTATGGCCATGCAGTTTCCACCCGCCACTTATATCGCGGTGATGAAGGCAGAAGCGGCCGATTACGGTTTGGTCAATCAGTTTTTGACTGACTTTAGCCAGGCGGCCAGGCGCTATGTCACCGCACAGGCGGCAGCCCTGTCTGACCAGCCTTTGGTCTATGACCCGGTGCGTCCCGGCATTGCCAGACTTAACCGCATGGAGCGCGGGTATGTGATGTTGCAGTCTGCACATCGCGGCGCCTTGCAGCAGCTACTGCAAGTGGCAGTAGACTGGGTCAGGACACATCCGCTGCAAGCAAAAATCCGTTGGGTGCTGGATGTCGATGCCTTGGAGTACTAGCAAAAGTTACAAATATGCTACTAAATAGACTTTTATTTGTAAAAGAACGTTAGCATTTGACTGTTTTTTAAAGTAAATTTTGGCATTGTTATACTATTGAAAAGATTATAGATTTTATAAAGCTTGTGGGGAGTCATCTTGAAAAAACAATTAAAGCGTATAGGCCTGTTGCAGTTACTGGCATTGGGTTATACATCGCAAGTACTGGCTGGGGGTGTATCCTTGCCGGACATTCAGCAAAACTTACCTAGACCGGTATTGCCTGAACCAAGACCCATTCTGCAGGTGCCTGCAGAAACACCGGTACCAGAAAAGAAACAAAAAAAATCCAGCCTCAAGATTGTTGTAAAGGAATTTAAATTTTCCGGCAACAAGCAGTTTTCAGATGAAGTGCTGGCGGCGCAACTTGCGCACCTGACCGGCCATGAAATTGGCATGCGTGAACTGAATGAAGCCGTAGGTACAGTTCGTAACTACTACCGCCAGCGCGGCTATATGCTGACGCAGGTCTATTTACCGACGCAGGATTTGCAGAAAACCACAGAAGCAGAAGCCGTTGTTGAGCTTTCTATCCTGGAAGGCACTTTGGGCGATGTCAAAGCGGAAGCCGGCGAGGGCCTAGATCAGGCTTATTTCCAGTCATTGTCAGAGTACGGCCTGAATAAAGGTGATGTGCTCAATGAGCGCAACTTGGTGCGTAACATTATGGTGATGAACGGTTTGCCTGGCATTCAGGTGACTTCACAGTTGAACCCTGGTGAGGCTGTTGGTAGCTCGGATGTGGCCGTGGCGGTGGAACCACGCATCCCTCGTGTCACTGGTTTTGTCAGTGCGAATAATTATGGCAACCGCTACACAAACCGTGAAACCTTAGGCTTTGGTGTTGCCGTCAATAACCTCCGCGGCCGTGGTGACCAACTGGCGGTGGTCGGTAAGGTTTCCAGAGATGAAGGTCAGCGCTCATTAAGCAGCTTGTATTTTACCCCGGTAGGCGACGCAGGCACGATTATGAATCTGGCCTACAGCTATGTGGATTACAAACTTGGCGGTGAGTTTAAACAGTTTGATGCGTCTGGTGATGCCCATTATTTTTACGGCTCGCTTGAGCATCCATTACTGCGTGAAACCAAAAAAGGCGTTGCATTCAAGGTCGGTGGCAACTACAAGATTTTAGATGATGATGTGGGCACGTCGATTAATAATCGTCGCGATATTAGCAGCCTGGAATTAGGCCTGGTTGGTGACTGGATTAATGATATCGGCAGCGTGGCTTATCAATGGAGCTTTTTGGTTACAGGCGGTAACGTTTCATACAAAGACGGTGCGGCAAAAGCCAATGACAAAAACCAGCTGGATACGCAAGGTAGCTTTATCAAATGGAACTGGACCTCTAGTCGCACGCAGGTGTTTGAGAATGGTGTGAACTGGATCGTGCGTGCTGATTACCAGGGTGCCGGTAATAACCTGGATATTGCAGAACGATTCGCCATTGGTGCCATTAACCGTTGGCGTCAATACTCGGAAATCCCAAGCCAGGCTGATCAGGGCTGGATGGTGGGCACGGATGTACGCAGAACTTTTGTATCTAGCGCCGCTGATGTCACACCTTATATTCAGTCTGTGACGCCATTTGCATTCTATGATGCAGGTCGCGGCAAGCTCAACCATGACCCGATTGGGAGCAGTAACTATGTGAGATCTAACACGGTTGGCGTGGGTACGGATATTCAGTTTCCTGGCCAATGGATCTTAACAACTACCTATACCCAGCAAAAACGTGATCTGGATGGTGCGGCCAGCAACACAGAGTATCAACTCTGGGGCCAGTTAAGAAAAAACTTCTAGTTTTAAATCTGTAGTAAACAATGACCCGGGCAAAAGCCTGGGCAAAAAAATAAGTAGCCTGCGTAAGTGTGGATTCATCCAATTGGAGTTGGATGAATTGAGGTCGCATTAGTCATAGTGGGCTACATACAAAAATAATTTCCTGAACCAAAATTACACCCATATCAGGAAAAGAGAGAAGTGATAGTAACCCGCTGGCCCTTATCAGGATCAGTGGCGTTTCTTACTAAAGGAGAAGTGTCATGAAAGCAGCATCCTTAAACCATGTTTATCGTCTGGTCTGGAGCAAATTCCAGCAAGCTTGGGTCGCAGTGGCCGAAACTACCCGCGCACATGGTAAATCCAATGTTAACGGGCAAGTGGGCGAAGCGCCAGCGACCAGCAGCGTGCTTGACGCCTCACTGACCTCTTCTACCAAATGGCGTTTTGTGTTGGCCAGTGCCTTTGCAGCTGCAGTCATGCCACTTTCATCATTTGCAGACACCAACGTAGTCGCTGGTGTGGTTGCAGGTGACCTGACAGTGAAAGATGTGAGTGCCACGCATACACAGTATATTCATACCGCCAATGTCAACATCGTTGATTTTTACAAGTTCGGCGTGATGAAAGGCCATCAGCTGGATGTTGTGATGCCTGACGCGGGTAGAGCGCTCTATCGCGTGATTGGCAACAGCCGCTCCGAAATTATGGGGACATTGAACTCTAACGGTAGCCTGGTTCTGGTTAACCAGAATGGTATTTTGTTCGGCAAAGGCTCTGAAGTGAACGTCGGTAATATCGTGGCTTCTACCTTGAATATTTCCAATGAAGCTTTCTTGCAGGGTAATTATCAATTCACTGCAGGTAATCTGGTTGGTAATATCGAAAACAGAGGCACCATCAAAGCTCAGAATGAAGGCTATATTGTCCTGCTGGCTAAAACGGTTGATAACAGTGGCACATTAGTAGCAAGCAACGGCAGTGTCGTGCTTGGTTCCGCACAAGTGGCAACGCTGGATTTCTTTGGTAACGGTTTAGTTAAAGCCAAGTTGTCAGGTGACGCGTTGGAAGCCACTATTAAAAATGGCGGCAACATTTATGCCGATGGTGGTTTTGTACAAATGGCGACCAATGCGCGTTCTGCCGCGATCAATATTTCCGGCATTGTTGAAGCTAACCAGTTGGTTGAGCGTGAAGGAGTGATCCGTCTTGAAGGTGGTGATAACGCCAAAGTCGAGGTGTCTGGTCAATTGCTCGCTAAAGGTCAAGGTACGACAGGCGGCACGATTGAGGTGACGGGTGAACAAGTTGCATTGATGAACGGTGCCTTGCTGGATGCCTCTGGTGATAAAGGTGGCGGCAAGGTGCTGGTTGGTGGTGATTATCAAGGTAAAAACGACGCCGTTTATAACTCAAGAACTACTTATGTGGCCAGTGGCGCAACGATCAAAGCTGACGCACTGCAGCAAGGTAACGGCGGTAAAGTGGTGGTTTGGGCCAATGATTTGACCCGTTATTACGGCAGCATTTCTGCCCAAGGTGGCGCTATCAGTGGTAACGGTGGTTTTGTTGAGGTGTCAGGCAAGCAAAATCTGGCTTTTCTTGGTACAGTAAATGTCGCTGCAGCTAATGGTATCGGCGGTACAGTTTTGCTGGATCCTGAAACAATCAATTTGATCAGTGGCGGTTCCACACCGACAGATAATGCGTCAGGCACACCAGACGTGGCATTTGCCGATAATGCCGGTGGCACAACTAACGTTAATGTCGCAGGTATCACAGGTTTTAACGAGTTGTTCTTGCAAGCAACACAAGACATTAACGTAAATGCAGCTGTCACAATGACAAACCTGGCTGGCAATATTCGCTTTGAGGCTGGCAATGATATTAATGTGAATGCCGCATTGACTACGACAGGTACTGGCAGCATTAACTTGAAAGCAGATGCCGATACCGATGGTGTTGGTAACCTGGCGATTGGTGCCAATATTACTGGTCGAGGCGGCGTGATTCTGTCTGCTGCTACTTTAACTCACACAGCAGGTAACATTAGCGCCAGTGGTGATATCACCGGTTTTGGTCATGCGGGTAGTGTAAGTATTACTGTGGCAGGCCTGGCAGATTTAGGTTCTGCCAATATTACTGCGAACGGACGCTCTGCTTCAAGCGCCAATAATGGGTTTAATGGCGGTAGCGTGGTGATTAAGGCCGGTAGCCTGAATATGACGGGTAATATTGATACCAGAGGCTCTGCTTCCGGCACACCAGGTAGCGGGACATCCACACCGCCTTTGGATCCAAGCAAACCACCTTTGGGTACAGGCGGCACAGGTGGTAAGGTCGACATTACAACTACTGGCGATGCAAAAGTTGGCAATATTACGACGGGAGCGGGTAATGCGGGTCGCAATTCAATCGTTTCTACTACTTCTGGTGAAGTGAGTGTTAAAAGTACTTCTGGCAACGTGACCGTTGGCAATGTGACGACCAAAGGTGGTTTTAACTCGATCGGTAATAAAGTAACGCTTTCAGCGGCTAACGGTAGCGTGACTGCTGGCAGTATTGATACCAGTGCTGGCACAGGCCGTAATAATACAGATGGTAAGAGCGCGGGGGCGGTGAATATCACCGCTGGCACAGGTATTACGACCCAATCTATCGTCGCTTCTGGTGCTGATGGTAATGGTACAAACAAATCTGGCGGTGCAGCGGGTGCTGTAACATTAAAAACAACGGCAGGTGACGTCAACTTTGGCGCGATCACTGTGCTGCCGGGTGCTAAGACTGGTACCGGTATTGCTGGTAATGGTGCTAAGGTTCTTGTGCAAGCTGGCCAAGATGTAAACATGAATGGCAATATTTTGAGCGGTAGCAATGCCACTGATGCTGTACAACTGGTTGCAGGCCGTAACTTCAAGAATAACACCAATTCAAGTATCACCACTGGGGCAACCGGACGCTGGACCATTTACAGCAATGACCCAACCGGTGACGTAAAAGGTAGCAACTTGCTGGCGACTTATGACTACAAACAATATGGCACGGCATTTGGTGGCGCATTGTTAGGGACTGGTAACGGTTTTGTACATCAAGTGACGCCAACAGTGACCGCGACCTTGTCCGGGACATCCACTAAAGTCTTTGATGGCACGAATACCGTGACTGATCTGAGTGGGTTGAATCTGACGACTGGCGGTGTGCTGGATAATGATGTTGTGACCTTCTCACCAGCAGCGTTAACAAGCGCATCGTTCGATACTGCAGCGGTTGGTGCAGGTAAGGCGATTACGACCGGTGCGACGACGATTACCAGTGCGGTGACCAATGAGGGTAAAGTTATTTACAATGGCTATACCACAGTAAGCAATAACTCTACTGCGACGGGCAGCATTACAGCTGTACCAGTCACACCAGTCGCTGCGTTTGCATCACCACGTGATGATGCCGGTTTGGGTGGCTTGATTCCAAACAACCCGATATTGAATACGATGTTTATCGTTTCTTTGAACCCTGCTGCTGGTGATGAGGAAGATCTGGATGCGGTCGCTTGCCCAACCAATGAAGATAGCTTGGGTAGTACGCCTATCCTGAGTTCTGGCGTGAAATTGCCAGATGGTGTGAACTCAAATTGTATTTAATCACATGCGTTTAACAAAAGCCGGACAACTGTCCGGCTTTTGTTTTTGTGCTGAATAATGTTTTGTATTCGACGATACACCAAGTAAAATAGCGGTCATTCGTTCGCGGCTGTAGTTCAATGGTAGAACGCCAGCTTCCCAAGCTTGATACGCGGGTTCGATTCCCGTCAGCCGCTCCAAAGGAATTTTCATGGCCAATACTCCACCCACCGTTTTAACATTTGCAGCGACCGATCCGAGCAGTGGCGCCGGTGTGCAAGCGGATATCATGGCGCTCGCCAGTATTGGCTGTTACCCGCTGTCTGTGATTACCGGTGTGACGGTGCAGGATACCGTAGGTGTGGAAAGTGTGATGCCGCTCGATGCGGACTGGATTAATGACCAGGCACGTGCGATTCTGGAAGATGTCTCTGTGAGTGCCTTTAAATTAGGCTTATTAGGCAGCGTTGAAAATGTGGCGGTGATTGCAGAAATCGTCGCTGATTATCCGGATGTACCGCTAATCATCGATCCCATCCTCGCTTCAGGCCGTGGGGACGAGCTTTCCAATGAGGAAATGCAGGCAGCCATGTGCGAATTACTTTTCCCGCAGGCAACACTGATTACTCCTAATAGCCTGGAAGCGCGTCGCCTGGCTTATTATGACGAGAGTGACGAAGTTAAACACAGCTCGCTCGAAGAGTGCGCATTGCGCTTGTTGGGCATGGGCAGCGAGTATGTGATGATCACTGGCACGCATGAGCGCTCTAATGATGTGGTCAACAGCTTGTATGGCGTGCAAAATGAGATACCCGGGCTGATTAAAGATTATCACTGGGAACGTTTGCCTGGCAGTTATCATGGCTCAGGTTGTACTCTGACCAGCGCAATTACTGCTTGTCTGGCGCACGGATTGACTATGGAAGAAGCTGTGCATGAAGCGCAGGAATTTACCTGGCAAACGCTGCGCCATGCTTTCCGTCCTGGGATGGGGCAATTTATTCCTGACCGCTTCTTCTGGGCGCGCGAGTCTGATGTGCAGGAAAAAGCGAGTGAACTTCAGCATTAGCGGTTTATATCTGGTCACACCGGATTGTGATGACACCGCCTTGCTGTGCGAGCAGGTCTCACAGGCGTTACAAGGTGGGGTTTCACTGGTGCAATACCGCCATAAAACCGCTAACGATGCCTTGCGTTTAGAGCAAGCGACAGCCTTGCTGGCGATTTGCCGCCAGGCGCATATTCCTTTACTGATTAATGACCACGTCACACTGGCTGCCGAACTTGATGCCGATGGCGTGCATGTCGGCCAACATGATAGTGCGATTGTTGCCGCACGTGCGGTGCTGGGACCACAGAAAATCATTGGTGCTTCCTGCTATAACCGCTTTGAGTTGGCCGAACAGGCGCAGGCAGCGGGGGCTGATTATGTGGCATTCGGGGCCTGTTACCCCTCTTCTACCAAGCCAAATGCACCGCGGGCAAGCGCTGCCTTGTTCACACAAGCCAAGCAGTTATTGGCAGTGCCGGTCGTTGGTATCGGTGGCATTACGCTGGATAACGCTCGCCCATTAGTTGAAGCAGGTGCCGATGCATTGGCGGTGATTACTGATATTTTCCAGGTTGCAGATATCGCTGCACGCTGCCGCCAGTATCTGCCACTATTTGCCAAAAATTGAGCGGTAATCGCTACCGCTTTACCAGACGTTGTTTGGTAAAATGCATGCATTCATTGTTTTGGTAACGTCTATGCACATTCACATCCTTGGTATTTGTGGCACTTTCATGGGTGGCATCGCCGTGCTGGCCAAAGCGGCCGGACACCGTGTCACCGGGTGTGATGCCAATGTTTATCCTCCCATGAGCACGCAACTCGAAGCGCAAGGCATTGAGTTGATTGAGGGCTTTGACCCTGCACAAACTAGCCTGAATCCCGATATCTATGTGATTGGTAACGTGGTGACGCGCGGCAATCCGCTGATGGAGGAAATCCTCAACCAGGGCTTGCCCTATATTTCTGGCCCGCAATGGCTGGCCGAGAATGTGTTGCAAGGTAAATGGGTGTTGGCCGTTGCGGGTACGCATGGCAAGACCACTACTTCTTCTATGCTGGCCTGGGTGCTGGAGTATGCCGGACTGGCGCCTGGTTTCCTGATTGGTGGTGTGCCAGAGAACTTTGGAGTGTCTGCCCGTTTGCCACAAACACCCAGACAAGATCCTAAATCCGTTTCACCGTTTTTTGTTATTGAGGCCGATGAATACGATACGGCTTTCTTCGACAAGCGATCCAAGTTCGTGCATTACCGCCCGCGTACGGCGGTGTTGAATAACCTTGAGTTTGATCACGCCGATATTTTTGAAGACCTGCCCGCGATTGAAAAACAGTTTCACCATCTGGTGCGTACTGTACCGCAACAAGGCTTGGTGGTTGCCAACCAGCAGGAAAGCCTGGATCGCGTGATTGCGCGTGGCTGCTGGAGCGGGCTGGAGCGTATAGACAGTGCCAGTGGCTGGCAGGTACAAAACGTCGATGCACAAGGCCGGTTTGATGTGTATTTTAACGGTGAGCGCCAGGGCAATGTGAGCTGGGAGTTGCTCGGTGAGCATAATCGCAATAATGCACTGGCCGTGATTGCCGCTGCTCGTCATGTTGGCGTTGCACCATGTATCGCGATTGAAGCGCTGGGTGAGTTCAAAAATGTGAAACGCCGCATGGAGGTCAAAGGCGTGGCTAATGGCGTGACGGTTTATGACGATTTTGCCCATCACCCGACGGCAATTGCCACCACGGTGGCTGGTCTGCGTGCCAAAGTGGGTAAAGCCCGTATTTTGGCCGTGTTGGAGCCACGTTCCAACACCATGAAACTGGGGGTGATGAAAGATGCCTTGCCCGGTAGCCTGCGTGATGCCGATGCCGTGTTCTGCTATGCCAATAACCTGGGTTGGGATGCGGCGGCGGCTTTAGCGCCCATCCAGCATAAAGCGCAAACCTATGATGATCTGGGTCAGTTGGTGGCTGCGGTGGCCGCCGCAGCGCAAGCAGGGGATCAGGTACTGGTGATGAGTAATGGCGGTTTTGGTGGCGTACACCAAAAATTGTTGCAGGCCTTGCAGGGATAGTTGGGCAGACGCTGCATGGGCTTACCAGAGAGTTTCCGCAAACGCTCACCGCTGGTGTGGGCATTGTGGTTTTCGCTACTGGCACATGCGGTGGTGCTAACACTGCATTTCCAGCCGGAACTCAAAGCTTTTAAAGACCAGATTCCTTCATTGGAAGTGATGCTGGTTAACAGCAAAACCAAAAGTGCACCCGAGAAAGCAGATGCGCTGGCGCAAGCCAATCTTGATCGCGGCGGCAATACCGATGAAAAGCGGCAGATGAAGAGTGCCTTGCCCAGCGTGCAACAAATGCAGGCTTCTATGCCACATGCCGCGCAGGCCACGCTTCCATCGGCAACAACTGCGAGCAGCCCGCATGAAGCTGAACTGGTGCGTGAAAAGCAGCGTGTGGCGCAATTAGAGCAAGAGGCGCAAGCCCTGCTCACACAATTAAAAGCCAGCCAGTCCGTCACCAGTCTGCAAACACCACCGTTGTCGCAGCCACATGCGGCCGCCAGGCAGCAGCCACCTTCGCAACATGTGCCGGTGCAAGCACAGCCGCAAACGGCAGCGATGCAAGAGATGGCCAAGCTAGAGGCGCTGATTGCCAAGCAGCAAGAAGAATACGAAACGCGGCCCAAGCGCCAGTTTGTTGGCGCGCGCACGCGTGCATATCGTTTTGCCAATTATGTAGAACAATGGCGGCAACAAATCGAGCGCGTGGGTAACCTGAATTATCCGCAAGCGGCGATGATACAAAAGCTCTATGGCAAGCTGCAAATGACCGTTTCGGTGAAAGCCGATGGTAGTATAGAAAGTATTCGTATCCACCAGAGCTCCGGGCACCGGCTATTGGATGAATCTGCACGCCGTATCGTCCAGCTGGCAGCGCCCTTTCCGGTCTTTCCGGAAGATATTCGCCAGGATACCGATGTACTGAGCATTACGCGTACCTGGACCTTTACCAGAGATGACCAACTCTCCACCGAATAAGCGTTGCATTCGGTGCGAGGTTTTACAAGGCAATCGTTATGACCGCAAGCCACTTTCAATATCACGTATTTTTTTGTCTTAACCAGCGCGAAAACGGCGAAGACTGCTGCATGAACAGAGGCGCCGAGGCTGCGTTTGACTACATGAAAAAGCAAGTCAAACAACAAGGCCTGGCGGGTGCGGGCAAAGTCCGCATCAACCGTGCCGGTTGCCTGGACCGTTGTGCCGAGGGGCCGGTCATGGTGATATACCCGGACGCGGTGTGGTACACCTTTGTCGATGAAAGCGACATTGACGACATTATTGAGAGCCATCTGCAGCAGGGCAAGGTGGTGGAGCGTTTGCTGGTTTAAGGTGACGCCATCATGCTGAAAAAATGGTGCCTACGCCTGATTATTAGCCTGTTGATTGCCTGCTTGCTGGCCGTCCTCGGTGTTGCGGCCTGGGTTTGGCAACCCTATGACAAAACGGCCTGGCGGGTAAAGTTGCCAGTAGGCAGTGGCATACAAGTGCGCGTACTGCCCATGCTGATGCTGGCGACTTCTCCAGCCGGGCGCTGGCTGCTGGATAAAAAAGGCTTCAGCCTGCATCATGGCGATGTCCGGCTGTATGATGCTGATGGTTTGCGTGTGCATTGCCAGCACTGTTGGCTGGAAGCCAAATCCGTCAGTGATAAACCATTGATGCTGGACTCTGTGGCGTTGTGGTTAAAGCTCGATGGGCAGCAATTAAATGGTTATTTATTAGTAGACGCGGCCAATCAGCCATTCAAAGTTGATTTTGAAGGCAAGGCTACCATGCGCTCATTAAAGCTGAACTGGACCCTATCAGCCACGCCTCTGGCCAGTTTGCTGAGTCCTTTGCGTGCGCATTCTAGTGCCATCTCTCAAGCCACTGTCTCAGGTGCACTTTCAGCCACAGGAATCTTGCGCTGGCCCCGCCAAAGCTGGAGTGTGCAACCGCAGTTGGCGCAGTTACACGTGAGCGGGCTGGATTTAAGCAAGGTCACCGCTTCGTCTGTAC
Source organism: Methylophilus sp. OH31 (assembly GCF_000576615.1). Taxonomy (NCBI): domain Bacteria; kingdom Pseudomonadati; phylum Pseudomonadota; class Betaproteobacteria; order Nitrosomonadales; family Methylophilaceae; genus Methylophilus; species Methylophilus sp. OH31. Next base: position 88,621 of record NZ_BAUS01000004.1, on the reverse strand, counting down.
AATATGATTGCCCGCTGCTGGATGAGCAAAAGCACCCGGAAAAAGTACATTGGCTCAACTACGACAAAATGGGCCGCTGGTTACCGATGGCAACCATTATTGCCGAGGATGCCGAGTTTAGGCACCATCCTGGCTATGCGCTCACACAAATGCAGCAACTGCTGGGCAAGGAAAGCACTGACAAGGCGGTGGGTGGCAGCACCATTACCCAGCAAGTCGTGAAGTATATGTTCACCAATGGCGAACGCACCTGGAAGCGCAAAATAGAAGAGTTGCTTTATGCGGTGCAACTGGAAAACACGCTGGATAAAACAAACATTCTTAACTTGTATCTGAATACGGTCGATTGGGGTCCGAGTTTATGTGGCGCACATGCCGCGGCAAATTATTACTTTGGCCTCTCCCCTGCGCAGATGAGTCCGATACAAGCCGCCTGGCTAGCGGGAATCATCAAAAATCCGCATCGTGCCTGGAAACAGCAGTTTATGGCAAAAAAACCGGAGTTGGCGCGTGCCGAAAGCATTTTACGTTATATGCCAGAGAGTGCGCGCAAGCAGCCGGGTAGCCTGAATTTTCGTGCGTCAGCAGCCAAATAAATTACAATAGCAACTTATTCATCTTTCATTAGTGAGAAGACTGTTTTGTCTACGCTCAAACTCAATAAATCCCCCGCCACCGCAGATCAAAAACGCCAGAAACCGGTCAGACAATTGTCACCGGAGCTGCGTGATCGTACTAAACCACCTGCCAAAAAAGAGGTGTATGCTGAGGTGCAACAAGAGGCCGGCTCAAAAGAGCAGGCACCGCGCAAAGACAAAGTATTTAAAGATAAAGACCAGCGTAAACCTGCTGGCAAACCAGCCTATGCAGGCGGTGGACGCCCGCCGGCAGCCAGAGCTGGCGCAGGTCGCAGCGAGAAGCCACGTGATAAAGATCGCCCATATGTTGCGAAAACAGGGGATAGACCACCCGCCCGCAGAGCGACGCCAACGCCAACCGTAGCAGATGCTGACTTGCAACCGCGCTTGTCCAAAGTGATGGCAGACCGTGGCCTGTGCTCGCGCCGTGAAGCCGATGACTGGATTGCCAACGGCTGGGTCAAGGTTGATGGTGAAATCATTGAAACCTTAGGTACGCGGATTGCGCCGGATGCCGAGATCGTGATTAGTGCCTATGCCAAAGAGCATCAGGCCGAAACGGTGACCATTTTGCTACACAAACCTGTTGGTTACGTCAGCGGGCAAGCCGAGGATGGTTATGAACCTGCGGTTGTGCTGTTTAATCCGGACAATCAATGGTCAGAAGATAGCAGTGGCATCGACTTCAAGCGCGGGCATTTGCGTGGTCTGGCCCCGGCAGGTAGATTGGATATCGACTCCACCGGCTTGCTGGTACTTACCCAGGATGGCCGCGTTGCACGCAAGCTGATTGGCGATGATTCCAATGTAGAAAAAGAATATCTGGTGCGGGTAGAAGGCCAGCTGAGCGCCAATGGCCTGGCGTTATTAAATCACGGTCTCAGTCTGGATGGTGTTCAGCTAAGGCCCGCTAAAGTTTCTTGGCAAAATGAGGACCAACTGCGCTTTGTGTTGCGTGAAGGCCGCAAACGGCAGATTCGTCGCATGTGTGAGCTGGTGGGTTTGCATGTTGTCGGTTTGAAACGCATTCGGATTGGCAGCATTAATCTAGGGAAGTTACCGCCGGGGCAATGGCGGTATTTAGGCGCACACGAGCGGTTCTAATGCTGACCAGATTGTACTAGGGCAAGCAATAGTGCCAAAGTACACCACCTTTTGTTTACAATTGACAAAAGATGTTAGCATTTCTGTTTCTACCATCTAGGCGAAACAGGCTTTCTTATTGATCAACCGCATATTTAGAAGGAAGAAAAAATGGGATTATTCGATAGCGTCGCTGGCGCCATGATGAACAAAGTCATGGGTGATAAAGGTCCATTGGCGAAACTGGCCATGGAGTTGTTTCAGCAATACGGTGGCTTGCCTGGCATTTTGCAAGCGCTGAAAAATGGTGGTTTGTCTGAGCAGGTTGATTCTTGGGTGAGTACCGGCGCTAACCTGAATGTCAATGCGCAGCAAATTGGCGCGGCTTTAGGTAGTTCGGTGCTTGCTGGAATTGCCGGTAAATTGAATATGAGCACGGATGACCTGACGGGTAAAATTGCCGAGCATTTGCCGGATGTTGTTAACCAATTGACACCGAATGGTGCGGTGGAAAATAATCCGGCGCTTATCATGTCCCGCTTAATGGGCATGTTGAAATAAATAAAGCGAGCATTTGCTCGCTTTATTTATTGGATTTTATCCTTATCGAACGCAATACTGTGTGCGATAAGCCTCAATTGCCGGGAAATACTGCGCCAGCTTCTCATTGCCTTGCAAATACGCAAACAGGTCAGCCAGTTTGGCAATGCTGACCACCGGCATCTGATTGGTTTGCTCTACTTCTTGCACAGCGGATAACTCACCTAAACCTTTTTCCTGACGGTCCAGTGCAATGCTCACGGCGCAAGGCGTGGCGCCAGCATTGCGAATCAATTCGACTGACTCGCGGATAGAGGTGCCAGCAGAAATCACATCATCAATAATCAGCACGCGGCCTTTTAATGCGGCGCCTACCAGCGTGCCGCCCTCGCCATGGTCTTTGGCTTCTTTGCGGTTATAAGCATAAGGGTAATTTTTGCCCATGCGCGCAAAAGCGATGCTAATCGCGGTGACCAAAGGAATGCCTTTATAGGCCGGGCCAAACAGCATGTCGAATTGCAAACCAGACTGTAGAATACTGTTGGCGTAGAATTCACCCAGTTTGAGCATGCTTTCGCCATCATCAAACAGGCCAGCGTTAAAAAAATAGGGGCTTAAGCGCCCCGCTTTGGTTTTAAATTCGCCAAAGCGCAACACCTGTTTGTGGATAGAAAAAGCAATAAAATCGGCACTTAATGTGTTTGTAGTCATTTTTAAAAGCAGAAAGTATTTAGACAATGCGTATTATAACCTTGAACCTCAATGGCATACGGTCGGCCTGTAACAAAGGCTTTTTGCCCTGGCTGGCAAATAGTGGCGGCGATATTGTCTGTTTGCAGGAGCTGAAAGCGCAAGCAGGCGATATGCAGCCTGAAATGTTGCAACCACCCGGCTATCATGGCTATTTTCACTATGCCGAGAAAAAAGGCTATAGCGGCGTGGGCATCTACAGTAAACAGCCTGCTGATAAAGTCATCATTGGTTTGGGTCATGCGCACATTGATGCTGAAGGTCGTTACCTGGAATGCCGATATGGCAATTTGAGTGTGGTGTCTTTATACCTGCCGAGTGGCTCCAGTGGCGAAGAACGCCAGCAATTTAAATTTCAGGTCATGGCTGTATTCTTACCGCATCTTGAGCAGTTGGTCGCTTCTGGTCGTGACGTGGTGATTTGCGGTGACTGGAATATCGCGCATCAGGAAATCGACCTCAAGAATTTTAAAGGTAACCGTAAAAATTCAGGCTTTTTGCCAGAAGAGCGCGCCTGGATGACTGATGTGCTGGGGCGTGTGGGTTGGGTGGATACCTACCGTGGTCTATATCCGGATACGACGGATGAATGCTATACCTGGTGGAGCAACCGCGGACAGGCGTATGCCAAGAACGTCGGCTGGCGTATTGATTATCAACTGGCAACCCCGGCGTTGGGGGCAAAGGTTGTGGCGGCCAATGTGTATAAGGCGGAACGGTTTAGTGATCATGCGCCGTTGACTGTGGATTATGCGGATTGATTAAAAAAGTCATTCTTTGCGTGGAGAGTGGTGATTGGGGCGTTTTGTTTTGCTTTGTTGGCGAGTTTCTTTGCTTGCTCAAAGTGAAGGTTGTTTGATGAACTATCTATTTCGCCTTTTCGGCGACCGTTCTTTCTTATGCTTGTCCATAAGAAAGAAGGCAAAGAACAAGACACCCCAGCTTCCGCTTGTATCCTGTGCTACTCGGTTTGCCGGGCGTCCATCGAAACTCGCCCTGACAAGCCACACAGAACATGGCTTGTTGCGGAGCTCAGACAGCCGATGGCCAAAGACTCCCGTCAATCCTGCGTTGCTCGGCGCGGTAGATGGGGACCCCGAAAACCTACGAGTGCCATCGTTTGGCCGATGTAACAAAAGAATCTGGTTTTTGAACCATTCAGATTTCTACAATGTGAGTTTGGTGAGATAAGTCCCATTCCATCACGCTGAGTAGCGGAGACAAAGTGGGGGATGTCGGCCATCGGCTGTTCGAGTTCCGCGGTGGCTTGCGGGTTGTGCAAGCCGCTAGGGCGAGTTTCGATGGACGCCCACTTTGTTGAGCAACGCAAGGGAGCCGTAGGCCGTGATGGCTGGGTGCCCTCCTCTTTGGTTACTTTCTGAGGGGCAAGCATCAGAAAGTGACTCGCCTATAGGCGAAAAAGAATGCCTAATATTTCCTAAAAAACTTAGCGTTCCCGCCACCCCGCCACCCCGCCACCTTAAACAACAGCAACATCCCCGGGATCGCCAGCAAGGTACATACATAAAAAAACTGTTCCCACCCCAGGCTCTCCACCATGCCGCCTGTGAGTGCATTGAATACAGAGCGAGGGACAGCCGACAAACTGGTAAATAGGGCGAGTTGGGTCGCGGTATACGCCGGGTTGGTTTCTCGTGCCATATAGGCGACATAAGCCGCCGTACCTAAACCAACGCCAAAAGCTTCAACCCCGATGACAATGCCAAGCATGCTGCGCTCGGCCACGCCGATTTCGATAAAGGGCCCGCTGTGTGCCAGCCAGGCGAATCCGAGAATCGATAAAGCCTGAACCACGCCAAAGACCCACAGGCCGCGATTAATACCGAGTTTAAGCATCCACAGGCCGCCAACAAAGGCGCCAGCAATCTGCATCACCAGGCCACTGCCCTTCACAATCGCGCCGATATCGGTTTTGCTGTATCCCATATCAATATAGAAAGGGGTGGCGAGCGCGGTGGCCATGCTGTCACCGAGTTTGTACAACAAGATAAACAGCAACACCCATAATGCATGTTGCCAGCCACTGCGTTGCATGAATTCTTTAAACGGTTCCACAACTGAGGCCAGGAGTGTTTTCGGTACGCTGACAATGACGGGTTCTTGTGACCATAAAGTAAAGCCGATGCCCGGTAACATGAACAGGCCGACAATCAGGAACACTTGCGACCATGGCAGGTGATCGGCCAGTATCAGGGCAAGTGAGCCAGGCACCAGCCCAGCGATGCGGTAGGCGTTGACATGTATGCTGTTGCCCAGGCCAAGTTCCTGGTCGCTTAAAATTTCGCGACGGTAAGCGTCGATGACGATGTCCTGACTCGCAGAAAACAGGGCGACTAATGTCGCAAGGATAGCGACCATAGTAATGTCTTGTTGTGGTTGAAACATGCCGAGGCTGATGATGCTGGCAAGTAAGGCCAGTTGGGTGGCTAATATCCAGCTGCGACGGCGACCAAGCGCTTGTAGCAAGCTGTATCTGTCCATCAGCGGCGCCCATAAGAATTTCCAGGTGTAGGGCAACTGCATAAAGGCAAAGGCGGCAATGGTTTTGAGGTTGAGGCCTTCACTGCGTAGCCAGGCGGGCAGGAGTTGCAGTAACAGGTAAAGCGGCAGGCCGGAGCTAAAGCCGAGTGCCACACACATCAGCATGCGGCGCGTAAACAGGGTTTGTGCGATGGTCATGCCCGCATTGTAAACGCTTTTAACTGGCCGCCAATCTCAAGGCAAAAAAAAGCCAACCCTTGCGGGTTGGCCACACTCGGAGATCAATGGTAAAACGTTGGAAATGCAGAGTCAGTGGAGGCGCCGTTGCAAGCATGGCAGCCATATTCCAGCGCTGCCACTGACTCTTTATTTCACAGGGGAACTACAAACTTAATACCCACTGGACGATGGTTTTAATGTCCTCATCCTTCACTTGCGGGCTGTTAGGCGGCATAGGCATTTCGCCCCATACACCACCGCCACCGGTTTTGACTTTCTGTACCAGTTTGGCTTCAGCCGTTTTGTCGCCTTTGTATTTGGCGGCCACTTCCTTGTAAGCCGGGCCGACGACTTTTTTGTCCACGCCGTGGCACAGCAAGCAACCGCTTTTCTGAGCCAATGCTTCGGCACCGCTACCCGCAATCGCGGAGGCAGTGGCTGCGAGCAAAGCTGTCGCCAGTAAAGTTTGATTGAATAATTTCATCAGAAATCCTCTCTTATAAACTGAATACGTTCATGCCACCGCCACCAGGTGCGGCGTTGTATTTGGTCAGCTCTTTGTAACCACCCGCTGCACCCAAACCATCGGTATCGTTAGTTAGGCCCAGGTTCATGGCCACACCAGCCCAGCCACCAATACCGGACAATACGCCTACGTATTGCTTGCCTTTGTGACCATAAGTGATCATGTTGCCCACCACGCCGGAGCCAACCTGGAATTTCCACAGTTCTTTACCGGTTTTGGCATCCAGTGCTTTCACCCAGCGATCCAGCGTGCCGTAGAACACCAGGTCAGAGGCCGTTACCAATGCGCCACCCCAGGCAGAGAATTTCTCTTTGTTGTACCACTGCGCTTTGCCTTTGAGGCCATCCCAGGCCATAAAGCCACCCATTACACCATCCGGGCCTGCAAACATGGTCAAGGTCGCGCCTACCCATGGTTGACCAGCCACATACTTGGACTCAACAGGCTCATACGTCATGCACACGTGGTTCAGCGGCACGTAGAAGGTTTTGTTTTTTGGCGAGTAAGCTGCTGGTTGCTCGTCTTTCACACCTAACGCAGAAGGGCATACACCTTTAGCGTTGTAATCCTGGTGTGTGGAGTATTTGGGGTCTTTGACCGGAATGCCGGTTTTCATGTCAATTTTGCTCGCCCAGTTGACGAACGGATGCATTTTTTCCGCGACCAGCAAGGTGCCGTTGGTGCGGTCAAAGGTGTAGCCAAAACCGTTACGGTCAAAGTGTGAGGCCAGTTGCTTGCCGTTGGCTTCCCACAAGATGATCTCGTTCATGCCATCGTAATCCCACTCGTCATGCGGCGTCATCTGGTAGCCCCAGCGTGCCATGCCTGTATCGAGGTCACGCGCAAAAATCGTCATCGACCATTTATTGTCGCCTGGACGCACGTCCGGGTTCCAGGTGCCTGGGTTGCCGGTGCCGTAGTACATCAAGTTCAATTTCGGGTCGTATGAGTACCAGCCCCAGGTCGGGCCACCACCATTTTGCCAGCCATCTTTCTGTTGCTGCGGTTTCAACCAGGTGCGTACACCCAGGTTGGCTTCCGGAAATTTCAATTGGGATTTGTCCAAGTTCTTGAATGAACCACCCATTTTGTTACCGCCGTTCACGTCTTCATATAAGGACAGGGCGCTGTACTGCGGATTTTCCTTGTTGAAGTCTGCGCCTATCATGACTTCACTATCAGAGCCGGTGCTGTAAGCTTTCCAGATCAGGCTGCCATCTTTCAGGCTGTAAGCACTGATATGGCAACGTACGCCAAATTCACCGCCTGAACAGCCGGTAATCACTTTGTCTTTAAATACATGCGGTACGTTGGTATTGGCTGAACCGGTTTTCGGGTCATTCACTTTCACGTCCCACAATTTGGCACCGGTTTTGGCGTCCAAAGCTACCAAGACGCCATTATTCTGTTGCAGCAGAATTTTGCCATCGCCGTATCCCAAGCCTTTGTTGACGTTATCGCAGCACAATACAGACTGCACATCCGGGTCCTGTTTAGGAAAATAAGACCACAGAATTTTCTGGTTGTCGTTCAGGTCCAGCGCATACACGTTATTCGGGAATGCGGTATGGATATACATGGTATTGCCAATCACCAGTGGCGCACCTTCGTGGCCGCGGTTAACGCCGGTGGCAAATGTCCAGGCCAGTTTCAATTGTTTGATGTTGCTCTTGTTGATTTGCGACAAGCGGCTGTAACCCTGGTTTGCGTAGTCTTTACGCGCCATCGGCCACTGGTTGTCGTCTTTCATCATGGCGTCCAGTTCGGCATTTGCCAATACGCTGGTGCTCACGCTGGCTAGCATCATTGCAGTGATGGCGAGCTTGATACGTTGTTGCATAAATAACCTCCAAAATGGTTGCGGTGAAGCTGGAATGTGTGGTGTTGCAAGCGGTCAGCAAAGGCTTCTTTTGTGACGGCTTGCCATTGTTTGCAACGCACGTGCCAACTGCATGCATTATTTGGGAAATTGTAAAAAATGAATTAAAATCAATTGCTTAATCTGGTATGAAAACATTCATGAGGGGTCACCGCGCGGCGAATACTGTTCACGACTGTGTCATACTGGTACAGTTGTTCAATCTGATGTGACAGGTGTTCAGTTTTAAATGCCCAACAAATATTCCCCGCCAGCTTCTCCAATGCCGCAGCCCGGCATGCGCGACGACCAGCGCGCGATTGCCGAGGCGATTGCGCGTTCGTGGCGGCGTTGCATGGTCAAAGGGGTGGATGAACAGGCACCAGGTGAAGACCAGATTATTACGGCACAGGAGCTGGCGCAGCGACTGGAAAAAAACCGTTTGTTACTGACCCATGCCGAGCCGGAAATACTCACCTTAAGCGAGCAAATTGCCCATACGCGTAGCCTGGTGATTTTGACTGACAGCGAAGGCGTCATTTTGCGCACCAGAGGCGAAGGCGTCGAAGAAAACGAAGTCCGTGCCTCATTGTTGCCGGGTGCCTCCTGGAGCGAGGAACACCGCGGTACGAATGCCATTGGTACTGCCTTAGTGGAACGCTTGCCCATCAGCGTGCAAGGGGCCGAGCACTTTATGGCTTACCACCATTCGTTAAGCTGTTCTGCCGTGCCTATTTTTGCCGCCAATAATCATTTGGTGGCGACACTGGATGTCTCTAATGATTTAAATGCGCCGCAGCAGCACACGCTGGCGCTGGTCAAAATGGCGGCACAAATGGTGGAAAATCGCTTGTTCCATGCCACCGCAGACGGCGAAATTGGTGTGCATTTTCATGTGCGGCCTGAATTCATCGGTACCTTGTGGGAGGGCGTTGCCCTGTTTGATGCGCAAGGCCAGTTACAGGCCATTAACCGTAGCGGCCAATTCCAGTTCGGCTTGCCGCTGGATCAGGATGTATTGTCTGCGCGCCGCATTCCGTTTGAAGATATTTTTGACGAGTCATGGCTGGCTTTCAAGCAGCGTGGTTTGTCGTCCGAGGTGTTGTTCCCGTTGCGCTTGCGTAATGGCGCCCGCCTGTTTGCGCGCGCTTCCAGCATGCAGGTGCCTGGTATTTCCAGTAGGCCGGTGCAGTCTGTACCACGTGAATCCGCCGCTAGCCTTGAATTGCTGGATAGCGGTGATCCGCAATTAAAATTGGCCATCAGCCAGGTCAAGCAAGTGCTTAACCGCGATATTCCGGTATTGATATTAGGTGAAACCGGTGCTGGTAAAGAATTATTTTCACGGGCGATTCATGATGCCAGTGTGCGTAGAGCGCAGCCCTTTATTGCCGTCAATTGCGCAGCGTTGCCGGAAGGGTTAATTGAAGCTGAATTGTTCGGCTATGAAGAAGGCGCTTATACCGGCGCCAAGCGTAAAGGCAATGTCGGCAAAATCCAGCAGGCCGATGGCGGTACGTTATTTCTGGATGAAATCGGCGATATGCCTTTGTCGTTACAGGCCAGGTTGTTGCGTGTATTGCAGGAGCGCAGCGTCACGCCCTTGGGCTCCAGCAAATCCATTCCGGTCAATTTTACCCTCGTGAGTGCCACTAACCAGAAACTCAAGGATAAAGTGGCTGCAGGTGAGTTTCGCAGTGATTTGTATTACCGCATTAATGGTTTAACCGTGCAGTTACCTGCCTTGCGCCAGCGTCAGGATATGTCGCGTCTGATTCAGATGATTTTGCAAATTGAACAGGCACCACAAGTCACGCTGAGTGATGAGGTGCTGGCCGTGTTTGCCGTGCATCCGTGGCCGGGCAATGTGCGTCAGTTACATAATGTGTTGCGTACAGCGGTGGCGCTGGCCGATGGTGGCGTGATTGAACGCCAGCATCTGACGCACGACTTTCTCGATGAAATGGCGGTTGAGGCCGAGCGTGCAACGGTGCCGCAACCGGTATTAACCTTGAAAGCACAGTCTGATGAAGCGATTCGTGTCGCTATGCAACAGCAGGCAGGCAATGTGTCTGCGGTGGCGCGTCAATTGGGCATGAGCAGAAATACCTTGTATCGCCGCTTGAAAGCCTTGCATTTGAATTAGGGTATCGCTAAATAAAAAGCCCCGGCAATCCCGGGGCTTTTTTCATGGCTTTATTATGCGGTGATTATTTGTTGCGACGACGTACAACAGCACCCATCACACCCAGGCCCAGCATCATCATGGCATAGCTGTCAGCTTCAGGCACTGAAGACACGGAGGCAACTTGATCAACCTGGAATGCCAGCGCTTGTGAGAAACCAGCGCTGAAATTTAAAGTATAAGACGTGATTGGTGTAGAAACGCCGCTCAAGTCCCAGGAGTAGTAGTAATAGTCATCGACCGTACCGGTATTCACGAAGTTGACCAATGTGCCTGCGATTGCCTGGCTACCACCGTTGTAGCTCAGCGTAATGGTATATGCCTCACCACCGAATGACGCATTGAAGTCATTGACGATACCCTGAAATGCCAGTGCGCTGATGTTGCTGGCAACGGTATTGTCAGTGAATGTCAGGTTGCCATCACCATATAAACCAAAACCAGCTGGGTAGTAGCTGCCGGAAACCTGGGTCAGCAATGCGTCGCCTGAACCGGCAACGTTACCTGCTGTGCCTGCGGCCAATTGTGCTGCGGTCAGTGGGTTTGCCGCGCCATTGCTGTCAACGCGGTTGCGGTTCAGCTGATTCCAGCCGTCAAACGAGACGGAGTCTGCCACGTCAACAAAACTGCTGTAGGTGGTATTCGCTTGTGCCAGGCCTGTGATTGCGAACAGAGTTGCACCAATAGCGATGCTTAAATATTGAGCTTTCATTTTACTAACTTCCTTTTGAGTAATTATTAATGACTGGCGTCTTTAATGCGCGCCAGAATCTTTTAACTGGCTGCGTTACTCACAAACGTCTTACCATGTATCCTTATTTAATTGATAATAAGAATGATTATCATTATTAATAAATAATAGATGGAAGTCAATATATCTGTTATTTTTAATTGGTAGTCTTTTGTGGACGATAGGACGGCATCTGAGATGCCGTCCTATCGTTGGGAGATGACATTCGTCGCCAGTGTAGGCGGCGAATATAGGGTAATTGTTTGCTGTGGCGGTGATCAGGCGCTGTGTTTTCTCAGGCGATACATCGCCAGGTTCCCCATGAGGTTAGGCAATATGTGAATATCCTGGCCGCCGGTAATCACCTTGCGCTCCATGACCTGAATCTGGTGCTGGACACAAAAATCGTCGAAGTCGTTGATCGTGCACAAGTGCACATTAGGCGTGTCATACCATTGGTATGGCAGACTTTTGGAGACGGGCATGGTGCCGAATGTAATCTGCATGCGGTTGCGCCAGTAGCCAAAATTGGGGAAAGTCACGATCACTTCGCGGCCGACGCGCAACATTTCTTGCACAATGCTTTCGGTGTTGTGCATGGCTTGCAAGGTTTGCGACAGAATCACGGTATCAAACGATTGGTCCTCAAAGCCGGACAAGCCTTCTTCGAGGTTCATTTGAATCACGTCGACACCGTTTTTCAGTGCGGCCAGCCAGTTGGAATCGTCTTTTTCAATGCCATAGCCGGTGGTTGCCAGTGTCTCGTGCAAGTGGGTCAGCAGCGTGCCGTCACCGCAGCCCAGGTCTAGGACTTTCGCTTTGGCATTCACCCAGTTTGTAATTAATGCAAAATCTGGGCGAATATTTGTAATTTTCGCATTTATCATACTTTAATCTGCTCCAGATATGCGCGCATGATGTCGTGGTAATACGGGTCTGGCATCAGGAATGCGTCATGGCCGTGGTCTGAGGTGACCTCGGCATATTTCACTGGCAAGGCATTGTCTAGCAGCGCTTTGACAATTTCACGCGAGCGCGCGGGCGAGAATCGCCAGTCGGTGGTAAATGAAATCACCACAAATTTTGCCTGTGCGCGACGCAGGGCTTTACTTAAATCGCCGTCATAATCCAGCGCCGGGTCAAAGTAATCCAATGCACGTGTCATGCGCAAATAGGTGTTGGCATCAAACTCACCGGCAAATTTATCGCCTTGGTAGCGTAAGTAAGATTCCATTTCAAACTCGACATCAAAACTGTATTTGACGTCACCATGACGCAGCTTACGGCCGAATTTCTCGCCCATCACGTCGTCAGACAAATAGGTAATATGACCCAGCATGCGCGCAATGCGCAAGCCGCGGCGCGGTACCGTGCCGTGGTTGTAATAATCGCCGTCGAAAAACTCAGGGTCGGTAATGATCGCCTGGCGTGCCACCTCGTTAAACGCCATGTTTTGCGCGGTTAAATTAGGGGCAGAGGCAATGACAAAGGCATGGCGCACGCGCTCCGGGTAGACGATATTCCAGTGCAGTGCCTGCATGCCGCCCAGGCTACCACCAATCACAGCGGCCAATTGATCAATGCCCAGATAGTCCAATAAACGCGCTTGTGATTCTACCCAGTCTTCCACGGTCACCACCGGGAAAGTCGCACTATAGGGTTTGTCGGTGAGTGGATCGACACTGGAGGGCCCGCTACTGCCATGACAGCCACCCAGGTTATTGAGGCCAATGACAAAGAATTTATTGGTGTCTAACGGCTTGCCAGGGCCAATCAGGTTGTCCCACCAGCCTGGATATTTATCGTCTGGCGAATAGCGACCCGCGACGTGATGGTTGCCAGACAAGGCGTGACAGATCAGCACAGCGTTGTTTTTGGCCGCGTTGAGTTCACCATAGGTTTCATAAGTCAGATGGTATTGTGGCAACACTGCGCCGCTTTTAAGGGTGAGCGGCTGGGTGAAATGCGCAACCTGCGCTTTGACGATACCAACAGAATTCGATTCAGACATGCTGCAATTATACTATGCAGCATGCTGAAACGGCGAGACGGCTGGCGTGCAATAGTGTTGTCTTTTTATGAGTGCGCAGAGATCGACAAGCCACCCAGCAAGGCCGGTAAGTCGGCAATCGATGCAATCGTGGCATCGGGCTCCACCGCAGACAAGCGGGTATAGGTTTCGCGGTATTTGCCGGTTTTGACCAGAATGCCATGCAGGCCGGCGTCTTGCGCACCACCAACGTCGGCATCAATATCATCGCCTATCATCATCACTTCGGAAGGCTTGAGCCGTAGCGCGTCAACCGCCATATTAAAGAAATGCTGCGATGGCTTACCCATCAGCATGGCTTTGGTATTGCTGGCATATTCGAGCCCGGTGACAAAGGCACCAATGTCCATTTGCAACCCGGTTTCAGTCTGCCAGAAGCGGTTTTTGTGAATCGCGATCAATTGCGCACCATTCACCAGGCAATGAAACACCTCATTCAGTAACTCATAAGACCAGCGATCGCCGATATCACCAATCACCACATAATTGGCCGCCGTTTCCGACTGGTCAAAACAGGCGAAATCTTTTTTCACGTCGTCGGCCAGCAGCAACTTGCACACCGGGTTGGGCTGTTTTTTCAGGTATTGAATGGTCGCTTGTGGTGCACTCATGATTTCTTCTGGCACTACATTGAAGCCGAGATCGTTGAGTTTTTTTTGCAAGGCCAGCAAAGAGAGTGTGCTGGTGTTGGTGACAAAACGCACGGCGATGCCTGCCTTGCGGATCTTGGCCACAGCTTCAATGGCGCCATCCATTGGCTGCTGCCCGATATAGAGCACGCCATCCAGGTCAAACAACACGGCTTTGATCGAATTGAAATTAAACATGATTGGCCTTTCACTACACACAGATAGACTGCTAGCAGCAAAAATCGTGCGCAATGTGTATGGACTACTTTTTAAAGGGATACATGAATTGCTTCCAGTAGCCATTCGGTACCGGATGGCCGCCGATGCCATAGCCACTTGGCCATTGGTTTTTTGGCATGTAATAAGTGCCAAATAGCTTATCAAATAACGGGAAGTGAATGGAAAAATTGACATCAATCGCTTCTTTTTCAATACCGTGATGCCAGTGGTGAAAGCGCGGTGTGACAATCAATGGTTTCAGCCATTCGACATTAAAGCGTACATTGGCGTGGACAAAGGTGGCGTTGAGGTACACCAGCAAAATATAAAGATGCAATGCACTTTCGGCAAAGCCCAGTGCATACATGGGCACCACTGTCATGCTGCGCAAACCAACGATTTCAACGATGTGCATGCGTGACCCTGCCAGCCAGTCCATCTTTTTGGCGGAGTGATGCACGGCGTGAAAGCCCCACAAGAATGGCACTTGATGGAAAGCACGATGAAACCAGTACTGCACAAAGTCGGTGAGAAACATGATTTCGATTACCTGCAGCCACAGTGGTTGGCTGGCAATGGTTTGTCGCAGGGTTGCCCAGTCGCCGGTGTGATGCACAATGGTCATCGCAGGCGCCAATGTGAATAAGGTCAGTGTTTGCACAAACACGCTGCTGATCAGGAAATAGAATAAATCCTCACGCCATTCGTCCCTGAACAACGCTTGCTGGGTTAAGCGGCCAAACAGTTTCTCCAGTGGGATAAATAACAAGCCGGTGAGCAAGATATTCAGGACAAACCAGTCCAGGCTAAGCGCAACGCCGCTGGCACGAGCAGCTTGTGCATTGAGTGTTTCAGCAATGGTGATGGTGAGCAATACCAGCAAAATCGCGGTAAAGCCCAAAATGCGATTTCGGCGTAACACCAGGTTGCTGCAGGCGAGCAGAAAACTGGCAACGAGTAATACCTGAATCATGAGTGTGAACTGTGGCAAGGCATAGAGCGGTGAGAGGGCTTGTGTTGAGAATATGCCTTGCAGACGCTCACCCAGCAACAGGCACAGGCTGGCGATACTGAGTACCAGTGCGGCGACACCGCTTAACCAGCCGGAGCCAAAGTGTCTGGCTTCTTCTGGTGCCTCTAAATCATTACGGATTGCCAAGCGTAATTTGTGAATCATGGAGTGTCTCCCTGTGAGTTTTTTATTATTGGTGTGTCGGTGCTGTGGGCCATTGCGCAAGCGTGACTCTGGGATTGCCGCCCAAATCCTGCAGCGTTTGAACCTGTTCAAACCCCGCTGCATGATACAGTTGTTGCACGGCCTTGGCCTGATTGTAGCCGTGTTCCAGCAGTAACCAGCCACCCGCATTTAAGTAGCCAGGCGCCTCGGCGATAATCTGCCGGATATCTTGCAAGCCATCTGCACCAGAGGCCAGTGCGCTCATAGGCTCAAAACGTAAATCGCCTTGCCGCAAATGTGGGTCATCTGTTTCGATATAAGGCGGATTGCTGACAATCAGGTCAAACCTGTGTGCAGGCAAGGTCGCAAACCAGTTGCTTTGCACACATTGCACATTGTTTAAGTGTAATGCTTGTGCATTTTCCTGGGCGACAGCCAGCGCCCCGATTGAAGCATCTACCGCGATGACTTCGCAGCGCGGCGCATGTCTGGCAATTGCCAGTGCAATCGCCCCGGTGCCAGTGCCTAAATCGAGCACACGCATGGCCCTGGTGATTTTTTGCAGTGCGGCTTCTACCAGGGTTTCGGTATCCGGGCGTGGAATCAGGGTGTCTGGCGTGACTTTGAGCGCGAGTCCGAAAAACTCGCGTGAGCCCAAAATATGCGCAACCGGTTCGCCTTGCAAACGGCGTTGCAAGAGTGATTCGACCTTGGTGATAGACATGTCAGTCAGGTTGTCAGTTGCGTGTGCAATCAGCCAGGCACGGTTCACATTCAGCACATGCATCAATAATATTTGCGCTTCCATACTCGCCTCATCCGGCGGGACAAATTGCGCCAACTGTTGCCGGGCCGTTTGTAGCCATTGTTGCACGGTGTTCGACATTACCTGCCCCCAGCCGCTTTGCGCAAAGCAATGGCCGTGGCATTGCCTTGCCTGGCCGGGTGGCGAACTGCATGGCGGATCACCCATTTCAGGTCTTTATCTGCATTGGTGAGCCAGCGCTCACATACGTCAAACGCCAATGTCGGATGGTCTTTTGCAATGTCACCCAGGTGGTTAGCCACACTGCGCCTCACATACAAACTCGGGTCGTTTTTAAGGGTCTCCAGAATCGGTAACACTGGCGTCGGGTCGGCAATCAGTTGCGGAATGCGAGCGCCCCAAGGCAGGCGTGAACGGCAGCCTTCAGAACACAAGCGGCGCACATGCGGGTCAGGGTCATTCAGCCACAAGGTGAGTTGATGCAAGGTGCGCTCAAAGTCATGAATCAAAAAAGGACGGATTGAAAACTCTGCGGTAAAACGGCGTGTCAATTCATATTGTGCACGCATCGCCGCTTCAAATGGATCCTCGCCACCATTGTGCTGTGCATCGCGGCCATACTCGGCAATAAAGCGTGTATGTGGCAGGTAGAAAAACACGCCCAGCCCAAGGCGTTCGGTATGTGTATTGGGGGGCGTGAGTGTATTGATTAATACTTCGGTTGCTTCTGAAAACTTGGCGGGCAGAGTGGCTTTTAACGCAGCTGCAATATGTGCCGAGCGATCCATAAACCCCAGTGGCGCAATATTGGTCAGCGCTAATTGTTTAAAGGTTTCTGCATCAAAGCTGGTATGCACCAGCCCAATATTGTGTGCCAGGCAATCAATCGCCTCGCTATCCAGCAAAAATTTGATCGGGTTGTCTTTCTGGATGCTGCGCGGCGCGGCGGGGATTTTAAACAAGGTCATGATAAAGATTGTTTCTGGGCGGAACGATGACCAACTCTGCAGTTGGCATGATTTAGATCTGAGCAGCTTTATCTAGCAAAGCTAAGCCCCGCTCAGTACTCTCTGCACCACGTGCAGCCCGCAAGCGAAAATGCGTTTCTGCATCAAACTCGGCTAGCATCAGCGTCGTCATTTCATCCATTAAGCGATTGACCGTGGTGCCGCGTGATTTAGCCAAAGCGCGTAAGCGTTGATGTTTATCATCTGGTAAACGTAACGTTAAAGCACTCATTTTGATTGCTCCTTTAAAAACTCTTCTGGGCCGATAATGCGCAAATTTGGAAAACGCAACTCCATGCGTGCGACATCTTTTAAATTACGGGTGACGACATAATGTGCACCACCTGCAACTGCGAGTTCAATCAGATGGTTATCTGCTTCATCAGGCAAGTTGGGACGCCAAGTATAGTAAATGCGTGTCCATTCACATGACGCCAAAAAAATGTCCAATAACTCATTGCGTTCGTCCAAATTCAAGCGGCAGTTTTGGAATAAACTTTCGCGTGCAATGACATCCTCATACTCAGACAAAAGTGCGGCACCCATGAGGGGTGTTACATCGCCGCGCAAGCAAAGCGCAACCAATTGATTGGCCGCCCCCATACTCAAGCAGGCACCTACAAAAATATTAGTGTCTAAAACGATGCGCAACGTCATTGCTTATGGTATCAAAAATGCCACCAATTTGTAAATGATGTTAGATTATTTAAGGTTTGGAGTTGATTGACTTCGAGTAGAGCTTTGATGCGGTAAACGGCAGTAAGCCTCATGTCAGTTCATCTGTGACGGATTGCGCCCTCAAGCGTACTAGGCTTAATAATAGCGCGAGGCGCATATTTGCAAACTAAAGCCTCAACAGATAACTTCAATCCAGCACTACATAAAGGTCCAGTGGTTATAACCATGCTATTCAAAGCATCCTGATTTAAGTCCAAGTCTATAAACTCAACTCCGGGGTCTGCACCTTCTATGAAAGCCCGCATCATGTGATTCGGTAGGCTATTATAAAAACTTGGTGAGCCTGGGCCCTCGGGAGGTAGTGGCAAGGAAGGTAGTACAAAGAGTGAAAATCGATATTCTGATTGGAACTCCCAATGTTTGGATTTTAGTCTGGCAAGATCGAAAGGGCGATTGATTGTAAGTTGCCCTTTTTCTTGGTTAATTTGAACAGCTTGACTATAACGCTCTTCAATATTGCTTACATACTCAACATATCCTGCAAATTGTTCATGATTCATGAACATCGGCAAAATCATATAAGTCTGCCCGAACATTTCATTGAAGTTGAGCGGGGCATACATATTTCCTGCCTGCTCAATGTTAGCCCAGCCATCCAAAGGCGTTAACTTTTTATCTTGGAATGGTAATGAAGGAAGCTCAATACGAACGCCTGTCATTTCGTCAGTATAAAGGTGCCACTGCGGTATGCTCTCAGTGGGTTGAGTAGTCCAGCAACTGACAAAAAAATATTTATTGAAATGAACACCTTTAATAATTGGGCCTTCAAGGGCGTCATCAACCTTATCCAAACGAGTGAATCGAATCTTTTGTGAGCTCAATATTAGCGCAAGCGTCTCGACCGAAGTATAGTGAAATATTTGATTAGGATGCGCCAATTGAGTCCACTTTAACTACCAAAGTTATTTAATTCGGTTTAGGAGTCTTCACCCAAACTTGCCAGCAAGTCAGCCTGGTATTCGGTCGCCAGCGCATTAATCAACTCGTCCATATCGCCTTCGGTGATGGCTTCAATTTTATACAGCGTCAGGTTGATGCGGTGGTCGGTAATACGGCCTTGCGGGTAGTTGTAGGTGCGGATACGCTCAGAACGGTCACCCGAGCCAATCAGGTTGCGGCGTTCGGAGGCAATTTTGCTTTGCTGCTCATCGACCTGTTTGGCCTTGATGCGTGCGGCCAGCACTTGCATGGCCTGTGCCTTATTGGCGTGCTGGCTGCGGCCGTCCTGGCATTCCACCACGATGCCGGTTGGTGCATGGGTAATCCGCACGGCAGAGTCGGTTTTGTTAATGTGCTGACCACCGGCGCCTGAGGCGCGGAAGGTGTCGATACGGATATCGGCCGGGTTGATCTCGACATCGCCCACCTCTTCTACCTCAGGCAGAATGGCGACAGTACAGGCTGAGGTGTGGATGCGGCCTTGGGTTTCGGTGTCTGGCACGCGTTGTACGCGGTGGCCGCCGGATTCGAATTTGAGTTTTGAGTAAGCGCCGTAGCCGATGATTTTGGCAATCACTTCTTTATAGCCGCCGACTTCACCCTCATTGGCCGAGACGACTTCCACTTTCCAGCCCTGGCGGTCGGCAAAGCGTGAATACATACGGAACAGGTCACCGGCAAACAGGCCGGATTCGTCACCGCCGGTACCGGCGCGGATTTCAAGGAAGATGTTTTTGTCGTCGCTAGGGTCTTTGGGCAACAACAATTTCTGCAAAGCCAGCTCGACTTCTTCCAGGCGTTTTTTGCCGCTGTCTATCTCTTCCTGTGCGAATTCTTTCATCTCCGGGTCGGCCAGCATGGCATGCGCCTCTTTCAGGTCGGACTCGGTTTGGATGTAGATATGGTATTGCTCAACAATAGGCGTAATTTCCGTATGTTCCTGCATGATCTTACGGTAGTTATCCATGTTGTCAGTCACGCCTTCGCTGCTGAGCAGGCGGTTGAGTTCTTCGAGGCGCTCGCTTAAGTTAGCGAGTTTTTGCAGCATGCTTGATTTCATTGTGTTTACCTAATATTCAAAGATTGGCGGATGCCAATCTTGAAAAAATTATTCTTTGATTTGAAAGAGTTGTTTCACCAGGTGCTCCATGTGGGCGTGAGCATCTCCCTGGCTATTGTTTAGTGCATGGCTGGGGCCATGCAGAAATTTATTGGTCAGTGCATTGCTGAGGGCTTCGAGTGTTTTTTCCGGGCTTTCGCCTTTTTGCAGCAATTTGAGGGCTTTTTCCAGCTCGGCTTTGCGCACCGTGTCTATCTGGTCGCGCAAGGCTTTAATAGTAGGCACCGCTTCGCGTTGTTTGAGCCACTGCATAAAGTGCTCAACACGCGAATTGACGATAAGCTCGGCATTGACAGCGGCCTCCTGGCGGTTGCCTAGCCCTTCTGTGACTACTTGTGCCAAGTCATCTACAGAGTACAAAAACACGTCGTCCAGCGCCGAGACTTCAGGCTCAATGTCACGTGGCACAGCCAGGTCGACCATAAACATCGGCCGATGTTTACGCGCTTTAATCGCGCGCTCTACCATGCCGAGGCCGACGATTGGCAACTGGCTGGCAGTGCTGGTGATGACAATGTCAAATTCTGGAAAGCGCTCAGGCAAGTCATTGAGCAAAATCGCCTGTACGTTCAGGCCCTGGCCACGAATTTTTTCTGCCAGTTGTTCGCCGCGCTCCAGGGTGCGGTTGGCCACGGTGATTTTTTTCGGTTTTTGCGCGGCAAAGTGATCTGCGCAGAGCTCTATCATTTCACCGGCGCCGATAAACAGCACGCTTTGTGAACTCAGGTCACCAAAAATACGTTGCGCCAGTTTAACGGCAGCAGCGGCCATCGAAATCGAACTGCCGCCAATGTCAGTATTGGTGCGTACTTCTTTGGCCACTTCAAAGGTACGCTGGAACAGCTTATGCAGCATGGTGCCCAGGGTGCCGGAGTCTTGCGCAATTTTAACCGACTGCTTGAATTGCCCCAGAATCTGCGCCTCGCCCAATACCATGCTGTCCAGTCCGCTGGCGACGCGGAAAGCGTGTTTCACCGCCTCGTGGCTGCTTAATGTGTAGGTGTAAGGTAAGAGCTTGTCGGCTTCCAGGCGATGGTAGTTAGCCAGCCAGTCAATCACCACTTCGGGGCGGATAGACTGGACATAAATTTCTGTACGGTTGCAGGTCGATAAAATAGCCACTTCTGCCACGTTGTGTCGGGCAAGATCCGCCAGCGCATGCGGCAAGGTGTCGTTGTTAAACGCAACGTTCTCGCGGATGGCAATAGGGGCGGTGGTGTGGTTGACACCAATGGTATACAGTTGCATAGCGCTATTTTACCTGCGTGACAGGGTGAAAAGACAAACAAATCGGCGCTTGCAAACAGTTCATGGGCGTTTGGAATTGAAATCCATGGCTAAAGTGCCGACATTTTCTTATATTCACGCGCCACAAGCAAGAATCCTGTCAATTTGACACAAATTGGCGGTAAAATATTGGTTTTGCTAAATTTTTATTAGATTAATTCACGGAACCCAACCTACGGAACACCAGCATGGACAAAACTTTTCGCATCGCCCCAAGTATTCTTTCTGCCAACTTTGCCAAGTTGGGCCAGGAAATCGAAAACGTGATCAAATCCGGCACTGATATCGTGCATTTTGACGTGATGGATAACCATTACGTGCCTAACCTGACTATTGGCCCTCTGGTATGTGATGCCATTCGTGAGTTGTCTCACAACGCTGGCGCGCTGATCGACGTGCACCTGATGGTCAAACCCGTCGACCGCATCATCCCAGACTTTGCCAAAGCGGGTGCTGACATCATCACTTTCCACCCGGAAGCGTCTGACCACATCGACCGCAGCCTGGCGTTGATTCGTGACAGCGGCTGTAAAGCTGGCCTGGTATTCAACCCAGCGACGCCATTGCATTACCTGGACTACGTGATGGACAAAGTCGACATGATTCTGTTGATGTCTGTGAACCCGGGTTTTGGTGGCCAGAAATTCATTCCAGCCACTTTGGACAAATTGAAACAGGCACGTGCACGTATTGACGCTTACACTGAAAAAACCGGCCGTCAAATTTGGCTGGAAGTGGACGGCGGCGTGAACGCGAACAACATCGCTGATATTGCTAAGGCTGGTGCCGATACATTTGTAGCGGGTAGCGCTGTGTTTGGTGCAGGTAAAGACACTGACCCTAACCGTTATGACACGATTGTTAGTCAGTTACGCGCTGCGTTGGCAACGGTCTAAATTTAAAGCGTTGCAAGGGTAATTCATATGCGGTTCCAAGTCAGGGTGGTGATGTTCGATCTGGACGGCACCCTGCTTGATACCGCACCGCAAATTGCCGAAGCCGCCAACCGTATGCTGGTGGCTTTAGGCAAGCCCATGTTGCCACAAGCACAAATTACTACCTATATTGGTGAGGGCGTGCAAAACCTGATCAAGCGTTGCTTGACCAGTAGTATGCATGGCAAACCTGGCGAGCAAGAGTTTGCCAGTGCGCAAGTGCTTTATCATGGCTTTTATGATGCCAACGCCACTGAAAGCCAGGCTTTTGCGGGGGTGTTACCGGCACTGCAGCAGTTAAAAAAACAAGGTTATCGCCTGGCGTGTGTGACCAACAAGCCGGAAAAATTCACCCTGCCCTTGTTGCAACATGCCGGATTGGCGGATTTTTTTGAAATTGTGGTATCTGGCGATACCTTATCCAAGAAGAAGCCGGATCCGTTACCACTGTTGCATATTTGCCAAAAACTAGACACCTTGCCAGCTGAAGCGATGCTGGTCGGTGACTCTGAAACCGATATTCAGGCCGCGCATGCAGCCGGGTGCTTTGTCGTGACCGTGCCTTATGGGTATAATCAGGGTCGCGCGATTGATGCCAACACTGTGGATGCCACGGTGCAGCAACTCACCGAAGTGGTGAATTTGCTGGAGTTACCTGCTCTCTTAAGCGGGCATAACAAAAAATTTACCCATATATCATGATGTTTTGTGCTCATCATTCTTCCAGTTGGCCAGTATTAAGCTGGCGTCGTTCGTGGCGAGGCTAGCCCTGCCCCACGCGCAGGTGTACGCCATTTGCACCACGCTGTCGTGACGTTTGCGCGCGACACATTCAACGAATCAAACTGGAAAAAAGCATCATGTTAAGCACTTTGAGCAAGACCGAATTCGACGCGCTGGCGGCGCAAGGCTATAACCGTATTCCGCTAGTGATGGAAACCTTTGCCGATATGGATACGCCTTTGTCGCTGTATCTGAAACTGGCGAATCAACCCTACTCTTACCTGCTCGAAAGCGTACAAGGCGGCGAACGCTTTGGCCGTTATTCGATTATTGGCCTGCCAGCCACCACGCGCATTGTCGTGCGTGATGAGGCCCTGCAAGTCATTCAAGGCGATCAAGTCATTGAATCGCACACCGATCAAAACCCGCTCGATTTTATCAAGTCTTACCAGGCCCGTTTTAAAACACCGCCATACGATGGCTTGCCACGTTTCACCGGCGGCCTGGCGGGCTATTTTGGCTACGAGACCATTCAATACATTGAAAAGCGTTTGGGCAAAAAGAAAAAGCCGGATGCGATTGGTGTGCCTGATATTTTGCTGATGGTGTCAGAAGAAATTGCGGTGGTGGATAACTTATCTGCCAAATTGTATTTTATTGTCTACGCTGACCCGGCTAAAGCCAATGCCTACGAAACTGCCTGTGCGCGTATGCATGCCTTGTTGGAGAAGTTGCGTACACAAGTAGAGATTCCCGCAGCTTTGCCAACCAGCAAAACCCCGGCTGTGTCAGAGTTTGGTGAAGAAAACTTCAAAGCGGCGGTTAAAAAGGGCCAGCAATATATCCTCGAAGGCGACATTATGCAGGTGGTGCTCAGCCAGCGCATGGTGCAAGACTTTGATGCATCGCCACTGAGCCTGTATCGTGCCCTGCGCAGCCTCAATCCATCACCTTATATGTTCTATTACGATATGGACGACCACCATGTCGTCGGGGCGTCACCAGAAATCCTGGTGCGTCTGGAAGACACCACGGTGACTTCGCGCCCGATTGCCGGTACGCGCCCACGTGGCAGAAATCGTGATCATGACCTGGCGCTGGAAGCCGAGTTGCTGGCCGACCCCAAAGAGCGTGCCGAGCACGTGCAACTGATGGATTTAGGCCGCAATGACGTCGGTCGTGTCGCGCTGACGGGGACAGTGAAAGTCACCGACAATATGACCATTGAGCGTTACTCGCATGTGATGCATATCGTCAGCAATGTCGAAGGCCAGCTCAAGCCAGGCCTGGATGCAATTGATGTCCTCAAAGCGACATTTACTGCAGGTACGGTGTCCGGCGCACCCAAAGTACGCGCCATGGAAATCATTGAAGAGCTGGAGCCTTCCAAGCGTGGTATTTACGCGGGCGCAGTAGGATATTTAGGCTTTAACGGCGATATGGATGTGGCGATTGCCATCCGTACGGCGGTGATTAAAGACAACAAGCTTTATGTGCAGGCGGGTGCCGGTATTGTTGCCGACTCGGTGCCGCAATCTGAGTGGGACGAAACCCAAAATAAAGCCAAGGCGGTGATTCGTGCTGCCGAACTGGTGCAGGCCGGCCTGGATAACCAAGCGGCTAATATTCAAACCCATGCAGGAAAGGGAGCCTGATATGTTGTTGATGATTGATAACTACGACTCTTTTACCTACAACCTCGTGCAGTATTTCGGCGAGCTGGGTCAAGATGTACATGTGCACCGCAATGATGAGATCACGCTGGAACAGATTAAAGCGATGCAGCCGGAGAAAATCGTGATTTCCCCTGGCCCTTGTACGCCGAATGAGGCAGGTATTTCTGTGCCACTGATTCATGAATTTGCTGGCAAGATTCCGCTGCTGGGCGTGTGCCTGGGTCACCAGAGCATCGGCCAGGCCTTTGGCGGCAAAATCATCAAGGCCAAAACCCTGATGCATGGTAAAACCTCATTGATCCACCATACCAATACCGGTGTCTTCAGGAACCTGCCTAACCCATATACCGCGACGCGTTACCACTCGCTAGTCATTGAGCGTGAAACCATTCCGGATTGTCTGGAGATCACTGCCTGGACTGAGGATGGCGAGATCATGGGTGTCAAGCATAAGACCCTGGCGGTTGAAGGTGTGCAATTCCACCCGGAATCTATCTTGACCGAGTATGGACATGAGTTGCTGGATAACTTCCTGAAAGGCTATTAATGGTGAGTATGACGCCTAAAATCGCCTTGCAGCGCTTGATTGACCACACCGATTTTAGTCATGAGGAAATGCTGCAAATCATGCAGCAGATCATGAGCGGCGAATTTACCCAGATCCAGATTGCGGGCTTTTTGTCTGCACTGCGCGTCAAAGGCGAAACCGTCACTGAAATTGCCGCTGCCGCGCAGGTGATGCGTGAGCTTTCCAGTAAAGTGGATATCAGCGATACGCGTCATTTGATTGACACCTGTGGCACGGGTGGTGCGCCTAACAAGGTATTTAATGTTTCAACGGCATCAGCCTTTGTTGCCGCCGGCGCGGGTGCAAAAATCGCCAAACATGGTGGCCGTGCAGCGTCTTCAAAAAGCGGCTCAGCCGATGTGCTGGAAGCGCTGGGCGTGAATATCGCGTTGACGCCAGAGCAAGTGGTGCGTTGCGTCAATGAAGCAGGCATTGGTTTTATGTTTGCACCAAATCATCATGCAGCCATGAAGTATGCCGCACCCGTACGGCGTGAACTTGGGGTGCGTACCATGTTCAATTTGTTAGGCCCAATGACCAACCCGGCCGGTGCCAAGCGCCAGGTCATGGGCGTATTTCATCGTGATCTTGTGCCCTTACTGGCTCAGACCTTGCAAAAACTGGGTAGCGAGCATGTGATGGTGGTACATAGCGCGGATGAAATGGACGAAATCTCTTTCTCTGCCGACACTTATGTGGCAGAACTCAAAGACGGACAAGTCAGTGAGTACACTTTGAACCCGGCCCAGTTTGGCATGCCATTACATGACATCAACAGTATCCGGGTTGAAAGTGCACAGCATTCCAGCGAGATTATTCTGGGCTTGCTGTCCGGTGAAAAAGGTCCGGCGCGCGATATTGTATTGCTCAATGCAGGTGCTGCCATTTATGTGTCTGGCCTGGCAAATGATTTGCCATCGGGCATGACGCAAGCGGCGCAATCCATTGACTCAGGCGCGGCCTTGAATAAACTGCAACAACTGAAAGCCTTGAGCCAGGCGGCATGAAACGCTACGCCTTGATTGCACAATTCTGTGCGCTGGTCTGTTTGCTTGCTGCGTGTCAGCAAACTTCGCAACAGGGCGCAAGCGGTTATGGTATAAGCAATCAGCCGCAGTCAGCCGTTGAAGTTAAATCACCGGCTCAAACGGTTAATCTGCAATCACTGTCTGCTGGTCTGACTGCGGAAGACAATGCAGCCGTTAAGCAGGCGTTTGCCCAAAAGCAAAGCCATGTCTGGCTGGAGGGGAGCGGTGTGGTGAAGAAGCTGTTGCCTGACGATAATAAAGGTGCGCGGCATCAGCGTTTTTTGGTCAGTATCTCGCCTGAACAAACCTTGTTATTTGCGCATAATATTGACCTGGCACCACGGGTGGAAGCATTGAGTGCGGGCGATGTGGTGACCTTTAAAGGCGAGTATATTTACAACCCCAAAGGTGGCATCATGCATTGGACGCACCACGATCCGCAGGGTCGCCAAGATGGCTGGATTAAACATCAGGGCCACACTTACGAATAAGCCTTGCCAGCGCTATAGCGCTGACAGTTAAACGATAAAACATGCGAGTAAATTATGTCTGATATTTTAAATAAAATTTTAGCGACCAAACGCGAAGAAATCGCCAAGGCACAAGCGATCAAGCCGCTGAATGCGATGCGTGATGAAGCGCTGGATCAGCCTGATTGCCGTGATTTTATCGGCAATATTGTCGATAAAGTGGATGCGGATAAACCGGCGGTGATCGCTGAAATTAAAAAAGCCAGCCCATCCAAAGGCATTATTCGTGCAGATTTCAATCCGGCGGAAATCGCCAAAAGCTATGAAAAAGGCGGCGCCGCTTGTTTGTCCGTACTGACAGATGAACAATATTTTCAAGGCTCCGCAGCTTATTTAAAACAAGCTCGCGCCGCTTGTAAGCTGCCGGTACTGCGCAAAGACTTCATGATCGACCCTTATCAGGTCTATGAAGCACGTGCTATGGGCGCTGACTGCATTTTGCTGATTGTTGCCGCGCTGGAGCTGGCACAAATGCGTGAGCTGGAGCTCACTGCCCACAACCTCGGCATGGCGGTGCTGGTAGAAGTGCATGATGCTGATGAACTGGAATTGGCCCTGCAACTGGAAACGCCTTTGTTGGGTATCAATAACCGTAACCTGCGCACTTTTGATGTCAGCTTGCAAACCACGCTCGATTTGCTCGAAAACACCCCTGAGGACCGCTTTGTGGTCACAGAATCTGGCATTTTTACGCCTGAAGATGTCGCATTGATGCGTAGCCATGACGTGAATGGTTTTCTGGTGGGTGAAGCGTTTATGCGTCAGGACGATCCCGGCGCTGAACTGGCCAGGGTATTTGGATAAAGCAAAAGGACGCTCATGAGTAATCAATTTCTCGCTATCCGCCCACGCCGCATGCGTAAAGATGATTTCTCGCGCCGTTTAATGCGCGAGAACGTCCTCACTGTGAATGACCTGATTTATCCGGTATTTGTGCTGGAGGGGGAAGGTAAGACTGAGGAAGTGAAATCCATGCCCGGCGTACAACGTCAAAGCATCGATGTATTACTGAAAACCGCTGAAGAGTGTGTCAAACTGGGTATTCCGGCGCTGGCCTTGTTCCCGGTGGTGCCACAGCAGTACAAAAGCCTGGATGCCAAAGAAGCCTACAACCCGGATGGCTTGGTGCCGCGTACGGTCAAAGCCCTGAAACAGGCCTTCCCTGAACTGGGCGTGATTACTGACGTCGCACTGGATCCTTACACGACTCATGGCCAGGATGGCCTGATTGATGACACGGGTTATGTGCTCAATGATGAAACTGTTGAGGTCCTGGTCAAACAAGCCTTGTGCCATGCAGAAGCAGGCGCTGATGTGGTCGCGCCTTCTGACATGATGGATGGCCGTATTGGTGCCATCCGCGATGCACTAGAAGAGCACGGGCACATCTACACCCGCATACTGGCCTACTCCGCCAAATACGCCTCTGCTTTCTACGGCCCGTTCCGTGACGCGGTTGGCTCTGCTGGCAACCTCGGCAAAAGCAATAAATACAATTACCAGATGGACCCGGCCAACTCTGACGAAGCGCTGAAAGAAGTTGCGCTGGACCTGGAAGAAGGCGCTGATATGGTGATGGTGAAACCAGGTATGCCGTATCTGGATATCGTACGCCGCGTCAAAGACGAGTTTGGTGTGCCGACCTATGCTTATCATGTCAGTGGTGAATACGCCATGCTCAAGGCTGCTGCACAGAATGGCTGGCTGGATGAGAAGGCGTGTGTGCTGGAAGCCATGTTGGGGTTTAAGCGCGCCGGGGCGGATGGTGTGTTGACGTATTATGCGATGGATATTGCGCGATGGTTGAAGGGTTAGTGCTTTAACCCACTCCGGTTGGTCACGCTACTGTAAAGTAATTTTTGACCGATTTTTTCGCCTCTAGGCGAGTGACTTTTCTTTGCGTGCCCAAAGCGAAGACTATTCTATGATCGATCTATTTCGCCTCTCGGCGACCATTCTTTCTTATGCTTGTCCATAAGAAAGAAGGCAAAGAACAAGACACCCCAGCTTCCGCTTGATTCCTGTGCTACTCGGCTTGCCGGGCGTCCATCGAAACTCGCCCTGACAAGCCACACAAGACGTGGCTTGTTGCGGAACTCGGACAGCCGATGGCCGAAGACTCCCGCCAACCCTGCGTTGCTCGACGCGGCAGATGGGGACCCCGAACACCAATCGAATGCCACCGAATGTAGTTTTAATCAACGAATCTGGTTTTCTAACCTCCCAAGTTACTGCGTTGCTAGTTTGGCGAGATAAATCCCATTCCATCACGCTGAGTAGCGGAGACAAAATAAGGAGGAAGGGAGCGACTGTTTGAGCACCGCGG
The DNA here is from genome assembly GCF_000576615.1 of Methylophilus sp. OH31. NCBI lineage: Bacteria > Pseudomonadati > Pseudomonadota > Betaproteobacteria > Nitrosomonadales > Methylophilaceae > Methylophilus > Methylophilus sp. OH31. Next base: position 59,872 of record NZ_BAUS01000004.1, on the reverse strand, counting down.
CAGCTTGCGTAGTGTGCAAGCTGCTAGGGCGAGTTTCGTGACCGCTTATTTTGTTGAGCAACGCAAGGGAGCCGTAAGGCCGTGATGGCTGGGTGCGCTCTTCTTTGGTTACTTTCTGAGGGGCAAGCATCAGAAAGTGACTCGCCTAGAGGCGAAAAGGGTAGTCAAATAAAACCTAATTAGTCACCCTTTTACTTAGGTGCAAACGTAAACGCATCACTATAAAACTCTTCCTCCGGCAGCCCTTGCTCCACAAACGTCTGTTTGGCAATATCCACCATACCAGGTGCACCGCACACGTATGCTTCAAACCCGCTCAAATCTGCATGGTCTTCCAGCACTGCCTGATGTACCAGTCCGCGACGACCATCCCAATCATCCCCATGATTACCGTCTGAAATCACCGGGATATATTGAATATTCGGCATAAACTGCGCCCAGCGCTGGCAAAGCTCGTCCATATACAAGTCGCTGACCTGGCGCGCACCGCGGTAGAGATACACAGGACGCTGGATTTGATTAAAAATCATGTGCTCTATCATGCCTTTAACCGGTGCAAAACCAGTGCCGCCCGCGACCATGATGATAGGCTTGTCATTTTGTTCGCGCAGGAAAAAGCTGCCTAGCGGAGCTTCTATACGAAGAATGGTTTTTAAGGGCATCTCATTAAATACTTGCTCGGTGAAGTGCCCACCGGCAATTTTGCGGATATGCAGTTCGATAAAGCCTTGTTCATGCGGCGCATTGGCGATGGAGAAGGCGCGACGGCGGCCGTCTTTGAGCAGAAATTCAATGTATTGCCCAGCCATAAAGGTCAGTTGTTCGGTGCCTGGCAACTGTAAATGCAGCACCATGACATCCTCACCCAGTTGTTCTTTGTGTTGTACGCGCACAGGTAAAATGCGCGGTTTGATACCTTGTACCATATCGATCTGGCGGCATTCTATGACCAGGTCTTCCAGTGGGCGCGCACAGCAAAACAATGCCAGGCCTGCGGCTAGTTCTGCATCGGTCAGCGCATTGCCTTGAAAGTCGTCATGCATGACTTTGCCGGTCAACACTTTGCCTTTACATGCGCCGCAGGCGCCGTTGCGGCAGCCGTATGGCAGGTTGATGCCTGCTTCAATCGCGGCTTCGAGCACGGTTTGGCTGGGGCGTACGTCAAAGGTATGGCCACTGTTTTCAATCAAGACACGATTCATAAGGCGTTGTTTTCTGTCTGGTTAGTCTTTGCGAGGTAAATGCACCACATTATCGGCCGGCTTGGCGTCATCTACTTCGGTAAATTCGCCTTCAATCACTTCGTCGTTGGCACTGGCACGATACTGCGCGCCGTTTTGATTGCCTGTTGCGCCCGCGTTGGCATTGTTGCCTGGAATCAGCAGCAAGATCACGGCGAGCACATCGCTGATGACGCCAGGGATCAATAGCAGTACCCCTGCAAACATATTCCTGGCCGTTGAAAACATGGCGGCTACCGGATTGCTACCCGCCCCCATTTGCTGGAACATGCGTGCCGCAATCTGGTCTTTTTCGTTGCGTATCAACTTCAAGCCCAGATAGCCGATAATCACCAGGTACACCAATACCCACCAGCCATAGCGTTGGCTGAGTTCGATCAGGACGGCTATCTCCAGGAACGGAAAAGCCAGTAGAATAGCAAAGATGATAAAACGCATGTCAGAATCCTGTCTGTGAGTCAGCGCCCGTGACGCCAAAAGAGGAAATTATAATCGTGTTTACGCATGTGCCGAACAGGGCATGTGCTGAGCATATCGCGCAGACGCTGGTTACAGAGAAGTTGGCGGCATGCGTCAATATTTCAAGTCCTGTCACCTCGATCTATCATTGGCAAGGGCAGGTCGAGCAAGCGGAAGAGATTGGATTGACCATCAAAACGACTTGTCAGGGCTATGCTGCTTGTGCGACTAAGTTAAGGATGCTGCATCCTTATGAACTTCCGGAGATTGTAGGCATCCATGTGAACGAGGGTTTGCCAGAATATCTGGCATGGGTGGCGGCAGAAACAAGGGTGCGGGAGTAAATCGTTGATGACAATGTGGTTAAGAAGCTGGATCGTGCTGGTGGCGCTGTTGCTCGTCATGCCACCCGTGCATGCGGCGTCGCAGTTTTCAAAACTGTTTACTGAAGAGAGCAGTGAAGATTTCTTGCCCGTCGATGAGGCGTTTAAAGTCGAGGCCGGCTTGGTAGATGCCAGCCATGCGCAGCTCAAGTTCACCGTGGCACCGGGACATTATTTATACCGTGAGCGCATACAACTGGTATTGCCTGACGGAGACACTGCCAAAATCACACTGCCTGCGGGCGAAACCAAGAATGACCCTAATTTTGGTGAGCAGCAGGTATTTCACCATGATACTTTAGCCGAGGTCACGTTTACGGGCGTCGCGCCTGATACGTTGCAGGTGCGCTATCAGGGCTGTAGTGAAAAAGGCTTGTGCTATCCACCGCAAACCAAATCACTGCCTTTGTCCAAGTCACCCTCCTTTGGAGCTGCGGTTCCCTCCGACAGCGCCACATCTGCTGCGTCAGGCGTTGCGCCTGTTGAAGAAGAGTTCTCCGGAAAACTATTATCTTCTGGCCGCTGGTGGCAGATTGTCGCGGGCTTTTTCGGGGCGGGCTTGTTGTTGGCATTGACGCCTTGTGTGTTCCCCATGATTCCTATTCTATCCGGGATTATTGTCGGTAAAAATGCGCATGTTTCGCGCGGTAAAGCCTTCACGCTGTCATTGGCCTATACCTTGGGCATGTGCCTGACTTATACGCTGGCAGGGGTTGCAGCTGGTTTGTCGGGGCAGTTATTGAGCAACGCCTTGCAAACGCCCGCCGCCTTGATCACCGGTGCGTTGATTTTTGTGGTGCTGTCCTTTTCGATGTTTGGCTTTTATGAGTTGAAGTTGCCAAGCGCGGTTGAGAATTACTTTTTTAACTGGAGCCACCGCTTTAAAGGCGGTCATTTGCTTAGCGACTTTCTGATGGGTGCTATTTCCGCACTGATTATTAGCCCGTGCGTGGCCGCGCCGTTGGCGGGTGCCTTGCTTTATATCAGCCAAACCCATGATGTCACGCTGGGCGCAGTGGCTTTGTTTTCACTTTCCTTAGGTATGGGCGTGCCATTGTTATTGATCGGCGCCTCTGCGGGCACATTATTGCCCAAAGCCGGGGAGTGGATGAATACGATTCGACGTTTGTTTGGTGTGCTAATGCTCGGTGTGGCGATCTGGGTCATCAGCCCGATTTTGCCGGTGGCGGCACAATTGGTGTTATGGGCGGCACTCTGTATTGTGCCAGCGATTTATTTGCGGGCAATTGATCCATTACCTGCCACGGCGGGCACGGTACAGCGCTTATTTAAAGGGTTTGCGGTCATCTTGCTGCTATATGGCATCGCCTTGCTCGTTGGCGCCTGGTCAGGGGCGCGCTCGCCGCTGCAACCATTGCAAGCCCTGATGGCAAGTTCGCCTGCCAGTGTGCAGCCATTGGCCTTTGAGCGCGTGCATAGCGTGCAAGCACTTGAGCAACGCTTGAAGGCTGCCCATGGCCAGCCGGTAATGCTGGATTTTTATGCTGACTGGTGTGTTTCGTGCAAAGAGTACGAGCAGTTCGTATTCAGCGATCCTGCCGTGCGGGCTGCATTGCAAGGCGTATTACTGTTGCAGGCCGATGTCACAGGCAATCGTGCCGAAGATGCGGCGTTATTGAAACAGTTTGCCTTATTCGGGCCGCCCGGCATCGTGTTTTTCAATGCCCGGGGTCAGGCCGTGCAGCCGGTCATTAAAGGCTATCAGGATGCTGAGCGCTTTGTGCGTACCGTCCGCGCGCTGAAGTTAAAGCCAGTGGAGGCTTCACCACATGCGTAATGTTGCCCGCGTGGTTATGACGGTTTTATTGATGGTGGTGCTTGGCAGCGGTTTTCGCTGGTTATATCTTAACCGCCACCAGTTTATGGCAACAGAATCCGCATTGCCGAGTGCAGCAGACATTGCGCCAGTATGGGCCACCACCCTGTTCGATCATGGCGGTAAAGCATATCCACTGGCGCAATATAAAGGCAAGCCGCTTATTTTGAACTTCTGGGCGACCTGGTGTGAGCCTTGCCGCGAAGAAATGCCGGAGATTTCTGCTTTGGCCAGTGCACATCCTCAGATTGCTGTATTGGGATTGGCGATTGATGAAGCGGCTGCCGTGCATGAGTTTATAGAAAGCACGCCAGTGAGCTATCCCCTACTGATAGCCGAGAATGAAGGCATGCCATTGGCTGAAGCATTGGGTAACCATAAAGGTGTGTTGCCTTATACGGTGGTGATCTCCGCGCAAGGTGAAGTGACGCAGATTTTCTTTGGCCGCGTCAATCGCCAAATGCTGCAAAATGCACTCAACTTGTAGTGGTTTGCTTACTTTTTTCTAGTGTACGCAGGCGGTCAAATCCCGCCTGTTCGCTGCAAAACTCCTTCAATTGTCGGCTAAATTAGCGACTTTCAATTTTCTTTAAACTGCGAATTTCTCTGGACAAAATGCAATAACTTCGGCAAACTTCGACGCCATGAAGGTTGTACTTTTCTCCATGAGAGGCGTGTGAAATGGGCACCAAATCCATCCTGGTGATTCACGGACCCAATTTAAATATGCTGGGCACCCGTGAGCCGCAGCATTATGGCAGTCAAACACTGGCAGACATTAATCAGCGTTTGCAAGATTTGGCGCGCGCTGATCAGGTGCGTCTGGATACTTTTCAAAGTAATTCTGAAGCCGAGATCATTGAGAAAATACACGCACTTTCCGTGAACCGCGTTGATTATGTCATTATCAATCCAGCGGCATTCACACATACCTCCGTTGCCATTCGTGATGCCCTTTCTGCGGTCAATGTGCCGTTTATTGAAGTGCATTTGTCGAATGTGCATGCACGCGAGTCATTCCGTCATCATTCTTATTTCAGCGATATTGCAACCGCAGTGATTTGCGGTTTGGGCGCAGAGGGATACTTCGCCGCATATCGTTACATCCAACAACTCTAATAACATTAAAACATTTACATTCGAGGCTTTTATGGATTTACGCAAACTCAAAAAACTGATTGATCTGGTAGAGGAATCGGGGATTTCCGAACTGGAACTGACCGAGGGTGAGGAAAAAGTACGTATTAGTCGCGCCATGGCGCCTGGCGTTGCGCCGGTCGCACAATATGTGGCTGCCCCCGCCCCGGTTGCGGCACCTGCTGCCGCGCCAGTTGCTGCGCCTGCCGCTGCCCCAGCTGAAGTGCTGGATGGCAAAGTGGTTAAATCACCGATGGTCGGTACTTTTTACCGCGCTTCATCCCCTGATGCCAAATCCTTTGTTGATGTTGGCAGCAGTGTGAGCACTGGCGATACTTTGTGCATTATTGAGGCGATGAAGCTGCTCAATGAAATTGAGAGCGAGTTCTCCGGCACGATTAAGAAGATTTTTGTTGAAAACGGTCAGCCAGTGGAATACGGCGAACCATTGTTCCTGATTGGTTAATCCGCTATGTTTGAAAAAAATCTGATTGCCAATCGCGGCGACCAGCTGCCTGCAGGCAGCACAGCAACGAAGTTAAATTGCGTCGTGGCTGCAAGCCACGCGGCTATTGAGACGCGGAGTTAATAATGTTTGAGAAGATACTGATTGCCAACCGCGGCGAAATAGCCTTGCGTGTGCAACGCGCCTGCCGTGAGCTGGGGATTAAAACGGTGGCGGTGCACTCTGAGGCCGACCGTGATGCTAAATATGTCAAATTGGCCGATGAGTCTGTGTGTATTGGCCCTGCGCCGTCAGCTAAAAGTTACCTGAATATTCCGGCAGTAATTAGTGCTGCAGAAGTGACTGATGCACAAGCGATTCACCCTGGTTATGGTTTTTTGTCTGAAAACGCAGACTTTGCCGAGCGTGTTGAACAAAGTGGTTTTGTGTTTATCGGCCCGCGTGCCGAAACCATCCGTTTGATGGGGGACAAGGTTTCCGCCAAAGATGCCATGAAAAAAGCGGGCGTGCCTTGTGTGCCAGGTTCTGATGGCGCCTTGAACGACGATCCGGCCGAAATCATGAAAACGGCCAAACGCATTGGCTATCCTGTCATTATTAAAGCCGCTGGTGGCGGTGGCGGTCGTGGCATGCGTGTGGTGCATACCGAAGCGGCGTTGCTGAATGCGGTGAATATGACTAAAGCCGAAGCACAAACGGCTTTTGGTAACCCCATGGTTTACATGGAAAAATTCCTCGAGAATCCGCGCCATATTGAAATCCAGATTCTGGCTGACCAGCATGGTAACGCGGTATACCTTGGTGACCGTGACTGTTCCATGCAGCGTCGTCATCAAAAAATCATCGAAGAAGCACCTTCGCCATTGTTAACGGAAAGAATCCGTGACAAGATTGGTGAGCGTTGTGCAGAGGCGTGTCGCAAGATTAAATATCGTGGCGCAGGTACTTTTGAGTTTTTGTACGAAAATGGTGAGTTCTATTTCATTGAAATGAACACACGTTTGCAGGTGGAGCATACCGTGACCGAAATGATCACGGGTATCGACCTGGTGCAACAACAGATCTTTATTGCTGCGGGTGAAAAGTTGCCGTTCCGTCAGCGCGATATTGTCTTGAATGGTCACGCCATTGAGTGCCGCATTAACGCTGAAGACCCGTACACTTTCGTGCCTTCCCCAGGCTTTATCAACCGCTTCCATATGCCTGGCGGCCCTGGCGTACGCATGGATACCCATGTCTATGGCGGTTATACCGTGCCACCACATTATGACTCCATGATCGGCAAGCTGATCACGCATGGTGCGACCCGCGAACAGGCGATTGCCAGAATGCGCGTGGCTTTGTCTGAGATGTATGTTGAAGGCATTAAAACCAATACTGCGCTGCATTCTGACCTGATGGCCGATTTGGCCTTCCAGCAAGGCGGCACCAGCATTCACTATCTGGAGCAGAAGCTGGGTATCAGCTCGAAATAATGTTGCATTGGCTGTTACTTAAAATTCAATCGACCGAGCCGCAGGCCGAGTCGCTTAGTGATGTGCTCATGGAGCATGGTGCATTGTCTGTCAGCATAGAAGATGCGCACGCCGACACGATGGCCGAGCAGGCCATTTTCGGCGAACCTGGCGACCCGCCACCGGGTATCTGGGAACAGAATATCGTCACTGCCATGCTGGATGCCGAGGCAGATGTGCAGGCGCTACTGGCGAATGTGCAGTCTGACTTGCAACTGGATGGCTTGAAGTACCAGGTGGAACAGATTGAAGAGCAGGACTGGGTGCGTGCGACACAGGCCCAGTTTGATCCGATCCGCGTGACCGATCAGTTGTGGATTGTGCCTTCATGGCATCAGGCGCCGAATGCCGATGCCATCAATATCGTGCTGGATCCAGGCCTGGCTTTTGGTACCGGTAGTCACCCAACCACGCATTTATGCCTGAGCTGGCTGGCACAATTGCCCAAGCCCTTATTGGCCAAGGCAAATGTGCTGGATTACGGCTGTGGCTCAGGCATTTTGGCCATTGCAGCTAAAAAGTTAGGCGCGCAGAGTGCCATCGGTGTTGATATTGACGGGCAAGCCGTGATTGCCAGCCGCGATAATGCGGCTAATAATCAGGTGGATGCCGTATTTTATGATTCTGCAGACTATCTGCATGAGCCATTTGATATTGTGGTGGCCAATATTCTCTCCAGTGCGCTGATGGTGTTGGCGCCAGTAATTGCCAAATCTTGCAAAAGTGGCGGCAAAGTTGCATTATCCGGCATATTGGATAGCCAGCAGGACATCTTGCTGGCACGTTACTCAGAGTGGTTTGATATGGATGCCCCCATCCAGCAAGATGGATGGGTCTTGCTGACGGGAAGCAGAAAATGTCCTTAATTACGGCCTGCCCGGCCTGCCAAACACAATTCGAAGTCACTGACGAACAATTGCAAGCCTATGCAGGCAAGGTGCGCTGTGGCGAATGCGACCATGTGTTTGATGCTGGCTCACATTTACTATCGTCATTGACGCCACTCTTACCGGCCGCCGATACGACTGAAGTGGCCAGCGATGCCGCCGTGTATTTTAAAGTGAGTGCCGAAGCGGCACAGAGCGACAATACTGCCGCAGTGCCAGATTTTTCGCTGCGACCAGACCTGCCATTAGACGATGTTTTGTCCACGCCATTGCACGCAGAGGGCGCGGATTCAGAACCTGTTATTCCGGCATTTTTACGTGATATCTCCCTTGCCGATGAGCGGCCAGTGCCCGTGGAAAGCGCTGCCAGTCAACGTGTGTTTCTCGCGCTAGCAGGCGCCCTGTTGTTACTGCTTGGCTTGCAATTAACTTATTTCTCGCGCACCAGTCTGGCGGCCACTTACCCGCAAACCAAACCGCTCTTGCTGGCATTGTGCAAGCCGCTGCATTGTGACATCAGTGTGCCGCGCGAGATTGCCCAGTTGACCATTGATGACGCTGATATTCAGGAGCATAAAGAGCGTCAGGGTGTGCTCATTTTTTCCAGTGTGCTGATGAATCATGGCAGCGTTGCGCAGGCTTACCCTACAGTAGAACTGACCCTGACCAATACCGCTGATGAGCCGGTGCTGCGTAAAACGCTCGTACCATCGGAGTATTTGCCTGCCTCGATCAAGGTTGCCGATGGACTGGCCCCGCAGCAAGAGCAAGCAGTGAAAACCTTGCTCGGCGTCGATGAAAAACTGGTCACCGGTTTCCGCGTCGCCATCGCCTACTAAGTACTCCCGTATTTAGCGGCGAGCAAGTTGCGCCTGCGTTGCACCCACTTCCATCATTACTTTTCCCAGTACCTCAATAGCGGCGGTGCGTACAAAGCTTTTACGCCAGGCCAAGGCAATGCGTCGGCTAGGCGCGGGTTTGCTAAACGGGATGACTCGAATCAGCGGATTTTGATAGCGCGATACGGTCGCCATGGCCGGTAAAACCGTGATCCCCAGGTTAGAGGCCACCATATTGCGTATGGTCTCCAGTGAATTCCCTTGTAATACCTCCCCTTTGCGGCTCAACTCCGGGCAGGCCTGCGTCACTTGGTTACTAAAACAATGGCCAGTATTCAACAATAGCACTTTCTCGTTACTTAACTCATCGGCATGAATGGTCTTGCGCGTCGCCCATGCGTGGCTCACCGGCACGACGACATTAAAATCTTCATCGTAAAGCGGGATGGTTTCAATGCCAGGCACATCAAATGGCAAAGCAATGACGGCGGCATCAATGACACCGTTTTTGAGTTGCTGCTCCAGGGTCGCGGTGATGTTTTCTTCGACTTCCAGCGGCATATGCGGCGCCGTTTTTATCAATGGCGGAATGATTTCCGGCAACAAGTAAGGCCCTACCGAGTGAATCATGCCCAGTTTAAACAGGCCATTCAGCGGGTCATTGCCATGTTTGGCCATGTCTTTGATTTTGGCCGCCTGCTCCAGCACGATATTCGCCTGTGCAATAATCTGCTCGCCGATCTCGGTGGGTGTGACCTCATTGCGGTTGCGTTCAAACAATGACACACCTAGTTCTTCTTCCAGCTTTTTAATACCCAGGCTCAGCGCGGGCTGGGTGACAAAACATTTTTCGGCTGCGCGGCGAAAATTACGTTCTTGTGCCACGGCTAACACAAACTTCAATTCAATCAGGGTCATGGCGGTGCTCTTATCAGGTGATGGCTGCTAGTGTAATTCTATTAATTTTATTAATCAATAATATCAAAACATACAATTATACAAATTAATATCGCTTGCCTAGAATGCAAGTCATGTACTCACTCGTACTTCATTCATAAGGAGAAAACATGTTGGCCTGGCTGTATACCGAACCCCCTGATTTGCAGGAAACATTGGCGGCTTACGCTGCCTGCTTTTAATCAGCAACAAGATTGCTTTGATCAATTGGACGATGAACTATTATCGCAATAATGAAGAAGTAGTATATTGATCATCTGGTCATCTCTGGAGCCTGGGTGATCATAATCAAAAAAGGAGCTTAAAAATGGAGAATAAACAACACGCGACCGGCAAGTGTCCTTTTAGCCATGGGGCAATTACCGCCAGCGGCCAATCCAATACCAATTGGTGGCCCAATGCTTTAAATCTGGATATATTGCATCAGCAAGATCGCAAGACCAATCCGCTGGGGGAAGCTTTTGATTATCGCCAGGCTGTCGCTACCCTCGATGTGGCGGCCGTGAAAAAAGACCTGCATGCGTTAATGACCGACAGCCAGGCATGGTGGCCAGCTGATTGGGGGCATTATGGTGGCTTAATGATTCGCCTGACCTGGCATGCTGCCGGGACTTATCGTGTAGCGGATGGCCGTGGCGGCGCTGGTACCGGTAACCAGCGTTTTGCGCCACTCAATAGCTGGCCGGATAACGTCAACCTCGACAAGGCGCGTCGCCTGTTATGGCCAGTGAAGAAGAAATATGGCAATAAACTGTCCTGGGCGGATTTGATTGCGCTGGCGGGCACTATTGCTTACGAGTCCATGGGCCTGAAAACGTTTGGTTTCGCTTTTGGCCGTGCCGATATCTGGCATCCGGAAAAAGATATTTACTGGGGTAACGAAAAAGAGTGGCTGGCCAAAACCGGTAGCGAAGGTAATCGTTATTCCGGCCAGCGCGATCTCGAAAACCCGCTTGCAGCGGTGATGATGGGCCTTATCTATGTCAATCCGGAAGGTGTGGATGGCAACCCTGATCCATTAAAAACAGCGCACGATATCCGTGAAACTTTTGCCCGCATGGCCATGAATGATGAAGAAACCGTGGCATTGACGGCAGGTGGTCATACGGTAGGCAAGGCACACGGCAACGGCCAGGCCAGCAATCTGGGTGCCGACCCTGAAGCCGCCGATGTGCATGAGCAAGGCCTGGGCTGGAACAACCACACGACACGTGGCATTGGCCGTGACTCAGTCACCAGTGGCATTGAAGGCGCCTGGACCACACACCCGACGCGTTGGGATAACGGCTATTTTGCCATGCTGTTTAACCACGAATGGGCGCTCAGCAAGAGCCCGGCTGGTGCATGGCAGTGGACGCCTGTGAGCATCAAGGAAGAAGACAAACCGGTCGATGTTGAAGATCCTAGCATCCGCTATAACCCGATTATGACCGATGCTGACATGGCCATGATTAAAGACCCGGCTTATCGTCAGATTTCGGAGCGTTTCCGTGATGACCAGGCATACTTTTCCGAGGTATTTGCCCGTGCCTGGTTCAAGTTGACGCACCGCGATATGGGGCCGAAAGCCCGTTATATTGGTCCAGATGTGCCGCAGGAAGACCTAATCTGGCAAGACCCGGTGCCTGCCGGCAATGCACTGAACGAGGCGGATGTCGCTGCGTTGAAAGCGCAAATCCTGGGTAGCGGCCTGACCACTGCAGAGCTGGTCGCCACCGCCTGGGACAGTGCCCGTACTTTCCGTGCGTCGGATTATCGTGGCGGTGCCAATGGGGCGCGTATTCGTCTGGCGCCGCAAAAAGACTGGGTAGGCAATGAGCCAGTCCGGTTACAGAAGGTGCTGGCTGTGCTGCAAGGGATTCAGCAAGCGTTTGGCAAACCAGTCAGTCTGGCCGACCTGATTGTACTGGCAGGCACTGCCGCAGTGGAGCAAGCAGCCAAGGCGGCAGGCATTGAGGTGAAAGTACCATTTGTTGCGGGTCGTGGCGATGCCACTGCCGAGCAGACCGATGCGGAGTCTTTTGATGTGCTGGAGCCAGTGCATGATGGTTACCGCAACTGGCTGAAAGCGGACTATGTGCCCAGCCCGGAAGATATGTTGCTCGACCGCACCCAATTGATGGGCCTGACGGCGCCAGAAATGACAGTGCTGATCGGCGGTCTGCGGGTACTGGATAGCAATTACGGCGGCAGTAAACATGGGGTATTTACCGATAGGCCAGGTGTGCTCAGTAACGACTTCTTTGTTAACCTGACTGATATGCGTTATACATGGGTGCCAACAGGGCAAAACCTGTATGAAGTACGTGACCGCAGCACGGGGGCAGTGAAGTGGACTGCGACACGTGTGGATCTGGTGTTCGGCTCCAACTCGATACTGCGTGCTTATGCAGAGCTGTATGCGCAAGACGATGCTAAACAGAAATTTGTGCAGGATTTTGTGGCTGCCTGGACCAAAGTCATGAATGCGGATCGGTTTGATCTGAAGTAATTGCTATTTTTGTAAAGCGAAAGCGCCTCGAGCAATCGAGGCGCTTTTTTATTTGCGGGAATCAGTCGGGAAAGTAATTCTTTGGGGCAGCTTTTTTTAGGAGGCAGGTTGCTTTTCGCCCTCTCGGCGACCATTCTTTCTTATGCTTGTCCATAAGAAAGAAGGCAAAGAACAAGACACCCCAGCTTCCGCTTTTTCCTTGCGCTACTCGGTTTGCCGGGCGGCAATCAAAAACTCGCTCCTTTGGAGCTCAAACAGTTGCTTGCCGAAAACTCCCGTCAACCCTGCGTTGCTCGGCGCGGCAGATGGGGACCCCGAACACCATGCGACTGCAACCATTAGCGAATTGAAGAAAAAAGAATCTGGTTTTTGAACCATCCAAACTAAATCAATGCAAGTTAGATGAGACAAATCCCATTCCATCACGCTGAGTAGCGGAGACAAAATAAGAGTAGAGGGAGCGACTGTTCGAATCCCGCGGTGGGCTGCGTAGTGTGCAGCCCGCTAGGTTGAGTTTCGTGACCGCTTATTTTGTTGAGCAACGCAAGGGAGCCGTAAGGCCGTGATGGCTGGGTGCCCTCCTCTTTGGTTACTTTCTGAGGGGCAAGCATCAGAAAGTGACTCGCCTACAGGCGAAAAGGAACCCTCCAGAAAACGAGCAACCTTTTATTCCCACCTCACTTCGTTTGGACTCCAGCCATACCGCAATAACGCAAAACGCTACATTTATGACTAAATATTTCACGGTATGACTGATCCTGCTAATTTTCCCAACACCCCGCAAGTCCTTTGCAGTGTCTGCTAGAATACAGCCATGGATATTTATTTGATGCTGAAGGCCGTGATCATGGGCCTGGTCGAAGGCGCGACCGAGTTTATTCCTGTCAGTAGTACTGGACATCTGATCATTACCGGGGAGTGGCTGGATTTTCTCTCTAAAGATAAACGCGATGTGTTTGAAATCATTATCCAGCTGGGCGCGATTCTGGCGGTCTGTGTGGAATACCGCCAGCGCCTTTGGAATACGGTGCAGCGCATTCAAACCGACACTAATGCTCAACATTTTGTACGCAACCTGATCATTGCTTTTTTACCTGCTGCGCTGATTGGCCTGGCGTTTCATCATCAGATTAAAGAACATTTGTTTTCCTCATTCACGGTGGGTATTGCGCTGGTCGTTGGCGGCGTACTAATTTTACTGATTGAAAAATTTGCGCCTGCAGGCAAAACGAGCGATGTTGACCAGATCACGGCCAAGCAAGCATTACAGATTGGTTTTGCCCAGTCGCTGGCCTTGTTCCCCGGCATGTCACGCTCAGGGGCTACCATCTTGGGTGGCATGTGTTTTGGCCTGAGTCGTCAGACCGCGACTGAGTTTTCATTCTTTCTGGCGTTGCCGATTATGTTTGCGGCGACCGGGCTGGATTTATACCAGGCGCGTGATTTGTTGTCTGCTGATGATGCGCTGATTTTCTTGATTGGCTTTGTGGTTTCGTTCCTGTCTGCGCTGGTGGTGATTCGTGCGTTGATCCGTTTCGTGGCCCAGCATTCATTTGCGGTGTTTGCCTGGTATCGCATCGTATTTGGTATTCTGATATTGGCCTTTTTTGCACATTAATCTGTTTAAGGTGTGAGTCATGAATCGTGCACTGTTTAAAAAAATTGCGTTAGGCATCGTTGCGCTGCTGGCGGTGCTGCTATTGGGGGTGGTTTACCTGGCGGTGACCTTTAATCCTAACGATTACAAGCCAACCGTGATTCAGTTGGTGAAAGACAAAAAACAGCGCACGCTGGATATCAAGGGTGACATCAAGCTCAGTTTCTGGCCAAAAATCGGTGCTGATTTAGGTGAAATCACTTTGTCCGAGCACCAGTCCGATAAACAATTTGCTGCCATTAAAAGCGCCAAAGTGGCGCTGGCGGTATTGCCCCTGCTCAAAAAAGAAATCGTGGTGGATACCGTTTACCTTGATGGTGCGCAGGTCAATGTGATTCAGCATGCCGATGGCAGCTTCAACTTTGATGATTTGCTGAGCAAGGAAGAGGAAGAGTCACAGCAGATTAATTTTGATGTGCAAGGCGTCAAAATCACTAACACCCAGGCCAGTTTTAGCAATGAAGGCACCGGGGCTAAATATAGTGTAGACCAGTTTAATCTGACCACCGGTCAGGTGGCGTTGAAAAAGCCGTTTGATGTGGCGACAGATTTTCACCTGGCGGCTAACCAGCCTGCCATCGATGCGAAAGCGGCGATCAAGGTCAATATCATGGTTGACCCGGAAGGTAAGCATTTTGTTGTTAAAGGCTTAGATGCACAATTCAAGGGTGCGCTGCTGGATGGGCAGGACGTCACAGTCACTGCGCAAGGCTCAGTGGATGTTGATGCGGCGAAAACGGCATTGGATGTATCTGGCCTGAAACTGGCCATGCAAGGGAACTTTAAAGGCGCTCAGCGCGATGTCGGCGTACAGGCGCCAGCTTTGAAAGTGAATCCAACGCTCATCAGTAGCGACAAAGTATTGCTGTCACTCAAGCAGAAAGATGCCAATGGCGATGTGGACTTGGCCGTGGTGCTGGCTGAATTAAAGGGTAATCAACAGGCAGTGGAAAGCAAAGGCATTACAGCGGATATTAATGTCAATGCGGGTGCGCGCAAAGTGGAAGGCCACTTCGCATCCCCGGTGAAAGCCAATCTGACCGACCTGATTTTTGAAGTACCTGCGTTGGCTGGCAAATTTGATATTAAAGACCCGGCTTTGCCTAATGGTGCCATGCAGGGCCAGTTCAAGCTGGCAGCTAATGCCAATGTGAAGCAAGAGCAGGTTAAAACCACGTTTGACTTGGCTCTGGCAGAAACCAAACTGAATGGTGATGTGAGTATCGCCGGTTTCAGTACGCCGCATATTGGTTTCAAGCTGCATGCTGATACTTTGAACTTGAACGCGCTGCTCGGTAATGCAGGTGGTAAAAAGGAGATTGCAGTCAGCAGCACTAAAGCCAGCACCAAAGCAGATAAACCTGCCGACCTGAGCGCGTTAAAAACCTTGTTCCTTGATGGCAGCATCAATATCGGCAAGATTTTATACAGTCCCTATACCTTGAGTGGCCTCAATGTTGGCATCAAAGCCGATGGACAAAAGCTCGCCTTGCAAGGCCTGGATGTCAAACTGGATGACACGCGTATTCAAGGCAATGTCGGGGTTAGCCAGTTCAGCAAGCCTTTATATACGTTTGACCTCAATATAGACAAGCTGGATTTGAATCGCTACTTGCCGCAATCGACGGCCAGCGCCAGTGAAAGCAAACCTGCTGAGAAAGCGGCCGATAAGGCTGAGCAACCGATTGATTTGTCTGCCTTGAAAGCACTGAATGCGCAGGGCAGTATCCGTGTGGGTTGGTTGAAATATGGCAAAACAGAAGCTAAAAACCTTAATATTGGTTTGAAAGCACAAGATGGGCTGGCGAGTCTGGATCCGCTCAATGTGGATGTCTATCAGGGCACGGTGCGCGGCGCAGTCAAGCTGGATGCCCGTGCGACCCCCGCGCTGGCGATTCAACAAAGCCTGCAAAATATCGCCGTCGGCCCGTTGTTGGTCGATACTATTAATAATGACATGCTGTCTGGCAACGGTAACTTGAATTTAAATGTGACAGCGCAAGGTAATACGGTGACGGCGCTAAAAAAGTCACTGGGCGGCTCGGTTGATTTGCGTATGGCTGAAGGCGCCGTGAAAGGCTTTGATCTGGCTGGCGCGATCCGGGACGCCAAAGGCAAGCTGAATGTGCTCAAAGGCCAGTCGGATGCCGATGCGGATAAAGGCAAAAAAACAGACTTTAGTGAGTTGACGGCAACGTTTAATATCAAAAACGGTGTTGCGCACAATGACGACCTGGCCATGAAGGCGCCGGTTTTTCGGTTGACCAAGGGCGAAAGCAAGGGCGATATCGATATTGGCAAAGAACAGATTAACTATCTGGCCAAGCCAACGCTGGTCAATTCGCTCAAAGGTCAGGGTGGTAAAGATGCCGAGCAGCTTGGTAGCGTGGGTGTGCCAGTTAAAATAACGGGCACTTTTGCCGCGCCTAAATTTGGTATCGATATGGCCGCGTTGGGGCAAGCATTGGCGAAATCCGTGGCACTGGATGCGATTACCGACAAACTTGGCGGCACGAAGGCCGACGCTTTAAAAGGATTGCTCAATGGCAAATCATCTAGCGATAGCGCGGGTGGTGATGCCTCCAAATCCGAAAGCGGGACAACAACGGAACCAGCCAAGCCTGCCGACCAGCTCAAGCAGAAGGCCTTGAAAAAGCTGTTGAACTTCTAGCTGTGAGTGAATTTGCCGAAAAACTGATTGCCTGGCAGCAGGTTCATGGTCGCCATGATTTGCCGT
Organism: Methylophilus sp. OH31; assembly: GCF_000576615.1. Taxonomy (NCBI): domain Bacteria; kingdom Pseudomonadati; phylum Pseudomonadota; class Betaproteobacteria; order Nitrosomonadales; family Methylophilaceae; genus Methylophilus; species Methylophilus sp. OH31. The sequence continues at coordinate 43,267 of NZ_BAUS01000004.1, read as the reverse complement.
GGCAACAAACGCGTGATCCTTACGCCGTGTGGGTGTCTGAAATCATGCTGCAACAAACGCAGGTGTCGGCCGTCATCGGCTACTATGACCGCTTTATGCAGCGTTTTCCCACCATCGCCAGTCTGGCCGAGGCTGCGCAGGACGAGGTGATGCGTCATTGGAGTGGTTTGGGCTATTACTCCCGCGCACGTAACCTGCATCATGCTGCGCAGACTATCATGCGTGAGCATAGTGGTATTTTTCCAACAGATTTCGTTACTATCCAAACACTCAAGGGCATAGGCCGCTCAACGGCTGCCGCGATTAGTGTATTCGCTTTTAATCAGCGCCAGACCATTTTAGATGGCAATGTTAAGCGTGTGCTGGCCAGGTTGTATGCGGTAGATGGCTGGCCAGGCTTGCCCGAAGTTGAAAAAAAACTGTGGCAAATTGCTGAAGCGTTATTGCCTGATGATGGTTTGCCAGCGTATGTGCAAGGCTTAATGGACTTTGGTGCGACCTTCTGCACGCGCAGCAAGCCGCGGTGCGATGATTGCCCTATGCAGGATCAGTGTCAGGCATATCAACAACAGCGTGTGGCTCAGCTACCCGCCTCTAAACCGCGCAAAGCATTGCCAGAAAAGCAGGTCACCATGCTGATGATTGTGGATGCGGGTGAGATTTTGCTGGAGCGTCGGCCCAATCAGGGGATATGGGGAGGGTTATGGAGCCTGCCTGAATTATCTTCTACGCAAATAGCCGTGCCGCATGTGCAGGATAGCCTGGGATTGGAAACCGAAACACTCGAAGTGTTGCCAGTGTTGTGGCATACCTTTACACATTTCAAACTTGAAATTACGCCGCAACCATTACAGCTGACCGGGCGACGGCCTGCCCTCCCCCCTCATATGCAGTGGCTGACCTTCTCTGACGCGATTTCAGCGGCACTGCCAACGCCAGTGCGTACTTTAATTAAAGCGTTCAAACAGCCTTAGGCGGGTGCCTAGAGGTTTGCGAGTCGAAATACATGGGTGGCCAACTCGGCCTGATTGTTCTTGAGATGTTTTAATAAAGAAGGCGCGCTATCAGGTTTCACCAGCGCTTTTGTGTAAATCACAGGCAACTCAAAAATAGCGATTTCGCGCTCAACAATATTCAGGTTTGCATGTGCGGAGCCTTGAATCACATCCATGAGCTTGTCGTATACATTGTCCGTGACGCGGGTATAAGGGAATAAAATCCAGAAGTCAGTGCCTTCCCTGCCGACCAGGTCTGAACGTCTAAACGAACGCTGCAAATCGTGTGTCAAAGAAGAGAGCTGGCGCAATGCCTCAGGCGCGCCATAAGCCTCGCCCAGGCTGTTGTCATCCCCATAGGCAATTCTCACCAGGGCGACATTGAAGTCATCAGAGTGTCTGATCAGCACTTGGCAAATCCAGTCTAATGTATCTATAAAACGACTACATAACTGAATGTCAGAAATCATGAGAAGCCCCGGTTAGAATCATATATAAAGGTATGGACAGCAAAAGACACTGTTAAACATTGCTATCCTAGCAGAAACTTTTAGATAAATTCAGTTTGAACAGCCTAGTAAAACCGCTCCTTTTCATAACCTTGCAATTTCCAGAACTAGTCAGACTGTTGCAATTCTGCAACAAATCAAACTTGCGCTAAGCAATTTGACGTATTCACTTGCGCCAAAAGCCCTGCATTTGCAAAAATTGCTCTGACCTTGTTGGAAATGCTTTAGGTGATTCCGCAGGAGTTCTCGAGTATGAGCGTTTTTTGCGCTCATCTTAAAAAGCAATATCCTTACACAAGTTGTGAAAACAACATTTTTGGAGATTCGTATGAATACAAAATTGAACGTTGCAGTTGCAGCAGCTCTGTTCGCTGCCGCTACTGGCGCACAAGCTGGCATCACTATCCCAGCTGGTGACTGGACTCTGGACATTGGTGGCGTTGTTAACGCTTACTACACTCACACTAGCTTCAGCGGTGATGATTCAGCTGCTGGTGAATATGCAAACGGTGATAGCGTAAACAACATCACTACCGGTTTGTTGCCAAACTACCTGAGCGTTTCTGGTAAAACACGTCAGAACGACCTGGATGTTGGTTTCACAATCAGCATCAACCCAGGCGCGTCTACAACACGTGCTGGTATCCAAAACCAAGATGATGTTCGCGGTGGTAGCAACCAAGAAAACCGTCAAGCATTCTTGACATTCGGTGATGCTTCATGGGGTTCTATCAAGCTGGGTAAAGATCTGGGCATCTACGCTTCAGACGCTATCTTGAACGACCAAACTCTGTTGGGCGTTGGTTCTGCTGCTGGTTCTTTGGCTGGCAACACAACAACTTTGGGTCGTATCGGCCGTGGTTTCATCTATGCTGACTGGAAAGCACAAGTTGCTTACACATCACCAAACTGGAACGGTTTCCAATTCACAGCTGGTGTAACACAAGCTTGGAATGCATTGGCTGCTGATATCGGTACAGTTGGTTCAGCTGGTTCTAACCAACGTGGTGGTTCACAATCTGCTTACGAAGGTAAAGCTTCTTACGAGTGGACTGGTGACCTGGCAGGTAAAGTATGGGTTTCTGCAATCAGCCAAAAAGTTGCTGGCCTGAACACTGGCGTTACAACCTTTGGTGATGACCGTGCAACTGCATGGGATATCGGTACAAGCCTGAAATTTGCTGACTTCGGTCTGGTTGGTTACTACGGTCAAGGTAAAGGTATCGGCCAAACAGTTCAACTGTTGAACGGTTTCGATGCTAACGGCAAACGTCGTGATTCTGACAACTGGTACGTTCAAGGTTCATACACTATTCCTACTGTAGGTACTAAACTGGCTGCTTCTTATGGCCGTTCTACATTAGATGGCAATGGTGGCGAAGACCTGAGCGAGTTGAAAGCTAGCATGTGGACTGTTGGTGCTTACCACCCACTGACCAAGCACTTGAACTTGGTTGCTGAATACTCTGTAGCTAAAGACGATACAAGCTTCCGTACCGCTGCTGATACAGATCTGAAAGCAAAAACCATCTCTCTGGGTGCGATCCTGTTCTTCTAGTTTAATTGCAGTTTAACTGCTTAAATTAAAAGTCAGAAAAACGGCAACTTCGGTTGCCGTTTTTTATTGAGTAAATACATAGAAAGTTTTAGCTATGAAGCTTTACCCGGTGACAGTGATTTCCGATTTTTATGAGAATCCAGACGAAATCAGAAAATACGCTTTGGCGCAAAAATATACCTATTGTCATGAGATGAAAGATATCGAGTATGTTTTCCCAGGTAGTCGAACAAAAGAGCTTAGAGATTTAAGTCAGTCACTCTATGAGAAGGTGTGTAAAAAGCTCATTAGTGTGTTTCATATCCCTGAACATGATGTGATGCGTTGGCAAATAAACACCAGTTTTCAAATTGTTGAGGCGGGATATGGCCATGGCTTGATTCATCAGGATCAGAATACGGTATTTGCTGGTGTGCTTTATTTAACACCGGATGCGCCGCTTGATTCCGGAACGTCTTTATTCAGAAAGAATGCCAGCTACGATGAAGACTTATACTGGACGCAGATTAAAGAGAATGATGAGCGATTTAAACGCAAAGAGCCGATAGATTTTAGCTATCACAACATGTTTGATGAGGTTGTGCGTGTTAATAATGTCTATAACTCGTTAATTCTTTTTGAAGGTGACATTCACCACTGCGCCAATCAGTTTTTTGGAGAAACAAAACAAGATTCACGACTGGCGCAGGTGTTTTTTATTACTAAAATTGATGCAAATAAAGAAAGCTCTTTTCCATTGTTACGCGTGAAAAAGCAACCGCTTTAATTAGTCATCAATCCCGAGCTCTTGAATCTTACGCGTCAGCGTATTGCGCCCCATGCCTAACTGATTGGCTGCTTCAATGCGGCGGCCATCAGTATGCGCCAAGGCGCGGGTGATAAGGATGCGTTCAAACTCCTTGGTTTTTGCATCCAGGATATTGGTTTCACCTCGATTGAGCGCATCGGTAACTTCTTGAGCCAATGCTTCTTGCCAGGAGCCGCCTGTATTATGCTTGCCGGTGTCCTCTTTCAGTTCTGGCGGTAGATCATTCACGTCTACGTTCTGCCCAGGCGCCATGACGGTGAGCCAGTGACAGACGTTTTCCAGTTGGCGGACGTTACCGCTCCAATTCACTGACATCAGGTATTTGATGGCCGCTTGGGATAATTGTTTAGGCTCTACACCCAGCTGCTGAGCGCTGTGGGCGAGAAAATGCTTGGTCAGCAAGGGGATGTCTTCCCTGCGCTCGCGCAAGGGCGGCAGGCGCAGGCGGATGACGTTTAAACGGTGAAACAAGTCTTCACGGAACAGGCCTTGTTTAACGCGCTCTTCCAGATCCTGGTGCGTGGCCGCAATGACGCGCACATTGACCTTGATCGGCTGGTGACCGCCGACCCGGTAGAACTGGCCATCGGATAGCACGCGCAATAAACGTGTTTGCAAATCTGCAGGCATGTCACCGATTTCATCCAGAAATAAGGTGCCGTTGTCTGCCTGCTCAAAGCGCCCTCTTCTGGCCGCCGCGGCGCCGGTAAAAGCGCCGCGTTCGTGGCCAAACAATTCGGATTCCAGCAAGTCTTTAGGGATCGCTGCGGTGTTAATCGCGATAAATGGTTTGTCTGCGCGTGGGCTATGTCTATGCAATGCGCTCGCTACCAGCTCTTTACCACTGCCAGACTCACCATTGATGAGTACGGTGGAATGCGAGCGGCTCAAGCGACCAATCGCGCGGAAAACCTCTTGCATGGCTGGTGCCTGACCGATAATTTCTGGCGATGGGCCGGTGTCTTCGACGGCTTCAACCGATTGGCGCATGCTCTCTTCAACCGCACGTTTGATAATTTCAATGGCTTGGTCGACATCAAAAGGCTTGGCCAGATATTCAAAGGCGCCACCCTGAAAAGCAGCCACTGCACTTTCCAGGTCGGAGTAAGCGGTCATGATAATGACGGGAATATCCGGGAAGCGCTGTTTTACCTCTGACAGAAAGTCCAACCCGGAGCCGTTAGGCATGCGAATATCGCTGACAATCACTTGTGGTTGTTCGCGGTTTAAGGCATTCAGCGCTTCTGCAGGGGACGAGAAGGTTTTGAAATCAAAGTCTGTGCGTGCCAGTGCTTTTTCAAACACCCAGCGGATGGATTTGTCGTCGTCTAAGATCCAGATTGGTTTCATAGCTATTTCTCGTCAATTATTATGCTGATGATTTTAATTGCGTACTTTCAATCGGTAGCAATATATGAAAGGTTGTTTTGCCTGGCTGTGAATCGCAATCTATCATGCCATGGTGCTGCGTAATAAATGTTTGCGCCAGGGCAAGCCCCAGGCCTGTGCCGCCTTCGCGACCAGAAACCAGGGGGTAAAAAATACGTTCTTTAATGCCTGCCGGGATGCCGGGGCCGTTATCAATAATTTCAAGATGGATACCAACGCGGTAGCGTTTCCTGGCCAGTGTAATCTGGCGTTCTGCACGCGTGCGGAAGGTAATACTTGCGCTTTCCGTCTGGCTTTGTTGCATGGCTTGCGCGGCGTTGCGGGCGATATTCAGCACCGCCTGAATCAACTTTTCGCGGTCGCCTATCAGTTCAGGCAGGCTGGTATCGTAATCGCGAATGACGCGGATATGGTTGGGGGATTCCGCCAGCAATAAACTGCGTACGCGTTCCAATACTTCATGAATGTTGGTCGGCTCGTATTTAGGTACGCGATGGGGCGCCAGCAGTCTGTCCATCAAGCTATGCAGGCGATCAGCCTCTTTAATAATGACTTGCGTATATTCTTTCAGGCTGGCTTGTGGCAGTTCGAATTCAAGTAATTGCGCTGCGCCACGCAAACCGCCTAAGGGGTTGCGAATTTCATGTGCCAGATTGCGCAACAACTCTGAGTTGGCTTGCTGTTGAATCAGCATGCGCTCTTCGCGCGCAATGCGTAATTGCTGGTCCATTTGCACAAATTCCAGGATCAGCATGTCTTCTGGCGTTTGGTTGAACGTGGTTGAAATGGGCGTGACGGTACAAGTGACCGCCGTGGTGTGCCCGCGTTGTGTGGTCAGCGTGAACTCGTGTTCCCGAAAGGGACCTTGAGTTTGTATGGCATTGGTGACTGCCATTTGCAGAATCTCGCAATTCACGAATACATCGTGAATGTGCAGGCCGTGAATTTGGTTGGCGCTAAACGCGAACAGTATCTCTGCACTCGAGTTTGCATAGGTTACTTCCAGCTGGTTATTGAGCAGAATCACTGCTGTTGCAATGTGCTCTAAACCGCTAAACCCGTGGGGAGATTTTTGAACCATATCCTAAGCTTGTTAAAAAGAGTGAATCACGCCCTGTTTTAAAGCAAAAGCCAAGCCAATTCTAACTCAGGTGTCAAAAATGGTTTAAAGAATTCCCAAAATGGTGCGTTTACAGATTAAGTTCTTTGTTGAGTAGCTCGATGTTACGCTCATGGGCCTGAATTTCGGCTTCAATCACATGTAGTTTTTCATCGTATTTTGCGACGTTTCTAAAGGTTTTTCCATTGGCGCCTTTATAGACTTCGGGCGTATTTTGCGCCTCTTCGTAGAGCTGTTTTGCATGTTCAAGTGCTTGTTTTTCTTGCTCTAATTCACTCATGAGCAATTCGCGGCGTTTTTGGTCGCGCTGGTTTTGCGTCTGGTTATCCACTTTGGGGAAATTAGCCGGAGAGGGGGCTTTTGCGCTAGGTTTTTTTTCGCGTGCAACGGGAGGTGGCTCTGCCGTTTTTGGGCCGCTAATGACCAATTCTGCTTTGCTGTGACCTTCTGGCTTGATATTGGTGTAAGTGGTCACACCATTGCTGTCCGTATACTTGTATATATCCGCCAGGCAGCTGCTTGATACCAGTACAAAGGCGAGAACGTAAAAAAGTCTTTTCATGGCAATAGTTTAGAGTAGATTGTTGAGGTTATCAACGTGTCTTTACTGCAAAAGGTTGACGATGCTGAGTGTGCATAAAAAAACAGGGCAGCCTAAGCTGCCCTGTTTTGGTGCGTCTCTTGCGATTAGCAGGAGTAGTACAAACCAAACTCAACAGGGTGTGGTGTTTGACGCAATTTAGTCACTTCTTCCATTTTCAATGCGATGTAAGAGTCGATCCAGTCATCAGTGAATACACCACCGCGTGTCAGGAACTCGCGGTCTTTGTCCAGATACTCAAGCGCTTGCTCCAATGAAGAACACACGGTTGGGATCAATGCATCTTCTTCTGGTGGCAGATGGTACAAGTCTTTTGTCGCTGGTTCACCTGGGTGAATCTTGTTCTGAACGCCGTCCAGGCCAGCCATCAGCAAAGCTGAGAAAGCCAGGTATGGGTTGGCAATCGGGTCTGGGAAGCGCGCTTCAACACGGCGTGCTTTGTCTGAATGCACGAATGGAATACGGATCGCAGCAGAACGGTTCTTAGCAGAGTAAGCCAGTTTTACTGGTGCTTCGTAATGCGGTACCAAACGCTTGTAAGAGTTAGTGCCTGGGTTGGTGATCGCGTTCAATGCGCGAGCGTGTTTGATGATACCGCCGATGTAGTACAGGGCGAAATCGCTCAAACCAGCGTAGCCGTTACCTGCAAACAGGTTTTTGCCATCTTTCCATACGGATTGGTGTACGTGCATACCAGAACCGTTATCGCCAAACATTGGTTTAGGCATGAAGGTCGCAGTTTTGCCGTAAGCATGTGCTGTGTTTGTGACCACGTATTTCAGGATTTGTGTCCAGTCAGCACGTTGTACCAATGTTGCAAATTTAGTACCGATTTCACATTGACCAGCAGTCGCCACTTCGTGGTGATGCACTTCAACAGGCACGCCCAACTCTTCCAGTGTCATCACCATCGCAGAGCGGATGTCGTGCAATGAGTCGACTGGAGGCACTGGGAAGTAGCCGCCTTTAACGCCTGGACGGTGGCCTGTGTTGCCGCCTTCGAATTTTTCACCTGATGACCAGGCTGCTTCTTCGGAGTTGATCTTAACGAAGCTACCACCCATGGTGGCATCCCATTGTACGCTGTCAAAAATGAAGAACTCTGGCTCAGGACCGAAGTAGGCTGTGTCGCCCAGGCCGCTGGATTTCAGGTAGGCTTCTGCGCGTTTTGCCAGGCTACGTGGGTCGCGGTCGTAACCTTTACCATCTGTAGGGTCAACAACATCACAGGTTAAAACCAATGTTGGCTCGTCAAAAAACGGGTCAATGTATGCGGTGCTTGCATCAGGCATCAGTTGCATGTCAGAGGCTTGAATGCCTTTCCATCCAGCGATGGAAGAGCCGTCAAATGCATGGCCTTCAGTAAATTTATCTTCGTCGAAGTGAGAAACTGGCACAGTCACGTGCTGCTCTTTACCTCTGGTATCGGTAAAACGGAAATCAACAAATTTGATGTCGTTTTCTGCAACCAATTTCATTACGTTTGCAACGGACATTACATTCTCCTCAATGATCAAGGTCTAAATTTTAAGTTGCACACGCAAAAAGCGGGGCATGTTGCGGATGTCCCGTAACGTGAGCAAGTGTCAAACAATGGATAGTTGGAATTCAGCCGGATGACCGAATCCCAGGAAATCTCAATGTGTAATATTAGCAGGAAGCATGCCACGCCAAAATAACCATTTTGCATGGTTAAGGGGTATCTTACATAAAATTATAAAAACATCATGCACTATTTGTGTGCAATGCAACAAATTGAGCACCAAAATTGTGCATTGTGATTTTGACTTGCTTTCGCGGGTATACTCGCCGTTTTAGTCCTTGTGTGAATGAAGGTGTGATTTGGAAAGCGTAGAAAATATCTTAACTCAGGCCCATGCCCGCGCCTCACAAACTGGCTTGTCATATGCGGGTGCGGTGACGCCGCAAGAAGCCTACGCATTGATTAGCCAGAATAGCGAAGCGGTGTTGGTCGATGTACGCTCACGCGCGGAGTTGGAGTTGGTCGGGCGTGTGCCTGTTGCGACCCATGTAGAGTGGGCGTTTTACCCTGGCATGGTGGCAAATGCCGAGTTTGCTGCACAATTGCAAGCGCAAGTGGATAAATCACGCACGGTGATTTTTATGTGCCGTACAGGCGGACGCAGCCATAATGCGGCTCTGCTGGCACAGCAATTGGGCTATAGCAATGTTTACAATATGATTGAAGGCTTTGAGGGCGAGGCCAATGCGCTGAAGCAAAGAACCTTGATTAATGGCTGGAAGCATGCTGGCCTGCCGTGGACTAATTAACGCTGTATCAATCACTTTAGACAAATGAAGCTTTGCCGCGTATGACCGTTGAAAAGTATGCAGTGATTGGTCATCCAATCGAACATAGCAAATCGCCATTGATCCACCAGGCATTTGCACAGCAATTCAATAAAGCGATTGTTTACGAGAAGGTGCTGGCGCCTTTGGATGGCTTTGCTGCAACGATTGCGCGCTTGCAAGCCGACGGTTATGTGGGCGCCAATGTGACGGTGCCATTTAAGTTTGAGGCTTTTGATGCCTGCCAGGATTTATCTGCGCGGGCGCAGGCAGCAGGCGCGGTGAATACTTTAAGCTTCAAAGCTTCGCAGTTACTTGGTGACAATACGGACGGCTGCGGCCTGGTCAACGATATCCTCAAACATCAGCAAACGCGCCTGGCTGGCAAAACCATATTGTTGCTTGGTGCTGGTGGTGCTGCGCAAGGCGTGGTGTTGCCTTTGCTTGAACAGCAGCCATTACAACTGACAGTCGCCAATCGCAGCCTGGATAAAGCGCAGGCCATGGCGGATCGGTTTGCAGCAGACGCTGATCGTACAAAGGTCACATTGCAGGTGCAGACATTTGCCGACTTATCGCAAGGCTATGATGTGGTGATTAATGCTACCTCAGCCGGGTTAAACGATAGTGTGTTGCAAATTCCAGCACTGGTATTCCAGCAACATACGCTGGCCTACGACATGATGTATGGGCGTGACACGCCCTTTATGCAGCAGGCGCGGGCTGCAGGGGCGCGCGTGGCAGATGGCTTGGGCATGCTGGTAGAGCAGGCGGCCGAAGCATTTTATCTCTGGCATGGTTTGCGACCAGACACTGCTTCTGTGATCCAGTCTTTCCGTCAGTCCTAGGTTTCTCACAATGAAACAAGCCATTAAACTGTTTTTTGGCCTCTTGCTGCTGTGGGTTTGCCTTTACCAGGTGTGGGCGCTATTGCATATTGTATGGTGGATTGAGCATAACCCGACCTCCACCGCGTTTATGGAAGCACGCCTCGAAGTCATGCAGGAAAGTCACCCTGATGCAAAGTTGCAGCAGCAATGGGTGCCCTATGCAAAAATCAGTAACCACTTAAAGCGCGCTGTGATTGCTGCCGAAGACAGTAAGTTTGTCGATCACGAAGGATTTGACTGGGTGGGCATAGAAACTGCGTTCGAGAAAAACCTGGAAAAAGGCAAGATTGTGGCAGGTGGTTCCACCATTAGCCAGCAGCTGGCCAAAAACTTGTTTTTATCCGGCCACCGGACGCCGTGGCGCAAAGCCCAAGAGGCAGTCATCACCTTTATGCTAGAAAAGTTATTGACCAAGCGCCGTATTCTGGAAATTTACCTGAATGTGATTGAGTGGGGCGATGGTGTGTTTGGTGCCGAAGCGGCCTCGCGTCATTACTTTCATGGGAATGCCAGATCACTTGGACCAGCAGAGGCTGCCAGGTTGGCAGCCATGATCCCGAATCCACGCTTTTATGATGTACATCGCAACACACGTTACCTGAGTCGGCACGCTGGCACCATACAGGCGCGCATGCGATTGGTGAAAATACCCTAATTTTAAGGGCTTGTTTAAGCTATTAAACCCTTATACCGCCACATACAATGTTTTATATAAATATATGTATGTGGCTTTACCACATCCGTATTGGATGCACTGTCAAATGACGGCGTATCTCGGGGACCGGTTGCATGTTGACCTAGCCCTTGACAGCGAGATGTTTTAATAAGGGTATGAGGTAACGGCCAGTATAACTGGCCGTATTTTTTGCCAGTTCCTCAGGCGCGCCTACGCCAACCACCACACCGCCACCATCACCGCCCTCAGGGCCCATGTCAATCAGCCAGTCAGCCGTTTTAATCACATCTAGGTTGTGCTCAATAATCACCACTGTATTGCCTGAGTCACGCAGTCTATGAATCACATCCAGCAATAACTGGATATCGGCAAAATGCAAACCAGTAGTTGGTTCGTCCAGAATATACAGTGTACGGCCCGTATCGCGCTTGCTCAGCTCCAGTGACAACTTGACCCGTTGTGCTTCACCACCCGACAGCGTAGTGGCCGATTGCCCCAGCGTAATATAGCCCAGGCCCACATCCAGCAGTGTTTTCAGTTTGCGTTCTATGACCGGTTGCGCATTAAAAAACTGATGCGCCTGTTCCACGGTCATTGCCAACACCTGGTGGATGTTTTTGCCTTTAAACTGAATTTCCAGTGTTTCACGGTTATAGCGCTGACCTTTGCACACATCGCACGGCACATACACGTCCGGCAAAAAGTGCATTTCTACACGTAGTACACCATCGCCCTGGCACGCCTCGCAGCGACCACCTTTGACGTTGAATGAATAGCGGCCAGGGCCATAACCACGTGCACGACTTTCAGGCACGCTGGCAAACAAATCGCGAATAGGAGTGAACAGGCCGGTATACGTGGCCGGATTGGAGCGCGGGGTGCGACCAATCGGGCTTTGGTCAACATCAACCACTTTGTCAAAGAACTCCAGGCCGTCGATGCTTTCATGTGGCGCCGCTTCGGTGGTGCTGCCATACAAATGTGTTGCCACCACGCGATAGAGCGTGTCGTTGATCAGCGTGGATTTGCCACTACCGGAGACGCCGGTGACACAAGTGAGCAGTCCAACCGGGATTTCGACGCTGACATTTTTCAGGTTATTGCCGGTGGCATTGTTCAGTTTTATCCAACGCGCAGGGTCAGGTTGGGTGCGCGGCAATTTAAAGGTGATCTGTTTTTTACCGCTGATATATTGCCCGGTCAGCGAATTGGGATCAGCTTCAATTTCCGCTGGCGTGCCAAAAGAAACAATATTGCCGCCATGTTCACCAGCCCCAGGGCCAATGTCGACAACAAAGTCAGCCAGTTGAATCGCATCTTGATCATGTTCGACCACAATCACGCTATTGCCGATGTCGCGCAGGCGCTTCAAGGTTTCCAGTAAGCGGTCATTATCGCGCTGGTGCAAACCAATCGAAGGTTCGTCCAGCACATACATCACGCCGGTCAGGCCGCTACCAATTTGTGACGCCAGGCGGATACGCTGTGCTTCGCCGCCAGACAAGGTTTCTGCCGATCGCGACAATGACAAATAATCCAGGCCGACGTTGGTCAGAAATTTGAGGCGGTTTTCAATCTCTTTGACAATTTTGTCGGCAATGGCCAGCTTTTGGCCGCTGAGTTGCAGTGTTTCAAAAAAGTGCAGCGCCTGTTTTAGCGGCACTTCGCAAATCTGGTGGATGTTGCGGTCGCCGACTTTGACGTGACGCGCTTCACGGCGCAAACGTGTGCCTGCACAATCAGGGCAGCTGGTCGCGTTGATGTATTTGGCCAGCTCATCGCGTACTGCCGTTGAATCACTTTCGCGGTAGCGCCGTTGCAGGTTGTTGATAATGCCCTCAAAGGTGTGCGACTTGCTGAAAAACGTACCGCGTTCATTGAGGTATTTAAAGGTGATTTGTTCGCGGCCAGAGCCAAACAGCAGAATTTGCTGGGTGTCTTCCGGCAGATTCTCAAACGGCGCTTCCAGGTCAAAGCTGTAATGCTGGCTCAGGCTGGCCAGCATCTGGAAGTAAAACTGATTGCGTTTGTCCCAGCCTTTAATGGCGCCGCTGGCGAGTGACAAATGCGGAAAAGCTACCACGCGCTTGGGGTCAAAAAACGTGACCTGGCCGAGGCCGTCACATTTGGGGCAGGCACCCATGGGGTTGTTAAAGCTGAATAAGCGCGGCTCTAGCTCGACCAGTGAGTAATCACATACCGGGCAGGAGAATTTGGCTGAAAACAGATGTTCTTTTTCATTATCCATTTCCAGGGCAATCGCTTTGCCATCGGCCAGTCTCAGGGCGGTTTCGAATGACTCAGCAATGCGCTGTTTCATATCTTCGCGCACTTTGAGTCGGTCCACTACCACGTCCACACTGTGTTTGGTCGTTTTGGCCAGTTGCGGCAGGCTGTCCATTTCGTAGACCTTGCCATCAATACGCAAACGTACAAAGCCTTGTGCTTTGAGGGTGTCGAATAAATCGAGCTGCTCGCCTTTGCGGTTAGACACCACCGGCGCCAGAATCATCAATTTGGTGTCTTCGGGCAATTTGAGGATGCTGTCCACCATCTGGCTGACGGTTTGCGCTTCGAGTTTGATGCCATGATCCGGACACTCAGGGTCCCCGGCACGCGCATAGAGCAAACGCAGGTAGTCATGAATTTCAGTCACGGTGCCCACGGTAGAACGCGGGTTGTGCGAGGTGGATTTTTGTTCGATGGAAATCGCCGGCGATAAGCCTTCAATCAGGTCGACATCAGGTTTGTCCATGCGTGCCAGAAACTGGCGGGCATAGGCGGATAAACTTTCGACATAGCGGCGCTGCCCTTCTGCGTAGAGCGTATCAAAGGCCAGTGAAGATTTTCCGGAGCCGGAGAGGCCGGTCACCACCACCAGTTGGTTGCGCGGAATATCCAGATTGATGTTCTTCAGATTATGGGTGCGCGCCCCGCGAATTTTGATAAATTCCATGATACTTTCACGAACAGACAGCCAACCTGATAATATACGCAATTATTCAAAATTAAGCCAAGTTTTCTTACAGATTCATGCAGTTCTCCGAAAAAATGACCCGAATAGAAACGCGCGCCACGGCGGCCTTGGCGTCTATCTACGGGCTGCGTATGTTGGGCATGTTTTTGATCCTGCCTATTTTTGCGATTTATGCTGAAACTTTGCAGGGCGGGGATAACCACGCACTCATCGGCCTGGCACTTGGTGCCTATGGCTTTATGCAGGTGATTTTTCAGTTGCCATTTGGCATGGCATCTGACCGTTTTGGCCGCAAAAAGCTGATTTACCTGGGCTTGATCATGTTTGCGGTGGGCAGTGTGTTTGCCGCCACCGCGCAAGATATTTACATGGTGATTGTTGGCCGTGCGATTCAGGGTGCGGGCGCGATTTCTGCCGTGGTCACCGCGCTGGTGGCAGACTCCACACGTGAAGAACACCGTACACAAGCCATGGCCATGATAGGCGCCACCATCGGCGTCACATTTGCTGTGTCGTTGGTGGCAGGGCCGATTTTAAATCAATGGATAGGGGTGTCAGGCATTTTCTGGTTAACCGCCGTGTTATCTATTTTAGCCATTGGCGTGGTGAAATTTGCTGTGCCAGAGCCTTTGCATGCGCACTTTCACTCCGATGCGCAAGCCGCACCGGCCAAGATTCGTGAAGTGCTGCGTGACACCCAATTATTGCGCCTGAACTTTGGCACTTTTTGTCTGCATGGCGCACAAATGGCCATGTTTATGGTGGTGCCGTTTGCCATTAAGCACAGCACGGGTATGAATGAAAATACGCACTGGAAAATCTACCTGCCGGTATTGGTGCTGTCATTTATCCTCATGGTGCCTGCCATTATTTATGCCGAGAAAAAAGCCAAACTGAAACCGGTGTTTATCAGTGCAGTTGGCCTGATGTTGCTGACGCAAATCGCTTTTATGTTCAGCCTGAATAGCTTATGGGGCATTGTGGCGACGCTGTTCTCATACTTTGTTGCGTTTAATGTGCTCGAAGCCTCTTTGCCGTCGCTGATCTCAAAAATGGCGCCGGTGGCGGCCAAGGGCACAGCGATGGGCATCCACAATACTGCGCAATCATTTGGCATGTTTTTGGGCGCAGCGCTAGGCGGCTGGTTATCACACAGCTATGGCAGCCCCACCGTATTTGTCTTCTGTGCCGCCTTGATGGTGATCTGGTTTGGCCTGGCGCTGGGCATGCATGCGCCGCCCAGTGTCAAAACAAAAATGTTTCATATACAAGGGTATAATGACGAGCAAGCCGCCATCCTGGTGCAGGATATCCGTGCCATGGAAGGCGTGTATGAAGTGGTCGCCATTCCTTCAGAAACCATGCTCATGGTAAAATTGGAAAATCAGCGCAGCAAAGAATTTCAGGCGGCATTGTCGCAAGCAATCATGAATAGAATAGGGGAGTAGTGACACCATGGCATCAGTCAATAAAGTGATTTTGATGGGTAATCTGGGGCGTGACCCGGAAGTGCGCTATATGCCAAACGGCGAAGCCGTGGCTAACTTCAGCATCGCCACCACCGAAAACTGGAAAGACAAATCCGGCGTACGCCAGGAAAAAACTGAATGGCATAACATTGTCATGTATCGCCGTTTAGCCGAAATCGCGGGTGAATACCTGAAAAAAGGCCGCCCGGTGTATGTCGAAGGCCGTTTGCAAACCCGCAAATGGGAAAAAGATGGCGTCACCCGTTACAGCACCGAGATTGTGGCTGACCAGATGCAAATGCTGGGTACTGGCCGCGAAGGTGGCAGCGCGCCTTATGAAGGCGGCGATATGGAACAGGGCGGTGGAGGCATGGACGATTACAACCAGGCACCTGCGCGTCAGCCAGCCATGGGTGGCGGTAATAATGCGGGCGGTGGTAACCGTAATGCATTCCAGCCAGCACCAGCGAGTAAGCCAGCCGGTAATTTTGACGATTTTGATGACGATATCCCGTTTTAATCAGTCATTTTTAGCGCTAACATCCAAAGCCCGAGCTATATGTTCGGGCTTTTTAATTTCTGGCAGGTGGGCGCGATGCGTTTAAAACAGCAAAGATTGATTTGGCGATTGTTTGGTGTGGTATGGCTGGTATTGGTGATGATAAATGCGGCACAGGCGCGCCCGGTCAAGCAATCACCATTGCCACCACCGTTGACCACCAAACAGGAAATGAGCGCACATACCGATGATCTGCGCACGCTGATGCAGCAGTTATATACCGAATACCCGGATGAGTTGGCTAAAAGCACCCAAGTGGGGCCACGTGAAATGACCGAGTGGGTATTTGATGGCAAAGCTAACTGGAAGTTTGAGGGCATCCACCGCTTGCAAGGCACTGACGCAATTAGCCTGGTATTTGATCCGGCTTTTACCGGCGACCATATCATGGCATTGGTGGTGGGCCTGGAAACATTGCTGTTTACAGCGTATGGTAGCCAAAATGAATTTGAGATACCGCCTGAGCGTGATGGGCCAAGGCTTGCCAAGCTGCAATGTCAGCTGCGGTCTGTGCAATTGCGCTTGCAGGCTAACACACAGGCAGGCACGCTTTTGAGCCAGTCCTTTGCACGGCAACAGGTTGATCAGGCGCTCAGCGGCGTGTTGCAGCGGCTGCAAGCGCAGCATTTAGCAATATGCAGCTAGTTTTTGGGCGGTGAATGGCTATCTATCAACGCCAGTTGATGACCCAGTTTATGTTTCTTGGTGGCGAGGTAGGCAGCACTTTGCGGATTACCTGCCACTTCTAGCGGCACAACGGCTTCAACCGTTAGTCCCCAATCGGACATGGCTTGTGATTTGTCAGGGTTGTTACTGAGCAAGCGAATCGAGGCGACCTGTAAATGCTGCAATATGCCAACCGCGATATCATATTCACGCTGGTCAACTGGCAGGCCTAGCGCCACATTGGCCTCTACCGTATCCAGCCCTTGTTCTTGCAAGGCATAGGCGCGCACTTTGTTGCTGAGCCCTATGCCGCGCCCTTCATGCCCGCGTAAATAGACAATCACGCCTTTACCCTGTTGCTGTATCAGTCGCTGCGCCTGTTTGAACTGCTCGCCACAATCACAACGTTGTGAGCCAAACACGTCACCAGTCAGGCACTCCGAGTGAATACGTGTCAGCACCGAAGATTGCCCGCCAACCTCTCCCAGCACCAATGCGATATGCTCTATGCCGCTTTTGTGGTCGATAAATGCGTGTAGTTGATAGTGGCCATAGTCTGTAGGCAGGCTGGCAACCGCCTGTGGCGTGATTCGTGCACGTAAGTCCGCAGGCACAGGCTTGAGCGCAAGGTTACTTGAGGGCATTGATCGCTCCCATTTTGATCAACTTGGCGCGCAACACATTGCGGCTTAAGCCCAGCAGTTTGGCGGTTTGCACCTGGTTATGATGGCAGTGGTGGTAGGCGGCGCGCACCAGGGTATCTTCAAAATAGTCGTAAAGCTGGGCTTTGCCGGACTCAAACAGTTGCTGCAAGGCTTCCTCCAGTAAGTCGGGTGCATGACTACCGGCCTGTGGCGTGTGCTCCTGCTTCGGTCTGTGCAGCGAGATGGAGGATAAATGTAAGTCTTCACTACGCACCAGGTTGTTGCGGCAAATTAGCAGCGAGTGATGAATCACGTTTTCCAGTTCGCGGATATTGCCAGGCCAGCTGTGTTGCACCAGCTTCTGTTTGGCCGAGTCATCCAGGCGGATCTCTGCGTAACCCAGGCGGCGTGTATATTCGCTGACAAAATACTCAGCCAGCGGCAAGATATCGCCTGGACGGTTTCTTAAGGTAGGCAATTCCAGGTGGGCGACACGCAGGCGGTAAAACAGGTCTTCGCGGAAATTACCGGCCTGTACGGCTTCTTCCAGGCGGACATTGGTGGCGGCGACCAGGCGGACGTCAATTGGCGTTGACTTTCTGGCACCCAGGCGCACTACCTCGCGCTCTTGTAACACGCGCAGCAGTTTGACCTGGATGCTCAGGGGCAAGTCGCCGATTTCATCTAAAAATAGCGTACCGCCGTTGGCGGCTTCAAACCAGCCGGCCTTGGCGACAAATGCACCGGTAAAAGCGCCTTTTTCATGCCCAAATAATTCGCTTTCGACCAGGGTGTCAGAAAAGGCGCCGCAGTTGACGGCGACAAAGGGTTTACCTTTGCGCTTGCTTAAGGCATGCACATGGCGTGCAATGAGTTCTTTGCCGGTGCCGGTTTCGCCGATGATGAGTACATTCGCATCGCTGGGCGCAATTTGCTGGATGCGACTGAGCAAAGCAATGGATTTAGGATCCTCAAACACTTGTGCTGTGGCACGAATAGACGTAGTGAGCGCGCGGGAGTTGGGCAGCGTGAGTAGCTTCTTCTCATTCTCGCCGTAGTCCAATTCACTCGCCTGATCCAGATTCTCGATAAATTTGTCCATAATATTCATGAGTAAAATGTAGGGTTAGGGAAGCTACCGGTCAGCGCCCATTCACCCAGCTCCTTAATTTTGTAATCTAGTGGATCGTGCAGCGTATGCGTTCTCAAGTTGCGCCAGTGCCGGTCCAGCCGCAGTCCGGCATGCGTGGCGCGGGAGCCTGCCACTTCAAACATCCGGCTGGTGATGTCCAGCCCGGTGCGGGTTGCCAGGACCTTGGCGGCACTGATACTGGTTGCCAGCAAGCCGCGATCTTCCTCGGTGAGAGCCAGACCCTTGGCCCAGGCGATATCCAGTTTTTCTGCCGCCTGATTAGTCAGTGCACGCGTTGCTTCCAGGCCGACCCAAAATTCGCCGTAATGGGCGAGGATGTAAGGGTCCTGGCTGGTGATATCAACATTGGCATTCTTCCATGGCCGGGCTTCGCGCAAGGTGTAGTGTTGCGCGTCGTTAAAAGCGCCTTCGGCAATACCGAGGTAGATATTGGTCAATATGAGTTGCGCGATCAGCGGCCGCAAGCAGGCAAACGGATTGCTGAGTGGCCCGGGCTCGGTGAGTAGCTCGTTTTCTTCCACCCTGACTTTTTCAAAGTTCACGCTGCCGCTGTCGGTTTGGCGTTGGCCGATATTGTCCCAGTCATCGAGGATGGTCACGCCGGTACGCAGGGTCGGGATGGCGGCAATCACCAGCTGACCATCCGTCTTTTTAATGGCAGAAGCAATCAGCATCTCGGAGTCCATGGCGCCCGAGCAAAAGCTTTTTTTGCCTGAGAATTCATGCCAATGGTCATAACTTTTGCACAGCGTACGCTCATCCAGCGGATTGAGCGCATTGCCCCAAAACCAGTTGGATTGCGCGGTTTGCTCGTACCAGCGCTCCCATTGGTCGGGCCGGGAGAAGAGGCGTACCGTTGCCAGCATCAGATGTTGAAAGCCATAGACATGCGCAATCGAGCTGTCTACTTTGGCAAACTCTCTGACCACTTGCAGCGTCTCTTGCCAGTTGGCGCCGTAGCCGCCGTACTGGCGTGGGATGATCAATGACAGCAGGCCGCTGTTGCGGATCGCATCCCGTTCCAGTTTTGGCGTACCGCCCTGATGATCCCGTTCCACGGCGGTCAGCGAAAACGATTCTGCCAGTTGCTTGGCTACCGCCAATGCATGCTGGCCTTCATTGAGGCGTGCCGTTGGCGGAATTGCAAAAGTATTTATATTCAAAAGTAATATCCATCTGGTTGCATATGCTTAATAGTTCAGCAGGATTTGTGCCAACTCCGGCAGGGGCCGTGAATCACTACTTCTATGGCATCAATTGCCGGATAAATGTAAAAATAATTCTTATAAATCATATGGTTGAGAAAATGTTGAATGGTTTTCCGGCCGCATCGTTTTTTGCCGGACAGCGATCTCCGTCACCCTGTTGCTGAATAATCAGCACACATGCTGCTGATACAGCAGCACCCGCAGAAAATATGCTGATTATTCAGCAACAGCATTCGGTGTCTTTGTAAGTGACTGAATCTAATGATTTTTATTTGTGGCATGCTCTTTGCACTAGGCTTTCCATGTATGCAGCATGAATAGAAGGAAACACACAACATGGAAATATTCTGGTTTTTACCCACGCACGGTGACCAGCGTTATCTTGGCACCAGCACAGGTGCCAGACCGGCAACACTCTCTTATTTAAAGCAGATTGCACAGGCAGCAGACCGCCTGGGTTACGGCGGGGTGCTGGTGCCCTCCGGGCGCTCTTGCGAGGATGCCTGGGTGATTTCCTCGGCCTTGATCAATGAAACCAGACAGCTCAAATTTTTGGTCGCGACGCGGCCCGGCTTTATTTCACCGGTGGTATCTGCGCGCATGGCATCGACGCTGGATCGCATTTCCGGCGGGCGTTTGCTGATTAATGTGGTGGCGGGCGGTGACCCGGTAGAGCAGCAGGCGGAAGGCAGCTTCCTGGATCATGATGCCCGCTATGTCGAGGCAGAAGAATTCCTGTCTATCTGGCGGTCGGTATTGACTGAAGACGCCGTCGATTATGAAGGCGAGTATTTACGCGTCAAAGGTGCGAGTTTACCGACCGGCAGCCTGCAAAAGCCTTATCCGCCGCTGTTTATTGGCGGGGCCTCTGAGGCGGCGATTCAGCTCAGTAGCAAGCATATTGATGTGCATTTGACCTGGGGTGAGCCGCCAGCAGCTGTGGCCGAAAAAATCAGGGTCATTCGTGCGGCGGCTGCAGCACAAGGCCGTAGCATCCGTTTTGGTATCCGCTTGCATGTGATTGTGCGCGAGACCAGCGAACAAGCCTGGCAAGCGGCTGACGAACTGATTTCGCATGTTACCGATGACACCATTGCTGCGGCACAGGCAGCCGTCGCCAATTTTGATTCGGTGGCGCAAAAACGGATGACCGAGTTACACCATGGCCGGCGTGACAAACTCGAGGTCTCACCCAACTTGTGGGCTGGGGTAGGGCTGGTGCGGGGCGGGGCGGGCACGGCGCTGGTGGGTAATCCACAAGAGGTGGCTGACAGGATTAAAGAATATCAGGCACTGGGCATTGATTATTTTATTTTCTCTGGCTATCCGCACCTGGAGGAGTCTTATCGCGTGGCTGAATTGCTGTTTCCCTTATTGCCTGTTCACCAGCAGGCCAGCGCCGAAGTCAGTATCAATACCAATATGACGGGGCCGTTTGGTGCGGCCAAACCGGTCAAGCATGCGGCATAGGAGGGATGATGACTCTGGCACTGAATTCACGCCTGGACGACGTTGAGGCATCACATGGCATTGTGTTTGGCGGCACGCCACGCGAGCGGGCCAAACAGCTTTGCGACTATCTGGCAGAAACCGCGATTGAGCGCGATGCCGCAGGCGGTACACCGTATGAACAGCGTCAGGCGGTACGGGATAGCGGGCTGTTGAAGTTGCTGATACCGAAAACCTATGGCGGCCTAGGCGGCAGCTGGCAGGAAATCTACAGCATTATTCGCCAGATCGCGCGTGTGGATAGCTCAATCGCCCAGGTACTCGCGTTCCAGTTTTTGATGCTGACCTCGATTCGCCTATACGGTAGTGAGGTGCAATGGCAGCACTATTTCAAGCTGACTGCCGCGCAAAACCTGTGGTGGGGCAATGCATTGAACCCTTTGGATAACCGCACCGTGGCACGTAAAGCGGCGGCTGGCTATGTGTTTACCGGGCAAAAGAGCTTTTGCTCCGGTTCTATGGATTCTGACTACCTGATTGTGTCGGCCATTGAAGAAGGCACAGGCAAGTTTCTGGTGGCCGCGGTGCCGACTGATCGTAGCGGCATCCAGCTCAATGGTGATTGGGACAATATCGGCCAACGGCAGACAGACAGTGGCAGCGCTGAATTTAACCAGCTGCGGGTGGAAGACAGCGAATTGCTGATGAACCCTGGCCCGTTGAGCTCGCCATTTGCCAGCCTGCGTTCGTTGGTAGCGCAACTGATTTTTACCAATATTTATCTCGGCATTGCCGAAGGCGCGCTGGCAGAAGGTGCGAAATATACGCGTAGCAGCAGCCGGGTCTGGTCAGGCTCACTGGCACAGACCATACACGAAGACCCGTTTACCTTGCTGCATTACGGCGAGTTCTGGGCCAGCTTGCATGCGTCGGCCGTGCTGGCAGATCATGCGGCAGGCTTACTCGATCACGCCTGGCAGCAAACTTTGGGCCTGGATGAGTTGACCCGTGGCGAACTGGCCTTGGCGGTGTTCTCGGCCAAGGTCAACGCGACGCGTGCCGGGCTGGATGTCACTACGCGCGTGTTTGAAGTGGCAGGCGCCCGGGCCACCACTGCCAAGCTGCGCATGGACCGCTTCTGGCGCAATTTGCGCGTGTATACCCTGCATGACCCGGTGGATTACAAACTCAAGGATTTAGGGGATTGGGCACTTAACGGTCAGTACCCCACACCGAGTTTCTACGCCTAACGCATACTAAAGAAAGTTTATGAAACAAAAAATTATCGATCTACGCAACCGTCCTGCGTTTCTGCATGACTTTTTTGGCGCTACGCCCAACACCCCTGCTTATGACACTGCTAAATGGCTCAACCAGCGTGTGGGTTCGCTTGAACCCGAGCATTTTCGCCGCTCATATACGGTAGAAGGCTATTTGCAGGAGATCGACCAGGCCGGGATTGATTTTGCCGTGGTGGTGGGGCGTGAGACGCCAGACCTGACCATAGATGACCAGCAGATTGCCGACCTGGTCAAACACAGTCCCAAACTGGTGGGCCTGGGTTCGGTGGATATTGAAAGCCGTGGCATAGACAGTGCCTTGGCCGCCATTGAAAAAGCCGTCAACCATTACGGTTTCAAGGCCATTAATATCGAACCCGGCTTTGGCAAACCGGCACGCCAGGTCGATGACCTCATTTTTAACCCGGTCTACGAGGCTTGCCAGCAGCATGGCGTACCCGTGTGCGTGATGTCCGGCCCCACCACGCCAGACCTGGACTACGCGCACCCGAACGCGGTGGCCAGGCTGGCCAGGAAATACCCCAACCTCAACATTATTTGTTTCCACGGTTATTACCCGTATGTGAATGAAATTGTCGGTGCGGCGTTCCGTTATCCAAACCTGTACCTGGTGCCCGATATGTATATTTTCCAGCCTGGCGCCGAATTATATGTACAGGCGGCGAACCAGTTTCTGGGAGATCAGTTACTGTTCGGCACCTCTTATCCTTTCAGGCCGATGAAGCAAACCATAGATGACTTTGCCGCATTGGGCTTTAAAGATGCGGTGCTGGAAAAAGTGTTTTATCAGAATGCCGCACGGTTATTAAACCTCAGCGTTTAGGATTTAAAGGAAAGCAGCATGTTACAAAAAACAGAACAGTTTGATGCAGTCACCGATGCGGTCGAGGCCATCGCCAATGGCGAGTTTGTGATTGTGGTGGATGATACCGACCGTGAAAATGAAGGTGATCTGATTATTGCCGCTGAAAAAATTACCACCGAAAAAATGGCGTTTCTGGTCAGGAATAGTAGCGGCCTGGTCTGCGTGGGCATGTCCGCGCCACGTTTACAGGCGCTGGATTTACCACAAATGGTGACGCATAACGCCGACCCATTCAGGACAGCGTTTACCGTCAGTGTCGATTACAAATATGGTACCACCAGTGGTATTTCCGCCGCTGACCGTGCACTGACTTTGCGGGCATTGGCAGACCCGTCCAGCCAGGCCAGCGACTTTCATCGGCCCGGGCATATTTTCCCCTTGCGTGCTCGCTTGGGTGGCGTGCTGGAGCGGCCAGGGCATACCGAAGCTGCGCATGACCTGGCCGCGATGGCCGGTTTGCAACCGGTGGGGGTGTTGTGCGAAATCGTCAATGACGATGGCAGCATGGCCAGGCGCCCAGACTTGCTGCGCTTTGCCAAACAGCACGGCTTAAAGATGATTACGATTGCCGATATGATTGTTTACCGTGAGCGGCAATTGCAGGTGGCCTATCCACGCCAGCCTGTGCGCCCTGTTAGGCAACAAAGCACATTGCTCGATGCAGCCATGGTGTATAGCGGTTAAATCAACGATTGATCAATACAACAAAGCCCTCATGCGAGGGCTTTGTTTTTACTGTAGCTAGTTTAAGTCTATGCTTAAATCCACGGATGACGAGGCGGTTTGACCTGGTTCAGGCTGTAATTGCCCACGGCATGATATTTCCAGCGTACCGGGTCATGCAGCGTATGGGTACGGGCATTGCGCCAGTGGCGGTCCAGGTTGTACTCACCCAGCGTAGAACGTGTACCGGCCAGTTCAAACAGTTTGCTACCTGCCAGCAGCGCGGTTTCGGTACTCAATACCTTGGCTTCTGCCACGGCAATGGAGGCTTCTGCCACGGTGTCTTCATTCGGGTTGCGCTGGGCTTCGTCTATGTACTCGCCGGCGCGAGCCAATAAAGCCTCGGTGGCATGCAAGCGAATCTGCAAATCGCCAATGTCTTTAATGGTATGTGGATCTTCGTAACCATGCTCCAGGTCAGTATCAATCCACGGGCGGGTATGGTTACGAACAAAATGCAGCGTATCCTTGAACGCGGCGCGCGCAATGCCAGTATCTACCGCGGCCTGGATAATCTGCGCCACCGGGCCCATGGCAGTGGGGCGGTCAAATGCCAAATGGTGTGGCAACACATACTCGCTGGGCACAAAGATATTTTCCAGCAGGGTGGTACCGCTGGCCGTCGTGCGTTGACCAAAACTGGACCAGTCATCAATGATCGTCAGGCCTTCTGCACCGGCCGGTACAAAAGCCACCACGGTATTGTCGTGCTCATCTTTGGCCACTACCGGTACCCAGTCAGCCAGCAAAGCGCCAGAAGAATAGAATTTTTTGCCGTTTAAGAAGTAGCCGCTGTTGGTAGGTGTCAGTTTGGTTTTGACATCATTGACACTACGGGTGCCAATTTCAGAAAACGCATTGCCAAAGCGTACGCCTTGCAGCACCAGCTCATAAAAATACTTTTTCTGGAAATCCGTGCCGTCCAGGCGCAGGCCTTCCACCATATACAAGTGGTTTTGCGGAATCTGCCCGATGCTGGGATCGGCTTCTGCCACCGTAGCAATGACTTCAGCCAGGGTTTTGTTCGACACAAACGCGCCGCCATATTCTTTCGGCACAGTAATGCCCCACAGGCCGCTGCTGGAGAATAAATCCAGTTCCTTGCGCGGCAGGCGTCTTTCCTTGTCGCGTATTGCCGCTTCTTTGGCGATTTCACTCGCGACTTGTTTGGCCACGGCAATCGCTTCGGCGTCACTGGTGATCACGTGCGCCGGTTGGCGCGGCGGGTGCTCGGGCAAATGCGCAATCTTGCTTGCATGTGCAGTCATATTGAATCCTTGTCAAAGTAAAGGTTGGGAATAAAGGCGCAGTGTTTCCATTAAAAAGCGGCTGCGCGTTGCCTTACTGCATTGCATTTAATATGCCACTTGTTAAGTGTTTGAATTTAAAAGATAAGGTTGGGTTGTGGGTTTTTGCACGCCTCTATAGAAACAGTTTTCTGCTGAATGCCTGCTGATTAATCAGCAACTGCACGTTGCTGCCAGGTCATTTCAGATCGGCTTGACTGCTGCATTTTGAGAAAAGTTGCTGATATATCAGCAGTGCATCAGCAAAACTAGCCTGAATTCAACACGTTGAAAATCACAAAAAACATCATAAGTGTTTGATATTTATAATTAATTTAATCTGGCATGGATGCTGCTAATAGTATTAGTGAGCTGGCCTGCCTGCGATTGAACACACAAAGCGGCAGCAGCAACCTTAATTAGGAGTCATGATGAGCCGTCCGTTAAAAGTCACTGCCGTTTCCGGCAGCTATAAGTTGCCTTCCAGAACCGCTGCACTGGTGGAAGCAATCACCCAAAAACTGGGGCAGCAATTGCCTATTGATCTGCATGTGATCGAGTTAAGTGAAATAGGCAGCAGTCTGGTCGCTTCTTACGACCCCAAAGCGCTGCCAGTGAAAGTGCAAAAAGATATCCAGGCCATTGAAACGGCTGACCTGCTCGTTGTGGCGACGCCGGTCTACCGCGCGTCTTATACCGGCTTATTCAAACACTTGTTCGACCTGGTTGATTATGAGGCCTTGGTCGA
This sequence comes from Methylophilus sp. OH31, assembly GCF_000576615.1. Lineage (NCBI taxonomy): Bacteria > Pseudomonadati > Pseudomonadota > Betaproteobacteria > Nitrosomonadales > Methylophilaceae > Methylophilus > Methylophilus sp. OH31. Next base: position 17,363 of record NZ_BAUS01000004.1, on the reverse strand, counting down.
TGTGCCGGTATTACTGGCGGCGACCGGTGGCAGTGAGCGCCATGCCTTGATCATTGATCATGAACTGCGCCCATTGTTCAGCTTCTTCCAGGCGCTGACCTTGCCGATTGGTGTCTATGCCACCGAAGCAGATTTTGAAAACTATCAGGTGAAAAGCGAGGCGGTCACTGCCCGTATTGCATTGGCGGTGGAGCGTGCCTTGCCATTGCTCAAGCATAGAGAGCTTGTGAATAAAGACCGTTTGCTGGCGGTATAAGCCACGCGATGATTTGCCGAACATTATTTGGAGAGCGATGATGAGTACAGAAAATATTAAATTTGCCTACTGGGTGCCTAACGTTAGCGGTGGCCTGGTGGTTAGCAATATCGAACAGCGCACCAGCTGGGATATCGACTACAACCGCAGGCTGGCACAAATTGCCGAGAATGCCGGGTTTGAATATGCCTTGAGCCAGATCCGTTTTACGGCGGGCTATGGCGCCGAGTTCCAGCATGAGTCAGTGTCTTTTTCGCATGCCTTGCTGGCGGCGACGACCAAATTGAAAGTGATTGCGGCTATTTTGCCTGGTCCGTGGAACCCGGTGCTGGCGGCCAAGCAACTGGCGACGATTGATATCCTGACCGAAGGCCGTGTGGCGGTTAATATCGTGTCTGGCTGGTTCCGTGGCGAATTCACTGCCATAGGTGAGCACTGGCTGGATCATGACGAGCGCTATCGCCGTTCCAAAGAGTTTATCGAGGCGCTCAAAGGTATCTGGACGCAAGATAACTTCACTTACCGTGGCGACTTTTACCGTTTCAGCAACTACAGCCTGAAGCCAAAACCATTGCAACAACCCCATCCTGAAATCTTCCAGGGCGGCAGCTCACGTGCGGCGCGCGACATGGCGGCCAGTGTCTCTGACTGGTATTTCACCAATGGTAATACGGTCGAAGGCATCAAGGCGCAGGTAGATGATATCCGTGCCAAAGCCGCGGCCAACAATCACCAGGTCAAAATCGGCGTCAATGCCTTTGTGATTGCGCGTGATACCGAAGAAGAAGCCAAAGCAGTACTGGCAGAGATCATCGCCAAGGCCAACCCTGACGCGGTCAATGCGTTTGGCCATGAGGTCAAGAATGCCGGTGCCTCCAGCCCGGAGAAAGAGGGTAATTGGGCGAAGTCGACCTTTGAGGACCTGGTGCAATACAACGATGGCTTTAAAACCAACCTGATCGGCACACCGCAGCAAATTGCAGAACGTATTGTCGCCCTGAAAGCAGTGGGCGTGGACCTGATCCTGTCCGGCTTTTTGCACTTTCAGGAAGAAGTGGCCTACTTCGGTGAGAAAGTGTTGCCGCTGGTGCGTGCGCTGGAAGCCAAGAAACTGGCCAAAGCTGCTTGATCAATCTTGAAAAGAAATCGTCATATGGCCGCTGATACATTACCGAACTGGCTAGCATCGCAGGCAGTGCAGCGGCCTGCTGGCGTGGCGATTCGTCACAAACAACTGGGAATCTGGCAGGAAAGTAGCTGGCAGTCAGTGCACGGCGCGGTATTGCTCGCCGCCCGCTTTTTGCAGCACAGGGGATTCGGCAAGGGCGATACGCTGGTGTTGCTCAGTGAGCCGCGGCCAGAGGCCTTGTTGTTATCTTTAGCTGCGCATTATCTGGGCGGTGTCTCTGCGCCGCTAGATGCTGCTTATCCGCAACCACAGTTGCTGGATTTGTTGCATACGCTGCGGCCGAAGTTTGTGTTTGCCGAAGGGCAAGCGCAAGTGGATCAGGTGTTTGAGGCCAAACCGGATGTGCAACTGGTGATTTATGCCGATGCCCGTGGCCTGGCGGCTTACCAGCATCCGGCGTTGTGTGCTTACGACCAGGTTGTGGCAGGAGATATCCCCGATTTACCTATCACTGCAGCTGCGAATGATATTGCCTTTCGCTTTTATCGCTTAAGTGCGCAGTATCAATTGGAATATCGCGAATTAAGCCATGCCGAGCTATTGAACAATGGCCGTCAACTGGTGGCGCATGAAGCGTTGACTGATCAGGAGCAGGCGCTGGCAGCCCGTGCGTTTGCGGCGAGTGGTCATGCCAGGTATTTGCTGTCACCCTGGTTGCTGGCCGGGTTTACGTTGAATTTTCCGGAAAACCTGGCGACCAGGGATACCGACAGGCGCGAATTGGGGCCGACGTTGGTGGCGGGGACTGCGGCGACCTATCAGCGACTGTATACACTGACACAGTCACGCTGGCCGCTGCCAAACAGCTGGCAATTTTCCTTCGTGGCGTGGGCATTGCGGCTATCGCAACAACGCGTGCCAGTGCTCGCCACGCTGGCACAGTGGCTGGTGATCTTACCTTTGCAGGATGTGCTTGGGTTGCGGCGTACACGGGTGCCCTTATTGGTGGGGGAGCCGTTATCGGCAGAGGCTGCGCAGTTTTTCCAGGCCATTGGCATCCAGGTGCGTGATTGGCCGGAAGAGTTGCCATGGCAGACCAGCCAGATTCAAGTGATTCCGCGTCAGCAGCATGCGCTTGAAGACTATTTTGGTTTAAAAGCACTGAGAGCCGCGCTATGACAGCCGCATCACCATTACTTGCCCTGGACCGTATTTCACTGTCGTTCAAGGGCGTGAAAGCCATCACCAACATCAGTTTCGCCGTGAAGAAGGGCGAAATCTGCGCCCTGATCGGGCCCAATGGCGCCGGTAAAAGCTCATTGCTGAATGTGATTAACGGCGTTTACAAAGCCGATGAGGGACGCATTACTTACCAGGGCGAATCGCGCACCACCATGCATCCGCAATGGGCGGCCAAGCGTGGCGTCGCGCGCACATTTCAGAACATTGCCTTGTTCAAGGGCATGTCGGTGCTGGATAACGTATTGACCGGTACCAACCTCAAAGTTAAAAGCAGTTGGCTGGAGCAAGTGTTCAATGTGGGTCGTGCCCCGGCAGACACGCTGCGCCAGCGTCAAAAAGCAGAACGGGTGATTGCCTTCCTCAAATTGCAGCCCTGGCGCAATAGCATTGTCGGCGCCTTGCCCTATGGCTTGCAAAAGCGGGTAGAGCTGGCGCGCGCACTGGCTGCCGAGCCTGAATTATTACTGCTGGACGAGCCGATGGCCGGCATGAATGCGGACGAAAAGGCCGAAATGAGCCGCTTTATTATTGAGACCCGACGCGAGTTTGGCACCACGATTGTCCTCATTGAGCATGATATCGGCGTGGTGATGTCGCTGTCGGATCATGTGGTGGTGCTTGATTACGGCAAGAAGATCGGTGACGGCACGCCGGACGAAGTGCGCGTCAACCCCGAAGTCATCGCCGCCTATCTGGGTACCAAACACGGCCAGGCCGCTTAAGGATAAAGCATGAGTTTCTTTTTTGAGGTGTTGACGGGTGGCTTGCTGGCCGGTGTCATGTATTCGCTGGTGGCGATCGGTTTTGTGCTGATTTACAAAGCTTCCGGTGTATTCAACTTTGCCCAGGGTTCCATGGTGCTGTTCGCCGCATTGACCTTTGTCAGCTTGCTGGAACGTGGTGTGCCCTTCTGGGGCGCGTTTGTGATCACGCTGATCACCATGGGTGTGCTGGCCTGGCTCATAGAGCTGCTGGTCTTGCGCAAACTGGTTAATCGCTCGCCCATCACCTTGTTTATGGCCACACTGGGTTTGAGCTATATCGTCGAAGGCCTGGCGCAAGCCGTATGGGGCGCACAAGTACATGCGCTGGATATCGGCATTGACGATGAGCCGTATGAGGTTTTTGGCATCTTGCTGTCGCAGTTTGATTTGTTTGCCGCGGCGATTGCTGGTGGCTTGGTGGTGTTGCTGGGCCTTTTGTTTAATAAAACCCGGGTGGGCATCGCCTTGCGTGCCGTGGCTGACGACCAGTTGGCCGCATTGGCGGTGGGCATACACCTGCAGCGCCTATGGCTCATTGTGTGGGCGGTGGCTGGATTTGTCGGCCTGGTGGCTGGCATGTTGTGGGGTGCGCGTGTGGGTGTGCAATTTTCGCTGTCGCTGATTGTATTGAAGGCGCTGCCAGTGTTGATTATTGGTGGCTTTACCTCGATTGAAGGCGCCATCGTTGGCGGCCTGATTGTCGGCGCCTCTGAAAAATTGGCCGAAGTCTTTATCGGCCCGCTCATTGGCGGCGGCATTGAAAACTGGTTCCCTTATATGCTGGCCATGCTGTTTCTGCTGGTCAGGCCGTATGGGCTGTTTGGCGACAAAGCCATTGAACGAGTGTAAACAGGGCGTGGGTATAGACACTATGTTGTATCAAGAATCTGGACAGTTCATCACCGATTACCGGCTGGATAAGCGTTTTTTCCGGCTCAAACAGGAGCGCTGGGCGTTTGCGGCGTTGCTGGCGTTCGCCTTCCTGGTTGTTCCCTTCATCGGCAATGATTACTGGTTTAGCGCCATCCTCATTCCGTTTCTGGTGCTGTCGCTGGCAGGCTTGGGCCTCAACCTGCTCACCGGCTATGCCGGGCAGTTGTCATTGGGCTCAGCCGCGTTTATGGCGGTGGGTGCTTTTGCCACCTACAACGCGCATTTGCGCATTGAGGGCTTGCCATTGCTGGCCAGCCTGATCGTGGGCGGTTTGGCTGCAGGCAGTGTTGGCCTGTTGTTTGGTTTCCCCAGTTTGCGCATCAAGGGTTTTTACCTGATTGTCTCTACCTTGGCCGCACAGTTTTTTGTGCTGTGGGTGTTTACCAATTTCCCCTGGTTTTCCAATCACTCCTCTTCCGGCGTGATCACTGCACCACCATTACACATATTCGGCGTCGATTTGAGTTCGCCAGTGGGCCGCTATTTGCTGACATTGACCGTGGTGCTGGCGTTGGGCTTGCTGGCAAAAACTATCGTTAGCGGTGAGCTGGGCAGAAAGTGGATGGCGGTACGCGATATGGATACCGCCACCGCCGTCATCGGGATTTCGGTGCCAAAAACAAAACTGCTGGCGTTTGCCATCAGCTCGTTTTACCTCGGTATTGCCGGTTCGCTGTGGGCATTCACTTACCTGGGCACCGTTGAACCACATGGATTTGACTTGTCGCGCTCATTCCAGATCCTGTTCATTATTATTATCGGTGGCATGGGCAGCATCCTCGGTAATTTCCTCGGCGCAGCGTTTATCGTGTTATTCCCTATCCTGCTTTCCAATCTGTCATCCGGCCTGCTGGCGGGGGCGATAGACCCTGGTCAACTGGAAAATTTTCAGAAGATGATTTTCGGCGCGCTGATTATCTTTTTCCTGATCAAAGAGCCCAATGGTTTGGCCAAGGTCTGGCAAACCATCAAGCAACGCTTGCGCGTGTGGCCACTGCGTTTCTAGGTCGTTCATTGCATTAAGGAGATTTTTTTATGTGTTGAACGTGCCTATTAGACATTTTTATATAACTAAAAACGATTAGTAACTGTTTTCATATTTTTAATAAGGAGTTTTAGAGTGAAATTTCTCGGTAAACATCGCTGGCTGTGGCTGGCATTAGGATTGGCGGTCAGCAGTGTGAGTACGCAAGTGCAAGCGGCCAATGAGCAATATTTTCCCTTACAAAGTTACCGTATCGGCCCCTATGCGGCAGGGGGATCCGGTTTCTTTGGCGGCTTTATTGACTACCTGCAATACGTCAATGCCAAAGACGGTGGCGTCAATGGTGTGAAATTCACCTGGAGTGAATGCGAAACCGAATATGTGGTAGAAAAAGGCGTGGAGTGCTACGAGCGCCTGAAAAAAGGCCTGAATGGCGCGCCGGCCGCAGCGACCAACCCGCTGTCAGTGGGCATTGCCTATGCGACGCTGGAGCGCTCCACCGCTGACAAATTGCCGCTGATCACCATTAACCATGGCCGTACCGACTCCACCGATGGCAGCGTATTTCCTTATGCTTTCCCGCTGCAACTCAACCCTTACAGTGAAGTGTCGGCGATTGTGAACTACATCGCCCAGCAGTCTGGTGGTCTGGACAAACTCAAAGGCAAGAAGATCGTCACGCTGTATCACGGCTCACCTTATGGTAAGGAAACCAGCCCGATTCTGGAGTTGCTGGCCAAGAAATACGGCTTTGAATTGACCTTGCTTGAAGTGCCGCATCCGGGCAATGAGCAGCAATCACAATGGCTGAGTATTCGTCGCATTAAACCGGACTGGGTGATTTTGCGTGGCTGGGGTGTGATGAACCCGGTGGCGTTGAAAACTGCGCAAAAAACCGGTTTTCCGGCTGACCATATCATCGGCAACATCTGGAGTAACTCGGAAGACGACGCGGCGCCTGCAGGCAATGCCGCCAAAGGCTTTATCTCAATTACTACGCATCCTTCCGGTACCAGCTTCCCGGTATTGCAAGGGATCAATCAGTATGTGATCAAAGCCGGTAAAGGCAATCTGCAAGATCCTAAACGTTTCGGCAATGTGTATTACAACCTGGGTGTGGTTAATGGCATCCTCAACGTCGAAGCCGTACGTGTAGCGCAAGCCAAGTTCGGCAAGCGTCCACTGACCGGTGAAGAGGTGCGCTGGGGCATTGAGAATATCAAGCTGGATGATGCGCGTTTGAAAGAACTGGGTGCCCTGGGCCTGGTACAGCCATTGAAACTCAGTTGCGCCGACCATGAAGGCGGCGGCGCGGTGCGCTTCCAGCAATGGGATGGCAGCAAGTGGAAAGTGATTTCAGAGTGGGTACAGGCTGACCGCCAGTTGTTGCGCCCGATTATTGAAAAGTCTTCACACGAGTATGCCAAGGAAAAAGGCATCACCCCGCGTGATTGCAGCAAAGAAGAAGTCGCTGCCAAATAAATTGCTTGGCAACGTTTAAAACAGGCATGCACATCGCTTAGGCGGTGTGCATTTGCAGTTTGATGCCGTGGGCACTGTGCATAGATTGCCGACGCGATCGAATTGAGGAGATTGTGATGTCACAAGCACATGAAAAATTAAATCTGGCGAGTGAGCCGCTGTTGCAACTGGATGATATTGAAGTGATCTATGAAAAGGTCATTTTTGCCATCAAACATATTTCACTGCAAGTCGGGCCGCAGTCTATTGTTGCGTTGCTGGGTGCCAATGGCGCCGGTAAAAGCACTATCCTGAAAGCGATTTCCGGCCTGGCACCGGCGCAACGCGGAGAAATCGTGCAAGGCAAGATTGCCTATGGCGGCAAGGAGATCACCCAAGCCACACCAGGCCAGTTGGTGGCACAAGGCCTGGTGCAGGTGCTGGAGGGCAGGCATTGCTTCGGGCATTTAACCGTGGAAGAAAACCTGCTGACCGGCGCATTTATCCGCCGGCCATCGAGTAAGGCACTGGCACAGGATCTGGAAAGGGTCTATGCCTTTTTCCCGCGCCTCAAATTGCTGCGCAAAAACTATGCGGGATATACCTCAGGCGGCGAACAGCAGATGGTCGCCATCGGCCGTGCCCTGATGGCTAACCCGAAGCTGATTTTGCTCGATGAGCCGTCTATGGGCCTGGCACCACAGATTGTCGAAGAAATTTTTGAGATTGTGCATCAGCTACAGCAGACGCAAGGCCTGAGTTTCCTGCTGGCCGAGCAGAATGCCACCGTGGCATTACGCTATGCCAACTATGCTTATGTGTTGGAGAGTGGTCATATCACCCATCACGGCGATGCACAGACGATTGCCAGCAGCCAGGCGCTCAGCGACTCTTATTTGGGTGGCCGTTAATGTATGACGCATTCGACGTGGCTGGTTTTTGTACAAGTAATGCTGTCTTAAGGCATGACCCATTCAGGTAGTTACAATTTAGTAATAAATTGTGTAACATATTTGTTGCAATTATATAAAACTAACTGTAAATATTTTGGGAGCTTTCGATGCTAAAACAACTTGCTGGTGCTTTTTCATTTATTGCAATCACGTCCTTCATGACGCCGGTGGCCATGGCTTATGACTTTGATGGTACCGCATTGAGTAGTCCGGACGCTGTAGACTATTCATTTAATGCGGCTGCGACGGCTGCGACCGTTTCATTTGACCTGATTGGTTACGCAACGCTGGATGGGTTTCCTGATAACAATTACGAAGACTATTTCACCCTGTCAGTGAACGGCAGCGCTGTGTTTTCCGCGAGCTTTAACCTGGGCGGTGATGGTGGTCCAATCACGATTACTCAAGGTGACGCAAGCTACGTGTCAAATTATGTCTACAACGGTTTTAATAACGGCGGCTCGTTGACCATAACACTGCCAGTGACTTTGGTGTTAGGTAGCAACAACCTGACTTTCAGCTATGCCAGCGCCATTCCACAAGGGTTGGGAGATGAGGGCTGGGGTGTTAAAAACCTGTCCGTGACCACTGTGCCTGAGCCAGAGTCTTATGGCTTGTTGATGGCTGGTTTAGGCCTGGCAGGCTTTGCCGCAAGAAGAAAAGCTGGTAAATAAGTATTGCAGCAGTGTAAAAAACGGCCTTGCAGGCCGTTTTTTATTGCCTGAACAAAGGCTTAGAAGAAGTGTGCTACATGGAAAATGGCTTTAATGCCGTCAATATCCGGCAAGTTGTTGCGATTTTCCCTGAAGTAGAACACATCAATACGCTTGTTGCTGTCGCCGTCGATTAAATAGCCCACACCCACATCAATGCGTTTGCGGTCCAGGCCAGTGGTGTCATTGTTGAATTCCTGGTAAATCACTTTAGGCTGGAATTTGCCTATGCCCACTTTGTCAGCAAAGGTATAGCTGCCGTTGATGAAAAAGCCTTTGGCTTCTGGCAATACGGTGTCACCGGTATTGTCGTTATCGTAGTTGTAATATGAGGCCTCCGCGCCAAGCACGGCGCCATTACTCAACGGTTTTTCCAGACGCGCATCCAGGTTCCAATACTTGGAATCGCCTTTATTCAAAATCGTGCCGGTGCCATCTTTCTGGTAGCGATACGAACCGCCAACCGACAGGATGGACTTTTTGCCGTCGTAGCTGGATAGGTTGTAAAAGCCTGGCTCAGTATCCCAGAAGTTATATTGCAAACGCGTCGCGTAAGACAGGTTGTCAGCCTGGTTAGAGCCGCCCTGACGACCATTGGTCGCCGAGACGTAGTATTTAAAGGCATTGCTGCTGTCTGAACCAAAGAACACGGCGCCATTGTCACGGCCGCCAAACTGGTAAGAGCCTTGCTCGGCAATCGGGAAGTCAAAGGTGGTCGAATACATGGGCGCAACGGCAGAAGCGCGGCTGGCGGCTGGCAAAAAGCGGCCAATCCAGAAGTTGGCGTAATTGTTGAACTCCAGGCCCAGGTGACCATCCAGTAACTCTATTTTGTCGTCTGCCGTATTGCGGGCAAAGTTAAATTCAAACGAGACGTTTTCGTGCAGTTTGCCGTTGGTGTATAAACGCGCTTCTTCCACTTCAAAGTCATTAGAACGGTCTTTACCACTGGGGGCGGCGTCTTTAATCGAGCTAAAGCTGACGCGTGAGGCAATACCAATATTAATGAACTGGTTGTCATTGCGCTGTATGGTGGCTTCGGCAAATGCCTGGTTGCTTAGGAGTGCCAGGCTGGTTAATAGCGAGATCTGGCGCAGGCGGTGAGATGTTGGTTTGTTTTTCATGTATTCACTCTGTATTAGTCATGTATGTATCAATGGATATAAGTAATCTTCAGTCACGCACAGGTGGGATGAGGTCACGTTACAGAGTGTCTTATTGCAGAATGTGTGCCACAAAAATAAGTAATATAAATCAATGGCTTGTTATGTTTTGTGCGTATTTATGATGCTGGTTTATCCGCAGGGTGCTGTTCGCCTGCCTTGCAATCAGCATGTGCGCTGCATGGTGTCGGCGCGATGTTTTGCTTAACATAGATTGACATTGAATTTGCCTGGCCCCTATAATCCGCTGGTTTGTTAATAAATATTATCTCAATTTACCAGGTGTAATCGCCGTCACTGGCATCTACCGTCATGGCCAATCAGCCTTTATTCCGTCACGCCGCGCTCAACGCACAAAAAAACCATTGGCTGGGCACTATCTTGTTGGTGCGTCCTGTCAGTTACCTGTTGCTCACCGGGCTGGCCATTGTCTTTGCGTTGATGGTGGTGCTGTTTATGGCGTGTGCGACTTACACCAAGCGCAGTACGGTCATGGGGCAACTGGTGCCAGAAACTGGCTTGCTGAAAGTCTATGCGCCGCAATTAGGGCTGGTGGTTGAAAGAAAAGTGCAGGAAGGGCAGTTGGTCAAACAAGGCGATATTCTGTTTGTATTGTCCAGTGAGCGTTACTCTGATGGGCAGGGCTCAGTGCAGGCGTCCATCAGTGCGCAACACGCGCAACAGCGTCAATCCTTGCGGGATGAAATCGTCAAAACCCGGCTGCAACAGCATGATGAACAACAAGCATTGCAGTCGCGCTTGTTGGGGATTGAAGAAGAGTTAACCCGGCTGGAAGCGCAATATAAAGCGCAGCAGACGCGCGTGACATTGAGCGAAGAGGCTTATCAGCGCTATCAGGGGTTGCTGGAAAAAAACTATATTTCGCGAGAGCAAACGCAGCAAAAACAAGAGGAGTGGATAGAGCAGTCTTCGCGGCTGGCATCCATGGCGCGTGAGCAAGTACGCATGCAACGCGATGCGCTTGCCCGTCAGGACGAGTTGTCCAGCGTACGTGCCAAACATCAAAACCAGATTGCGCAGCTGGAACGCAGTGTGTCCAGTGTCAATCAACAGCTGACAGAAAGCGAAGCCAAGCGTCGCCTGGTGATTCGCGCGCCCGAGTCCGGCACGGCAACGGCAGTGGTTGCCAGTGTGGGTACGGCGGTTGAAGGTAGCCGGCCGCTGCTGAGTATTGTGCCGCGCGGCGCCAGGCTGGAAGCACAGTTGTTTGCGCCCAGCCGTGCCGTGGGGTTTGTGCGGCCTGGTGTGCCGGTGCGTTTGCGTTACCAGGCGTATCCCTACCAGAAATTTGGCCAGGCCACCGGTCGAGTGGTGTCAGTCTCCAGGACGGCGTTGCCAGCCAGTGAGATTTTTACCATGGGCAATCCGTCTGGCAATAATCAAAACAGCGAGCCTTATTACCGTATTTCAGTCGCGCTAGACCAGCAAGCCATCGTCGCTTATGGCGTCAAGCAGCCTTTGCAGCCAGGCATGTTGCTGGATGCTGACGTCATGCTCGAGCGTCGGCGCTTGTATGAGTGGGTGCTGGAGCCATTAATCAGTTTGACTGGCAAGCTGTAGCCATGGAAATGAAAGTGAGTCATGTCTTTTCTTAGTCAGCTGTCGTTTGGCCTGGGGCGTACACTGCCCATCACGCTACAAACCGAGGCCAGCGAGTGTGGCTTGGCCTGCCTGGTCATGGTGTCGAATTACCATGGTTTTCGTACTGACCTGGCGACCATGCGCCGATTGTTCCTGATCTCAATCAAGGGCACGACCCTCAGTCACCTGATGGGCATGGCACAAGCCGTGGGTTTTACCACGCGCCCGGTCAAGCTGGAGCTCGAAGATCTTAAAGATTTGCGTCGGCCGTGCATTTTGCATTGGAATTTCAACCACTTTGTGGTGTTGAAAGAGGTGGGTGCGCGCCATGTGGTGATTCATGACCCGGCCATGGGCATACGCAAATTGAGCTTTGATGAAGTCTCTGCCGCATTCACTGGCGTGGCATTGGAGTTGTGGCCGAATCCTGGTTTCAAGCAGGTGACCTTTAAGCAAAGTGTGAAATTGCGTGACATGATGGGGCATGTCACCGGTCTTTACCGTTCGCTTGGGCAGGTGTTGCTGTTAGCGCTGGCGTTGGAGGTGTTTGCGCTGGTGTCGCCGTTTTATATGCAATGGGTCGTTGACCATGCGCTGGTGTCGGCAGACCGGGATTTGCTCACCACGCTGGCACTTGGCTTTGGCCTGCTGGTTTTTATGCAGCAGGCCATTAGCACGGTGCGCGCCTGGGTCATCATGCATATGTCTACTACGCTCAATGTGCAGTGGCGGGCCAATTTATTTGCGCACTTGATCCGCTTGCCGGTCGACTTTTTTGAAAAGCGGCATCTGGGGGATGTGGTGTCGCGCTTTGGCGCTATTGATCAAATCCAGCATACGCTGACCAGCACCTTTGTCGAAGCCATCCTGGATGGTGTCTTGACGGTGGCGACCTTGGCCATGATGTTTTTGTATAGCCCGACCATGGCCTGGATCGCCATCGGTGCCATGCTGTTGTATGGCCTGGGGCGCTGGGCCTGGTTTCGGCCCTTGCGCAATGCGACCGAAGAGCAAATTGTGCATGCCGCCAAACAGCAAACCCATTTTATTGAAACCGTGCGCGGTGTGCGTGCGCTTAAATTATTTCAGCGATTAGATGAGCGCAGGAATAGCTGGTTAGGCTTGTTTGTCGAGCAAGTGAATGCTGACTTACGTACGCAAAAGTTGCAGGTGATGTATCGTTTGCTGAATGGTTTGTTGTTCGGTGTGGAACGTATCCTCATTATCTGGCTGGGGGCCAAACTGGTGATGGATGGTGCGTTCACGATTGGGGTTTTGCTGGCTTTTATTGCCTATAAAGACCAGTTTGTGACGCGCGTGAGTGGCTTGATTGATCGTATGGTTGAGATGCGTATGTTGCATTTGCAAGGCGAGCGCCTGGCGGATATTGCCCTGGCCGAGCAAGAACCTGAAGTCGTGGAAACCATAAGCAAGCAGGAGATTCAGAATTTGCCTGCCAATATTGTGATTCAGGGCCTGCGTTACCGTTATGCCGATGGCGAGCCCTGGGTGCTGGATGGTGTGGACCTGGAGATTGCTGAAGGGGAGTCGGTGGCCATTGTCGGCCCTTCCGGTTGCGGTAAGTCGACCTTGATGAGCATTATGCTCGGGCTGCGCCCCTTTAAAGAAGGGCAGATATTGGTGGGCGGGCAACCGTTGTCCAAACTGGGCTTGTCGCATCTGCGTAATATGGTCGGTACGGTGATGCAGGACGATGCGCTGTTTGCAGGCTCCATTGCTGACAATATTGCATTTTTCGATCAGCAGGTTGATCTGGCGTGGGTGGAGGAGTGCGCGCGCAAGGCGGCGGTACACGAAGAAATTGTCGCCATGCCCATGGGCTTTAATACCCTGATCGGCGATATGGGCGCAGCGCTGTCTGGCGGGCAAAAACAACGTATCCTGCTGGCGCGCGCGCTATATAAAAGGCCCAAAATCCTGTTCCTGGACGAAGCGACCAGCCACTTGGATGTGGCGCGCGAATCGATGGTCAACCAGGCCATACAAGCGCTCGATATGACACGCGTGATTATCGCGCACCGGCCGGAGACCATCGCTTCAGCCAAGCGCGTGATTGTGATGGCGGCGGGCAAAGTCCATATGACGGCGGTCGCAGGCACATGAATGTATCTCTGCGCCTGGCGTTGTCATTATGTTGGGCGTTGGGGGTTGTATTGCCATTCAGCGCTGTGGCATTGCAATTGACCGACTTTACCGAGTTTCAGGGGCGCGTCGCTGGTAGCCCGGCCAAAGAAATGCTAATGACAGCGGCTGAATCTGAATTAGCCCCCTGTGCCGCGGCCTTGCCGCAACGGCCGCTGACGCTGCTTGATGTGGTTGAGCAGGCCTTGTGTAATAGTCCACGTAGCGCGGAGGCCTGGTCGATTGCCAAAGCGCAGGCCGCGCAAGTGGCGGTACAAAAATCCAATTATTTACCGCGCGTCAATGTCACGGCAGGCGCAGCCAAAGTGAGAAATCACGTTGAAAACTCATTATTTTCTTCGCTCGATCAGGACAATAACATCACCAATCGCACGGCCAGTTTGCGCTTGAGCTGGTTGCTAGCGGACCTGGGACAGCGCGCTGCCAAGCTGGGGCAGGCGCAGGCCCTGTTAAATGCCGCCAATGCTGCGCATGATGCCGCCTTGCAAGAGGTGTTTATCACAGCGGCTCAGGCTTATTTTGACAATTTGACCACGCAGGCCACCTTGACTGCTTTTGAGGATGCGGAGTCACTGGCCAAGGAGAGCCTCGCCGCAGCGACGGCCAAATTCAAGGCAGGTGTGGGTTTGCTCACTGACCAGTTGCAGGCGCAAACGGCTTACGCCCAAGCTAGGCTGGACAGAATTAAAGCCGAAGGCGACCTAAAAAATGCCCACGGCACTTTGTCTGCCGCCATGGGTTTAATGGCCAATACCCCGTTTCAGCTGTTAAAACGCAGCCAACCGCTGGAACAGGCGGATTTTCTTAACCGGGTGGATGTGCTGATCCAGCAGGCCACAGAATCGCATCCGGCTATTCTTGCCGCGAAAGCAAAAGTGCTGGCTGCCGAAGAAAATATTAAAGGCGTGCGGGCAGAAGGCTTGCCAACACTAAACTTCAATACTGAATTGAGTCGTTCGGATCAGATGGGTTATCAGCAACTGGCAAACTTTCCGGCCAGTAATGTCTATTCAACGACGGCCACCATAGGTTTGCAGCTGAATATGCCTTTATTTGAAGGGTTTTCGCGCAGTTATCAGGTGCAGTCTGCCGAGGCTGAGCGTCAAACGCGCGTGGCTGAGCTGAATCGCATCATGCAGCAAGTCTCACTGGAGGTCTGGAAAAGTTATCACGCCTTGATGTCAGAGCGTGAAAATCTGCGCGCGACGGAGGAGCTCATACGTCACGCGCAAGAGGCATTTAAGGTCGCGCAAGGGCGCTACCAGGCTGGGGTGGGCAATATGATTGAGTTGTTGAATGCGCAAAATGCGGTTTCCGGTGCCAGGCAGCAGCATATCAAGTCGCTGGCGGCCTTACGTGCAGCCAGATTAAAACTCGCTGCCAATATGGGTAATGTCGGCTTGTGGGCCATTGTTGAACCTTAAATATAACGATGGATTAACTTGTTTACGTAATTGTTAATTTTAGTTAATATTATGTTGCCGTGATGTAGCTGGTATGCAGAGATGTCACCGCCCGAATTATCTTGAATAAAGGTGGTGGTGGGCGCTGGTTAACGGTGCAGTCGTCAAGGACTGCATGGGTTAGGCAGGGCACATTAATAACGCAAATGAGGAGAAGTAAATGGCAATTCAAAGCTTGAAAAAGGTTGAAGTTGAAGCGGTTTCTGGCGGTGCGGGCTTCGACCTGTCCGGTTTGCTGGGTGGCATTCCGTTGTTGGGTGGTTTGCTGGGCGGTGCGACCGGTTCTACCGGCGGTACTGTCAACGGCCTGGTCAGTACGCTGTCAGCGATTCCATTGGTTGGTCCAATTTTAGGCACCGTGCTTGGCCTGTTTGGCGGCTTGGTCAGCATTTAACAGACTCGGTTTCCCCTCCGATGTATTTGCCCTGCTTTTGCAGGGCTTTTTTTCTGCCAAAAGCTACTTACTTTTTGGTCTCAGCAGGTTTGCAGTTTTTGAGATGCAAATGATCGCTGTCATCCAGCGTGGTTTGCTCACCGTTCAGGCGCAAATCCATGGTGCCGTAGTGATAAAGCTGCTTATCACTCGCATCTCTCGCCAGGCCAATTTCATGGTCAGGCAGCATGACCCAGGCTTCGTCACCGTTTGCGGATAGTTTCAGGCCAAAAGACTGATAATTCTCGCATTGGTAATGAATAGCTTCTTTGCCGTAACGCGGCACTTCCTTGGTGCCTTTGTCAAACATGCTGGGAAACTCAAAGCTGGCGCAGCCAAATAACAAGGCAGAGACGGCAGCGATCATCAAATGTTGATAGGTGTTTTTCATTGTGTGTATCTTGTTCTAATAAGAGGCTATAAATAAATATGCACCATATTGTGCCAGTCATGCCTCACAGACTCAATCGTTTTGGTCGTGTGGATGGTAGGCCGCACGCTGCAAGCGGTCACGCAAGGCGTCCCATTCTGGAGTGGCGGGTGGCGATTCAATCAGGATAACCTCCGCTTGTGCGGCATCCTGTGTATGTAGTGCGGCGTAGAGTTGTTCTGCCGCCTGCGCAGGGTCATTTGGCAGGTAAACATCTTTATCTGTCACTCGTTCAGCATTGCTAAATAACAAAGCAGCGGCGGCTGGCCTGGTTTGGGCATAGCGCAACATGGCTGGGATTGACGCAAATAGCAGGCAAGGTGTGCGTGGCGAATAATGCAGCAAATGCTGTCCGGGGACCTTCGGCGTTTGTGCCGCGTGCTGGGTGGCCGGTTTGCCTGCAATCGCGGCGATCGCTGCGGCCTCTATCATGCCTGGGCGCAATAATTGCCACTCGTCTCCATGCACGCTGACAATGGTTGACTCGATCCCCACCTGGCAGGCACCGCCATCCAACACCGGAATATCATTACCCAGGCCAGACTCCACATGCTCAGCCGTGGTGGGGCTCAACTGTGTATATTTATTGGCAGACGGGGCAGCCAGCCCCAGGCCGCTGTCGTGTAGCAGGGCAAGCGCCACAGGGTGTGCCGGCACGCGCAAGGCCACGGTTGGTTCGCCAGCACGTACGGTTTGCGATACCTCAGCGCGCGCTGGTAATACTAATGTCAACGGTCCTGGCCAGAATGCTTGTGCCAGTTGTTGCGCCAATGGCGGAAACTCACTTGCCCAGTCAGTCACTTGCACTGTACTGGCAATATGGACAATCAGCGGGTTATTGGCCGGGCGCTGTTTCGTCGCATATATTTTGGCAATGGCCGATTCATTGCGCGCATCAGCAGCCAATCCATATACCGTTTCTGTAGGGATGGCGACCACCTCACCACGCTTTAACAGTTCAATCGCCTTCGCCGGGCTGATACGCATCATGCACTCTGATTTTGTAAAAATTCTATTTTACTATCGAAAACCATGCGTACTACAGCATCGCTTCCTATAAAATGCGCGCTTCAGTCTAAGGAGCAGCAAGATGCAAATTCAAGTTCAACATAATCCTGCCGAAACACAATTAAAGGAGCTTGGTGTTGCCAAGTGGCCCACCTGGCAAAAAGAAGTGTCTGTTTTTGACTGGACATTCCATGAGCAAGAGCAGGCATATATATTAGAAGGCGAATGTGTGGTCACCCCAATAGGTGGCGCACCTGTGAGTTTTGGCAAGGGTGACTTCGTCACCTTCCCGGCGGGGCTTAAAGTCAGCTGGGAAGTGAAGCAGCCTTTGCATAAGCATTATCATCTGGATGGCAATGTCTTGACGCAAACCTGGTTGCGACTCAAAGCAGCTTTCAAGAAGTAATCATCAATTTGTAACAGAATTGTAATAGTGGCGAATGGGGGGTTGACCGCAATCCCCATCGCTGTAGAATGCGCGGCTTCCTTAAACGAAACGACATGTTTAGTTATCAGGAAGTGCCTTTAGCGGGGTGAGTTGATAGTAATTTGAAACGAGTGTTTAAATTGCTGTTGACGAAGTAAAAAACCTCTGTATAATGCGCACCTCGTTACGAAATAACGGTAACGAAAACGGCTTAGAAGCTGACTGTTCTTTAAAAATT
>NZ_BAUS01000005.1:0-5593 GCF_000576615.1 Methylophilus sp. OH31 | reverse complement strand
GGAGCTTGGGGATGACCTACTTTCGCATACGAAGAGTACACTATCATTGGCGCAAGTTCGTTTCACGGCCCTGTTCGAGATGGGAAGGGGTGGTTCCAAACCGCTATTGTCCCCAAACATAACTGGTAATGTTATGCATGGTGCTGAGTTTTTGCTCAGCCTGCTTTAACAAATTGGAAGAAGTAAAGGATGCAAGCGTTTTACGCTTGTTTTCAATGGGATTAGGGTATGAAACAACTTGTGTTTCTTATTTCTAGATGATTGCCAAATCATATTGCTTTGAACTACACCTTGCTTAGATTTTGGTCTAAGTTTTAAGGTTATAGGATCAAGCCTCACGAGCAATTAGTATCAGTTAGCTTAATGCATTACTGCACTTCCACACCTGACCTATCAACGTCCTGGTCTTGAACGACTCTTTAGCTGGCTTAAAGCCAGAGGCAAGTCTCATCTCGAGGCGAGTTTCACGCTTAGATGCTTTCAGCGTTTATCTCTTCCGCACTTAGCTACCCAGCTATACCATTGGCATGATAACTGGTCCACCAGAGGTGCGTCCACTCCGGTCCTCTCGTACTAGGAGCAGGTCCCCTCAAACTTGCAGCGCCCACGGCAGATAGGGACCAAACTGTCTCACGACGTTTTAAACCCAGCTCACGTACCACTTTAAATGGCGAACAGCCATACCCTTGGGACCGGCTACAGCCCCAGGATGTGATGAGCCGACATCGAGGTGCCAAACTCCCCCGTCGATATGAACTCTTGGGAGGAATCAGCCTGTTATCCCCAGAGTACCTTTTATCCGTTGAGCGATGGCCCTTCCATACAGAACCACCGGATCACTATGACCTGCTTTCGCACCTGCTCGACCTGTCCGTCTCGCAGTCAAGCAACCTTATGCCATTGCACTATCAGTACGATTTCCGACCGTACCTAGGTTACCTTCGCACTCCTCCGTTACTCTTTGGGAGGAGACCGCCCCAGTCAAACTGCCTACCATACACGGTCCCCAGTCCGGATTACGGACCTAGGTTAGAACCTCAACAACATCAGGGTGGTATTTCAAGGTTGACTCCACGAAATCTAGCGACTCCGCTTCAACGTCTCCCACCTATCCTACACAAATCTTGTCAAAGTCCAATGTAAAGCTGCAGTAAAGGTTCATGGGGTCTTTCCGTCTAGCCGCGGGGAGATTGCATCTTCACAAACATTTCAACTTCGCTGAGTCCCGAGAGGAGACAGTGTGGCCATCGTTACGCCATTCGTGCGGGTCGGAACTTACCCGACAAGGAATTTCGCTACCTTAGGACCGTTATAGTTACGGCCGCCGTTTACTGGGACTTCAATCAAGAGCTTGCACCCCATCATTTAATCTTCCAGCACCGGGCAGGCGTCACACCCTATACGTCCACTTTCGTGTTTGCAGAGTGCTGTGTTTTTATTAAACAGTCGCAGCCACCTTTTCACTGCAACCCCATCGTGCTTCGAGAGTAAATCTCTACACACTACCGGGGCGCACCTTCTCCCGAAGTTACGGTGCTAATTTGCCGAGTTCCTTCTCCCGGGTTCTCTCAAGCGCCTTAGAATTCTCATCCTGCCCACCTGTGTCGGTTTGCGGTACGGTCTTATACAACTGAAGCTTAGTGGCTTTTCTTGGAAGCATGGTATCAATCACTTCGTCTGCAAGCAGACTCGTTATCACGTCTCAGTCTTAGCTCTCCGGATTTGCCTAAAGAACCAACCTACACGCTTGAACCGGGACATCCAACACCCGGCTGACCTAACCTTCTCCGTCCCCACATCGCATTGTATAGAGGTACAGGAATATTAACCTGTTTCCCATCAGCTACGCATCTCTGCCTCACCTTAGGGGCCGACTCACCCTGCGCCGATGAACGTTGCGCAGGAAACCTTGGGCTTTCGGCGAGGGAGCTTTTCACTCCCTTTATCGCTACTCATGTCAGCATTCGCACTTCTGATACCTCCAGCATGCCTCACAGCACACCTTCGCAGGCCTACAGAACGCTCTCCTACCATGCCATATAAATATGGCATCCGAAGCTTCGGTTACGTGCTTAGCCCCGTTACATCTTCCGCGCAGGACGACTCGACCAGTGAGCTATTACGCTTTCTTTAAATGATGGCTGCTTCTAAGCCAACATCCTGGCTGTCTATGCCTTCCCACTTCGTTTTCCACTTAGCACGTCATTTGGGACCTTAGCTGTCGGTCTGGGTTGTTTCCCTCTTGACCACGGACGTTAGCACCCATGGTCTGTCTCCCGTAATTGCATTTCTCAGTATTCGGAGTTTGCAATGGTTTGGTAAGTTCTTATGAACCCCCTAGCCATAACAGTGCTCTACCCCCGAGAATGATATACGAGGCACTACCTAAATAGTTTTCGGAGAGAACCAGCTATCTCCAAGTTTGTTTAGCCTTTCACCCCTATCCACAGCTCATCCCCAAATTTTTCAACATTTGTGGGTTCGGACCTCCAGTACCTGTTACGGCACCTTCATCCTGGCCATGGATAGATCACTTGGTTTCGGGTCTACACCCAGCGACTGATTCGCCCTATTCGGACTCGATTTCTCTACGCCTCCCCTATCGGTTAAGCTTGCCACTGAATGTAAGTCGCTGACCCATTATACAAAAGGTACGCAGTCACCCCTTACGAGGCTCCCACTGTTTGTATGCATACGGTTTCAGGATCTATTTCACTCCCCTCCCGGGGTTCTTTTCGCCTTTCCCTCACGGTACTTGTTCACTATCGGTCGATATCGAGTATTTAGCCTTGGAGGATGGTCCCCCCATGTTCAGACAAGGTTTCTCGTGCCCCGCCCTACTTTTCGTTACCCTAGTTCCACAAACGGGATTTCGTATACGGGACTATCACCCACTACGGTCGGACTTTCCATTCCGTTCTACTATCGCGTCTGCTAAAAATAACAGGCTGTTCCATGTTCGCTCGCCACTACTTACGGAATCTCGGTTGATTTCTTTTCCTCGAGTTACTTAGATGTTTCAGTTCACTCGGTTCGCTTTACTCTTCCTATATATTCAGAAGAGAATGACCTTACGGCCGGGTTTCCCCATTCGGACATCTCCGGATCAAAGCTTATTTGCCAGCTCCCCGAAGCTTTTCGCAGGCTATCACGTCCTTCATCGCCTGATATCGCCAAGGCATCCACCATATGCACTTATTCACTTGACCCTATAACGTTAAAACCTAAACCCTTTTTAAATCTAGATTTCGTCGTGCATGAGACACGCGTTACAGGTAATTCTAAAGCACTATCAAACCTCGTTAGATTCGCTTAAATTATTGATTACTCAATAACCTAAACTTCTCAACTTGCGTTTAATATTTATGATTTTGCAATCAATCGATATTATTTCCGGTTAAAAAATAATATCGCCCATTGAATATAAGTTGTCATCACACAACCTATATTCCTTTACTTCTTCCATTTTGTTAAAGAGCAGTCTTAGTTTTTTAAACTAATGTTTAAAAACCAGAAGCAAACATTTAATTAAACTTCAATTAATAACGCTTGCTTCTAATCTCTAATTCACAACAAAGTTCTTGGTGGAGGATGACGGGATCGAACCGACGACCCCCTGCTTGCAAAGCAGGTGCTCTCCCAGCTGAGCTAATCCCCCAATATAGAGTGGTGGGTCTGGTTGGGCTCGAACCAACGACCCCCGCCTTATCAAGACGGTGCTCTAACCAGCTGAGCTACAGACCCTAAGGCGGTTTGCCTAAATCTTTGTTGCTGCTTAATTTTAGATGACTGATAAGAGTGAATGCTTGAAGCCGAGTGATCTTCTCTAGAAAGGAGGTGATCCAGCCGCACCTTCCGATACGGCTACCTTGTTACGACTTCACCCCAGTCATGAATACTACCGTGGTAATCGTCCCCCTTGCGGTTAGACTAACTACTTCTGGTAAAACCCACTCCCATGGTGTGACGGGCGGTGTGTACAAGGCCCGGGAACGTATTCACCGCGACATGCTGATCCGCGATTACTAGCGATTCCGACTTCATGCTCTCGAGTTGCAGAGAACAATCCGGACTACGATCGGCTTTCTGAGATTAGCTCCCCCTCGCGGGTTGGCAACTCTCTGTACCGACCATTGTATTACGTGTGAAGCCCTGGCCATAAGGGCCATGAGGACTTGACGTCATCCCCACCTTCCTCCGGTTTGTCACCGGCAGTCCCATTAAAGTGCCCAACTAAATGATGGCAATTAATGGCAAGGGTTGCGCTCGTTGCGGGACTTAACCCAACATCTCACGACACGAGCTGACGACAGCCATGCAGCACCTGTGTCCACTTTCCCTTTCGGGCACCTAATGCATCTCTGCTTCGTTAGTGGCATGTCAAGGCCAGGTAAGGTTTTTCGCGTTGCATCGAATTAATCCACATAATCCACCGCTTGTGCGGGCCCCCGTCAATTCCTTTGAGTTTTAATCTTGCGACCGTACTCCCCAGGCGGTCTACTTCACGCGTTAGCTGCGTTACTCATGGATTTTACTCCACCAACAACTAGTAGACATCGTTTAGGGCGTGGACTACCAGGGTATCTAATCCTGTTTGCTCCCCACGCTTTCGTGCATGAGCGTCAATATTATCCCAGGGGGCTGCCTTCGCCATTGGTATTCCTCCACATCTCTACGCATTTCACTGCTACACGTGGAATTCTACCCCCCTCTGACATATTCTAGTCTTGTAGTTTCAAACGCAGTTCCCAAGTTGAGCTCGGGGATTTCACATCTGACTTACAAAACCGCCTGCGCACGCTTTACGCCCAGTAATTCCGATTAACGCTCGCACCCTACGTATTACCGCGGCTGCTGGCACGTAGTTAGCCGGTGCTTCTTATCAAGGTACCGTCAGCCTCACACTTTATTAGAATGTAAGTTTTCTTCCCTTGCGAAAGAGCTTTACAACCCGAAGGCCTTCTTCACTCACGCGGAATGGCTGGATCAGGCTTTCGCCCATTGTCCAAAATTCCCCACTGCTGCCTCCCGTAGGAGTCTGGACCGTGTCTCAGTTCCAGTGTGGCTGGTCGTCCTCTCAGACCAGCTACTGATCGTCGCCTTGGTAGGCCATTACCCCACCAACTAGCTAATCAGATATCGGCCGCTCTTATAACGTAAGGTCCGAAGATCCCCTACTTTCCCCCTCAGGGCGTATGCGGTATTAGCTAATCTTTCGACTAGTTATCCCCCATTACAAGGTACGTTCCGATATATTACTCACCCGTTCGCCACTAATCCCCCTAGCAAGCTAAGGTTCATCGTTCGACTTGCATGTGTAAAGCATTCCGCCAGCGTTCAATCTGAGCCAGGATCAAACTCTTCAGTTTAATTCCTAACTATTACTTTTTACCTCAATTAAGAGGCGGTATTCGATTCGCTTATATCTCAAATTCATTTCAAGGTATGTGTGTAAAAACACTGTACATACTTGTCATAAATCTAAGTGTAAAGCATTTGTATTTTCTGAGTTTCTACGCATTAAATGCGCTTCACTCAACTACAAACACCCACACTTATCAGTCATCCTAATTTTTAAAGAACAGTCAGCTTC
>NZ_BAUS01000006.1:0-933 GCF_000576615.1 Methylophilus sp. OH31 | reverse complement strand
CGCCGCCGTTAAGGGTGTCGTCGCCAGTACCCCCGGTCAGGATGTTCGCGGCGGCATTGCCGATCAGTGTGTTGCCCAGGTTGTTACCTGTGAGATTGAGCTTGGTTGAGCCTGTAGCAGAAGCATCAAGGATCTCGATGTTGGCCCAGTCATTATCCAGGGTGAGAGTTGCTGCTGTGGCAAGCGTAGCTGAACCACGCAGCTTGATGGTATCAATGCCATCAGTTGTGCCATTAAATTCTTCTACTGTATCTTCAATCGAAAGAATTCCGCCTGTGGCTTTGAGGTCCAAAATGTAGGTGTCATTACCTTCGCCACCCTGCAGGATATCTACCCCAGCGCCGCCATCAAGGATGTTATCTGCATCATTGCCAGTGAGAGTATTTGCGAGTGCATTGCCAGTGAGGTTGAGTTTGATAGATTCTGTGCCAGAGGCATCGAGTCTTTCAAGGTTCGCACCGAGGCTGAGGGTAGTTGCATTCGCCATGGTGCTGTAGTCAGTGCCACTGAGTAAGCGCAGTTGAACGGTATCACTGCCTGCATTAGCGGCTTCAGTGATGGTATCTTGCAGAGCGACCTTGAAGTTAGCAGCGGTAGTGCCTGTACGAACGAGGTCAACGATGTAGGTATCATCACCGGCCCCGCCGATGAGTTTGTCTACGCCATCGCCACCATCGAGGATGTTATTGCCAGCATTGCCAGTGATGGTGTTTGCGAGTGCGTTGCCAGTGCCATTGATATGATCATTGCCGGTAAGCGTCAGGTTTTCGACAAAGTCAGTGAGTTCATAATCGACACTGGCTTTAACGAGGTCAGTGCCCCCATTTGCAGCTTCAATCACTTCATCATCTTCGTCATCGACGATATAGGTATCGTTGCCTTTGCCACCCTCCATACGGTCAGCACCTGCACCGCCATCCAGAACGTTGTTAC
>NZ_BAUS01000007.1:0-436667 GCF_000576615.1 Methylophilus sp. OH31 | reverse complement strand
TATTTTCTGAGTTTCTACGCATTAAATGCGCTTCACTCAACTACAAACACCCACACTTATCAGTCATCCTAATTTTTAAAGAACAGTCAGCTTCCAAGCCGTTTTCGTTACCGTTATTTCGTAACGAGGTGCGCATTATACAGAGGTTTTTCGTTCGGTCAAGCATCAAATTTATTTAATTTCTAAACTCATTTTTGCTTGGTTGCGGGAACAGGATTTGAACCTGTGACCTTCGGGTTATGAGCCCGACGAGCTGCCAGACTGCTCCATCCCGCGTCCGAATCGACTAGTAAAACTTGTGTTGCGTCGAGAGGTGAGACTATAGCAAACTTACAAAAACAGTGTCAACAGTTATTTGCTAAATATATTGTAGAGCGAGGCATATTTGCCGCCAGACTGCATCAATTGTTCATGCACGCCCTCTTCAACGATTTGACCTTGGTCCATCACAATAATTCGACTGGCGTGCTGTATGGTGCTCAGGCGGTGGGCAATCATGATAGTGGTCTTGCCTAACATAAGCTGGTTGAGCGCAGCTTGCACTTTATGCTCGGACTCGTTATCCAGCGCTGAAGTCGCCTCATCGAGAATGAGGATAGGGGCATTCTTGAGCATGGCACGTGCAATCGACAGGCGTTGGCGCTGGCCACCTGACAAACGCAGGCCGCGGTCGCCGATATGCGTATCCAGCTGTTGCGGCAATTTTTCGATGAATTCCCAGGCATGGGCAGCTTTGGCAGCGGCAATCACTTCTGCTTTAGATAAGCCGCGCAAGCTACCATAAGCGATATTGTTATATATAGTGTCATTAAACAGCACGGTCTCCTGGCTCACCAGTGCAAACTGCTGGCGCAAATACGGCAACCCCAGTTGCTGAATCTTGATGCCATTGATGGTAATGCTGCCTTGCTGTACCTCATGAAAGCGTGGCAACAGATGCACCAGCGTAGATTTGCCGCCACCAGACATGCCTACCAGCGCAATACTTTCGCCTGCCTGAATAGTCAAGTTAAGGTTTTTCAATGCCGCATGCTGACCATAAGGATACTTAAAAGCGACATTGTGGAATTGAATCTCTTTAACAGGCTGCTCTAGCGCTAACTCACCCTGATTTATTTCGGTCGGCGTATCCAGCACGACAAACACGCTCTGGCAGGCAGTCACTGCAATTTGCACATCCTCATTCACAGAAGCAATCGCCTTCACCGGCCCGATGAGCATAAGCAAGGCGCCAATAAAGGCGGCAAATTCACCGGCGGTGAATTGCCCGGCAGAATAATAAATCACCATCCCCAGCGCAATCGCCGCCAGCATTTCAACAAACATGCTATTGAGCCCAGAGATGCGCCCCAGCCTGACCATCATCTGCCGATTAGTGGCTACAATGCGGCTAAACCGCTGGTATTCATAAGCTTCACCATTGAATACCTTGACGACACGTTGACCACTGGCGGCTTCTTCAATCACTTGCGTCATGTCAGACATACTCGCCTGCACCTGCTTGCCAGAGTTACGTAACTTGGGCGTCATTTTTTTCAGGTAGCGGGTAATGACAGGCGCTAGCATCAAGAAGACCAGCGTGAGTTTCCAATCCAGGTAGAGCATATAAGCCACAATACCGAGAATCGTCAGGCTATCGCGAATGGATGAAATAATGACTTTGGTAACGGCACTATATAGTTGCTCGCAATCAAAGGTCATTTTAGTGGTGATATTGGCAATGGCATGCTGGTCAAAGAAACTGGCAGGCAGTTTAAGCATATGGTCAAACACATGATTGCGTACATCTTCAATCACACGCCGTCCGACAATACGCACCAGGTAATTAGAACCAAAACCGGCCAATGCCCGCACAAACAGCAGGCCGCAGAGCATGGCGGCCAGGTAGATGCGCGAACTGTTTTCTGCATGATCAGCAAAACCTTCGTCAGTCACATGTTTAATAGTACTCAGAAAACCGGTATTACTGGCAGAGAGGATGACCAGGCAACACAGTGCTGCGGCAAAGGTCAGCCAATAGGGCTTGATATAGACCATGAGCCTGCTCAGGTATGTGTAAGTGCTTTGCGTATTATTCATTATGGTTGTTTATACCTGTCATAGCTCCACATATATTGCAGCGGGAATTGGGTGACCAATGTCTCTAACACCTGGTTAAGTTTGGTCGGTGAAGAAACCGCTTCGGGACTCACCGCTTTTAAATGTAAATCGTAGCCCTGCCCATCCGCGAGCCTTTCCGCCACCACCACAATCACGCGCGTATCGACGCGACTCAATAATTGGCTGACCAGGGTCATGGTGTACATGGGTTTACCAAAAAAACCTACCCACTCACCCTGCCCCTTGCTGGCGATCTGATCGGGCAAAATCCCTACGGCCTGATTGGCGTACAAAGCTTTCAGCATTTGCCTGACACCTTTCAGGTTGGCGGGCGCCAGTCTCACCGCGCCTTTTTGGCGCCCGGCTTGCATAAACGCACGCACCCATGATTGTCGGGAATCGCGATTAAGTACGGTGATCGGCTGCATGCTGGCGTAATAAATAGAGGTAATCTCAAAGCAGCCAATATGCGGCGTCAAAAACAGGATACCTTTGCCATGCGCCATGGCTTCGTCCAGGCAGGCCTTGCCATATACATGACGCACCCATTGCAATACCTGTGCTTGTGAACGCGACCAAATGGCTAAAGATTCAAGGATAAATTTGCCCATCTCTCGCTGATTCTGGCGTACCGCCTGTTGCAAGGCCTGCTCAGAAGGGAACAGGCCACTTTGCCTGAGGTTGCTGATTAACAGTTGGTTTTGTTTAGTCGCGACGACATAAAACAAACGGCCCAGACAAGCACCCAGACGGTGTATCCACTTTAAGGATAACCGGTCCAGCAGGCTACAAATGACTTTTAAAAGAGACTGAGTCATGCGGGCATCAATCATCCCGCCGAAACCAGCAACGACTGCAATTTGGCCACCACAGATTGCACCGTGATGCCCAGAATATCCTGCCGCGGATCTTGAATCACGCCGGCCCGCGGTGACCATGGCCGGTAGCGCACGGGTGAGCCCGGGCCGAACAGCGTGAGTGTAGTCAAACCTGCAGCCGCAGCCATATGGCCAAGACCGGAGTCATTGCCGAGATAAAAATGACATAGCCTCAACAACGCATACGATTGTGGCAACGTCAAACCACCGCAGGCGTTATACACAGGTAATTCGGCCTGCGCGATAAATTGCGCTGCAAGCGCCTGGTCAGCGTTACCACCTAATAGCACTACGCCATCAAAATCTGCCTTGAGTGCATTAGCCACGGCCGCATAGCATTCCACCGGCCAGATCTTTCCTGAAAAATTGGCACCGGGGCCGATCGCAAGCCAGCGACCGTTGAGAGGAAACTGGGTAGCGACGACTTGAGCATCCTGCTCACTTGCCCACAACTCAGCATTAGGCAGGCAATGACCGACCAGTGTGCGCACGGCCAATAAATGCTTTTCTACCGAGTGCATATGCAACGTGCTTGCATTGGGATACTTCTTGAGTCGCCGCCTCGCTCGCAGTAAATAAACCAGAAAATCCGTGCGTAAATCCACAACGATGTCGTAACGCGTTTTCCGCAAGGCGGTAATCAATTGCAGATAACCACGCCAGCCACTTTGCTTGTTGCGCACAAACAATTGTCCAATATAAGGACAAGGCGCAAACAAGGCTGAAGAACGAGGATCACAGACCAGGTCTATGCATGCATCCGGGTACTGCGCATGCAGGGCGGCCAGGACGGGGGTGGTCATCACGGCGTCACCAATATTAGAGAGCGTAATCACAAGGATGCGCCTAGTCGTGGCCGTGGCGGTCATCGTTGATGGACGGGGATCACGCATGCACCAACCCCAAAGCGTGCAGTGCGGCCTGCAATTGCTGTTGCAACTGCGGTGGAGAAAAATAGCGCGCATATAAGGTATGCGCGGCCTGGCCTTGCTCACGCGCACAATGTGACCATTGCAACACCGCTTCTGATAATGCCTGTGGATTGGCTGCTTCAATTTGCCATAAGCCATGCTGCTTACTGATGTCTGCTGGATACGCAGCGCTGGCACGCGTGATCACTGGCCGCCCGCACGCCAATGCTTGAAATACCTTATTAGGCATCACCTGTGCAGCCTTTTCCGAATCACCAAACACCCCCAGCACAATATCTGCCTGCGCAATGCGCTGCGGCAACTGGCTGTAAGGCACGCTAGCCTCAAAATACACATTATCCAAACCGACGGCCTGCTGTTGAGCGCTGGCCCTGGCAGGCCCGTCACCCAGCAACACCCAGCGGATATGCGTATGCTGGCGCGTCAATCTTGCGGCTTCTATGACGGTTTGCACCCCATGCAAGGCAATAAAGCTGCCATAAAACAACACCTCAATTGCCGCCGGGGAGCGTTCGGCTGCAATAGGCGTAAACAAGGGTTGCTCGGCGCCCACATAGACGCAGACGGTTTTTGCAGCGGACAGCTTGAATCGCTGCATAAACATCCGCCGCTGCGGTTCGGTATCCAGCAAGACCATGTCTGCAGAGTGCAGCCATTGGCTTTCGCGGTTAAGCAAGCGACGTGCTGCCAGGCCATCCGTCCTTACTTTTTGCCGTTCATACACCTGCTTCTGCCAGGCGCTAATTAAAGGGTCGAACAACAACGGGATATTTTTTTTACGCGCCCAACGCGCAGCGGCGGCCACATCGCGGTGCCGAAAACAAGGCACCCACACTAGGTCTGCGCTGAGGCCTTTCAACTGGGCCTCAATATCTGCCAAGGCACTGATGCGCGGTGAAAAATCAATCAGTTGATAACCCAACGCTTGCAGCAACTGTCTGCAAATGCGGTTACGCGAATAATCCAGGTCTGAACGACCCCACCAAATCACTTTAGGCATGCTTAGGTTCTGCCAAACAAGGAACCAAGCGCTGCGGGGTGAATTGCTGCATGCAGCTATGGTGGCTACATTGCTTGGCGTAACAGTTCTTGCATGACACATCCAGTTGTAGCGCAAGCACTTGCTGCCCCAGTGGCTTCACGCGTAACGGGTTGGTCGGGCCACAAATCACGGTCATCGGCGTGCTGGTCGCTGCCGCCAAATGGGCGGTGCCAGTATCATTGGCAACAATGGCAACCGCCTGCGCACAGATGACCGGCACCTCAAGCAAACTGGTTTGCCCACATAGGTTCACCACGTGCTGTGGATGTTGGCTGGCAATGGCCAGGCACTCCTCAGCCTCATCACGCCCGCCGAGTAAGACCACACGCATGCCCTGCTGAACATAATGCGCGACCAAATCAGCATAATGTTTAGCACCCCAGCGCTTGGTCTGACCACTGGCATGGCTGCCGCATAAAAAAACCACAAACGATTTGTGCTGCAACGCATGCCCTGCCAACAGTTGCCCGGCAGACGCGACTGACGACGGTGGAGTATGCAACTTGGGCGCAGGTGTGCCCAAAGGGATACCCCCACAAAGCAAGGTTTGCTGCATGATTTGGAAACCGTGTGCCTGTGGCAGGCGCTGCCGCTGGCGTATGGTGTAAGGAAAACGCGGGTGATTACCCAATAACAAGGCTGGCGCCTTACCCATCAGCCTGAGCATGGTCAGTAAGCTTCGGCTTTTATCGTTGGTTTGCAAATCGATAATTAGGTCATACTGCATCGCAGCCACTTCAGCCAGCCATTGCCGGTAGGCACGCCAGCGACCCGACTGTTGCTGCAGGTTGACGCACCAGACCCGGCTAAACCTTGGATCATGTGTAAACAGCGATTGCCAGGCAGGCATGGTATTCAGGTGCAACTCCGCTTGCGGAAACGCTAGCCGGATATCTTCCATGATGGCGGTACTGATGACGATATCGCCCATACCACCCCATTTGATAATGAGGATGCGCTTGATGGCCGGGTCACGCGGCAAGTCGCGCACGATGGTGTGATCCAGTGTTGCGCCAAAACAATCAGCATCCCGGTATTGCATCAGTTTAACTTGCGCGGTCATTGTTGCTACGCTCCAGACTGGCGATAAAAGCGCAAGCCAGCAACATCAGTACCGGAAACCACCAGGGCACCAGCATGGGTTGGGTAGTATTGACTGGGAAGTAAATCACCATTAATGGCAAGGCGTAAGGCCAGGCCTGGTGTTGATCAGTGACTGTTGCCTGCCTGAACCAGCGGACACATAACCCCACAATCGCCACCAACCCCAAACCGCCAACCAATCCGGTTTCCGCCAGCCATTCGACATAGATGTTATGGCTATGTGTACGATTGAACACGAAACGGTCACCTGGCCGACTGGCATATTGTGCATACGCTCGCTTATAGTTATTGCTGCCGATGCCGGTGAGCGGTTCGGCCCGCCACATATGCAACCCGGTCTCCCACAAGTTGAGGCGATAAGTCAATGTGTGATTAAACCGGTCAAAGATAGTCTGCTCTGACGCAACCACTGACTGCGTTGCCTCCAGTTTTACTTTCGCTAACTGCGGATTGAGCAGGCTAGAGAGCATGGCAACCAGCAATGGTACTAACAATACCGCCAGCCAGACCTTCCAGCCAGGCTGGCGACGCCACAAACCCAATAGCAACATCAGCACATAGATATAAAGATAACCGCGTGCACCAGACAGTACAATGACCACACCAGCGCCTAATAGCATCCCCCAGGCCAGCCAGCCATATTTAGGCTGCAAGTGATAGAAAATCAACGGCAGCACGGCCAGCATCAAGATACCCTGATGCAAATCGCTAAACATGCCCGTTATGCGGCCCTCCGGCGTTTTAGGCATACCCAGTACATCCATCCCAAACAGGTATTGAATAGCACTATCCAGTATCCACAGGGCAATGACCCAACTCAGCCAGCGCGCAAGTAATTGCCTGACCATAGCCTGCTGCAATAGCATAACCAAGGCAAGGCCTGCCAGATACATCAGGCTAAACCAGGCAATAGCCGCTAATGTGGCTTTGACATCAAACGCATGCAGTAATGATAGCCACATAGGTAGCCATAGCAACAGAAACACCGCTGTCCAGCGGCACACTGCGCGCTGCTTGCGTAAATCTGAGAACCTCGCCAGCAACAATCCCGCACCAACAATAGCCAGTAACAAAGTAGGCAACCTTGCACCGCCAGAAAAAGGGCTCCAGGCGATGATCATCACAGCCAGCAATAAGCAAATGTGTGCTAAAGCCTGCGGTATGGCGAGGGGCTTATCCTGATGTAAAGACGCAATGGCATGCATGGTCAACTCCCTTGTCCGGCATCGGCCATCACATCGTGATAAACCGCCAGTGTTTTCTGTTGCATCACCTGTAATGAAAATTGCCTATTTGGCTGCACTGTTGGCGGATGCGCAAGCCAGCTCAGTGTCAGCATGGCGACTTCAGCCACATTGCCAACCGGCACCGCCCCTTCTGGCAATAGCGCTGCCAACTGCTCGGCCACGCCACCATGCTGGTAGCCAATCACCGGCACGCCCAAACTCAATGCTTCCACTGTCGTGCGCCCAAAGGCCTCTGGCTCGGTAGATAAAGAGTAAACAATCTTGGATATGGCCATGATCTGTTTCACATCCTGGCGGTAGCCGGTCAAGGTGACACACTCAGACAATCCAGCTGCGTGTATCTTCTGCTGCAAACAGGCGGCAAAGGCCTGTTTATCAGCAGCCACCTCGCCCACCAGCAAAGCGTGTACATCCTGATGTTGCTGGCAAACAATGCGCAACATATCGACAAAGTCTGCAGCGCCTTTCCAGCGTGAGACCCTGGCGGGCAACACCAGCAAGCGCTTGCCACGCGTCTGCGGATATTCGGCAAACCATTCTTGTTGCCAGTTCAGATCTGGCGTACAGCCTGGCGTGTATTGCGCGGTATCCACCCCGCGGTAAATCAGCTGCAATTTGCGTGCATCTACTTGGTATTCCCGCTGCGCATACGCCTGTATCGTTTTAGAAATGACAATCACCCGTTCACCACAGGTCATGATGCGGCTATACCAGCCGGGGCGATAATAACCATGCACCGTCGTCACCAGGTGCGGCCGTTGCTCAGAGGGCATGCCTTTCCAGGCCAGATACACGACCCACGCCGGAAAGCGCGAACGCACGTGCACAATATCCACTTGTTCACGCCGCCATAGTGCACGCAATTTAGGAATCAATAAAAAAGTCAGCAGCGATTTGCGCCCGATGGGAAAGGTAAAATGCGTACTGCCTGCGGCCTCCAGCTCAGCTACCATGCGCCCGCCCGCCGACATCACCAGCGAGCGGTGACCTTGCGAAACCAGATGCGCAGCGACCTCCAAGGTGCCACGCTCTACCCCGCCCGATTGCAAGGCAGGTAATACTTGTAAAACCGTCAGTGTACGCAAAACAGGAGTTCAACCACTAGCTTAATCGTGATACCAGGCGACGCCTTGTAGAAGTGCTGTTGAAATAAGCCAGCAAGGCATCACTGCAACGGCTGGCTTCATTAAAACCGAGCACTGGTCGCATATATTGGCGATACAAACCATAAGGGTCATATCTGGTGACCAGTTGGCGGTCGACTAATTTTTCGATGCCACGGCTAACGCGGCCGCTGTTTTTTGCAGAGAGGCTAATCAGCCCTACCGCCACTTGTGCCGTAAGCGCTTCATATACCATGGAGACAGAATCTTCAGTCACCCAGGCGGTAGAGACGCGTGCCAATGTGGTCTGCACCCAGTCTTTGCCGGTATCAGCAATCGGGATAATCGTCAGGTTGGTCAACCTGACGCGCTGCATGGCAGAAACAAAGCTGGCTGGCGTGCGTCTGGAGGTGGTCAGGACGAAATTGACTTCGGTATGCTTGCGGACCAAGTCATAGACTTGCGCGATCACACCCAGCTCATCCCAGTGGAAATGCTTGCTGGGCCCGCCTATCATAATCAAAACGTCACTACTCTCTTTGGCGGCAGTGCTGGGCTGAATATGATTGATGACACCACGCGTTTCGATAAAACTGGAGAAACCGCGGTACTGGTCGTGTTCCGGGATCAAACAGACATCGAACAATTCGGCAGGGAGGCTGGGTTGCATCATGCACACCGTTTGTCCGCCATAAGCGCGCTTGGCAGCCAGCATATGTCCGTGCGTGGCATGGCCAGCACCAATAATCATATCCGGTTTGGGCAAGTGTTTACCGGCGGGCCACACACCTGCAGCCAGATATAACCAGCCTGCGCCACCGCGGCCTATGGGTACATCGACGACGTGAACTGGTAAACGCTGCTGCATGGCATTGACCAGGCCTAAAGACTGATGCTCATGACCGGGCTTGCCGTCTAACAGACGCCACACTACTAGGGCATTGCTTGAATCCAGAGAATTGTTTGAACGATTTTGACTGATCATGGGCACCACCTGCATATGCCGTGCAGGTTAGAGGTACATCATGACAAAAGGATTAAAATAAAAAGAAGGAATTATGTCGATGCACCCGCGACATAGCGCGAGTGCAATATATAAACTTATGAAAATCAGCTACTTAGCCGCGCCGAATACCTTTTTGAGCAGGCTACTGGCCTGGCCCATCGGGTCCTGACGAATCGCCGCCTCTTCTTTGGCAATCATCAGGTAAACACCGTCGAGTGCTTTTTGCGTGACATATTGATTGATGTTGGCATCTTCTTTTTTAATCACGCCAAACTTGCTGCCCATCTCGGCATATTTATTATAGGTATCGGCCAATTGCACATTGGCGGTGGCTTTTTGCACGATGGGCAAGAACTTAGCCGCCATATCTGTCGAAGTCGTTTTCTTGAAATATTGTGTGGCCGCATCTTGCGGGCCAGTAAGGATATTCTTGGCATCTGTCACACTCATTTGCTTGATCGAGTTGACCAATAGCGTTTTAGCT
Organism: Methylophilus sp. OH31; assembly: GCF_000576615.1. Classification (NCBI taxonomy): domain Bacteria; kingdom Pseudomonadati; phylum Pseudomonadota; class Betaproteobacteria; order Nitrosomonadales; family Methylophilaceae; genus Methylophilus; species Methylophilus sp. OH31. The sequence continues at coordinate 426,771 of NZ_BAUS01000007.1, read as the reverse complement.
TCAGGCACGGCTTGTTCGGCTGCCCGGTTCATCTTGAGAATCAGTTCATCCGCCTGGCTGCCCATACCGACCAGTCGCATGCCTTTTTCGATTTTCTTTAATGACTCCGGCAATGGGATTTTGACCTCTTTATTCCCCATAAAACCGTCTGTGGCACCTAGCAGGCCCACTGCTTTGCTCACGCCCTGGTTAAGGGCAAGTTTCAGCCCATCGCTGGTTTCCTGTTCGCTCAGATTGCTGACCGCACTATTATTACTGCTACTACTGGTCGAGCTACCGCCGACTTTCTCAACAATATCGCCCAAGCCTTTGAGGTCCAACGCTTGTGCATCTGTGATTAATAAACCGGCCAACAATACCCATGCTGTATTTTTCATGATTACGCTCTTTAACAATTTGAGCTCAGTGTACCCATAAAGCACAAAGCAAGTCCAGATGGACTTGCTTTGTATTGAGGCAAGCAGAAAAAAATCAGGCTTTAAATGGTGAAACTTGCCAAATACGCGCAGCGTAATCGGCAATGGTGCGGTCACTGGAGAATTTCGCCATACGCGCCACATTCAAAATCGCCATGCGTGACCAGGCCTCTTCATCCTGATACAAGGCCGCCACTTTTTCTTGTGTGGTGACATAAGCAGCATAATCCGCCAGTAACAAGTACTGATCCCCTTTGTGCAACAAGGTATCCACAATCGCCTGGTAACGGCTAGGCTCTTCTACCGAGAAGAAGCCATTACCTATCATGTCTATGACTTGTTTCAGTTCATGGTTGCCATGGTAATAATCCCATGGGTTGTAGTTGCTGGCTTTCAGTTGCGCAACTTCTGGCGTGGTCAGGCCAAAAATAAAGATATTCTCGTCGCCCACTTCTTCCATAATCTCAACGTTGGCACCATCCAGCGTACCGATGGTCAGCGCGCCATTGAGCGCCATTTTCATATTACCAGTGCCGCTGGCCTCAGTGCCTGCGGTTGAAATTTGCTCAGACAAATCAGCCCCCGGAAACAGGATCTCCGCTGCGCTCACCTCATAATTAGGGTAGAACACAACTTTGAGCTGATCATTGACTGCTGGGTCATTATTAATCATCACCGCCACATCGTTAATCAAACGGATGATCTGCTTGGCCAGCCAGTAGCCAGGCGCTGCTTTACCGGCAAAAATCACCACACGCGGCGTATGCTGGCTCACCTGCCCGCTGCGGATACGGTTATACAAGGTGATCACGTGCAGCACATTCAGCAATTGGCGCTTGTATTCATGAATACGCTTGATTTGCACATCGAACAGCGCATTGGTACTAATGGCAATGCCTGTTTTTTGCAGGATTTTGTCGGCCAGGCGCTGCTTGTTGGCTTTTTTCACCTCACGGAAGGCTTTTCTAAACGCAGCATTATCGGCAAACGGCTCGATCTTTTTAATCAGGCTCAGGTCTTTCTGAAAGCCAGTGCCGATATGTTTGGTTAACAAATTGGTCAATAATGGATTAGCCTGGTTTAGCCAGCGACGTGGCGTAATGCCATTGGTCACATTGGTAAACTTGCCCGGATAGATTTTATTAAAATCGGCAAACAAGGTAGTTTTTAACAACTCGCTATGCAACTCGGCTACCCCGTTCACAGTATGGCTGCCGACAATCGCCAGGTGCGCCATACGCACGCGGCGGCCATGCGTCTCATCAATAATGGAGACACGTTGCAGCAAGGCAGTATCGCCCGGGAAGTGCTGATTGACCATTTGCAGGAACTGATGATTAATTTCGTAAATAATCTCCAGGTGGCGTGGCAATAACTGCGCGAACAAATCTACCGACCAGGTTTCCAGCGCCTCCGGCATCAGCGTATGGTTGGTGTACGCAAACATTTTGGTGATCAATTTCCAGGCTTTGTCCCATGGCAAGTGGTAATGATCAAGCAGTTGATGCATCATTTCAGCAACAGCAATGGCAGGGTGCGTATCGTTGAGCTGAATCGCCACCTTCTCCGGCAGGGTATTCCAGTCAGCGTTGTAGTTAGTAAACCGATGCAGAATATCCTGCGTAGACGCCGAGACAAAAAAGTATTGTTGTTTCAGGCGTAGCGCCTTGCCAGATTCTGACGTGTCATTGGGATACAGCACTTGCGAAATGGTCTCCGCACTATGACGCCCTTCAACCGATTTCTCATAATTACCTTCATTAAAGTATGCCAGGTCAAACTCATTGGTTGCCTTGGCTGACCACAAACGCAGATTGTTCACCGTTTGCGTGCCATAGCCAGGCACCGGCACATCATAGGGCATGGCCACCACAGTTTCATGATCTACCCAGTGATGCTCAATACCGTGTTCGGTATGCACATGCAACACGCGGCCATAAAACTTCACCTCACACGTATGCTCTGGACGCTGCACTTCCCAAATATTCTGGTAGCGCAACCAGTTATCCGGGTTTTCTTTTTGCTGGCCGTTTTCTATGGTTTGCCTGAACATGCCATAGTCATAACGGATACCGTAACCCGTCGCCGGAATATCCATGGTCGCCATGGAGTCGACAAAACACGCCGCCAAACGACCCAGACCACCGTTACCCAAGGCAGCATCAGGCTCCAGTTCGGCCACGCCTTCCAGCCGCTGGCCAATTTCCTGCAAACCATCGCTTAGTTCCGGTGCAATGCCCAAATTAAGTGCGGCATTAGACAGCATGCGACCGATCAAAAACTCAAGTGAGAGGTAATAGACACGCTTGGTATTGGCATCACGATAGGCATCGCGCGTATTCACCCAGCGGCTCATCAAATGGTCACGTACAGTAAAGGCTGCGGTCTGGTACCAATCGCGCGTCGTCGCCCATGAATTGGACTTGCCGATGGAAAAAGTCAGGTGATTACGCAAAGCCTGCGGAATCGGCAGTTGCTCAAGCAAGAACTCATCAACCGCTTGCGCTGTGTCAGATTTATCAGCTTTTTTAGGTGTTTTTTTCACATTGGCAGTCATACATCTTCCCCTGAGGTGTTGATCACAAATTTGCTTTAAATGAGCCAAAAGCAAAAAACAAGCCTACAACAAGAATATGTCAGACATAAAAAAAGCCACGAAATTCATGTTGTGGCTTTTGATTATAACGCCCGAAGATGGCGAAAATAAAAGAGTTTTACAATTTCCAGGTATAGGCAATGCCTAATGCATCCTGATACATCTTCAGGTTGGCCTCACCGCCCCCGAATGCAGCCGGAATCGAGTTGCTGCCATTGACGCTGTTTTCAAAGGCATGCGTATAAGAGAATGACAGTTCGGATTGCGGGCTCAACACCCAGGTCGCGCCGAGTGACACGTGATCTTTCACCACGCCCGGCGCCAGAATATTGAGCAAGGTATCGCCACGGCGGATAGGCTGATCAACATGGTTAAACCCCGCCCGCAGCGTTAAGGCTGGGCTATATTGATACAACGCACCGACTTTATAAACCTTGGCATCTTGCCAGTTAAAACCGGCGCCATTGTCATTACCCAAGCCGTTAAACAAATTCGCCTGTGAGGCATTGCCTACGGCATCCACCTCACTGTAATTAATACGCTGAAAATCTGCCGCCAACGTCAATGCCGGCGTGACCTTCACCGCCACACCAACACCATAAGTAGACGGGATATCAAAGTCACCCTGCTCGGCAAACAAGCCTTTATATTTATCAAACTTGCTCATATAGGTGCGGCTTTGATAAGTCGCCCCCAGCGTGACAGCGTCGGTGATTTCACCCAACCAGCCAATATGGACGCCTGCCCCATACGAATTGTCGTGGCCATTGTTAGTCACACGCCCTGGTGCGGCGCTGAATGTTGCATTATCAAAACCCTGCAGTCCTTTGGCTTCAAAACGCTGGTAAGCCAGGTTTAATGACGCGCCGATAATATGTTTCTCAGAAACCTTCCAGGTTGCCGTTGGCGCCACAAATACCTGAATCAAGTCTACCCCGGCACTGCCCTGGCTTTGAAACAATGGAATACCGTTTTTGTAATCGGTATTCATGCCACCATTGCCATACACACTCACGCCGAGCGTCACATCTTCAGAATATTGCTTGTTGTAACCAAACTCAGGGATTAGAAAATTCTGCGTATCGTTACCTTTGTAGGTGCCATTTGCACCTGGTGAAGGACTACCTTCCAGCTCAGACTCTCGCACCGGCCTAAACCAGGTCGCACCCGCATCAATGCGGTCACCTACTTTGCCCATGCCAGCCGGGTTGGCCGCGGCAGCTAATGCATCCTGCGGCAAGGCAATGCCCACGCCAGCCACGCCCTGTGAGCGCACGCCATAACCGTGTGCAAAATAGCCATCGGTTGCCCAGGCACTGCCAAAAGAAAACGAAACCAGCAGCGGAATAATGTTTGATAAGCAGCGCATAATGACTTCCATACAAATGGTGATGAAATCACTATAGCAAGCCACTTTAATACCAATAAATAATAAAATTGAATATCTTTATAACTATAAAAAATATAAAGCCCGCCAAAGCGGGCTTTATATTTGCTCATCAAATCGGTAGATACCGTTATAAAAGACAAGCTTTTTGATACATATCTTTATCGAAATGCTTATTTGCTTTGAGCACGACTTGCGCAATTGCCACGAGCTTGCACATGATGCGTCAACCACAGGCGATGGGGTGGGTTTCACTTTGACAGTACTACGCAGCCATAGCTTTGCTTGCTCCCCATCGACCACTAGCACCACCAAGTGCACCTCCAATGAATGTACCGACAGCAGTGCCAGGGCCTGGGAAGATTGCGGTACCGATAATTGCACCGATTACAGATCCTCCAAGGCCCGCCGCACCACTTGCTGCGCTCTCGACTGTTCGTTCAATAGCCGCTTCTTTGCTGATCTTGCCCTGCACACATTGAAGAAATGCATAGCTCGATTCAGCAACGACGAATGCAGCAGCTATGGGGGCCGAGCTCTTAAGTGCGCCTTTAGCGACCTCTGCTGCTGACTGTCTTGCCATAACTGAGCCGACTGCGGTTGCGGTTACCTGTACTGCTGAGTTGCCACATTCGCATGCTGCTTTAGGAGCGCATGCAGCCCGCGAAGCGAACTCTCCGAAATCGCCTCTGCAGACGTCTGCCCAGACTGGAACTCTTGCCATAATTTGTCCTATGAAAATTAACCGTCTTAAGTTAAAAATAGAGAACGTTACTTAATTGGTAAAACCGTCTCAAGCCCCCTAATTTAGATGGTTTTTTCATAACGTCTCAGTCAACCAATTACAAAATCATGCTATTCATACGCTTAACAAAACTGGCTGGGTCTTCCAACTGACCGCCTTCGGCCAGCAAGGCCTGATCAAACAACACATGCGCATAATCGGCAAACTTGGCATCGTCAGTTTCCGCGCCCAGCTTTTCCACCAGTCGATGCGTCGGGTTGATTTCAAGCACAGGTTTGCTATCAGGCGCCTTTTGCCCGGCAGCTTTTAAAATACGCGCCAGGTTACCCGACAAATCATGCTCACCGGCCACCAGGCAGGCTGGCGAATCGGTCAGGCGGTGCGTCACTTTGACTTCTTTCACCGTATCACCCAACGCCGCTTTCAGTCGCTCAACCAGGTCTTTGGCGTTTTCTTCCACCTGCTTCTGTGCTTCTTTATCAGCATCATCTTCCAGCTTGCCGAGGTCCAGATCGCCTTTGGCAATCGACTGCAATTTTTTGCCTTCAAACTCAGTCAGGCTACCCAGCAACCATTCATCTACCTTGTCCGACATCAGCAACACTTCAATGCCTTTTTTACGGAAGATTTCCAGGTGCGGTGAGTTTTTGGCGGCAGCAAACGTATCAGCCGTGATGTAGTAAATCGCCTCTTGCTCAGGCTTCATGCGGCCAATGTAATCTGTCAGCGACACGTTTTGCGTCTCCGTGTCCGCATGCGTAGAGGCAAAGCGCAACAAACCGGCGATTTTGTCTTTATTGGCAAAATCTTCGCCCGGACCTTCTTTCAGCACACGGCCAAACTCGTCCCAGAACTTGGCATAGTCTTCCGGTTTGTTTTCAGCCACATCTTCCAGCAAACTCAATACTTTTTTCACTGAGCCATTTTTAATTGCTTCCACATCGCGGCTGTCTTGCAAAATTTCGCGCGACACATTCAACGGCAAATCGGCAGAGTCAATCACGCCGCGTACAAAACGCAGGTATTGCGGCATGAGTTTTTCTGCGTCTTCAAGGATAAATACACGCTTCACATACAACTTGATGCCCTGGCGGCGATCACGGTCATACAAGTCAAACGGCGCTTTACCCGGCACATACAGCAATGAAATATACTCTTGCTTGCCCTCTACGCGGCTATGCGTATACGCGAGTGGATTTTCGTAATCATGCGAGACGTGTTTGTAAAATTCGTTATATTCCTCTTCAGTGATGTCGCTTTTGCTACGCGCCCACAACGCCGAGGCCTTGTTAATGGTTTCGTCTTCATCGGTCGCCACCATCTGGCCGCCTTCACCATTCTCGCCATCTTGCCATTCGGATTTTTTCATCACGATAGGCAAGGTAATATGGTCTGAATACTTACGGACAATGGTTTTCAGTTTCCAGTCATTGAGGAACTCATCTTCACCTTCGCGCAGATGCAAAATAACTTCAGTGCCGCGACCGGCTTTTTCCGTCGTTTCAATCGTGAAATCACCTTCACCACCCGACTCCCACTTGATCGCCTCGCTTTCACCGGCACGGCGCGTAATCAGTGTCACTTTGTCCGCAATGATAAAGCTTGAATAAAAGCCTACACCGAACTGGCCAATCAGGTTGGCATCTTTGGCCTGGTCACCGGTCAGGTTCTGAAAGAATTCTTTGGTGCCCGATTTAGCAATGGTACCAATATTGTTAATCACCTCTTCGCGGCGCATACCGATGCCATTATCGGCAATGGTCAACGTGCGTGCGTCTTTATCAAAGGCGATATTAATCTTTAACTCGCTGTCATTTTCATACAGGCTGCCGTTAGAAATCGCTTCAAAACGCAACTTATCAGCGGCATCAGAAGCGTTGGAAATCAACTCGCGCAACACGATCTCTTTGTTGCTATACAGCGAGTGAATCATCAATTGCAGTAATTGTTTGACCTCGGCCTGAAAGCCCATGGTCTGTTTAGATTGCGATTCTGCTGTCGCAGTAGTCATGACAATTTCTCCAAAAAACAGGGTTAAACACAAAAATTTACGTTTAGATGGGGAAATAAAAACCGTTTTTCAAGAGGGGAATTGTGAAAGCTGCGTCATCAGCCAGCCAATCCATTATTTAAGTCCTGAATCAGCCGCTTGCGTCTGGCAGACAGTCATTAAAATCCATGCTTTTTCAGGCATTCGAGATGCATTTATTTGCATGCTTTTTGCTAGGGATTGATTAAAGCAGCATTCTTTGTTCAAAGACCCGGTCAGGAGAGCAATGTATGAATCTCTTTCACACCTTAATCGAGCAAATGCAGGTCATGAAACTGCCCTTATATGCAGTCACCCTGACCGCCGTCCCGCGTGCAGATACGCCTTTGCTACTCATGTTGCATTGGCATGGTTTTCGCAAACAGCCCACACCCGCCCTGCCCATGCTCCAACCCATCCTGCAGCCAGTCCCAGGCTCCGCCTTGCAGATCAATGACCGTTGGCGGCAGCCTGAAGTGGTCGAAGAAGCCGTACTCGACGCCGCCTGGCAATTAGGTGCGTGGGACGTACAACGCGAAGAACACCGCGCCTGCACCTATGTCGGCGCCAGTGAACATGAAGCCCTCGCCTGCAAACAGGCGTTTGGCAAATATGACGAAGAACTCGAAAGTGAGTTACTGGTGAGCGAAGCACCCGACCGTGACGAAATGTTGCAGTTGGGTGCCAAAGTCGGGTACATCCACTGGCAATTCCGGCCAGTCAATGGCGGTGTTTGGCAATCGACGGCAGAAGATGACACTTTGCTGGAAGATGGACGGCGTATCCCGCCCTGCCCGATTCGGCCATTGGCACTAAAAGGGGGCAAATTGAGTAAGACGGCGTTTAGATTGGGGCAGATTAATCGGATTATTTTGTTGAAGTAGATTTTGATCGGTGGATTGAAGCGTTGGTCATTATTAGGAAAGTTTTCTTTCGCCTTGATAGCGAGTTACTTTTTTTGCTTGCCCCAAAAAAGTAACCAAAAAGAGGGCACCCAGCCATCACGGCCTGCGGCTCCCTTGCGTTGCTCAACAAAATAAGCGGTCACGAAACTCACCCTAGTGGACTGCACACTACGCAAGCTGCCGCGGTGCTCAAACAGTCGCTCCCTTCTCCCTTGTTTTGTCTCCGCTACTCAGCGTGATGGAATGGGAGTTATCTCGTCAAACTGACATCGTAGCAATTTGAAAAGTTAGAAAACCAAATTCATTTTTTACAATCACCTACCGCGGCGCTCATTGGGTGTTCGGGGCCCCCATCTGCCGCGCCGAGCAACGCAGGCTTGGCGGGAGTATTCGGCCATCGGCTGTCCGAGTTCCGCAGTGGCTTGCGTTTTGTGCAAGCCACCAGGGCGAGTTTCGATGGACGCCCGACAATCCGAGTAGCACAGGAGTCAAGCGGAGGCTGGGGTGTCTTGTTCTTTGCCTTCTTTCTTATGGACAAGCATAAGAAAGAATGGTCGCCGAGAGGCGAAATAGATCAATCATAGAATAGCCTTCGCTTTGTGCAAGCAAAGAAAAGTAACTCGCCGAAAAGGCGAAAAGAAATCTCCTCTACACGCACAAACCTAAAGAATTACCTTCTACTCTAAATCCATAAAACCAACCCCTATGGTGTCCACCTAACCCCAATAGACAACCACTGCGTCCGACTATCCCCATTCACCTGCTGCCCTACCGTGCCATCAATCTGAAACACCTCCGGCACCAGCGAGTAACGCAAGCCCATTTGGTAGAAGGGATTTTGCGTATGGTCACCAAACACTTCAGCCACGCCTTTGAAGTTTCCACCCAATCTAAACTCGGAGCCGACACCCATATTAACTTTGTTACGATCTTCCTGCCGGTCGCGCAGCATGCCGACGTTGACATGCACAATCACGTCGTCATCACGCAGTGAAAGAGAGACCGGGATATAGAAGTAAGTATTACCGAGCTGGTTGGGCCCAGGCTGAATATCCGGATGCATGACGCGTCCAGCAGCAAAGCCGATACCCCAGCCATTGGTTTCCAGCGGTTTAAATAGCGTCTTGAATTGAGCAACCCAGTCTTCAGTATGGTAGTTGTCGTCATTGTTACGATAGCTGCCACCACCCAGGGTAATTTCAAAATTCTCACCGAGATTGCAGGCGGGCAGTGCCCATAACTCTTGCCCGCCCTGATAGCTGCGCATCCAGCTTTCGAGCTGGCAACCATGGGCATTGGTCAAACGGGCATCATCGGTCACCAGCGGGCGGGCGGCATGCGCACACTGGGCGATCAAAAGTGAAAGTATCAGGAAAAATAAGCTACGCATGGAGGGTGTCTAGGGTATATTGAGTGTTGTTTTATCTTATTTTTGTCGCATGACGGTTTGATGAAATCAACCATACACATGCGGTTTCATTTTCATATTAGTTTCACTGGCCTCTGCCAACATAACAATTTATACTGTTTGCAGCAATTGTCTGGGGAGGCAAGCATGGCGAATATTGAGGTGATTGAAACCAGTCCGAACTCGTTTTCTGTCACCGTACATGGATCGCACATCACCACGCATCAAGTCAGTGTCAAACCTGATTATGCAGGTCAGTTGCTCGATGCCACGCACAACGCTTCCGAGCTGGTGGCGGCCTCTTTCCAGTTCTTGCTCGACCGTGAATCCAATACCAGTATTTTGCGAAGCTTTGATTTAAGCGTGATTGAACGCTATTTTCCAGAATACCCCAAGGCCATTAACCGCTACCTAAAGTAACCTACCCCGTATTATCGCATGCTAAATATTACTCAAGATACCCAACTCGCTGCCGTGGATTTGGGTTCCAACAGTTTTCGTCTCGAAATCGGGCGCGTCGTTGATGGCCAGATTTTGCGCGTCGACTACTTAAAAGAAGCCGTGCGCCAAGGCGGTGACCTGGATGAAGACCGTAACCTGAAACCGCAGGCGTTTGAGCGCGGACTGAAGTGCCTGGCGCGCTTTGGCGAGCGCCTGAAAGGGTTTCCACCTGAGCACGTACGTGCCGTCGCCACGCAAACCTTGCGTGAGGCAGCCAACAGCGAAGAGTTTATCAGGCAGGCACAAAAAGTACTCGGCTATCCGATCGAGATTATTTCAGGCGTGGAAGAAGCGCGCCTGATTTATCAAGGCGTGAGCCGTATGTTGCCGCAATCAGATGAAAAGCGGCTGGTGGTGGATATCGGTGGACGCTCGACCGAGTTTATCCTCGGTCAGCATTTCAAGGCCAATGTCACGGAGTCTTTACGCTTAGGCTCTGTTGGCTGGTCGCAAAAGTATTTTACCGATGGCCAGTTTAGCGAGCGTAACTTTGAACGCGCGGAAATTGCTGCCGAATCCATTATCGACATGATTGCCAGCCGTTACGTCAGCCAATCCGAAGTGGCGTATGGCGCCTCTGGCACGGTAGGCGCAGTAGCGGATGTATTGGCTGGTGCCGGGTTTGCCACAGATCGCATTGAGCGTGCACAACTGGACTGGCTGAAACAAATACTGATCAAGGCCAAATCCGCCGACCGCCTCAATATGGAAGGCCTTAAGGATGACAGACGTGCCGTGATTGGTGGCGGGCTGGCAGTCTTGACCGCTGTATTTGATACGCTAAAAATTGATACGCTGATGGTGGCTAATGGCGCCCTGCGTCATGGTGTGCTGTACGATATGCTGAGCTCAGACAATGCCACCGAAGATTTGCGCACGGCATCGATTGTGCGGCTATGCAAACGCTTTGGCGTCGAGATGGATCACGCCAACAATGTGAGCAAACTGGCTTTGTATTTTTATGGTGCCATGCAGGCCTGCGATAGCCAAAAATCGCTATTACACTGGGCGGCGCTATGCCATGAAGTTGGCTGGGCTATTTCGCATACGGATTGCAACAAACACGGCGCGTATATTCTGGATAACACCGAACTGATGGGGTTCGCTCAAAGTGAACTGCATACCATCAGTCTGCTCGTGCTCGGGCACCAGGGTAAATTACGCAAACTAGCCGCAGACTTTGATAACCAGGACCTGGTCTGTCAGTTGATGGCATTACGGTTAGCGGTGATTTTCTGCCACTCGCGCCGACTGCCAGCACTCAAACACTTGCAACTGGAACGGCATAAACAGCAATTTATACTGGCACTGTCATCACAATGGGCCAGCCAGCACCCGCAAACGCACTACCTGCTGGAAGAAGAATGCTTGTTATGGCAAAAACTGGGCTGGCAGCTGGAAATCCGGCACAGCTAAATCAAAATGGCCAAATAAAAAAACGGGCACTTATGCCCGTTTTTTTATTGCGTTGATTGCGACTCAGTCTTTCTTCTTCTTATCGCGTTTTTCGTCTTCTTCGCGCAGTTTGACGACTTTATCGCGCCACTCTTGCAATTGCTCATCTTCGATTTCCAGCTGCAAAGCCAGCGCTTCTTCCTGGCTCAATTTTTCCTTGATAAATCGCTTAGGCAACTTGCCGCCCATGCGAGACAAAATACGCTCAGCCTCGTCCGCGTTCAATTGTTTCACTTTATCCAGATACACTGGATTCACCTTGTCTTTCATAGCACTCCCTTTGATTCCCTGTTTGTCACAGGCTCGCTTTAACTGTTTTGCAAAATCCAATCTGTGACCGGATTCCACTGCGCAATGTCGACCTCTTTCAAGCTGTTCGACAATTCAAAAATACTTAAGCCTTCCTCTGCTGCCGTCACATAAATTTGCGATGAGCGCAGCATGGAAAGCACGGCAAAGCCTGATTCATCCATAAATGCCAGCAGGCGCTCGGCTGAACGTGTGCGTGGCATCACGCGCATGCCGACCAGACCAACAAAGGTCTTATGCTTGCGCACGGCTTTCTCTTCGGCCAGCAACTCTAAAAAGTCTTGCGTGGCGCCTATATCAAACGCGGATGGCGCGATGGGCACCAACACCAGATCGGCTTCGGTCACGGCATCAGAAATCTTTTTATCCCGCAGCCCGCCCGGCGAATCAGTAATGACCCAGTCGGCCTTCTGCAAGGCAGACTTCCCCAGATCTTCGGCATTAAATACTGTCGCGACATGAGAGGGGCGACGCGCCAACCAGTCGGCGGAGGATTGCTGCCGGTCAATATCTTCCAGCACGATTTTGTGCCCCAGTTGCGCCAGATAGCCAGCAAGATTGGTGGCCAGAGTGGTTTTGCCGCAACCGCCTTTGGTATTTGCCACCAATACCCTGCGCATCTCATACTCCCCGATTAAAGGTGTTGCATTTTGTCATGAAAAACAGCCTCTATAACACCATATTAATATGAAATATTTATGACAATTGACGTCAACAAAAAACGGTATAAACTGTTTTCACAATATCAATTCAGGAGAAACACATGGCCAGCAAACCAGTCGCCAAACCCTTGAGCGCTAACAAACCAGCTACAGCCAAAGCAGCAAGCCCAGCCAAGCCAGTCGCCACTAAAGCAGTTGCGACAACACCTGCCGCTGCAAAACCAACAACAGCTGTAAAACCGGCAACAGCCAAACCTGCGGTCAAACCAATTGCAAAAGCAGTCGCAAAAACAGCGGTAGCTGCAAAAAAAGTGACACCCGCTTCTGCGATTAAAGTCGTGAATAAAACGGCGACAGCCGTTGAAAAAGATAAACCTAAAGCCAGCAAGGTCAAAATGGAGCGCGACAGCTTCACCATGCCTAAAGAAGAGTACGCGCAAATCGCTGCATTGAAAAAACGCCTGGAAGCCCTGGCCAAACCAGCGAAGAAAAGCGAGCTATTAAGAGCCGGGCTTAAGTTATTATCGGCCATGGACGACGCCACCTTAAAAGCCACCCTGGCAGCTGTGCCGACGATTAAAACTGGCAGACCAAAGAAATAGCCTCCCGCCATGTATCTGGCTTAAGCTAGCCAGATCACAGCACTTAGACTATTCAATCAAATGGCTATTCAATCAAATCGGGGCTTTGCACACTATATAGTTTGTAGGGTGGCCCCGATTTTGGCAGCCGTAACCACCATACAGCGCCTTTTTTAATACTGATCTGCCCGTCCGGCATGCCCAGGCTCTGCGCGGCCAGCTCGCCTATCCAGGGTTGGTGGCCGACCAGCATCACGGTCTCGAATGGGCTTTGCGCCAGCAACTGTAATAAAGGTTCCAACGGCCTTTCGGGCGCCAGCCGACTATCTTCCTGCCAATCATCACCCCAATAAGCCACGGTTTCACGCGTACGCACAGCAGGACTCACCAGCACATAGGTCTGCTTTGGCAAATATTTCTTGAGCCAGCCGGCCATTTGTTTGGCCTGTTTATGCCCTTTTTTGGTCAAGGCGCGCTCAAGGTCAGAGGCGCCATGCAATAACACTTCGGCTTCGGCATGACGCCATAAAATCAAATTTTTCACTGTCATCACGTGGCACTACATGGAATGATATTGTTGCAATAACAGGTTCTGACAAGACAGCGGCTCGGCATCCAGCGCTTGTTGTGCGACTGGCACGTATTGGCCTTTTTCTGTCAATTGCCAGGCATCCTTATTATCTTGCAGGTAAAGCTGCAGGCTTTCCTGATAAATGCGGCTTTGCATGGCCGAATCTTTAATGGGCCAGGCAAGCTCTACCCGCCGCATCATATTACGGCTCATCCAGTCCGCACTGGATAACCACATCTGCACTTGCCCATCCAGCTCAAAATAAAATACACGTGAATGCTCTAGCAAACGCCCGACGATAGAACGCACGCGGATACGGCCTTTCACGGCCGGTGAGTCCACCGGCAATATGCAGGCACCGCGCACAATCAAATCAATCTCAACACCAGCGCTGGCGGCTTTCATTAAGGCGGCGACCAGCGGCACATCCGTCAAGGCGTTCATTTTGGCAATCACCCTGGCCGGTTTGCCTTGCTTGGCCAGACGCTGTGCTTTCTCCAGCTGTTTGATCATGCTGTTTTGCAGGGTAAATGGTGCTACCAGTAAATGCTTCAGGGCCGGAATCGGCAACTCGCTGGTCAGGTGACGGAACACCGTTTCCATTTCGCGTGTCAGGTTAGCATCAGCGGTTAACATGCTCCAGTCTGTGTATAAACGTGTCGTTTTTGGATTGTAGTTGCCGGTAGAAAGATGACCATAACGATGAATGCTTTTGCCTTCACGACGCATGATCAACAACATCTTGGCATGGGTTTTTAACCCGACGACGCCATACACCACTTGCGCACCAACCGACTCCAAGGCTTCGGCCCAGTTAATGTTTGCTTCCTCATCAAAGCGCGCTTTGAGCTCCACCACCACCAGCACTTCTTTACCGCGACGCACCGCCTCCTGCAGCAAACGCAACATGCGTGGATCTGCACCTGTGCGGTAAATCGTCATGCGGATGGCTAATACCTGATCGTCTTTGACCGCTTCTTCCAGTAGCTGGATGACAACTTCAAAGCTCTCGTATGGCTGGTGAATCAGCAGATCTTTTTCACGCATCTGCGCCAGCAAAGAGGTATTGCGTTTGATATGTCGCGGCCAGTGCGGCTGGAAAGGCACGAACTTGAGGTGATCGCCCTTGGCCATATCTGGCAACTGGATCAAACGCCCCAGATTGACTGGCCCGTTGACGCGGTAAAGGGCGAGCGGCGGCAAATTAAACTGCTTAAGCAAAAACTCGGCAAGCCTGTCATCACACTCCTGCGTGACTTCCAGGCGCACCGCTTCACCATATTGGCGATGTGCAAGCTCTTCACGCAAGGCCGTGCGCAAGTTGATCACATCATCCTCATCCACCTCGAGATCACTATTACGCGTCACACGGAACTGGGAGAAATGCAGGATACTGGCGCCTTGAAACAACACCTCCAGATTGGCGCGGATAATACTGGTCAACGACACAAAGCATTGCTCGCCTTTGCTGATAGACGGCGGCAATTGCAACAGCCGGGGCACCACACGCGGCACACGTACAATGGCAATTTTTTCCTCATCGTCGACGGCAATGCGCACAATGAAATTCAGCGACTTATTGGCCACCTGCGGAAAAGGATGCGACGGATCCAGCGATACTGGCATCAAGAATGGCAGCACTTCACGTTTGAAGTAGTTAGAAACCCAGGTGGTTTGCTCCGGCGTACGCACTCCGCCAGACACCAGGTGCACACTTTCTTTCGCCAGGGCGGGCATCAGTGCATCATTAAACAACTGATATTGTTGTGCCACCAGCGCCTGTGCCATGGTGGCGACTTGCTCGCAGGTAGAGGCAGATACCGGGCCACTGGTCACGCCTTGCTGGTACGCCTCCATCTGCAATGGCATGCGCACTTCAAAGAACTCATCGAGGTTGTTAGAAACGATACATAAAAAGCGCAAACGCTCGAGTAAGGGATAGTCCTCTCGTTGCGCCAAAGACAGTACACGGGCATTAAAACTGAGAATGCTAAGATCTCTGTCAAGCAGAGCGGGCGTGGTGTTTTTCATGGCGATTATTGTATCCACTGAACCAGTGTCTATTGTGACAGTTTTGTGAAATTACACGAGCAAGCATTACAGGTCTGCCAATTGTTGCAATCGCTGCTCAGCAAATGCAGCAATCGCCAATCGCTCTTCTTCAGGCATGGTGGCAATATGCTTGACCATTAAACGTGTACGCGGATTCGCAGCCAGCAAAGCCTCGTGTCTGATTAAAAAACCCCAGTAAAGTGTTGTGAATGGACAAGCCCGATCACCGGTTTTTTGTTTTGGATCATACCGACATCCCGTACAATAATTACTCATGCGCTGAATATAGGCACCACTGGCGATATAGGGCTTGCTGGTAAAGCGGCCCCCATTGGCATATAGCGCCATGCCAGCGACATTGGGCAACTCCACCCATTCCACGGCATCGACGTAAACGGCCAAAAACCATGCTGAGACCTGTTGCGGCGACAGTTGCGCCAGTGTCGAAAACAAGCCGATCACCATCAGGCGTTGAATATGATGTGCATAGCCAGTTTGCAAGGTTTGGCCTATACACTGCGATAAACATTGCATCTGCGTCTGCCCGGTCCAGAACCAGTTTGGCAAATCCAGTGCATGCTGGAAATAGTTCGCCGATTTAAGTGTTGGCATTTCCAGCCAATACACACCGCGCACAAACTCTCGCCAACCCAACACCTGGCGAATAAACCCTTCGACACTTGCTAATGAGGCGCGGCCATCAACATACGCTTGCTCGGCAGCGGCGATGACTTCACGCGGATTGAGTAACTTGAGATTCATGGCCGAAGCGAGTAGGGAATGCCACAAATATGGCTGGTTTTGCCACATGGCATCTTGATATGGGCCAAACTGCGCTAACTTTTCCTGGACAAAATGTGTGAGCAAGGTGAGTGCTTGCTCACGCGTCACTGGCCAGGTAAAAGACGCCAGCGCACCTGGGTGATCGGCAAACCGTTCATTCACCAGGACCATGACTGCTTGCGTGATGGCATCTGGCGTAAACACAGGTGGCTGTGAAAGTGCTTGCGGACCTAACTTGCCCAGCGATTGACGGTTGTCATGATCAAAGTTCCAGCTGCCGCCTGCAGGTTCCTCGCCGTCCATAAGAATATGATATTTTTTACGCATGCCACGATAAAAAAACTCCATCCGCAAAGAAGTGTTTTTTTCGCTGTATTTGGCTGCCCAACGCCGGAACTGGTCGATACTACTCATGAAATGTGTATCTTGCAGCACATGTAGAGGCACCGCGTGCTGGTCAGCCACCGCTTGCAGACTCTGCCAGATGCGCCAATCACCAGGTTCGCAGACCTTGATTGCCTGTGGCTGGTGCTGCTGCAATACAGTCTGCCAAACGGTCGCTAAATCAGGATAGGGATGTGCGTCTAGCTGAAAATAAGCCAGTGGATAGTCTTGTGCACGCAACCTCTCTGCAAAGTGGCGCATGGCAGATAAAAACAAGGTAATGCGCTGTCGGTGAGACCATACATGATTTGCTTCATGCATGACTTCAGCCATCACAATCAGGTCTTGCGTCGGATCAAAGTGGTCTAAGGCAGGGTTATCCAGCGTGAGCTGGTCACCGAGGATAATGATCAGGTTTCTCATATGGCGTGTTTTTGCAATGCGCGACGGCAACGCTCAGAGCAATATTTGACCTGATCCCAGTTATTCGCCCAGGCTTTTCGCCAGGTCATCGGTTTGCCACATTGCTGGCAGAGTTTTGTTGGCAGACTACTTTTGTTGCCTTTAAAGGCAACCGTCATACCTCAAAAACGGGGATGGCTGCCGATGATTCACGGACCACCGTTTTTTGCTGGTAGCAACGGCTGGCGATTCTGCAGATATCAACAAAATCTTCAGCAACCAGTGCAGCACGGCCCAATAAGCCACCGTCAATATCCGGCATGCTGAGTAAGCTGTGCGCATTTTCAGGCGCCATACTGCCGCCATAGACAATACGGATCTGCTCGGCAAACTCGCGGTCGCGTTCGGCAATC
Organism: Methylophilus sp. OH31; assembly: GCF_000576615.1. Lineage (NCBI taxonomy): Bacteria > Pseudomonadati > Pseudomonadota > Betaproteobacteria > Nitrosomonadales > Methylophilaceae > Methylophilus > Methylophilus sp. OH31. Next base: position 409,172 of record NZ_BAUS01000007.1, on the reverse strand, counting down.
ATCATACGGATAAATGCATGCATGCGTTGTGCCTGCTCAGGCGTGGCGTGCTCGCCAGTGCCAATCGCCCACACCGGCTCATAGGCGATGACCATATTGAATTTTTTGGCCAGTGCGAAGGCTTCATCATCGAGGCCATACACCACATTCAGCATCTGGTTGCGCACAATGAGCTCGGCCATATTGCCATCGCGCTCATCCTGGGTTTCACCGACACAAAAAATAGGCGTCAGCCCGGCATGCAATGCATTAAGCAGGCGTTTGGTGGCGACCTGGTTACTTTCGAGTTTGAGGGCACGGCGTTCAGAATGGCCGATAATGGTATAGCTGCAGCCAAACTCGGCTACCATTTTGGCTGAAATGCAGGAGGTAAACGCGCCTTCGGTAAACTGGCTGACGTTTTGCGCGCCCCAGGCAATCGAAGAGTCTTGCAACAAGTCTTGCGCCTGATACAGGTATACATAAGGTAAACACACGGCTGTCGCGACGCCGTCCAGGTCGTGCAACTCTTGCTTGAGCCTGTTCAGCAAGCCTTGATTTTCAAGCAAGCCGCCGTGCAGCTTCCAGTTACCAATGACTAATTTTTCTCGCATGATGGGATTCCTTTACTCATGCCCCCTCAATTTATAATTGCTTTTTTTAGGCTATTTCACTCACGGTCATGTCATGCAGCTAGTAAATGGCTGCCATTTTTTCCAGTGTAATTACCTTTATCTTACTCGCTTGTCCGGCACTACCAAAGGCCTCAAAGCGTTCTTTACACAAATGCTGTGCTGCCGTGGTCGCTTCTTTGAAATATTTGCGTGGATCGAACTCCTCAGGATGCTCGACCATATAGGCACGAATCGCCGCCGTCATCGCCAAGCGGATATCAGTATCAATATTAACCTTACGCACGCCATTTTTAATGCCTTCTACAATCTGTGACACCGGCACGCCATAGGTTTCCTTGATATTGCCGCCATAATGCCGAATTTGTTCCAGCAAGGATTGCGGCACACTGGACGAACCATGCATCACCAGATGCGTGTTAGGGATTTTGGCATGGATTTCGCGAATACGTTCAATCGACAGCGTATCGTCTGAAGGTGGTCGTGTGAATTTATAAGCACCATGGCTGGTACCAATGGCAATGGCCAGTGCATCGACTTTGGTCGCTTCAACAAACGCAGCCGCTTCATCCGGATCAGTCAGCAATTGTGACTCATCCAGTTTACCTTCGGCACCAACGCCATCTTCTTCGCCTGCCATACCGGTTTCCAATGAGCCCAGCACGCCCAGCTCGCCCTCAACCGACACGCCAACCGCATGCGCAAACTCGACCACACGTCGCGTCACTTCAACGTTGTATTCATAACTCGCAGGCGTTTTGCCATCTTCTTTAAGCGAGCCATCCATCATCACACTAGAAAAGCCACTGCGAATGGCCATCTGGCAGACCTTGGGCGACGCGCCATGGTCCTGGTGCATGCAGATCGGAATATGCGGATATTGCTCAATCGCGGCTTCAACCATTTTGCGTAGAAAAGACTCTCCGGCATAGCCGCGGGCCCCTGCCGAAGCTTGCAAAATGACCGGACTGTCGACTTCGTCGGCCGCCTTCATAATGGAGAGAATCTGCTCCATATTGTTAATATTAAATGCAGGCAGGCCATAGCTGTGTTCTGCGGCGTGGTCGAGTAGTTGCCTGAGCGAAATCAATGCCATGTCATACTCCTTTTATTGTGAAGCTTGCTGATGGTAATCACGCAAGCGCTGGATTTCCTGTTTAGCGCCTAACAATACTGGCACACGCTGATGACATGCCGTCGGCTGAAGGGCCAGCACGTCTTCCAGACCGTCTATGCTTGCCCCACCAGCCTGTGTCACCAGCAAACTCATAGGGTTAGCCTCATACAATAATCTTAAGCGGCCCGCTTTGACCGGCTGCTTGCTATCGCGCGGATACAGAAACACGCCACCGCGCGTCAGAATACGGTGTACATCCATCACCATACTGGCACACCAGCGCATATTAAAGTCACGCCCACGCGGCCCCTCACTGCCTTGCAGGCATTCAGTAATATAGCGCTGTACAGCGGGTTGCCAATAGCGCTGATTGCTGGCGTTAATGGCAAATTCTGAGGTTTCCTCACCAATCTGTACAGTTTGTTGCGTTAATACAAACGACTGGCTGTGCTGATCCAGCGTAAACACATGTGTGCCCTGGCCAATGGTGAGTACCAGCAAAGTGGCCGGGCCATACATGATATAGGCCGCGGCACGCTGATCTTGCCCTGGCTGCAAAAAGGCCTGATCACCCAGCGTGGCCACGCCGATATTAGGAATGACCGAGAAAATACTGCCGACGACGCCATTAATCGCCAGGTTAGAAGAGCCATCCAAAGGATCCATGCTGACCAGAAACGGTGCATCCAGCGTTTCAAACAAGACCGGCGCATCTACTTCTTCTGACAATACGCCAGCCACCACTGCCGAAGCGCGCAGGTGTGCCGCGGCCACCTCGTGGCTACGAATGTCCAGCTGCATCTGTGTTTCGCCTTGCACATTGGTGCTGGTCATTTTTTCCGTGACCCCTTCCAATGCCCCTTGCTTGATCAGCGCAGCAATTTCAATCCCCGCCTCGGCAATATGCCAGATCAGCACATTCAAGGCATGGTTGATAGAAATCTTCTTTAAAAACACATCCAATTGCATGGCAATCACCTTTGATGGATTAAGCGTACTTGGGCCATATGACACTGTAACTGATAGCGCCAGGGCTTGAAGTCATGATGACAGGCTGAAAACTAGCGTATTTAAAGTGAGTACGGACGACCTCCGTGCGATTGATACCTGCAAACATGCAATGTTTATGCCTGACTTTTTAAAGTAGACGCTGCTATTCCCACATTGTTCAACCTGATTTGCTTGCGGTGGGCCAAGCCTATGCTTATAAACTGCGAGTGTTAAAGCGTGATCAATTGCTGAATGGCCTGTTGTGCCGCCACAAAACCAGCGGTGGCCGTCACGCAAATACTGGAACCGTAACCTGCGCAGTTGAGGCCTGTCAGTCCTGCTGTCGATGTTTCACAAGCCTCTTCAGGTCGCTCGACCGGCTCATCTGAGTACACGGCAACAATGCCGAATTTGGCCGATTTCTTGTGATCAGAAGCCTTGGGGAAACCATAATCCCGACGTAACTGGTTGCGGACCTTCGCCAGCATGCGATCGCCCTGCACATGCGCCAGGTCAGCCAGGCGGATACGCGTCGCATCGAGCTTGCCACCTGCACTACCGACCATGATCAACGGCAATTGCTGCTGCTTGCAATATGCCGCCAGGGCGATTTTGGCCTTGGTATCATCCATGCAGTCCACCACCATATCCGGTGCATCAACCAACAGTGAAGCGAGGTTTTCAGGTGTCACAAAATCCTCAACTTCAAGCACCTCACACAATGGATTAATCGCCGCAATGCGCTCACGCATGGCCGTCACTTTGGCCTTGCCCAGCGTATCCTCCAGCGCATGAATCTGGCGGTTGATGTTCGACTCGGCAATATTATCCAGATCCACCAAGGTCAACTTGCCCACCGCATTGCGCGCCAGGGCTTCTACCGTCCACGACCCCACACCACCAATGCCAATGACCAGCACATGCGCTTGCTGCAAATTGATCAAACCCTGCTCGCCATATAAGCGACGCACGCCGCTAAAACGGCGCTGGCTATCCACTAACTGATCGGCTGTCATGCTGTTTGGGTCGTTTCCAGCACGACATAAGCCAGTGCCAGTTTTTTTTCATCACTGATGCTGATATGCGACTGATAAATATGGTGTTGTTTGAGAAAGGCCTGCAGTGTTGATGACAGTTGCAACAAGGGACGACCTAGCGCATCGTGGGTGACTGCAATATTCTGAAAGCTGACATCGCCGCGAATGCCGGTACCTATCGCCTTGGCAAAAGCTTCTTTTGCGGCAAAGCGTTTAGCAAGAAAACGTGCCTTGAGTTTACTCGCTTCATAATCAGACCACTCACTAGGTGCCAGAATGCGTTTGGCAAAGCTGTCACCGAACTGATCGAGTGACGCCTCGATCCGCTCAACTTCGACAATATCTGTGCCTATGCCGTAAATCATTTCTGCTTTTCCTGAAGTTCCAACATTTCTCTCTTGTCTACATAATCACAACGTGTGCACGATGAAACAAGAAACCTGCGCTTATTCACACCCTTCGCAAAAATCAAACCTACTAAGCCAATCGCCCCTAATATAATGCAGGCCAAGAATCGTCCAGACTTAGCATTCCCGTTCCAGACATCTGCGCCCAAAACCGCCTTTAAGAGGTAAAACACGACACAAGACACTATTAAAGCTAAACACACCTGAAACCAATTCAGTGTCATGCTTTTAGTAACAAATAAGGTGTTACCGCAATGAGGGCAATTTTGAGAGATGCTCATCGCGAAGAAAACTCTTTCATCAGCGCCTTCATTTCACGCACCGCATTATCCCACCCCACAAACAGGGCATGCGCCACAATGGCATGACCAATATTGAGTTCCTCAAAGCCTGGCAAACGCGCAATATGATGCACATTATGATAATGCAAGCCATGACCAGCATTCACGACCAGACCCGCGGCTTTCGCATGTTTGAGCGCGGCGTCGATTTTCTCCAGTTCATCCAACTGATCTTTTTCTGTGTCAGCATCGGCAAAAGTACCGGTATGCAACTCAATCACCGGCGCGCCCATTTTAGCAGCCGCATCAATCTGCGCCAGATCTGGCGCGATAAACAGTGACACACGTATGCCTTGATCAGACAGTTTTTTCACCGCATGCTCCACTTTGGCGTAATGTGTGAGCACATCCAAACCGCCTTCGGTCGTGCGCTCTTCGCGGCGCTCAGGCACCAGGCAAACGTCTTGCGGGTTGACCTGAATGGCGATATCGATCATTTCGCTAGTGACCGCACATTCGAGGTTCATTTTAGTTTGCAGCAAAGGGCGTAAAGCAAAAATATCCGCATCCTGCATATGGCGACGATCTTCGCGCAAATGCAAGGTAATGCTGTCTGCACCAGACTGCTCAGCGCGCAGTGCGGCCTGCACAACGCTTGGATATTTGGTGCCACGCGCCTGACGAATCGTTGCGACGTGGTCAATATTGACGCCTAGTTTTAACATAGTTCTCTTTGTAATTGGGTGAATGACAACATTTTAACTGTTGATTATGGTAAACCAAATTAATCATGCGAAAAATAGAAAGATATAGATATCTATGTACTTAGGAGTATGTTTGATTTCGCCTTTCGGCGAGTTACTTTTCTTTGCTTGCACAAAGAACAAGTAACCAAAAGAAAGTGCACCCCAGCTTCCGCTTGTTTCCTGCGTTGCTCGCCAAAATAAGCGGTCACGAAACTCAACCTGGTAGCTCACACAGAACGTGAGCTACTGCGGGATTCGAACAGTCGCTCCCTTCACCTTATTTTGCCTGCGCTACTCGGCGCGGCAGATGGGGACCCCGAAAACCAAGTGACTGCAACCATTCTTGGTTGTTATCAATAAAACAGAAGAATTATGCTTCCGTTAAACTTTCACTAATGGTTGTTTGGCGAGACAAATCCCATCCCATCACGCTGAGTAGCGGAGACAAAGTGGGGGCTTTCGGCCATCGGCTGTTCGAGTTCCGCGGTGGCTTGCGGGTTGTGCAAGCCGCTAGGGCGAGTTTCGATGGCCGCCCACTTTGTTGAGCAACGCAAGGAAGCCGAAGGCCGTGATGGCTGGGTGTCTTCCTCTTTGGTTACTTTCTGGGGGACAAGCACCAGAAAGTGACTCGCCTAAAGGCGAAAAGAATACATCACGTAAACAAACTAAAACCCCTGCAAATCCACCAATAACTGCCTGGTATGCAAAGGCTTCTCACCCAAATAATGCTGCAACAAATAGCGCATCAATTGCTTGCTTTGTGACTGTGTCGTCGCGTGACTATAATTGCCGCGCGACATTTCCAGCAGGGTAGCGCCCTGAATCAGTAAACCATTCCTGGTGGCTGAAGGTGAGCAAGCACCATAATCGGCTTCGAAGCGATAGGTTTCGTCCGCATGGATAATTTCACCGTTTTCGTCATGGGTGAGCGGTACGGCATAGCCAAGCTCCTGCAACATCTTGAGTTCAAACCGGCGCAGGATTTCGGCCAGTTGGCCATTCCCGGCATCTTGTTGCAAGGTAGAGAGTAACTGTATGGTTTGTGCGTAATATTCAAACAACTGTGCATGGGCGTCATCGCGAGGCAACAGGCGCAATAGCAGTTCATTCATGTAAAAACCACACATCAGGGCATCGCCTCTGAGGAGGGTCAGGCCTGTCATCCACTCTAATTCATGTAGCGTTTTGAGTTCGTTTTTACCTGACCAGGTACCGGCCAGTTGCTGAAAAGATTGCAGCATGCCGCGCATGGCCGAGAGTGGGCGCCGTGCGCCTTTCGCCACGGCCGCAATGCGCCCCAGGTCGCGGCTGAACATTTCAACCACGAGACTGGTTTCTTTAAAGGGATAGGTGTGAAGAATAAAAACCGGTTGCTGAGATTGCTTGTGGCTTCCGGAATCGGGAGGTTTTACTGCCATATGTTGATGCCAGTAGAATCAAGTGTTACTAGAAACCCAGGCTCTTCAATGCACGCGCATCATCGGCCCAGCCGCCCTTCACCTTGACCCAGGTTTCCAGGTAGACTTTGGAACCAAACAGCTTCTCCATATCCTGACGCGCTTCGGTAGAAATTTGCTTGAGCTTTTCGCCGCCTTTGCCAATGATCATCGGCTTCTGGCTGTCTTTGTCGACAATAATGGCGGCAAAAATACGGCGCAGGTTTTTGACGGTTTCAAACTTTTCGATTTCTACCGTCACCGAGTAAGGCACTTCGTCACCCAGCAGGCGGAAGATTTTTTCACGGACCAGTTCGGCCGCCAGAAAGCGCTCATTTTTATCGGTGAGCTCATCTTCGGCATACATCGCTGGCTGCTCAGGCAAATGCTCGCGCACCGCGGACAGTAATTCATCCAGATACAGGCTCTTTTTGGCACTGACCGGAATAATGCCTGCGAAATCAAACAGCAGGTCAAAGTCCTGAATCAAGGGCAATAAATTACCTTTATCGCCCATCAGGTCTGCCTTGTTGACGACCAGCAACACCGGTTTGTTCTTTGGCAGCAGCTTGAGCACGATTTCATCGGCTTCGCCCAATTTCATCGGCTCAATTACAAACAGCACGACGTCGACTTCGGTCAGCACCTGGGTGACGGTTTTGTTAAGTGTTTTATTGAGCGCGTTGATATGTTTTTGCTGAAAGCCAGGCGTATCCACAAACAGGAACTGGGTATCGTCTGTGGTATGAATGCCCAGCAGGCGATGGCGCGTGGTCTGCGCCTTACGCGAAGTAATCGCCAGCTTCATGCCTAAAATATGATTTAGCAGTGTGGATTTACCGACATTGGGGCGACCAACGATGGCAACGGTACCACAACGAAAATCGTCTGCAGCGGGGGTAATGTCTTCTGTCATGATTGAATCTCGTCCATGGCCAATTTGGCCGCTTGTTGCTCCGCCACACGGCGGCTGGTGCCCACCCCGGTGGTGGTCAGCTTGAGTTTTTTAATAAAACACTGCACGGTGAAGCTTTGCGCATGCGCCTCGCCTTCGATAGAAACTACCTGATACTCCGGCAGATCCATTTTCTTGCTTTGCAGATATTCTTGTAATTGCGATTTGGCGTCTTTATCAATCGCCTTGGGATCTATGGTTTGCAGCTTGTCGCGATACAGCAATGCGACCACTTGCTGGGCAGCCTCAAAGCCGCCATCCAGGTAAACCGCACCGACAATCGCCTCCAGCGCATCAGCCAGAATCGAGGGGCGGCGCCAACCGGCGCTTTTAAGCTCACCTTCGCCTAACTTGAGTGCGTCACCCAAATGCAGGTCGGCGGCAATTTCAGCCAGGCTGGCCTCGCGCACCAGCTTTGCGCGCAAACGGCTTAAATCGCCCTCGGGCAAATTTGGAAATAAATTAAACAACTGGTGCGCAATAATAAAGTTGAGCACGCTATCGCCTAAGAATTCCAAGCGCTCGTTATTGGTGGCAGAAAAACTGCGATGGGTGAGCGCTTGTTGCAGTAAGGCAGGCTGCGTAAAGCTGTAGCTAATTCTGGTTTGTAATACCGGGAATGCGTTCATTTAAGTGCGATCAAGCCAGCCATTAAGGTTTGCTGGCAGCATCAAAGTCGATCAACAAGGTCATAGTGTCTGTCAGTGCAATTTTTTTCTGGTAGCGCATGGCGACAACGCCACCGCTGATGTCCAAATCGCGACCAGTCACGTCATGGATACTGTCCACTTGCATCTGACGATCAAACGCGGTGCGCACATCGCTGTCATTTTGCAATAAAGGGTCGTGCGCAATGCGGTTCACCGTGGCCTGGATAGAATAGTACTCCATGTAAGCAGGCAAGGCCTTGAGGGCTACCGTGCCCAGGATGCCAAATGCGGTCAGAATCAGCAAAAAGCCGATCAAACCGATGCCGTGTTGGTGAGCGCTCTTTGAGTCATTCATTGTGCTATCCCTCAAGAAGATGTCTTTTTCCACACGGCTCGCCGTGCACTTAACCAATACTTTGCCCGATACGGCGCCATTGGTCAAAATTAAACCAAATAAAGAATGCGCGGCCGACCAGATGTTTTTCTGCGACAAAGCCCCACACGCGGCTATCTGAGCTGTTATCACGGTTATCACCCATGGCGAAATACTCACCTGCCGGCACAGTAATCGTTTCTCCCTGCATCAGGCGGTCACCCGCGCTACCAGGGCTATACTGGTTCATGATGTCATGAATCAACACATCATGCTTGACGTCGCCCAACTGCTCGCTCAAGCGTGACGCAGTCACATCCACCGCGCGCGCATTGCCGCTTTCGTCATTCACATTGAGTGCATATTGATATGGTTGCACAAAATCAAGATTAATCACTTTGCCATTAATTGTTAACTGCTTGTCGCGATACTGGATTTTGTCGCCTGGCAAACCCACTACACGCTTGATGTAGTCAATCGAAGTGTCAGGCGGGTAATGAAACACAAATACATCACCACGCTTGGGCAGACTCACCGGGTAAAACACGTTATTGATAATAGGCACGCGCAAACCGTAAGTGAATTTGTTGACCAGGATGTAATCGCCTGCCAGCAGGGTTGGCATCATGGAACCGGATGGAATCTTGAATGGTTCGACCACAAACGAGCGCACCATAAATACCAGCAAAATCACCGGGAAAAAGCTTTTACTGTATTCCACATACCATGGGTCGGCGACATCGCCCAATGCACCCGCCTGGCGTTGTTTGCGCAAGACCAGAATATCCAGCAGCCAGATCACGCCTGAGACCAGCAAAATCACCAACATAAAGATTGCAAAATACATGCTTGTTTCCTGAGTAAGCTATTGCACTAAAAGTGACTATTTATCTTCTACACGCAAGATGGCAAGGAAGGCTTCTTGTGGAATTTCCACGTTACCCACCTGCTTCATACGCTTTTTACCTTCTTTTTGTTTTTCCAGCAACTTGCGCTTACGCGTGATATCACCACCATAACATTTGGCAATCACGTTTTTACGCATGGCCTTCACCGTTTCACGCGCAATAATATTGGCACCAATCGACGCCTGAATCGCAATATCAAACATCTGGCGTGGAATTAATTCGCGCATTTTAGACACCAGTTCACGGCCGCGATACAAGCTATTGGCGCGGTGCACAATCAGGCTTAATGCATCGACACGCTCGCCGTTGACCATAATATCCAGTTTGACCAGGTCCGCAGCGCGGAACTCAAGAAACTCATAATCCATGGAGGCATAGCCACGTGAGACTGACTTCAGCTTATCAAAGAAATCCAGCACCACCTCATTCAACGGCATCTCGTAGCTCAACATGACCTGGCGGCCCATGTATTGCATATTGCGCTGGATACCGCGCTTGTTATTACACAAGGTCATCACTGGGCCAACATAGTCTTGTGGCATCAGCAAGTTCACCACAATCATGGGCTCACGAATTTCTTCAACCCGGGAAGGCTCAGGTAAACGTGACGGGTTTTCGATTTGTACTACTTCACCACTTCTAAGTAACAGCTCATAAATCACTGTAGGTGCAGTGGTAATCAAATCCATGTCGTACTCGCGCTCCAGGCGCTCCTGTACGATTTCCATATGCAGCAAACCCAAAAAGCCGCAGCGGAAGCCAAAACCCAGCGCAGTCGAGTTTTCCGGCTCAAACTGCAAGCTGGAGTCATTCAAACTCAGCTTTTCCAGTGCGGTACGCAAGGATTCAAACTGGTTGGACTCCACCGGATACAAACCCGCAAACACCTGTGGCTTCACTTCTTTAAAGCCAGGCAATGGCGCTGCTGCAGGCTTACCAGCTAAGGTTACCGTGTCACCAACCTTGGCCGCAGCCAGCTCTTTAATGCCAGCGATAATAAAGCCTACTTCACCGGCGCTTAATTGCGTGCGCTGTACCGATTTTGGCGTAAACACACCGACTTGTTCACACAAATACTCAGCGCCGGTCGCCATCAAGCGGATCTTTTCTTTGGCCTTTAACGAACCATCCACGACGCGCACCAGCATGACCACGCCCACATAGTTATCAAACCAGGCGTCAATCACCAGGGCTTTCAACGGTGCATCAATATCACCGACTGGCGGTGGCACTTTAGCGACCACTTCTTCCAGCACATCGCGCACGCCTTCGCCTGTTTTGGCTGAACAACGCACGGCATCGGTGGCATCGACGCCAATCACATCTTCAATTTCTTGCGAGACACGCGCCGGATCCGCGGAGGGTAAGTCAATCTTGTTGAGGATAGGCGTCACTTCGACACCCAGATCAATGGCGGTGTAGCAGTTGGCCACACTTTGCGCCTCTACGCCTTGCGAGGCATCGACCACCAGCAACGCGCCTTCACAGGCGGACAGCGAGCGACTCACTTCGTAGCTAAAGTCGACGTGGCCGGGCGTATCAATCAGGTTGAGCTGATAAATTTCACCGTTATTGGCTTTGTATTGCAAGGCTGCGGTTTGCGCCTTGATAGTAATGCCACGCTCACGTTCGATGTCCATGCTATCGAGCACTTGCGCTTCCATTTCGCGCGCCTCCAAGCCACCGCATAATTGAATAATGCGGTCTGCCAGTGTCGATTTGCCGTGGTCAATATGGGCAATGATCGAAAAATTACGAATATTTTTCATGTTCAGTTATGCGTTATTTACAAGCAAGAAAGGCGCTTGAAGCGCCTTTCAAATGGGGTGCATTTTACAACAAATGCATGAATATCAGTGATTTATTTTCCGCCCAGGCCCAGGCAGGCAACGCTGATCTCGACCTTTAAAAAAACAAAAAGACAGGCTGTCCTGTCTTTTTGCAACATCACCACAGCCCTTACTTGATTTTAATCGGCACGTACAAGGTGTTTTCACCACGCTGCACCAATACCGCCACTGTTTTACCGGCAGCTACAGCATTAATCTGCTTGTTAAACGCATCCACACTTTGGCTTTCATTGTTATTCAAGCCAAGAATTACATCACCACGACGGATACCGGCTTGCGCGGCTGCACCGCCGCTCTCAATCACCAGCAAGCCATTTTTACCATTGAGTTTTTTCTTCTGCAATGCAGTGAGCTCACGCAAGGTCAGGCCAATTTTATTCGCCTCTGGCTTGACCGGCTCTTTGCTGGACGCTGCCACCTCAGGTTGCTCGCTAGGCATTTCGCCAACGCCCAATTGCAGCGTTTTGTTGGCACCTTTGCGCACAATTTCTACTGGCACCACTTTACCCGGCTTGGTAGTGGCCACCACACGTGGCAAATCACTCGAAGTCACAATTGGCTTACCATCAAACTTAAGGATGATATCGCCGGCTTCCAAACCGCCCTTATCCGCCGGGCTGTTTTTCTCAATGCCTGCAATCAACGCACCGCTGGTTTGCTTGAGGCCGAACGAGTCAGCCAGGTCTTTGGTCACTTCCTGAATACCGATACCCAACCAGCCACGTGCAATGCGGCCAGTGGCCTTGAGCTGATTGGAAATATCAATGGCGACATCAATCGGGATACTGAAAGACAAGCCCATGGAACCGCCGCTTTTACTATAAATCTGCGAGTTCACGCCCACCACTTCGCCACGCAGGTTAAACAGCGGGCCACCGGAGTTACCCGGGTTGATCGCGACGTCAGTTTGAATAAACGGCACATAGTTTTCTTGTGGCAATGCGCGGCCTTTGGCACTCACAATACCGGCGGTCATGGTGTTTTCAAGGCCGAACGGCGAACCAATGGCCGCCACCCACTCACCGACTTTCAATGCGTTCGGGTCACCGACGGTCACTTTAGGCAAGCCAGTCGCTTCAATTTTAATCAGCGCCACATCGGTACGCTTATCCGCACCGATGATTTTCGCCTTGAATTCACGTTTGTCATACAACTTGACCAACACCTCATCGGCCTCATTCACCACATGCGCGTTGGTGAGAATATACCCATCGGCACTGATAATAAAACCAGAACCCAAGGACTGCGTTTTATAGTCCTGACCACCATCTTGGCCTTGCCCGCCAGGCATCCCGGGGATCCCAAAGCGACGCAAAAACTCTTGCAGGTTTTCGTCATTCGGCATACCAGGGAAGCCAATATTGCCACCATGCACCACAGAAGTAATGCTGATATTGACCACCGCCGGCCCTTGTTTTTCTGCCAGCTCAGTAAAATCAGGCAAGTCTTTGGCCTCTACGGCCACCACTGGCATGGCGATCGTGACCGCACACGCTAACATCACGCCAGAAATCCATCGTTTCATCATGATTATTCCTACCATTTAATGATTAAAAAAATCTTTTACGCCATGCCGTGAAACACAGCATGGGAATATTGACACTGGAAAGCGTCACCCTCATTACATGGCGACGCTGCAGAGAAATACAAGTTGTGGGGAGATCGGTTGCACACCATGTTATGAGGCCTGAGAACGATCAATCTTTGCAATTGAACCATTGACCAGGCATGAAATTATTTTTTAAACGTCACCTGTTGAGCGATTTGCTCAACCGTTTGCGCAGGCACTTCGCCCACGACCACCAACTGGTAGCCATTTAACACATGCGCATAGACATTGGTCGATCCCATGGTTTTCTTGCCAACACGCGGCTGCATGCCTTTGACCATCGGCTCCACAAATAGCGATACGGATGCCAGACCATCTGAGAAAATCAATTGCTGCACAGGCGCAGTCCTGCCCGGCACTTTCAACTGGATTTGATCCACTTTTTTGTAGCCAGCGGGCAAATTAGCCACAACCAGATTATCTACCGTGTGTGTCAAATCGGTGGTGTCATCCATTACATAAGGTTTGGTCGCATCGATTTTGGGCTGAAACCAGTCAAGGTCCTTGGTGTGCAGCATCGCCACCTGGTTAAAACCAATCTGTTCCAGCGTATGGCCTTGCATATCGAGCATGCTCATTTTGAGCAACAAGCCATATTCAGCATCTGACCAGATCCGATACTGATAACGCAGGTTGTCATTCGGTACCATATCGATCACTTGCGCCAACCGCCCGGCAATGCGCTCCTGGCCAACAAACTTCAGTTTGTAATTTTGCTTGAGGGGATATAACTGTGTGGGCAACATGGCCGGAAACAGGTTTTGACCGCGCCGTTTTTCAATCACGACTTTGTCATTTTTGGCATTGAAGATGACGATATCATCGCCTTCACTGAAGACTTCGCGCGGCCGCCCGTCCAGCACTACATTGCGGGTGAACTCGCGCCCGCCTTCATAAATATGGGTAATCTGCACCGAGCGTATCATCGCGCCGTTGTGATAAACAAACAGACCCTGATAATTTAACTCGCGGGCGGCAGAAGCGGTTTTCTGCATGGTTGCCCAGAGATCCTCTTCGGCAAAAGCAGCCTGGCTGACGGCAGCCAGACACAAGGCAGGCAAGAGCGCTCGACGGAAATCAAACGCCCGAAGGAAATCAAACTTAGGTGACATACGGAGTAACGACAGTAAAGTTATTCGCCAGCGTTATAAGCTACATTGTGCATGTAATACGTTGCACTATTAGGTGCATAGTTGTGATGCGCGACGACATATTGATCTGTGTCATTGTCAGCAATTTGCGTCGGTGCAGCCACTTCCGGCTGATTCAACACGAACATGCCGACAAAGAAAGCGGCAGCCACGGAAGCGGCGATTGACCAGCTATATTTACTGAAACGCGGACGGATATGGGTCACTTTTTCAGACACGGTGACGGCTTGCGGCGCCAGCATGGTGGGTTCATCATCAAGCTGCGCCATGATGCGGCTGGTCATATCAGACTCCACCCAGCACTCTTCACGGATTACATCGCGAATCACATGATAGTCACGCCAGGCCAGGGCAACGTCACCCGTAGATTTGGCTGCGAGAAAAATATGTTCACAGCGTTCAACATCGACTTCACCGTCGACCAATGCAGATAATTGCTGCTTCATAATAACCCCAAGTCAATCAATGTTTTTATGTTAGCATTTAACAAAAAATTTGTCATAACACCTACACACCCACTACCGTTTTATAGCAAATATCGCGCGATTACCAACGTTTATGCTGAGGCGTATCCAACAATGGTCTCAACTTCGCCGCAATCGTTTCGCGCGCCCGAAAAATACGTGAACGTACTGTACCGATAGGACATTGCATCACGTTGGCAATGTCTTCATAACTCAAGCCTTCCAACTCGCGCAAAGTAATCGCGGTGCGTAACTCTTCAGGCAATGCGGCAATCGCATCGTTCACTGTTTGCGCAATTTCTTTTGTCATCAGCGAAGTTTCAGGCGTCTCCATCGTCCGCATGTCATCGCCTTCATCGAAGTTTTCTACATCTTCGATTTCCACATCCTGCATCACCTGCGGCTTGCGCCCCAAAGAAACCAGGTAATTTTTGGCCGTGTTAATACCAATCCGGTACAACCAGGTGTAAAACGCGCTATCACCGCGAAAGCTGTGCAATGCACGATACGCCTTGATAAACGACTCCTGCACCACGTCTTCTACCTCGGCCTGGTCACGGATCATGCGCGACAACAAGCGGCCGAGTTTACGATGGTATTTTTCAACCAACAATCCAAAGGCACGTTTATCGCCTTGTTGAGCACGTTCAACCAGCATCTGGTCAAACTCTTTATTCTCTTGCTGTTTGGCGTTCGCCGCCTGAACAGTCATATCGCGATGACTCCCTTGGGTAATTTTATGATTGGGAGTAGTATACGCTTTTGTGTTATTTTCGACGAACCCGGTGCGCGTTAACGCCTCTAAATTTGCTGTGTGTAACATCGCCTCATCCCTTATTTTTGCCTGCCACTGCAACACGCAATACAGACAATTATGTGACCCTGCACTCCCTTCCAAAGTTCCATTGATCTCAAAACAATATGAATAAAGTGTTTGATATCCTGATTATTGGCAGCGGGCTGGCGGGGCAATCGCTGGCGTTACGATTGGCTGATCAACACCGGGTATGCATCTTAAGCAAGCGCGAGCTCACCCTGAGTGCCAGCAACTGGGCACAAGGCGGCATTGCTGCTGTACACAACAGCGAAGACTCCATAGAAGCCCATATTAAAGACACCCTGGATGCAGGCGCCGGACTGTGTGACAGCGAAGTGACGCGCATGGTGGTGACCAATGGCCGCGCCAGCATTGAGTGGCTATTGCAGCAAGGCGTGAATTTCACCCGCGAAGCGGACGATGACCGTTTACACCTGACCCGCGAAGGCGGTCACAGCCACCGGCGCGTGGTACATGTCGCTGATGCGACCGGCCAGGCGGTACAAACCACACTCACAGATCGCGTACGCGAGCATCCGAACATCACTATTCTAGAACACCATATCGCGGTCGATCTGATCACCACGCACAAACTGTTCAAACAAACAGCCAGCGATGGCCCTAACCGCTGCCTGGGGGCTTATGTGCTCAATAACCAGACTGGCAAAGTGATTACGCTTTCTGCGCAATACACTGTCACCGCTACGGGCGGCGCAGGTAAAGTATATTTGTACACCACCAACCCGGACATCAGCACCGGCGACGGTATCGCCATGGCCTGGCGTGCGGGGTGCCGCGTGGCGAATATGGAGTTCGTGCAATTTCACCCAACCTGCCTTTATCACCCACATGCAAAATCCTTTTTGATTTCAGAAGTATTGCGTGGTGAAGGTGGCTTATTGCTGTTGCCTGATGGCACGCGCTTTATGCCCTGGCATGACGAACGCGCCGAGTTGGCACCACGTGATGTAGTGGCGCGCGCCATCGACTTTGAAATGAAAAAACGCGGCCTGGATTGCGTCTACCTGGATATCAGCCACAAACCAGTCGAGTTTATTCAATCGCACTTCCCCAACATTTATCAGCGCTGCCTGCAATTGGGCATTGATATCAGCAAACAACCGATTCCGGTGGTACCAGCTGCGCACTACACCTGTGGCGGCGTAATGACCGATATGCATGGCCGCACCGATATTGACTGCCTGTATGCAATTGGCGAAACCGCCTGCACCGGCCTGCACGGGGCGAATCGGCTGGCCAGCAACTCCTTGCTCGAATGCCTGGCCTTTAGCCAAAGTTGCGCGATTGATATAGAAAGACTAGGCTTACAGCCGACCATTTCATTGCCTGACTGGGATGAAAGCCGCGTTACCGATGCCGACGAAGAGGTGCTGATTACCCATACCTGGGATGAATTACGCCGCTTCATGTGGAACTATGTCGGTATTGTGCGCACCACCAAACGCCTGAGCCGCGCCCTGCATCGTATCCATATGTTGCGGAACGAAGTGCATGAGTTCTACAGTAACTTTAAAGTCAGCCACGACCTCATCGAACTGCGTAACTTGCTGCAAGTCGCCGAACTGATTGTGCGTTGCGCCATTGACCGCCATGAAAGTCGCGGCCTGCACTTCAGTAAAGATTATCCCGACTTGCTGCCAGAAGCGATTCCCAGCGTACTGACACCAGACAATTACACCAGCCTGCTGGATTAAGCATTGCATGATAAAAGTTTGGCTGCCAGTCAGCTTGCTGATTGCAAGCGTTTACGCTCATGCAGCGCCTGTACTGGTCAACGTCATTGATGGCGACACCGTCATTATTCGTGACAACACCCTCACCTACCACTTACGCCTGCTGGATATCGACGCACCTGAACGGCAGCAAGCTTTCGGCATCCAATCCAGACGCAACCTGAAGCAGCTCTGCGAGCACACAAGCATTGCCGTCCAACTGCAAGGCCGTGATCTCTATGGCAGGACACTGGGGCATTTGTATTGCAACAACACCGATGCCAGCCAATCACAAATTGCGCTGGGCATGGCCTGGTTTAACGCGCGCTATTCAAAACGGTTAGAACTGGATACGTTGCAGCGCCAGGCGCAGCAACAAGGCTTGGGTCTGTGGCAAGATGCCCAGCCGATACCGCCCTGGCAATGGCGCAAACTTTACGGACAATATTATCGTCGGCAAGAATGACACATGCCGACAATATCCTTTAGAATACTGTTTTATCAAAGAACTTTAGGACTTTAGACATGCAAGTAGCGATGAACACCGTGGTCACCATGACCTATAAACTGCAAAATAGCGATGGCGACACCTTGGAAGAAAGCAAGGATCCGGTTGCCTATCTGCATGGCGGTTATGACAATATTTTCCCGAAAGTGGAAGAAGCCATGCACGGCAAAAACGTGGGCGACGTGATAGAAGTGAGCCTGGACCCGGAAGATGCTTTTGGCGAATACGATGATGCCTTGGTGCAAATCGAACCAGCCAGTGCATTTCCTAGCAAAGACCTGAAAGTGGGCATGCAGTTTGAAGGTGAAGACGAAACCGGCGACGTAATTTTGTACACCATCACTGACATTGCAGACGGCAAAGTCGTGGTTGACGGCAACCATCCTTGGGCTGGCCAACGCCTGTTGTTTACTGCAACCATCGCCAGCGTGCGTTCAGCAAACCAGGAAGAAATTTCTCACCAGCACGTACATGGTGCCGGTGGTCATCACCACTAAGTAGCAAGTTGCTTACCTTATAAGCAGCTTTATTTGGCCTGGCGCAAGACTCCTTGCGCCAGCGTTAACACCTCATCGGCAACCTCCGCCACCTCATCCCCCACATGGCTGACGTACAGCGTTGGCAAACCAAACGTTGCAATCACCTGCTTGATATAAGGCAATACTTGCTGCTTGAGCCGATCATCCAGGCCACTCAATGGCTCATCCATCAGGAGTACCGACGGCTGACGCAACAAAGCACGCCCGATGGCTACCCGCTGCTTTTCCCCACCAGACAACTGGCTGGGCTTGCGTTTAAGCAAGGGCTGGATGGCTAGCACATCCACCACCTCGGGCAGCACGATCCTGGCCAGGCCTGCGGGCATGCCATAGCGTAAATTCTGCTCTACGCTCATATGCGGAAACAAGCGTCCATCCTGGAACACCAGTCCGACCGGGCGCTGCCATGGCGGCAACTGAATCGCCTGCTTACGATCAAACCAGAGATGATCACCACTGCTAATGACGCCGGAAGACGGCATCAACAGCCCGGCAATACTATGCAATAAGGTTGTTTTTCCTGAACCCGATGCACCCATGATCCCCAGGCATTGGCCGGGCGCCAGCGCGAAGCTTGCCTGCAGGTCAAATGCAGTGCTTGCCGCATAAGGCTGCTGTATCCGGATATCGACCGTAAACATCAGCGCTGACTCCTGAGCAGGCGGCGCTCCAGCCACTGGCTGGCCAGCAAAGCGAACACAGAAACCAGCACACTCAACACCACTAGTCGCAGGGCGGCGGCATCCCCTTCGGGCGACTGGGTGAGGCTATAAATCGCCAATGGCAAGGTACGGGTTTCACCTTCGAGGTTACCCGCAAAGGTAATGGTGGCGCCAAACTCACCCAGGCTACGGCTAAATGCCAGAATACCGCCAGTGAGTACACCGTGATAAGAAAGCGGCAGGGTAATTGAAAAGAATGTCTTGATGGGGGTGGCACCCAGCGTCTGCGCGGCCTGCTCCAATAAAGGATTTACCTGCATCAGCGCCTGGCGAATAGCACGCACCATCAGCGGAAACGCCATCACGGCAGAGGCGATCACCGCCCCCCACCAGTGGAAGGTCAGCTGTATGTGAAACTGCTCATACAACCAACTGCCAATCCAGCCGCGCCGTCCCAGCAACACCAGTAACATATAGCCTAGCACCACTGGCGGCAACACCATGGGCAAGTGCACCAGCGCATCCACAACAGCATGTCCCCAGAATTGCTTTCTGGCCAGCAGCCAGGCCATGGCGATGGCTGGCAACAATAACACCAGCACACAGCAGGCGGCCACTTTTAGCGACAACAGCACGATGTCGATTTCAACAGGAGACAACGACCACATAACAGTCACAAACAGCTTGCAGACTAATCGTTGAACAAGGGTTTAAAGCCGTAAAAGAGCAACAGTTTCTTAGCTTCGGCAGATTGCAGGTAATGGTAAAAAGCATTGGTTTCTGCCGCCGCCTGCGGTAATAATGCCATCGGGTAGATAATCGGCACATGACTGTTTTCGGCAAACTCACCGGCCACTTTGACCTTGCTGGATGATTGCGCATCGCTGGCATAGACAATGCCCACATCGCATTCATCACGCTCAACCAGGCTCAGTGTTGCCCGCACATCCTGCGTGCTCACCAGCCGCGTTTTCAGCTTGTCCCACCACCCCAGGTTAGTCAGTGACTGCTTGGCATAAATGCCTACTGGCACCGACAAGGTATCGCCCGTGCACCAATAGCCAGGGGCTTGCTGGCCAATATCAGTACTGGCGTCAGCCTTGATTGTTAACGGCTTGTTTTGCGGCGTAATCATCACCAGGCGGTTACCCAGCCATGGCTTGATCGTGGCGACCTGCACCAATTGCTTATCCTTCAGGTATTGCATCCACTTTTCATCTGCGGAAATAAACAGGTCACCTGGTGCCCCCTGCTCCAGCTGTTTGGCCAGGGTGCCCGAGCCGCCATAAACAGGCACCACCTGCACGCCAGTTTGCTGTCCATATTGCTTGACCAGCACGTTCATGACATCGGTCAAACTTGCCGCAGCAAACACCTTGATTTTTTTGTCTTCCGCCTGCGCCAACACGCTGATCAGGCACAACCCCAGCCACACCCACTTTTTCATTACGATCACCCAGTTATCAATTCATCATGCATATGCGATGCTACCATCGTTATACCCACATATGCATTACGATAATTAAAAAAATCAGTCTTTCTTCAAATGCTGCGTAATCAGATGCAATTCATCCGCGGCGGCTTGCGCCGATTTTTGTAAAATCTGCTGATAGGCCAGTATCAACGCCTGGCCAAACTCGGTCACTTGCGCGCCACCGCCATGAGAGCCTCCCGCCATACTCACCACTACTGCCTGGTCAAAACAGCGGTTCATCATGTCTACCAACTCCCAGGCACGGCGATAAGACATGCGCATCTGTTTGGCGGCCGCGGAGATTGAACCATGCTGCGCGATATGTTGCAAAAGCTCGATCTTGCCTGGCCCGAGTGCGGTGTTGCCTTCGTGGTTGATTCTGATTTTAAGTAGAGACGCTTGCATGATCAATCTTACTCCAGCGGGATTTCTGTTTGCGCAAATGCTTCAAAAGGCGGCAACTCTGCCAGTGAGCGCAAGTTCAAGTCATCCAAAAAGTGTTTAGTGGTTGCATACAGCGAAGGCCTGCCCGGCACTTCACGTTGCCCGACCACATCTATCCAGTCACGTTCCTGCAGTTGGCGAATCACATTAGGATTTACAGCCACGCCACGAATTTGCTCAATATCGCCGCGCGTGACTGGTTGCCTGTAGGCAATAATCGCCAGCGTCTCCATCACTGCCCGTGAATATTTCGGCTGCCGTTCCGGGTTCAAACGCAACAGATACTCACTGTATTCGGCTTTGGCCTGAAAGCGATATCCACTGGCTACCTGCACCAGGTCCAATGTTTTTTCTACCCAGTCCGATTTCAATTCATCCAGCAGCATACGTAGCGTCGCGCGCTCCATGCGCCCGGCAAATAATTTGAGCAAATCATCGAGTGCCAACGGTTGTGGCGAAGTCAGTAACGCGACTTCCAGAATACGCTTCATCTCTTCAATGCTGTCTGGTTCACGCATGAGATTACTTCCTAAGCCGCACTATTGGCTTGCACATAAATGGTGCCAAACGCATCTTGCTGGGTAATACGCACCAGACCCTCTTTGGCCAGCTCCAGCATGGCCAGAAAATTGACCACCAACTTGGGCACCCCGTCGGTTTCAAGGTCGAACAACTCATCAAAGCGCAGCACCTGCACGGCACTCAGCCTGCGCAGCAACAAGCTCATATGCTCACGCACAGAAAGCTCGGCACGCCCCAGCTTGTGGTGTTGATTCAGCTTGGCACGTTTGAGCACATTACGCCAGGCCTCGACCAAATCATCCAGGCTCACTTCCGGCGGTTTTACCAGGCTGATCTGCTGATAATAAGCTGCCGCCACATCAATCTCCTGGCCCACTTTAGGCATCGCATCCAGCCGTTGTGCCGCCAGTTTGATTGCTTCGTATTCCATCAAGCGCCTGACCAGTTCCGCACGCGGATCCTCTTCCTCTGCCACCTCAGCCGGTTTAGGTAACAGCATGCGCGACTTAATCTCAATCAGCATGGCGGACATCAATAAATACTCCGCCGCCAGTTCCAGGTTCACCGTCTTCATCTTATCGACATAGGTCATGTACTGCACGGTCAGATCAGCCATGGGGATATCCAGAATATCCAGATTGTGCTTGCGGATCAGATATAACAACAAATCCAGCGGACCTTCAAAGGTCTCCAGATAGACCTCCAGTGCATCCGGCGGAATATACAGGTCCTGCGGCAGCGTCGAAAGCGGCTCGCCTTTGATTTTGACCGGACTGTGGGCAGTGAACTCCATGCAGGGATTGTAGCGGATTTGCTGCCTGGGATTAAAGCTTATTCTGCATAAGGATTGGCAAAGCCGAGTGTTTGCATCACCGCGATTTCCATCGCCTCCATCAACTCGGCCTGGGCATCCACCTCATGATCATAGCCATGCAAATGCAACACGCCATGCACGGTCATATGCGCATAATGGGCTAGCAGCGGTTTGCCCTGCTCAAGTGCCTCCCTGGCAACGACGGGCGCACAAATCACAATATCGCCCATGAGCATCGGTTCCTCGGTTAAAGGAAAAGTCAGCACATTGGTTGCATAATCGCGGCCGCGATACGCCGCGTTTAACTGCTGCCCTTCTGCCTCGTCAACAATACGGATCGTCAGGCTGGTTTCTACGCGCAACGCGGCACGCACCCAACGTTTAAATTGCGCCGCAGCAGGAATATCGGCCGTAGCTGAGGCAAGTTGCAGGGAAAAATCTAATGCGGGCATAACGTCAAGTTTTCTGTAGAATATCCGTCATTATAGAAAGAAAACCCTTAAAGGAAACGGTGTGATGACAAATCGCCCCAAGTTGGTGGTTGCCAATCGCAAAATGCATGGCAATTTGCCAGACAACCAGCAATTCATGCAAAGCCTGTTGCAACAGACACGCCATCACCGCGCCCGCTATGCGGTGTGCCCACCACATCCTTATCTGTATCAAGCCCAGCAAGTGCTGCAAAACAGCCATATTGCCTGGGGTGGGCAAAACATGAGCCGCCATGAAAAAGGCGCTTACACAGGCTCGGTGTCACCGCTCATGCTGAAGGAGTTTGGCTGCACCTATGTGATTATTGGTCATTCCGAGCGCAGACAGCGTGGCCACGACAATGATGAAAGCTGTGGTGAACGTTTTGAAGCCGCCTTAAAGGCCGGACTGACACCGATCTTGTGTATCGGTGAAACGCTGGATGAGTATGAGCAGGGTGAAACTGACCTGGTGGTGGTGCGTCAACTGAACCCGGTCATTGCGCATGTCGGCATCCAGGCGCTATCAAAAGGCGTGATTGCTTATGAACCGGTATGGGCCATCGGCACGGGTAAGGCAGCCACACCGCAACATGCGCAGGCTATTTTGTCTTTTATCCGCGGCCACATTGAACTGCTTGATGCGCAAGTGGCAGAGGAGATTTCCTTATTGTATGGCGGCAGCATGAACCCAGGGAATGCCGCTCAACTGCTCAGCATGCCGGATGTCGATGGCGGTCTGATTGGCGGTGCCGCATTGGTAGCAGAAGACTTTATCCGCATTTGCCAGATTGCAAACGAATTAACCCCACTCAAAAGCGCGGCCTGACAGGCAAGTATCGCTTTCAGCGATTATTGAAGCACAAATAAAAAAGCCGACTTTCGTCGGCTTTTCTACATCTAAGTAAGCTTGGATTTTAAGTGAATGCTAGATTTTAAATAAACCAGACTTAATTAAAACCAGATTACTCAAGTCTGAATTACTTAGCTTCTTCAGCTGGAGCTTCAGCAGGAGCAGCTTCAGCAGGTGCAGCCTCAGCAGGAGCAGCTTCAGCAGCAGGTGCCTCAGCTGGAGCTTCAGCAGCTGGAGCTTCAGCAGCAGGTGCCTCAGCAGCAGGCGCTTCTTCAGCTGGTTTTTCACCACAAGCAGTCAAAGCCAGAGCCAACAATGCAGCCAACAATGCAGAACGTGTCATCTTTATTTCCTTAGTATGTATGAGCAAAAAATTATGTACGGACAATCCCCTTGATGCAGAACCAGCCGAGTGAAAAAATTGTATCAGTAATTCATTAAAAAAAGAACGCACATTCTCTTAAAAAACATGGATTTTTTTGCGTGACAACCACATCTAGGTGTTTTTTTCACAAAAATACCCGCAAATCATTTGCTACCAATGCAATTAAGCCGCGTTTTCAGCCAGATGCACATAGCCTGACAAATACATTTCATGCAGCCATGGCAACAGGCTCACTACCGTCTCTCCCTGGCATATCGCCGGCTCCAGCTGTCGATGATTGGCGAAAGCATTCAACAAAGGCGCGCCTTCAGCGGGCGCTTGCACGCTTTCACCATTGATAAAATACTGGCCTTGCCAATGCAGCATCTGTGTCTGCAGATCCATGACGACGCCCTGTTGTGCCAGGCGTTGGGAAAACTTTTCCAGGCTGAGTTTACGATTAGGGGAAAAAACAACATATGCCTTGGGCTCAGAAAAATACTTTGCCAGAAAAGGCCCTAATTGCTCCGTTTGCCAGGGCAAGCGACGCAACATGTCTGCGACATTATTCACCATATTGACGTCCACTTCTGCCGGATCCACCACTGGTTGCAAGTCGGGATCACGGTACAAGGCATCCGGCAAGCCATTCTGGCGGCACTCATCCAGGAACTCGATCGCCAGTTCCCTGGCCGCTGGGGCCCGGAAACCAATGGAGTAGGTCATGCAGTCATCATCTTCGGCGATGCCCCAGTGCGCGACATTGGGTGGCAGGTACAGCATATCGCCGGGCTCGAGTACCCACTCTTGCTCACTGACAAAATGCGAGAGGATGCGCAACGGCGCTTCAGGAATCAAGCGTAGGTCCGTTTGCTGGCTGATGCGCCAGCGACGCTTGCCTGCGCCTTGCAGCAAGAAAACGTCATAACTATCAATATGCGGGCCAACCCCGCCGCCCGTAGGCGCGTAACTGACCATCACATCATCCAACCGTGCTGTTGGGATAAAGTTAAACTGCGACAGCAAGGCTTGCGCTTCCGGCAACACATGATTCATGCCCTGTACCAGCAGCGTCCAATGCTGCGCTGGCAATGCCGTAAAGTCATCGTCATCAAATGGCCCTTGCCTGACTTGCCAGCCATCACCTGTTTGCGCACGGTCGGGATCAAACTGTATTAACCTGGCGGGCACTTCACTATCACACGCGAGCCCGGCTAGCTCTTCAGGATCTAGCAAGCCTTGAAAGTCCGGCATTGCACCACGAATCAATAATGGCTTTTTTTGCCAGTATTCCGCCATGAACTGTGCCGGTGTTAAGCCATTGAGTAAGGTCAGTGCTTGTTGCATGATTAAACTTATCTAAAAGGTAGAAAAGGCGCCGTGGTAATACTCTGGGTCAGGCGCGAAATAAAACGTTGCGACTTTTCGGCCAGTGTCAGCGCCAACAAATCGGTCCGGGCGATCAGTTTGCTGAATTCCCGCTCAAAACTGAGATTCTGCACTTCGCCCGGCAAACTATTGGTGAGCAACAATAACTCGCCTTGTGTATTTTTGGCATTGGTCAGCTTCCATACCGCAATCTCAATATTCCTGGCCGCATTATACAAACTCTGCGGCTCTATGCTATCGGTGAGGAAAAAAGCCGATTTATTGCCATGGGCACGAAACAGCATGGACTGTATGCCAACCACCAGTGCCAACACGCGGTCTCCGCTGTATTGCGCATTCAGGGCCAGTTTAATCGCAGCGGTATCTTGCGCACCACCCAAGGCATCGAACTGCCAGTGATGCACAGCGACCTGCTCAAACACATAGCTGGCAATTTGCTCCGGCGTCCCCAGTCCTGATTTTTGCGCCTCGGCCGGGTTGCGCTTGTACATTTTGAGCATGAGCAAGCGCAAGGTACTGACGTTTTCGCTATATTCAATATCGGCCAGGCGATCGAGGTCCGTTTTAACCAGTTGATGAAAGGTATTGCGGTCTTGCCGCACAGGGACTGGCCGCCCATTAGGCGAATCGACATAACCGCCATCCGGTGTCGTGCTGCATCCGGCCAGCAGTAAGATCATCACACGCCAGCCGGAAAAACTCATGCAGGCAATACCCGCTGTGCCGGAAAGACAATCTGGAAACGACTGCCATGGCCAGGCTCGCTTTCAATCTGCAAACTGGCCTGATGGTGATGCAAAATATGTTTGACGATGGACAACCCTAAGCCGGTGCCGCCAGTGTCACGACTGCGGCCGCTGTCGACACGGTAAAAACGTTCAGTCAGGCGCGGCAAATGATGCGGCTCAATGCCTATGCCGGTATCCTGCACGCTGAATACGGCATCCTCGCCGCGCATCTGCCAGTAGATATCAATCTTGCCTTGCTCAGGGGTATAGCGCACGGCATTACTGGTCAGGTTACTCAAGGCGCTCAATAGTTCGTTATAACTACCGCGCAGATTAACTTTCGTCTCCATATGCAACGTCACGGTATGCTGGCCCTGGCTCAAGGCCTGTGCATCCTTCTGCAACTGCTGCAGCAAGGCAGGCATGGCAATATCGGTTTCATCTTTGAGCGTGACGTTATTTTCCAAACGCGACAAGGTCAGCAAGTCTTCAATAATGCGCCGCATGCGCGTTGTTTGCGACTGCATCATGTCGAAATAAGGCTGGATATCCGGCGAGACCTCACCTTGCATATCACTAATGGTTTCGAGAAAACCGCCGATGACTGTCAGTGGCGTACGCAACTCATGCGATACATTGGCGATAAAATCGCGGCGCATGACCTCGGTTTTTTCAATGGCAGACACATCACGGCAGATCAGCAAGCGCTGCTTGCTGGCAAAGGGAATAATCTGTAATTCCAGCGTCACATCCGGGCTGCGCCAGGATTTGAGTTTAAGCGGCTCACTGTAATCTTCGGCCTGCAAATACGTCACAAACTCGGCTTGCCGCAACAAGTAATAAATCGGCTGGTTTTCATCGTGATGCCGCTTTAAGCCCAGTCGCTGAATCGCAGGCTCGTTAAACCATTCAATTTCGTTACGGTTATTCAGTACCACCACACCATCTGGCAACGCACTGGTGGCATGACGCAACCGCTCAAGTGTGCTGCTCAGCTGGCTTTGGCTGCGCGAATGGCGGCGCATTTCATGATACAGATTAGCAAAGATGTCCTCCCAGATGCCTTTGCCGTTTGGCATGAAGTTAAGGCTGGGTTTGAGCGCCCACTGGTACAGGCGGTGCGTCCAGTACAAATGCCCGGCAAGATAGGCTAGCACACCGGCCATAAACAATAGCCAGGCAGTGTCTGCACTGGTGAACCAGCCCACCATCAGGCAACAGAACGCCCAAAACAGCAGACTCCAGAACGCTTTCCAACGAATATCTTGCACAAGCTATTCTCAACACATCAATGTCGGCGATTATACGACACATCTGCGCGCAGGCAATGACAGGATGATGACAGCCGCCCAGGAGCAAATAGACCGCTTACTCAGCCATGACCGGGGCGCTTCTTGCGAAGGGTTTGGCCAGCGGCTCGCCCACAAACACGCCTTGCATTGGCCACTTCACGCTTTTCCAATAAGCCTCAATCAAGGTTTCACCTGACAGATAATGCGCCATCACAATTTGCGGATTAGGAAACTTCTGCCAGTAGTTACAGGGCTCGGACACCGTGCCATAACTGCCCGTCACCCCAGCATCCAGCCAGCGCGACGCTGGCATCTGGTCATTGTAGCTGGCCAGTACGCCCCCAGAGGAGGTCAGATGATCGGCAATCGCGCCGGGCAAGTAAGTATTCGTCAACATGAAATCCACCTGCTTTTGCCCGGTGAAATAAAACATGACCGAACCCTGTTTTTCAATCGACTCCTGGCTCAAGGTATGCATAGTGAGTTTCTTGGATTTAACAGTCATGCCATCCTGCGGAAAGAATGCCTCCCGCGGCTTGGAGCGCGCAACATCGCGCGTTTTGAGAAAGTAGCCATCGGCGTCATTCAAGCTGAACTCACTCAACACGCCACGATCGATCAAGGCTTTGGCTGACTCTACATTGCTGATCGGCAGCAGCATGGACAAGCGGATATGGTGATCTGCCCAAGGCCGCAATGACAAGCTATTAAAGTAAGGACTATCACGCCCCGGGTCACAGGTTTTACGGCACTGGTTCAAGTCCAGCCCCAGGGTCAGTGCACTGGTCAGGCTGTTACACTGCACGGCAAAGGGTGTGCGCCACACCAGGAGCAATACCTGCTGATTGGTCAGCTTGGCATCCAGTTGTGCTTTTAAAGACTCAAACTCCGGCACGGTTAATGCGTCTTTAGCATGCCTGGGTAACTCGACACCAATCAGGTTTTCTGCGGGCACTTGCCTTGCCTGCAAGTAATAACGGGCGACTTCTTCGCTCTGCGCATCATTGACGTTATAAATCACCGCCACATCTTCGGGCTTTAATAAAGAAGGCCTTAGCGGGATTCTTTTACTCACATCCACCCCGCCCGCCATGGCTTTTGTCACCAGTAAAACAAAACACAGTGCCATCCAGGCACTCACCTGTCCCAAACGATAACCCACACCCATCAACTCAATACTCCATTGCAATTGCAAAGATAGCCACTCTGGCAAACAAACCAGCGTAAAATTCAATCATATCCCAGATTTAATTGATTGAAGAAAACGAGGCAAATAATGACGACACAAACAATTCTGATCACAGGGGCCAACCGTGGTATTGGGCTGGAGTACGTCAAGCAATATGCCGAAAGCGGCCAGCAGGTTTACGCCACCGTACGCGACCCTGCTAAGGCGACAGCACTACAACAGCTAGCTGCCAAGCACACTAACATCCAGGTATTGGCGCTGGATGTGGGCGATGTGAGTGCCATTCGCGCGCTGGCTGGTCAATTGTCCGCACTCACTATCGATATTCTAATCAGCAACGCCGGCACTTACCCTGACAGCGCCTTCGGCAAGACCGATCCACAAGCCTGGCTGCACGCATTTCAGGTCAATACGCTGACCACCTACTACCTCGCCGAAGCCTTTTTACCGCAACTTCGCCGCGCCAACCAGGCGAAACTCATCGCCATGACCAGTAAAATGGGCAGTATGGAAGACAACGGCAGCGGTGGTGAGTATATTTACCGCAGTAGCAAAACCGCATTGAATATGGTGGTTAAAAGCCTGTCTATTGATTTGCGGGAATTTAATATCAAGGTTGCAGCCTTGCATCCGGGCTGGGTGCGTACAGATATGGGCGGGCCAAATGGCTTGATTGATACCGAAACCAGTGTGCGTGGATTGCGCCAGGTGATTGAGGGGTTGAGCAGTGCACAATCGGGGGAGTTTATTGCTTATGATGGGAAAAGGATTCCTTGGTGATTGATGGTGAGTAGCAGCTCGCGGAATTGCCTTTCGCCTCTAGGCGAGTGACTTTTCTTTGCTTGCACAAAGAATAAGTCACCAAAAGAAATGCACCCCAGCTTCCGCTTTTTCCTTGCGCTACTCGGCTTGTCGGGCGTCCATCGAAACTCGCCCTGACAAGCCACACAGAACGTGGCTTGTTGCGGAACTCAAACAGCCGATGGCCGACAACTCCCGTCAATCCTGCGTTGCTCGGCGCGGCAGATGGGGCCCAAAGAGATGCCTCCATCACATCGTTTAAGTCGCCGCTTTAACACTTAAATCTTATCGGCGGTCCATTAAACCTTATAAGGGCTGCGCTCTTCTAGCTCATCGACATAGTCCTGCATGGTACTGGCTTCGCGGGCCAAAAAGCGCGCAACGCTCTGGTGGAAGTCAGCATGACTTAACCAGTGATAGGAGCAAGTCGTATAAGGGGTGAAACCGCGCGCCAGTTTGTGTACGCCTTGGGCGCCACCTTCAAAATAGCGTACGTTGTGGCTGATACAGAATTGTTGCGGCTGGTAGTAACACAACTCGAAGTGCAGGCACGAAATATCGCGCAAGCTGCCCCAATAGCGACCGTACAATGTGTCATCCCCCAGCACACATAAACTGGCGGCCACGTCTTCGCCATCCTGGCTAGCGATAAACAGCCTGAACTGTTCAGGCAGGTCACGACTAATGTACTCAAAAAAAGCCAAGGATAAATAAGGACTACTGCCGTGCCGGTGATAAGTATTGCAGTAGCATTGATAAAACAAGGCGAGTTCCGCCGAACTGACCTCATGCCCGTTGAGTACACGGCAATGCACGCCTTGCTGAGCGACCTTATTGCGCTCCTGGCGTATCTTTTTACGCTTGTCGCGACTAAGCGCAGCAAGAAAAGCCTCCCAATCAGCGTAGCCTGGATTTTCCCAACGAAACTGCACACCATGGCGGCGTAAGCCACCAGCCTCGGCACAGGCTGCTGCCGACGGCTCATCAGGGAATAACACATGCAGCCCAGATAAAGCATGCGCCTGGCACAGTTCACGCATCTGCGACAACATGGCTTTGGCCAAGGCAATGGAGTCTGGATAATCAGGGTGAATCAGCATGCGCGGCCCGGTAACGGGCGAAAACGGAATGGCTGAAATCAGTTTGGGATAGTATTGGCCACCCGCCTGTTCGTAAGCATCCGCCCACGACCAGTCAAAGACATACTCACCATACGAATGGGTTTTAATATAACAAGGTGCCGCAGCAAGCAGTTGCTCACCATTAAAAACGGCTAAATGATAGGGAATCCAGCCAGTTTCGTGATCCACCGCTGCCGACAATTCGAACGCCCGCAAAAACCGGTAATCCAGCATAGGATGAGAACCGGCTAATGCCTGCCAGGCCGTCGCTGAAATGTCCTGCAAACCCCGATACCAGACAAACGATAATTGACTGATATCCATACGGGATTAAGCCGTGATCACACACAAATGAGAAAGTGAACACGCCGAGGCTGAAGTTGGCATGCAGGGAGGCATCAGAACAGTGACTTAACCAGGATGTTTTTAACTAGGGCGCTTACGGATGACAGAAGCATCTTTGCCAGTGGAATTCACCGTACTGTTGGCGGGAATGACTGCGGAAGCCGGTTTGGATTTATTTTTGGATTTATCTGTGTCTGAATCTGACACAATCGCTTGCTGTGACTGGGTTTTGGCTTCAGCTTCACGTTGCCGCTCGACCATTTGCGCATACGCATTTTCCAATTCATCCAGGGTAATAACACCGTTACCATCAAGGTCAACATATGAAAAATGACGCGCCACCTGCGGCAAACAGAGTGTCGCTTCTTCGCGATCTAGCGAGTCATCGTTGTCGCGGTTGCACTCATTAAAACGCTGGGAAATACTGTCGTGCATCACCTTGCGTTTTTGCAGCATGAGCTGGTGATCGGGATCGGTATTACGTGCATAATCAGACAAGGCCTTGCGTAAACGCGCACGGTCTTCAGGACTGAAGTTATGCTCAAGCGTCTTGGAGAGGCCCACGTCGTCATTATCGACGATACGATTATCCGTCAGCCGAATAGGTAGCTTCAGATCGGCAGACACAGGCGATGCCAGCAACATGGTCGTTGTTAGCAAAAAAACCTCTTTCAAATGTTTGTTCGCTTTACACATCCACATCCAAACGTAATACCTTAATTCTTGTTTCACTAAATTCTTGTTTCACTCAAAGCTTTTTGAAAAACAATCTTTTTAAAGTAGAACCAAGCACGATTAACATGACAGATATTGCCTGACTTTAAAATCAGGCTGCCTAACATAACGCAACTCTGGTCGCGGCATCAACTGATTTAACAAAAAATAGCGATTCTTTCATCGCCATGACTGTCAATTTCAGGCAGTCATCTTGCATCAGGATTGTAAATGCAATATTTCATCCCCTGCGCTATTTGTAACCAAGTTGTAACCACCCCACTTCATGCCGGATACGGCTTGGAGTATAATAATAAAGATAAGTTTTATGGCTCAGCCATTTTGGCCCCTTGTGTGAGGTCATCCCGATGGCGGCCCGGCGCGTTAACAAAACGCACGCTTCTGTGTAAAAAGGTACGTATGGCAGAACAGTTAAAAAAAATATTGATGGTTGATGATGATTTGCGTATGCGCGAACTTTTACAGCGCTACCTCACTGAACAAGGATTCAATATCAAATCCGTTTCCGATGGCAAAGAGCTGGACAAAGCCATGTCTGCCGAAAGCTTTGACCTGCTGATTCTCGACCTGATGTTGCCAGGTGAAGATGGCCTGGCCATCTGCCGCCGACTGCGTGGTGCCAACCACATGACACCTATTATCATGCTGACCGCACGCGGTGACGAAGTCGACCGCATTGTTGGCCTGGAAATGGGCGCTGATGACTACCTGCCGAAACCGTTTAATCCACGTGAGTTGCTGGCCAGGATCAACGCCGTGTTGCGTCGTCACGAAATCACACCCAAACAAGCGGTTGAAGAAAAAAGTGCCGCGTTTCAGTTTGGTGAGTTTGTCTTTGACACCAACACACGCAGCCTGACCAAAAATGGCGTGCCGATTACTATTACCAGTGGCGAGTTCACCTTGTTAAAGGTGTTTACCGAACATCCGCGCCAGCCATTGTCACGTGACCGCCTGATGCAACTGGCCCGTGGCCGCGAGCTGGATGTGTTTGACCGCAGCATAGATGTGCAAGTGTCACGCCTGCGCCGCATTATCGAACCGGATCCAGCGCATCCACGCTACCTGCAAACCATGTGGGGCTTTGGCTATGTGTTTATCCCAGATGGCGAAGCGCCGCAATAAGCTGCCTGCATTGCTCTAACTCACGTGCGCCTACTGCCTCGCAGACTGCTGTCCCGCATCATGTTACTGATTGCCATTTTATTGGCGGTCAGCATCTATGCCTCACTCAAAATCTTTGATTATTTTGACCGCGAACCACGGGCAACTGCGGCTGCCTTACAGGCTGTCACCATCGTTAATTACACCCGTGCCTCACTGATTGCCTCGCATGAAAATCGCCGCCTGGCCTTGTTGTCAGAACTGTCCGGCCGCGAAGGTGTGCGCGTCTATGCTGCAGACTTTCTGGAAGACATTGAGCCGCTGCCCGTAGACCCGTTTATTAACCTGGTGGCACAAAAAATCCGCGAGCGTATGGGCGAAGAAACCATTATCACGGTCAACCATTACGACATTCCCGGCCTCTGGATCAGCTTTAATGTGGGGCAAGATGATTTTTGGGTGGTCATTCCAAAAATCCAGGTCGACCGCCCTTTCCCCTGGCACTGGCTTGGATGGGCCGCCGTAGTAGGCTTGCTGTCATTGATTGGCGGCTACTTGCTGACTGCCAGAATCAACCGGCCACTGACCATGCTGGTACATGCAGCCGAACGTCTGCGCAATGGCGAACCCGCGCCAAAACTGCCGGAGGATAGTGTGGAGGAGTTGCGCGAAGTGACGCATACCTTTAACGAAATGGCCGAATCGCTGGCACGCCTGGATGCCGAACGCACATTATTACTGGCAGGTGTATCACACGATATCCGCACCCCGCTGGCACGCCTGCGCCTGGCGGTAGAAATGCTGCCAGCAGAAGCTGACTATATGAAGCATGGCATGATTGAAGATATTTCCGACATGGACAATATCATCCATCAGTTCCTGGATTTTGTACGCGGCGTGGAAGGCGAACCCACACGCATGATGGATATCAACGACCTGCTGCATGCGCTGGCTGAACGTCAACGCCGCGCAGGCCGTGAGTTAAAAGTGTCACTGGGGCCTAAATATTTTATCCCTATCCGGCCGCTTGCCATGCAGCGCTTACTCGATAACCTGGTCGGCAACGCCTACAACTACGGCAAGGGTAAAGTAGAAGTACGCAGCCAGGTCATGGCCGACAAGATCGTGATCAGTGTGCTCGACAACGGCCCCGGTATTCCGCCTGAACATGCAGAGCGCTTGCTACGCCCGTTTGAGCGTATGGACAGCGCGCGTAATAAATACGAAGGTGGCAGCGGCCTGGGCCTGGCGATTTGCAACCGTATCGCCACCTTGCATGGCGGCCAGCTGGCACTGCTCAACCGCACTGAAGGTGGGCTGGAAGCCAGGCTTTCTTTACCCATCCTGCCGAATACCTGATTGATACGACCCGGCTTTACTCGTCGGTCGGTGTAAACCAGTTCAAGCGTGCGCGCAATTTCACCACTTCGCCAATAATGGTCAGGCTGGGCGGCTTTAACCCAGCAGCGGCGACATCTGCGGCCAAGTTTTTCAGGGTAGACTCCACCACGCGTTGCTTTTGTGTCGTGCCCTGCTGAATCACGGCGGCGGGCATATCTGGCGAAACCCCTTGTGCAATCAGCTTGGCGCAAATTTGCTCCAGCCCCACCAAACCCATATAAATTACCACCGTTTGCTTGGGCCGCGCCATGGCCTGCCAATCCAAATCAATCGTGCCATCTTTCAGGTGGCCAGTGATAAACAAACAGGCTTGTGCATAATCCCTGTGCGTCAATGGGATACCGGCATAACTGGAAACACCATTCGCCGCCGTGATGCCAGGCACCACCTGAAATGGCACGCCATGTTGCATCAGGGTTTCAATTTCTTCCCCCCCGCGGCCAAAAATAAACGGGTCGCCGCCTTTGAGGCGCAACACGCGCTTGCCTTCCAATGCCAGCCTGGCTAGCAACTGGTTAATTTCCTCTTGTGGCAAAGTATGCTGGTCGCGTGATTTACCGACGTAAATCAACTCGGCATCGCGTCGCACCAGCTCCATCACCTCTTTACTGACCAGCTTGTCATAGACACACACGTCACACTGCTGCATCAGGCGCAACGCCCTGAATGTCAACAAGTCAGGATCCCCCGGGCCGCCGCCCACCAGATACACTTCACCTCGCGTGGGCGCATCTTCACTCTGACTGAGCAACTCACCCAGCAAGTCACGCGCAGCCTGTTCCTGGCCGGACAATACGCGCTCGACCAACGGCCCATTCAATACGTCTTCCCAAAAACGGCGGCGCGCAGGCATATTGGTAAACTTGGCCTTCACCTGCTCGCGAAACTCACCGGCAATGGTCGCGATACGGCCATATGCCGCAGGCAGCATGGTTTCTATTTTACTGCGGATATGTCGCGCCAATACCGGCGCATTACCTTCGCTGGAAACCGCGATCACCACCGGGCTGCGATCTATAATGGAGCCCATGGTGAACGTGCATAAAGCCGGAGCATCCACCACATTCACCGGGATATTCAGGCGTTTAGCCGCAATCGAAACCGCTTCATTCACGACCTCATCATCTGTGGCTGCAATCACCAGGCAAGCGCTCGTCAGTTGCTCAGGCTGAAATTGATCCTGCACGTATTGAATCTCACCCTGCTCGAACAACACGCGCAACTCATCGCACAATTCAGGCGAGATTACCGTGACCTGGCCTTGCGCCTTGCGCAGCATGAGTACCTTGCGCGTGGCGACATCGCCGCCACCAATGACGACACACAGGCGTTGTGCAATATTGAAAAAAATCGGTAAGGCTTGCATGCAGACAGTGTTTGAATAAAAGAAGTGTATTTTACCGCAGTGACCAGTGCTCCGGGGATTGATTGTTGCCTAGGGTTTCACCTGTAAATACGCTAAAATACTGTTTTTGTGAGAAATTTAGCGTTCAATGAAGCAGGAAAGCGGAAAAAAGATATTCATTAAATCGTTTGGTTGCCAGATGAATGAATACGATGCTTCGCGCATGGTTGACCTCATGCGCGAACACGACGGCATGACCCAGACCGATAATATGGAAGAAGCCGACGTGATTCTGCTCAACACTTGCTCGGTGCGCGAAAAAGCTGAAGAAAAAGTATTCAGCCATTTGGGCCGCATGATCCCGCTCAAAGAGAAAAATCCCAACCTGGTCATTGGCGTCGGCGGCTGTGTCGCCAGCCAGGAAGGTGACGCGATTATCAAGCGCGCCCCTTATGTCGACGTCGTGTTCGGCCCGCAAACCCTGCACCGCCTGCCAGAGCTGATCAAAGCCAAGCAGCTTGAAAACAAACCGCAGGTGGATATTACCTTCCCCGAAATTGAGAAGTTTGACCATTTGCCACCACCACGCATCGAAGGAGCGACAGCCTTCTTAAGCATCATGGAAGGCTGCAGCAAATACTGCAGTTTTTGCGTCGTACCTTACACGCGCGGTGAAGAGTTCTCACGTCCATTTGAAGACATCCTGACCGAGGCGATCCAACTGGCCGAACAAGGCGTGAAAGAAATTACCCTGCTAGGCCAAAACGTGAACGCCTACCGTGTGCAATATGCAGGGATTGAAGCTGATCTGGCGATGCTGATTGAAACCGTGGCCGAGATACCGCAAATCGAGCGCATCCGCTACACCACCAGTCACCCGAACGAGATGAACGAGCGCCTGATTGCCTGCCATGCCAATGTGCCAAAACTGGCCAATCAATTACATCTACCGGTACAAGCTGGCAGTGACCGCATCCTCATGGCGATGAAACGCAACTACACCGCGTTGCAATACAAAGGCCTGATCCGCAAACTGAAAGCAGCCAATCCAGCACTGACCATTACCAGCGATATTATTGTTGGCTTCCCGGGCGAAACAGAAAAAGACTTCCAGGCCACACTCAAACTGATGCGCGATGTCGGTTTTGATTACAGCTTCAGCTTCCTGTACAGCCCGCGTCCGGGCACACCAGCCAGCTACCTGCCTGACGAAACCCCGCAAGCGGATAAAGCCGCATGGCTGAAGCAATTGCAAACCGAAAACGAAACCAACGGTGATGCCATCAGCCGCGCCATGCTAGGCACCGTGCAACGCGTACTGATTGACGGCCCCTCCTGGAAAGACCCTGGCTTGCTGGCGGGTAAAACGGATAATGGCCGCGTCGTGGATATCGCTGCCGATACCCGTTTTATCCATCAAATGGTTCAAGTCAAAATTACCGACGTCTACAACCCCCATCGCCTGGTTGGCGAAATTGTGAATTAAGCATGGAAATTACCTTAAGCCCCGAAGACAACCTGATGCTGGCCAACCTGTGCGGCCCGCTGGATGAAAACATCCGCCAACTCGCCAATGGTCTTGATATTGAAATCAACCGCCGTGGCAGCACCTTCTATTTGAGCGGCACGCAAACCAATATGCGGCTGGGCGCGCAAATGCTGGAAAACTTTTATGCGCGATCCAAAAAGCCAATTGAGTTGGAAGATATTCAATTAGGCCTGGTCGAAATCGACAAACTCAAACCAGAAGAAGTTGCCAGTAGCGCGATGCCGGTATTGATGACACGCCGTGGCGACCTGCATGGCCGTACGCCACGCCAGGTCAGTTATTTGCAGCAAATCCAGGACCACGACATCACCTTTGGCATCGGCCCCGCAGGTACAGGTAAAACCTACCTCGCCGTCGCCAGCGCGGTGGACGCTATGACACGTGACCGTGTAAAACGGATTGTATTAGTGCGCCCGGCCGTGGAAGCCGGTGAGCGCTTGGGCTTTTTACCCGGCGACTTAAACCAGAAAGTTGACCCTTACCTGCGCCCGTTGTATGACGCGCTGTATGACCTGGCAGGTTATGACACGGTGAATAAAATGTTCGAACGTGGCGCCATTGAAGTCGCCCCGCTCGCCTATATGCGTGGCCGTACGCTCAACCAGAGCTTTATTATTCTGGATGAAGCGCAGAACACCACGCCGGAGCAGATGAAGATGTTTTTAACCCGCATCGGTTTTGGTACCAAAGCCGTGATTACGGGGGACGTCACGCAGATTGACTTGCAGCGTCACCAGAAAAGTGGCTTGGTAGAAGCACAAAAGATTCTCAAAGATGTCAAAGGCATCGCCTTTACCCAGTTTATGTCGCAAGATGTAGTAAGACATCCGTTAGTGCAGAAGATTATTAATGCGTATGAGAAGTTTGAGCAGTCTGCTGCAGAAAAGTGACTAAGCACTTCTGATATTTAAGTGTTGTGCATTTAAGCATCAGCTTATTTCGCCTCTCGGCGAGTCACTTTCTGATGCTTGCCCCTCAGAAAGTAACCAAAGAGGAGGGCACCCAGCCATCACGGCCTTCGGCTCCCTTGCGTTGCTCAACAAAATAAGCCGGTCACGAAACTCATCCTAGCGAGCTGCAAACGACGCAGCCCACCGCGGGATTCGAACAGTCGCTCCCTCTACTCTTATTTTGTCTCCGCTACTCAGCGTGATGGAATGGGATTTGTCTCATCTAACTTACATGGATTTAGTTTGGACGGTTTAAAAACCGGATTCTTTTGTTAAACCTGCTAAACGGTGGCGCTCGCGGGTGTTCGGGGTCCCCATCTGCCGCGCCGAGCAACGCAGGGTTGGCGGGAGTATTCGGCCATCGGCTGTCCGAGTTCCGCAACAAGCCACGTTCTGTGTGGCTTGTCAGGGCGAGTTTCGATGGACGCCCGGCAAGCCGAGTAGCGCAAGGAAAAAGCGGAAGCTGGGGTGCATTTCTTTTGGTTACTTGTTCTTTGGGGCAAGCAAAGCAAAGAAAAGTAACTCGCCTACAGGCGAAAAACGATGTCACCCAAGCCCACAAAACAAAAAATCAGAAGAATGACTTTTTTAAGCAATGTCAGCCCAGGCAATACTGGCTATGTCGACTCAATATATGTTGGAAACTTCTGCATAATCTGCGCAAACAACGCACTTTCCAGCCAACCGTTTAACCAAGCCCGCAATTGCGGATAAGCACTATCAGCGAACCACTCAGCATCCACAGCCGCGAACTGGCGGATAAACGGAAAAATCGCCACATCTGCCACACAGGCAGAGTCCCCCAACAAAAAGCGATGCTGCCGCAACGCCGTTTCCAGCGCCTGCAAGAACTGCTCGCCCTGCTGGCGGTAAAAAAATGGCGCTTGCTCTGGATAACGCTCAGGGTATTTATAGCGATCAAGCGCCTTTTTAAAGTCGCCATCATTGATGCTAATCAAGCGTTCCACCGCGTCACGGTCTGCTTTCAGCCAGCCTTGCGGATCGTGCTGTGTTAAGGCCCACCACATAATATCGAGACTCTGCTCGAGCACTGTGCCATCGATCAATTGCAAAACTGGCACCGTAGCTTTAGGTGAAATCTGCAATAAATGCGCAGGCTTTTCTCGCAATGAAACTTCACGTATCTCAAGCTGGATATCAGCAGCCCACAATGCCATGCGTGCACGCATGGCGTAGGGGCAACGCCGATAGGAGTAAAGGACAGGCAACGCCATTACAGCAGCGCTTTACGGCAATCCTTAATCAGCTGCGGGCCTTTATAGATTAACCCGCTATACAACTGCACCAGGCTGGCACCGGCTGCCATTTTTTTTTTGGCATCGTCCCCATTCAAAATGCCACCTACGCCAATAATCGGCAAACTGCCTTGCAATGTAGCCGCCAGGGTTTGGATCACACGTGTAGACCCTGCCTTCACAGGCGCGCCTGACAGGCCTCCAGCTTCTTCCGCATTCGGCAACCCGGCCACAGCATCACGCGCCAGCGTGGTATTGGTCGCGATGACACCATCCATGCGGTGCTGCATTAACAGTTCAGCAATTTCCTGCACTTGCTCAGTCGTGAGGTCCGGTGCAATTTTAAGCACCACGGGCACATATTTACCATGCACCTGTGACAGAATTTTTTGCTCGGATTTGAGTGTAGCCAGCAATTGGCCTAGCGCGTCTTTTTCTTGCAGCGCGCGCAGGTTCTTGGTGTTGGGCGAAGAGATATTCACTGTGATATAGCTGGCATGGCTATACACTTTACGCATGCAGGTCAGGTAATCTTCTGCTGCCCTGTCGTTAGGCGTATCAAAATTTTTGCCTATATTGATGCCCAGAATGCCCTTGAACTTGCTGGCCTTCACATTCTGGATCAACTGATCCACACCCAGGTTATTAAAGCCAAAGCGGTTAATAATCGCTTGCGCCTCTGGCAAACGGAACAGGCGTGGTTTGGGATTACCCGGTTGTGCGCGTGGTGTGACGGTGCCTACCTCAATAAAGCCGAACCCCAACGCAGCCATGCCGTCAATCACGGCAGCATTTTTATCAAGGCCTGCGGCCAGGCCCACCGGGTTAGGAAAAGTCAGCCCCATCACCTGCGTAGGCTGTTCTGGCAAACGGCCAGCAGCCAATGCCAGCAGCCCCAGTTTTTCAGCGCGCTTGAGCGATTGCAAGGTGAGGTCATGTGCCTGCTCTGCATCCAGTTGAAACAGCAGCGGTTTGATTAGCGGGTAAACATTCATCTGTTATTTTCCTGAAGAATTCTCAAGTAAGGCAGCACAAGCTGTATTTCAGCGCTTACTGCCTGCATCACTTTTGCGTTACATCAAAAACCATGTCAACAATAGGGTTCAAAATTATCCTCAGAATCAGTGCTTGCTAATCATGAGCTTACAGGAGGAAACCCAATGAAAATTTTGATTGATTTATTATCTACAGACTATGGTTTGATGAGTTTTATCGTGATTGCAGTTATTTTTGTAGTCATGACCTGGGCGGGCATTTACGTCTACCTCAAGGCGCGCCAACAATAAGCGCCACACGACCACTAGCAGAAACCCCGCTTTCGCGGGGTTTATCTTGTTTACAGCAGCACTTTTTCAATGCCGCCGTTATTGGCTTTCTGGATGTAATTTTCCATCCAGTTTTCACCTAGCACATGCTTGGCCATTTCCACCACGATATAGTCGGCTTCAATACCGGTATCATCCCCATAACGTGACAAGCCTTGCAGGCAGCTTGGGCAAGAAGTCAGAATTTTGACCGCCTGCTCAGGCGCACCAACGGTCAGGCCCATCTTGGCCATGCCTTTTTCCAGTTCTTCCTGCTTGCGGAATTTCACCTGGGTCGCAATGTCAGGACGTGCCGCTGCAAACGTACCAGACTCACCGCAGCAACGGTCATTCAGTGCTACATCGGTGCCCATCAGCTTGTTGGTGACTTCCAACGGCTTATAGGTTTTCATCGGCGAATGGCATGGGTCGTGGTACATATAACGTGTACCAGTCACGCCTTGCAAGCGCATATCTTTTTCCATCAGGTATTCGTGGATATCGAGCAGACGGCAGCCCGGGAAAATTTTCTCGAACTCGTATTTCTGCAACTGATCCATGCAGGTACCGCAAGACACAATCACGGTCTTGATGTCCAGGTAGTTCAGTGTATTAGCCACGCGATGGAACAACACACGGTTATCAGCGGTGATCTCCTGGCCTTTATCGTGGTTGCCGGACGCCGTTTGCGGATAGCCGCAACACAGGTAACCTGGTGGCAGCACCGTAATCGCGCCCACCTCATACAGCATGGCTTGTGTTGCCAGGCCGACGTTGGAGAACAAGCGCTCGGAGCCACAACCCGGGAAGTAGAACACCGCTTCTGAATCTTCAGTCACTTTCTGCGGATTACGAATCACCGGGATCATGGTGTCGTCTTCCACACCCAACATGGCGCGCGAAGTCTTAGACTGCATTTTCTTCGGCATCGGGCGATTAATAAAGTGAATCACCTGTGCCTTGATTTCAGCCTTACCCACCGTGGCTGGCGGCGCTTTTTTATCCTTGAGCAAGCCAAACTTCTTGGCCAGGCTATTGGCGATATTAATGGCTTTATAGCCCATGCCGATCATGGTGCCGCGCAAGAATTTAATGGTCGCCGGATCCTTAGCGTTCAGGTACAACATGCCCGCAGCGGTGCCTGGATTGAATTTCTTTTTACCCTGTTCGCGCAGGAAATTACGCATCTTGACCGACACATCGCCGAAGTCGATATTGACCGGGCACGGCTTTTCACAACGGTGGCAAACCGTACAATGGTCGGCCACATCGTTGAACTCGTCAAAATGCTTGAGTGAAATACCGCGACGCGTCTGCTCTTCATACAAGAAGGCTTCAATCAACAGCGAAGTACCCAGAATTTTGTTACGTGGCGAGTACAGCAAGTTGGCGCGTGGCACATGCGTTGAACACACCGGCTTACACTTGCCGCAGCGCAAACAGTCAGAAATATCATCTGCAATTTCGCCAATCGCAGACTGCTCCATGATGATGGACTCTTGCTCCAGCAAACCAAAGCTAGGCGTGTAGGCGTTTTCCAGCCCGGAGCCCATCAACAATTTGCCTTTGTTAAAGTGGCCTTTCGGGTCGACCTTGTTTTTATAAGCCGCAAAGGTATCAATGGTCGCCTGGTCCAGGAACTCCATCTTGGTGATACCAATACCGTGTTCGCCGGAAATCACTCCATTGAGGCCACGTGCCAGGTCCATCACGCGCGCCACGGCGGCGTGTGCATCCTGCATCATGCCGTAGTCATCGGAGTTGACCGGGATATTGGTGTGCACGTTACCGTCACCAGCGTGCATATGCAGTGCAATAAACACACGGCTCTTCAGCACGCTCTTTTGGATTTCATCCAGCTTGTCGAGGATTTTCTGATATTCGCGGCCGACAAAAATATCAGCCATCGGGCGCTTCAGTTCGCGCTTCCAGGACACGCGTAAATCGTAAGATTGCACGGCACGGAATACATTTTCATACTGCGCATAAGGCTTGCCCAACTCACCCAGCACATTGACGGGTTCGTCCAGCGTGTTCAAAATCATTCGCCATTTGGCACGCAAATCACGCAGCAACTGCAAGGCAATATTTTGTTTAGACTTAACGCCTTCCGGATCAGCATTGCCGTCTTCGTCA
This sequence comes from Methylophilus sp. OH31, assembly GCF_000576615.1. Lineage (NCBI taxonomy): Bacteria > Pseudomonadati > Pseudomonadota > Betaproteobacteria > Nitrosomonadales > Methylophilaceae > Methylophilus > Methylophilus sp. OH31. The sequence goes on along the minus strand of NZ_BAUS01000007.1, from coordinate 366,742 downwards.
GGTTGCAAAGGCAAATCGCCCTGCATAAAGGTTTCCAGCTCGTCTACCAAACGCAATTTATTTTGGATCGACAACTCAATATTGATGCGCTCGATGCCGTCAGAGTACTCACCAAGGCGTGGCAATGGAATCACCACATCTTCGTTAATCTTAAAGGCATTGGTGTGGCGTGCAATGGCGGCCGTACGTGAACGGTCAAGCCAGAATTTTTTGCGTGCTTCAGAAGAAACGGCGATAAAACCTTCACCATTGCGTGCATTACACATGCGCACCACAGCAGACGCTACTTCACCGACGGCATTTTCGTCATCAGAGGCGATATCACACAACAACACCATTTTCGGGCGTTGCTGACGCGCAGCCTTGGTCGCATAGCCAACCGCCTTGATATAGCGCTCGTCCATGTGTTCCAGGCCAGCCATAATCACCGCAGGCGTTTGTTTGGCGGTCGCATCCAGGTAGTCCTTGATCTCCACAATTGCAGGCACAGCGTGCGACACGTTACCAAAAAATTCCAGCGCAATGGTACGCACATGCTTGGGCATGCGGTGCAGAATAAACGTGGCGGAGGTAATCAGGCCATCGCAGCCTTCTTTTTGTACGCCAGGCAGGCCAGACAGGAATTTATCAGTCACGTCCTTACCCAGGCCAACCTTACGGAAGCTAGGCCCTGGAATCTCGAGAATCTCTGGCTCGGACAGCAAATTCTTGAAATCAATGTCGTAGCGGCTGATTTTGAAGCGCGCCATCTCGATATCATGAATCTTGCCCAGGTTATGATCCAGACGCTCGACTTCGAGCCAGGTAGCATCTGGCGTCACCATACGCCATGAGGCGAGGTTATCCAGTGCAGTGCCCCACAGCACAGCTTTTTTACCACCGGCGTTCATCGCCACGTTACCACCAATACAGCAGGCATCTGCCGAGGTTGGGTCGCATGCAAATTCCAGCCCGGCGTCAGTCGCCGCATCCATGGCGCGGCGGGTTACCACGCCTGCACCACACTCAATCGTGGCCACCTGGCGTGAAACACCCGGCAAAGTGCGCATTTGCACGCCAGTGTGCTGGTCCAGTTTTTCGGTATTAATGACTGCAGATAACGGTGTCAGCGGCACGGCACCACCGGTATAACCCGTACCACCGCCACGCGGGATAATGGTTAAGCCTAACTCGATACACGCACGTACCAGGTAGGAAATCTCGGCTTCAGTATCCGGGTTAATCACCACAAACGGATATTCGACACGCCAGTCAGTTGCGTCGGTCACATGCGACACACGCGCCAAACCATCAAACTGCACATTATCCTTGCGGGTAAACTTGGTCAGTTTAGCCAAGGCTTTTTTACGCAAATCGGCCGTTTGCTTGAAATCATCAGCAAATTTTTCAATCGCTTTGGTCGCAGCAGCGACCAGCTTTTGTACTTTATCGTTACCGCCACTACGCTCGTTAATCGCAGAAATGCGATGATACAAAGCCTCGATCAGTGCCTTGCGACGCTTTGGGTTTTCCAGCAAATCATCTTGCAGATATGGATTGCGTGATACCACCCAGATATCGCCCAACACCTCAAACAGCATACGTGCACTACGACCCGTTTTACGCTCTGCGCGCAAGGTATTTAAAATCTCCCAGATTTCTTCGCCCAGAAACCGAATGACGATTTCGCGGTCAGAGAAGGAGGTATAGTTGTACGGGATTTCGCGTAAACGCGTGAGAGGAGTAGAATTGTGCTTTAACAAATCTGCGTTGACAGGTGCGTTCATTGATAATTTATCAAAAACAAAAGCTAATTATACCACGCCGCATTCGGCACAAACACGGTACAGCCGCCAGGGTTTTTGACTAATCAGGTTTTCAGATGTCTACATTCAAATCTAAGTTTAAAAAATGGGTAGTGCCACTGGTCGCGCTGGCCCTGTTTGCAGGGCTGGCCTTGGCTGTAATGCAAAAACCACAGGCGCCCGAGGTCACATTCACCACCTTGAGTGGCGAAAAAATCAGTATGGAATCGTTGCGCGGTAAAACCGTGCTAGTTAATTTCTGGGCCACAGATTGCCCGGGCTGTATCAAGGAAATGCCAGACCTGATCAACACCTACCAGCAATATAAAGACAAAAACCTGGTGGTGATTGCCGTCGCCATGCCTTACGACCCGCCCGCGCAAGTCGCCAATTACACCAAAGAAAAAAACCTGCCTTTTACCGTCATGCATGATGGCTACGGCGAAATGGTGAAAGCCTTTGGCGACGTCAACCTGACGCCAACCACCTTTATTTTTGACGTGCAAGGCAATCGCCTGCAAAAAACCATAGGCGAACTCAACTTCACCGAGTTACGTCAGCTATTAGACAAGGAAGCCAGCTAAATGCTGTGGGTTAAGGCGTTTCATATCATTTTTGTCACCAGCTGGTTTGCCGGTTTGTTTTACCTGCCGCGCATTTATGTCAATCTGGCCATGGAGCAGGATCCGCAAGCCCAGGCCCGGCTGCTGCTGATGGCACACAAGCTTTACCGCTTTATGCAACCATTGATGTTACTGGCGCTGGCTTTTGGCCTATGGCTATGGTTGGGTTATGGCTTCAAAGGCGGCTGGCTGCATGCCAAACTGACACTGGTGATTGCGCTGATCGGCTACCATCACTATTGCGGCAGACTGTTAAAACAATTCCGCGCACAGCAAAACCACCACAGCCACGTCTGGTTCCGCTGGTTTAACGAAGTGCCGGTAATACTATTGGTTGCCGTGGTCATTCTGGTCGTGACCAAACCGTTCTAAGCGCATGCTGGACGCGCTGCTGCAATCCGAATGGCTGATACGCATGCTGGACAAGTCCGGCAAGCAAGCCGCGCACAAACTGCTAGCCTTATTCAACATTCTTGACGACCTGCTGTCCAGCCCGATGGCGCAACAGCCAGCCAACACGACAACAGACATTAACCAGCCTGACAGGCTGCAATACTACCTGACCGCCCAGGCACAACTGGCAGGCGCCAGGCTGCCTGACATGCTGGCCAATCAGTTGTATTTTATGGCGCGCAGTGCCTGCCAGGAAAAACTGCTACATCCACAATCCAGCGCCCTGCAACATGCCAGGCAAGCTGCGCAGGCACTGCTTGATGTGCAAACCAGACGCGAGATCAACTGGCTAGCCATCCGCAACTATGGCGTGGTCATCGTGACATTATTGTTTGGCGTCATCGGCGGATACTATTGGCATATGCAGGTCACGCCAGTACCCGCGCTGCAAGCAAAAGCGCCAGAATACTCGCCGCCTGCGCACCCTCTGTCACACGAAGCCAGCCCCTCTGAAACCGCTGCCATTTACAGCCGCCTGGAAACCATGAAGCACGGCGATTGCCGCTTGCTGGAAGCGATTCAGCTGCCAGAGCGACTGAAAAGTATTTATATCGAAAACATCATCAATGGCCACGTCACCACCAACCGCGATGAACAAGTGCTGGTCAACCAATTGCTGGACCAGGTTAAATGTAATTACACCCCCAAGCTGATGCTGAACTCCAAATAAAAAAGCCGTCGCAATCGCGACGGCTGATCACTCACATTTGCCCAATTATTGGAATAATGTTTTCAGCTGATTCAAACCACCATCGTAAACGCCCTTAATCGTATCAGAAGCCGCTTTTTCGTCAGCCGGCGCTTTTGGCAAGAAATGACCTTCCCACACCACCACAGACTTGCCGTCGCCATTGCTGTGCACACTTACGGTTGATGCATATTCATTCACAGGTAACACGCTATCGGTGATTTTGTAAGAATAGCTTTTAGATTTGGTATTGTAGGCCGTCAATGTTTCGTTAATTTTGCCGCCATCCTGCAAGGTTAATACGCGCTTGGCACCGGCATGGTTATTTTTACCAGAGACAATTTCAGTTTTGGCCACTGCCGGATGCCAGGCGCCCAGATCGCCAAAATCAGCAACTTTTTTCCAGACCACATCGACCGGCTGGTTAAGCTCCACCGACTTGACCACAAATAACGGCTCCGCCGCAAACGCACTGCCTGCAGCAGCCAATAATGTTGCTAATACCAATGATTGTAGTTGACGCATGATGTTCTCCTGTTGTGATTGATTGCCCATAAAACTATACTATACGGTATAGTATATTTAACACGATAATTAAAACTAAATCAATAGGATTTATTCCTTGCGACTTGGCTTACCTCTATACAAGGCGGTATAGAGTGCTATAATCAAAGCATGAATACTTTAAAGCAAAAGATTCTTCAGGTTTCCACTGACCTGTTTCAGACGCGCGGTATCAACTCCACCGGCGTGGATACGATTGTGGCCGTGGCTGGCACCACCAAAATGACGCTTTACAAGTATTTTGAAACCAAGGAAGAGCTGATCCTGGCCGTGTTGCAGCAAAGCCATCAGGACTTTCAAAATTGGATGAATGAAAAACTGGGCGGCCTCGGCGGCAGCCCGAATGAAAAAATCCAGAAACTGTTTGAATTCATTGAAGAATGGGTGACTTCGCCCTCCTTCACCGGTATCGCTTTTATCAAGGCCTCGGCAGAATTCCCTAACGAAGAAAACCGCATCCACCAACTGTCTTCGCAGCAATCGCGCGAGTTTCGCCAGTTCATCACCAAATTGGCGCAAGACGCCAATATTAAAGATGCCGAAGGCCTGGCACTGCAACTGTCCATCCTGTTTGAAGGCGCCGTACAGGCCGAACAAATCAAGCGTGGTTCCGGCGCGATCAAATCGGCCAAAAAAGCCGCCAAAACCTTAATCGACATGGCCATCAAACAATCCTGAGCCTCATCAGGCTTTCAGCACTTGCCAGCCGCCTGTCTGGCGGCAATAATAGCCTCACTTTCAATTAAAGACTTTTAAGCGGATTCATGAACATTCTAATTTGCGGTTCACTGGCCTACGACACCATCATGGTGTTTCCTGACCAATTTAAAAACCATATTCTGGCGGACAAAATCCACAAACTCAGCGTTGCCTTTTTGGTGCCGGAAATGCGTCGTGAATTCGGCGGCACCGCAGGCAATATTGGCTACAACCTGCAATTGCTGGAAGGCCAGCCACACATCATGGCCACCGTGGGAGATGACTTTGCGCCTTACCAAGCCTGGCTGGAACAAAACAATATTGACCCGCGGCATATCACAACAGTGGCGGGCACTTATACCGCGCAGGCGTTTATCACCACCGATATGGATGACAACCAGATCACGGCTTTTCACCCGGGCGCCATGCAGCATGCACACGCCAATAGCGTGAATGATGCGCGCGACATCAAGCTGGCAATCATTGCGCCAGATGGCCGCGATGCCATGTTCCAGCATGCCAAAGAATGCCACGATGCGGGTATTCCATTTATGTTTGACCCTGGCCAGGGCTTGCCAATGTTTAATGGCGAAGAACTGTTGCATTTTATTGAAATGGCCGACTATCTGGCGGTGAACGATTACGAGTCACAAGTCATCCAAGACAAAACAGGGCTATCATTAGAACAACTGGCTGCTAAAGTAAAAGCGCTGATTGTGACCTTGGGTAGCGAAGGCTCACATATTTATGCCGATGGTCAACGCCATGATATTCCATGCGTTAAAGCAGAGTCTTTGGTAGACCCAACTGGCTGTGGCGATGCTTATCGTGCCGGCTTGTTATACGGCATTGTGCGCGGCTGGGACTGGAAGGCTTGTGGTCGCCTGGCATCCACCATGGGCGCCATCAAGATTGGCAGCCGTGGCGGCCAGAACCACCAGCCAAGCAGAACAGAGATTGAAAACATTTATAGCCACGCATTGGTACAGGATGCGCTCAAAGAAGACCCATCCCTGCGCCAGACTGCCAGCTAAGCAATGTGCATTAGATATAAGTGATTTACGTTAAATAGTGAAGTGATGTGTGTAAATACTAGGAGAGAAAAATGACAACACGCGTATTAAAATGGATGACTGTCGCAGTGATCACCGGGGTATTGGCGGCGTGCGCCAGTTCAAACTCTGGCAATGTGTATTCACGAGACGAAGCGCGTAAAGCACAAACAGTCAAAACCGGCGTGGTGGAAAGTGTACGCTCCGTGAAACTGGAAGGCACCAAGTCACCTGTCGGTACCATTGCCGGTGGCGCCATTGGCGGTATTGCGGGCAGCTCGGTCGGCGGCGGCAAAGGCAGTGCGATTGCTGCCGTGATTGGCGCAGTCGCCGGTGGCCTGGCGGGCTCTGCCGCAGAAGAAGTGGCAACGCGTAAAAATGCTTACGAAATCACAGTCAAGCTGGATGGCGGCGGTTTGGTCGCCATTGTGCAAGAGGCTGACGAGCAATTTAACGCGGGTGAGCGTGTGCGTATTGTTGAAAGTGGCGGCACCTCCCGCGTTTCTCACTAAGCGCGGAAATAGTTTCATTTAAAAGAGCGACCATGGGTCGCTCTTTTTTATTTAGCGCGCGCAGTTTAGTCACTGGCGGCGTCACACAACTGTCACACCAACGTCACCAATCGTTCATGTGGCACTCCTAATATCTCGCTAAACCTCAACCAAGGAGTTGCGTGATGTTAGAACGCCATCTGCAAGAGCACGGCACATACCAGGCAGAAATTCAATCGCCAGCCGACACCACCCGTAAGCCAGCTTCAACCCTGAGCGTGGCACTGGCCACCAGCGCAGAAGAGATCATGGAAGCACAACGCCTGCGCTACCAGGTGTTTGCTGAAGAAATGGGCGCACAAATCAAAGGCCAGCAAGGGCTGGATGTCGATGGCTTTGATGCCTTTTGTGATCATTTACTGGTGCGCGACGATGCGACCCAGCAAGTTGTCGGCACTTACCGTATATTGAACCCGATGCAAGCCATGCTGGCAGGTGGTTACTACTCCGCTGGCGAGTTTGATTTAAGTCGTTTGGCCCCGCTGGCTGATCGTACAGTGGAAGTCGGCCGCGCCTGCGTACACGCTGACTACCGTAGCGGCGGCAGCATCACTATGCTCTGGGCAGGCTTGGCCAAATACATGATGGCTCGCCAGTATGAGTACATGATCGGTTGCGCCAGCATCTCCATGCACGACGGTGGCCATACCGCTGCGTCCCTGTTTAACAACTTGCGTGACGACTATTTATCGCCTGCAGAATACCGCGTGTTCCCGCACAATCCATTGCCGATTGATGCCCTGGATCAATCCCTGACCGTCGCTTGCCCGCCACTGGTCAAAGGCTACTTGCGACTGGGCGCCTATATTTGCGGCGAACCAGCCTGGGACCCTGCTTTTAATACGGCAGATATGCTGGTATTGTTACCCCTGTCTCGAATGAATCCCAGATATGCTGCGCATTTCTTGAAATAACTTGCCACAAACCTCAATGATCGTTCGCGGGTGGCGCATCACCCGCATCACACTGCATGTCCTGACAGGTGTCACCTTAGCCGCCATTGTGTTGCCAGTGTGCAACCGCTGGATGCGGCTCGGCCTGATTCAATGGTGGTGCAAGCGCCTGCTGCACTGTTTTAACCTGCGCGTGACCACCAGCGGCGAATTGCCCGATATCCGCACCCACGGCGTGTTGTTTGTAGCCAACCATATTTCCTGGTCAGATATCCATGCCATCAACAGCATCATCCCGGTGCGCTTTGTCGCCAAGCTGGAGATCAGGGACTGGCCAGTCTTTGGTTACCTGGTCAGAAAGTCCGGCACCATTTTTATCAACCGTACACGTAACCGCGATGCGGCGCGTGTGGTGAATATTTGCAGCCATGCACTCAAATTGAATGACAATCTATGCGTGTTTCCGGAAGGGACTACCACCGAGGGCCTGAGTGTTCTGCCGTTTAAAAGCAGCCTGATTCAGGCGGCTATTGAAGCCAACACCAAAATCATCCCGGTAGCGATTCATTATCCATTGCCTGATGGCCAACCGAATCTGGACGTAGCTTACGCTGGCGACACCTCGATCATCGAATCGATGAACGCCTACCTGAAAATGCAGCAACCGACGGTGCACTTGCATTTTGGTACGCCAATTACAGCCAGCGGACAATCACGACAACAGCTGGCTCAGCAAGCACACGCGCAGATTACCGCAACATTATTTGGTTAATATGGCCGTCTGACCTAGCGCAGCCATTGCACCAGCATCCCCACCACTGCAGACGCAGCAATCACGGCAATCACATTCAGCTTAAAACGCGCCAGCGCCAACCAGGCCACGATGGCAAGGCCGATGGCTAGCCAGTCTAAGCCAGGGAACCATGTGCTCTGCAAAAACACATGGTAAGCAAAAAACAGGGCCAGATTTAAAATCACGCCGACCACGGCAGCGGTAATGGCACTCAGTGGTGCCGTGAGGCGTACATTGTCACGTGTATTTTCAATCAGCGGCGCACCGCTAAAAATAAATACAAAACTGGGCAAAAAGGTAAAAAAAGTCACCACCGTCGCCGCCAAAAAACCTGCCAGCAATGGCCCATCTGCGGCCAGCGCCTGGTTGAGCCAACCACCAACAAAACCGACAAAGGTCACCACCATAATCAATGGGCCAGGCGTGGTTTCGCCCAGGGCCAGGCCATCCATCATCTGCGCCGGGCTGAGCCAGTGGTAATGATCCACGGCACCCTGATAGACATAAGGCAAGACGGCATAGGCACCGCCAAAAGTCAGCAAGGCCGCTTTGCTGAAAAACCAGCCCATTTGCGTCAACGCCCCCTGCCAGCCGAAGTGCCACCACAAGCCAGCCATCACCAGCAGCCAGAGTATCGCCCCCGTGACTGCAATGCGCACCATGCCCAGCCAGCTAAAACGTGCATGTGCCGGTGTAGGCGTGTCATCATCAATCAGGGCACGGCCAAAATGGTGAGTGGCTGCACCATGCCCGCCCACGGTAAAGAGTTTGGGAGCCAGATGCCCGCCGATAAAACCCAGGCTTGCAGCAGTCAATACGATCAGAGGAAACGGCAATTTGAACAGGAAAATCGCCACGAATGCCAAGGCAGAAATCGCCCACATGACGCGATTTTTTAGCGCGCGCGTGCCAATGCGGTAAGCCGCAAACAACACAATCGCTACCACCGCCGGTTTAATGCCGTATAAAGCACCCGCCACCGTCGGCACGTGACCATAAGCCATATAGACCCAGGCCAGTAACACCAGCATAAAAAACGAAGGCAAGACAAACAGCACGCCGGCGATCACGCCGCCCCAGGTACGATGCATGAGCCAGCCGATATAGGTCGCCAGTTGCTGCGCCTCCGGGCCAGGCAAGACCATGCAATAATTAAGCGCATGTAAAAAACGTTTTTCAGATACCCAGCGCTTCTGCTCGACCAGGTCGTGATGCATGATGGCAATTTGCCCGGCCGGGCCGCCAAAACTGATCAAACCCAGCTTGAGCCAATACCAGAAAGCCTGCCTGAGCGACACTGGTGCAGGTGATGTGTGTATGTCAGTGGAAGAAGTCATATCAGAAGAATGATGTGCGTGCATAAGGCCTCATTTCATAGGGCATTGCTCATGGCTGAGCATGACCCAAGATTTGAGCAGTCCTTGGACGCAGGGCGTCTTGAAGCGGGGAGGCTGCTGAATCCCCAGTGCGCATCATAACATGCTGCGCACGATTGGCCATGACAGCTGTTACAAGCATGATGCCTTTAAACGACATAGGCATCTACGCCCGTTTTTAAAATCAGTAACACTACCACCAGCATAAATACCCTGCGCACCAGCCCGGCACCATGCTTGAGTGCCAATGCAGTCCCCACCAGGCTACCCGCCACATTGGCCGCTGCCATAACCAGGCCGACCTGCCACCACACATGACCAGTTGCGGCCAGCATCAGCAGTGCGGCAAGATTGGTGGTCGCATTCAGCACTTTCGCCGAGGCGGAGGCATGCAGGAAATCTTGTCCCAGCCAGCGCACCAGCAGAAAAATAAAAAAACTACCGGTGCCCGGCCCGAAAAAACCATCATACCAGCCGATACCCGCCCCAATCGCCAGGGCCAGCCACAAGCGTGCGCGGGCACTCTGCCGTATCGGCGCATGATGCAGGCCAAATTGCGGAGATTTTAAGGTGTAAACCAGCACCAGCAGCAATACCCAGGGCAGCAATTTGCGCAAGAACTGCGGATCCATCCAGGTCAGCGTCCACGCCCCCAGGCCAGCGCCGACAAAAGCCACTAGCGCAGCGGGGGCCAGCCAGGTCCAATCCAGCTGCACGCGATGGCTATAGCGCCAGGCGGCCACGGTGGTACCAAACACACTGGAACATTTATTGGTGCCCAGCAATAAGGCAGGCGGCAGTGAGGTATAAGTCGAGAGCAGCGCAGGCACGGTGACCAGCCCGCCACCACCGACCATCGCATCCATGACCCCGGCCAGAAAGGCGGCCGCCACGACTAGCCACAACTCCATCACAGGCGCGCCAACTACTCGCCAACCGTGCCTGCTGGCCGGTCGCGCGGATCTAAGGGCACTTGGGTAAACGCACCTGTTTCCAGCGTATAAGCCGTCAGCTGTCGTCCCCACAAGCAACCGGTATCCAGCGCAATCACGCCCTCGCCCTGATACAAACCAAGCGCTGACCAATGCCCGAACAGGATGGTTTGACTGGCTTGCGCCGATTGCCGCGTAGCGACTTTGAACCAGGGCTGATAGCCAGCAGGAATATCCTGCACCTCACCTTTGAAGGCAAATTCCATTGCCCCAGAGTCATCGAGCAAGCGCATGCGCGTCAGGGCATTGGTAATCGCGCGCAAGCGATCAATACCGGTTAAGCGATCATCCCAGGCGGCCGGATGGTTGCCATACATCTGCTGTAAAAAGCTTAAATAATCTGTTGACTGCAACACAGTTTCAACCTCAGCCGCCAGCGCCCTGGCCTCTGGCAAAGTCCATTGCGGATAGAGCCCGGCGTGCAACATGGCAAAATCATCTTCCAGCACCATCAGCGGCTGTTGGCGTAACCAGCCGAGCAAGGCGGCGCCATCGTCGGCAGAAAACAATGCTGTCAGCGTATCAAAGCGATGCGGTGGCCGGATATGATGTGCCACAGCAATCGCATGCAGGTCATGGTTACCCAGCACCAGCCGCACATGCTCGCGGTGCCTGTATACCCAACGCAACACCTCCAGAGAGCCGGTACCGCGATTAATCAAATCCCCCACCAGCCACAGGCTGTCACGGCCTGGCTGAAAATCCACCTGTTCCAGTAAATGCATCAGGGAATGGTAGCAGCCCTGAATATCACCAATTGCATATCTCGCCATGGCGTCAACTTTGCAAAAAAATCAATTCACCAATAAAAAAGCCGCTTGAATCAAGCGGCTTCTCACATTCACAGCAATTACTTCTTCAAGCTAGCAGGATCAAACTTTGCACCAGCCTGATTTGCCATATAAGCCACGGCATCTGCCACTTCATGATCACTCAGGTCAGCCGCGCCGCCGCGTGGTGGCATGCTACGAATGCCTTCTGTCGCATGTTTCACCAGGGTTTCATAACCTTGCGCAATACGTGGACCCCAGTCCCCAGCATTACCGATTTTTGGCGCACCCAATGCACCTACGCCATGACAGGCCACGCATGTGCCTTTCACAATCTCTTCGCCACTCTTTTCAACGTGGGCGCCAGCGGCTTCAGCCACTTCAATGGTCGCCACCGGTTTGATATTGGCCACCACTTTTTGCTCGACTGCGTCAGTTTCTTCTTTGGACGGGGCGGCTTTCTCACTGCCAAACACGCCAAACAGGTAAGCCAGTAGCGAGACCAGCAAAGTGAAACCAACAATGGCACCTGGAATCGCAATAATTAACTCTTTAATGCTTGAACCTTGTTTGTAATCCGACATATCCGTATCCCGTTGCGTTAGAAAAAATATCCCCGCGATTATAACGCAGAACGACTAGACAGGAAACGCGCGCGCGGGCTTTTCCATGTGCGCAAAAACAAACAGCCGGACATGTTGCCATGCCCGGCTGAATGTATACTCAATGACCGATTACTTCTGGCGACGACGCATGGCCGCCATCGCGACCAAACCCAGGCCTAGCATCGCAGCAGAACCTGGCTCAGGCACGGCACTGATACGGAACAAGGAAGTCGTGTTAGAACCTTCGTTGGCAAACGCCAGGAAGATAGAGCCGTCTTTTTCAAAGGCGACCAGACCTTCTGGCGCCAAATCACCATCAGACACGATCATGTCGATAAAGCTGACCTTGGTCGGGTCAGTAATATCAAACAGGGCAATCGCGCCTTTCAGGGTTCTTTCCAGGCCCACCGCAGCAATGGTGCGGCCACCCAGTGTGAACAGGTCTACGCCTTCTGGCTCCACACCTTTGTCACGGCTACGGCCATCATCATAAATGCCACGTGCAAACGCTTCTTTATCAAGGATATCGCCGCTGCTATACACTAGGTTGCCATCCGCATCACGGATGCTGAAATCTCGTGTACCAGCGGCGTACAGATCGCCCGGAGATGAGTCAGTATTCAATACACGGATATTGGCCAAGTCGCCAGTCGCACCTAATGAGCTGGCAGCAGAACGGTCACCGTCATCTTCACGGAAATCACCTTCGTTGGCGGTCACCAGGTAGGGCTTGCCAGCCACGTCGTAGGTCGCGATACCGTCAGGCATGGGCAACCCTTTTATGTTGGCGCTAATAAAGTTAACACTACCATTATTGAGCGGGTCGATACTGTTACCCGGCTGACTGAAGTCTTTCGCGCCCAAGCCCACCACTTTTGTGAAAGAGTTTGTGTTCAGGTCCAGGATGCCAATCGCGTTGGCTTCTTGCAGCGTGACATAGGCTTTGCTGCCGTCGGCACTGACTGCAATATATTCCGGCTCGAAATCCATGCCGGTGTTGGTGCGGATATGGCTGCCAGAAGTTGGCACACCGGCCAAAGTGGCCGTCGCAGCCACAGTGCGGCTGGTCACATCAATAATTGTGACGCTACCGACCGGGTCATTGGCAGATGCGCCATAGACGCGTGGTACGCTATTGCCGATACGTGAGCCATAGACATTTGGCGTGCCTTCGTTGGCGACCAGAATTTTGCTGCCATCAGGCGTGAATGTCAGCATGTCTGGCAATGCACCCACGGTGAATGTGTTAGTGCCTGCGGCCAGGCTTCTGCTGGAAGTGTTATACAACTGCACGATACCAGCATTGGTACGTGTATTGTTTTCAATGGCAAATGCAGCCATGCCATTACTGATGCTCACGCTGTTGATACTGCCATAAGCACTGGTATCAATGCGTTGCAGCAAGCTGCCGGTGTTCGCATCCAATACGTCCACCCCTTTTACGCCAGCCACCCACAAAGTGTTGGTGGTCACATCAAAGGCCGGGATTTCAGACAAATAGCCACCACCACTGTGGGCAAATGTCCACTCTTTGCTAATTTGGTACGTTGTTGCCGCTTGTGCCATGCTCATGCTACCGAACAGCAAGCCCATCATTAAAGTCATTTTTTTCATGTGTTTACCCTCTCCTCAAAACTCCAGAGAGCATAGTCACCCAACATGACAAATCCTTGACGCTGGCATGTCAGAAACATGGCAACGGACTACAGTCTGGCATACGCGTAGTTTTGTGGATACACCACTTTCTCGCGCGCATCAGTCCAGATAATGTCGCAATTGTCGTCATCCATATGCACCATGCGGCCATTGCGGTCGACACAATACTCGCCGCACACAATGCGGTCTTCAATCGCATAGCCCTGGGCAATGCGCGTGTAATCAAACAAAATCGAGCGAATCACCGTGCTGTCGCGCTGGATATGGCAACCAGCGTTAATCCAGGTCGGGCCGATAATCCGGGTGTTTTTATCAATACGCGAACCAGAGCCGATATACACCGGCCCCTCAATCTGCGTGTGTTCCCAATCAATATGCACATTCAGCCCTACCCACACACCAGGTTTGACCTGCTTGCCCGGAATCGGCATCGACGGGAAAAAACCCTGCATCATTTGCTGCATCACCAGCCAGTAATCACTTACCACGCCAATATCAATCCAGTTAAACGGATGCTGGATCGCGTAAAACGGCAGGCCACGCTGCACCAATAAAGGGAACAAATCCGAGCCAATATCAAACTCGCTGCCGGAAGGAATCAGGTCTAATACTTCAGGTTCGAAAATATAAATCCCGGTACTCGCCCAGTTGGAGCGCGCCTCTAACTGGCTAGGCTTCTCCTGAAAAGAAATGATACGGCCTTCATTATTAGTCACCACCACGCCATAGCCAGACACCTTATCCATAGGCACCTGCATGGTCACCAGGCTTGCCAGCGCACCCTTCTCCTTGTGCTCTTTCACCGCCCGCGTAATGTCCAGGTCAATAATCGCATCACCGCACAACACAATCGTCGTGTCATCAAAAAAGCCACTAAAATCCTGAATCTTACGCATGCCCCCGGCAGAGCCCACCGCATGCGGCACGATCTTGCCGTCGACAATATCGCCCTCAAACGAATAGCCAATATTCACGCCAAAACGATGGCCATCTTCAAAGTAATCCTGAATCTTCTGGTGCAGATAACTCACATTCACCATGATATCGGCCACGCCATGCATAGCCAGATGCTCGATCAGATACGCCATCACCGGCTTACCCAACACCGGAATCATCGGCTTAGGCAATTCATAAGTCAGCGGCCGGACACGTGTACCCTTACCCGCGGCCAAAATCATGGCTTTCATAGTGCAATACCCTTAAACAATCTTAATATTTCCTCAGGCAAGCATAGCCCCGCACTATGACAATATTATTTCAACCGCGTAGTGGTGCGCAGCAGGTAAGAAGAGAAAATAGAAGGCACGCGCCAAGCCAGCGCAACTTATTTGCTATAATGGCAGGATTGCGCCCGTAGCTCAGCTGGATAGAGTATTGGTTTCCGAAGCCAAGGGTCGTGGGTTCGACTCCCGCCGGGCGCACCAGTCAGAAAAGCAAAGCCAAGATAGTGATTACTAACTTGGCTTTTTTTAACAGCTGAAAATATTCAAGACTAGCGGACTTTTCATCCGTTTGGCGTGGGTTCGATCCCCGCACACCTTACCAAAATATAAAAGACGGATTGCAGAAATGTGAGCCGTTTTTCTTTTCTCGATACTGAACAGCATTTCAGATTTCAGCATTTCGTTATTTCTGCAGTTTTCAAGTTGACCATTTTCAAGCTGGTTCCGAAACTCACACCATCTGTTGCCCCAAGTCTAGTCATAATAGGCTGGTTGATACGATGGTAATCTCGGTGGCGTTCATTGGCCGTTATGTTGGCTTGGCGTGAAGGTAGGAATTTTTCCAGTCACAGGGGAAGATATTGTACAGGTCGTTGTAGGGCAGCCCTTTTTAAGTTATGTTTAGTCAATGATCTCGTCAGCCATATGAAATTGGTTTAAATTCGCGTACAAAAAAGGGGGAATAAAAATGCGCAGTATTGGTAATTTTCTTTGGTTCATCTTTGGCGGCTTTTTCATGGGTCTGGCCTGGTGGTTCTTTGGTATTTTGGCGTTCATAACGATCATTGGCATCCCTTGGGGAAAAGCCTGCTTTGTCATTGGCCAATTTACCTTCTTACCATTTGGTCGAGAAGCAGTGAGTCGCAACGTGTTAAATCAGAAGGATGATATTGGTACCGGTGTACTTGGGTTTGTTGGTAACGTCATTTGGTTTATCTTTGCCGGTGCATGGTTGGCAATTGGCCATCTGGTTTCTGCACTTGCTTGCTTCGTCACTATCATCGGCATTCCTTTTGGTATTCAACATCTAAAACTTGCTGTCATTTCACTCGCCCCCATTGGTAAAACAATAGTGAGTAAATAGCTTTACCAACAATCCACACTAGCATTCATGCAAACCGTTACCCTGCGTCAATTGACTCAACATTTTAGCCAGCATGGGCGGCTGGATGCCATTTATTTGCGTCCTGGTCGTGGTCAGCCTTGTTTGCTACAAGATCAAGTGCATGCCACCGCCAACCTTGGATTACAGGGAGATCGCGCAAGTTTGCGCCAGTCATCGGCTCCGAATGGAAGTAAACGACAAGTGACATTGCTGCAAGCAGAGCATTTACCAGTGATAGCAGCGTTCACGGGTCACTTACAGATTGATCCGGCTTTACTCAGGCGTAATCTGATTGTTTCTGGCATCAATCTGCTGGCAACAAAGTCGCTATTTAAAGATCAGCCGTTGCATCTATTGATCGGTAATGTCGTGTTGGAGATAACAGGCCCTTGTGAGCCCTGCTCAAGAATGGAACAAGTGCTAGGGGCAGGCGGTTACAACGCTATGCGCGGACATGGCGGTATAACGGCACGCATTATACGCAGTGGTCTGTTAAGTATTGGAGATACTGTACAGGTCGTTGTAGGGTCTGACACTGATACACCTCAGCAATCCTCCCTATCCCTTTTCGGCAATGACTAGCAATAAGTCTCAACTGTCACTCAAACCAACGAAGTCTTCATTGACCAGTGCCCACTTTAATATTCTCGGGCGCACCAGTCAGAAAAGTAAAGCCAAGATAGTAATGACTACTTGGCTTTTTTATGGTCAACGGATGGCCCGTTAATTAGTGGTGATGCATATCCGTGCTACTTACTATCCACACTCTCATAAAAACTTAGCTAGGTGTTTCCTTGTATTTCACCTATAGTCACCGCACATTTATTGATGAAAGACGCCGTATGAAAAAACTATTAGTCACTGTTCAACTGGAAATGGATGTACCTGACACTTGGAATCTGGTTGAGCACCCGGACGATGTGCAAGCAATTAAGCTTGAAGATGGACGATTTATGTACATGAGCTTTTTGCCCATGTTTACCACAGATGCTAATGCAGGGGCGGAATGGTCTAGCGAGTGCACTGATGCATTCAGTGATGAAATTTTGGACATGGTGGCGGATGAAGAAGTGTTAATGAAGTTTGAGCCTTGAGTCGCCATTCATTCTCTATTTCCTCACCAGCCGATGTTGAACTAACCACACCTCAACTGAAGCACCCTCCCGGCCTAATAAGCACTTGCGGCACTGACTGAAAAGCTGCCTGGCGCCTTCAGGGGCCGGGTAGTGGTGAATGTTGGTTTTAAGAATGTATGAATCGCAGCCGCTAAACGTTCAGGCTCATCATATGGCAGCCCATGGCCAACATCAGGAATTAACTTGTATTGCAGGTCTGGGTTGAGTGCGTGTAACTCACGCGCGGTTTCAGCAGAAACAATGCCTTCACTGCCAAGCACTAACAGGCTCGGCACATAAATATTCCGAACCAGCTCATCAAACTCCGGGTGCGGCGGGATCAGCACATCGAAAGCACGCGGATTGGTGCGGAACCTGGCTTGAACCATATGTTCCAGCAGCTCAGATGAGCGATAGCGATATCTGGCTTTGGCTTCTTTAAACAAGTCTGTTTTGCTGGACCGCAATATCTGGCGGTGCTGTTTAACCGCTTCACGCTCATCCAGCTGGCCCTGCCACTCGGGGCTGATAAATGTCGGGTCAGTCAGCACAATGCCTTCAATCGCAAAGCCCAATCGGCTGGCAACCATCGCGGCAGTCATGCCGCCCATTGAGTGGCCGAGCAGATATGGGGATTGAATGTCGAGTGTCCTGATCAGTTCGATCACATCATTGGCATGGTCTTGGTAGGTGTATCCATGCAAGGGGGCACTCGACTGACCATGGCCGCGCGCATCCGGCATAATGATGTCAAAGTGGTCTTCAAGCTCACGCGCCAACTGTGACCAGCACGCGCCACTGGCGGAGAGATCATGCAGCGCAATCAAGGTGGGCTTGTTGCCGCCTGTTCTTAAATAGTGAATATTGATGCCGTTTGCCCGGCACACAGCATTCGTCCAGTTGGCTGAAATAATGTTTTTACGGGTCATAATTAAAACTTTCTGAAAGAACCGGTGACGACACCCCAGATGGCGAACTGCATTCTGCCCTGGATGAGGATGGGTTCATATTTACCTGAGGAGTTGGCCGGTAATAGCTTTGGATCACCGTTCTTCTGTTTGGCTAAGGTCTTGATGGTGAACTCACCATCAATCATGGCCAGCACGATGTCACCTATGGAGGCCTGCTTTCTTTTATTCACAATCGCTTTATCGCCGGGTAGCAAGCCCGCTTCGATCATCGACTCCCCCTGGATCGTGACAAAAAAGGTATTTGCCGGGTCATCAATCAGGTAGCCATTAGGGTCCATACGCGACTCTTCATCGCTATCTGCCGGGGATGGCAAACCAGCGGGCACCTTGGACTGATACAGTGGCAGGCTTAAGTTATCCAGCTCTTCACATAGCTGCGTAAACTCCGCAATACTATCCAGCTGGCCTTCCAGTTGTTGAAGGCGTTGCTTCTTCGCATACGCCTCCAGAAAATTGGCGATGACCGGCTTTTGGCTGTCAGGCACACGGATGACACTGGTATTTTCCTTATAGGTACCCGTCCCAAGCTTGCGTCCTGAACCAGGCCGTTTGCCACCATTTTTTTTGTCTTCACTGTCCATGGATTTTATTGTAACAACAATCAGTTTTTATTGTAACAAAAATCAGATTATTTTATGTAAATAGTCTGACATCACTCGAGAACGGCAAATCAAGACTGCAAAATGGTCAATGCAATGACAGCCAGCCCCTTTCAACAGGGGCCCGGCTGCGAGGTTTCACGATCATCAAAAACTGAAAATCGTGTACCCGTCATGTGATAACTGGGCAATGCTAGGCAAACCAGACGTGCCTGGTACACTGTTGTCCGTCACCAGATTAAAACCATTCACCTCAGCATCCTCGCGCGCGCCGAATACATCGGCGCATCCGCATGAAACGCCAACCGTCACATCAGAAACTGCGGCATATAGTTGATAGAGCGGATGACCGACTTTGGTCAGATGGCTGGCCCAGCGCGTGCCGGTGCCTTGAAAGTAAATAGCGACGTCTATGTTTTTTTGCTTGAAGTCGTAGGCGGCTGCCAAACCATTGAATGCGCGGCCAAGTGCCTCTTCCCCGCCGTGTGTTGGGTCTGAAAAAATAATGATAGCTGCTTTCATAGTGATCTCCTTTGATCTGGTCATGTCGTTGATTGACAGCCGAATTCTAGGCACAGAAGGCAGCAGGAAAAACTACTCAGGGAGAAATAGATTGTTTCGCCGCGCGTAAGATCACTTGGGATTTAAGGTGGGATGGCTGCGTAAATTTTCGACCATCTCGTCTATAAAGCTGCGGACTTTGGAAGAGCCTAATTTGTCTTCCCGGTGCACGACATGTACCGGCCAGGGTGCTTCTTCAAAAGTTTCAAGGATCAGTCGCAATGCCTTATTTTCTACTTCATTCCATACCTGATATGAAAGCAGTCGTGCGATGCCTAAACCTCCTGCTGCAGCGGCTAAGGCCGCATCATTGCTGGTGACGGTTAATCGCGGATCCATCCTGAGCAATAAAGCTTCAGCATTAGATTGCTCACCATTGGACTGAAAGTGCCATTCAGTATGCGGTGAAACGGCGCTTGATGAGATGATGGAATGCTTCGAAAGGTCAGCAGGCAGCTTGGGCGTGCCGGACTTTTCGAGATAAGCTGGTGATGCGCATAACACACGCCTGACCTCCCCCACTTTGATGGCCCGCAGCCCGGAATCAGGTAAGTGACCAATACGGATCGCCACATCCATGCCTTCATCCACCAGGTTGGTCACGCGGTCGACCAAATGCGCAATGATTTTCACCTGCGGATAACGTTGCATATAGTCAATAATGCAAGGCATGACGAACATGCGGCCGAACATCACCGGCGCCGTGATCGACAGCGTACCGCGTGGCGTGGCATTACTCTCGGCGACGGCTTCATTCGCCTCTGCGATACTCACCAGGATGGCGCGTACATGTTCGTAATACTGGCGACCTGCGTCCGTGAAGCGCACATTGCGCGTCGTTCTTTGTAACAGCCTGGCGCCTAACTGCTCCTCTAGCGCAACCACAGCACGCGTCACCGCCGCTGGAGAAATATCCAGCTTGCGTGAGGCTGATGCAAACCCGCCCTCTTCAGCCACGCTCGCAAACACACGCATTAAGTGAAACTGGTCGATAGTATTTCTCCTGATGAAATAATGTATTGCAGCTAGCCCTGATTCTCTCATTCGCATTATTGACTAGAATTTGCCCATACGTAAACAAAGCCAGGAGAAAATCATGACGACACATTTGCTTGCAGATTTCGCGTCACCCAGCGATATCGCGTTCACACCGGCGGTGAAAGCCAGGCAAGAAGAACATGGCTCAAGAGCGGGCTATGCGAAATTCGAGAGTACGCGTGGCTGGGAGTCCCGTGTCACGCCTGTGCTTGCCGACTTTATTGCAGAGCAAACCAGCATGTATATGGCTACCGCCAATGCCCAGGGGCAACCTTATATGCAGCATCGCGGCGGCCCACGTGGTTTTTTGCATGTGCTCGACGAGCAAACACTGGCCTTTGCGGATTATGCCGGTAACAAGCAATACATCACCGCAGGCAATCTGGATGAAAACCCGAAAGCACAGCTATTTCTGATGGATTATGCCAATGCGCAACGCATCAAAATCTGGGGGGAAGCCAAAGTCGTGACGGGCGACAGTGACTTGGCAGCTCGCGTCTCTTCGCCGGATTATCAGGCAAGGGTGGAGCGTGTGATTGTGTTTACGATCAAGGCCTGGGATGCGAATTGCCCTAAACATATCCCCAAGCTTTTAAAAGTTGAGGATGTCATACCAGCGATTCAGGCGCGTGATCAAAAGATTGCCGCTTTGGAGGCGCGGCTGAAAGAGTTGGAGCAGAAACTCGCGGGGTAATAAGCGTCAGTTTTGTATCAGTCTGCGCTTCATGATTGAATGGCTGCGTCTCCCGCAGCCATTCAATCACTTCAAGCCATTCAACAATTTCAAAGAGTGCCTAGCTGGCATCGCCTCTTAAAGCAATCGCTACATTCAAAGCTGTGAGCACGTTTTCTGCATCCAGGCTGTTTTCGCTGACTAATGCCTGATGTTCACCTGCTGGCGTGTGGATGACGATTGAATATCTGGGCGTGGCTAAAAACCACAGCACACCGCCATAAATGATTGAAAAAATACCCACCAGCGGCAAGCTGCCACTGCCGAACAACAGCGCCAGGCCACCGAATAGGCATACGCGGGCAAAACCAAGTTGCGGTTTGAGGATTCTGCGCTCTATGGTGGTCACGCTTTTAATGGCGATGGTTTTACCGTTAACAATAAAGCGACTGTTACTCACGCTGACGCCTTGATGGCTGAAATAGATTGCTTCTTCCATAGCTCATCTCCATTGTTATCAATGAATAAAATTTTAACACGAAAATATCAATAATTAACTATTAATAACAATTTAGCGAGGCTTTTTGGTGACCAGTAACCGCTATACTTGCCTTAAATAAGGTGCAAACCCTGTGCTGGCACAGACATAAAGGATAGCGATATGCATCAAAAAACGTTTCTGGCAAAAGATGGCCAGACTTACACCCTGAATCTCAACGAAACAGGCGAGGAAATTGTTGTTTTACTCGATCGCGAGCAGGTCGGTGTGATTGATTTTCAGTTTAGCAAGGGCATACAAGGTGCCGAGAGCTACCTGATCACCGTGCTTGACCTGGAAAAGTGCAAACGCAAAGGCATAGGCGAAGCCTCACTCAGGTTTCATCAAGCCGTTTTCCGCCGTCCGTTAAGGGCCAATGGCGACATTCGGGAAGGCAGGCAATCGCAAGAAAGCCAGCTGACAAAAGAAGGCAGCGGCTTTATTGGCCATATGCGCGCCAAAGGCGTGATCGAACTGATCGATTTTCACGGCGCCTTCAGTGAAGACGAGTAGCAAACTAGCGCCTCACTCAATAAGTGGCGGTGACATCGGCGGAAAATCCGTATGCGTGACGTGAGATGACCCTCGCACAGGCACAGCGCCACTCACCGCAGACACGCCTCGATTAATCAAGGCAGCATCCAGCGCCCGAATAACCTGCTCAATATAGCTGCTATTGTGATCTTTCAGTACCTTATGCTCGCCCGTGGCAGTCTTTATCACCACAACATAGCTCGTTTTGACAAACAGCCACGTCATCACACCAAGTGCGATTAAACAACCGCCCACGACAAATAGCGCGCCTTCGGTCAGCAGAAATAATAATCCGATAGAGAGGATGAAAACCGCCAGACTTCGCGGCGGCTCAACCACGCCCAGCCGCACTGAAATAATGTCACGTATGTTGTATATATAACCGCTCGCGATAAAGCGGCTGTCGCTGATGATGACACCACCATCGCTGAAAAATACTTTTCTATCCATGGCTTGCTCCTTTAGAGCTATCTAGACGGGGGCGAGTCAGGGATGAAAGAGCAGCAATCACGAAGACACCCACGCACACTGCGTGTTACGTTGTGAATCTATACGACTCAAACGACCACAAAGAGGAGAAGTTAAGACGATATCCGAGAGGGTTTCAATTCACTATACGCCCATGCAAGAGGCCATGTGCATTATTTTCATACGTTAAGATCACTGGCAGTGGCAAGTCGAACCTGCCTCAATAATGACCTACACCGTTTCAACCATAAACACACCATTTTTACCGTTTTTCTTGGCGGTATACATGGCCTTGTCCGCTTGCCGGATAAGCTCGGTGGGTTGCGTTTCCTGAGAATGCTCACTGGTGTAATAAGCAATACCAATACTGACGGTGATGTTTAAGGTCACCTGGTTAAAGTGAAATGGTTCTGAGATCGTATGCAGAATTTTTTCTGCAATTCTGGTCGCGTCAGAAACCTGGCTGACCCCTTCCAGCACAATAATAAACTCGTCACCGGCATAGCGGGCAACCGTGTCAGACTGACGCGTGGACTTATCTATCCTGTTGGCAACCTCGCGCAACAGCATATCGCCGACATTGTGGCCATAAGTATCGTTCACCGATTTAAAGCCATCCAGGTCAACAAACAAAATAGACAGCGTAGTTTGATTGGCTTTGGCACGCTGCACCGCAATGGGCAGTATCTCTTCCAGCTTGCGCCGGTTGGGCAGACCGGTTAAGGGGTCGTTGCGGGCTTCGTTTTTGAGCAGGCTTTCCAGTTGCTTTCTATCGGTAATATCCCTGAGAAACGAGGTAAACAGCGTTTGATGATTGATCTCCAGCACATTCACCTGCAATTCTATCGGGATACGCACGCCATCTTTCCGCATCGCTTCAAGCTCGATGCGCTTGCCCATCATGTCTGACTGTTTTTCCAGTGCAAACCGCCGCATGCCTGCCTGATGTGCCTGCTGCAACTCATTAGGAATAATCAGCTTATCCAGCTTGCGACCGATCGCCTCCTCATCGCCCCAGCCGAATATATGCTCCGCCTGCTTATTCCAGGCTTTGACAATGCCTTCTGCATCCATGCACACGTAGGCGTCGTTGGCGTTATCTAAAATGGTGCGCAACTCTAACTCTGCATTTTGTAACAGCTGCTCCGAGGCCGCTTTTTCCTGATAGGCCGCCAGCATGGATTTGTTTGCCTGTTTAAGCTCTTCAGTACGCTGGCTGACTTTCTCTTCCAGCGTTTTACGTAACAAGGTCAGCGCCGCTTCTGTTTCTTTGGCACTTTGGATATCTTTGACAATCGCCACAAAATAATCGAGTTCGCCCGCGGGGTTCAACTGCTTGGTGACAGTCAGTTCAACCCACACCGGCTCACCACTTTTTTTCACGTATCTTTTTTCAAGCTGATAACGATTTAATTTACCGGCGACTAATTGATCCAGCAGATTTAAATCAGCGTTCAAATCCTCAGGCAAAGTAATGTCCTGAAATGTCAGCAGCAATAACTCCGCCTTGGAATAATCAACGATTCGGCATAACTCTTCGTTCACTTCTAACCAACTGCCGTTTGGCTTCACCATGGCAATGCCAATGGCTGCATTTTCAAACAGGGTTTTAAACTTGCTTTCAGAGCTTTGAAGCGACTGCTTGGCTGCCAGCATGCGCTCACGGAACTGCAACTCACGCGTCGCAAGATGTGCCAGGTCATTCAGCGCAGCCAACTCTTTTTCAGTAGGTTTTTTAGGTTTTTCATCAATGACGCATAGTGTGCCCAGCGCATAACCTTCCAGGCTTTTGATCGGGATGCCGGCATAAAAACGGATATTGGGGGCATTCAACACCAGCGGATTCCTGGCAAAGCGCTCATCGGTCAGCGCATTCTCAACAATCAGCTGCTCACCGCTTTCAACCGCGTGCGTGCAAAAAGAAATATCGCGTGCGGTTTCTGACACCTCAACCCCGTGTTTGGACTTAAACCATTGCCGATGTTCATCCACCAGTGAAATCAGCGAGATCGGCGTATCAAGAATGGTCGAGGCAACCCTGGTAATGGTGTCGAAAAAATCTTCAGGCGCAGAGTCGAGCAGCCCTAAGGCGTAGAGTTTTTCTAATCTTCGCTGTTCATCATTCACCATTTTTGTACTCACATATTGAGCGGCATTCAATACCTGAAATAACGTCACGCCAACGATAAAATTAACGCTTTTTAGCTAAAAATCTTTACGAAAATACTAAAACTTCCCATTTCAAGTCTCCTTAGATTGTGCATGCAATCATCCGCCATAACGCGCACCCGGGTTAGTAAAAACTGGCATGACCTGCATGAACCTCGTACAGGCATACTAGTCAATACTGTTGCCAAGCAAACAGCCGATAGTCGTGCAGTGTTTCATTCACAACACCTGAAATCATCAAGCCTTCGAACCCCGTTGTTTTGATTAGCAAAAATCATGGCACGAAGTTTGATTAGTCTTTCAGTTGGATCAGGGACAACCCTGGTCATAGCGAAAGAATAGAGAGTTAACTATGCAAAACGTATGGCGTGCCATTCAGTTTATTCCCGAATATAAAGGGAAAGTCATTGGGGTGATCCTGGTCGGTACCGCATTGGGATTTATCAATACCGCCACCCCGTATTTGTACAAAATGATTGTTGATGTCATTGCACACCTGCTGTCAGGCACCATTACCCAGCAACAGGCCACCTGGAGTGTGACCGTATTACTCGGGATATTTTTTGCCTTGCGCCTGGGGGTGGTGATATTCGGCGCGATCCAGAACAAGCAGGCCGATGATTTGTGGCTGGATACCGTGAGCACTTTCCGCCAGCGCGTGTTCGATAACATGACGCAAAAATCGATTGATTACTTTGAAAAAACCCGTGTCGGCGAAATCATGGATCGCTTTGGCACCATTACCAGCATCACCATGTGGCTGTCTTCGCTCACTGAAGGCACCCTCTCTGGCATCCTGCAAATGCTGTTTATCATCACCGTGCTGCTGGTCAAGGCCCCCGTCATTGGCCTGATCATGGCCGGGGTGCTGGCCATCAATTTCTGGGTGTCTTACCGCACCGTAGGCTGGACGCACCAGTATCGCCGGGGCTGGCAGACTCTGGCAGGCCGTATGACCGGATTGCTGGCAGAAATGGTCGGCAACATTGCCACCGTACGCAGCTTTGGCGGCGAACCAGCAGTGAAACAACGCTATGACACCACCCAGGCCGAATGGCGCGTGGTGCGCGACAACCTGCATAAAACCCAATGGAAGTCAGAGCAGGGCCTCAATGTGGTGAATACCTTTGGCGTGTTTGCCGCAGTAGCCCTCACCGTCAACGGCGCGCTCAAAGGCGCATATACCACGGGAGACATCCTGCTGGTACTGACCTTGAGCCAAAGCCTGATCAGCACCATCGGCCCGATTGCCAGACAGGTAAACCAGGCCAGTGAAATCGAGAGTAGTGCCGAGCGGTTGGTGGAGCTGCTGGATGTAGAAGCAGAACACAGGGACAAACCTGATGCCATCGTGCTGGAACAACTGGAAACCATCACTTTTGAGCAGGTCACTTTCCGTTACCCTGGCAAAGAAACCAGTGCTTTAGATCAAGTGTCGTTTCATCTCAATGCGGGCCAGACACTGGCACTGGTCGGCACTAGCGGCAGTGGCAAAACCACTATCGTCAAACTGCTGATGCGCTTTTATGACCCGACCGAAGGCCGCATCCTCATTAACGGCATAGACCTCAAGGATTACCAGCAACGCAGCATCCGTGCCGTGATGGGCGTGGTATTGCAAGACGTCGCCCTGTTTAATGACAGCATAGGCGAGAACATTGCCTTTGCCAGACCGGGCGCGACTAACCAGGACGTGATTGCCGCGGCGGTTGCAGCACATGCTGACGAATTTATCCGGCATCTGGATGACCAGTATGAAACACGGGTCGGTGAGCGCGGGATCAAATTGTCTGGTGGCGAAAAACAACGCGTGGCGATTGCTCGCGCCATTCTTAAAAACCCGCAGCTGATTATTCTGGACGAAGCCACCAGCGCACTGGATTCTGAATCAGAACACCTGGTGCAGCAAGGCCTGGAGCAGCTGGTGTCAGGCCGCAGTTCCATCATCATCGCGCACCGTCTGAGCACGGTCATGAATGCAGACATGATTCTGGTATTGCAACACGGCCATATTATCGAAAGAGGCCATCACGCCGAGCTGCTCGCCGTGCAAGGGCTGTATGCACGACTATTTTCACTGCAATCCAAAGGGCATCTGGCCGTCGCCTGACCCTAACTTCAACCCCACTTTATGGTGATTAAAAATGAGCACTTCTTTATATCAATTATCCGTCCCGACCTTTATTAAATTTCTCGGCAACCTGTCCCATATTCTGGACAAAGCCGCTGCGTTTGCCACAGAAAAAAAGATAGAACAAAGCGTGCTGCTGGAAACCCGCCTCTATCCCAATATGTTTACCTTTGGCCGCCAATTGCAACGCGTGGCGGATCATGCCACCAGCTACTCCGCCAGACTGGCTGGCCTGCCACCCCCAAAATTTGACTTGCCACTGACCACCTTTGCCGAGTATCAAGCCTTGATCAAAGCATCTATCGATTTCTTGGCCGGACTGGAAGCCAGCCAGATTGATGGCCAGGAAACCAGGGAAATCTCTATCCCGCGTGGCACCGAAGTCCGCGTCGTACAAGGCCAGCCACATCTGCTGAATAACATCTTGCCCAATTTTTATTTCCACCTGACCACTGCCTACGCCATTTTGCGCAATATCGGTGTGGATGTTGGTAAACAGGATTTTTTAGGCAGAAGCTAACCATATACACAAAAAAGTGGGCATTTGCCCACTTTTATTACTTTCCCGCCAGCCGCTTACCAGGGTTGGCTTTTTTATGCTGATGTTCTCAAGTGCTGGTTAAAAAATTCTATGCTGCGTTGCCAGGCCAGCGTAGCGGCGGCCTCATCATAACGTGGTGTCGTATCATTATTAAACCCATGCTGGGTGCCCGCATATTGATAGGCCTGATATGCTTTACCCGCAGATTTCAGCGCCTGTTCGTAAGGCGGCCAGCTGGCATTGACACGCTCATCCTGCTCGGCAAAATGAATCAGCAACGGTGCCTTGATGGCGGGCACAGCCTCTAATGGCGGCGCGCTACCGTAAAAAGGCACAGCTGCGGCCAATGTTGGTAATCGCGTCGCCAAAAGATTGCTCAGGCTGCCGCCATAGCAAAAACCAATCGTCCCCACTCGCCCATTGCTCTCAGGCAATTGTCCCAGCCAGTGAAATGCCGCCACAAAGTCCTCTTGGGTTTTTGACTGATCCAGCTTTTTAAACAACTCGCGCGCAGCATCCTCATCCCCCGGATAGCCGCCCAGCGGCGTTAACGCATCAGGCGCAAAAGCAATAAAGTTCTCCAGCGCCACGCGGCGGGCAATATCTTCGATATGCGGATTCAGCCCACGATTCTCATGAATCACCAGGACAGCTGGCAATTTACCAGTGATGTTGACCGGCTTGACCAGATAGCCTCTGACTTTGCCATAGCCCTTGGGCGACTCGACTTCGACATACTGCGCCTGGATACAGCCATCATTACCCGCAATGCGCTGGGCATAGGCAAACTTTGGGGTCAAGGCCTCCAGCAAGCCGACGGCCGTAAATGCACCGGCAAATCTGCCAGCTTTAGAGATAAATGTACGCCGGTCTATGTCACCGTGTACAAATTGATCAAACAACCTTAACGCTTCCGGGTGAAAGTCATTGGTGGTGTGCTTGGGATTTGCCATGATTCCCCTTAATTGAATTCAGACTGACTGATTAAAACCAATATAGTTTCTATGTGCTTTGTGATCAATCAAAAAAGTAAAAGCCCTCATGCAGCAGTGCCATGAGGGCTTAAATAAGACATCAAACGTTAAGCGACAGCGCGCAAATTACTCGCGCCTGACTTACCACGTACCAGCGGCAACACTTCTTCACCGACACGATACGCTTCTTCCAGATGCGGTGTACTAGCCAGGATAAAGGCATCCGTACCCAGTTGCACCAACTCATCCAGTCTGGCGGCGACATTCTCATAGCTACCGACAATCCCCAAGGTCTGGCCACCGCGCAGCAAACTGAATCCCGTCCAGATATTGGGCGACAGGATAAAGTCTTTGTAGCTGTTAATGGTTTGCGGTCTCAGGCCACGCTGACGGCTGGCACCAACGGAATCCCCGGCGTTTTGTGCTTTGTAACGATCCAGTATTTCTTTGGGGATATTATCGAAGCCGCGGCTCACTTCGCGCCAAGCCTCTTCTTCAGTCGGACGCGCGACGATGTCAACGCGAATGGAGCACTTGATCTTGCGGCCCAGATGATCAGTTCGCTCTTTGACACGGGCAAATTTTTCTTTGATTAAATCCAAAGGTTCCAGCCATGACAAATAGTAATCCGCATGTTTAGAGGCCGACGCCAGCGCTGCATCAGAAGAGCCGGAGAAGTAAATCTCTGGGTACTCTTCTTTAGATAACGGGTCAGGCAGGCCCGCATCTTCAACCTGGTAAAACTGTCCATTGTAAGAGAATGGACCACCTGCCCAGATACCTTTAAGCACATCCAAAAACTCAGTGGTGCGGCCATAACGGTCATCATGTTTCACCGGGTCACCCCACCACAATTGTGACGGGCCACCACCACCGGTAATGACGTTATACAGCGCACGGCCGCCGGTGGCACGTTGCAGGCTGGCAGTCATGCGCGCAGCCACCACCGGGTTAAGAAACCCTGGCTGGAACGGAATCATGAAGCGGAAATTTTTCGTCTCACGGGCCAGGAATGCGGAAATCACCCAAGGCTCATCCGTGTTGGGGAAAGAGGGAATCAAACCGCCCTGGAAGCCGGAAATTTCAGCGGCACGTGCAATTTCTGCCAGGTAGTCGATGTAAGTGAAACCATCGTCACCACCGCCACCCAGGCCACTCAAGGTCTTGTTGTCATTGCCAGGAAACCAGTCACCACGGAAGGGATCACGCGCCCGGTGTGACCCTGGCTCGCCGTGGGTTGGAATTCTCCAAAAAACATCTATGCTCATTATTTTCTCCTTATAAGTCCTAAGCGGCTTGCTTTTGCGCAGGATTAGTTAACTGGCGGACCAGCGGCAACACATGCGTGCCTACACGATAAGCCTCTTCAAAATGCGGCACGGCGGCCAGTACAAATTGCGTCACGCCCAAATGTGCGTAAGCCGCCAAGGCAGTCGCTACTTCGTCATAGCTACCAATCAGTGAAGCTTTGGCGCCCGTATGTTGCTCAGAGAAGCCTGGCCATAACAATGCGGACTCATCGGCAGGAATCGTTGCGCCCGTTTGGGTCAAAAATCGTTTGGCATCTTCTAGCGCTTCTTCGCGTGTTTCACGCGCCAGCGCATCAATGCGCAACGAAAACGCAACTGCGCGGCCTTGTGCCAGCTTGTGATAGGCGGCGATTTGCTGCGCAATCGCTTCATGACTCGCCGCATCCAAGACATGTACATCTGCGTGCTTGGCGGACAACTCAAGCTGTTCTGCACTGTTGCCGCCTAAATAAATGCTGGGCACTTCACGGTCGGATAACGGCCCTTGAAAACCACCGTCTTGCACCTCAAAAAAGCGGCCCACAAAATTAAATGGGAACGTCGTCAGCACCCCTTTAGCCACCGTAATAAACTCGTCAATGCGCGCCAGAATATCGGCTTTAGGCACAAAGTCGCCCAATTGCTTACGCGTATGTTCGTCGCTGCTACCTTCGGTGATATGCCAGGCAAACCGGCCACCGGTATAGCGCTGGAAACTGACCGCGTTTTTGGCGGCATAGACAGCTGAGCCGCGTGAGGCATCAAACTGGGTGAGTAATTTCAGGCGTTGCGTACTGCGTGCGACGTAGCCCGCGACAATCCACGGCTCTTCGCCATCCGGATTATCTGGAATAAAAATGCCATTAAAACCGGAAAGGTCAGCCGCTTTGGTGACCTGGTGGATGTAATCGAAATAACTGAACGTATTGCGGCGCGGGTCAGTTACGCCATTGCCGAATACGGGATAGTTGGGATCAGAGGCTTCACCGCGGCGCTGCCTGGTCGCATTGCCATAGCGCGCATCGCCTGATGTGGGTAATTGCCAATAAAATTGATTAGCCAAAATGTTTCTCCTTCGTTGTGCAAGCAGCTTGTGCCTGCCCGTTGCAAATATGCACCTACGAAGATGTATTGGCATGTTCCGTGCCAACTGTTTTACGGGTTAGCTTGGAAGTGATAAATAGTGCTATCTATATGAATATTAAAAACAATTAAACATTCAACAAATGTAGACACACCAGCAGGAAAAGCCGCAAATGCAACAGCATTGTTGCCCTGCAAACATTTCCCCTACTTTAAGTGTTGTTATCACAACTACAAGATGCCTGTGAAAAACGATACTGCATAAATCGACGTGAGATAGGGAGCGCCATGGCCGTAGCAGCACTCAACATCCTAAAGGACTAATCCATACGTTTCTGTTGACTGACAGGCACAGCAAGATATGCCCCAATATCTTTAAGCACACGTTGCTCAAGTACACCAACAGTCACTTCTATACCTGCCGCCCTGAGAATATCAACGCCTGCGCCAGCATTGCGAGGATCAGGATCAAGCGTGGCGATGACTACCCGTTTAATGCCACTGGCTGCCAGCGTTTTCGCACACGACGGCGTTCTACCATGAAATGCACACGGTTCCAGTGTCACAAAGGCCGTCAACTCAGACAGGTCACCTGCGACCTTGGACAACGCCATGGCTTCCGCATGAGGTTGTCCAGGTGGCTGTGTATAGCCGCTCGCGACCACCCTGCCCTCCTTCACCAGCACACATCCGACCGGAGGATTGGGGCGACACGCAGGCCATGCCTGGCGGCCTACCCGCAAGGCATGATGCATGAAGTATTCGCAAAACGAAGACACACTATTAACCTTTCACAGGATGATTATTCTGCAAAGCTAAACTTGCCTTCGGCAACAAACTTTTCAACCGGTTTTCTTGGCGTGGGCTGCTCGCGCTCATGAAAGTCTTCTGGCAACACAGACTTATCCGCCTGTTTACCAACGGCAATCAGAATTTCTACCTGGTAACCTTCTGGCACGCCTAATACTGCTGGCGCCGCATCACGGTTAAAACCACCAATCGCCCGTGTGCGCCAGCCCAGTTGATAGGCCTGAAAAGCCAGACTGGCCCATGCCGCACCTGCGTCTAAAGAATGGTTTTTTAATGGCGATGCTGCCGTCTCGCCCGGGCGCACATGTGTTTTTTTGGAAACCAGTGCAATCAGCACAGCGGCGCGATTGACCCAGCGCTGGTTGTTCTCGTTGAGCAATGCAAACAAATCGTCCCAATATGCAGAGCCATTTTTAGCATAGATAAAGCGCCAGGGTTGCGAGTTATTGGCCGAGGGGGCCCAGCGCGCGGCTTCAAACAGGCTGAGCAAAGTGGCGTCATCAATCGTCTCGCCGGTGTAGGCGCGTGGTGACCAGCGGTCAATAAAGATTGAAGCCACTTGATGTGGGGCATGTCGATTAGATAGTTGTGTCATATGACTCTCCGGATGTCATCTCAAAATAGGTCAAATTGCATCACCCGCGCATCCCATGAGAATGTGAGTAATCACAGAATGCATGTTTGTTTTTAATGCGAGGACGTTGGTATGGCTGCATGACTATCCCACCAGTAGGCAAGCACCCACTCTTGAGCACCATAATACTTAGGCAGTTGCTGTGGGCGTTGCAGGCGGTGGTGGTAAATAAGATAGTGCTTGGTCAGGTAGCGCCA
Source organism: Methylophilus sp. OH31 (assembly GCF_000576615.1). Classification (NCBI taxonomy): domain Bacteria; kingdom Pseudomonadati; phylum Pseudomonadota; class Betaproteobacteria; order Nitrosomonadales; family Methylophilaceae; genus Methylophilus; species Methylophilus sp. OH31. The sequence continues at coordinate 334,590 of NZ_BAUS01000007.1, read as the reverse complement.
GGGGATCACATAATGGCTGTGTACCAACACGCGGTCGAGCGCATGCGCGGCAATCTCCAGCTCATGCTGGCTATCTGCATGCAGCAATTTCTGGATCAGCGCGTCCAGCACCGGCGATTTCACCCCGATCACGTTTTCCGAACCTGGGACATCAGCATCCTGGCTATTGAAGTTACGCCAAAGTTCAGCGCCAGGCATTCTGGCCTCGCGTAATGCAATGGTCGTGTAATCATAATCAAACTTACTCATCTGGCTGCGCGCGGTGGCCGCATCCGCTACCCGTTTGACGACTATCATTCCCAGCTTGGTCATATTCAAGCACACGGGATCCATATAAGGCGTCTGCCCGCGGTTAGCAAAAGTCACCTCAATCACAAACGGTTCGCCTTTGGCGTTACGCAACACGCCATCACGGTTATGCCAACCGGCCTGTCCTAACAATTCCAGCGCCTTGGTCAGGCTTTGCCGCACACTGCCTGGCGGCTTTGTGTTGGGCTGCTCCAGCATGGGGCCGAATACTTCCGCCGGTAACTGGTCGCGATAAGGTTCCAGAATCGCCAACTCCTCTGCGCTAGGCACGCCCTTGGCCGCCAATGGGCTATAGGCAAAATAACTATTCACACGCTTGAATTCGTTATCAAAGATCTTCTGGTTCATAAACTCGAAATCCATGGCGTAGTTCAAGGCCAGCCGTACGCGAGGATCCTGGAATTTTTCGCGGCGCAGATTCACAATCCAGCCATTCATGGCGACCGGATTCTGGTGCGGCACCAGCTCCTTGACCAGCTCGCCTTCATCAAAGCGCTTGCCAATATACTGGCAGCACCAGTAACGCATTTTGTTTTCGTTCAAAAAGTCAAAGTCCCCCGCACGCAGCGCGGCGACCATGGTGTCAGTGTCTTTATAAATGCGGTAAATCACACGTTCAAAGTTGTAACTACCCGCGCGTGACGGCACCTGATTACCCCAATAGACAGGATTGCGTTTATACGTCACGCCCTGGCCACTGACGGCGCGCTCAATCAAATAAGGCCCGGAGGCCACCGGAACTTCGAGGCCGATCTTGTTAAATGGCACACGGCTACCATCCGCTTTCAATCCCCACTTGGGCGAAAATATTGGCAGGCTGCCTGCCACAAACGACAAATCCCTGCCCTTGCGTTTAAACTCAAAATGCACGGTTTGTGCATCAATCACCGTCAGTGATTTAATCTCTGAAAAATAAGCCTTGAAGCGTGGATTGCCTTCTTTATTGGTCAAGGTATCAAACGAATATTTGACCTCTTTGGCCGTGACCGGGTCACCGTTGGAGAACTTGGCAGACGAATTGATATGAAACGTCACGGCACTGAAATCCGGCGCCAGCTTGATGTCGTCGGCCAGCAAGCCATATTGGGTATTGATCTCATCCAGGCTGTATACCGTCAGTGTTTCAAACATCTGTTCAATCAGGCCGGGGGCTGGCTTGCCTTTAAGGCTGAATGGATTGAATTTATCAAAGCCGCTGTTCTGGCTGATCACGGCAAAACGAATCTGGCCGCCTTTGGGCGCGTCAGGATTGGCATAGTCAAAATGTTTGAAGTCGGCTGGATATTTTGGCTCGCCAAACTGAGCCACGGCGTGCGCAGACAAAGCACTATCCATAGGCAGCATGACACCTGTCACAAAAGACAGCGCCATCAGCAAGGCCCAGGGCAATAAAGAGTGATTGGATCGAATATGCATATTGTTTTTATCTTGATTAAAGCGAGGCTTGCACCAGTGACTGTGTATAAGGATGCTGTGGCGTGTGTATGATTTGCTCGGTATCGCCGGACTCAATGATTTCGCCATCCTTGAGCACATACACGCGGTGCGCGAGTGCCTGGATCACGGTCAGGTCATGGCTGATGAGCAAATAACTCAGCCCAAACTTTTTCTGCAGGCTCACTAGCAATTCCAGCACCTGTTTCTGGATCGACACATCCAGCGCTGAAGTCGGCTCATCGAGAATGACGACTTTGGGTGACAGCACAAATGCGCGCGCAATGGCAATACGCTGACGCTGGCCGCCAGAAAACTCATGTGGGTAAGAATCCAGTACCTGTGCACTGAGGCCCACTTCGGACAGCACCTGCACAATGCGTGTGTAACGTTCTTCGGCAGTCAGCGCTGGAAAATGTAACTCCAGCCCCTCGCCAACAATCTGGCGGACGGTCTGCCGCGGCGACAATGAGCCGAACGGATCCTGGAACACCACTTGCAACCTGGCGCGCATTTCGCGCTGCAAACGCTTGCTCAGTTGATACAGCGGTGCGCCATCAACTTCTATGGTGCCCGACTTGACCTTGATCAGGTTGAGCACAGCCTGCGCCAGTGTCGACTTGCCTGAGCCGGACTCACCGACGATGCCCACCGTTTCGCCTTCACGCAGCGTCACATCTGCGCCATGCAAGGCAGTAAAGCTGTGCGATTGCAACAAACCACGCCAGCCTTTGCGGGGCAAGGGGTACTCCACGCGCAGTTTGCGTGCCTCCAGCAATGTTTTAGCATCACTGGCCACGGGTAACACATTACGTTCAGGGATGCTGTTGATCAGCTTAATGGTGTAAGGATGCTGCGGCTGCGCAAACAAGGTTTGCGTATCGGCAATTTCCACCAGGCGGCCACGCTCCATCACCGCCACCCTGTGCGCAAATTTACGCACCAGGTTGAGGTCATGTGTAATCAGCAGAATCGCCATCGCCTGCTTGCCATTCTCACGCACGTCTTCTTCCTGAATATCAATCAGCAATTTGACAATGCGTGCGCGGATGGTCATATCCAGCGCGGTGGTCGGCTCGTCGGCAATCAGCAGCTTGGGTTTGCAAGACAAGGCCATGGCAATCATGGCGCGTTGGCGCTGGCCACCCGACAACTGGTGCGGATAACTGTTGATGTTTTTTTCCGGCTGGCGGATGCCGGTGCGCGTGAGCAATTCCAGCGTTTTCTGCGTTGCTTCAGCACGTGACAAGGCCTGATGGGCAATAATGGTTTCCACAATCTGTTCGCCAATGGTGAACAAAGGATTGAGCGCCGTCATCGGTTCCTGGAAAATCATGGCAATATCGGCACCACGTACACGCTGGATGTCACGCGCGGATTTTTGCAACAGGTTTTCGCCGTTAAACACGATCTTGCCACTCAATTGCGCCGCTTCGACCAGCTTTAAAATGGAGAGCGCCGTCACAGTTTTACCCGAGCCAGACTCACCTACCAGTGCCAGCCGCTCGCCGCCTTGTATGGTCAAGTTCAACTGTTCAACCACGGCTTTCTGGTCAAAACGGGCCGAGAAATTCTCTATGGATAATAATGGCTGTGTCATTACAACGTCCCGCCTTGTCTGGCATCAGAAATGCGGGTATCCAGCGCATTACGCAGCGCCTCGCCGGTAAAAGTCAGTAACAGCAGAGTCAGTACCAACACACTAAAAGAAGACAGTGCAATCCACCAGGCGTCGAGATTTTCCTTGCCTTGTAGCAGCAACTGCCCCAGGCTGGGCGCCGGTGCGGTCACGCCCAGGCCGAGAAAATCCAGGCTGGCCAGTGCCATAATGGCGGCGCTCATACGAAACGGTAAAAAGGTGATCACCGGTGTCAGACTGTTAGGCAGAATATGGCGCCAGATAATCTGTGTGTTGGATAAACCCAACGCCCGGGCAGATTTCACATACTCAAGCTGGCGATTGCGCAAAAACTCGGCGCGGACATAGTCGGACAACGTGATCCAGCCAAACAGGGACAACAAGCCGAACAGTAACAGCAGACTGTGATCAAAAATCGAGGCAAAAATAATCAGCAGGTATAACTCCGGCATGGAGCCCCAGATATCAATCAGGCGCTGTATCACCAGGTCGGTCTTACCCGCAAAATAGCCTTGTACGGCACCAAAAAAGATCCCCAGTACGACACCTACCGCAGTCAGGCCCAGCGCAAACGTGACTGAGACACGGAAGCCATAAATGAGCCTGGCCAGGATGTCATAACCGGCAATATCGGTACCTAGCAGGTTTTCATCATCCGGCTTGCCAGGATAATGCTCGGCCTTGGAAAAATAGTTGAGCGTGTCGTAGTAATAAGGGTTGAGCGGATAAATAGCAAAATTACCCGCTTTGCTCAGTTGTGCCTTGATAAACGGGTCGTGGTAGTCGGCCTTAATAGGTAAATTGCCGCCGAAGATGGACTCCGGATACTCATTAAGCAAAGGGAAATACCATTGCTGCTCATAACGCACCACCAGCGGACGGTCATTGGAAATCACTTCCCCGGCCAGGCTCAGCACATACAGCACGACAAATACAATCAGGCTCCAGTATCCCAGGCGATTGCGCTTGAAACGCTGCCAATTACGACGGGCAGGAGAAAGATGGGGAATAACTTGACTCATGATGACTCCGGCCTTACGAATCTTGACTATCAAACTTGATGCGGGGATCTACCAATACGTAAGCAAAATCGCCCAGCAACTTGATGAACAATCCCACTAAGGTAAACAGATATAGCGTGCCCAGTACCACCGGGTAATCACGGCTATTAATGGATTCAAATGAAAGCAGGCCCAGGCCATCCAGCGAGAACAAAGTCTCAATCAGCAGGCTGCCGGTAAAAAAAGCCATGATGAACGTAGCAGGGAAGCCCGTGATCAAGGGCAGTAAAGCATTTCTGAACACATGCTTCCACAAGACCTGGCGCTCGGACAAGCCTTTGGCACGCGCCGTCAGCACATACTGGCGGCGGATTTCTTCAAGAAAGGTGTTTTTCGTCAGCAGTGTTTTGAACGCAAACGTGCTGACGACGGAAGCCGTCACCGGCAAAGTGATATGCCACAAGTAATCGGTGGTTTTGGCCAACGGGCTGAGTTCTGCCCAGTTATCCGAAGTTAAACCGCGCAGCGGAAACACGTCCCAGAACGACCCCCCGCCAAACAGTACAATCAACAGCACACCTAATACAAAACCAGGGATAGCATAACCAAACAGCACCAGGAAACTGGTGATAAAGTCAAAACTGCTGCCCGCCCTGACCGCTTTGGCGACGCCTAATGGCACTGCAATTAGATAGGTCAGTGTAAACGTCCAGATGCCCAGTGCCACTGAAACGCCTAATTTATCCTTAATTAGATCCCAGACACTCTGATTGCGGAAGTAACTCTCTCCCAGATCAAAGTGCGCATAATTCACCAGCATCTGCCAGTAACGTTCCAGCACAGGTTTATCAAACCCATACAAAGCAGTGAGTTGTTCAACCTGCTGCGTATCGATGCCCTGCCTGCCACTGTAACTCCAGCCACCTGTGCTGGAAGAACCATCAGCACCTGAGCGTGCGTCTTGTGCATCAATTTGCGCAATGGCACTATCGACCGGCCCACCGGGCACAAACTGGGTCACCAGAAAAGTGAGTGTCATCACCCCGATCAGGGTGGGTATCATCATCAGCAAGCGTTTTAACAGGTAATGCCACATATTATTTTCTAAGGGATCAAGGTTGATGACTACATCGGGTCGATGAGATATTGCAGTTTCCGTACCAACTGTTGATTTCTTTTTCAGGCGACAATGAAATTAAACTTATTTATTTAAAATCATCAGCTTATGGATTTTTAAAGACAAGAGTACGAGAGCAGTGGAACTGGGCGTGTGATGCGCTGCCAACAGCTGCGGATGGCAGCTGTTGCAGGAAACACATTTAAATCAGTGACGGGGAGAGCTAAACCAGAGTCGATTAATCAAACCATCTTTTTGCACAAACTGGTGCCAGACAAACGCGGCAACATGCAGGCTCAGCAACCCGGCCAACACATAGGCGGTCACACCATGCCAACCCATGATCTGGTGTGCCAGATCTTTATCGATAGCAAACAGCGGTTCCCAATGAAACACAAACAGGTTAAAGCCATGATTAAATGCGCTCGCTAACAAGCCTACGCCTGGCACAATCAGGATCAGCGCATAAATAAAAATATGCGCATAATGTGCCAACTGCACTTGCCAGCGGCTGCCCGGCACATGATCCGGCACAGCATGCGTGAGGCGCCAGTAGATTCTGAACAGTACCAGCGCAAATACAATGAGACCGAATGACTTGTGATAGTTGTAAATGAGTTTGCGCAGCGGCGTTTTAGGCAGGTCAGGCATCAAGAACGACCACTAACAGGCCAATAATTAACAGTGCCAACAACCAGTGCAGCACAATCGCGGTGTTGTTATAACGTTTGAGGATACGCGTTTGCATAAAACACCTTATTTTGTATGAGGATTAACCGGACGATTGAGACCCAGATTCTCACGGTAGGTTTTGCCTTCATACTCTGTGCGGAAGATACCGCGACGTTGTAACTCCGGCACCACCAGACGCGTAAAGTCTTCCAGGCCTTTGATCGAATATGGCGGGACCACATTAAAGCCATCTGCTCCTTTTTCCACAAACCATTGCTCTATGGTGTCAGCCACGCTTTTCGCCGAACCGATCGCTTGCAAATGACCACGCGCCACGCGGAATTTCAGCACCAGTTGACGAATCGTCAGGTTTTCACGGCGGGCTAATTCGAGTTGTTGCTGAAAACGGCCACGGCCATTCTCACCCGGATCATAAGCCAGGTCTGGCAATGGGCCATCGAGTGGATACTTGGATAAATCCTGCCCGCCAAACTCTAAATCCGAAAAATCGACCAATGCCTGCAACTCGCCATATTTGTCCTGTGCTTCCTGATCCGTTTCGGCGACAACGACATTCAGGCCAGGCGTAATTTTGAGCTGGTCTTCAGCGCGGCCATATTTGGCCATGCGTGATTTCACATCGGCATAATAAGCCTTGGCCACCTCTAAAGACGTGGCCGAGCTATAGGTCATCTCGGCTTCGCGTGCCGCAAATTCGCGACCGGTCTCAGAATTACCTGCTTGCACAAATACCGGGTAACCTTGAATCGGCCGCGGGAAATCCAGCAGACCTTCTGACTTGAAATATTGGCCGTTAAAATTGACCGGATGGCCTGAAGCCGGATCATAAAATTGCCCGCTCTGGCGGTTAGGGTGATCAAACGCATTGTCATCCCAGCTATCCCACAACGCCTTGGTTAACTGGATAAACTCACTGGCGCGCTCATAGCGTTCCTCATGGGTAATCGGTGCTTCTATGCCAAAGTTTTTGGCAGTGACAGGATTCAATGAAGACACCACGTTCCAGCCGGCGCGGCCACCGCTCAGGTGATCGAGTGAGGTGAACTGGCGCGCCACATTGTATGGGTCAGAAAAGTTAGTATTTACTGTCGCTACCAGTCCGATATTTTTGGTCTGAGAAGCAATTGCCGACAGTAAAGTGAATGGCTCGAAGTGAAAGTTATTTGGGTTCTTGACGGACTGTTTGTCTATCACGCCCGAACGACCAATAAAGTCAGCCACAAAAAAAGTATCAAACTTGGCGGCCTCGGCAATCTGGGCAGCACGTATCCACCACTGCAAATCCGGGCGTCCGTTCTCCGTCCATGTCGGGTGCAACCAGCCTGCCGGATGGTGTCCGTAACGTAACAAAAATACATTCAGGGCCAATTGCCTTTTTTTGCTTTGACTCATGATCAACACTTTCAATAAAAAGTCGGGACAAGCTGACCTTGCCCCGACTGACAGAAAAATAAAATTAAGCTGCTTTTTGCTTGAGCAGATCGGCAATAAAACGTCCGGAATATTGCTTGGCTTTTTCTACCAGGCCAGTGCGTTTCCATTGCACTTCGAGTGCACCCGGCGTGTATTCTTTAGCGCCACCGACTTGTTCAGCCAGTGACTGGAAGCGTGCAGCCTCTTCAATCAGCAGTACCAGCTGTGAGGTACCGATAATGCCCTTGCCCCAGATATTGGCGCCGCCATTGGACTCCAGTAAGGCTGGCGGTGGTGCCAGTTCGGGATGGTTATCCAGGCGCTCGGAAATAATCGACAAGATGCTGCGGGTGCGGTCAAGATGGTTAGGAATCTCGCGTGCCAGCAAATAACGCTGCGCCGCCACATACAAAATCGGGAAGTTGATTTGTGCCAGTGACCACGCCGCTAGGTAAGGCGTATGTGCATGAATCACGGTGTCGGCATCGATACGGGATTCATGCAGGATGTGATCTTTCTTTTCAGAGAAAGTATCAATACTCACGACTGGATCACGTGAACGCTCCCATGGCCATGGGAAGCGGATATTGAGCAATTTATCCTGGCCTGGGATTTTATGCGTGATGTGGTAAGTCCAGGTCGCGGACAAGGTGCCGGTTTCTTTCAAGAAATTGAAAGAATGCAAAGCATCGGCCTTGGCCTGCTCTACATATTTGATTAAATCTGAATCTGTCACGATTTCGCTCATGGTTTAAGTCTCCTGTTTAAATAATTTACGCGGCTTGCGCGGCTTCAAAGGTTGTCAATTGCGGTTGCTGTTTGACCTATACGGCATGACAAATGAATCGCCTGTTTTTGCGAAGAGACAAGCGGACTCATGACAACTTCGGTCTTGATGTCAATGACAGGTTGAATGGCAAACAACATGCCAACGTCATCTGCGCCACAGCGTGATATCGCTACAGCCCTGTATCTACGAGGCTGCTCAGCCTTTTCACACCCCTGCTCAACGCTAGCGCACATCAAACAAACAGTGCTGCTATCAACATCACACTGCTCATCTGGCAACACACCATGCCTGTTTTGTTGCTGTTGCAACAAATATCCATACTTATCGCGGGGATGTCGTTTGCTGGAGGGTGCGACCTGCTTTTGTGCTCGCCAAGCCAACAATTTTTCTGCTGAATACCTGGCCTTTTTCACGCGCTCTCCCGTCAAGAATGCCGCCCGGGATGATCTGTTGAGAAAGTCATCCAGATTGCTTACAAGTGTTCATTCAGCAACATTCTGGCTCTTAACTGTTTGCGAAAAATGTTGCTAACAAAACAACTCTCACTACCTCCCGCACCTCTCATAAAAATGTTTTTCACTTAAAAATCATACAGTTAAAAACATAACAAGTGATTGGCACGATTCATGCCCTTGAGCTTTCAACACTTTCTTAAGTGCTTCATCTCAACTCAAGGGAACATTATGAAAAGAACTAGAGACACCATCGGCGCGCAACAGCCGAGCAATCTATGGAAACAACGCACCGTCAAAGCTGCCGTGTTAAGCGCTTTTGCAGGGTCATTGGCACTCAACCCTGCCTGGGCGGCCGAAGAAGAAAAAGTCGTTGAAAGCCAGGAAGCACAAACAGCAGAAACGGCAGACAACAAAAAGTCTGATGAAACCCAGGCACAAGAGTCCTCACTGGGTAGCGTGACCGTCACCGCCAACAGACGTAAGGAAAACGCACAAAAGATCGCCACCCCGATTACTGTGCTTAAAGGCAAAGACCTGCTGGACCAAGGTGTCGGCCGCTCTGCCCAAGAAGTATTCAACTATGTACCTAACGCCACAGCAGTGGGTCAGCAACATGGCCGTCCACGCTGGTGGATTCGCGGGGTCGGCGCAGGCCAGCAACAGCTGGACTTGGCGAGCCCGATTGGTTTTTACCTGGATGAGGTGTATATCAGTAACGCTTCTGCCACAGGTTTTCCGCTATTTGACCTTGAGCGTGTAGAGGTGCTGCGCGGCCCACAAGGGACCAAGTACGGTAAAAACACTACGGGCGGTGCCGTGAATATTATTTCGCAAAAACCTTCACTTAAAGAAGGCAAAAATGATGACTATATCAAAGCAGATTACGGCACATTTAACGATAAAGTGCTACAGGGAGGTTTTAATGTCCCGCTGATTGAAGACCGTCTGGGGGCACGTATTTCGGTCTATCAGGAAGATATTGATGGCCGTTTTAACAATATTTTCAACGGCACCAAAGATGGTGGCCTGCAAGACGGCGCGATTCGTGGCCAATTACTAGGCAAGATTTCCGACGATGCTGAAGCTTTGCTGAATGTACACTACCGTAAGTACAAAACGGACGGCACCATCCTTAACACCAACAGTTATGCCGCCAATGGGGTATTACGTGGTGGCTATGCACCGAGTACCGGTTATAACGATGTGAGTACCAATGCCGACAACTGGAGCAACACCTCGCAAACCGGCGCCAATCTGAACTTCAAATGGAATGTCGGCAAACTGGCCCTCACTTCGATCACGGGGTTCGAAGGCTTTAAAAACGAAGCCCTGACCGATAATGACAACACGCCACTAGAACTTTCCCGTCAACACGTGGACAGTGAAACACGCCAGGTATCCCAAGAGTTCCGCATCACCTCGCCACGCGAAGACCAGTGGAACTGGCTGGCTGGCGTACACCTCTTCAGGGAAAATATTGATAGCGCCACACAGACGGGCAAGCTGCCGGCCTCACAAGTCGCAAACTCCAGTAATACAGGCTCTGGTGCCAGCGTCACCTACAATGACAGCGTACTCAAACACGAGACCACCAGCTTTTCATTATTTGGCAATACGACCTATAACTGGACTGAAGATTTCGCCACGTCTGCAGGGTTGAGCTGGAGTCGCGAGCGCAAGGAATACGATTTAAAACGTAGAGGCTCCACTGGTGTAGGTTCATACAGCAGCCTCGGCCGCTGGTGGGAATCATATACAGGTGCCTTCTCTCCAGCCGGGACGCTGACCTCCGGGACTTTCAGTGTCAACGATTCTGCTACCTGGGATCGCTGGAGTTACGACTTCACCCCTGAGCTCAAGTTATCTCCAACAGACCGCGTTTTCTTTAAGTATGCGCACGGCATCAAGTCTGGCGGCTTTAACACGGCCGCAACCAACCTGGCCGCAGTTAACCAGGTCAAACCTGAGCAACTGGACTCTTACGAGTTAGGCTATAAGTCTGAATGGCTGGCAGGTCGGTTGAACTTTAATGCCACAGCGTTCTACTACGACTATCAAGATGTCCAGGTGAACGTGGTAGGCTTTAACGCATTGGCAGGCGCAACGGTCTCCTACCTGCAAAACGTCAATAAAGCCAAGTCTTACGGCCTGGAACTGGAAGTGCAAGCCTTGCCAACCAATGACTGGTTTGTGAGCGGCAGCCTGGGCTTGTTAAGCACCAAATATGAAGACGCCCAGATCTTGAACAACGGTGGTAACTTTGATGGCAACCGCCTGGTGCGCGCGCCTAACGTCACCGCCAACCTGCTGACCAATTACACATTCCATGTCGATAACGGTGCCAAAGTGGTTGTGGGGGGCGATGCACGTTTCCTGTCCAAACAATACTACTTTGTCACACCTCAGGGAGTTGATAGCAATGGCGTTTACCGCTCTGCACTTGAGCAAGGGGCCTTTACGATTGTGAATGCGCGCATTTCGTATATCACCCCAGGCAATAAGTACACGGTGACAGCCTACGCCAACAATCTGTTTGATAAACACTATCTGCAACACTCGACACCATCATACAGCGCCGGACAAGGCGTGTTTGGTGACAACCTTTACCAGGGTGCGGTCAGAACTGTAGGTGTGTCTTTCGCAGCAGCGTTCTAACGTCTGTAAAAACACCTTTGTCAGCGCCAGGGCACCTTGTGTGTTCTGGCGTTTTTTGATTGGGCCTTAAACAAAGGAGGACTGCTTGAAGTCCTATATCAATACACAAGAAAATGGGCTGCATGCGCCATCGCCGCGCGCACCTTTCTTTCAATTAAAACAACCCTTGCTACGCTGCCTCGCACTCTATGCGTACATGCCGTGGCAATTCAGTTTCACTGCCCTGCTGTTTATCCTGGTCAATGCGGGGATGGCATGGCAACTGTGGCTAGTGGGACAGATTGTGCAATCCATCCATATTGGCGAATTTATTACGCGCAACGCGCAGGGTGTGCTTGATGTGAGCAATGCCCGTCACTGGCTGACACTGCTCATTGGTGTGGCTGTTGGCCGCGCTGTCTTGCAATATATCGGTGGCGTGATGTCACTCATTATTGGCCAGGAGTTGTTATATATTCTGCGCGAACGCATTTTGCACCAGGTACAACGTTTGGACCTGGCCTATCACTGGCAACATGGCATTGGCGAAATTGTGACACGCACCACGCGCGATGCCGACAAGGTGCGTGACGCCCTGATTAACTTCTGGCGACAGGTATTTGAAGCCAGTATCTGGGTGCTGATCTCCGTGGCGGTCCTCAGTGCGTATCACCCACTGATTGGTTTAGGCACACTGCTGCTGGTCGTTGCCGGCATGTGGCTGTTCGTCAAACACACCAACACGCTGGTGATTCTCGACCGCGAAGTCGGCAATGCTTATGACCAGGTAAACCAGGAGCTGAGTGAAGGCGTCAATGGCATCCGTGTGATTAAAGCGTTCGGGTTGGAGTCCGCCCGTACCAAACACTTTGCCAGCCTGGTCGATACTTTTGTCACCCATGCGCATACCGCACTGGCGTTTGCCGCCAAAAGAATTCCTTTACCACAGATTGTGATTGGCTTGAGCCAGGTTTGGATTCTGGCGTTTGGCGCGTATCTGGTCAGTAAAGGTAGCTTGAATATTGGCCAACTGGTGGCGGCCTTGCTCATTGCCAATGCCCTGGTGTTCCGCGTCGAAGGTATCGGCCGCGTGATGCAGGTGTTTGCTGACGCTCGCTCATCGGCCACCCGCATCTGGGAGCTGCTGGATGAAGAACCACATATTCTGCCTGGCCCGCACACACTGGCGACGCAGGCACTGGGTTTCCGTTTAACTAACGTGACGACCCAGGCACCGAATAGTGACCAGGCCATTTTGCATCATTGCAGCCTGGAAGTCAGTCCGGGGGAAACGGTGGCCATCGTCGGTGCAACCGGCGCAGGCAAGAGCTCACTGGCCGGACTACTGCCACGGTTGCTGGATGCCAAGCACGGCAGTGTAGAAGTCGGTTCAGCCTGGGCAGGCTGGCATGATGTCAAAACCTTAAATCTGCAACAGCTACGTAAATCTGTACACGTCGTACCACAGGAAAGCTTCTTGTTTTCTGACACGCTGGCGGCCAACTTACGCCTGGCAAAACCGGATGCGTCCGACGAAGAGCTGTTACAGGCGCTGCATCTCGCCGCCGCCGATGAAGTACTGGAAAAGCTCAGCGATGGCCTGCAGACAAAAATCGGCGACAGAGGCATCACGCTATCGGGTGGTCAACGCCAACGCATCAGCCTGGCACGCGCTTTTTTATCGGCGCCATCGATACTGGTGCTGGATGATTCCACCAGCGCACTGGATGCCATTACCGAACGCAAGGTACTGGATAACATCCGCCACTTGCGCCACAGCAGCGGCAAAAATACCACGGTGCTGATTATCGCCAGCAAGCTTTCAACCATTTTACTGGCAAATCGCGTCGCAATGCTGTCTGAAGGCCGCATCATCGCCGAAGGCACGCATGAGGACCTGATACAAACCCATTTCGCTTACCGCGATTTAGTTGGAGTGCAACATGGCTGAAAAATTAAGACAAGAACGCGCGCTGAATGACATCGAGCTTGAGCAGGCGCTAGCGAAAAAAAGCCTGGACCGTAATATGTTCTGGCGCTTGCTGCCATTATTGAAACAGGTCTCAGGCAAAGTGACGGCGGTTATTTTGCTTGAAGCCTTGCTGGTCGGCGTGATCTTTATCCGCCCCTGGTTTTTACGCGAGGTGATTGATCACGGTTTTATCCAGACCGCACAGGGTATTGCGCTCAATACGCCATTGCTAGTGTGGATGAGCGCAGGCATGGGCCTCAGTTGGATCGTGCGTTTTGGTGTGTCCGGCTTATCGCAATATCTGTCCGGCAGCGCGGCCGTGCATATTCTCAACAGTTTGCGCGTGCAGGTGTTCGCACACCTGCAACAGTTGAGCATGCGCTACTTTGACCAGACCAAGGCCGGACGCATTATCTCGCGTGCTGACCGTGATATTGATGCACTGGAACCGCTACTGATTCAAGGCCCGCCAGAGCTTCTGTCAGCATTGTTACGCTTTGTGGTTGCCAGCGTTGCCTTGTGGGTGATTTCCCCCAAGCTGTTACTCGCCCTGGCCAGCATCGTGCCGGTGCTGTTTGCCGCGACCTGGTTATTTAAACGTATCTCGGAAAAAAACTGGGCCAAAGTGGCCGAGGCCAGGGCGCGCTTTACCGCCCACCTGGTAGAAACCGTGTCTGGCGTACGCATTATCAAACAAACGGTCGTGGAGGAAGATAACGCTACCCGTTACCGCGCGTTATTGCACGACTTTAATACCATCCTAATCAAAGGCAACCTCAGATCGAGCTGGTTTTTACCGCTGACACAAGTACTGAGCACCGTAGGCATGGCCTTTTTACTCGCGACTGGCAGTTTGGGCATTGTCGATCATGAAATGACCGTCGGCCAGATCGCACAGAGCCTGTTTTACGTGCAGTTGTTTCTAGGACCGCTACAAGAACTGAATGATCTGTTTGAACGTTATTCTACGGGCGCCTCTTCAGCACAGCGCATCTTTCTGTTGCTGGATACCGAGCCGGAAATTGTGGACCCGGCAACGCCACAACTGCCGACGGTGCATGGCCATGTTGCTTTTAATCATGTGCATTTCAAATATAACCCGCAGGCCTCTCACTACGTGATTCAGGACCTGAGCCTGGACATCCCGGCCGGCCAAGTGCTGGCGATTGTCGGGCCAACCGGCCATGGCAAAAGCACGATTGTGCAGTTGCTGACCCGTTTTTATGAAGTGAATGCAGGTGAAGTGCTGGTTGATGGCATCAATGTCAAAGATTACGCACAAACCAGCTTGCGACGTAAAGTCGGCCTGGTGTTACAGGATAATGTGTTGTTCAGTGGCACCGTACTGGAGAATTTGCGCCTGGCCGCGCCTGAGGCCAGTGATGCCGAGCTGATATATGCGGTCAAAGAACTGGGTGCCGATGAAATTCTGGAGCGCTTGCCACAAGGCTATGCGACGCAAGTCGGGCCGTTGGGCGCGTTTCTGAGCCACGGTCAGCGGCAGCTGGTGTGTATTGTCAGGGCCTATCTGGCGAACCCGGCCATCCTGGTGCTGGACGAAGCGACCTCCGCCGTCGACCTGCAAACGGAGCGCAAAATCCAGACTGCCTTCAGGCATTTATGCGAAGGTCGTACCGCCATCATCATCGCGCATCGTTTATCGACCATCCGCGATGCGGATGCCATTGCCGTGATTCGTGATGGCCAAGTGGTAGAGAAAGGCTCGCATAGCCAGCTGATTGCACTAGATGGCCATTATTCGGGCTTATACAAAGCCTATCAGGAAGCCTCTGAGGCATCCCTGGCCGCTTGATGCTGTCAAACCAACAGTTAGCCGGGAGCGGATGTTGCACAGGCAACAAAGTGTCCGCTCCCGTGCAATACAAAAACAGCTATCTTTTTGATTATTAATAGAATTACTGGCTGGCACGCTTCCTGCAATTGATTGAGTTCCCAAGTCGTATTCACTCACAATCAGGAGACAAGCATGTCCGCAGATAACAAAATTGACAGCATTTGGTACACCCGCTGCCCGGTGCCAACCCCACTCGGCCTCGCCGCACGTGAAGGCTGGTTTAGCAGCGAATTTGTGCAAGATGGCATCACCATCAATACCCTGCAGGAAACCCAAGACCCGGAGCTGCTGGAGTCACACTACGACCACCGCCTGCCGCACTCTTTCCGCCAGGGCGGCAACGTGCCAGCGATCTGGGCCAAGGCCAGAGGCACAGACACCAAAGTCATCGGCCTCAACTGGGTAGACGAAGCACAATTGATCGTGACGCTGCCAAATTCAGGTATTACAAAAGTTGAACAACTCAAGGGCAAACGTATTGCGCTGCCTGTACATGACATCAGCATTGATCACCAGCGTGCCAGCGCTTTACGCGGCATTGTGGTGAGCCTGGAAGCCGCTGGATTGACACCGAAAGACGTAGCGCTGGTCGATATTCCAGTTGAGAAACAACCGCCAAGCATCAGCTGGGCAGCAGGCACGCGTGCTGCCTATGCCGCGGAGTACAAGGCATTAGAGAGTGGCCTCGTTGATGCCATTTATGTGAAAGGTGCCCGCGGTTATGAAAGCGCCAATGCCCATGGCGTCACCATTATCTATGATGTTCGTCAGCACCCCGATCCTATCGTACGATCAAACAACAGCGCACCGCGTCCAATTACTGTCGACGCAGCGTTGCTGCGCGACCGTCCAGACCTGGTAGTCCGTTTTTTGAGCCGCATTGTAGATGTGGCTGAATGGGCAGCCAAACACGAAGCTGAAACTGTGGCCTATATCGCCAAAGAATCTGGTTCAACTGACGAGTGGGTACGCAAAGCCTACGGTGACGACGTGCATCTGCATCAAGGCACCAACCTGGATGCACAAGCGATCGCCGGGCTGGAGGCCTACAAAAACTTCCTGCTGGAGTGGGGCTTCCTCAAGGGCGACTTTGACGTCAATGCCTGGATCGACCCGGCACCACTGGCAGAAGTGTTCCGCCTGAAGAAAAAAGCCGCTTAATCCACCAGCGCATATCGACAGGTATTGCCGACCGGGAATACCTGTTGTTTCACCCACACCAATAATTGACATGACACATGGTTGCCGAGATTCCCAGCCCGATCGACTTAAAGCAAACGGCAGATGCCGAGGAGTGGGCACGCACGGCATTGATCAAGCGCCCGGCGCGAACTGAATTTATTGCAGCGTTTGCCGACATCGCACGACAACATGCATCACAGAAAAGCATACGTATCCTGGAGCTAGGCTCCGGCCCCGGTTTCCTGGCCGAAAACCTGCTGCGTACATTTCCCCAGTGCCAATATATTGCGCTGGACTTTTCACCAGCCATGCACACGTTAGCCAGGCAACGGCTAGGGGTGTCGCTGGACCCAACAAAAAAACCGATTCAGTTTTTAGAACGAGACTTTCTTGACCCGAATTGGGTGCAAGGCCTAGGCCAGTTTGACCTGATAGTCACCATGCAAGCAGTGCATGAACTACGCCACAAATCACGTACCAGTACCCTGCACACCCAAGTGAGAGGCCTGCTCAATAGTCACGGCCACTACCTGGTTTGTGACCATCATACGGATACAGGCGGCATGCACAACACCGAGCTATACATGTCCATCCTGGAACAACAATCATCTCTGGCAGAAGCTGGCTTTAACCATATAGAACTGATTCTGGAGAAAGCAGGCATGGCACTGCACCGTGCGCACTGTCATTAGGGCTGTGCGTTGATGCCAACACCAGCCCTTACAACCGAACAACCATATCAAGCAAAAGGAGTTTTATCATGACCCTCAGACTAGGTGACATCGCCCCGGACTTTACACAACAATCCAGCCAGGGCCCGATTTCTTTCCACGAATGGCTGGGCGATAGCTGGGCCATCCTGTTTTCACATCCGGCTGACTACACGCCGGTGTGCACCACCGAGCTCGGTGCCACCGCTAAACTGGCGCAGGCATTCAAACAGCGCAATGTCAAAGCCATTGCACTGTCGGTAGACCCAGTAGAGTCACATCATGGCTGGATCAAGGACATCAATGAAACACAATCCACGGATGTGCAGTTCCCCATCATTGCCGATGCCGACCGCAAGGTTTCGACCTTGTATGACCTGATCCACCCCAATGCCAGCACCACGGCCACCGTGCGCTCAGTATTTATCATCGACCCGCACAAAAAAATCCGCCTGACGCTGACTTACCCGGCCAGCACCGGGCGTAATTTTAATGAGCTATTACGCGTCATCGACTCATTGCAACTGACTGAATACCACAGCGTCGCCACCCCGGCCAACTGGGAAGACGGCCAGGATGTCGTGATTTTGCCGTCAATCACCGACCCGGTGGTGCTTGAAACCAAATTCCCCAAAGGCTACAAAACCGTCAAGCCCTACCTGCGCCTGACACCACAACCGAATAAATAAGCGGTGGATACAATGGGCCGGTGTTACCTCCGGTCCGCCCCACCCGCACGTATTGCCGAGAACCTATTCATGACACGATTAACACAATTATTGATGGCCGTTTTATGCTTACTCAGCCTACCAGTGCAAGCAGCCGATGCAGTGAACATCGATACCCCGCGTGGCGCACCAATCAGTGTGGTTGCGAATTTCCCTGAAGGGAAAGGCCCTTTTCACACAGTGATTCTGGGGCCAGGCACCGGCACCATGAAGCAAAAAATCAATGAAGTGGTGGAACGCGAACTGTTAAAGCACAACATTGCCGTGTTTCGTTTCGAGTGGGCATTCTATGTGAAAGACAAAAACGGCAAACCGTCAGATACCGACCGCTCACCAGAGATTGAAGACTTTACGACCGTCGTCGCGCTCGCCAAAGCCGACAAACGCGTGGATCCCAACACCATCATTGTCGGCGGAAAATCCCGTGGAACGGTCATCGCCTGGCAGATTCTGCGCAACGACTCAACGCTTAAAGGCATCTTGCAACTGACACCAGTTTGCAGCAAAGAAGGCTTTACCGCCGACCAACTATACCCAGACATTGCCAACGAGCGCAGACCCTCGCTTTGGATCGCTGGCGATGCAGATTCCGCATGCAACCCGAAAACACTTTACAGCTTTCTCGCGCGCGCCGGAGGCCCTGCCAGGGCAGCGATTGTGATTGGCGATCATGGTCTGACAACAGAGCCGACCAGCCAACTGACAGCACAACTGTCGGCGGATTTTGTAGCGGCCATCGCCAAATAATGAAACTGTCTAATTGCAAATTAACTAGATTTTCTCGTGGAAATTAGTCGTTCCTTTTTTCCAATAAGCAGCCGCTTTCATCAGTTCTGTTGCTTGGCCGCGTTCAATCAGCAACTCCCTCACCTGCAAAGCAAAACCATGCTCTCCTGCGACCCAACTGAAGCCATCGCCATCGGGTAATGGTATGGCACTGACCATATCGATCAACGCCTGGTGAGAATTAGCCCAGCGTATGTCTCTTGTGGACACATGGCCGAAGTCACGGCGGTCACTGTCGTGTTCCACCTGAATCAACGCAATCACCCGGGTATCTGTAGGCAACTCTTCCAAGCGGCGAGCCACCGCAGGCAAACTGGAAGAATCCGCAATCAACAAATGCCAATCAAAGTCCTTGGGAATAATTCTGGAGCCTTTAGGCCCGGCAATGATGGCCTGGTCTCCCGGCTTGGCATTCCTGGCCCAGTCAGAAGCATCACCATGCGCATGTAATGCAAACTCAATGGCCAACTCTTGCGAGGCAGTGTCAAAACTGCGTGGGGTGTAATCGCGCCTGACCGTTTCGCCTTGGCTATTGGTAAAAATGAACTTGATATGGTCATCAAACGACAGGCTGTTGAATTGTGCCAGCAATGGCCCGGTAAAAGTCACCGTGACAAACCCTTCGCTTGTATGATCTACTTTCAACACTTCAACAGGTCTTTGTTGCAATTCAAAGCGGACTCTCTCAAACTGATGCTCTTTGATAAACATTTCCACCACACCTTATTTAGTTGATAATATCAACCATGATGATCAATAAAGTAGACATTGTCAACAATAATCCGGATGATACGCATCAGGTTTTTGAAACCATCCACCGGCTGATGCACATATTCCGCGCGCGCCAGTACCGCCTGATACAAGACAGTGGTGTCGACCTGACCCATATGCAGCATAAAGTATTAGGTTACTTTGCCCGGCATCCAGATGCGACGCTGAGTGATTTGGTAGCGGATTCTGGTAAAGATAAAGCGCAGCTTGCACGGCTGATTACCGAGGTGCGCGCGAAGGGGTTATTGGATGCAAAACCCGACAGCACAGACAAAAGGGTGACGAGGCTGAACCTGACTCAAGCAGGCAAGGATATATTTGAAAGTCTGAAAAAAACCGAAAGAGAACTATCTGATCTGGCAGTGCAAGGTCTCACGCAGGAAGAACGCAAAGTACTGCTCAAGCTTTTAGGCCATATTAAAAACAACTTATCAGACCCAACGTCTTAAACAAGGTCATACACTTTCAAATACCCCACAAAAAACGGCCCGAGGATCAAGCCCGGGCCGTGATCAAGACACTACACTGGGTATTATTATTCTTCGATTCTGAAGCCGACTTTAATCGTGACCTGAAAATGTGCGACTTTGCCATCCGCAATATGCCCGCGCGTTTCCACGACCTCAAACCAGTTAAGGTGATGTAAGGTTTTTGCCGCGCGTTCAATGGCATTCTTAATGGCATCATCACTGCTGACGGGGGAAGACCCGACCAGCTCAACAACTTTATAAATATGCTCTGACATGGTTATATCCTTGATATGGTTGAAGGATGTGTTTGACTGCCAGTTGATTATACTGGCTGCCAGATACGTCCGGGCGCATTCTGGTTAGGATTTCCCTCAATGCGGATCAGCTTGGCCGGGCCATCGCGGCGTGGCGAGTGAATCTCGTTTTCGTTATAGACGCGGACATTACCCGGCTTTAACTCAATCGAATCACGTAATTTCACCGTACCGGGCTTGCCGCCTGGTTCGGCCGGGTCAATCACATCCCAGCCATCCATGGTCGTCACGCCGGCGACCTGGCCATAAATGGCCCAGGAAACACCGTGGTCATGCGGTTGTGTTTTTCTGGCTTCTTTAAACACGTGGCCCAGAATGGCAAAGCCTAAATCGGTATCTTCGTACAGTACGCGACGTTGTGGTTGGGCGTCATCCAGGTATTGCTGTGCGAATGCCTGATCGGATACCACGTCTTGCAGATACACGCGTACACGCTCACGTCCGGCTGGACCTTTGTCTTCCAGCAAAAAGGTGCGCACCTGCTGCGCGACCGAATCAATTGTAAAAGCCATGCTTGCTCCTGAAAAAGAAAAATGGCACGTGCAAGACACGCGCCATCATGGTGTTAAGCAGCCAGTTTGCCGCCCTGTTCGTTAGCCAACAGTTGTTCTAACGCCTGCTGTGCATCGGCCAATGGTCTGGTATCAATCCAGGCATCAAAGTCAAAGTCGCGGTCCAGAATGCCGTAGGTGAGCAGGAAGTTTTTCTGCTGACGGAACAACTCAATGCGCTCTGCAGACAAATCAGGTGCCAGTGACAGGTGGAAGCCATTGCGATAAGCCGCAGCCACCCCTTCTGCCGTGCCGCCAGTTTCACTTTGCAGGATTTCATGCACGCCGGCCAGGTTGGTTTTGGCCCATTCTGCGGCGCGCAAGGTTTGGGTTAAAAAGCGCACCACGTAATCGTAGTGATTTTCTAACAGGTAACGATGGACGGTGATCGGGCGTGGCGTACCGTTATTCACACGGAAACGTTTTTCCGGCAGCGCATCGAGGTCAATCCCCACGACCAAACCTTGGTCACGGGCACCGTCTTGTGCTGCCGCACCTTTAACATACACGGCATCGACTTTACCTTCGAGCAGGGCGTTAAAACTGGACTGCCAGCCGCCATAACGGCGACCAGACGCGGTCACTTCGTTTTGACCGACCTCGACCAGCTGGATGTCATCCAGTGTCAGGCCAACGGAATCCAGTGCGCCTTTATAACCATGCAGGCTGCTATGACGCGTGATGGTCCGGCCACGCTTGTTCTCAATCACATCTTTGGGGTTATACGCAGGCAACCCCAGGCGCTTGCCCTTGAGGTCTTCCGGGCGGCGGATATTGGAATCCGGGCGCACAATAATGGATTGTGATTCTTCGATCCAGGTCAGGCCGATCAAACGGGTTTCGGCACCTTGCGCTTTGGCCGGGATCGCAAACAGGTTACCGCCTTCGCGAATCAATGTTTGCAGACCGTGGTCGTAATGGTGATGCCTGAAATCAGCACTGTCATCATCCTGCAAGGCACGCAGGCGAATATTGTCCGCAGCAAACTCTTCTTGCAGCCAGCCCAGCTTAAACGCAATACCGGAAGCCGTCGGTACACCACCTTGACCATTACCCGCGCAACGCGTAAACCAAAGCGTATTGTCAGGAAGTTGTTGTTGATTACTCATAAATACATTCCTTTAGTGAATTAAATTGTTTTCATGGCGGCTCAAACGTGTTGTACTCGCCATGTCTGTTGGTCCATGTGATTGCCACTGCTAACGTACGCAAGCCACCTCCAGAAGCACGGTTCCCGAGGGATTCACCATCAAACGTTGCGTTTGTTTAACAGTTCATGCAGTCATTTGCACAAAATATGCCAAATGCAAAGAAAATTAAATATCCAATATAATTCAATGACTTGCGAGCAATCAACAACAGCATCCCAAATACGTGTGTACGCTATTAAACAGCCGGGTGATGTAATTTCAACAGTTGATTGCTTCTTATTAAAGCTGCTCGCCTGCCTCATAGGCGTGATACAACTCGGCATATTTACCCTGCTGCTGGATCAGTTGCGCATGCGGACCGAGTTCAGCCAATTCACCGTGATGTATCACGGCAATCAGGTCAGCATCGCGGATGGTGGCCAGGCGGTGTGCAATAATAATGGCGGTGCGGCCTTCACATAAACGCCGCAGCGCATGCTGGATACGGCGTTCGGTTTGTATGTCGACGGCCGACGTGGCTTCATCGAGAATGAGGATAGTGGGGTTGGCCAGATAAGCGCGCAGCAAACACACCAGCTGGCGCTGACCGTGGCTGAGGTGTGAGCCCATGGCACCCACTTCCGTATAGTATCCATGTGGCAGACGGCTAATCAGGTCATCAATGCCTAACTCGGCCGCGGCTTGCGCAAACTCAGTCAAGGTGGCTTCAGGTTTTGCCAGGTGCAGGTTATCAATAATGCTGCCGCTAAACAGCACGTTGTCTTGCAACACTACCCCTACATGCTGACGCAAATTACGCTGGCTCAGCTGGCGGATATCGACCTGATCAATAAGCACTTGCCCTTGCTGTACATCATAAAAACGCGTCAGCAATTGAATTAAGGTACTTTTACCGTGGCCGGTTGGGCCGACAATCGCCAATACCTGCCCGGCCGGAACCGTTAAATCCAGGTTTCGAATAACAGGCTTGGACTGATCTGGCACATAGGAAAAACCGACATTTTTAAAGCTCACCTCGCCTTTAATCGAGGCAAGTGTCTGCGCGTTAGGGGCATCCACAATTTCCGGCCTGGTATCCAGTAATAAAAACACACGCTGGGCCGAAGCCACGCCATTGGTATAACGCTCTACAAGGTCACCAAGCTCCTGTAGCGGCCCCAGAAACATATAGACATAAAACAGGCTGGCCGCAAATTGCCCCAGGGTTAAATGGCCCAGTGAGACTTCCTCACCACCTGCCACTAAAAGCAGCATCAGGCCCAGTATCGTCAGCACGCCGGTGAAGTGTGTGAACCAGCCCGCAGCAATATTGCTGCGCACCAGTGAATGAATAAAGGCATTGACCAGCGCGCGGTAGCGCTGCAAGTTGCTGTCTTCCTGCACGGTTTGTTTGATAATGCGCACGCCTGCCACGGTCTCGACCAGGTGCGCGGTAAAACGGGTACGGTTTTCAGCCACACGCGCAAAATGCTGGCTGGACAGTTTTCGGAATAGCGTGCTGGAAAGGATGAGCAAGGGGATTACCAGCACCAGGTGATAAAACAGCGTCGGCGACACCCACAACAATATGCCAGCGGCCATGACGAACCTGAGCAAAGCAGAAAATATCTCCGGTGGCCCTTGAATCAGCAGTGGTTCCAGGGCATCAATATCCCGATCGACCCTGGAAATGATGCGGCCAGATTTGGTGCGGTCAAAGTAAGCCACGCTTAGTTGCTGTACGTGGCTAAACAGGTCTATGCGCAACTGGTTCAAAATGCGGATAGCCGCCGTGCCGGAAAAATATTGCGACAAGCCAGCCAGCACAAAACGTGCAGCCCACATACCGGCAAGGCCAAGCATGGCGACATTAATCACGTGCCAGTTCAAGCCAACCACGGCGCCACGGTCAGCCGCAGCCTGTGACTCATACAGCAAACCAAAATCAATGGCCTGCTGAATAAAATAAGGACGCAAGAACACAAAGCAAACCAGGGCCAGTTCGAGCAGCATGGCACTCACAATATACTTGCGCACGGGTTTCAACAGTGGCAGCAGCCGCCAGAACATATTGCGGTTCAGTTGCTGCTTGGCCAGGGTTTCTTCGAGCTCGATATCAGACAGGGCCTTAATATTCGGGTTACGTTCAGCGGCCATCATCCAACCCCATCAGTGCACGATAACGCGCATTATTTTTCACCAGCGCCTGATGTGTATCAGCGGCGATAATGCTGCCACCTGCCAGGAATAGCACCTTATCTGCCAGCAAAATGGTAGATAACTTGCTGGCAATCACCAGTACGGTCGTCGCACGCCCTTGTGTTTTCAGGGCGCGGATATTGTTTAATACATTGCGCTCAGTCACCGCATCCAGCGCACTGGTGGCGTCATCCAGCACCAGGATACGCGGCTGCCCGAGCAAGGCGCGCGCCAGACAGACACGTTGCCGCTGACCACCAGACAAAGTCACGCCACGGTCACCAATGCGGGTTTCCAGGCCGTCACTCAGACTCACCAGCAGCTCTGATGCACTCGCCATTTGCAGCGCCCATTCCAGGTCGTCGTCAGTGGCTTCAGGTGCCGCCAGCCGCATATTGGCCGCCAGCGTATCCGAGAACAAAAAAGCCTCCTGCGGTACGGTATGTACCTGTTTGCGCAATTCGGCCAGTTGCAGGTCTTTGACGTCCAGCCATTGGCCATCACTTCCCGCAATGTCGACCCGGCCATGGCTGACTTCTGCCAGTCTGGGCACCAGGCCTGCCAGCGTACTTTTTCCCGATCCGGTGGTACCCACCAGCGCCACAATTTCACCGGCTTCGATATCAAATGTGCAATCACTGAGTACCGGATTACCGCCTTCTGGCGGTAACACCGATACCTGTTCAAAGCGTAGTGATAATGGCCCGGCCGGTAAGGCCTGCGTGCCAGATGTGATCTCTGGCTCGGCATCCAGCAGGTCCCAGATGCGGGCGGCCGAAGAGCGTGCATCGGCGAACACCTGCATGACCCTCCCCACGCCCTCTACTCTAAACACCAGGGTATTCACCATGAGTAAAGCAGCGATCAACTGACCAAGATTGAGCGCGTGCGTATAAACCAGGTGGCAGCCAAACCCCAGCACCCAGACTTGCCCTAGCGCGACCACAAATTGCGGCAAGGGAATACGTGAGGTATAAAACGACAGTGCGGCAAACGCCTGTGTCATAAAGCCCTGCACCTGTTGCTCAAAACGTTTGATACGGCTGGCTTCCAGCGCAAAAGCTTTAATCACGCGTACGCCATTGACGCCTTCGGTCAGGTCCTGGTTCACGGCATCGTAGGCTTCGCCCACTGCCCGATCGAGTTTAACCAGGTGTTCGGTTTGCAACAGCAAAATACCAAACCCAATCAGGCACAACAGCAGCGGCACCAGGCCCAGCCAGAAGTCATACCAGAATAAAAATCCCATGGCGGCGCTGACCACCAATGCCGTATCTACCACCTGGCGCCAGAAGCTGATCAACGCATCTCGCAACTTGTCAGAGTCGCGCGTGGTGCGCGTCACCAGTTCGCCTGCGCCATGTTGCCAGTGATAGCTTTGATCCAGTCGCTGTACCTGAATCAAAATGCGCTCACGCAAATGTCCAATCAGGTTCTGCTGGATAATCAATGATAACCAGCCGACAAAATACAAGATCGCGGCACGTGCCAGCGCAATGCCGACAATGATCAGTAACCATTGCCAGGCCACCTCGCTATTCAAAGCGCCAGTAACCGTGCGCACAATGGCTTTGCCATGCTGCACCTCATCAATGGCTCGCGCAATCAGGCCTTGCTGCAATGCCAGCAGCACATTGGCCGCCGCAAACAACCCGGTACAGAGCCAGAACCGGACTGGGGTTCGGCTATACAGCAGCAGACAGCGGATCAGCGGGTAATGATGGAGGTTAAAAGCAAAAAATGCAGGCCATGGTTGCTGGCCTGACTGCGGTAATACAGGTTTGTTTTCAAGAGAATGTTCAGTCAAAGGATTCAACTTCTATCTAAATCTTGATCTTGGCGCACAGCATCGCGTTGCGATGTTTGCGCCAAGATCTATATATTGAGTGCGGCGATAGTTTTGGTGATGGTTGGCGGTTGCGGACGGCGCTAGCCGACCTGGCGCCATTTGAACAGGTGATTACTCGCCAGCTTAATCAGCAGAGACATCCCATAACCGAGTACGCCAATCACAAAAGTCACAATAATCAGGACATCCATCCGGGAAGCTTCCTGTGCGTTCATCATTAAATTGCCCAGTCCGGCACCAGCGGTAAACAATAACTCGCTACCGATGGTGGACAGCCACGCAAACGCCAGTGCTAATGAAAAGCCGGTAAACACCTGCGGCAAGGCAGCTGGCAAAGTGATGCGGCGATAGATCTGCCAGCGGCTCAAGCGATATACCTGCCCGACCTCATTAAAGCGGCGGTCAACCTGCAACATGCCTTCAAAGGTTGAGAGCACCACCGGGTAAAACGCCGATAGGCTGACAACAATCAACTTTGAGGTATCGCCATTACCAAACCACAATGCGAATAATGGCACCAGGCCCAGCAAAGGCACTTGGCGGATCGCATGGTAAATCGGCGTAATCAGGATGTTGGCTGTCCGCGACACTGCCACCAGTGAGCCGACCAGGAAACCGGCACTGGCGCCCAGTAACAGGCCAGTAAGTGCACGCTGTACACTGGCCTGCACATTCACCAGCAACTCGCCACTGCGGCTGAGCTCGACCACACCGGCCCAAATCTGGCCCAATGAAGCAAAGGCATAAGCATGATTGGCATCCAGGCGCGACATCGCATCCCAGGCCAGAATGACCACTATCGGCAATACCCAGCCACGCCAGTCGGGAATCCATTTATAAAAAGAATTTTGCATGCGGATGTCTATCTACTTATTTGCTGTTGATGAATGACTTATGCTTTGACCGCGGGTTGCCAGGGAATCAGGCGAATCTCGACCCACTTAAAGAGTTTGTCTATGCTAAAGCCGACCAGGCCAGTGATGACGACGCCGACCATGACAACATCAAGACGAAACATTTCGCGCCCTAATTGCATCATTTGGCCGATACCGCTATCCGCTGCGAGTAGCTCCGCCGCCACCAGGATGGTCCAGGAGCGTGAAAAAGCGATCCTGAGCCCGGTGAATACAGGCGGTGTAATGGCCGGAATAATCAGTTTGCGATACAGCGTGGTTTGGGGCAGGTGATAAATGCGCGCCACTTCAAAATAGTTTTTGGATACTCCTTTGGTCGCATCATAGGCTGCCAATGCAACGGTCAAAAAAGCGGCCTTGGTCACAATAATGACCTTGAAAATCTCATCCACCCCCAGCAACAGGATCAGGATGGGAATCAAGGCGATCGTAGGCACCTGACGCAAGCCTTGAAACAAGGGCAGCGCAAACGCCTCTACCCGCGGTGAAATCGCCATCCAGATACCGAACAGCACGCCGGTGAGTGCACCGAGGCCAAAGCCGGTAAGCAGACGGAAGAAGCTGGCTTTGAGGTGCAAGGCCAGTTCGCCGTTAGCCGTGAGCTCTTCCAGCGTGGCCACCACCGCACCGGGCGAAACCAGTACATCGTCAGCGTACCAGCCCGCCGCAGCCACCCACCACCATACAAGCAGCAGCAGGATGGGCGAAATCAGGAAAGGGAAAAATTGTTTCCAATCACGTGTCATCAACTTGCTACCTCATCCAGTTTCACTCTAGTCACCTTGTTTCACTATTCGCCTTGCGTCAATACGGCCACGCGCGTGATACCGGCACGCTCAATTGCCGCCATCACCTTGGCGACTTTGCCGTAATTCACGGCCTCATCAGAACTCAAATGCAAGGTCACATCCGGGTTGTTATCATGCAATTTTTTCAGTTCAGGCTCTATCGTTTCCAGCGGATACTCCTGGCGATCGATAAACAGCTTGCCAGCAGCATCTACCGATACCGTCACTGGCTTTTTCTGCTCAGGCGCTTTGGTGGCAGCCGTTTTCGGCAGGTTGACCTGAATGGCGTTGTTCATTAAAGGCGCGGTCACAATAAAAGCCACCAGCAATACCAGCATGACATCGACCAATGGTGTGACGTTGATTTCACTCAATACGTCATCATCAGCATTTGTGGAAATAGCCATTATGCAGTTGCTCCTTTAAGGTTACGCACCACCGCAGAAGCCGCTGAAGAGGATGCAACAAACTCACCGGCCTTGGAGCCATCTGCCTTTTTAAAGGTGACGCGACGCGATACTTTGATTAAATCTTCAGCAAAGTCATCCAGGTTGGTGCTGCTGGTTTTTAAGCGACGCAGGAAAAAGTTATAAGCCAGCACCGCAGGCACAGCCACGGCAATACCAATGGCTGTCGCCACCAGGGCTTCACCAATCGGGCCTGCGACCACTTCCAGGCTGGCGGTGCCCAGCTTGCTGATGTCGGTCAACGCGTGCATGATGCCCCAGACCGTACCCAGCAAACCAACAAACGGTGCGGTACTACCGATACTGGCCAATACAACCAGGCCTGCTTCACGTAATACGCGCTCTTTTTGAATCTGCTGGCGCAGTGCGCGCTCAAGTACTTCCTGGCGGTCACCGCTATGACGCAGATCATCGGCAGACTCCACATCCAGGTCTTTCAGGGTTTCAAACCCCACTTGGGCGACACGGTAGGCCGGGCCGTTATGGCCTTCCAGCGTGGCGGCTTCTTGCAGGCTTTTTGCACCCCAGAAGGCGGCCCTGAATTTAACGTTTTGCTTGCGGATCAGCCACACCTGGAAAGACTTGGCCAGGATAATGGTCCAGGTGACGCCAGAGGCCACCAGCAAGGTAATCAATACACCAAGCACCACTGGGGATGCGCTTTGATAGGTTTCTAAACTAAACATAATATTTCCTTTTCAAATTAAAAAAATTACTGCAGCTTGAACTCAACTGGGAATGTTGCCCAACCTTCGACCGGGGTATTCCCTCGTTTTGCCGGGGTAAATGCCCAGCGCTTCGCTGCAGCAACCGCAGCATCATCCAGTACACCGTGTCCACTGGACTTCTTAACCTTCACATCGGCAGGCTTGCCGTTAGGCAACACTTTCACCCGTAATACCACCGTACCTTCCCAGCCCTGGTCCGCAGCAAAATCGGGATATTCAGGATCAGGGTTATTCAAATGACCAACACCACCTTTAGCTTCTACCAGTGGCTCTTCTTTCACCACCACCGGCGGAGGTGGCGCTGGTTCTGGCGCCGGGTCAGCGACTACCGGGCCGCTGGTTTTTGTCGCGGTGGTGTTTTCCTGTACCACGATGTCGTTCGGCGCAATATGCTGGTCAGCGGGGGCGGTCCTTAATGCCGTTGGCTTGGCGGCCTGTGGCGGTGGGTCAGCGCGCTTGACCTGCGGTGGTGGTGGCGGAGGTGGTTTTGGCGGCTCAATGACTGGTGGCGGAATCACCTCCGGCTTCACAAACTCCACAATCACTTCGTTTTTCTTTGGCTTAACGATGCTGGGTTGATGCAAGGCATTAATAAACCCAGTCACACCCAGAATATGGGCCAGAATGACCACACCGATCAGCGCCAGCAATTTATTACGCGGAATAATCTGCTCTACGCGATTAAACTTGCTGACCAGACGCTCGGATAACTTGCCAAAATCTTCGCCAGTGGCGACCAGGTTCTTTCTGGATTTGCTTTTATCTGTGAGTGAATCCCAAATCGTAGAATGCTCAGCGGGCGTTTTCAGTGCCGTTGTTGACATACAAACTCCTAATAAATCTAACTAATCTCGATGAAGTCGCTTAACACATCATCTTTAATGCGCTGAAACTCCGGTGAAGTACGATGGCGCGGTCTGGGTAAATCCACAGCCACCACGCGTTTGATACGCCCTGGATTGGCTTCCATGACCACCACGCGATCTCCCAGGAACACTGCTTCTTCGACGTCATGCGTGACCAGGATGGAAGTGGTACCTTCGGTTTCCCAAAGACGTTGCAATTCTTGCTGCATCTTGAGGCGAGTCAATGCATCCAGTGCGCCAAACGGTTCATCCAGTAATAACAATCTTGGTTTTAGCACCAAGGCCCTGGCAATCGCGACACGCTGCGACATGCCGCCTGAAATCTGGTGTGGGAACGCCTGGGCAAATCCAGACAGGCCAACCAGCTCAATCTGGTGTTTCACGCGCGCATCCACCTCCTGCTGTGTCAGGCCAGAAGATTCCAGCGCCAACGCCACATTCTGCTCAACGGTCAGCCACGGGAACAAACGATGCTCCTGAAACACCAGGCCCCGGTCCAGCGAGGTCCCTGAGACTTTGTCACCCAGCCAGACAATGCTGCCGTCGTAAGCGCTATCCAGTCCTGCAATCAGCCTGAGTAAGGTCGACTTGCCGCAGCCACTACTACCGACAATGGAAATAAATTCACCTTTGGTCACGGCCAGTGAAAAATCTGACAGCACGGTCAACGCTTTGCCGTTGAGCTGGAAAGTCTTGGAAACGCCCTCTACCGCCAGCACGGCCGCCGAGCTCGCCAGTGACAGATGTTGCGAACCACGCAGGCCTGACGTTCTCACCGACGCATTGTCTTCGCCGAGGCTATCTACGTGCGCTTCATTGATCACACTTAAAGCGGTTTTAGGGCGACTCATGTTTCTTCCTGTGCAAAATAACTAGAGTGCTATACGCAATCCCTGTGCCAAGTTAAAAATTAATATTTATTACTTAATAATCATAAGGTTATATACATTCCAGCGAATACCCTGTGTTGGGCAATGTTGTATATCCATCATCTGACGGCGGGCATGTGCTGGTATAGCAACAGACATAAAAAAACAGATGGCGGGAGACCATCTGTTGGAAGGGATTGCCGGGAAGCAATAAAGGTTATTGTTGTGATGCAATCCGGGATGGCGCCCAGAAGGTTTCCAGGTTCAACTCCTTTAAAGCTTTGTCGACAAAGCTTGAGTTAAGCAGTTGCTGAATATCAATATCGTTTCGAATCAGGCCAGACTCACGCGCATAAGAGGCTGCACGTTTGTAATGATCCACCAGCGCTTGGTCATAAAGCGGTGACCAGCGGTCACGCCAGCTCACGCTATCATCTTCATAGTCGCGCCTGACCACACTCTCAGGCTGTACCAGGCTAGCATAGTCCTTAAGGTAGGTTTCCTTGTGCGCTTCTTGCGCTGCCCAATGGTTGGCTTTAATAAATGAGGTGACGATGGCTTGAGTGAGTTCCGGATGCTCTTTGACAAAGTCATTGCGCGCCCACAAGCCGCCCATCAGTTTCCAGTCCGGTGGGGCATTTTTGGTCGACCAGATGATTTTACCCACGCCTTTATCCACCAGGTTATAGGCATCACTTAAAGAGAAGAACGCATCTACCGAGCCACTGGCCAATGCCGCAGCACCGACTTGCGGATTCACGTTCACAATCTTGAAGTCGGTCAGCTTGAAGCCGTTTTTCTGCACCAGGTTGGCAAATGGAATCTCCCACGGACGGCCCCGATGCAAGGCAATGCGCTTGCCTTTGAGGTCAGCAATATTTTTTGCTGTTGAATTGGCGGGCACCACCAGATAAGAGTTACCGCTACGTCCCCACGGCGCGACTAATTGCACGCGTGGCTTGGAGCCGTTCAAAATAATCGGTGGTAAATCGCCATAGGCCGCGAAGTCTATGCTCTTGTTGGCAAAGGCTTCGTTGACGATGGGGCCGACCATCGCCGTGGCAGCAGGCACCCACTCCAGCTTGACGCCGCGCTTAGCCAAGGTTTCATCCAAACCGGTTTCACTGGCCAGCTCGGTGCTACCCAGATAGTGCGTCTTGCCATTGAGGTTATAAGCCACGGTGGCAATTCTCACCACTTTCGGGTCGGTTTCAGCACTGTGGGCGCCTGACATAGTGAATGCAGTCACCGCCAATGCCGAAAATACATAGTTTAAAAATCTGCTCACACTTACTCCTTATTTACGCTTAAGCCGCGAGGCTTACTTACTTGCTTCAGGCAACCGCCGCATATTGATGCAACTGCTGTTCTGCATCACGCAACGGCCTGAAATCGATCCACGCATCCAGGTCAAAATCCTTGTCCAACAGGCCATGCACCAGCATGAAGTTCTTTTGCTGGCGAAACAGCTCTACGCGCTCAGGGGACAAATCAGGCGCCAGTTGCAAATGGAAGTTCTCACCATAAGCCGTCGTCACGCCGTCTTCGCCCGAGCGGGTTTCGGACTCCAGAATTTCGCGCACACCCTTGAGGTTGCTTTTGGCCCAATCTGCCGCACGCAACGTTTGATAGAGGAAACGCACCACCAGGTCATAATGGTTGTCCAACAATGACTGATGTACCGTGATCGGACGCGGTGTGCCGTTATTGACGCGGCTGGACAACTCAGGATAGCTATCGAGATCGATACCCACCACAGCCCCCACACGCTTAGCGGCATCCACCGCAGATGCGCCTTTTACATATACCGCATCGACCTTGCCTTCGATAAGTGCATCAAGGCCAGACCACAACTCACCTAGACCATTGGGGTTATCACGGCCATTACGATTACCACGACCAGAAGGCACCTCGACCAAAGCCACATCATCCAGCGTCAAACCAGCGATATTCAAAGCGCCTTTATAACCATGCAGGCTCATGCCACGAGCAATACTGCTGCCGCGTACATGGCTGGCAATCGGATGCTCGATAAACGCCGGCAAGGCCAGGCGCAAGCCCTTCAATTGCTCAGGCGTGGTAATGCCACTATCCGGCCGCACCAGGATCGCTTGCCATTCATCAATCCAGGTCAAGCCAATCAGCTTGGTCGGCGCACCTTGTGCCTTGGCGGCCAGCGCCAGCAAGTTGCCACCCTCACGAATCAACGAAGGTAACTCATGATCGTAATGATGCTTGGATAACTCTTTGGGCGCTTCTTGCAACGTGGCAATGTTAATGTTGTCACGCGCAAACTCTTCATTAAGCCAGCCTAATTTATAGGCCAGGCCAGTAGCAGTCGGCACCGGGCAACGGGTAAACCAGATTTGATCGATATGTTGTGCTGTGCTCACTTGGTAGCTCCTGTGATTACAAGTCGGAAGGACGCAACAAGCCTTCTTCTTTGGCCTGGTCGTAAAGCTTGGACATTTTCCATTGTTGCTTCAACACGCCTGGGCCATACTCACGGGAGCCACCCAGGGCCTCTGCCAGGGTTTGCAACTTGGCGCCTTCCTCCAGCAACAGAATAAACTCTGCCAGTTTGCGCAGACCTTGCTTACCCCATACCGTGGCACCACCATTGGCTTCAAGAATCGCCGTGTGATGTGGATTAATCGCAATCTGGTCGAGGATAAAATCAACTTCCTGCTGGCGGCGGTCAATATAAATCGGCAACTCTTTAATCAGGTTGAAGCGCTGCACCGGCACATAACGGATAGGCAATGTGCGGTGTGTTTGTGCCCAGGCACCCAGGTAGGTGGAATGTATATGCGAAATCGTGGTGACTTCCGGGCGCACCTGGAACAATTTGGTATAACGACCAGCGCCTGCGCCACTGCCTTTGCCGGCATAGACCGTGCCATCAAAGCCCACCACGGTTGCTTCAATCGGCTTGCCTTTGTTAAACGGGCCCGGGTCATTCACGATGATCAATTTATCCTGGCCTGGCACGCGATGCACAAAGCCCACGGTACCATTGGCAGTGATGCTATCCGTCTCGCGAAAGACCTCAAAAGCCAGTTTGGCTTCCGCCACAGTTTCGTTTACGTAATGATCCAGATCCAGTTCAGTATTAACAGTCACGACAGTCATTGTCAGTCCTTTCAAAATTCATGCGAAAACAACACGAACTACTTGGCAAAGACTGTGCCACTTGCAACAGGTAAAATTTACCTATAATAATTAGACACTTAGAAAAAACACCGATGCCAAGCACCTGTTGCCCCGGCAACAAGTGTTGCGATTAACACAGCAAAATGTTGAATTCCCGCCCATGATCTGGCTTATCTTTAATATAACCAATGTGAATATTGTTATAATTTATAGAACTTTGACTTATTAATGATCAATGTAATATAGTGACTCGCCTGTTAAATAAGGAGTCAATGATGAGCGCACAACGATGGGATATCCGTGATTCGTACACCGAACGTACTGACCATGTGATCACACACCCCAATCCGTCTGCCGTCAGCTTGTCCGTACGGGCAAGTGCACTGGTATTCAGCGATCCCAAATCGCAAAATCTGCTGTCTTTGATCGAAAGAATTGCTTCCAGCAATGCGACCGCGCTGATCATTGGCGAAACAGGGACGGGTAAAGAACTCATTGCCCGCCATATCCACTCATTGAGCAACCGCAGAAACGGCCCGTTCCAGGCCATTAATTGCGGCGCTTTCTCAGAAACCCTGGTTGAAAGCGAGTTGTTTGGCTATGAAAAAGGCGCGTTTACCGGCGCCAACACCTCCAAAGTTGGCTGGTTTGAAACCGCCAATGGCGGCACACTGTTCCTGGATGAAATCGGCGACTTGCCACAGTCGACACAGGTCAAATTATTGCGTGTGCTGCAAGAGCGTGAAGTCGTGCGCGTAGGCTCAAGAAAGCCGATCCCGATTGATGTGCGCCTGATTGCGGCGACCAATGTGAACCTGGAAGAAGCCGTCAAAGCGGGACGTTTCCGCGAAGACTTGTATTACCGAATTAAGGTGGTGCCGATTGAATTACTGCCATTGCGCGAACGTCGTGGCGATATCCTGCCGCTGGTTGAGCATTTTCTGGCCGTATATCGCAATAAGCTGAACACTTCGGACCACAAACTGGCCCCCGAAACCACTTCGCTACTGATGGAATATCCGTGGCCGGGCAATATTCGTGAACTGGAAAACGTCATTCACCGTGCGGTACTGGTGAGTACCTCCGATACGCTTTATCCAAAAGACCTGAATTTACCCAAAATCAGCTTTAACCGGCCAGAGTTTACGTCTGATGAAGACAGCGGCATCACGGCACCGCTGCCAAGCAGGGTCAGCTATGAGCGCCAAAGTGCGCTCTATAAATTGGAAAATATTCTCGAAGAGCTGTTTGAACAAGCCCCGGAAAATTTATATGAGCTGATCAATGGCACCACGGTCAGCAAGGCTTATGAGCACAGTAAAAACAATCAGGTGCATACCGCCAAACTGCTGGGCATCAGCCGCAATATCTTGCGCGCCAGGTTAAAAGAACTCAACCTGATCGCATAAAAAAGAGGGGAATATATCCCCTCTTTTTTTATGCTGAATCTTGCAAATGACCTGCTAGGCAACCAGCGTTTCCGGCAAATGCTGCTTAATCAACACAGCGGCCTGTTCTAGCGCCTGGTCGATACGCTGTTCAATCGCGGCACTGTCCAATTGGTAATTCGTGAACTCTGCATCCCGAGCATAAATGGTGGTCGGGATAGTGTAAATACCAAAAAAGCTGGCCAGGCTTCTTAAGTGCGACTCCAGCACCAGCGCATGGTGATCGCTGCCTCCTGTTGCCACCAAAATAGCGACTTTACCAGTGAGTTTTTTCGGGTCGACCAGATCAAAAAAGTGCTTGAGCAAGCCAGTATAAGAAGCTTTATACACTGGCGTGCCAATGACGATAATATCGGCCTGATGCAGCTTATCGTAGGCTTGCGCCAACGCGGGGGGAAACTGGTTAAAGGACACAGTAGGCCCCAGATCTGCCGTCAGTTTGGAAATATCGATCACCTCACCCGGACTATGAAACTTCTGGCTGGCCTTGGTCACCACAGACTCCACCAGCGACAAGGTTCTTGAGGGTGCAGTAATATTTCCGGAGACTCCAATAATTCGTGGCATTTCGATTTTCCTGATTAAACAATGTCTTGATTTAACAGCAAATAAAATGCCAGATTTAAACCCTTCATAATCAATCACTTGAAAAACAGATGCTGCCAATTCAACAACAAACGTCGCCAAAATGTTGGCTAGGCAACACCTCTGACTATGCCTCTAGGTTTTAATTTTGCGCACAGGGCGCGCAGGCGTCATTTGTTCGGCGTACATATTAATCAGGCTACGCTGAACACCGCCATCACCGCAGAGCTGAAAATGAATCAGGTAACGCTTGCCGACCTTGATAAACTGGTTAGCCGCCTGGATTTCTTCCAGCGATAGCACCGGGTTTTCACCGACATTGGTCGCAATATCCAGTTTGCTCCCCAGCCAGTCAACGCCAATTTTCTCCGGCGTGATACCACTCTCGCTATAAGCGACTGTTTTGACTTTTGTCACCGTGACTTGCTGCTGGCAATCGGGCAACACTTCATCCATGCTGACGAGCGCAATCACTGCCGGTCTTGCCTCGGCTTTGCTGCCGGTTTTATGCGACGGCCCAAGAATCACTTTGGCGCTATCACTGGCGGCAAAGGCGAAAGCGGGCAGCAGGCATTGCACGATCATGAGCAAACATGCGAGGCGAGCGGTCGCTGGTATGGTGTGAATCGAACGCATGGCGCGCTCCCTTCATAAGGATTTTTTTATTTAAATGGGCAGACTCACGATGGTGCGTATTCATTGCTTATTGTCATAGTGAGTCAACACTCACTTATGCGCACAAAGCTGTTGCAGGCCACAACATCAAGTCCCACATAATATAGCGCATTTGATGAGTCAGCGAAGCTGATTAACGCTTGTAAACCATCACCACGTAGGCTGATTCTGACCAATCATTTAGCAAATTACCGATAGGACAAGCTGGCCCGGTCTTTTAAGATGCCATCATCTTCACTGTCTAAAATGAAAGGTCAGACCTATGCTTTATTATGCATTGCTGTTTCTTGTGATCTCTTTTATTGCCGGTTTACTGGGCTTCAGAGGCATTGAGTCTGGTGCCGCAACGATCTCCAAAGTGTTCTTCTTCATTTTCCTGCTGCTGGCGATTGGGATTGCCCTGGCGGCGGTGCTGGGGATCAGCCTGTTCGCATAAAAGCAGCGAGAATCCCCCATCGCGCGCCCTGACAAATTGTCCGGGCGCGTTTTAGCTTTACGCTCATGCGCAATCGCGGCGATAATACTTTATGGTTTCAGCCCGTCGCCCTGCACACACACCAATATCTAACGATCCCCAAGCGCTCGCTGGATGGATTGCGTCTTTACCACAACGTTTCACCGCGCATGAGTTAGCGCAGATTCGCCAGGCTGGCGAACTGGCAGCCACCCTGTATAGCGGAAAATACGCTATCAACGACAGCCCCTTACTGCAACACGCCCTGGGGACTGCCGCCATTGTGGCTGAAATGAATATGGATGCAGATAGCCTGATAGCCGCCATCTTACAGGCCGCGCCTGACTTGTTAAGCGACTGGTCTGATAACCTATCCAGCCAGTTCGGGCAAACGGTGGTGAGCTTGATAGAGGGCATCGCACGTATGTCCCATATTCAGGCGCTAAGCGAAGTCGACGGGGCACAACCTGCTGACAACAAACACAATGACAGGGCGCAGCAGCTGGAAGCATTACGCAAAATGCTGCTGGCCATGGTGCAGGATATCCGCGTGGTACTGATCAAACTGGCAGAGCGCACGCAATTGCTGCGCCACCTCTCGGGCGCCAGCCCGGCGTGCCAGGCGCAGGTTGCGCGCGAAAACCAGAGCATCTTTGCCCCGCTGGCCAATCGGCTGGGCGTGTGGCAGTTGAAATGGGAGCTGGAAGATTTATCGTTGCGTTACCTGGAGCCGCAGCTTTACAAAGAAGTGGCGAAGATGCTCGACGAGCGGCGCGTTGATCGTGAGCAATACATCACGGATGTTGTCGCACAGTTACAGCATGAGCTGACTCAAGCCGGCGTGAAGGCCGATGTCAGCGGGAGACCCAAACATATCTCCAGCATCGTCAAAAAAATGAAGAGCAAACATCTGCAGTTTAACCAGCTGTATGACGTGCGTGCCGTGCGCATCATGGTCGATGACATCAAGGACTGCTATACCGCGCTGGGCCTGGTGCATCATCTCTGGCAGCCGATTCCTGGCGAGTTTGACGACTATATCGCGCGCCCGAAAAGCAACAATTATCGCTCGCTACACACGGCGGTGAGTGGACCGCGCGGCCTCGCGCTGGAAGTACAAATCCGTACCTTTGAAATGCACCAGCATTCAGAGTTAGGCGTGGCGGCGCACTGGCGTTATAAAGAAGGTGCCAAGTCTGATGCCAAATTCGACGAAAAAATTGCCTGGTTA
Source organism: Methylophilus sp. OH31 (assembly GCF_000576615.1). Classification (NCBI taxonomy): domain Bacteria; kingdom Pseudomonadati; phylum Pseudomonadota; class Betaproteobacteria; order Nitrosomonadales; family Methylophilaceae; genus Methylophilus; species Methylophilus sp. OH31. Next base: position 296,410 of record NZ_BAUS01000007.1, on the reverse strand, counting down.
CGCCAGATTCTTTCATGGAAAGATGAGGTGGCCGACCATGGCGACTTGCTGGAACAATTTAATAGTGAACTGTTTCAGGACAAGGTATATGTGCTGACACCGCAAGGCAAGGTCATTGATTTGCCGCACGGCGCCACGCCGATTGATTTTGCTTATGCCTTGCACACCGACCTCGGGCATAGAACCAAAGGCGCAAAAATCAATGGCCAGATTGTGCCACTGCACACGCAGTTGGAGAATGGGCAGCGCGTAGAAATCCTCACCGCCAAACAAGGTGCGCCCAGCCGCGACTGGCTGAATGCGTCACTGGGCTTTTTACAAAGCCCGAGCGCACGTGCCAAGGTCAGGCACTGGTTCAAGTACCAGCACTTTGAAGAGAATGTCGCCCAAGGCCGCGCCAAGCTGGATAAAGAACTGCATAGAGCCGGGGCAGGCAGCCTGCCACTGGAACGTATCGCACAAAAACTGCAATTTCAGAAACTGGAAGATTGTCTGGCGGCGATTGGGCGCGGTGACATTAGCGAGCACCAGATTGCCATTACCATCCAGGGCGAAATCGCCCCTGCCGAACCGGCACCCGCACCGCCACTGGTCAAACGCCCAACCGCTTCGCAGGTCAACCATGCAGGGGTCACCATTGAAGGCATAGGCAATGTGCAAACCACTATGGCCAGATGCTGCAAACCGGTGTCGCCAGAGCCCATCGTCGGCTACCTGACACGCAACCACAGCGTCACCATCCACCGCCAGGCCTGCACGTTTATTAGCCGCCTGGCCGAGATACGCCAGAATCGTTTGCTGGCCGCACAATGGGGCAACAGCCAATCAGGGTTATCAGAAGTGGATATTGTGCTGGAAGCCAACGACAGGCAGGGCTTGCTGCGCGATATCAGCGAACTGTTTGCACGTGAAAAGATCAACACCACCAAGGCCAATACGCTGAGTCGCAATCATGTGGCATTGATGCAGTTTACGGTAGAACTCACTGATATTGACCAGTTGCAGCACTTGCTGCTGCGCTTGCAACAGGTGCCAGGTGTGATCTCGGCACAACGAAAAACCTGAAAGAGGCCCTATGTCTTACCTTGACGACCCACGTGTATATTTTGCCGCCGAACGCACCTTACTGGCCTGGCAACGCTCAGCGATTGCTCTGATGGGGCTGGGCTTTGTGATTGAGCGTTTTGGCCTGTTTATGCAACTGGTAGCTCACGATCACCCGCTGCCACATGCACAAAGCGCGTTATCGCTGTATATCGGGGTGGGGTTTATTCTCATCGGTGCCTGTACGGCCTTATTGTCTGCCGTACAGTTCCTGGTATTTTGCCAGTCGCTGAATATCGAGGAAAAACCGCGCGGTCACGTACTGTGGTTACCGCCTGCTGTAAATCTATTTTTGGCGGCGACGGCAATCGCCTTAAGCGGCTGGCTGATATTCACGCGCTAACAACGGGCCCGATACTAAGCCCGTTTACCAGCTCATTTCGTTACTTGGGTGTCTCTGCGCCTGTAGCGACATTCACCAGAATACCATCCATCACTCCGTCTGGCGGGTTTTCAATCACCTGATCCTGGCTGGTCAGGCCAGACTGCACTTCCAGGGTTTTGCCAAGGTCACGTGCAATCGTAATCGTCTTTAATATCACTTTGTGATCTTGGCCGACTGTCGCCACTTTAAGCCCATTCTGGTCAAAAATCAGGGCACTGGCCGGAATACTTAAGCGGCCAGCGGCATCATTCAGCGCCAAATTCACGTTGGCAAAACCACCTGGCAGGAAACGGCCCGCCGCATTATCCACCAGCAACTGCACCAATGTCGTTCCAGACGAGGCGTTAATAGCACCCGAAGTCGACTGTATGGTCGCCTCAAACACGGCGTCCGGCGAATCTGGCACCGTAAACTGCGCTTTGCCGCCTGGCTTGATCTGGCTGACATAGTTTTGCGGCACATTGATGTATAAACGCAATTTGCGGGTATTGGACACTTCAAACAATGGCTGTGCCGTCGTACCGCTATTGCCCGCATTAATCAGGGCCCCGGTATCGGTATTACGCGCCGTGACCGAACCGTCAAAAGGCGCCAGAATTTTAGCGAAGCTCTTGAGCGCAAGCAAGCGGTTCACATTGGCTTCAGCTGCTTTCACAATCGCCTGCTTGCTTTGATAGTCACCCAGCTTTTCATCGACTTCCTGCCGCGCGATCGACTGCGTTTTCAGCATATCCTGCCAGCGCTTGGCCGTGGTTTCAGCCAGGGCGACATTGGCCTGGGCACTAGCCAGGTCAGCCTTGGCTTGCAATAGCTCCTGGTCCAGGTCCGGCGTTTCGATTTCTGCCAGTAATTGCCCGCTTTTAACACTGCCGCCGATATCGACCTTCCAGCTTTTCAAATACCCGCTCACACGCGCATAAATAGGCGCACGGGCATAAGCCTCAAAGCGGCCAGGCAGGTTCAGGCTACCAGCTTCTGCGCCATGATCAGGCTGGCTGACACTCACAGTCGCCACGGCCTGTTTGTCTGTCCATGCTTTGAGTTTTTCGTGGTTGCCCGCGCGGCTGGCCACACCAATCACCACAATCCCAATCGCGGCCAGGGCCAGCAGCAGGCCACCCAGTTTAAGTCCACGGGAAGTCCCCGTCGTCGTATTACGCATGTAAATCTCCGGTAGAAACACTGACAGGGCGCGGGTAGTGCTTTTTGTGGATGGCGTTAAACACCACCGGCACAAACAGCAGCGTAGCCACCGTCGCAAATAACAAACCACCAATCACGGCACGGCCCAGCGGCGCATTTTGCTCCCCGCCCTCACCCAAGCCTAAGGCCATGGGTGTCATGCCAATCACCATCGCCAGCGCGGTCATCAGCACCGGGCGGAAACGTACAAAACCGGCATCAATCGCCGCAGCTGTCGCATCTTGCAACTCGGCCAGGCGCTCACGGGCAAAACTGATCACCAGCACACTGTTGGCCGTCGCCACGCCCATACACATAATGGCACCGGTGAGAGCAGGCACTGATAATGGCGTATAGGTCACAAACAGCATCCAGACAATGCCTGCCAATGCCGCCGGCAGGGCAGAAATAATCACAAACGGGTCACTCCAGGATTGCAGGTTAACCACAATCAGCAGGTAAATCAGCACAATCGCCCCCAGCAGGCCAAAAAACAGGCCGGTGAAGGCATGGTCCATGGTATACGCCTGCCCCAGCATGACCACACTGGCGGCCTTGGGCACCTGGTCTTTGGTCTCATCCAGAATCTTGCGGATATCGGCCGCCACGGCACCGAGATCACGGTCTTGCGTGCTGGCATGCACTTGCACCATAGGCTGGATATCATACTGGCTCACCACGGCATTGCCGACACTACGTTTAAAGGTGGCAATCCCGCCCAGGGTCTGCAACGGACCATCGCTACCGCTAATCGGCAAATTGGCCAGTGCATTCAGGCTATCCAGTTGATATTGCGGTGTTTGCAACACAATAGGATAGGTAACGCCATTGGCCGGGTTGAGCCAGTAGGTGGGTGAGACTTGCGAGCTACCGGCCATATTAATCACCATGCTATTGGTCACATCGCGCGTACTGATGCCGATTTCCTGCGCGCGGGTCTTATCAATGGCGATATCAAATGACGGACGGCTGCGTGACTGCTGGATACGTGCATCGACCACGCCCGGCACCTGACGCACCTTGGCCAATAACTGGTTGGCATAAGTAAAATCGTCGGCCAGTTTGCCACCGCGAATCTGGATATCAATCGGTGCAGGCGAACCGAAGTTCAGTATCTGGCTGACAATATCGGCAGGCGGAAACGAAAAGGTGGTATCCGGAAACTGCTTGGGCAACACTTCGCGCAAGGTGCGGATATAGTCGGCCGTCGGTGCATGATGTTCCTTGAGCGCAATCTGAATATCGCCATCATGCGCGCCGGTCAGGCCGGTATTGTTATAGGTCATGTTGATGCTGCTGATCGGCATGCCAATGTTGTCAACAATGGTCAGGATTTCATCTGCAGGAATGACCTTTTTAATCGCTACCTGAATATTGGCAAAACGGTTGGCGGTGTCTTCAATCCGCGTCCCCACCGGCACGCGCGCATGCATGAGAATTTGCCCGCTATCGACACTGGGGAAGAAATTGCTGCCCAGCATGGGGAGCAATAAAAACGACAGCATGACCACCGCCATAAAACCAGCCATAAACAAACGACTATGGTCGACAGCCAATATCAGGATAGCTTTATAGCCATGACGGATGCGCTCAAACCAGGCTTCAAACCATTGTTGAAAACGCACCAGCGGGTTACGGCTGACTGGTCTATGCTCTTCATGCAGATGTGGCTTAAGCAGGTAATTCGCCATGGTCGGCACCAGCGTCCGCGACAAAATAAATGAGCTGACCATGGCAAACATCACCGCTTCAGCCATGGGCACAAACAGGTAGCGCGACACGCCTTCGAGGAAAAACATAGGCACAAACACGATACAGATACACAACAGCGACACAAAGGCTGGCGTAACAATTTGTGCCGCGCCATCGAGGATAGACTGCTCGACCGGTTTGCCCTGCTCCAGGTGCCAGTTGATGTTTTCAATGGTGACTGTCGCCTCATCCACCAGTAAACCTACCGCCAGTGCCAGGCCACCCAGGGTCATGATATTCAGCGTTTCGCCGATGGCGGACAAGCCAATAATCGCCCCCAGGATAGACAGCGGAATGGAGGTGGCGATAATCAGCGACGAACGCCAGCTGCCCAAAAACAGCAGGATCATCAGGCTGGTTAAAATCGCCGCCAGCACGCCTTCAAACACCACGCCATCAATCGCGGCACGCACAAAAATAGACTGGTCATTGATCGGTGTGGCGACCAGCGTCTCTGGCAAGCCCGGTTTGATTTCCTCCAGTTTGGCTTTGATACCGTCAACAATGGCCAGCGTCGAAATCGCACCATTTTTAAGGATGGTCATCAGCACCGAACGGTTACCATCCACATGCACGATATTGGTTTGCGGCGGATTACCGTCACGTACCTGGCCGATATCGCGCATATACACGGTGGCACCATTGACTACTTTCACCGGGATATTGGCCAGGTCTTCAATCGCCGCAGCGGCATTATTCAGGTTTAAGGTGTATTCAATGCTGCCAATTTTTTGCGTACCGATAGGTACCACCATATTATGGGCAGCCAGCGCATTGGAAATATCCTGCGCCGACAAGCCGCGGGCCTGCAATGCAGCCGGATTAAGGTCGATCTGGATTTGCCGGCTCTTGCCGCCATAAGGGAAAGGCACGCCCGCGCCGGGCACAGTCACCAGACGGATACGCACGGCGTTCAGGCCGAGGTCAGCCAGGTTTTGCTCGGTCAGGCCTTTGCCAGACAGGGCAATCTGCAAAATCGGCACCGTAGATGCGTTGTAATTCAGGATCAGCGGCGGCGTGGTGCCAGTTGGCATTTGCCGCGTCACCGTTTGCGAAATGGCAGAAACCTGCGCATTGGCCGTGGCGATATTCACCCCAGCATGGAAAAAGATTTTAACGATGGCAAAGCCGTTATAGGAGTTGGCCTCGATATGTTCAATATCATTGACTGTCGTCGTCAGCGTCCGCTGGTAAAGCGTGGTGATGCGGCCGGCCATATCATCCGGCGGCAAGCCGGTATATTGCCAGGCAACTGCCACCACCGGGATGCGGATTTCAGGAAAAATATCGACCGGGCTACGCATGGCAGACAGCGTGCCAAAAATCAAAATCAGCAACGCCATGACCACAAAAGTATACGGGCGCTTGAGCGCAATCCCCACTACGTTAAACATGCATGTCCTTCATCATGGCTTCTTTTTCTGGCGTGGTGATCTCAAAACCAGCATCGCGCCAGGCATCTATGCCACCCGTAAGTGGGCGGATATTGCGGTAACCTCTGCCAATGAGTTTTTTGGCCACCTTGGCTGCCGTCACCTCATTGGGGCAAGAACAATACAGCACGACTGGCGCATCTTCATCAATCTCCAGCACCAGTTGGTCTACGTCTTCCAGCGTCACAAACTGCGCGCCTGAAATCCAGCCATCTTCTACCAGGTGTTTGGCCCGCGTATCGAGAATCACCGGCGCAGCGCCGCTATTTAACAGCGTATTTAATTCGTCGACGCTGATACGCGCCATGCGTAAACTCTTGATAAACCGTTGCCTGTCCCACCATTTGGCGGCGATAAAGGCCGTGATCAACACCAGCACCAGCAAGGTGCCCCACTTACCCATCTCGACCAGCGTGAGCATCAGCTCATCAATGGCAGAGCTGAACAAATGCCCCAACCACAATGCGGAGCCCGCCCACAGCACAGCACCCAGGCCATCCATCAATACGAATAACCAGTAGCGTGTGCCGGAGGAGCCTGCCAGTGCACTGGAGATAGACGCAAAGCCGGGCACGAACTTGCAGACCAGCAAGGCAGGCGGACCGAATTTCAGGTAAAGCGCTTCAGTTTGCCGGACACAGGTATCCGGCGATAAAGAGATTTTGCACAGCTTGCCCATGACGCGTTTGCCATATTTGCGGCCCGCGCGATACCAGATGGAGTCGGCCATCAGCGCGGCAACCACTGCCACCAGCAACATTGCCGCAAACGAATATTGCCCATTACCAATCAGCACCCCTGCCAGCAACAAGGTCGGGTAGGCTGGTAAAGGCAGGCCCATTTGCTCAAGAAAGACGCTGGCAAACACGATCAGCAAGCCATATTGCTGTATCAACTCAAGAACGGTATTCATAAAGGATAACTATTTCACTTCACTCAACAACAACAACAACAACACTACATACCCAAAGCGGCCAACATGGCAAAGGCCATAAACAATACAAAATGCGTCATACCTTCAATCGCATTGGTTTCACCATCATGCAGATTAATCGTCGCGACAATCAGTGTCAGGAATGTCATCACCATCTGCGTCGGCGACAAACCGACAATCAGCGGTCTGTCTTCGATCAGTGCAATGGCTTCAATCACCGGCACAGTCAGAATCACCGTCGACAAGGTGGCCCCCAGTGAAATATTCACCACCGTTTGCATGCGGTCATTGACCGCAGCCTTCAACGCCGTCAGTACTTCCGGGCTGGCCGCGATGATGGCGACCACAATCGCAGCCACAATAGGTGGCACGCCACTGCCGGTTAAACCGGCATCCATATGCATGCTCATTTCCTCAGACAGGAAACCGATGGTAATGATGCCAGCCAACATGTAAAGAATGGAAAATCTGACATCCGCGCTCATCGCGCCAGCCGACTGCCCGGTTTGTGCCTGATGTTGGTCGCGGTAACTGAAATAGTTACGATGGCGCCCGGTTTGCATTTTCAGGAACAGTGCATAAAACACGCTCATGGTGACGATGGTAAACATGGAATACAAACGCCAGTGCTCGGGCGGCAAAAAGGCAGGTAAGGCCATGGAGATGCCCAGTGCCGTCATGATCATGACGATGTAGGTGTTGCCGGAGTTGACGTTGTACTCCACTTCGCCATATTTGATACCACCAACAATCGCACACAAACCTAAAATACCGTTGATATCCAGCATCACCGCAGAATAAATCGCATCCCTGGCCAGCGTGGTTGACGAGGTATGGCTGAGCATCATGACAATAATCACCACCTCGATAATCACTGCGCTGATGGTCAGTATCATGGTGCCATAAGGCTCTTTGAGCCGTTCGGCCACATATTCCACCTGAAAAGACAGCTGAAAGGCCAGGTTGATAATCAGCAGCACAAACAGGATAGAAATGGTCAGCGACTCGGGCTGGCCGATATGCATGACTTTGTCGGCTTGCGCCAATGCCAGGTAGGCGATGATGGAAATAATCAGGGACAACAGTCCCGTTGGCGGTTTGTCGGTAAGCATGCGCTTAGATTGTGATCAATGAATAACCATCTTAACAGAGACTGTCGGGTTCTGTTGCATGTGGCCCTGCTTATCCATGCCTGATCACCACCGAACACGTCATCCCGGCAACCAGTGGCATCGCGGCTGGAATCTGGTCGAGGTGGATACGCACCGGGATGCGCTGTGCCAGGCGCACCCAGTTAAAGGTCGGGTTCACATTGGCCAGCAAACGGATATCGGTCGGGTTATCGCGGTCGGTAATGCCATGGGCGATGCTTTCAACATGGCCTTTGAGCGTGGCATGGCTGCCCAGCAGCTGCACTTCGGCCGCGTCCCCCACCTGGATCATATTTAATTTATGCTCTTCAAAATAGCCATAGACCCAGAATGAGTGCTGGTCAATCACCGCCAGCTTGGCCGCGCCTATCTGGGCAAAATCACCCGGGCGTACCAGCAGGTTAGACACCCAGCCAGCCACAGGCGACCGCACCACGCTACGCTCGAGATCGAGTTTAATTTTTTCCACCTGGACCACGGCGGCCTCATATTCGGCTTTGGCAGCGAGTGCACCCAGATCGGTATCCTCACGGTTTTCGCGTGAAATCACTTCATCATCCAGATGCGCACGGCGGGCAGATTGCTGTTTTTTCATCTCCCAGATGGACCTCTTCTGTTGGGTCACAGCGATGGCTTCCGCCAGCGCATGCTGGTAATGCATGGTGTCTATACGGAACAGCACGTCGCCTTTGTGTACATACTGGTTATCACGCACCGGCACTGCGGTCACCAGCCCGGCCACATCCGGCGCAATATTCACCACATCGGCGCGCACACGGCCATCGCGCGTCCACGGGTAATCGGTATAGCGCACCCACAACTTGTATGCCAATAACCCGGCCGCCAGCGCAATTGCCAGCGTAATCCCGACACGCAGGATACCTTTTGTTGCCTTAAACCAAATACGCTGTGACTGCATAGACGAGCCTTTCAATACACCATCAAACCAAACACGGAAAACAAGCCAAAAAACAAGGAAACCCTTAACAAGGCCGGATACCACACCAATTCGTAAATCCCCCAGGCGGCCAATACTTTATCAATCAACCAGATCGCCGCAGCGGCGAGCAAAAACGCCACAAACAAGGTGGGCACATGGGCATCCAGAAAAGCAAACTCACGCGGAATCCATTCATGCATCATGAGTCAGCTCCGGTTGACGTTAAAGCCTGGTCCTGCGGCAGCTCTGCCGCGATGACCAGCCTGATAAAATGCAATTGCGTGGTGAGCTTTCGCGCTTGTGAAGGCAGGAGTGCATCGGCATACTCCCCGCCTTGCAACCATGCCAGAAAATGATCCAACCATTGCAACACTGCTTGCTGCTGCGCCAACCCTGGCTGCTTGTAATAACTGGCGACCAAAGTCAACGTGCGTTGCACTAATTGATAAGGCTGTGCCAATACCCCCCTGGCAACCGCACGTAACGCCAATACTGCATGCCCCACCTCTAGCGCAGCACACAAGGCTTCTACCACACGCACACTTTCAGCTTCTTGTGGGCGGTGCACACTGCCGGAACGCTGGATCAAATCGCGTGTGCGCATTTCAAAAACGGGCGCAGTCATGCTCGCATGCAGGCAAGCATCGACCACTAGCTTGCGTAATTGCGTAAACACACGGGCCTTGGCCCAGGGGCTCGCTGCATAATCCGTCAGGCTGAACATGATGCCGGACACCACCAATGCCACCATCAGCGCAATAGAGTCGTTAAAATATTTGACAGGGTTATCACCCAGCGCCTGGTTGAATCCCACCATCAAAAAGTAAGCAATGCCCAATCCTGCGCCCACCAGAGTGGTGGCTGGCCGCGCGCTGAGCCATGCGGTGAGCAATATGGCAGGCGTAATCACGATACAGAGCATGACATAATCATGTGCCGCGGTGAGCCAGAATACATTGCTGATGTACACTAGCACGATGCCCAGCAACACCCCTACTGAGAATTGACGGATAGTGGCCATTGGCGCCGGACTAGCCGCAAACAAGGTGCTTGTAATCACCCCCAGCGTCATGGCCAGGATACCGGAGGGCCAGTCTATGGTCATCCAGATGGCCGCCAGGATCAGCAAGGTGAGTGCGCCACGGGTCGCAGCAATCGACACCGGCAACCAGTCAATGTGCATATGCAACTGCTCAGCGGTGAATTCACGGCTAGCCACTTTGCGCGCACGTGGCTGTGCCACTAACAATGCATAGGTGTCCAGGTAGGCAGTCAACTCTTTTGCCAGGCGCGACAGCAATTCTCCACCGGTTTCCACCTCCAGCTGATTGACGTCCGGATGCATCATCAAGCGTTGTAACTGCACCGCCAGGCGCGTATCAAAATCATGTTGAAACGTTGCGACAGCTTGCTGCACCCGGGTGATGGCTTCAGCATGACTAGCAGGCTGCCCGTCTATGAGCACCGCGGCAGATAAGGGCTGCATCAAGACCTGCAAAGCGCCTGCTTCCTTTGACGCCGCACGGGTTTGTAAGCGCTGGATCAGCCGCTGCAAGACGACATAGGTCGTAGAAACTGCCATAAACTGCACATTGAGCCGGTTGATGGTTGCACTGTGTACCCGCGCATCATCCGTTTCAAACTGCGCAGACGAACGAAATGCCTCTAACTGATAAATATCTTGCATGAACTTTAAAAACGGCTGATTGAGCCCAGCAGGTGCACCTGTGCCCAGTAGTACACTGAAATCGCGAAACTTGCTGCGTACGACTGCCTGAATGTTCTCCCACAGGCGTTGCGGCAGCACCAGCTCACTGACCAAGGTCGCACTTAATAAACCGACGCCAATTTCAGACATGCGGGTTGAGGCGATTTGGAAGGTATGCCAAGGCGTCAGCGTCGCAGGCAAGCCGACAATACACAAAGTATAGCCAGCCAAGACAAACCCATAAGACTGGAAGTTACGATACACCAGCGAGCCTGCCGTACACATGCCTATCCAGAGCGCTGCCGCAATAAAAAACGGGAAGCGGTCTTGTGCAAACCAGGCCACCAGCAACATGGAAAACAAAATCCCGATCACGGTACCGATCAGGCGGTAATAACTTTTGGTGATCACCATGCCGGAACGGAAATGCATGACAATCACCACCGTCAGCAAGGCGGTCGCGGGCTGATCCATTTCCATTTTCAAGGCCACCCACAACGCCAGCAAAGCCGCCAACAGATATTTGAACAAATAACCAATCAAAGGAAAGTCCTGACGATACCAGTCGGCTGCAGCTTGCTGCAGACAGTCGGTCACAAATCGCAGGCTTTTCCCAAGCGTTGACAAGCCTGTCAGCAACCGTTGCATACCGCGATTAATGTGTTGCGTGTTCAGCATCGATCACCCCTCCACCCAGCGCCAGCATCAATGCCGCATAGGCTTCCAGCCGCACCGCCTCCTGCTCCACCAGAATGCCTTTTTGTTGCAATACCAGTGCGTTGGTTTGCAGGCTTTCCACCAGGTTGCTTAACCCGGCGCGGTAATTCTTCATCGCCAACCTGTGCGCCTGCTCGGTTTTTGCCAGCGCCTGCTGCGTATTGTCAGTTTCGGTCGCCACCGTATTCAAGATGGAAAGCTGATTTGAAATGCTTTCCAGTGCCTTGAGAATAGTCGCGTTGTAATCCTCTACCGCCATGTCATACAGCGCCGTTTCTGCCGACAGGTTAGCCCGGCGCTTACCGCCATCAAAAATAGGCAAAGACATGGCCGGGCCCAGGTTACCGACCAAACCGGCACTGGAAAACAGGCCGGAAAACGCCAGTGCCTGAAAGCCGATATAGCCCAACAAATTGATATTCGGGTAAAACGCTGCCTTGGCACTTTGAATATGTTTTTGCGATGCTTCAACACGCCATCTGGCAGCGACAATATCCGGGCGACGGCCAACCAGGTTGGCAGGCAAATGATCAGGCAAGCCGATACTGGCGGACAAACGCAATGTTGGGCGCTGTAAACTGTCACCCGCGCCCGGCCCTTCACCACTGAGTGCTGCAATCTGGTTTTTCAGCAAGGTGAGGTGTAACTCAATCTGCGCCAGCTTGTTTTGTGCTGCAGGCAATTGCGCCTCCAGGCGGCTCAGGTTTAATTGCGTATTGAGGCCGGCAGCCAGTGCTTTTTTAGCGATGGTAATTTCATGGCGCACATCGTCCAGCTCCTCTGCTGCCAGGTCGCGCCACTGATACTCTGCCGCCAGGCGGATATAGCTTTTCACCATGGCAGCAGTCAGCTCAATCTTTACCTGCTGCATTTCGGCTTCACTGACATGGGTCTCATCCAGCGCCGCCAGCCAGGCTGACTTCTGCTGTTTCCATAAATCCAGGTTATAAGACATATCCACTGTCGCCTGGTTGTTCCAGTTAAAGCGGCCCGCCCACGGCTTGGGGATAAAACTCAACTCGGTAAAGCGTTCGCGTGACGAGCTCACTTTACCGCCAACATTCGGCAAGGTCGCCGCATGCGCCTGCTCGGCCATCGCCGTCGTCAAGGCAATGCGCGCCGTGGCTTTTTTGAGGTCCGGATGGTCATGCAGGCTTTTCTCCACCAGGCGGTCCAACTGCGTATCCTGATACGCCTGCCACCAATGCTCCCTCGGCCAGGCAATGGCGGAGGCATCCTCTATCGCCTTGCCCAGTGCCAGTTTATCTTGCGCCAGCGGTTGCGACGCGGGGATGATGCCTTTGGAGCTGATGCATCCATTTAATAACAGGGCCAATAACCAGACACCCCAGCGAAACACTCTCACGGGTTGGCGCGGCAATATGGCAACGATAGTCAATGGCATAAACATAAAGTATGGTTATTGATAGTATGGAATCAAACTAAATAACTAAAAAATTTTACTCGATCAATTTACTTGATTAAATCGACCCGGCTGGCCAAGGTGGCGAGATCGGCAATCAAGGCATTTCTTTCCGGCTTACCCAGCACATTCATAAACTGCGTGACGCATTGCACATACACCGGCATCACTTCGTCCAGTTTTTGCTGTCCGGCCACCGATAAGCGGATAAGAAATTTGCGTCTGTCATTGGTATCCATAAAACGTGACACCAGCCCTTCGCGCTCCAGGCCGTCAATAAAGCCAGTCATTGTCGCCTTGGTCACACCCGCCTTGTCAGCCAACTCTGAAGGGGAAGAGGTCAGATCGTCCTGGCGCATGAGTAAAACCAGCACCCACCAGCGACCTTGTAACAACCCATGTTGGGCCAGCAACGCATCGAGCGCAGACGAAATATCCGACGCTGCACGCAAGATACTGACGAAATCAGAAATGGCCGAAATGTCTGTGCCGGGATAACGCGTCACAAACTTTTCCAAGCTTTTGGAGGTAGGCAATTCTTTAAGCAGCAACATAATACGGACCAATATAGTATGGAATCAAACTAAGTGCAAGTAAAAAATATATTTTGCCAAGAAAATGATCAGGTCATTGTTATGATTTTTCTGGTTTAATGAAGCGTATCTTCAGCTTATTCGATGCCTGGCATCCTACTCACCTGTGAACTTCAAAAATCATCCTCTCCCGCAGAAAGCCGTCCGTTTTCTGTTTTTGTATATCACGCGCCGCCCCTGGTTGTTTGGCTCAGTGTTCCTCATCATCATCGGCGCCGCCAGTTCAGCAGTTGGTGTGCAATATGCCATGAAGCTGCTGGTGGATGCCATGGACAGTTCGGTACGATCCACCGCCCATGTCTGGGCACCTTTATTCCTTTTCCTGGGATTGATCACCGTCGAGAACCTGTTGTGGCGGTTGGGTGGCTGGCAAGGCTCCCGCGCCATCGTCGCCAGCGGGGTCGATATCCGGCTAGACCTGTTCGAGCATCTGACAGGCCATTCGATGCGCTACTTCAACCAGCACTTTTCAGGCGCACTGGGCAACCGCATCACGTCTACCGCTGCGGCTACCGGTGAGATATTTGCCACGATGTTCTGGCGTATCCTGCCGCCGATCACCGACTTCCTCGGTGCCATTCTCGTACTGACGACCATACGCTGGCAAATGAGTTTGGGCTTGCTGTTCTCCGTGTTATTTGTCGCCGGTCTGCTCATCCTCTTCGGCATCCGCGGCCGCAGGATACATGACAATTACGCTAGGCGATCCTCCGATGCCAGCGGCAAGATGATTGATGTAGTGAGTAACGTGTGGACAGTGAAAGCGTTTTCCGCCCGCTATCGCGAAAAACACAGGCTGTCACGTGAGTTAAACCGCGAAGCCAAAGCGCACCGGCGCAGCTGGATGTATGTAGAACTGGCCCGCGTGATCCATGACATGTGCCTGGTCGTGACCGGCGCCGGCATGCTGGTCTGGTCCATATTACTCTGGCGCGCCGGCAGCATCAGTACCGGCGACGTGGTCATCGTCAGCACCCTCACCTTCAGGATACTGCATGGTTCGCGAGACCTTGCCCTTGCCTTAGTCGGCACTGCCCAACAATTCGGCATCATCAATGAAACACTCAAAGTGATTGCGCTGCCACACTTGGTCAAAGACCCGGCTGAACCCTCACCACTTAAAGTCGAAAGCGGTAATATCCTGTTTGACAACGTGTCTTATACCTATCCGGATGGTCACAAAGTGTTTGACAACCTGTCATTTGAGATCAAGGCCGGTGAGAGAGTCGGCCTGGTGGGGGCTTCCGGTGCCGGGAAATCGACCCTGATCAGCCTGATTCAGCGCCTGGATGATATTCAGGGCGGCCAGATCCTGATTGACGGCCAGCGCATCGACCAGGTCTCACAAGACAGTTTACGGGCAAACATTTCCGTCGTCCCCCAAGACATTGCCCTGTTCCACCGCTCGGTGTTCGAGAATATCCGCTACGGCAACCCAGATGCCTCAAACGAAGAGGTGTATAGCGCGGCACGCAGTGCCTATTGTGACGCCTTCATTCGCGGCTTGCCCAAAGGCTATCGCACGATCGTGGGTGAAAAAGGCATCCGCCTGTCGGGTGGACAAAGGCAACGTCTGGGCATCGCCAGGGCTTTTGTCAAAGACGCCCCAATTTTGATATTGGATGAAGCCACGTCTGCGCTGGACTCCCAGTCTGAAAAAGAAATTCAGTCAGCGTTAGCCTCGCTGATGCAAGGGCGGACCGTGTTAGCCATCGCACACCGGCTTTCTACACTGGCCTCATTCGATAGAATCATCGTGTTGAAAAATGGGGTGATTATTGAAGATGGCCCGCCAGACGTGTTGCGCGCGAATGGCGGCCCATTTGCTGAGGCATGGCAACTACAGGCTAACAGCCTTGACCCGCAGGCAACCGATAAGCTGGCAACCACGGACCCTAGCTGAAAGTAAACTGTTGCATCCATAAAAAAGCCCTGCTCAACCGAACAGGGCTTTTGCTAAGCGCTTGCTTAAGCTTTCATTGAATTGATATCAATCACAAAGCGGTATTTCACATCGCTCTTGAGCATGCGCTCGTAAGCGTCATTAATGTAATTGGCATCGATCATTTCTACATCACTGACGATATTATGTTTGCCACAGAAATCGAGCATTTCCTGGGTCTCGGCGATGCCACCGATCAGTGAACCGGCGACATGGCGACGCTTGGTAATCAGGTTGGCGCCATGCACTTCGACCGGATCCAGTGGGCCGACCAGCACGATGGTCTTATCGCGCTTGAGCAGGCCGATATAAGGATTGAGGTCATGTGCGACTGGCACGGTATCAATAATCAGATCAAAACTGGCCGCATGTTTGGCCATGTCATCCGCATTTTTGGAGATCAGCACTTCATGTGCGCCCAACTTGGTAGCATCCGCTGCTTTACTGGCTGAGGTGGTAATCATGACCACGTGCGCGCCCATGGCGGCGGCTAATTTCACGCCCATATGACCCAGGCCACCGAGGCCGATAATGCCCACTTTCTGGCCGGGCTGTACATCCCAGTGTTTGAGTGGTGAATACAAGGTAATACCGGCACATAACAGTGGCGCCACGGCTTTGGTGTCCAGATTCTCTGGCACGCTGACAACGAAATTTTCATCGACTGTAATACGCTCGGCATAGCCACCAAAGGTCAGGCCACCATGCTTGGTGTCTTTGGCATTGTAGGTAAACACAGAGCCATTGCAATATTGTTCTTCACCAGCGTCACAGTCTTCGCAGTGGCGGCAGGAGTCGACCATACAGCCGACCCCAACCAGTTGCCCCAGCTTGAATTTGGTGACATGACTGCCGATATTTTTCACACGGCCAACAATTTCGTGGCCGGGCACCATGGGATACAAAGAACCACCACCCCATTCATTCCTGGCCTGGTGGATATCCGAGTGGCAAATGCCACAGTACTCGATGTCGATCAGGACATCGTGCGGGCCAGTTTCGCGGCGATCAATACTCATGGGCGCGACCGGTGAGGTCGCATTTTGTACACCATAGGCGGCAGTTTTCATAGCATCTCCATCATCTATTGTTACGTGTTAACCAATGGCAAAACAACGCCACCGTATTGCCAAACAGTCTAAACATGATCACACAAAAGTGCTTGCCTGCTTTTATCAAATGCTTGCCTAATCCTCTGCGATGTCGGCATATTTAACGCAAGAAAAAGTGATTTCATTGTCACAATGACCGTTTTACTGTTGAACAGTCACATACTGGTCAACCATCTGATTGGCTACAAATTCGCCGGGCGATGTGATCAATGCGCTGCGTACGGCACTCACCTCCTCCATCGGGCTTTTGCCAAACATGCGCTTGAACTCGCGGCTGAACTGTGAGGCACTCTCGTAGCCGACTTTAGTCGCAGCCAAGGTTGCATTAATACCGTCCTGCACCATAAGCAAGCGGGCTTTATGCAAGCGTGTTTTTTTTAAATATTGAATCGGTGAAGTAGCCGTCACATCCCTGAATGCAGCATGAAAAGACGGCACACTCATGGCAGACACCGCCGCCAGCGTATCGACATTGAGCTCATTGGCATATTCGGCATGAATCAACCTAAGCGCCTTGCTGATTTTGCCCATATTGTTGTGGGTGCTATGCGCTGCCAAAATGGCCGACGCTTGCGAAGACTGCAGGATACGGTAATGAATCTCGCGGATAATCGCCTGTCCGAGTACGGCGGCTTCATTTTTAGATTGCAGGCACTCGAGCAATCGCACCACGGCATTCGACAATTGCTTATCCAGCGCTGTCGAACTGATGCCACTTCTACCGTTAATATTCATCGGCGTCGCATGCTCCACACTCAACAACAGCTCGGAAACCATAGACAGATTGATGCGGATGGAAATAGCGAGTAATGGCTCCTCGGCGGAGGCGATGGTTTCACTTTCAAATGGCAACGGCACCGACAGGATCAGGAACTGTTGCGGATTGTATTGATAGACCTCACCGCCCAGGTAGCCCACTTTGCGACCCTGGCAGACAAACACAATACTAGGCTCATAAAATACCGGGCTACGTGGAATCGCCCGGTTCCAGCGCATGAGCTTGACGCCATCCAGCGCAGTCAGGGTAAATCCCTCTGTCGGTGTCAGTGCCGAAAGCAGCGTAATCGTGCGGTCTTTGTCGTGCGCATGCCAGCATTCGTTACCATTCATAATATAAGTGCGATTAAAATAAATAGGCATTCATATTACTCCTAATTAGCAATAACCATCACCACCGCCATAGAATTAGGCAATCATTTCATATCTTTTAACTTTTCACGGCAGATACAACTGCTTACACTGGCCCTATTGCAGTTGGATTGATTGCAATACTTTTGGAGAAAGGGATACAAATGAAAAAGAATCCACTGATCACAGGCCTGGTCAGCGCCATGTTCGCCACACTGGCCACCTCTGCCTGGGCAGATATTAACGATGTGCGCGCAAATTTGAGCAAACTGCATGTGCCGGAAGGCTTTCATGTTGAAGTCTACGCAGAAGTACCCGGTGCGCGCCAAATGGCGCTGGGCACCAACGGCAATGTCTACGTCGGCACACGCGGCAGCAAAGTATACGCCGTGGTCGATAAAAACAAAGACCATAAAGCCGACCAGGTCGTCACTATTCTAGATGACCTGAGTGTAGGCAATGGCGTGGCCATGGTGGATGGCCATTTATATGTCGCCGAGCAACATCGCATCACGCGTTATGCCGCACCCGATTTCGATTTAACCCTGCCGTTCAAGGCCATGCGTGAAGTCATTTACGACAAGTTGCCAGACAAGGCCCACCACGGCTGGCGCTACCTGGCGGCAGGCCCGGACAACAAGTTATATGTCACCCTGGGTGCGCCATGCAATATTTGTGACCCGGTCGGCATTGAAGCCTCGATTATTCGCATGAATCCGGATGGCAGCCAGGTAGAAATCTTTGCCAAAGGTGTGCGTAACTCGGTAGGTATGGACTTTCAGCCAGGCACTAACACCCTGTTTTTCACCGACAACGGTGTCGACCTGTTGGGTGCCGATGTGCCACATGACGAACTGAATGCGGCCCCTAAAGCCGGTTTGCATTTTGGCTTTCCTTACTATGCCGGTGGCGATGCGCGTGACCCGAACTGGAAAAACAAAACGCCGCCAGCTGACGTGACCAAACCCGTAGCCGAATTCCAGGCGCACACCGCCAATCTGGGCTTTAAGTTTTATACCGGCAAACAGTTTCCAGCCGAATATCAGGGCAATGCTGTGATTGCGCAACATGGTTCCTGGAACCGTAAAGTACCGGTCGGCTACCAGTTGGTACGCGTGACATTTGACGCCCAGCACCAGGTCAAGGAAACCAAACCATTTATCGACGGCTGGCTGAGTGCTGAAGGCGAAGTATGGGGCCGCCCGAATGATGTGCTGCAACTACCGGATGGCTCTTTACTGGTATCGGATGACTACAATGGCGTGATTTACCGTGTCAGCTATGATGGCAAAACACACAGCGTAGCAGCATCCCCTGCCAGCGAAACCAACACCTTGAGCGGTTTTGTCATGCCGGAGTCTGTATTTGCCACCCCGGAAGGCGTGACTTACATCTCTGAAATTGGTGAATTTGGCAAATTGGGCGATGGCAAAATCACACGCATTGCCGCTGACGGTACACGTAGCACACTGGCGGATGGCTTAAACGACCCGAAAGGCCTGGATCTGTTTAATGGCCAGTTGTATGTGGCCGACATGGATCGTGTGGTACGCATTGACGCAGCTAGCGGCACCCAAACCGTGATTGCTGCGGCCAGTGCTTTCCCGCAAAAGCCAGTGTTTTTAAATGACATTGAAATCGACGGCCTGGGCAATGTATATGTGTCAGACAGTGGCGATGACCACGGCAACGGTGCAGGCATCTTTAAGATTGCGCCAGATGGCAAACTGACGCAGGTGCTTAAAGCCAAAGCAGGCATCAAGCGCCCGAATGGTTTACTGATGGATGGCCCGGATCGTTTACTGGTGGCTGATTTTGGCACTGGCAAACTATTCAGCGTGCAAATCGGTAGCAAAAAAACCAGCGTCACCTTGTTGAATCAAGGCTTTGGCGGTGCAGATGGCCTGGTCAGAGATACCAACGGCCTGCTGTATGTGAGCGACTGGGCAGGTGGTAATGTCTGGCAACTGACTGAACCCAAAGCAACGCCACAACGCATTATTCAGGGGTATCAGTCCGCAGCAGATATCAGCCTGTCGGCAGATGGCAAATCACTGTTGATTCCTGACATGAAAGCGGGCACTTTACACAGCGTGCCGATTCATTAATTGCTAGTCAAAGCCCGGTGTTTCACCGGGCTTTTTTATTCCCCCAACCGTTAATCTCTATGTCACAATGCCAGGCACAGGCCTGCTAACCAGCGGCCTGAATTCGAAAAATACTTATCTTTTTTGTTTGGAGACTTTCATGAATAAACTGGTGATTGCCTTGTTGTTGTCTTGCGTCTGTATCTCTGCCAATGCGGGCCCGCAGCAGGAAAAAATGAAAACCTGTAATGCCGACGCCAAAACCAAAGCACTTGCAGGCGATGAGCGCAAAGCCTTTATGAAAGAATGTTTATCTGCAGATGGTGCCAGTGCTGGCTTGACTGCACAGCAAAACAAAATGAAAACCTGTAATGCCGATGCCAAAACCAAAGCGCTCGCTGGTGATGAACGTAAAGCGTTTATGAAATCCTGCTTGTCAGCCAAATAATTTCAGCAACACACCTCAACCATCGCCTGTTGTCCTGCAACAGGCGATTTTTTATTATTTTTTCAAATCCGTTCTAAAGTTTCTTTATATTCAGCCGTTAATTGAGTTAGCCCTTGTTGTAGCCGCTAAAAATGGCGTACCAATACAAGGCCTCAATTGTGCTCCAATACTGGGACAGAATGGTATGAATACCACTATTAAAAGACTGGCTGGCAAACTGATCCCCGCCGTTGCTGCGCTGACGCACCAAACAGCGGCGGCCGTGCCAGTCCCTCTGGCAACCACACATACCAGCACCTCGTTTAACCACATGATGGTGACTACCAGCATCACAGCCGTCGCGATCGTCTGCGTATTATTGCTGTATCAATTCTGGCGCTTCTACCAGCGCGCACAGCGCCGGGAAGCCGACATTCGCCAGCAACTCTGGCGGCAGGCCAATTACGATTACCTGACGCAACTGCCTAACCGCTACCTGCTGCAAAAATGCCTGGAAGAAGCGATTATTGATTGCCAGCAATCGCAACAACAATTGGGCTTATTACTGATTGACCTGGATGGCTTTAAGGATGTGAATGATATTGCCGGTCATGCGGTGGGGGATCGCTTGCTGCAAAATGCAGCGTTGCGCATACAGTCTTGCGCGCGCAGTGGCAACACCACCGCCAAGCTGGGCGGAGACGAGTTTGTGGTGGTCATCCCCAAGCTGCGGGATATTCAGGTGCTACACGAGATTGGCGCCAAGATTGTAAACACCATACGCTCACCGTTTTACATTGAAGATAACCAATACTTTGTCACCGCCAGCATCGGCATTGCCGTGTTTCCCGATCACAGCAAATCCGGCGAAGAGTTAATGATGTTCGCCGATCAGGCGCTTTACGCCGCCAAACGTGCCGGCAAAAATCAATATCAGTTCTTTACGCAAACCATGCAGCGGGAAATACGCGACCGTATTTCGCTCACGCATGACTTGCGCTCAGCTGTCGCCAATGGTGAGCTACATTTGGTTTACCAACCCATTTATCGCCTGAGCGACTTATGCCTGATTAAAGCGGAAGCGTTAATCCGCTGGCAACACCCGACACGCGGCGCCATTCCGCCTGATGTATTTATTCCACTGGCAGAAGAGTCCGGCGTGATTATCGAAATTGGCAAATGGATTTTTGATGAGGTGCTCCATGACTTATCAGCCATTGACCTGTTACGCCTGCAAGGCACGCAAATCAGCCTCAATATTTCGCCCGTACAATTTGCGCATCCACAACACCTGATGGCCTTTATCAAGCGCCTGCAACGTTCCAACATCCCATGCGAACGCTTTTGTTTCGAAATTACTGAAGGCTTGTTACTGGAACCATCCAAAGTAACGCAAGACACTTTAAAGAACGTCAAGCACGCAGGCATCAAACTCTCGATAGACGACTTTGGCACCGGCTACTCTGCGCTCGGTTATCTCAAAAAATACCAGATCGACTACGTCAAAATTGATAAGTCATTTATTAAGAATCTGGAGGTCGACAATTACGACTTCATTCTGTGCCGCTCTATCATTCAGATGGCACATGAACTGAATATCAAACTGATTGCGGAAGGCGTGGAGAATGCCCGCCAGGAGAGCATTCTCAAAGTGATTAACTGCGACTTTATCCAGGGATTTTTACATGGCAGACCCACCATGTTCAGCTCGCTGCTGGAGCAGGTCTACCAGCAGACTGCGCACCAGCGTGTGCATAGCCTGATGAATAATGAAACCAAACATTAGAGCAGAAAAAAGGGTGCGCATATGCGCACCCTGGCTACATTCACGACCAGACTAGACCAGATAGTGATCCAGCAATAATGCCGCAAACATCAGGCTAAGATAAAGAATCGAATATTTAAAGGTCGTTTTAGCCAGTGCATCTGAATAGTGACGATACAAGCTCACCACATAATACATAAAAATGAGATTCAACACGGCCGCCGATGCCAGATACAACCAGCCACTCATGCCCAAGCCATAAGGCATCATAGAAACGACGACCAGAATAACGGTATACAGCACGATATGCAGCAAGGTGAACTGCTCACCGTGTGTGACTGGCAACATGGGCATGCCGACTTTGGCATACTCTTCACGACGGTATAAAGCCAGCGCCCAGAAATGCGGCGGCGTCCAGGCAAAAATAATCAGGAACATCACCAGTGATTCTGGCGACACGGTATTGTTAACCGCAGCCCATCCCAGAATGGGCGGCATGGCGCCAGAAGCCCCACCAATCACAATATTCATCGGCGTGGCAGGCTTGAGGAATACGGTATAAATCACCGCATAGCCGACAAAAGTGCCCAAAGTGAGCCACATGGTCAACGGGTTGACCCAGTAATACAGAATGCTTAAGCCTATGCCGCCGAGTACGCTGGCAAACAGCAGTGTTTCCATCTGTGACAGTTGACCGGTTGGCAAGGGGCGCGCGCGGGTGCGCGCCATCATGGCATCAATCTTATGCTCGATGAGGCAGTTAAACGCCGCCGCTGCCCCCGATGCAAAGGCAATCCCCACCGTGGCGGCCAACAATACCGAGAGCGGCACCATGCCTGGCGTCGCCATCAGCATACCGATGATGGCGGTAAACACGATCAATGCCGTCACGCGCGGCTTGCATAGCGCATAAAAACTGCGCATCCCCATGCTGGCTGAGGCCAACTGTGTCATCCATGCTGCTTGCATACTGTTCCCCTATTTTTTATATGACATTTGATGATGTATTCAACAATCTGGCATTGATGGCTACCAGCCATACGCCCAATAACGCTGCCCCTGCGTTATGCAGCACCGCCAGTACCAACGGCAGTTGCAACAACAGGTTACCAACCCCAATCGCCACCTGGCACAGTACAATCGCCAGCAGCCCCCAAGCCAGGCCACGTGAAACAGGTCGTTGCAGCAACAATCTCACGCTCCCCAGCATCCAGCCCAGCACCACGAATGCACCCAAACGATGTATCCATTGAATGGCTGTCAGCGCATTCAGGTGCAACTGTCCGCCATCGCGACTTTCACCCAAAGCACGCGTGAGGTGAAATGCCTCGCCGATATCCATGTCCGGCCACCACAAGCCATGACAGGTCGGAAAATCAGTGCAGGCCAAGGCAGCATAATTACTGCTGGTCCACCCTCCCAACAGCACTTGCGCGATCCAGATCAACAACGCGAGGCGCAACCACCATTGCTGACTGCCTGGCAATGCAATGTCCTGCTTGCTGCCATGACGAAAAGCAATCCAGCTCAGCAGCGCCAACGTCGTCATGCCGCCAAGCAAATGCAAGGTCACGATCACCGGCTTCAATAACAAGGTCACCGTCCACATCCCCAGCAAGGCCTGGAATACAATCAGCACCACCAAACCGGCAGATAACTGCCAGGATGTTTGAATGGCATGCCGTTGACGATACGCCAACACGGCCAAAGCCACCACCAGCAAGCCCAAACTGCCCGCCAGATAGCGATGTGCCATTTCCTTCCAGGCTTTGGCATGCACAACGGGCTTGTCGGGATACGCCTGCTGTGCCGACTGGATTGCAGACTCACTCTGCGGCACCGTCAACGCGCCATAACAGCCTGGCCAATCCGGACAGCCCAAACCTGCATCTGAAAGCCGCACATACGACCCAAGCACCACCACACAAAAAGCCACAATAGCAGCCAATACACTTAACGCTTTAAACATGTACTAGCCTGCCCAGGAAGCCTTTAACAATTTCACCAGATCCTTGCGGATCCACTTGGCCTCCATCTCAGGGCCATATTGCATCATGATATTACCCAGCGGATCGATAAAATAAACGCGTTGTGCATCCAGTGTATTCTGGCCGCCGCCACTCAACATACTGCCAAGCATGGCCACTTGTTCAGCCTGGCCATTAATAATCAGCAAATCCGGATAGCGGGCACGAATCGCCGAGGTATCTGCTTGTTGTGTAATCAATACACGCTGCACACGTATCATGTCTTTGTATAACGAGACATAAATCTGCCGCATGTCGTACAAACGCTGCATGCAAGGCGCATCACACTCGCGTGCGATCAGGGCGATATTCCATTTATCCTGCCAGAATGCCGGCAATGCCTGCTGCTGGTCATTCACCCAATGGGTTGTATGGGCCATAGAAACGGGCGGTTGAATTAATTGACCATAGCTCTTGCCGGTAGGACGCCAGTCAAACTTGATCATCGCCACCACCACCAATAGCGGCACGGTAAAAAAGATCGCCAGCAACAAAAAAATCATGCGCCCTTTGCGCTGCTGCACAGGATCCAGCACCACTAAAGGATTCGTTTCTTCATGGGTCATATTCAAGCCCGTTTCTCCACCATTTGAGTCAATCCAATCACCAGGCTAGCCACAGCAAAACCAAACCACTGGTAAGCATAACTCAGGTGCTTTTCCACTTGCCCGGCAGGCACATCCCAATGCCGCACATACCCCTCACCAACCGCTGGGGCGAGTTTGAGGATCACATCCGGAAAAATATAAGGCACATGCTGGCGTAAATAAGCAAAGTCGAGCACAGGCTGCACGGGTTGCCAGGCCTGGCCAGGTTTATCCAGTCTGAAGCCGACTTTGGTTTGCTGCCAGAACAAGCCCTTAATCACTTGCTCAGCTTGAGTAGTGGAAATTTTTGGTGTTTGTTGATGGTCAGCAAACCCGGCTATCCAGCCACGGTTTACCCAGATCACATGCTGTTGGTCACTGAGCAAGAAAGGCGTAATGACATGAAATCCGGCTTGGCCTTGCTCCACCTGATTATCAAGAAAAAAAGCATATTGGGGCAGGTAATGCCCTTTGAATGCAACTGTCTGCAAATGCAAAGTTTCGACTTTAGCCGGGGAATCCAAGTCTTGCGCTTGCGGCCAAACCGCATCGCCATGATGCGTCAATGCGCGGGTAATTTCCTGCTTTTGTTCTGCCTTGTGCCATTGCCACAAGCCAAGCCGGACACAACCCCAGATTGCGACTACCATGACACACACCACCAGCCAGCGCACACGAACGACATAATTTCCCAAGGGTATTTGCATTTTCCAGCTTACAGCCCATAATGTGATCAACTTAACGCGAGATCACATCATGTTCATTAAAATTGTCACCATTTTGATACTGATTGTCATTGTGGGCAGCCTGTTTTCAGCCTTGCTGTTTTTGCTCAAAGACAAGAGTGGTTCCGATCGCACCGTGAAAGCCCTGACCATGCGTATCGGCTTATCCATTTTCCTGTTTCTGGCTTTGATTCTCGCAGCACATTTCGGCTACATAGGCCATACACTTTAACAATATTACGCTTGCTAAAAAGGGCGCTCAGTGCGCCCTTTTTTCATTCATCAGAGCATGTAAACAAAGATATACAGGCCCAACCACACCACATCCACAAAGTGCCAGTACCAGGCCACACCTTCAAAGCCAAAGTGATGCTCA
Organism: Methylophilus sp. OH31; assembly: GCF_000576615.1. NCBI lineage: Bacteria > Pseudomonadati > Pseudomonadota > Betaproteobacteria > Nitrosomonadales > Methylophilaceae > Methylophilus > Methylophilus sp. OH31. The sequence continues at coordinate 270,912 of NZ_BAUS01000007.1, read as the reverse complement.
GGCGTAAAGTGACCTTTAATACTACGCAGCCAAATCACGATCAGCATCAGGGTACCAATCGTCACATGAAAGCCGTGAAACCCGGTCAACATAAAGAACGTCGCACCGTAGGCGCCTGATTTAAGCGTCAAGCCCATTTCTGTATAGGCATGATGGTATTCAGCCGCCTGACAGCACAGGAAAGTCACACCGAGCGCAATGGTCAAAAACAGACCAATAATCAATTGCTTGCGGTTATTCTTGATCAAGCCCCAATGCGCCCAGGTAATGGTTGCGCCAGAACTCAGCAGCAGCAAGGTGTTAATCAGCGGCAAACCACTCCATGACATCGGATGGAATTCAGGGTTGGGCTTATAAGCCTCACCAAGCACCGTACCGCCAGGCCCTTGTGACGGCCAGGCACTCAAAAAGTCTTTATACGGTGTAATATCCGGCGCATAGGAGGCCAGATCAGGCACCGACAGCACCCGCATATAAAACAACGCGCCAAAGAAAGCCGCAAAAAAGGCAACCTCTGAACAGATAAAGACAATCATGCCGATGCGGAAAGATTTATCTTCCCACTTTTTATATTGCCCGGTGATGCTCTCAGTGACCACCGTGCTCAGCCATTTGAACATCATGGTCAGGATAATCGCCAGACCCAGATACATCATGTATTTGCCCGGGGTTGCGAGGTAAGACAGCGCCGGATTCTTGATGGAGCCATCCAGGCGCGTATCAGAACCGGTAACATTAAAAACAAAACCACTGGCCATAGACAGCAAACCGACAGAAATCAGTGCCGGATATATGCTGCCATGCGGGACAAAATAGTGATTTTCTGAATGACTAGCCATGCATTAACTCCCTATCCTTTAACTTAGTGCTCATAATTATTGTGTTTACTGACTTGCCGGAAAAAACGAATACGACAAGGTCATTTCTTGTACATCTTTTGGCAAATCGGCACTGACAAAAAACCGCAGTGGCAACGCCTTTACTTCCCCAGGTTTGAGTGTCTGCCTGACAAAACAAAAACACTCAATCTTCTTCAAGTGTGCCGATGCTTTGCCTGGCGTCACGCTTGGAATCGCCTGTCCGGCCACTTCCTCACTGGTAATATTCTTTGCTTCAAACATCACCGTGGTCACCTGGCCCGGATGCACAACCACACTGCTTTGCTTGGGGTAAAAATTCCACCCCAGGCCTGGCATCACCGATGACACAAATTGCACCGTGACTTCACGCTTCAAATCAACAACCGCTTTGCTTGCGCTCTCAGCCGTATTGTTTGTTTTGCCATTCAAGCCCGTGACCGAACAAATCACGTCATACAACGGTACCAGTGCAAAAGCAAACAACAATGCACCGGCAATAATCCAGACTAATTTCAACGCCAATTTCTTATTGGCTGCTACCTGCGCTTGTTCTAATGCCATAACCGTTGCAAGCGCCGCTTACTTCCAAATCGTAAACATCGAAATCAGGTACCAGATAATGGCCACGGCAGCTAACAGCCAGGCAATTTTCCGATTATTTGACTGCTTGGGATCACTCAAAATACATCAACCTTTAAACAAGCCAATCAATCACAGACAGATTGGCTTTTGCTTCAAATTTACTTCAGCTCTGTCCTTACTTAACAACAGGCTGCTCAGTAAAACTGTGGTATGGCGGTGGTGAAGGCAATGTCCACTCCAGCCCTTGTGCACCCTCCCAAACCTGGTCCGTGGCTTTCTTGCCGCCTTTGACACAGCTGAGAATAATGTACACAAACAGCAGTTGTGACAGGCCCAACACAAACGCGCCTACCGTAGAAATCATGTTGAACTCGGCAAACTGCAATGCGTAGTCAGGAATACGACGCGGCATACCGGCCAGACCAACAAAGAATTGCGGAATAAACGTCACGTTGAATGAAATGGCGGTTAACCAGAAGTGTGTTTTACCTAACTTCTCGTTATACATATGGCCGGTCATTTTTGGCAGCCAGTAGTACACACCGGCCATAATGCCCATGATGCCACCAGCGAACAGGGTGTAGTGGAAGTGCGCCACGACGAAGTAGCTGTTGTGGTATTGCGCATCCGCAGCCACGTCAGCCAGCACCAGGCCAGTCAAGCCGCCGATACCAAACAGAATAATCCAGCCGACAGTAAACAACATAGGCGTTTCAAAACTCATGGAGCCTTTCCACATGGTGCGGATCCAGCAGTAGAACAATACGGCCAGCGGCAAAGAAATCGCCATGGTGCTATACATAAAGTACAGCAGCGCAGGCACAGGCATACCAGCAGTAAAGAAGTGGTGCGCCCATACAACAACCGCTAAAGCGCCAATTGCCCACAGTGAATAGACTTGCGCTTTATAGCCATACATTGGTTTGCGGCTGAATGTTTGCAGAATCTGAGGAATGAAACCCCACACTGGCAGCAACAGAATATAGACCTCTGGGTGACCAAAGAACCAGAACAAATGCTGGAACATGATCGGGTCGCCGCCACCAGCCGCGTCAAAAAAGTGGGTACCAAAGTGACGGTCAGTCAGCAACATGGTGACCGCACCGGCCAGCACTGGAATCGTTGCAATCAGTAAGAAGGCAGTAATCAACCAGCCCCAGGCAAACATTGGCATTTTCATCAAGGTCATGCCAGGTGCGCGCATGTTGTAAATCGTCACAATAATATTGATAGAACCCAATACTGACGAAATACCCAGCAAATGCACAGCAAAAATAGCGAAGTCGACGCCAATCCCACCTTGCACAGAAAGTGGCGGATAGAATGTCCAGCCCGTGGCCAGTGCACCGTCACCAACGCCAAACAACGCCAACGTGAATGGCAACGTTAACAGGATGGCTGAAGGTGGCAGAATCCAGAAGCCCCAGTTATTCAAACGCGGCAAGGCCATATCAGGTGCGCCAATTTGCAATGGCAGCATCCAGTTGGCAAAACCCGTTGCGGCAGGCATCAATGCAGCAAAAATCATGATCAATGCATGTACACCAATCAGCTGGTTAAAAAACTCAGGGTTCATTAATTGCAACCCTGGTTTGAACAGTTCGGCACGGATGCCCAAAATCATCGAACCACCGACCAAAAACATCACCAGTGAAAAGGTTAAATACATGGTGCCGATATCTTTATGGTTGGTCGTCGTTAACCAACGCATAATCCCGGTCGGATGGTCGTCGTGATGCTCATCATGATGTGCTACGGTTGTAGTACTCATAGTGCTCTCCTAAAATCGCTCAAATATTATTCGCGTGCAGCTTTAACTTGCGCTGGCTGCACCAGTGCATCCACAGCCGCCGTATTACCCAGCGCATTGCGCTCGTAGGTAATCACTGCAGCAATTTCCGTATCGTTCAATGTGGCCTTCCAGGCAGGCATCACGCCTTTACCATTGAGCACACGGTCCAGATGACTGTCTTTTTGATATTTGCCATCTGCGCCAAAAATCGGGCCAGTGGCGATTTTGCTGCCGGTGAGTGCTGGGAAAGCCGGAGGCAAGCCTGCACCCGTCACCTGATGGCACACCGCACAGTTTTTCTCGTAGACCACTTTACCCTGAGCGACCAGTTCGTCTTTGGTCATCTCTTTGACATCATTCGCGGCTTTTTGCTCATCTTGTTTTTTGTTCGCCCATTGTGCGAACTCTTCTTTAGACACCGCATTCACCACCACCGGCATATAGCCATGGCCTTTACCGCACAGCTCTTTACACTGGCCACGATACACGCCCGCCTTTTCAACCTGCACCCAGGTTTCGCGGATAAAGCCAGGCACAGCCACACGTGAAGAACCAAACTGCGGTACCCACCAGTTGTGTAACACGTCAGAAGCCGTCATCAGAATGCGCACCTTCTCGCCAACCGGCAGCACCAGCGGGTTATCAACCTCTAACAGGTAATGCTCACCTTTATCGGCTTCGTTATGCATTTGGTCATTGCTGGTTGCCAGGTTGCTAACGAACTTGATGCCTTTGGCATCGCCATCCAGGTACTCATATTGCCAGCGCCACTGGGAACCGGTGATTTTGATCACCATGGTCGACTGGTCACGTGTATCTTCCATCATCACCACACTGTGGTAAGCCGGAATCCCCATGATGACAAAGTCAATCAGCAGCAAAATCGCAAATGGAATCAGCGTCCAGAAAATTTCAACCGCAGTTGAAGGCGCTTTGTCGGCTACAGGTTTGTAGCCCTTGCTGTGACGGTGAGTCACAATGGAGTAAATCATGATTGCCAGCACTGCCACAAAGATGACGGCAGTAATCAGCATAAATTTGTTGTGTACGTGTAAGGTATCCAAAGCCATCGGCGTGACCGGCTCTGGAAAATTCCAGGTGAAGTCAGCACGTGCACTTAAAGACAAGAACAATGCAAACGCACCAACCCCGAGTTTCTTCATCCCTTGCATCTAATCGCTCCAAAATCCAGTTATTTAGTTTTCAGAAGTACCCGCTTGAGATGAGAAGCCACTTGTTCGCGTTGCGCGTTGTCCATGGTATCTCGACCAAACTCAACCTCTTGATGATGGGACCCAATCCACAGTGACGTTTTACCGTTCTCACCTTCCCTGAGCGTTATCCGGGTCCAATAGGATTGAAAGCGAACGTGTTTTATTTCTCCCAACACACTTTGCTCGATTTCAACCTGATCCTGAACGAAAGTAATTTTTTCGTAATCACTGCTGTGACGCAATACCACCACAAACGCCAGAACCACCAACACTAATTCCAAGCCAGCAAACGGCAACACCATCCAGGCACCTACATGCAAAAAAGCTAAAGCAATCAGCCCCGAAAACACCACCAGACTCAACAACAACTTGCATACACTTTCTGTAGAAGCGGATGCATTCGGCCTTGTGATGCATTGTGTTTCGCAAATAGATAACATGCTTGCCAACCCAAATTTAGCCTGTAGCAACTAAATTACGTTTAGTTACAAATTTGTTACATGTTGTAAATTAGCACAAGACCAACCTAGTGACAAGACAAAAAACCGGGATTCCCCCTGTCATCAATGTAAATTTATGGTGAGTTGGGGTTAAAGCGACGCGATCAAAAAGGTGCACAAAATACTGGGCCAGACTAGTCCAGCTGGCATTCTGAATGGTGCCGGAGCAACAAAGAATCGATGAGGATGAGTAGCAAAAAAATGTTGTTGCGTATCACCCAAGCAGCTACTTTTTTGGGGGAGACTTTGCATGCCACCACCAATCAAGCATGTTGGAATCAAAAAAATATGACGACTGCATGCAAAAGTTTTTTGTGGTAGATTCTTAATCGTATCCCGATGTCATCGCACAATCTTGCCGACACCAGATTAGCGATAGATGAGGCGCAGTAAGCCATTGGGACCGTTTTTTGTGTGAATGAATTAGCAATGCAAGTAGTTGTGGCAAGCCATCATCAAGAGCTTTTCAGCTTTAAAGATCGGTCATGCAATCTGCAAGCACTGATTGATGGCAGCCATCATTTTTAAAGGGGCTAAACACATGAACATTAACCATATACCCGCCACCAAAGTCCGTGCTGACGACGGTATTTCCATCCGCCAAGTTGGCACCAATATCATTCTAGACTGGCTGCATGCAGGCGTCACTGACATCCACTTAGGCGGCCGCGCCAGTCTTTTTTACGGGATCATTTTTGCCGCCATCGGCGTCATCATACATACCGTTTTTGCCGATAATTACTGGCTACTGGCCGGGGTATCAACCGGCTTCTTTTTGCTAGGCCCATTCCTGGCCGTCGGGCTATATGACTTAAGCAGACGCATAGAATCCGGCGAACGACCTTCCCTTCGCCCCACCCTCACCGCCTGGCTACCCAACCTGCTCAATATCACCCTGTTTACAGGTCTGCTGATTTTTGTTTTTCTCAGCTGGGTGCGCCTTTCAATGAGTATATTCGCGCATTACTTTCATGATGCACTGCCCACTTTCGCGGATGTAGTTATCAACGTATTCACCTTCAAGCAACCCACCTTCCTGTTCGTTTATTTTTCTGCCGGTGCCGTGTTTGCCGCTTTTATTTTCAGCATCAGCGTCATCGCCATGCCCCTCATGCTAGACCGCAATGCAAGCGCCTGGACCGCAGCCATCACCAGCCTGCGCACCTGCGCCCGCAATCCGATAACCATGGCACTGTGGGCTTTTTGTATCGTGGTACTCGTCGGCTTTGGCCTGGCGACCAATTTTCTAGGCTTGATTCTCACCATGCCTGTGGTTGGTCATGCCAGCTGGCACGTGTATCGCGACCTCATTGCCATAAAAAATTAATCCCGCCCTCGTAATCCGTTGGTGGAGCAGCCAACTGAAGCACCATATAAAAAAGGCCTAGACGATCATCATCTAAGCCTTTTAATTTTTTGTACTTTTTGAATCCTCTTCGTGCTACTTGAGAGCAATACATGGTGCGGGAGCCTGAACCGAATGTTGCTTTAAACACTAATATTTAAGCCATTCGAAGGAAATAAAAAATATTTGTTACCCCTAAAGTTACCCCTAAAGTTACCCCTAAAGTTACCCCTAAAGTTACCCCTAAAGTTACCCCTAAAGATAAAAAGTGACCGACCTTTAAATCAAATTTTCGACACAAGTAGATTGAGATTAAAGAAGACTATTAAACCACGGATTATCGTTCTCGACTTCAAAATTACCTCTATCATCAATAGACATTTTCACCTTGTCATAATGACTCTTACCACCTTCTCTTCTAACTGAGAAAATTACTAAATCCTCAACTTTAAGTGTTCCAATTTTCACCATGTCAAACAACTCATAAATTAACTCTCTTGAGTGCGTTTCAATGAGAATATTCGATTGTTTTAGTGCGGCTGTTTCAACAAATACTTGAGCAAGCTTCTTTCCGGCTCCCTCATGCAAATGTAATTCCGGCTGCTCAAAAAGAAGTGTTGAGCCATTTGTTGCAAAGCTACATTGCGTCAATACTGGAAGAACTTGAGATAAACCATAACCAAGATCAGCAATTGGTAAATCCCTATCATCCACCAGTGTTAATGAAACATCAAAGAGATCCGATGCCCCTACTCTCTTAACACCAACATTCTTAGCTAATCCAAGTGTCGATAGCCACTTATTAATCTGCGCTAAATGTGATTTATCACCTGACTGCACATATTCACTTGCCAACATAGTGATTGTTGCTTCCCCTTGAGCCCCAACTTCATTGGCGGTAGATCCTCTGAATGGGTAGCGCCTAAGTGGAGATTGCCTAAAAGGTCCCAAATACAATGTCTGCCTTAGTTTGCTTTCAATGACTCTTTGTATAGCATCAACCAGAAAATAAACATCAATCCATTCAGAGGTAGGAACCTCATTACGTACTGGATCTACAGAAAAGAAGAAATTTGATTTTCTCATTCCGACTAGCTCGGTTCTAGTGATATTACTAGTAACTTTATACTGATCAGATTTAGCTTTTTTCTTAAATTTAATCCAATTATCTCCAACCGCTAATTCAGCAGAGTCGATGTAAATTTCTTCAGTCTCTTTTAAACATTTAAATTCGTATTTAGCTACACAATCCCCACTGTACTCACTGTAATGTAAAGCCATTTGTGCCATGCCAGTATTTATTTCTAAATGAATTGGCAGTTTATAGTTTCTTGAATGCGCGATCTCAACGAATCTTCCCAAGTGTACTTGCGCATAATCGTCATCCAATGTTAAAGCAGGAATACTATTGCCAAGTTTTAATGTCTGCGCAAGACTCGCCAAGGCATGTAAACATGAACTTTTTCCAGATGAGTTTGCCCCTATGAAGACCGTAATCGGCTTTAACTCGAAGTCTGTTAACCCTGCAACCCCTTTAAAGTTTGAGACTGATAAACACTTAATAGCCATTTAGCTTCCTTTATATCTTTCCAGTTATGTTTACTTTTACACTATTAGACTAATTTACTTGAATAAATACAAGTATTGAGGAATTCAATCATTTCAAAATTATGACTCCCTTAGAGAACTCTCACGGCTGTAGAAAGCTTATGGTTCTTGTGCCGAGAGTGGAAAGCTTCAGGAAGGACCCATAAATTTTCGGCCACTAGATCTTGTGGCGACCACCCAAAAATCCCTTAATAACCACCTCATCTAAATTATGGTGAATATTATTCATTACATTTCCTTTAGTTTAGAATCTGCCACAAAGAACTCAACGTCTAAGATTTAGGGAGATGATCTTGGAAGATCTCATCAAAGTATTAATGGCATCAACAATTGGCGGCCTTACCTCAGCATTTCTATTAAAAACCTGGATAACTGCACGAATTACACACTCGATTAAAAATGAGTATGACCGCCAACTTGAAGTTTATAAAAGAGAGTTAGACCGTAAGCAAAAAATTGAGTTGGTTTCTGAGTTGCTTGCCGAATGGATAAAATACTCAAGTTATGAAGTAATGCCAAAAGACCACAGGACAAAGCTAAACAATCTATCTTTTCAAGCTTGCTTATGGTTACCATCAGATTTGGCAAAGGAGTTAAGTAAAGCGCTTCAACTTCGGCCCGAAGCTAAGACCATTTTTGAAATACTACTTCTTGCCCGAAAGTTACTTTTAGATGACGAAACCTTACCTCTAGACTTAACAACTTATTGGGGTATTGAGTTTGAGACTAATGGCGCACTTAAGACTCCCAATCATACGCAATCTATAACGCCATCAAAACCATAGCTTTTCTTTAAAAATACTTGGTCAAATATTATGTGGAAATTGTACAGTGCGGAAATCATCGCAATCAGTTCGGTAATAATTGCAATCCTTGCAATGGCTGCCACATTTTGGCAAGCCCATATTGCAAGAAAACACAATAAGCTTATGGTTCGTCCTTTTATGGAACATAGCGTAGAAAGATTTCCAGGAAAACATGTGATGATTTCGGTTATTAATCACGGTTTGGGACCTGCAGTTTATGAATCAGTCTTTTTTACAGCACCGTGGAGCACAGAAAAGCTTAGCGTAGATGACCTACTAAACAAAATCATACTATCAATGAAGCCTGCGAAAGTGACATGGGCAACGAATGTATTTCAAGGGGAAAGCCTTATTCCTCCAGGAAAAGAAATGAAGCTTCTGAAGTTTGAGCTTCACGCAGATGACAGTGATAACTTTGAAATCATCACTAGCTTGATTGATGAAACAACAATACACATTTTTTACAGATGCCTTTATGACGAAAAATCAACGTACTCTCACCATCTGAACATAATACCCCTCTCCCCCCTGTAACTCCCGCACGAAAAAATTTTGTTAAGCCCACGATCTAGACAAAACAAGTTGAGGACTGGTACCCGCGCCTACCATAGCTTTCTTCTACGGTTAGGTAAGCCGCTGGATATTTATGAGCCAACCTTTGATGCAATTTCATTAAGGTAGGCTATGAGAGCTTTCAGTTGCTCTTGATTAGTTGCTAAGGGATAGCCAGCTACTGCTGATCTTAAATTATCATGGTGATCAACTGACATTAAACCAAACCTCAAATAGTCCTTATATTCGTCGAGAGGCATGTCGGCCATAGTTGGAATGTCTACTGCTTCAATTTCTTGAGTTGATTTTATGGTTTTGTAAGACATATTTTCTCCAAATTTCAGAATATTTTTTATACCCTCAGGCTTGACCTAATCTACGGCCCGGAGGCGAGCCGCACTAAGATTGGACGTAACTAAATATCGATTCTTTTTAAACTCTCTTAATGGTAGCTTTGGAAAGCAAGTCAGCCATTTATGTTCTCAAAAATTAAACATGCATTGGAATTGTTGCTATCAAGCCCTACTCGGTAGGTAAGCTCTATTGATTTTCCCAGGCCATCTGCAAAACTCAGTACCATAAATGAGTCACCATCTACTAACGGAGTGGCACGAGCCACTCCAGCAGTGTAAATAGCACCCTTAGAAAAAAGTGGATAACTCATTACCTCACGCCAACCCTCGCCCATAAAGTTTATTTTTGCCGAAAAGGCTGTAGCATCATGGCCAGAGTTACTTATAGAAATGTTGTACGTAGAATACCCATTTCCGTGAAAAGACCCCCCAGCACCAAACACCAAAAAACTAGGCTTTGAAAGTTCCTCTCTGAGCCGTCTTTCATACGCAAGTGTCTCACGTTCACTCTCAACTTGCTGACGCGAGATCTCAACTAAATCCCGTTGCTGTTGGACGGAGTTTTTCAGCTCTTCAGCTTGCAGACGTAGAGCATCCGTACTGAGGCGAAGCTCATCCCCTTGTTGCAAGTATCCCAGTACAAGCCAGAGAAATGCCAGAGGCGCGAAGGAGCCGGCTAAAAAATCGCCCCACTCATTTGGGGTCATTTTATGAAGCGCTTCTGGGTCTTTAAGAGCTATGAAGCCAACAATCCCTATCCAGCATAAAGAGGCAATCCCTCCAATGAGAGTACGGCCTGATTTGATCACTAACACTCGGGATCGCATGGGATAAAATCATTTAGGGTAACTTCGGGGTAAGTGCCAAGTGAGATTGTTTTCTCTTTACCATCTAAACGGTACTTCAAACGCCACCATTTGCCGCCGTTGGGATTGACGATCAAGTACAGCCCGCGCTCATCATAGAGCTTATATGGCTTCTCGGCAGGTTTTGCATTCCGTATAGCTGTATCAGAAAGTGCCATTTCGGGGTAACTCCTAATGGGGTAGATTTTGTTACACCCTAAGTTACCCCTGTTTAATACTGGATGTCAAACGACGACTTTGGACTGCTTTGGACACAAAAAAGCCCGTAAGTCATTGATTTACGGGCTAAATTGAATTGCTTTGGACTTCTTTGTACAACTACATGGTGCCGGGAGCCGGAATCGAACCGGCACGCCTTGCGGCGCTGGATTTTGAGTCCAGTGCGTCTACCAGTTCCGCCATCCCGGCATGGGATATAATGTTGGACATCTCAAAGACAGCTATTATAACCATAATTTTGATTTATGAAAACTCTAGATTTCGATTTTTATCTTCCACAACACCTGATTGCACAACATCCACTGCCGAATCGCTCAGAAAGTCGCCTGCTGGAGGTCAATGCGATAAAGCAAACTATACAGGACAGTTATTTCCGCCAGATTGCCGACCACTTTGAGGCGGGCGATGTGCTCGTTCTCAATGACACAAAAGTCATCAAAGCCAGACTGTTTGGGCAAAAAGCCACTGGCGGCCAGATTGAGGTGATGATAGACCGCGTACTGTCTGAACAAGAGGCTTATGCGCAAATCAAGTCTTCACGCTCGCCCAAAGCGGGCAGTTTGTTGCATTTGTCGGGCGACTATCAGGCTGAGGTGTTAGGCAGGCATGCTGATATGTTTCATATCCGCCTGCTGGGCAATGAGTCATGGTATGACTTTTTGGAGCAATATGGCCAGTTGCCGCTGCCGCCTTACATTGAGCACAAGGCGGATGCCGCAGATGACACCCGTTACCAAACCGTGTTTGCCAAGCATGCGGGGGCAGTGGCGGCACCGACGGCTGGCCTGCATTTTGATGAAGCCTTGCTACAGGCGCTCATCAACAAAGGCGTGCATGTACGCTACGTGACGCTGCATGTGGGCGCGGGTACTTTCCAGCCAGTGAAAGTGGACAATATTGCCGAGCATCATATGCATAGTGAGGTTTATCATTTGCCTGAGGAAACGATTAGTACGATTCTCAACGCACGCGCCAATGGCAAACGCGTTACGGCAGTCGGCACTACTTCGCTACGCACACTGGAAAGTGCGGCACATGTGGGCAAGTTGTTTGCGCATCATGGTGACACCAATATTTTTATTACGCCTGGGTTTGAGTTCAAGCTGGTGGATAGATTAATCACTAACTTTCACCTGCCGAAAAGCACTTTGATGATGCTGGTATCCGCATTTGGCGGCTATGATTTGATGCGCAAGGCTTATGCGCATGCAATTGACCAGTCTTACCGTTTTTTCAGTTATGGCGATGCCATGCTGATTACGCGCATGCCGTCAGCAAAATCTTAAACTTGCACGTTAAAATAGAGTCTATCAATCACCAATAAAAACAGGATGACGGAGATATGCAATTCCCCCAAAAAACGTTGAGCGCACTGGCACTCTCTTGCCTGACGCTCACCGCCCATGCTGAGATTCTGCCTGAGGCAGAAGTCGGCGTAAAAATCCCGTTGGTCAAAAAGCCAACCACACGTCCAATGTCAGTGGCCTACCTGCCCAGCAATCAACACTATTACATTGCCGATGGTGGCCTGGCCCCGATGGGCAGTGAGTTCGAGGCGCCAATTTCAAAGTCTGAGGTGCATGCGTTTACGGCAGACGGCAGCTATGTCAACTCGGCAAAACCTGGCTATGACAATCGCTCTCTGTACTACAACCCGAATTCCGGCAAGCTGGAAACCATTACCTATAATATTTCCAGCGCGGTAGGTTTTTCACCCAACACTGGCATTTATAGCCTGGCTGTTGGCGACAAAGGCGAGTTATTAGGCACCTCGGGCGATGTGGCGCAGTTTAACCCTGCCTTTGGCGATGCGGGCACCATGCCCAGCTACGACCCGGCCAGCAAGCATTATTATGCCAAGCAGGACAGAGGCAACCTGGTATTTGTCGTCGATGCCAAACAACGCGAAAAACTGCAGGAAATCAAACTCGACTTTGCCAAAGCACAAGTCGCACACGACGATGTCAGTGATCATTACATTGCCTTTACAGGCGTGGCTGGCAATGAGCTAGCCTTGCTGGATGTCGATCACAAAGCCGTATTGATTTTTGATTTGAATGGCCAGTTTGTCGGCAGAAGTGCGCTGCCTGCCACCATGAAGTTACGTTCACAAAATCACTTTAATGGCCTGGGATATACCAACGGCATGATGTTTGTCTACCACGAGCCAGAAGGTGAATTTGGCACCTACTATGGCTTTAAAATCGTCAAATAAATTTGAACGCCAATCATAAAAAACCGCGCCTAGGCGCGGTTTTTTATTATCTGTTTTATTCGGTTATTGACTGGCAACATTCAGCTTGGGGGTATCTAAAGCAGGTGCATAATGCCAGTGATTACGCCAGGCACCCACCACCAGATTCGGGTAGTCCGGTTTGCCCAGGCTGCCGTTATAACGGCCCAGCGCACGGTAATAATCGCCGCGTTCGATATCCAGGTAATGGCGCAAAATCGTACAGCCGTAACGCAGGTTTAAACGCATATCAAACAGATTGTGTTCGTTGACACCAATCGACTTCACCCAGAATGGCATCACCTGCATATACCCGCGTGCGCCCACGCTGGATACCGCGTATTTTTTAAACCCACTTTCAACGTGAATCAGGCCCAACACCATTTGCGGATCCAGCCCTGCACGTGTGGCTTCGTAGTGTACAGACTTAAGGAAATCTTCACGGTATTGCGCATCAGGCATACGCTTGGCCAGGCGGGCAGACATATCCTGCAACCATTGTTGTGCCGACAGCTCGTTATCAAATAACAATCTTGGCGCAGCGAGGTCGCTGACAGACTTCTGCATCAGCGCCTTGACGCTATTAGCAAGCGGCTCCTCTTTCTGGTTGCCAGCCATAGTCGGCGCTGACCATGCACACAGGCCGGCCAGCAACAAGGCAAACAAAAAGAAGAATGCTTTTTTCATTGCGTCTATTGTAATCAAATTCATCCCGCCACAGGCGCCAAACAGAGGGATGAAATCCCTCTAATTACTGACCAAGTTTGTCACGCAAAAAGGTCACACAATCAATCACTTGCAAGTTTTGTGCCTCAGCATCGGTGCGGCCCTTATATTCGACTTTGCCTTCAGCCAAACCACGGTCACCAATCACTACGCGGTGCGGAATACCCATGAGGTCGCTTTCGGCGAACATGACACCCGGACGCTCACCACGGTCATCCAGCAACACATCCACACCCGCTTGTTGCAACTGGGCATAGAGGTCAAACGCGGCCTGTTTTACTGCGTCGCTCTTGTCGAGGCCAATCGGGCAAATCACCACTGCAAACGGCGCCATACTCAATGGAAAAATAATGCCTTTTTCGTCGTTGCCCTGCTCAATCGCTGCACCGACGATACGTGACACGCCGATGCCATAACAGCCCATTTCCATCACTTGTGTCTGACCATTTTCGTCCAGGTAAGTCGCCTGCATGGCCTCGGAATATTTGGTACGCAACTGGAAAATATGGCCAACTTCAATCCCGCGACACAAATCCAAAGTACCTTTGCCATCCGGGCTGGCATCGCCAGTCACCACGTTGCGGATATCCGCCACGATGGATGGCTCTGGCAAATCGCGGCCAAAATTCACACCCGCCAGGTGGAACTTAGGTTTATTGGCGCCACAAACGAAATCACTCATGAGTGCCACTGTTCTATCGGCCACTACGCGCACATTGGCGTTAACGCCAACCGGGCCAATAAAGCCAGGTGGGCAACTCAAGTTGGCACGGATTTCTTCTTCAGTCGCCAGGCGGAAGTCCTTCGCGCCGTCTACCTTGCTAAACTTCACTTCGTTAAGCTGGTGGTCGCCACGCAACAAGGCCAGGGTAAATACGTCATCCACCATCAGCGCAACAGATTTAACGGTTTTGCTCACTGGCACATCCAGCAATTTGGCGACGTCTTCGCAGCTCGTTTGCTTGGGCGTATCAACCTCGCGCATGCTTTCACTGGCGGCGGCACGGCTACCGGTAGCAACCGCCTCGGCCAACTCGACGTTGGCGGCGTAGTCAGACTGCTCGCAATACGCCAGCGCATCTTCGCCGCTATCTGCCAGCACGTGAAACTCTTGTGAACCATCACCACCAATGGCGCCAGAGTCGGCCTTCACGGCACGGAACTTCAAGCCCAGGCGCGTAAATACATTGCTGTAAGCCGTGTGCATGCTGTTGTAGGTATTCACCAGACAGTCTGCACTGGTATGGAAGGAGTAGGCATCTTTCATCAAAAACTCGCGCGCGCGCATCACACCAAAACGCGGGCGGATCTCGTCACGGAACTTGGTCTGGATCTGGTAGAAATTCAGCGGCAACTGCTTGTAGCTGCTGATTTCCTTGCGCGCGATGTCAGTAATTACTTCTTCGTGGGTTGGGCCAAAGCAGAAATCACGTTCATGACGGTCCTGGATTTTCAGCATTTGTGGACCAAACACCGCCCAGCGGCCGGTTTCCTCCCACAACTCTCTTGGCTGCACCGCTGGCATCAGCAACTCCAGCGCGCCCGCTTTGTTCATTTCATCACGCACGATATTTTCAACCTTGCGCAGTACACGCAAACCCAGCGGCATCCAGCTATACAAACCGCTGCCCAGCTTTTTGATCAGCCCGGCACGCACCATGAGTTTGTGGCTGATCAGCTCGGCGTCGGAAGGGGCTTCTTTTTGGGTAGCAATAAAAAATTGTGAGGCGCGCATAAAATAACTTTTAATTAGAATCTGAAAGCGCGATTTTAGCCTTAAACCAGGGCTGAGTCACTCGCGCTTATTCGGTGGAATGGTCGTTTGGTGCTTCTCGATGCAAGATAGGGCTATCAGTAGGAATATAGCCCTCCTTCCACTGCGCCATGGGCACTATCGTTGCCGGGTAACCATTATCATAAAACCAGCTGTCGACGGCATACTCCGCTTTGCTGTCGACCTCTTGGATCACCGCTGCACTATGTGGCCAACCGGTCAAAAAGAACTTGCGTGTGCGGGTATCTAAAATCTGGTGAAATTGTATCAGGCCAGCCTGCTGCATGAGGCGCATATAAGTAGTGCTATTGATGGCTTCGTCGTTGCAATCCTGCTGATGCTGGTAGGCGCTATTGTTAAACGTTCCAGCCCGGTCTGCAGCGGTGCCGATTTTAGTACCGACAATATCTTCCAGTATGCCGATGGCTTGGGCAATCGCTGTGCGCTCAGCATCAGCAGTGTGAGGTAGCGGGGTAAATAAACGCGTGACATTCTCCCATTCCGCAGTGGTCAGGCTGAGGGTATCAAATTGAGCACATCCGCCACCCTGGCAAATCTCGAAAGAGGCTAATGAGGGCGCCGTATGGTAAATGCGGTTGATATCGTTCAGGTCTGCGTGAGCGGCTTGGATGCACGCACCACTAGAGAATAAGCACGCGATTAGGTAATTCGTTGCGCGGAACGTGCTCAGGGGGAAAGTGCTTTGCCAACTGCTCGCCAATTGCTTGTATGCCATAGACCACACCTGCTTCAAACTGCCCACTTCTGAACATCCCTTCCATATGCTGGCAGATCTGCTGCCAGCCAGCGTCTCCCACTTGTCGGTGTATGCCACGGTCGGCCACAATTTCAACATCATGGTCAGCCAGCAGCAAGTAAATCAACACGCCATTGTTATGCTCGGTATCCCAAATATTGAAATGGCCGAATAAATTGATCGCACGTTGCCTTGGCGCCAATCTCCGCAGGATAGCATAGGTGGGTAAACCAGATTCAATCACCACGCGGATTTCACCGGCGTGATGATGCTCGCTTTGTGCAATGGCCAATTCAATCTGCTTGAGTGAGTGCTGCGGAAACAAGGCTTTGACATGCCGAGGATGACTCCAAGCATGTTTGAACCAGCGTTTAAACGGGTGTACAGGTTTCATACGACTCTCAAGGTTGATTACCAGTCACCGGAGGCGCCACCGCCCCCAAAGCCGCCACCGCCGCCACTGAAAATATCCGGGCCACGGCTACCACCGGAGTAACCGCCAAAGCCGCCAGGATACGCGCCATAAGATCCACCACCACGCCCACCCATGGCCAGCGTAAATACAAATGCCGCTAAACCGATCAGCCCCATAATCAAGGCTGTCGCGCCTAACCAGCCCGCCAAGCCACCCAGCAAACCGCCGGTCACCAGGCTACCTGGAAAATCACCCAGCATGCCCTTGAAGATGGCGCCGCCGATAATCGCGGCAAACATCAGGATAGGCAGCATGCTCATCCAGTCATCCGCATGTGCCTGGCGCGTTTGTTTGGTGGGCGCAGGTAACTGCTCGCCCTGAATCAGCTTGATCAAGGTATCCGTCGCCAGATTCAAGCCCTGGTAAAACTGGCCTTGCTTGAATGCAGGTGCAATTTGCTCGCTGATGATGCGCTTGGCAATCGCATCTGGAATCGCACCCTCGAGGCCATAACCGACCTCAATACGCATTTTCCTATCGTTTTTGGCGACGATAATAATCACGCCGTCATCCTGCTTTTCGCGGCCCACTTTCCAGGCATCGGCCAGGCGGATACCAAACTGCGAAATTTCCTCTGGCTGCGTGCTAGGCAATAACAGCACAGCCACTTGGGAGCCAGACAGCTGTGAGAACTGGCTAAGCTTCTGATTCAGGGCTGCTTGCTCCTCAGCGGACAAGGTCTGCGTCAAATCCGTCACTGCGCTTTGCAGTGGCGGAATATCGACCAGGCCATCGGCTGCCTGGCTGCTTGCAATGCCAAACAGCACGCAGCAGACAAGCAGGAGTGATTTCCAGCAAGCGCTCATGTTAGCGATTACTTACCATCACCAAAGTCAACTTTAGGCGCCGTTGAAATCGCTTTTTCATTTTCAACCGTAAATGATGGCTTAGGCTGATAACCAAACATCATGGCGGTCAAATTATTAGGGAAACTACGTACGGACACGTTGTACTGCTTCACAGACTCAATATAACGGTTACGTGCGACTGTTACACGGTTTTCAGTGCCTTCAAGCTGGGCCTGCAAATCGCGGAAACTGGCATCCGCTTTCAGGTTAGGATAGTTTTCAGACACCACCATCAGACGCGACAAGGCACTGGTCAGCTGGCCTTGTGCCGCCTGGAATTTGGCAAACGCATCCGGGTCATTCAGCAACTCAGGCGTGACCTGCATGCTACCCACTTTGGCACGTGCCTCGGTCACTTCAGTCAGCACTTTTTCTTCATGGCTGGCGTAGCCTTTCACTGTAGACACCAGGTTAGGCACCAAATCTGCACGGCGCTGATACTGGTTCAATACCTCAGACCAGTTGGCCTTGGTTTCTTCATCCAGACTTTGAAACTGGTTATAACCACAGCCAGACAGGCTCAGGGTAGCTACCAGCAATAGCATATTTAATAATCGACGCATGTCAGACTCCAGTCAAAAAAACATAAATTCATCATAAAACCACATCTACTTTATAGATGTGGGCTAAAAGACATTTCTTCAAGCAGCCACGGCTGCATGCCTGGCCAGCAACAAACACATATCCTGCCAGACTTCACGCTTTAACAAGGGATTTTCCAGCATGGCCTGTGGGTGATGAGTAACCACCACCAGCATGTCGCCATATGTCAATATCTGACCACGAACAGCCGCCATTTCCGCATAATTTGTCGCTAAAAACTGATTTGCCTGCTCGAGACCAAATAATACGCAAAAGCGGGTATTCACTTGTGTCAGCTGCAATGACTGTTGATACAGCGATATCTCCTCAAGCGGCAGTTGCAAGGCACGCAAAATATTTTGCAACAACCGCTGACTCGGCGCATCACTGGCGTGCGGGCAATAAAGCAGCCACGGCGTTTGCACCAACGGCTCAGCGGCCACTTCCGGCAAATTGGGTTCACTCAACTCAGGCGATGCATCCAGTGGCGCTTGAAGCCTCTCCGCGAGGGATGCTTCAATATTCAGCCCTTCTGTTTCAGCTTCGACAACAGGCGCAGAGACTGGCGCGGCGGTGGCCGCTATAGCAGCTTCCAGCGTGACAACGGGTTCTGCAATCGTCACTGGCGACAAGCTTGCAGGCGCAGGCGAGCGTGCTCGCCAAACGGGCAGCAACTCCAATTCCCGCAACATGTCTTCACGGCTTAAACTCACCAGGCACTCCTGTTCATAATGCCAACCCCATTAATACAGCATCTTCGCGGCCAGTCTTGGTGGGATAGTAATTGCGGCGCACGCCCATCTCACAAAACCCCATAGATTCATACAAGGCAATCGCCTTGGTATTACTGACGCGCACCTCAAGAAACATATTAGCCGCTTGATGACGCTGCGAAACATCGACCATATGCGCCAACAAAGTACGTCCAAGGCCCTGGCCCTGAAATGGCTTGGCAATGCTGAGATTGAGCAAATGTGCTTCGTCCAGCACCATCATCACCAAAGCATAGCCAACAATATCCTCGGCAATCTCCATCACCCAGGCACTATACCCGGCATTGAGTGAATCGTTGAAGTTTCCCAATGTCCATGGATGACTATAAATCGTCGGCTCAATCCGGCTAATCGCAGCCAGGTCGTCATAAGACATCGGGCGGAACGTGACGTGCTGTTGTGGCAAGGCGCTCATATCAGTTACAGCGTTTGCCCTTGCGCACGCTCAGCGGCCGTCAAGGCGACACGGTTACGTATATACAATGGTGCGGCTTCATGGGCAGCCTGGGTATGGCCCGCTGCAAACAATGGCTGTGCCAACATCAGCATCGCGCTAGCTTTAGGCATCAATTCCGGACGCACACTCACCAGTTGGCCGCTATATTTTTCTGACAACACTTGCTCAAACACACGCCAGCCAGACCCTGCGCCCAGCCAGTCCGCGCCTTCCACAGCAGGCACATCTTGCGGCTTGCATACCACAGGCGGCAAAACCTCTTGCCAGCCATCGGCTTGTCGCACAAATGCCGCATGATAAACCTCACCCATGCGCGCATCCAGGCATACCAGCACCTTTTCAGCCTGCGCCTCTTGCCAGGCAGTCTCCGCCACCGCCAGCACAGAGCTGATGCCGACCACTGGCAGGTGGGCACCAAATGCCAGTCCCTGCGTCACACCGACAGCCACACGCACACCGGTAAAAGCACCAGGGCCAGTGCCATACACAATGCCGTTCAATGCGCTCAGCTGGATATTTGCCTGCGTCAACAAACGCTGAATTTCCGGCAGGATACGTTGCGATGCCGCAGGACCGGTGACTTCATCAAATGTGTGTAAGCCGGCCCCTGTTTGCAAGGCCAGTGACAGTGTTTCGGTGGAGGATTCGAGTGAGAGTAAATTCATCATAGCGGCAACCAAGGCGTTATTTTGCCACAAGCAAGGCCGCTCAGGCAGCGATTACTGCAGATAGTACTCCCTTGAGCTAACGTTAAACCGCATGTTAAAATAAATAATAATCAATCTCATTATCAAGTTGATTACTAATTATAATTTTCACGAAGAGGACAACACATGTATCGTCATTTATTTACCAGCCTGGCGTTGATCGCCACCATGAGTTTTGCCGGGCAGGCAGCCGCGTTAACCACCCCATACACCGAAACCTTCACAGACGGTCTTTCCGGCTGGACTACCGGCAGCAACCCTAACCAGGTTGTTGCCAATGGTGGCGCGGATGGTGGTGCCTATCTCAGCACAACCGCCAGCCCGACAGCTA
The DNA here is from genome assembly GCF_000576615.1 of Methylophilus sp. OH31. Taxonomy (NCBI): domain Bacteria; kingdom Pseudomonadati; phylum Pseudomonadota; class Betaproteobacteria; order Nitrosomonadales; family Methylophilaceae; genus Methylophilus; species Methylophilus sp. OH31. The sequence goes on along the minus strand of NZ_BAUS01000007.1, from coordinate 250,552 downwards.
GCGCCTTTGGCTCGGTAGCCGTGTTATTCCGCTGCGAGAGCGCAGCTTGTAGCGATGGCGCCTTCCAAGGTGACTGGCGTGACGACCTGGTATTTAGCTGGTACTTCCGCCACGATGCCGATATCGCCCTACAAGCCTATGCCCGTATTGCCGCCCCGTCCAACAACCCTGGCGCCAGCGCGATTGTTTCCACCTGGGTAGAGCCTAACACCTGGACGCGCATCGACCTGGTCATTGACCCATCCAACCCGGCATTCACCAGCTTCTCAGGCCAATCATTTGATGCGGTATTTGATGAGGTAGGCCGCGTTCAGCTTGGCATCAGCCTGCCAGCAGGCTTCAGTGGCAGCAACCTGCGTTTTGACCTGGACAGCGTGAGCATTTCTACGGTACCAGAACCGGAAACCTACGCGCTGATAGGCGCTGGTTTATTGTTGATGGGGGCTGCTAGCCGTCGCCAGCGCAAACAATAACTGGTGTGATCTGAAAAAGGCGTTATCTCCAGCGAATATGCTGAGGGGTGACGCCTTTTTTGTTGTTTGATATGTGAATGATTTGGCTGTAATGTTGGCTGAGTTATGTACGGTTTCTTTCGCCTTGTCGGCGAGTCACTTTCTGATGCTTGCCCCTCAGAAAGTAACCAAAGAGGAGGGCACCCAGCCATCACGGCCTACGGCTCCCTTGCGTTGCTCAACAAAATAAGTCGGTCACGAAACTCAACCTGGCAGCTCACACAAAACGTGAGCTGCTGCGGGATTCGAACAGTCGCTCCCTCTTCTCTTATTTTGTTTCCGCTACTCAGCGTGATGGGATGGGACTTATCTCATCTAACTTGCATGGATTTAGTTTGGACGGTTTAAAAACCGGATTCTTTTGTTAAACCTGCTAAACGGTGGCGCTCGCGGGTGTTCGGGGTCCCCATCTGCCGCGCCGAGCAACGCAGGGTTGACGGGAGTCTTCGGCCATCGGCTGTTTGAGCTCCGCAACAAGCCACGTCTTGTGTGGCTTGTCAGGGCGAGTTTCGATGGACGCCCGGTAAGCCGAGTAGCGCAGGATAAAAGCGGAAGCTGGGGTGTCTTGTTCTTTGCCTTCTTTCTTATGGACAAGCATAAGAAAGAACGGTCGCCGAAAGGGCGAAATAGATCAATCATAGAATAGTCTTCGCTTTGGGCAAGCAAAGAAAAGTAACTCGCCGAAAAGGCGAAACAAAACACTAACCAAAACACAAACCTAAGAATGACCTTCTTAGCCCATCCACACCAAGCTAGTAACTATGCCTAGCCTCAGGAAAGCTCCCCGCCTTCACTGCCTGCACATAATCCACCACCGCCTGTTGCACACTCCCCGCCTGCTGCAGGAAGTTCTGTGCGAACCTTGGTGCTTTGTAGTCTTGTGGGGCTTTATCTGCCGGACCAGTATATATCCCCAATAAATCCTGCAACACCAGCACCTGGCCACTACAGCCAGCGCCTGCGCCTATGCCTATCGTTGGCACACCAATGTGCTGTGTGATATGCGCAGCCACCGCCGCAGGCACCATCTCGAACAGCACCATATCCACCCCGGCCCGCACCATGGCCTGAGCATCGGCCAGCATAATTTGCGCGCCTTCTTCAGTCTTGCCCTGAATTTTATAGCCACCCAGCTTTTCGACTGACTGCGGCGTAAAGCCCAGATGCGCACATACTGGCACGCCATTGTCGACCAGGTAACGTGCGGTCTCAACCATGTTGCCACCACCTTCGATCTTGACGATATGCGCACCTGCCGCGATCAGTGTCTGTGCATTGGTGAGTGCTGTCGCCGGATCATGCTCATAACTGCCCGCTGGCATGTCGCTCATGATCACAGTGGCGGGTGCGCCCCTGGCCACCAGACGGGTGTGATAAATCATGTCTTGCATAGTCACTTCCAGCGTATTGGTCGCGCCTTGCACGACCATGCCCAGGGAGTCCCCCACCAGCAAGACATCCACACCAGCCAATGCCAGCACTTTGGCAAAGGTGGCGTCATAGCAAGTGAGCATGGCAATTTTTTCGCCCGCACCTGCTTTTGTGAGAAGGGTATTCAGCATCTGTTTCCACCATCAATCTGCCAACACGGGCCGATGATGGTAGCCCATACCGCCAGGTTGAATTAAAAATTGGGGTTAAAGTATTCGCGGCTGCTCTTAATCTGGCCAATACGCTCGATCAGCAAGTTAAACGCTTCCGGGTCTTTAATAATATTGAGCTTTTCGTTATTCACAATCAGCAAAGGTGAGGCATCGTAGCCGTGAAAAAATTCACTATACGCCTCGGCCAGACGGGAAATATACTCACGCGGCATATCTTGCTCGTAGCTGATATTGCGCTCCTCAATGCGATCCATTAAGGCGTCTACCGGCGTTTGCAGATACACCACCAGATCTGGCTTGGGTGCTTTGAGTTGCAGGTGCTGATATATCTGGTGATACAGAGAATACTCTTCATCATCCAGGTTCAGACGTGCGAACAGCGGGTCTTTTTCGAGAAAGAAATCAGACACCGTAGGCTGGCCAAACATATCGCGCTGCGCCATATCTTCAATCTGGCGCGAACGCTGGAACAGGAAGAATAACTGCGTTGGTAAAGCGTAACGCTGTGCATCCTGATAAAAGCGGGTCAAAAACGGATTGGCCTCAGCCTTTTCAGACAGTAGCTCGACTGAAAACTGATCGGCCAGCATCCGGGCCAATGTGGTTTTGCCACTGCCTATCGGACCTTCAATAACGACATAAGGAAAGCGGGTAAACATGGTGATTGCTCGTTCAGCGGATTCAATTCGGATTCAGTTTGCGCACGTCATCGTGCTTGTGTTTTGCTGTCCATTCTACAACAGTCTTTCCTTGTGGCAGCATAAAGTCGGGCACAATTTCAGCCAGCGGCAAAATGACAAAGCCACGCTCATGCATGCGCGGATGCGGTAATTTCAACAGCTCGGTATCTAGCTGTATGCCCTCATAATCCAGCAAGTCGAGGTCCAAAATGCGAGGCGCATTGGGAAACGGGCGCTCACGGCCAAACGTCTGCTCAATATCCAGCAATAACTGCATCAACTGCGGCGCTGGCATCTCGGTCGCCACCTGCACCACCGCATTGATAAAGTCAGGCTGGTTATCGTAGCCCACCGGTGCCGTCGCATACAGGCTGGAGGCTTGCATCAAGGTCAATCCTGGCGTACTGGCCAACACCGCAATCGCTTTGCTGACCTGTGTTTCTGGCTGCTGCAAATTACTGCCCAGCGCAATCAACGCAATGGCCATTAAGCCAAGTCTCCGCCCACAGGCTTTTTCTTGCGTGGTTTGCGACGGCGCTTTTTCGGGCCGCTTTCCGGCAGCAACATTTCCGTACGTTCATCGGTACCTGCATCAGCGAAGCGCGTCCACCAGTCGCCCAGCTCCTGTGGTAATTCACCGGAAGCACAGCGTAATAGCAAGAAGTCATACCCCGCGCGATATTTGGGGTTGGTCAACAAGGCATAAGGGCGCTTGCCAGAGCGCTGCTCAAAGCGCGGCTGCATCACCCAGATTTCTTTCATGGTCGCGGTATAACGATTGTGAATCGCCATTTTCTCGGCCTGCTTGTCGATCACTTCATTCATCGCCTCATGCAAGGCAGGAATCATATGCTCGCCGCGCTTCTGGTTTTCTTGCCAGGCTTGCAGCACCTCGTGCCACAGCAAGGTAGCGAACAAAAAGCTAGGGTTAGAGGACTTGCCAGACAAAATGCGCTCATCGGTATTTTTAAGCGCCAGCATGACAAATTTTTCGCCAAGTGGCTGCTCGAGCACCACATCCAGCAAAGGCAACAAACCGTGGTGCAACTGCTGCGCACGTAAAGCGTTAATGCTCTCGATGGCATGGCCGGACAAGAACAGTTTTAACATCTCGTCAAATAAGCGGCTGGGTGGCACATCCTCCAGCAGATCAGCCAATTTGCGTATTGGCGCTTCTGTAGAACGCTCCAGCTTCAAGCCCAGCTTGGCCGACAAGCGCACCGCGCGCAACATGCGCACCGGGTCTTCCTGATAACGCGTGACAGGATCGCCAATCATGCGCAAGGTTTTGGCGCGCACATCAGCCACACCATGATGAAAATCCAGCACTTCCTGACGCTTGGGGTCGTAATACAAGGCATTGGCGGTGAAGTCACGGCGCACTGAATCTTCCTCAATACTACCAAACACGTTGTCACGGATGATGCGGCCGCTATCGTTGGTTTCAGCGTCACCATCGCTTAAGTGATGACCACGGAAAGTAGAGACTTCTATCGTCTCATGCCCCCATAACACATGTACCAGCCGGAAACGACGACCGATAATGCGCGAGCGTCGAAACACCTTATGCACCTGCTCAGGCGTCGCATTGGTTGCCACGTCAAAGTCTTTAGGCGGATGATTGAGCAGCAAGTCGCGCACGGCACCACCGACGATATAGGCCTGGAAACCGGCCTTCTGCAGTTGGTCGCAGGTCTTCAGTGCGGCCTGGCTAATATGCTTCTGGTTGATCTTATGCTTGCCTACCTGGATGACTTGCGCCGCAGGCAGTTGAGTGTGGGTATTCGCGCTGGCACGACGACGGAATACTTTTTGCAGTAATTGTTTAATCATTCGTTTTTTTGCATTTCAAGCGCCAGCCAGGGCCACGCTATAGTTTATGTTGGTTATTCCACAATACGTCCGGCACACCTGCCTGCCGGTTAAGCGTGCGACAAAGGACAAACAGTAAATCAGACAATCGGTTCAGGTATTGCAAGGCCACAGCGGTGACCGGCGATTGCGCATGCAGTGCATGCAACACGCGCTCGGCACGCCGACAAACCGTACGTGCCAAATGACACACGGCGGCTGCACGGCTGCCACCCGGCAAAATAAATTCTTTTAACGGGCTGAGCGCTTCGTTCCAGGCATCCAGCGTCAGTTCTAAAAACGTGACCCGACCCGCCTGTATAAAGTGATGCCCCGGCATACACAATTCACCACCCAGGTCGAACAAATCATGCTGAATCGCCAGCAAGCTGTCACGCACATCGTCCGCCAAGTCTTCTACCAGCAGCATACCGAGCACGGCATTCAGCTCATCGACATCGCCCATGGCCTCCACGCGCAAGTCAGATTTTGCCACGCGCGAGCCATCGCCCAGCCCGGTTGTGCCGCTATCGCCAGTACGCGTGTAAATCTTGCTCAGCCGGTTGGCCATGCCTGACACCTGTCTAAAATCCGATATAATCCCCCCATTATAAATCATACCGTGCCATTTCGATGTGCCCAGCGATTGCAGTCAATGCCCCCATTGGGGTGATGGATTCCGGGGTCGGCGGCCTCAGCGTGCTAAAACACCTCACCCGCCAACTGCCACACGAGCATTTCATCTACTTTGCTGACAGCGCCCACGCGCCTTACGGCAACAAAACCGCCGCAGAAATTCAGCAACGCTGCACAATCGTCGCCGATATATTAATTGCCAAAGGCGCCAAAGCCCTCGTCGTCGCCTGCAACACCGCCACGGCCGCCGCCATCGGCAGCATGCGCCAACACTACACCCTGCCGATTATCGGCATGGAGCCCGCCGTTAAACCCGCGGCAGCTGCCAGCAACAACGGCATCATCGGCGTACTCGCCACCACCGGCACTCTGCAAAGCGCACAATTCTCCGCCCTGCTCGAACATTACGGCCAAAACGTGCAAGTCGTCACACAAGCCTGCGTCGGCCTGGTCGAGTGCATAGAACAAGGCCAACTCGACACCCCGCAGACGCTGGCACTACTGCAGCAATACTGCAAACCACTCATGGCCGCAGGGGCGGATACCATCGTGTTGGGCTGCACGCACTACCCGTTTGTGCGTAAATATATTCAAGAGATTGTTGGACCGGATGTCACCCTAATCGATACTGGCGCTGCCGTGGCAAAGCGTTTGCAACAGGTGTTAGAGCAAAGACAAATGCTTAATGCAGCAACGGAAGCTGGCGATTATGTGTTTTTAACGAGCGGGACGGAGGAAACTCAGCGAGTGATGCAGCAATTATGGACGATCACCGCCTAGACTGTCAGCGCTGAACCGATATGCGTTAGAAAGTCATTCTTTAGAGCGCTTAGCTTTGGCGGGGTGATTTGGCGATGTCTTTCGCCTCTAGGCGAGTCACTTTCTGATGCTTGCCCCTCAGAAAGTAACCAAAGAAGAGGGCACCAGCCATCACGGCCTGCGGCTCCCTTGCGTTACTCGGCAAAGTGGGCGTCCATCGAAACTCGCCCTGGCGGCCTGCACAAAACGCAAGCCACTGCGTAACTCGAACAGCCGATGGCCGACATCCCCCACTTCGCCTGCGCTACTCAGCGTGATGGAATGGGATTGATCTCGCCAAATTCACATCGCAGAAATGAGGACGGTTCAAAAATCAGATTCTTTTGTTAAACCTGCTAAACGATGGTGCTCTCTTGGTGTTCGGGGTCCCCATCTGCCGCGCCGAGCAACGCAGGATTGACGGGAGTCTTCGGCCATCGGCTGTCCGAGCTCCGCAACAAGCCACGCCTTGTGTGGCTTGTCAGGGCAAGTTTCGATGGACGCCCGGCAAGCCGAGTAGCGCAAGGAAAAAGCGGAAGTTGGGGTGCATTTCTTTTGGTTACTTATTCTTTGTGCAAGCAAAGAAAAGTAACTCGCCTAAAGGCGAAACAAAACACTCATCAAAGCACAAACCTTAAGAGTGAACTTTTACAAAACATCCAATAAAGCCAGAACGCTGCCCTACACCACAATCAATCCAACAAGCACAGGCTATTCAACCATCCAAAGAATCATTTTTTCAAACTCGCCCAATTCACGTGCAAAACCCACAAACAAAAAACCCACGCAATGCGTGGGTTTTTCTACTTAATGGTGATGCACCTGCGTCCCCGGCTTCAACTTATATTTAGCCCCGCAATACGGACAAGACACTTGCCCCGTTTTCGCCACATCCAGAAACACCCGTGGATGTGCATCCCACAAAGGCGTATCTTTGGTTGGGCAATGCAATGGCAAGTCTTTGCCGTCTACTTCAAACTCTTTGACATCAGACATTCAAACTCTCCAGCAAACAGGCGCGTAATTGATTAAACCTTATAAATTAAACCAATGTCAGCCAATGTGCGTACTTGGCATTTTTGCCTTTCACCACATCGAAATACAGGCTTTGCAGTTTTTCGGTGATCGGGCCACGCGTGCCTTCGCCAATCGCACGGTTATCCAGTTCACGGATAGGTGTGACTTCAGCAGCGGTGCCGGTGAAGAAGGCTTCGTCAGCGCTGTAGACTTCGTCACGCGTAATGCGTTTTTCGATCACTTCCAGGCCCAGCTCGACTTTCGCCAGGTGAATGATCGTGTCGCGGGTGATGCCTTCCAGCGCGGAGGTCAGGTCTGGTGTATACAGCTTGCCGTTACGGATGATGAAAATGTTTTCACCGGAACCTTCAGCGACGAAACCGTCTACGTCCAGCAACAAGGCTTCCTGATAACCATCTTGTGCGGCTTCCTGGTGAGCCAGGATGCTGTTCATATAGTTGCCGTTGGCCTTGGCCTTACACATGGTGATGTTCACGTGGTGACGTGCAAATGAAGACGTCTTCACGCGGATACCTTTAGTGATGGCTTCTTCACCCATGTATGCACCCCAGCTCCATGCGCCGACAATCACGTGCGTGGACAGGGTTTTGGCGGAGATACCCATGGCTTCTGCACCGTAGAACGCCATTGGGCGCAAGTAAGCAGATTCGAGCTTGTTTTCACGCACAGCAGCTTTTTGCGCTTCAGAGATCGTCTCTTTATCAAACGGCATTTTCATGCCCAGGATATGCGCACTGCGGAACAAGCGGTCGGTATGCTCTTTCAGGCGGAAAATAGCGGTGCCTTTGTCAGTTTTGTAGGCGCGCACGCCTTCAAACACACCCATGCCATAGTGCAAAGTGTGGGTTAACACGTGGGTAGTGGCATCACGCCAGTTGACCATTTTGCCGTCGTACCAGATAACGCCGTCACGGTCTGCCATCGAACTCGGTATTGCCATTTAAACTCGCCCTTAATCCGTCAGTCATCAAAAACCAGTATTGTAAACTAATCTGTGCCCTTTTCGCCTATGCTAGAATCCATTTCAATGATGATTTACAAGGATTTTTTGCATGCAACTGCGTTTTAAGTGGGTTTACCTGGCCTTCGTACTGCTGGTCACACTATTGACCGCCTGCCAGCAAGGCGGTTCTGCCAGTTTTATCGGCACCGATTTGACCGGCACCCAGTTTGGCAAGCCGCTGTCACTGACCGACCATACCGGCACGTTGCGCAGCATGAATGACTTTAAAGGCAAAGTCGTGGTGCTATTCTTTGGTTACACGCATTGTCCGGATGTATGCCCGACCACCATGTCTGACCTGAAAAAAACCATGCAATTACTGGGAGAAAAATCCAACGACGTGCAGGTGTTATTTGTGACAGTCGACCCGGCACGTGACACACAGGAAGTGCTGGCGCAGTTTGTGCCGGGCTTTGACCCGCGATTTATCGGCTTGCGCGGCACAGAAGCCGAAGTCGCCGCCAACCTGAGTGAATACAAAGTGTATGCCGCCAAAGTCAGCGAACCGGGCAAATCTGGCTACACCATGGACCATAGCGCGGGACTGTATGTCTTTGATAAAACCGGCGCACCGCGTATCTACCTGGGTTACGGCGAAAAACCGGAGAATATTGCGCATGATTTACAGTTGTTGCTGTAAGTCTTGAATGCTGTCAGGAATCTCTCCCTCCAACCACATCAAGAACGATTTTCATTTAGATTTTTATTTAAAATACCATTTAAAATCAAATAGTTACGTTGATATTTTTAATTGCATCATTTCTGTTTTCCTGTATGATGGCTGCATCAAAAATGCAAACAGGAGCCGACAATGAAAGGCGATAAAAAAATTATAGACATTTTGAATGACTTGCTGGCGGGCGAATTATCCGCCACCGACCAATACCTCATTCACGGTGAAATGTATGCTGACATGGGGCTCAGCGTGATCTCGGAGCGCATTTTGCACGAGTCCCTGCATGAGCGTGAACATGCCCGTGCACTGATTCAGCGTATTCTGTTCCTCGAAGGCAAGCCCAACCTGGCCAAGCGTGATGCACTCACTATCGGCAAAGATGTGAAGTCCATGCTGGAGTCTGACCTGGCGCTGGAATATACCGTGGTCAAACATTTGAAAAAAGCCATTGAGGCTTGTGAACAGGCACAAGACTTCGTCAGCCGCGAAATGCTGCTGGTGCAGCTGGATGACACCGAAATGGATCATGCTTACTGGCTGGAAAAACAACTGAGCCTGATCAAACTGGTCGGCATGGAAAACTATTGCCAAAGCCAAATGAATAACAGCCCGGCGGCAGGATAAGGAGTTCGCATGAAAGGCGATAAACAAATCATCGTCACCTTAAACAAGGTGCTTAAAAATCAACTGACCTCAATTAACCAGTATTTTTTACATGCGCGCATGTTTAAAAAATGGGGCCTGGAAAAACTCAACGATTACCAATACAAGCAATCCATCCGCGTGATGAAAGAAGCTGATGAAGTGATTGAGCGCATTTTGTTTCTTGATGGTCTGCCCAACCTGCAAAATTTGGGCAAGTTGCTGATTGGTGAAGACGTGGTGGAATGCCTGCAAGGCGACCTCAGCTTCGAAAAAGAAGTGCAGCACCCGCAACTGGTAGAAGCCATTGCTGAAGCAGAAAAACTGCAAGACTACGTCACGCGCGACTTGCTAACCGAGTTGCTGGAAGCCTGCGAAGAAGCCGTCGACTGGCTGGAAACCCAGCAACGCCTGATCATAGACGTGACCTTACCAAACTATCTGCAATCACAGATTGAATCCGAGTAACGCGCCCTGCGTTGCTAAGCCTTTGAATTAAGCCGCGAAAGCGGCTTTTTTCTTGGCTGTCAGGAACCAATTTGACCTTGACAAACTCTCAATAAATGATAATAATTATCATTAGTAATCCTAGAGAGGCAATATGTACGTTTGCGTGTGTAATGCAGTCACTGAGCGTCAAGTTCACCAGGCGGTGAGAAATGGTGCAAAAACCGTGAAGCATTTGAAAGAACAATTAGGCGTTGGGGCGGAATGCGGCAAATGTGCCAGCTGCGCAAAAGCCTGCCTGAAAGAAGCGCACGCAGAACAGCATCCTGGCCTGGTTAAAAAACTGATTCAGTTAACACCCGTACAATTAGGCGCTGCCTGATTTATCCAGTTTCAAAAAAAGGGGCTTCGGCCCCTTTTTATTTCACCAAACATGCTTTGCTGCTAGCCGCATTGCCTACTACAATCTGCGCATATCCCTAATTCGTCCATAGGCATGGCAAACCCCTCAAGCACCAAATTAGACTGGCGCACATTAGTTTTATTATTGCTACCTCCGCTGTTCTGGGCAGGTAACTTTATCGCTGGACGCGCTGTCAGCGCCGATGTGCCGCCCGTCGCTTTATCACTGATTCGCTGGGGGCTTGCCACACTCTGCCTGCTGCCGTTTGCACTCAAGCCTTTTTTACGTGATCGCACCCACTACCTGGCTTATCGCTGGCATGTGCTGGGCACAGCTGTTACTGGCGTTGCCACCTTTAATTTGCTGGTATATTGGGGCTTGCACACGACCAGCGCCACCAACGGCATTATCCTTAATTCATTTATTCCATTCCTGGTGGCAATTTTTGGCTTTCTGCTTTATCGGCAACATTTGCCGGGCAATCAATTATTCGGGCTACTGGTCTCACTCGCTGGTGTACTCACCGTTGTCTCTCACGGCGATTTGCAGGTACTACTCACCCTGGCCTTTGCACCCGGCGACGTGATTATCTTTTTAGCCATGATTTGCTGGGCACTATTCACTTTGTGGCTCAAACAGATTCCTGCCACGATAGACCGCAGCGGACTGATGCTCTGCCAGGTGCTCATCGCTTTAGCATTACTGCTACCGCTCTATGTTTGGGAAAGCCAAACCACCACTGCCCATATCGAACACGCGCAGACCATATGGACGCTGTTATATATCGGCATTTTCCCGTCAGTGATTGCTTTTCTGGCCTATGCAAAAGCGGTCAGCCTGGTCGGCTCGGTACGTGCCAGTGTCTTTATTCATGCCATGCCGATTTTTGGCTCGCTGCTTTCCAGCCTGCTGTTAAAAGAACCCTTTCATGGCTATCAACTGGTGGGCATGCTGACCATCTTTTGCGGTATCTGGCTAGCAAACAGGCAGGCAAACACATCCCCCACCAAACTTTAAACATTTAAAAAGGTCTGTTTTTATAGACCAGCTTTGACAGCCTATTTACCCACAAGGAGAAATGAAATGTCGATCACGCTTAATCCGGCACTCGACCTGGTTTTGGAAAGAGAAGTCGATGTCTCCCCGGCTGAAATCTGGCATGCGTGGACAACGCCTGAGCACCTTAAAAACTGGTTCTGTCCACGCCCCTGGAAAGCGGTAGACTGCGAAATCGACCTGCGGCCAGGCGGGGTCTTCCGCACCACGATGCAATCCCCGGAAGGGCAGAACTTCCTTAACAGCGGCTGCTATCTGGAGGTCATCTCCAACCAGAAACTGACTTGGACCAACGCCCTTGAAGCCGACTTCAGGCCGGTAAAAATTCCCGAGCAAACGCCTGGACATGAGTGTGCTGAACTGATGATGACGGCCAGCATTGTATTGACGCCTACAGCTCGCGGGACGTTATATACAGCATACGCCTTGCATGCAGATGCCACGTCTAAACAACGTCACGAAGCCATGGGATTTCAGGAGGGTTGGGGAATCGTACTCGACCAGCTAGTGGCCGAAATCAAAAAAGCCAGGTAAACGGCAATACACTCAGGCCATGCGATGCAATATTGGCGACAGCGCTTTTAAATCCTTCTCGGCCTGCACATAGCGTGGGAACAGGCTGGCCTGTACGGCATAAAACCTGGCCGAATGGTTCATTTCTTTCAAATGTGCCATTTCGTGGCAAACGACATATTGAATGACATGGGGCGGCGCTTGAATCAAGCGCCAGTTCAAGCGGATTTGCTTGCGGCTATTACAACTGCCCCAGCGCGACCTGGCATTGGAAAGCCCGACAGCGCTGACTTTCTCGCCCATTTGCGCGGCGATAAGTTCCACCCTACGCGTAAAATCCGGTAGCGCTTGTTGCGCGTACCATTGCAATACTTTGCGCGCAACAAAGGCTGGCTGGTCGATCTGCGGAGACCTGACCAGCAATTGATTGCCTTGCAGTGTCACCGCTTTATTGGTGGCATGGTGTTGTAGCGTCAACACGATATCCTGTCCCATAAATAACAGCGGTTCGCCATCCTGCCATTGCATGGGCGCGACCTGATTGGCTTCACGCAAGGCCAGCTTTTGCTGTATCCAGCCGGATTTTTCTAATAGGACTTGCTGCAGCTGCGTGGCTGAAATACGTTTTGGGGCGTGTACCACCAGGCCATTGGCGGTAATTTTAAGGCCGATGGTTCTGCGTGCGCGCAGGTCGAGCAGATATTGGATGCTTTGCCCATTGGGCAATTGCAAGCGTTGCTCAATCACAGGTTCAGCATCTCGGCTTCAATCCAGTCCTCGACCTGTTTATTGACCGCATCTGGCTTGAGGCCTTTGGTATCAATGGGCTGGCCGATGACCACCTGGATCACACCTGGATATTTAAGGATGGAATTTTTGCGCCAGAAGCGCCCGGCATTATGTGCGACCGGCACTACGGTGGTTTCGCTATGCGATGCCAGCCAGGCACCACCGATATGATATTTACCACGATGGCCAGGTGCTGTACGCGTACCTTCCGGGAAAATCACCACACTTAACCCTTGCCGCAAACGGTCTTTGCCATTGTTGACCAGTTTTTTCAATGCCTCGCGGCCAGCACTGCGGTCAATGGGAATCGCATCCAGCGCCCAGAATGCCCAGCCCAGAAAAGGGATCATCAGCAGCTCTTTTTTCATCACCCAGATTTGCGGCGGAAAAATACACTGCAAGCCTATGGTCTCCCAGGCGGACTGATGTTTAGCCAGAATGATATGCGCGCTGGCAGGAATATGCTCATGCCCGGTGACGGCATAACGCAAATTGCACGTCACCTTGAGCCACCACAACACGCTATACGCCCAGCCACTGACCCAACGTGAGCGAGTCACTGCCGGTAGCGGAATCAGCAAAATTGCCAGTAATGAAAATGGAATCGTCAGTGCAAACAACCCCACATAAAACAGCAAGGCGCGCACATACAACACGGCTTTTTGCATTATTTGTCACCTGCAATAATGTCTTGAACAGCCGCCGCCAGATCGGCAACGACGATGGTACTCTCGGGGACATCAGCCAGGTTATAGGTTTCTTCGCCTTTGCCCGTGCGCACCAGGTAGGGCTGGCAACCGGCTTTGGCAAACGCCTGCAAGTCTCGCAACGCATCGCCCACGCCAGGCACCCTGGCCAGCTCGACATTAAAACGGCGGCTGATCTCCTCCAGCATACCGGTATTGGGCTTGCGGCAATCGCAATGATCGTCGGCGGCATGCGGGCAGTAAAACACGGCATCAATGCGGCCGCCCACTTGCGCCAGCGCTTTATGCATTTTGTCGTGAATGGCATTCAGCGTGGCCATATCGAAATAGCCACGCGCAATGCCGGATTGATTGGTCGCCACGGCTACGCGATAACCATGCTGATTGAGCCGCGCAATCGCTTCCAGGCTGCCAGGAATCGGAATCCACTCGTTGGGATTCTTGATAAAGGTCGCGCTGTCGCGGTTAATCACGCCGTCACGGTCAAGAATGACTAATTTCATGCATAAACTCCTGACGGCAACAGGTTAACTGGCCAACTTGGACAAGTCAGCGACACGATTCATGGCCTGATGCAAGGTCGCCAGCAAGCCCAGACGATTGGCTTTTAATGCCGGATCATCTGCATTCACCATCACGGCATCAAAAAACGTATCAACGGGGGCCTTCAACACCGCCAGCGCTTGTAAAGAACCCGTGTAATCGCCGGTTTCAAACAGCTGATCCGCTTTAGGCTTGGTGGCAGCCAGCGCCTGATGCAAGGCTTGTTCAGCAGGCTCTTGCAATAACTCAGCCTTCACTTCGGCTTTCACGTCGCCTTCCACCTTTTTCAGGATATTAGACACACGCTTGTTAGCAGCCGCCAATGCTGGTGCTTCGGCCAGGTTGGCAAACGCCTGTACCGCGCTCAAACGACGAGGCACTTCAGCCAACTGATTCGGTGACAATGACAATACCGCATCGACTTCTTGCGCACTCGCGCCCTGGTCACGCAGGTTCACCGCCAAGCGGTCAAAACAGAAGGCTTTGATAGCTTCAGCCACTTCTTGGCTACCATTAAACACACTCAGGGTTTGTGCGATCAACTGGTCAAACGCCAATGGCAAATCGGTTTCCATCAGCATGCGCAAAATCCCCAGTGCCTGCCTACGCAAGGCAAACGGATCCTTATCACCCGTCGGTTTTTCACCGATGCTGAACAGGCCAACCAGCGTTTCCAGTTTATCGGCCAAAGCCACGACCACACCGACCTGGCTACGCGGTAATTCGTCACCGGCAAAGCGTGGACGGTAATGGTCTTCAATCGCATAGGCCACGTCATCGGCCAAACCTTCATGCTGGGCGTAGTAACGGCCCATAATGCCCTGCAACTCGGGGAACTCACCGACCATATCGGTCAGCAAGTCAATCTTGGACAATCGTGCGGCTTGCGCCACTTTAGCGACAAAACCGTCACCACCAATCTGCTGGGCAATGGCAGAAGCAATCGCCACCACGCGCTCATTGCGCTCACCTTGTGAGCCGAGTTTGTTGTGGTAAACCACCTTACCCAGGCCTGGCAAACGGCTTTCCAGCGTCTTCTTACGGTCCTGGTCGAAGAAGAATTTAGCATCGGCCAAACGTGGACGCACCACACGCTCATTACCCCCGATGACCTTGCTGGCATCAGCGGGATTGATGTTAGAGACAATTAAAAACTTATTCGTCAGTTTGCCGCTCGTATCCAGCAACGGAAAGTATTTCTGGTTGGCCTTCATGGTCAGGATCAGGCACTCTTGCGGCACGGCCAGGAACTCTTCTTCAAACTGGCCGAGCAACACGTTAGGACGTTCCACCAGCGCAGTGACTTCATCCAATAAGGCATCGTCTTCAATCGGCTTCAGGCCCTGTTTATCGGCCGCAGCTTGCAGCTGCTTTACAATTTCGGCACGACGCGCATCAAAACTGGCAATCACCGCCCCTTCGTCCGCCAATTGCTGGGCATAGGTATCGGCAGAGGTGAGCGTGACCACAGGCTGCTTCGCCTCGAAGCGATGCCCTTGTGTGGTGTTGCCCGCAGATAAGCCTAATACTGAGATCGGCACGACCTCGTTGCCATGCAAGGCCACCAGGCCATGTGCCGGACGCACAAAATTCACGCTCTGCCAGCCATCATTGATTTGATAGGTCATGACTTTAGGAATAGGTAATTTTGCCAACGCCTCATCAATGGCCTTTTGCAAACCCTCGGACAATGTTGCACCAGCTTGCGTAGCATCCAGGAACAGGATATCGGCCTTGCCGTCGTGCTCTTTGCGCAGCTTGGCAACTGCGCTTTCATCCTCACCCAATGCCTGCAATTTCTTCAGCAAAGCAGGCGTCGCGTTGCCATTGGCATCCAGGCCCACGGTGGCGGGCATCAGCTTTTGCGCGACTTGCTTGTCTGCTGCTTTGGCAGACACATTAGTGATATGCGCCGCTAAACGACGCGGGGAGGCAAACGTTGTGACCGTACCATCCACCAGCAAACCAGAGGCCGTTAAGCTTTCTGCCAACACGCCACTGAAAGATTCGCCCAGTTTTTTCAATACTTTTGGTGGCAGTTCTTCTACAAATAATTCAACTAACAGGTTGCGGGTACTCATGCGGCGGCTTTCTTGTTTTGTTCTGCTTGTTCGCTCTCAATCTTGGCGATGACTTCATCAGCCCAGGCTTTAGGCGCCATCGGGAAGCCCAGTCGGGCGCGGCTATCGAGGTAACTGGCGGCCACAGCGCGGGCCAGGTTACGGATACGGCCAATATAAGCCGCACGTTCGGTAACGGAAATGGCACCACGCGCATCCAGCAGGTTAAAGGTATGCGCCGCTTTCAATACTTGCTCGTAAGCAGGTAAAGCCAGTTTTACTTCCATCAGGTGCTTGGCCTGTTTTTCATAAGCATTAAACGCCGTGAACAGGAAGTCAGCATCCGAGTGCTCAAAGTTATACGTCGACTGCTCAACTTCGTTCTGGTGAAACACATCCCCATATTTCACACCGGGCGAGTATTCCAGGTCATAAACATTTTCTACGCCTTGCAGATACATGGCCAAACGCTCCAGGCCATAAGTGATCTCACCGGTAATCGGCTTACAGTTAATGCCGCCTACTTGCTGGAAGTAGGTAAACTGCGTCACTTCCATACCATTGAGCCAGACTTCCCAGCCCAGGCCCCAGGCGCCCAACGTCGGGTTTTCCCAGTCATCTTCGACAAAGCGGATATCGTTTTCCTGCAGGTTAAAACCGAGTGCTTCCAGTGAACCCAGATAGAGTTCGAGGATATTGGCCGGCGCAGGTTTCAACACCACCTGGTATTGGTAGTAATGTTGCAGACGGTTAGGGTTCTCCCCATAACGGCCATCTTTCGGGCGGCGGCTGGGCTGCACATAGGCAGCTTTCCAGGGCTCAGGGCCCAGTGCGCGTAAGAAAGTTGCCGTGTGGCTGGTGCCTGCGCCGACTTCCATATCGTAAGGTTGCAACAAAGTGCAGCCTTGTTTGTCCCAGTATTCCTGAAGCTTTAAAATAATTTGTTGAAAGGTCAGCACCATCGCGCCTGATCCGGTTGATTGTAAAACGAATATTTTACCTGATTCAGACAGGGTTAAGAAATCGCATTGCAGCGCCGTTGAAAGAGTTGAATGGTTTTTTTACGGTTTTTTGCGATTGTGGCATCACGCAAAGTTTGATAGATTAGACACATGAAATCCTATCGCACATGGGTATTGTTGCTGACGTTATGGTTTGCCTTGCTGCAAACCATTGCGCCGCTGTTGCACGCCCATGCCGCAGGCGACACCGCGGCCGATGATGGTCCGCATATGCATATGGTGGATATTCCCGCCCTGCATGCCGAAGCACAGGATGCCAAGCATCCGTTTCACTGGCATATGCATTCCAGCAAATCGCATGGCCAGATCATAGGCCTGGGCCAGGCGATCAGTGAAAGCAACACACTACTATCACTCATTGATGCTTACGCCAGCCTCTGGCTAGCCGCCCTGCTGCCTGCCCTGTTTTTGCTATCGTTATGCCTGCTGGTACCACGTCACCAATACCAGCGACAGCAAGTCGACTGGTCACGACTTCAATCCCCGCTTAGCCGCCACAGCCCGCGCGGCCCACCTCACGCCTGAACTTAACCCTGTTGCAGCGGTTGGCATCTGCCATCCGTTTGCCTGTTTTGTTCAGGAGAATCTATGTTTCATTTATATCAGGGAGTGCTTCACTCCCGGTTAATCGCATGCTGCGTATGGCTGATGATGGGCTATGCAACGCCTGCCATGGCCGAAAGTATGGCCAATCTGGCCAGCGATCACGAGGATACCGTTTCAGCCAACCCGCGTTTAAGCCTGCATGAAGTACTGCAGCAGGTCGTCGCTATCCACCCGCAACAGTCCTTGCTGGCCGCCCACCAGCAAATGGTGCAGGCACGTAGAACCATGGCCAATAGCTGGTTACCACAAGCCCCTTCTGTCGGCTTTTCACATCAAAACGACGCTTTAATGAGCAATCGTGACGAGCGTGAGTGGCAGGCGCAAATGCAGATCCCAATCTGGTTACCCGGCCAGCGCCAGGCGCGCAGTCAGGTTGCTAGCCTGGCCGACGACAGCTTGGCACAAGACCGCGCGGGTTTACAACAACTGGCGGCGGACTTGTTGCGTAACGCTGTCTGGGAGATCGCTTTGCGCCGCAATGACGTGAGCCTGGTTGAAAACCGCCGCGACACCATGCGTAGTATTGCCGAAGATGTACAAAAACGCTTTAAAGCCGGTGAAGTAGCCAGGCTGGACGTGATGCAGGCCGAACAGGAAACCCTGCAAGCCGAACGCCAGCGCGTGACAGCGCACGCCGAACTCATGCATGCGCAGTTCCGCTACCAGCAACTCACTGGGCTGAGTGAAATGCCTGCCAGACTGGAAGAACCTTTGTCTACGCGTGAAGACTACGCAGTCTCGCCTTACTGGCAAGCCGCACAAGCCAGGCTCAAACTGGCAGAAGGCCAGCGTGACTTAACCGCAATTGAGCAACGGCAAAATCCGCAGCTCACGCTCAGCACGCGCACCATCCAGGGCGGCTTTGATTACGCCTATAACTCCAGCATGGGCGTGGCCATTAATATTCCGCTGCAAAGCGAAGTGCACCGTGCACCCTTGCTGGCTAACGCCGAGCAAAACATAGGCGATGCCCGCAGCCAACTGGAGACCTTGCGCCGCCAGCTGGAAAACAACCTGCACGAAGCCGAGCATAACCTGCATGTCAGCCGTCAGGAACTCACCCTGATTCAACAGCAACAAGCCATCGCCAGCGAAAACGCAGCCCTGGCACGTAAAGCCTACCGTTTAGGCGAACTCGATCTCAACCAATTATTACGCCTGCAATTACTGGCCTTTGAAGCTGACCGCAGCTTGAGCAGCCAGCAGCTACAAGTGCAATCGAATATTGCCAAATATAACCAGGCCGTAGGAGTCCTACCATGAAAAGAATTCTGTTTTTAATTAGCGCGCTTTGCCTGTCGTTTCACACATTGGCAGAAACGCTGTTACCGCTCTCACCGGCACAACTAAAACAGATGCAGGTGCAGTGGGGACATTTGCAAGCGCAGCAAGAAGGTTTATCCGCCAATTACCCGGCCGAAGTGATATTGCCACCAACGCAAACACGCGTGGTCACGGCCCCGCAAGGTGGCCTGATCACCAGGCTGGATGTCAGCATGGGTGATACGGTCAAACAAGGCCAGGTCATCGGCCAACTCAGTAGCCCGGACCTGGTGGCCTTGCAAAGCAACTATTTGCAGAGCGACACCCAGGCCAGGTTGCACGAACAAGCCCTCAAACGCGATCAGGAACTGTTCAAGGATGGCATCATCGCCCAGCGCCGTATGCAGGAAACGCAAAGCGCCTATGAAACCAGCCAGGCATTGATGCATGAGCGCCAGCAAACCTTGAAACTGGCAGGCATGAGCGAGGCGCAGATCAAGCAACTGGCGCAAAAACGTAGCATGCAAAACGGTATGGCCATCGTCGCGCCGATCAGCGGACAGATCATGGAGCAACAACAACAGGTGGGGGCGCGCGTGGATATGGCGATGCCGATCTTCACCATCAGCAACCCGAAACCTTTGTGGCTTATGATACAGGTGCCAATTGTGCAAGCGCAGCAATTGAGTGCAGGGACAACGGTACGCTTACCCAAGCAAAACCTGACTGCCAAGGTCGATACGGTGTTACGTCAACTCAATAAAAATAACCAGACCACCCAAGTACGGGCGTCAATTAGCCAGGGCGCCGAACAGCTCTCCGTCGGGCAGATCGTCGATGTGGCGCTGGTTGAACAAACCACGCAAGGCAGCTTTGCCGTGCCGAGAAGTGCGGTGGCCAGGCAAGGCGAGCAGGCAGTCATTTTTGTACAGCAGCCCAAAGGCATCGCTGTGATCCCGGTCAAAGTCATCCTGGAGCAGGATCAGCAATTAACCGTACGCGCCAGCTTGCGAGGTAATGAAACCATTGCCGTGCAAGGCGTGGCCGCCTTAAAAGGCCACTGGCTTGGATTGGGTGGGGAGTAAACCATGCTGCATTGGCTCATCGAAACCTCACTCAAGCAACGCTTGCTCATTTGCGTATTTGCCATTGGCCTGCTGTTTGCTGGCTGGACTGCTTATCAAACCATCCCGATTGATGCCTTCCCGGATGTGTCTGCCACGCAAGTGAAAATCATCATCAAGTCGCCAGGCATGACCCCGGAAGAAGTCGAAGCCCGTATCACTGCGCCGATTGAAGTCGAGATGCTGGGTATCCCCAAACAGACCAGTTTGCGCGCAGTGGCCAAATATGCGCTGACCGATATCACGATCGACTTTGAAGATGGCACCGACATCTACTGGGCACGGCAGCAAGTCACCGAGCGGCTGAATAACGCCTGGGCAAACCTGCCAGCCGAGATTTCCGGCGGCATCGCGCCCATGACCACGCCACTGGGCGAGATGTTCATGTTCACCATTGAATCAGACAAGCTCAGCTTGCAGGAAAAACGCTCCCTGCTGGACTGGGTTATTCGCCCACGCCTGCGCACGGTCCCCGGTGTCGCCGACGTAAATGCGCTGGGCGGGCTGGTACGCAGTTTTGAAATCGTACCCGACAACGCCAAATTGCAAGCGCGTGGCATCGCGCTCAGTGAGTTGCAACAGGCCATTAGTGATAATAACCGCAACGACGGGGCAGGACGCCTTAAAGATGGTGAAGAATCCCTGCTGGTGCGCGCTGAAGGTGCTTTCAAGACCCTGGAGGATGTGCGCAATACCGTATTGCATGGCCGCCTGGGCAGCCCGGTACGCATTGCTGATGTCGCTGAAGTGCGCATCGGTGAGTTAACGCGTTATGGTGCGGTCAGCCGCAATGGCAAAGGTGAGGCGGTGGAAGGCCTGGTATTAGGCTTGCGTGGCGCCAACGCCCGGCAAGTGGTGGAAGGTGTGCGCGCCAAGCTGGCGGAAATGGCACCTGCTCTGCCCCAAGGTGTCAAAATCGAAGTATTTTACGACCGCGGCAACCTCGTCGAGCAGGCCGTGCACACCGTCAATAAAGCGCTGATGGAAGCAGTCGTGCTGGTGCTGGTATTACTGGTATTATTCCTGGGCAACCTGCGTGCCGCGCTCACCGTGGCCTGCGTGCTACCCTTATCTATGCTGGCGACGTTTTGGCTGATGCAGCGATACGGCCTATCGGCCAACCTGATGTCATTAGGCGGCCTGGCGATTGCCATCGGTATGCTGGTCGACTCGGCCGTAGTGGTGGTGGAAAATATCGTCGAGCATTTGGCTCACGCGCCAGCCACAAAAGAGCATAGCAAACTCGACATCATCCTCGCCGCCATGCGAGAAGTCAGCATCCCGGTCAGTGCAGGTATCGTGATTATCATCACCGTATTTGTCCCTCTGCTCACCTTGCAAGGGCTGGAAGGCAAACTGTTCGCGCCGGTTGCGCTGAGCATTATGTTTGCGCTGGGCTCATCTCTGCTGCTGTCACTGACCATCATCCCGGTACTGGCATCGTTCCTGATACAGGATCATGCCGCTGAAGACCCGTGGCTGATCCGCCACCTCAATCGCTGGTACGCCCGTACCCTGGCCACGGCCATGCAGCATAAACGCCCCGTACTCATAGTGGCAGTTATCCTGCTGGCATTGACGGTGGTGGTATATCCGCTCATCGGCAAAACCTTTATGCCCACCATGGACGAAGGTGACGTCATTATCGGCACAGAGAAACTGCCATCCATTGCGTTATCACAAAGCGTCGCCACCGACAGCCACTTACAGCAAACCCTGTTGCAACAAGTACCGGAAATCCAGGGCGTATACTCTCGGGCGGGCTCAGATGAGCTCGGACTGGACCCGATGGGCATCAACCAGAGCGATAACTTCCTGGTGCTCAAACCCCGCGATCAATGGCAGGTGCCTGACAAAGCAACATTGATTGAGAAGCTACGTCAGGTCATGCACGGCATTCCCGGCCTGGATTACAACTTCACGCAACCGATTGAAATGCGCGTCAATGAAATGATCCTCGGCGTACGCGGAGATTTGGCACTGAAGATTTTTGGTACTGACCTCAAAGTGCTCGATCAGAAAGCGCAGGCAATCATCAAGGTGCTGGAGTCCATCCCTGGCAACCAGGATGTCTACACACCGCAAAACAGCGGTGTGCAATACCTGCAAATCAAGATAGACCGTGTGGCAGCAGGCAGATTGGGACTGAGCGTCGCCGACATCAACGCCCTGCTACAAAGCCAGCTCGAAGGCAAACTGCTGGGCATCGTGCTCGAAGGCAACCGCCGCACGCCGATACTGCTGCGTGGCAGCCAGGTCGTGCGTGAATCTGCTTCAGACTTCAGCCAACTCATGCTCACGCTGCCACAAGGCGGCACCGTGCCACTTTCCAGCGTCGCGAATGTTGTGCGTGAAGAAGGTCCGGTCAAAATCGACCGTGAACGCGGCAACCGCATGGTCGTCGTCACCGCCAACGTCAAAGACCGCGACCTGGTGAGCTTTGTCGAAGAAGCCAAACAGAAAGTCACACAACAGGTCAAACTCCCCGAAGGCTACTGGCTGGTATGGGGCGGCCAGTTCGAGAACCAGCAACGCGCCGCGGCGCGCCTCAGCATCGTTATCCCGATCGCGATTGTGCTGATCGCCCTGCTGCTATTCATGACCTTTGGCTCATTCCCCAAAGCGCTGCTGGTACTCGCGAATATCCCGTTCGCCATGATAGGTGGCGTGTTTGCGCTGTGGTTATCGGGTGAATACCTCTCAGTGCCCGCCTCCGTTGGCTTTATTGCTTTGCTAGGCATTGCTGTGCTTAATGGCGTGGTCATGGTGAGCCACTTCCAGCATCTGGCAGAGCAAGGCATGGCTGCGAGCCATATCGCTTATGAAGGCGCCAAACGCCGATTGCGGCCAGTACTCATGACCGCCAGTATTACCGCGTTTGGTCTGATTCCGTTACTGTTTGCCACGGGGCCGGGGGCGGAGATTCAACGGCCATTGGCGATTGTGGTGATTGGGGGATTGATTACAGCAACGTTCTTGACGTTGTTTGTATTGCCGATTTTGTATCAACACTTTTTTGGTTCAAAAAGTATGGATTGATTCAAAAAGAGATTCGTTGTTGGGATAGGAGTTGAGGGGTTCTTTTTCGCCTCTCGGCGAGTCACTTTCTGATGCTTGCCCCTCAGAAAGTAACCAAAGAGGAGGGCACCCAGCCATCACGGCCTAAAGGCTCCCTTGCGTTGCTCAACAAAATAAGCCGGTCACGAAACTCAACCTGGCAGCTCACACAAAACGTGAGCTGCTGCGGGATTCGGACAGTCGCGCCCTCTACTCTTATTTTGTCTCCGCTACTCAGCGTGATGGAATGGGAGTTATCTCGCCAAACACACATTGTAGAAATCTGAACGGTTCAAAAACCAGATTCTTTTACTAAAGCTTGAAAACAGTTGCGCTCGCCTGGTTTTCGGGGTCCCCATCTGCCGCGCCGAGCAACGCAGGGTTGGCGGGAGTTCTCGGCCATCGGCTGTTTGAGCTCCGCAACAAGCCACGTCTTATGTGGCTTGTCAGGGCGAGTTTCGATGGACGCCCGGCAAGCCGAGTAGCACAGGATACAAGCGGAAGTTGGGGTGCACTTTCTTTTGGTTACTTGTTCTTTGTGCAAGCAAAGAAAAGTAACTCGCCAATAAGGCGAAAAGAAACCTTCCCTACACGCACAAACCTAACAATTACCGTCTAAATCCAATCCACAACAAGCCTCCCACACTCAACACCAGAAACGCCCAATTCCCCCAAAAAACATAAGGCGTCTGCCCCCGATAGCTCTGCGCTTCACCGGTCAAAATCACCGCCTGATCATGTGCGGCATGCTGCAATACCTGGCCATTTTTATCGATAATCGCCGTCGCCCCGGTATTGGTACTACGCAACACCATACGCCCGGTTTCCAACGCACGCACCTGGCTAAACTGCATATGCTGATCCGCCGCAAACGATTGTCCGTACCAGGCATCGTTGCTGATATTCACCAGTAACTCGGCTTGCGGCAGTTGCTGGGCAATCTCTTCACCAAACACATCTTCGTAGCAAATATTGACGCCAACTTTTTGCCCGGCAATCAGCAATGGCTGTTTTGAAGTGCCACGTGATAAATCACTCAGCGGCATATGCAACCAGTCACGATAGATCCAGCCAAACACGCTTTTGAGCGGAATAAATTCACCGAAGGGCACCAGATGGCTTTTGGAATAGGCTTGCGTCGGTGAAGAACCGAGGCTGATCGCGCTATTAAAATACTCGCCTTGCCTGGACTCGACCACGCCCACCAGCAAATCGCCTTGCTGGTCGAGCGCATGTTGTTTAAGTGCATCCAGATACACTGGCGCCAACTGTTCGCGCAACACGGGTAAAGCGGTTTCCGGCAAGACGATCAATTGTGCGTTTGCTTGCTGCACCATGTCGAAATATTGGCGCAAGGTCTGCTCAGCATGCTCAGGGGACCATTTGATGGTTTGGCTGATATTGCCTTGCAATAAGGCAACGCTGACCGGCTGGCCCACAGCTTGGCTCCACGGCACCTGCGTGAGTGCGCTGCCGCCTACGAGCAACGCAGCGAGGATACCCGCTGAGCGTAGACGTTGCTGAGTGGTGGCCAAGGCAAGTACACATGCGGCCAACAGCATCACCAATGCTGAGAGGCCATAGACACCCAGCACAGGTAGAAAACCTGCCAATGGACTGTCTGGTGCCTGACTATAGCCCAGCGTTAACCAGGGGAAACCGGTAAAAATCCAGCTGCGCACCCAGTCTGACAAGGCCCACAATAGCGGCGCAGCCCATAACAAATGGCCTAAGCGCTTGGCCAGATAGCCTGCAGCTGCCGGGAACAAGGCCATAAACGCACACAGGCAGAAAGTGCAGAATCCGGCAAACCACCAGGGCATGCCGCCAAAGGTATGCAGGCTGATATAAATCCAGTAGATACCAACACCATACAGGCCAAAACCAAAAGCCAGGCCCAGTTTAAATACGTGTGCAGGCGTTGCGGCTTGCTGCCATAAGCACAGCAAAGCGGCCAGGGTTAACCATGGCAACCAGAACAGGCCATAAGGCGCAAAACCAAGCACCGTGAGTGCACCGATCAAAAGCGCCAGCGCGGCACGTTGCCACAGTGGGGCATGGCTTGCCCAGGCTTGAACAGAGCTCAATGCAAGCCTTTCACTGGCTGGATATCCGCCATGGATAGCCAGGCGGAGAAATCAGCCGACTGCATGACTTGCCATTCAATCATCCTGGCGATGGCAATCGGGTCATGCGGATCAATGACTTGCGTGGGACGCGCCGGATGACACATGAGCACGGGTGGCAGGTCTTTTTCAGAGATGAGCAGTTGTTTGAGCTGCCTGGCCCAGTATAGCCAACGTGCCTGATAGGCCGCCGCATCGCCCTGAAAATCGTAGACGCCCAGTAATACGGGCGAAACGCGGAATCCAGCGGCCTTGGCAAGCTGTTTTAATTTTTCTGCGCCTAGCCAATGGATCATTCGAGCCTTGAGGCCACTACCTACCGGGGGGCTTGATATGCGCAACCATGGTCGTTTGGCTGGAGCCAAGTGGCCGTATCGATGTTGCAAAATGGTGATTAGTGCCTCGCGGATGATGGGCAGCTGATGCACGTGTAAATGGCCATCAATGTAATCTGGCCGCGTATGCAACGCGTCCTCAAAAGCATCCAGCTGCTGCTTGATATTCGCCATCACCTTTTGTGTGCTGAGCAATCCAGTCAGGCTACGCAACACCAGCACGGGGTGAGAGACTCGCATGGTGCGTGAAAACTGGGTGAAATCGAGGTGCAAGCCTAGATCAGCTTTGGTACGCAATTGCGGGGTGAGCTGCCGGGCACTGTCAGGCCAGCGTGAACTCAACGTCATGCAAGAGGTGGCTGTCAATATACCGCGCTCAATCAGCGTCAAAATGGCAGCATCAATCGCCGCCGATTGTGCATAGTCATCGGCACAAATAATCACCTTAGCCATGTAACACCTTAATCATGCTGAAAAGCCCAGAAGCGGCTCAGCAGCCAAGTACTGACTGCGATCAACACCATCACCACGCCAAGCGCAAACCAGAATGGCAACGGCGTGTAAGTCAGAGCCAGCCACAACAAGGCCTGGTTGCCAAAAAAACCGAGCAAAGCCACTGCCAGAAACTTGAAAAATGCGGCAAGATGACTTGCCTGTGTGCCACGAAACGACCAGCGGCGATGCCCGATATAACTCACAGGGAAGGCGCATAAAAAACCTAGCCAGTTGGCCTCGGCAGGCTGCCAGCCCCAGGCGTGCGTCAACAATGCCACGATGTAATGCACGCCTGCAGCCAACGCACCCACACTGACAAACCCTAATACCGAGGCACGCATCTTAACCTCAGGGCTGGTGACCGGACGCAGTCGGTGCAACGACTTCAGCCACAATGTAAGGCGGACGACCTTTGACTTCGTCATAGACGCGGGCAAGATATTCGCCCAGCACGCCAATAAATAACAACTGCACCCCGGCGAAAAACATCATGCTGGCCACCACGGTCGGCCAGCCAGGCACAGACTCATGGAAAAATAAGGCATCCACCACCACCACTGCACCATAGGCAAATGCCAGCAAAGCCAATGTCGCACCGGTTAAACTGGCCAGGCGCAATGGCAGGACGGAGAAACTGGTAATACCTGTCCAGGCTAACGCAATCAATTTGAGTTTTGAATAAGCACTCTCCCCGTGCAAGCGCGGCAAGGGTGTGTAAGGAATACCGATAGACTTATAACCCACCCAGGCATAAATCCCTTTCATGAAGCGGTTACGCTCGGGCAAGGCGCACAAGGCATCGACTACTTTACGATTCATCAGGCGGAAATCCCCGGCATCACGCGGGATTTCCACATGGGTACTGGCGCTCATCATGCGGTAAAACAGGCGCGAACCCCATAACTTGAAGGAGGACTCCTGCTCACGGTCCTGACGCACGGCATATACCATGTCGTAGCCTTCACGCCACTTTTCCAGCATGGTCAACATCAGTTCAGAGGCATGCTGACCATCGGCATCCATGCAAATCACCACATCGCCTTTGGCATAACTCAGGCCGGCGCTAATGGCGTTTTCTTTGCCAAAGTTACGCGAAAACCTGACCAGGGTCACATGGCAATCCTCGACCAGTGACTGTACAACCTGTGCGGTTTGGTCACGGCTGCCATCATCGACCACCACCATATCCCAATGCGGTGACATCTGCTGTAGCACGCCGCGGATATTTTGCAGTGTATGCGCAATGTTTTTTTCTTCATTGTAAGCAGGCACCATCACCGTGATATGCGGTTGGGCGGTGAGGCGGTGAGAGTCAACTGTGGTCATGGCAATCAGATTAGCAGGTTCGATACGGTTATTGTAGCGGATTGCTACTAGTTTTTGGCCGGCGTGGCCAGGCGGTCAGCGCCTTGTAAATGGCGACGGTCTTTAATCACCGCCAGCCACATGCCCTGCCGCTGTACGCCGCCAATCAGCTTGCCCTTCATGACTTCGTGGCAATGCATATTGGTGGTAGACAAGAAAAAGTCGGCCTCTTCCCAACGACGGGTCACACTAAAGCGGCCATCGAGATAGGGTTCAATTTGTGGTGTATCGACACAGGCCGCCACCCAGTAAGGTTTGGTGCGCGCAGGCAAATGCATCTCGGTGAGCTGATCAGTCGCCACACGTAAGGCGCTGGACCAGTAATCGCCTTCCCACTTAAATTGCGCCTGGGTTTGATCGCCTGCCAGGCGGTTGAGTCTGGCGTATTGGTATGGATGCAATTGCACAATATCGACCAAGGTCACCAGCATCAGGCCACCAATCACGCCAGCCCAAATGGCCTGGTACGCGACTCTTGCGTGCAGATGACTGTGCGCCAATGCCTGCCATACGGCCACGATCGCCCAGGCGGAGAAGATCGCTAACAAAGGCAATAAAAAGGTAAAGTGACGCACGCCGTTATACAAAGCAGGCCGGTCATCCATCACAAAGACGAGAGGAAACAAGATACCCACCAACAGGGTGTACATGACCATGCGTGTAGACTGATCAGCCAGTTGCAAAGCCTGGCGGTCGGCGAACCACAGCAAAGGCAGGCTGAAGATGCCTAACAAAGCCGCCTCAGGTAATTTAACCGCCAGATACTGAAACAGATAACTGCGCGGCACTTCGCTGATGTTGTAGACCACGCCATTGGCAATGGTTTGCATATTAAAGTCAAAGTGCGAGAAGGACTTGGCGGCTTCCAGCAAATTGTCCGGCTCAATCACACTCCACGGCCAGCACATGGCCATGAATACGAATGCCAACACCGCCGCTGGCAGCAAAACAACCACCATGCGCAGCAAGCGCGACCATATCGGCGTGCGTTCATATTTGTGGTCGAGCAACACACGCACAAGCACCAGCAACACCAGATAGATCACGGCAAAAGCGCCGCCAACGCGCAAGCCTAATGCGCCGCCGACTGCGAACCCAAGCAATACAATCGCTTTGCCACTGACATTTTCCATATCGCGCACCACCAGTGCTGTGGCATAGAGCGCCCACAACATGCACGTGGCAAACGGCACATCTTTGGTATGGGTAAACATGGTGCCAGACCACGATACGGTGAGGAACAGCAGGGTCATGGCCAGCAACGCCAGGCGCTCGCCGCCCAGCAAATGCGCGAATCTGGACACGCCGTAAAAACCCAGCAAACCAAACAAGGCCGAGAGCAAGTGGCGGATATCCCAGATCATGATCGGAATATACGGATCCAGCGCAGCGGCAATAATGTCAAACAGGCCGCCATACAGATAGAGATTCCGGTAGTGGAACGCGTCCTGGTCTTTAAAACCGGACTGATACCAGTCGAGCAGCATCTGGCCATAAGTATGCTGTACATACTCGTCGTTGCTGATGCCGTGCTGGCGGAAAGTGAGGGCTACCCAAATAATTAATGCCAGCCAAAAGAAACGTATCAACCAGCGATACGTAGCAGCTGAGCAAGCTTGGGTAAAAAGGTGTTTCATGGGCTATTTAATCGTGAAAAATCAACACGCGCAAGCGTATCACGACACCCTGTCTGAGGATAGAGCGCGACCCCTATCACGCTCAAATAAATCTTGGCCAGGCGAAAGCGGCTTAATTGCCAGGATCAGTATGCACGGAAAAGCGATAACCGGAACCACGCACGGTCTGGATCATTTCCTCATGCTTGGAAGCTACCAGTGCATTGCGCAGGCGGCGAATATGCACATCGACCGTACGGTCTTCGACAAACACGCGGTCACCCCATACCTTATCCAACAGCTGTGTGCGGCTATGCACGCGCTCAGGATTGGTCATAAAGAAGTGCAGCAATTTAAACTCTGTCGGGCCCAGCGGGATATGCACATTATGGCCAGTCACGCGGTGTGTGGTCGGGTCCAGGTGCAAACCGGCGATTTCAATCGGATCATCAGTCATTTGCGGTGCGCGTCTGCGCAACACGGCTTTGATACGCGCATTCAACTCACGCGGGCTGAATGGTTTGGTCACATAATCGTCTGCGCCTACTTCCAGGCCGCGTACTTTATCAAACTCGTCACCACGTGCCGTCAGCATGATAATCGGTACTTCTTTAGTCAGGCTGTCAGATTTCAGGCGGCGGGCAAACTCAATGCCGCTCATGCCAGGCAGCATCCAGTCCAGCAAGATCAGGTCTGGCATGGTTTCACGTAACAACATTTGTGCATGTTCGACGCTGGTGGCACGGATAGCGTGATGCCCCGCCTGCTTGATATTTAACGCCAGCAATTCCTGAATCGCCGGTTCGTCTTCTACCACCAAAATATTCGCTGCTGCCATGACACTCCCTTTAAGCAATATGAGATCAAAGTATTGATTGAATGCTCGCCAGTTTATGAATTAATTATGACATTTTAATGACAACATCACATAAATTTAATTTTGCTGTTATTGCCTTTTAGGCCGAATTGTAACAAGATGTAACGGCAAAAAATAAAGGGGTTTTTAATCTTGCTTAATCTTTCCAAAGAACACATCACCGCTGGCAGCCATTTCAATCGCTGGCTGGTACCACCGGCAGCACTGGCAGTACATCTCTCTATCGGCATGGCTTATGGCTTCAGCGTATTCTGGAAACCGCTGGGCAATGCGCTCACGGGGCCAGATGGCAAACCAGTGGCAGCCTGCGCCGCGGGGGCAAGCACCTTTGCAGATAAACTGGCAGGCACCGCCAAAGCGCTGACCGCCACCGACTGCAACTGGACCCAGTTTGACCTGGGCTGGATGTATACCTTGTTTTTCGTCCTGCTGGGCTGCTCTGCGGCCGTCTGGGGCGCCTGGCTGGAGCGGGCAGGTCCGCGCAAGGCAGGTCTGGTTGCCATGCTTTGCTGGTGTGGTGGCTTGCTCATTTCCGCCCTCGGTGTTTATCAACACCAGCTATGGATGATGTGGCTGGGCAGCGGTGTCATTGGTGGCATCGGCCTCGGGCTGGGCTATATTTCCCCCGTCTCCACCCTGATCAAATGGTTTCCTGATCGCCGCGGCATGGCCACAGGCCTGGCCATTATGGGCTTTGGCGGCGGCGCCATGATAGGCTCACCACTGGCCACCAAACTCATGAGTATATTCGCGACGCCCACCGCCCCCGGCGTGTGGCAAACCTTCGTCGTACTGGCCGTGATTTATGCCGTGTTTATGACCTGTGGCTCACTGGGTTACCGCGTGCCCGCAGCCAACTGGAAGCCTGCTGGTTGGACACCGCCAGACATTCAACACAACCGCTTGGTTGCCACCCGCCATGTGCACCTGAAAAATGCGCACAAAACGCCGCAATTCTGGTTGCTGTGGCTGATTTTGTGCATGAATGTGTCTGCTGCCATCGGCATTATCGGTGCCGCAGCGCCCATGTTGCAGGAAACGTTTGGCGGGGTACTGATCGGCCAGCCTGCACTTGGGTTTGCCGAGATCAAGGCAGATGAAGCGCTGACCGCCGCAGCCGCAGCGGTGGGCGCAGGTTTTGTCGGGCTGATTTCACTGTTTAATATTTTCGGCCGTATCGGCTGGGCCACCTCGTCAGACAAACTGGGTCGCCAAACGACCTATTTCATCTTTTTTGTACTCGGCATCATGATGTATGTCTGCGGCACTTATGCAGCCAATCATCATCAACTGGCCTTGTTCCTGCTGGTGTTCTGCATCATTGCCTCCATGTATGGCGGTGGCTTTGCCACCATTCCAGCCTATCTGGCTGACTTGTTCGGCACACAGTTTGTAGGCGCTATTCACGGCCGCCTGCTTACTGCCTGGTCAACGGCAGGCATTCTAGGCCCAGTCATCGTCAACTACCTGCACGATGTGCGGCTGGAAGCCAACGTCCCCTATGCCGATATTTATGCGCCGATATTTATGACGCTAGCGGCCTTGCTCGGCGTCGGCTTTATTGCCAACTTGCTGGTCAGGCCAGTGGCTGACAAATACTTCATGTCAGACAGCGAATTGGCAGCAGAACAAAGTGGTGGCAAAAACACCACCCAGCAGGCGGTGAACATCAAGCAGGACGACCATAAAACACCTGCGATTCTGGTCAAACTGGCGTGGCTGGCTGTCCTGATTCCCATCAGTTATGGCATCTGGATGACGGTACAAAAAGCCTGGTCACTATTCGCATAATCCGTAACGTAGCCGTTTGGGTTAAAATAGCGCTTTATGTTTTAACCCACGGACGCACAAGTGAACAAAATTGCTCAAAACCTGGACGGTAACGGTAAGAAAATCGGTATCGTTCTCTCCCGTTTTAATGAAAACATTGGCGCAGGCTTGTTGCAAGCCTGCGAACAGGAACTGCTCAAACTGGGCGTCAACGCTGAAGATATCACCCTCGCCACCGTACCTGGCGCGCTGGAAACCCCGCTGGTGCTGTTGCACATGGCCATGACTGAAAAGTACGATGCCTTGATCGCACTGGGTGCGATTATCCGCGGTGAGACCTACCACTTCGAAGTGGTGTCCAATGAGTCTGCACGTGGCATTTCAGAAGTACAACGCGATACAGGCGTGCCGGTTGCCAATGCGATTCTCACCACAGAAAACGATGAGCAAGCGGAAGTCCGCGTGGCAGTAAAAGGTGCTGAAGCCGCACAAGCAGCCATTGAAATGGCGAATTTAGTGAGCGCACTATGAGTGAAGATAAAGCAGCGGTGAGCCAGGAAAAAGCGGCGCCTGCCAAAAGCAAAGGCAGCAAAAACCGCCGCAAATCACGCGAACTGGCACTCAAAGCGCTCTACCGCAACCGCATGAATGCGGGCGATGTGAAACAACTGCGCCTCGATAGCCTGGACGACCCTGACTACTTCAAGGCCGATGAAACCTATTTCAAGCAATTGCTGACTGGCGTGCTTGATCACACAGCCGACATTGACGCCATGATCAGCCAGTTTATTGACCGCCAACTGGAAGAACTGAGCCCGATCGAACATGCCATTTTGCGCATCTCCGGCTATGAGCTGATGTTTGATGTCAGCATCCCCTACCGCGTTGCCATTAACGAAGGAGTGGAGCTAGCCAAAGCCTACGGCGGCATTGATGGCCACAAATACATCAATGGCGTACTGGATAAAATTGCGGCCCAGGTCAGACCACACGAATTTAAGCGCTAGACGCCTAAGGCCGTGGACCAGCAATAAAAAAAGCCCTGCATGCAGGGCTTTTTTTATTGCTCAGCGTGAGCATGCTATGCAGAATACACATGGTACCCATTGCGACCTGCTCCTTTAGCTTCATACATCGCTGTATCGGCCTGTTTCATCCACTCCGCCACCGCCACCTGCCCCCCTGCGGCACAGACAGCCACACCGACACTGACGCCAATATGAACGCTGCGTTCATTCACTTGCACGGGCAATACAAAGCTATTCAGGATTTTTTGTGCCACATGCTCAGCATCGTCACGTTGCGTGAGCTCTGGCAATAGAATCACGAACTCGTCACCACCCAGCCTGGACACCGTATCGCTTTGCCGCAAACAGCCCTGCAGCCGCGTGGAGACCTCTTTTAAAATCGCATCACCGACATCATGGCCTAGCGTATCGTTAATCTGCTTGAAATGGTCGATATCCAGGAACAGTAAAGCAGCTGCCTGCTTCGCATGCGGCAAGCGCGCATGCACCTGATGCAACCTGCTAAGCAACATCCGGCGATTGGGCAAGCCAGTCAATGCATCAAAATAAGCCTCTTGCGTGACCTCGTCATATTGATGTTTGCGCGCCGTAATATCCTCAATCTGGGCAATAAAATATTGCGGTGCATTTTCCTCATCACGGAAAATAGACACCGACAATTGCACCCACACCACCGCTTTATCACGACGGATATAACGCTTTTCCATCTGATAGGCATTTATCTTGTCATCCAGCAACTGCTGCACATAATCCAAATCGGTGGCCAAGTCGTCAGGATGGGTGATTTCCTGAAAGGTGGTTGCCACCAGCGCGTCGTTGCTATAACCGACGATGTTGCACAAGGCCTGGTTGACCTTAGTAAAGCGGCCTTCCAGCGAGACAATCGCCATGCCAATCGGTGCAAACTCCATAATCTCGCGAAAGCTTTTCTCACTGGCGCGTAGCGCTGACTCTGTCTTTTTGCGGCTGCTGATATCATCAAATACCACCACAGCACCACTGACTTTGCCATCACGAACAATCGGCACCGAGGTCACATCAATATGAATAGGCCGACCATCGCGCCGCCACAGCACTTCGTCTGAAGTTTTCAGCGCCTGCCCGCTGTTCATGACATTACATAGCAAACACTCATGCTCGGCATAATGTGAGTGATCGACTTTTTGATAATGGAACAGGGCATGCGCATTTTTACCCAGCAAATCGTGCTTGCGCCAACCAAGCAAACGCAATGCCTCGGGATTGACAAACGTGATCAAGCCCGACATATCGGTCACATAAATCCCCTCACCCAAGGTGTCAGTGATCTCCTGGAACCTGGCCGCACTTTCCTTGAGCGCCAGCGTTTTCTCATTCACTTGCGCCACCACCCTGGCCGTATAGCCAGTCCCCATCAACAAAATGGCGCCGACCAGCCCGGTACAGAAGATACCCACCGCCAGCATACTCCAGCTTTGCCAGCCTCTATGCTGAGCGTAATAGCGGGCAGATGGCGAGAGGTCGAGCCGGTAATGCTTATCACCGAACCTGAAATCCCGGCTAAAGACAATATCAGACGACTGATCTGTCGTTGCGGCATAAAGCACCGCCTGGCTTTCTTTTTCAATCAACCGCACATTCAGCAGTGATTGTGACCGCGAAAACAATGCCCCAAAAAAATCTTTGGAAATCAGCACCGTTTGCACAACACCATCATAGCGGTGCCCATGCACGGGATACATCAACAGCAAACCATCTTGGCGACCCGAGCCCACATAGAGCTTGATTGGCGAAGTCACAACTGCCCGGTTTTGCTTAAACGCCTGCAAAAGGGTGATTTTACGATTATCCATCGAAGCCAGATCAAAGCCGACCACGCGTTGCGACTGCACAGTGGCTGGCTCAATATAGGTCAATGGAAAATAATAAGAACGTGCTCTGGCAGGATGCCATTGGTTATCTGCACCAGGCTCTTTGATCTCAAACCCCGGAAACTCAGTCTGCATTTCTGCGATAAAACTGTCGCGCTTGGCATGGCTCACCTTGGGTACCCACTCAAGAGCATAAATCATCGGGTATTTATCCAGCGTCACTTTGACAAAGTTGTGAAAGTCCTCCTGCCTCACATCTGACTGCTGGTAAGTAAACAAGGCACTGATTTGCGCCAGCACGGCCTCTTGTGACTCCAGTCGCACGCGCAATTGCTCGGATAACTGGCTGGCAAGGCCCTCAAATTCAGTCAGCGACTCTTTACGCTCCCACTTACTGGCTGTAATAAAAGCCAACACCAGCAAGGCAAACAATATGAGCATAGGCACTGCGACTGTGTGCAGGCGCTTTCTCCACAATTTTCGCGGCTGGCCGAGGACAACTAGTGTTAATGGCAACATCACCACCAGTCCCAGAAAGTCGCCTACCCACCACGACAACCAACTGGTGACAACGCTCTGCTGATCGACCAGGCCTAGCGCAAACAAACCGGCAACCGACAGGCTGGCACTGACCAGACAAATCAGTGGTGCATAGAGTAGAAAAGAAATGACTTCCCTGGGCGCATCCAGTGTGGTGGGATAAGAAATTTTACGCCGTAGCCATGTGCCGCCGCATAATGCTTGGAGTGTGGAAGCGATTGCAATCAACAGCGCGACGGCCAGCCCTATCCAACTGAAATGATGGCTACCGCTATAACCGACCCAAAGGTTGAGCATCAACGATCCGACAAAGATCGCAGGCAGTGCGCGCAGCCCGACGACAAAGGTCACCGCAATCGCGATACCAGCGGGCGGAAAAATGGCGGAGGCATACCCGGGAGGGACGGCCAGCATCAAGCCCAGCTTGCCGGTGATGATGTAGATCAACACCAAGGCCAGACTAAAAAGAATGCGTTCGCGGTAAGTGGAAAGTCCTGGCAGCATTAAAAGCAATTTCCAAACCAAAAACGATTTTTAAATATGAAGCATCTAAACACGTCTAACACTGATAGCGCAAAAACAATAACATCAATCGGACATTGAATAGCAATATCACCAGTTTAACAGCCTGCGCTGCGCTGCCATGATATGAATTAACTGCCTAAATGGCGCTTTTTCTGCACTATCGTGGCGTGGCGCTTGCCTGCACTTAAGTCAGCGATAAGAGGGATAGCTGCAAACCATGTTGGTCCCAGCGGGCGCAAACCGCCTGATCATGCCAGTCGCCGAGCACCATGCGCTCGCAGACATGCCCATCAATCTCCAGCCGGTGACGGCCTGGTCTATGCGTATGACCATGTAACAACACATCCGGGTAATCATACTGGCGCAGCAAAGCCAGCACAGCTGCTGCATTCACATCCATAATATCCATGGGTTGCGTGGTTTGGGCGTGCATCGCCTTGTTTTGTGTACTTTGCTGGCGCGCCTGTTCGGCAAAGGCCAATCGGGCGGCAAGCGGCTGTGCGAGAAAAGCCTGCTGCCATTGCGGTGTGCGTACCTGGCTGCGGAACTGCTGGTAAGCCACATCGTCGGTACACAAGGCATCACCATGGCTCAAAAGAATGCGTGTTTCGCCTAATGTCAGTAAGGTTGGATCAGGCAACAATTGCAAGCCACTGGCTTGCGCAAAACCTTGGCCAATTAAGAAATCACGGTTGCCATGCATAAAGTATAACTTCACGCCCTGGTCCGAGAGCGCACGCAATGCTTGCACAATCGGTACAAACTCCGCGCCATGCTGCGGGTCAGCGAGAATATCATCGCCCACCCACACTTCAACAAAATCACCGAGGATATACAGCGCTTCAGCCGTCGTAACTTCCGTCCGCAACCAATGCAAAAAAGCCTGCGTTACCGCAGGCCTTTGCGCACATAAGTGCAGATCAGAAATGATCCATGTGGTCATGCCTTAGGCAACCACAACAGCTTTTTCAATGATCACTGGTTCCACTGGCACATCCTGGTGGCCAGCGCGATTGGTCGTTGGTACGGCTTTGATCTTGTCGATCACGTCCATGCCCTCTACCACTTTACCGAAGACACAGTAACCCCAACCCTGGCTGGTTGGTGCAGTGAAATTGAGGAAGTCGTTATCTTTCACGTTGATAAAGAATTGTGCAGACGCTGAATCCGGCACCATGGTACGCGCCATGGCCAAGGTGTATTTGTCGTTAGACAAGCCATTGTCAGCCTCGTTTTTGATGGTTGCGTCAGTCGCTTTTTGCTTCATGTTGGTGTCAAAACCGCCACCCTGAATCATGAAGTCGTTAATCACGCGATGAAAAATCACGCCATCATAAAAACCTTTTTCAACGTAGCTCAAAAAGTTAGCCACGGTAATCGGGGCTTTTTCTGCGTTGAGTTCAATCGTAATATCGCCAAAATTGGTAGTCAGTTTGACCAAAATATTCTCCGTTTATTGAGGATGATGATAGTGATTTGCTAACCGTTACTTGCTAGTCACTATCGTTGCACGTTTAATGATGACCGACCGAATCGGCACATCTGAAAAGCCGCGTTGGTTGCCAGTAGGCAAATTGCTTATTTTAAACACTACGTCCATGCCAGACACTACTTTACCAAACACACAGTAACCGATTCTGTCCGGTTCCGGGCTGCTGTAATCCAGAAACTGGTTATCAGCGACATTGACAAAAAATTGCGCAGTGGCTGAGTTAGGATCTTGCGTCCGCGCCATGGCGATGGTGCCGGTCTGGTTGACCAGGCCGTTACCAGCTTCATTGATAACCGGTGCGCGGGTTGGTTTTTCTGTCAGCTCACGGTCAAAACCGCCGCCCTGGATCATGAAACGGCCAATCACACGGTGAAAAATGGTATTGGTATAAAAACCGTCTTTCACATATTGCAAAAAGTTTTCCACCGTTTTAGGCGCTTTGTCAGCATACACCTCAACCGCAAAGTTACCCTGATTGGTTTCAAACAGCACTTGCGTTGCCGCATTCGCCACACCCACTGCGGCCAACAAGCAACACCCTAATACCCAAGACAACACACGCATCACGCTGATCCTTCGTACAAAATTTTCCATTCACCATTCTCCTGCACCCAGTATTGTCGTTTTTTCATGACATTACGTAATGCAGCGCTCACATATTCCTGCTCAAAGTCTACGACCACCATATTTCGCTTGGAGTTAGGATAAGTGAACATGCTCACCTCAGACAAGTTGACGCTCACCTTGGGCTTGGCCGCTTGAATCTGGCGCTTGTAACTCGTCCATCTGGACAAATCGCCTTCAGAATAGAAGAAGTCGCTGGTGTAATGAGACAGGTAAGCGTCGGTATTTTGTGCGGCCCAGTCTTTACGCCACTGTTCGATCGCTGATTTAAGATCCGCTTTGTGACGGTCCTGATGTCGCACAGAATCTGGATTCACCCACTGAAAATTGACACCAATCACGACCGGCGTATTGCCCGCCTGCAACACTTCTTGCAGGGCTTTCATGTCAGGGTTGGACAACACCACACAACCATCACTGGCACGCGGCGGACGGCTGTAAGTATCCCTGGGCGTGCCATGTATCCAAATACCGGAACCAGTCTTGCGTTCGTAGCTGTCAATCTCGTTTGGATAATTGAGCGGATACGCTGCATCGCCATACAAGTCCGGCAAGGGGCGATTAAGTTTACGCGAGGCAAAATAAACGCCTATTGGCGTACGCTTGTCACCCTGGTCTTTTTTGCCGATACCGTTTTTACCGATAGTGACATAATAATCAGCGACATAGCGCAACACATCGCCCTGCCCTTTTTCATAGACATACAGGCGTGAACGCGCGGTATCGACAAACAGGACGTGGCTTTGCTTTTCTGACAACTCCACCAGCATATTGGGCTGGGTCAAGCCACGGTTACGGTCAAAATAATTGCGGATACGGATTTCAGCTTCTTCTTTGAAATCCTGAATGCGGGTGACATCTGCCGTATTAGCATCACCAAAACTGTTTAGAATCCTGGCTTTGGCAGAAAGCAAATCGCCATGAATCAGATGGGCAAGGGCAAAGTTGGGAGAGATCGTCAGCAACTGGTCAACATAATCCAGCGCCTGTTGCAAACGGCCTTCTTTAATCGATTGCAGAGTTTGCACCAACATGCGTTCAACCGCATTGGTGTTTTTATTTTGGACGAACAAACGCGCAGTTAACGCTTCGTGGTTAACCGCGGTTGCATTCCAAGGCAATAACGCAGCACTGACAAACGCAATATAGCAGTACTTTCTTAAACTCCTCATACCGATATTATACATTTGTTTAATTAAAATCTTGCGCGCTTAACCAGCCAAATTCGCCCCTTATTTAGCGATTTTAAAGGCGTGCCATCGAACAGCGCACGCTTTAATTTAGCTTAGAACAACTTTAGAACTTACCGACGCGCTCTTGCTGAATTAACCAGCGACCGCCCTCTTTCACCA
The DNA here is from genome assembly GCF_000576615.1 of Methylophilus sp. OH31. Taxonomy (NCBI): domain Bacteria; kingdom Pseudomonadati; phylum Pseudomonadota; class Betaproteobacteria; order Nitrosomonadales; family Methylophilaceae; genus Methylophilus; species Methylophilus sp. OH31. The sequence continues at coordinate 211,527 of NZ_BAUS01000007.1, read as the reverse complement.
GATTCAGTGTTTTGTTCGAGTTTGCATCCAGGCCAGTGGCTTTATAGGCCTGACGGAAGGTCACTTTGGCTGCACTGTCACTCTCGATTTTAACTGCCAGATTACTCAGCTTGACTGAAATCTTGCTTGGGCGGCTGACGCGATCACGACGGGTAGACTCCCACTGCTTGCGTGATTCGCCTGCTGGTGTTTTAAAGTCTTTGGCGTAGCTATCCAGATACTTGTCTACATTTTGTGCTGCCCACGCATCTGCCCAGGCATTCACAGCATCCAGCACGACACGTTCCTGGTGATCAGTGGCTGGCTTTGCTTCCACAGGCTTGGATTCAACCACCGCTGGTTTTTTGGTCTCAGCGACCACAGGCGGTGTAACCGTTGGCGGTGTCGATGGCTGCGCTGCTGAAGGCGGATTCACTACCGCAGTATTGACTGGCGGCGGGGTCACCGCAGGCGTAGTGGCTGCTGGCGCAGGCGGCACAGTCGCTGTAGTACGTGCCACAGTACGCTTGCCACCGAACAAATCGGTAATCATGGCCAGCTTGCTTTGCGCACGGCTATTGGAAGTATCAAGCTTTAGCGCCTTGTCATAAGCTTCTGATGCCAAACGTGCATAAATATCGCCCAGATTCTCATGCGCAGTGGCGTAGCTAGGATGCGTTTTGATCGCAGATTCCAGCGCTTTTCTGGCTTTATCATACTGACCTTGATCCGCATACAGCACGGCCAGATTGTTATAAGGCTCAGGCAGGTTAGGGTATTTTTCAGTGAGTTCGGTAAATGACTTGATCGCCTCATCGCGCTTACCCAGTTCTACCAGAATCACGCCACGCATAAACATGGCTTCAGCGTTTTTAGGGTTGGCAGACAGATAATTATTCACACGCTCCAAAGCGGCCGCCTGGTTGCCCTGCTCGGACAACTGGTTGATCTCACGTAGTTCCACATTGGTTTGGCCCGCAAAAGTAGAATGAGACAAGGCGACCTGGCTTAAAAGGACAGCCAACACCAGCAAAGATTTTTTTAATGTTGCGTTCATGAGTTTATTACCTGAGCAATCGTTGATTTTTAGCAGTATGTTATACTTGGATTGTACAAGAGACAGTGCGTATTTAGGTGATTATTACACGATGATTCAGCACCAATTTGTGTCCTGCGTGGTTTACCTGACAACAAACAATCAAGCAATGGCAACCCTCGCCGACGCAAAAACAAAAAGCACCACACGTGTTAACATAAATTAAACACTACAATATTTCTGCTAATTTTATCACGCATTAATCCTTTTTACATTTCGTTAGCATGTTAAAACTACACAACACCCTTTCCCGCAGCAAGCAAGTCTTCCAGCCCATCACAGAAAAAACCGTCAGCATGTACGTCTGCGGCATGACCGTATATGACTTTTGCCATCTGGGCCACGCACGCGTCATGGTGGTGTTTGACATGGTGGCACGCTGGTTTCGCACCAGCGGCTATAAAGTGACTTACGTACGCAATATCACCGATATTGACGACAAAATCATCAAACGTGCCAATGAAAACAACGAAAGCATCCAAAGCCTGACGCAGCGTTTTATTACCGCAATGGATGAAGACTCGGCCAAACTCGGCATTATCCGCCCCGACATTGAGCCACGCGCCACCGAGCACGTGCAAGGCATGCTGGACATGATTAGCCAGCTCATAGAAAAAGGCTTTGCCTACCAGGCCAGCAATGGCGATGTGTTTTACAAAGTGCGTAGTTTCAACGACTACGGCAAACTGTCCGGCAAATCACTGGAGGACCTGCGCGCAGGCGAACGCGTCGATGTCGACACCTTCAAGCAAGATCCGCTGGACTTCGTATTATGGAAATCGGTGAAGCCGGGCGAACCTTACTGGGAATCGCCCTGGGGGAATGGCCGCCCGGGCTGGCATATTGAATGCTCAGTCATGAGCGCGGCACACCTTGGTGCGCACTTTGACATCCATGGCGGCGGCCAGGACTTGCAGTTCCCGCACCACGAAAACGAAATCGCCCAATCCGAAGCCACCCATGGCTGCACCATGGCCAACTACTGGATGCACAACGGCTTTATCCGCGTTGATGACGAAAAAATGTCCAAATCCCTGGGCAACTTCTTCACCATCCGTGAAGTGCTGGAAAAATATGACCCGGAAGTCGTGCGCTTCTTCATTCTGCGCGCACATTACCGCAGCCCGCTCAACTACTCCGACAAACACCTGGACGACGCCAAAGCCTCTTTGACGCGCCTGTATACCGCATTGCGTGGCATAGACGCTGCTGACAGCGCCATCAACTGGGATCAGCCACAGGCCGCCAAATTCAAGGCCGCCATGGACGACGACTTCAATACACCAGAAGCCATCGCCGTCTTATTTGAACTCGCCAACGATTTAAACAAAGACAAATCCGCCGCTACTGCCGCATTATTGAAACAATTGGCTGCGATTATCGGCCTGTTGCAACGTGACCCGGAAAGCTTTATGCAAGGCGAAAGCGACGGCACGCTCGACGTCGAAAGCCTGATCGCAGCGCGCATTGCTGCCAAAACAGCCAAAAATTACGCTGAAGCTGACCGTATCCGCAAAGAGCTGGCCGATGCAGGCATCGTATTGGAAGACTCTGCGCAAGGTACTACTTGGCGCCGTGCATAATTGAAAGGCCTCAATATGCGCTTTCCAAAACACATAGCGTTATTGCTCATCGCACTGACAACCACAATCAATGCTGAAGAAATAAGTTATCAGCATTCGATTGCGATGGACATTCCGGCGTTTTTAGAAAAAGTCGATACGTTACATGTCATGACGCATACAAGTAAATTCAGCATTTTTCCTGTATCGCGCCACAACGCGGCATATATTACGACACCCCAGGTCCCAGGCGCGGACCCCATCTCATCCTTGGTCGGAGCGCTGATTGCAACCAGCATCATCAACAGTCAAAACTCAAAAGAAAATGACGCAACAGCCAGGTTTACTGCAGAGCTCAGCGCAATACTGCAAACAATAGACATTAGTCAGGAGTTTAGTTTAGCGTTAAAACGCACGTTATCGGAACGACTTACACTTGCGCAATTCGAGTTTGAAAGTGTAGAGTCCAGAAATACACTCAATCAGGCAGGATTACTTGTCAGAATCAAACAAAACTACATCCTAACCTTCGAAAACCGCATCTACTTTGATAGCAAGCTTCAATCGCTTTGCTTTGAAACCAGCCCCCGCTTATGGATGAAAGATAAAGTCAATCCGTTCTATTTATCCGAGATCAAATACATCTCTCATCAGGTCATCAGCCAGGACAAAAGCCTGTTAAAAACAAGTTGGACGCAAAACGATGGTGAGCGCCTGAAGCAATCCATCAGAGATGGCGTACAAGCATCTGTTGACATGTTCACCCAAGACTTTCTGGACAAAACTTGGAAAACCGGGCCGGAATCCATTGCCAGAGAAGTTTCTTTTATTGACACGCATTCCGGTAAAACAACCAAAAACAATTTATTTCCGTTGGTGGAAACATCCGACCGGATTGCTGGCCGAATGTTTGCACACGATGCTGCTCAACTCATTTCAATCCCTAAATCACAAATCATTAGTCAAGCAGCGCCTTAATTACTTCAAATTACCGCCAAAAAAGGCGTTACCAAGACTATCAATCCCTCGATCCACATTGGTACTCACAGCGGTAGTGACATTCTGAAAGCCGGGCGCTTGATCCCAAGGCTCAGAAATAGGCATGTTGCTCACATCATCCACGTACCACTTGAGTTCGTTTGTATTTAAATCAACCAAAAAACCCTTGTACTTGAAATCAGCCATTGGGGCACCGGTAGGCATAAATCCATAATAGTTTCTAATCGTACCAACCCGTTCGACGGCCAACAGCAACACATAATCAACATCATTCGATTTCAAGCTACGGAAGTCGTACTCCGCATATTGAACAGTCTCAGACTTACCGGAAAACTTCTGCATCTTTTGTAAATCGATCGTCTGATCAATCTTTTTAACCTGAAATCCTCTAGCCTGCAATTGCGCCACAAATTCGCTATCCATTGCTTGCACCTTGGATGTATCAAGCTTTTCCAGATGCGTCACCAGCGACTTTGCGTTACCACGATTAATAGCTATATCCAGCAAACCCATATTACCCGTCATAAATGCATCCGGTTTTGGTACTGTTGTTTTCGCCAGTCCAATCACCGGTTTACGGTTCTCCCAGAAATGATTATCCAAAGCAACGGGCTTTTGTACTGTCGCACACCCGACAAGCCCAAGCATCAATACTATCGAAACTACTCTTCTCATTTTTCTTCCATTTTTATTAAGATTAATCGACCGTCAAAACTTGCTTACCTGTTAAGTTTTAACAATTAAAGGTTACCACAGCACTAGCAGTAATTTAAAACCGTGCTACCTACATGTGTGCTTATCACCCCAACTGAAAACGTTTTCCGTCACAATTCTCTTGTAAAATATCAAGCTGCTTAAAAACTAAATCCATGTGAGAAATCGAATGCCCGTCAAACTGTCTGCCCCTGCTGCCGAAACGTTATTGCCCGTCAAAGGCGTACAACTGGGTTTTGCCCAGGCGCATATTCGCAAACCCAACCGCAAAGATGTGCTGGTCATCACTGTGCCTGAGGGCAGCAGTGTCTCTGGCGTGTTTACGCTTAACCGCTTTTGTGCGGCGCCCGTGACGGTCTGCAAACAGCATTTGCAGCATAACAAAGGCATCCGCGCGCTGTTGGTGAATACCGGCTGTGCCAACGCAGGCACCGGCCAGCAAGGCCTTGACGATGCCCGCGCCAGCTGTATCGGCGTCGCACAAGCACTCAACATCAGCCCAGAACAAGTATTGCCCTTCTCCACTGGCGTGATTCTGGAAACCCTGCCAATGGAAAGACTGCTGGCAGGCATCGCCCCGGCTGTCGACAACTTGCAAGAAAACAACTGGCTGAATGCCGCAGAAGCGATTATGACCACCGACATTGTGGCCAAAGGTACTTCACGTCAATTAATCATTGACGGCAAACCAGTCACAATTACTGGTATCAGCAAAGGTTCCGGCATGATCCACCCCAATATGGCCACCATGCTGGGGTATATCGCCACCGATGCCGCCATCAGCCAGGCCGCGCTCGACAGCATCATCCAGCACGCCGTGAATAAATCATTTAACTGCATCACGGTCGATGGCGATACCAGCACCAACGACAGCCTGATTCTGATGGCCACCGGCCAGGCAGGCAACGCAGTCATCAACGAGCAAAGCGCTGATTTTGTAACCTTGCGTGATGCGCTGACCGAAGTCGCAACAGAACTGGCACAAGCCATTGTGCGCGACGGTGAAGGCGCCACCAAGTTTATGACTATCCAGGTTGAAGCGGGTAAAAATGAAGAAGAATGCCGCAAAGTCGCTTACGCCATCGCCCACTCGCCGCTGATTAAAACCGCATTTTTCGCCTCAGACCCAAACCTGGGCCGCATCTTGGCCGCAATTGGCTACGCGGGCATTGATGACCTGGACGTGAACACCATGCAGCTATATCTGGGTGATGTATTGGTCGCCGAAAAAGGCGGTCGTGCAGCGAGTTATGCTGAAGAACAAGGCGCAGCCGTGATGAAGGAAAGCGATATTCTGGTGCGCGTGGTGTTGAATCGTGGCGATACTGATGCCACGGTGTGGACCTGCGACTTTTCTTATGATTATGTGAAGATTAATGCGGATTACAGATCGTAATACGCAGAAATGAACTCGCACTGAGTTCCTTCATGGCACTAGAAAGCCACCTTAACGCTTAGGCAGTTTGGGTGGCTTTTTTCTTTCGCCTCTAGGCGAGTCACTTTCTGATGCTTGCCCCTCAGAAAGTAACCAAAGAGGAGGGCACCCAGCCATCACGGCCTGCGGCTTCCTTGCGTTGCTCAACAAAATAAGCGGTCACGAAACTCGCCCTAGCAGCTTGCACACTGCGCAAGCCGCCGCGGTGCTCAAACAGTCGCTCCCTTCTTCCTTATTTTGTCTCCGCTACTCAGCGTGATGAATGGGATTGATCTCGCCAAACGACCATTAGTGAAAATTTAACGGAAGCATAATTCTTCAGCTTTGCCGATAACCACCAAGAATGGTTGCGCTCAGTTGGTGTTCGGGGTCTCCATCTGCCGCGCCGAGCAACGCAGGGTTGGCGGGGGTAGTCGGCCATCGGCTGTTTGAGCTCCGCAGTGGCTTGCGTTTTGTGCAAGCAGCCAGGGCGAGTTTCGATGGCCGCCCGACAAACCGAGTAGCACAGGAATCAAGTGGAAGCTGGGGTGCATTTCTTTTGGTTACTTGTTCTTTGTGCAAGCAAAGAAAAGTAACTCGCCAACAAGGCGAAAAGCAGCCTTACCAATAAGCGTAGAAAGAATGACCTTATTATCAATCATCCCCAACAACCCTACCCCGCCCCTGCTTCACCACCCCACGTTGCATCTTCCCCGCTACCCGCCGTTTCTTCGATGCCAGCGTCGGCCGTGTCGCATAGCGCACCGCATGCACATGGCTAGCCGCACGTACAACCTCATGCAACCGTGCAATCGCATCCCGTTTATTGGCCTCTTGCGTACGGTATTGCTGGGCTTTGATCACCAGCACACCTTCCGCCGTGATGCGTTGGTCTGTGCTATGCAACAACCGTGCTTTAATCACTTCACTCAGGCTAGAGCTGTGAATATCAAAGCGCAGATGGATGGCTGAAGAGACTTTATTGACGTTTTGACCACCCGCCCCTTGTGCACGTATGGCGCTGAGTGTGTACTCGTGGGCGGCGATCGTGATCATGCTTGCAGGGCGTTATTGATGTAAGTAAAAAAGTCATCCACTTCTTGCTGCACGCGGGTGCGCCTGAAGGGTGGCAGGCTTTGCCAGATACGGCGCCCATAAGGTTTATCGACCAGGCGCGGATCGCAAATCATCAGCACACCGAAATCCTGCTCATCGCGAATCAGGCGCCCGGCACCTTGCTTGAGCGTGATCACGGCATAAGGCAATTGATAGTCCATAAAAGCATTTTTGCCTTCGGCGTTCATTTTTTCGATGCGCGCAGAAAGCACCGGGTCGTCTGGCGGCGCAAATGGCAACTTGTCGATAATGACGCATGACAAGGCTTCACCACGCACATCCACACCTTCCCAGAAACTTTGCGAGCCGACCAGCACGGCGTTGCCGTGGGCGCGGAATCTATCCAGCAATTCGGTGCGGTTACTCTCGCCTTGCATAAGCAGCGGATAGTCCATGCCTTGCTCTTCAAATGCCTGCTTAAGCAGCGCATGCACTTCGCGCATGGCTTTGAGCGAGGTGCACAACACAAAGGCACGACCGCGGCTGGCTTGCAATACTGGCAAACTCATGGCCGCGACTGCCGCCGTGTACGCGCTGCTGTTGGGCTCAGGCATGCCGGAGGGCACGTAGAGCAAGGCCTGCTGGCCATAATCAAACGGGCTTTGCCAATGTTTGGTCTGTGCCGCCAGCAAGCCCATCTGGCCTTGGTAGTGGGTAAAGTCACTTTTCACCGCCAGCGTCGCGGAAGTAAAAATCCAGGCGCGCGGCTGCGCATTGAGTTGCTTGCCAAAACCATCGGCCACACTGAGTGGCGTCGCGTGTAATTGCACACTTTGGCTGAATACTTCGACCCAGCGTACCAGATTGGCATGATTACCTTTTAACCAGGCCTCAAGCAAGGCCAACAGCGCCTCGCCACGTTGCCAGCATTTTTCGAGCAAAGGATCTCGCCCTGCTTGTGTTTCGAGCACTGCGGTCAGGGTGCTCAACGTTTCCAGCAACCGTTGGTAAGCATCATCAAAGTTCTTTAATGATTGCGCTTTCTGCACCGGCATGCGCGCACCTTCAAACTGGAATACCAACCTGAAATCACGGCAGGCTTTCTCCAGTGGCGGCACAGCCTCACTCAGCGGCACGCAGTCTTTGGCCAGCGTCAGGTAGGCCATCTGGCTATCACGCGCCAGGTCCATCAATTGTGAGGTGGAAATATCTTCACCAAAAAACAGGCCGGCGACTTCCGGCAATTGGTGCGCTTCGTCAAACACCACGGTATTGGCGCTAGGCAATAACTCGGCGACGCCTTCATCACGCAACATGACATCGGCAAAAAACAGGTGGTGATTGACCACCACCACATCGGCGGCGAGAGCTTGCTTGCGCGCCTCCATCACAAAACATTGTTTGTAAAACTGGCAATCCTGACCCACGCAATTATCGCGCGTAGAGGTGACCTGCTGCCAGACGGTCGCCTGTTCAGGGACTTCAACCAGTTCAGCTTTATCGCCACTTGTGCTGTTCTCGGCAAAGCTTTGCAAGATGGGAATGTATTGCGCATCTTCGCGCGACTGAAAGCGGCCTTCCTGGCTGGCGCGTTGCAAATGGTAGTGGCAGATATAGTTGGCGCGGCCTTTAAGCATGGCCACCGTCACTGGCACTTTAAGTGCTTCGCGCACTGCGGGCAGGTCGCGTTGATACAATTGGTCTTGCAGGGTTTTGGTGCCGGTAGAAATAATCACCTTACCGCCAGACAATAAGGCAGGTACCAGGTAAGCATACGTTTTACCGGTACCGGTGCCCGCCTCGGCCACCAATTGCTGCTGCTGTTCAATGGCTTCAGCAATCGCTTGTGCCATTTCCTGCTGTTGCGGACGGCTGCGGAAATCAGGCATGGCTTGCGCCAAACACCCATTCTCTAAAAACGCGGAACTGACCTGTTGCTGTAAAGACATACGCTAATTATCCCACGAGCCAGAATAAATCAGACAAGCATTTTTCAAGAATTACATCGATTAAAAGCAGCCACAACAGCAGCAAAAAGGCTAAAAAACTTGCGCATGCTGTTAAAGTATGGCAAGGTTTAGGCCGTAGTCACTTCTGTGTCACCAAAAATCCTCTTATCCAAGCCCTTGATTGTGATGAATAAATCATTTATTCGGCTGGCTGCTTTACTGGTCAGCATGCTGTTATGCCAATGCAAAAGTGTCGCCGCGCCCGGCGATGATAAGCGCTGGCAAAACGCTTACAGCTACTCACAAGAGCAAGTGATGGAAAGCCAGTCCGGCATTGCGGGTTCCTGGTCAGAAAAAGTGGAAGAAATCATGATTCGCGCCCTGAGCCTGACTGGCGTTGACTATAAATATGGCGGCCGCAGCCCGGAAACCGGCTTTGATTGCAGTGGCTTCGTGCAATATGTATTTAAACACGCTGCCCAGATTTCCCTGCCGCCCTCGGCACGCACCATTAGCGAAATGGGCAATACCGTCAAACGCGAAGAATTACAGCCCGGCGACCTGGTATTTTTCAACACATTGAAATCAGCGTTTTCGCATGTCGGCATCTACGTCGGCAACAATCAGTTTATTCACGCCCCGAGAGCGGGCGCCAAAGTGCGTATTGAAAACATGGACGAACGCTACTGGAGCACTCGCTACAACGGCGCCAAGCGCATGGAAGTAGAAGCGTCAAAATAACGCCTCTCTGCACAGCACGCGTTTACTCACTACCTTTACTCGCCAGCACCTTTCACTGGCGTATCACTATGCCCCAGCGAGCGCTCTGGATCGATAAGGTCGCGGATTAATTGCTTCAGTTCTTTGGCCTCGGGAAAACGCCCGGCTTCTTTGCGTGAAAAAATCACGGCGCCATCACAACGCACTTCAAGAACACCGCCGGTCCCCGGCACCAGGCTCACCGATTTTAAATCGGTATCAAACGTCGTCAACAACTCCTGCGCCAGCCAGGCGGCGCGCAACAACCAACGGCACTGTGTACAAAACTCAATTTCTACGATAGGCTTTTGCATATTTCACTCTAAACATTTATTTGCGTGAAGAGTATAGTCAATTTTATTGAAATAGCGGAAAATGAACTTAACAGCGTTCTGTCCACTCTCTGCAAACAGGCTGTCATCAACAGATGCAACTTGACTCTTATTAAAGTAATATTCTTCGCTTAATTGATCACACAAGGCATGGTATGCGTTCCAAATTAGAAAAATTCAGCTTGCTGGGTGCAGGCGTGTTTGTAGGTATCCTGGTGAGTATCAACATTTCCGCCTGGGCAGACAGAACCTCCGTGTCGCAACTGCCTATCGATGAGTTGCGTGTATTTGCCGAAGTGTTCGCTAAAGTTAAATCTGACTACGTTGAACCGGTAGAAGACAAGAAACTGATCAACGAGGCATTGTCCGGCATGTTGCAAGGCCTGGACCCGCACTCTACGTTTATGGATGCCGATGCTTACAAAGAACTGCAGGCAGGCACACAAGGTGAGTTTGGCGGCCTGGGCATTGAAGTTGCCATGGAAGACGGCCTGGTCAAAGTAGTGACACCGATTGAAGACAGCCCTGCTTACAAAGCAGGCCTGAAGTCTGGTGACCTGATCATGAAACTGGATGACACCCAGGTGCGTGGCCTGACACTTAACGATGCAGTGAAACGCATGCGCGGCACACCGGATACCAAAATCGTGTTGACGGTGATTCGCAAAGGCGAGGACAAACCACTCACTTTCACCTTGACCCGCGCCATCATCAAATCACAAAGCGTGAAAAACAAATGGATTGAACAAGGCTATGGCTATGTCCGCATCACACAGTTTCAGGAACGCACCGGTGAAGACCTGGCCAAAGCGTTGAAAAGCTTGCAGACTGAAAACAAAACGCCACTGAAAGGCCTGGTACTCGACCTGCGTAACAACCCTGGTGGTTTGCTGGATGCAGCCGTTGGTGTATCGGCCGCATTTTTACCTAAAGATGACCTGGTGGTGTACACAGAAGGACGTGTAGTCGATTCCAAAATGCGCCTGAATGCAACGCCTATGGATTATGCGCGTCGCGGCAAATCAGATTACCTGAAAGACTTGCCTGAAGAGTTCAAGTCTGTGCCTATCGTGGTGCTGATTAACGCCGGTTCTGCTTCTGCATCTGAAATTGTGGCCGGTGCCTTGCAAGACCATAAGCGCGCCACCATCATGGGTATCCAGAGCTTTGGTAAGGGTTCAGTACAAACCATTCTGCCGATGAATAACGGCAGCGCCATCAAACTGACGACAGCACGTTACTTTACCCCTAACGGCCGTTCGATTCAGGCCAAGGGCATTGTGCCGGATATCACGGTAGATGACGGTTCTGATCCAAGCCTGAGCTTGCATGAAGCCGACCTGAAACGTCACCTGTCTAACCCGACCGATGCCAAAGGCAATGTGGACAGCAAAGCAGCGGATGAAGCAAAATCTCGTGCAGCCGCTGAAAAGCTGAAAGAAGAGAAGCATGCTGAAACACGCGGCCCGATTGAACCAGCCAGCAAAGATGACTTCCAGTTCACGCAAGCCATGAACTTGTTAAAAGGCTTGCCAGTTCAGAAGTCGCAAGAACCTGCTAAAGTAAGCACAGCGAAACCATGATGCCTGTTCTGCTTACCAGCCCAAGCTCGGTAAGCAGACGCCACTCTAAGGAAGCGTACATGTTGACTTTACCACCATTGAGCCTACCTCCACTAAGCTTGGATAAAGCCATCAATGTGCTGGATATGGGCCTGCGCACGGTGTTTAGCCCGGCCATTGCCAGTCGGCCTTATCCGGCGGCCGACATCGGCGCTGACTCGACACTCACGGAGAGTGAACGCAAACATGCGGCAGCACTGATGCGCATCAATCATGTCGGTGAAGTCTGTGCACAAGCACTGTATAGCGGCCAGGCACTGGTATCGCGTGACCAAGCCAATGTGGAAGCCTTGAAACAAGCCTCACGGGATGAAGTCGACCATTTGGCCTGGTGTGAACAGCGCATGCAGGAATTGGGTGGCCGCAAGAGCCTGTTGAATCCTCTGTGGTTTGGCGCCAGCTTTGGCCTGGGCGTCACAGCAGGCCTGCTGGGCGACAAATGGAACCTGGGCTTTTTGGCAGAAACTGAACATCAGGTCTCAACACATTTGCAGAGCCATTTGCAGGAACTGCCCGCACAAGATCATGCTTCGCGCGCCATTGTCGCTCAGATGAAAGAAGACGAAGAGCACCACGCGCAAACAGCCGAACAATTGGGCGGTGCCGCCTTACCTGCCCCGGTCAAGCTAGCGATGCGCTTGGCCTCAAAAGTGATGACCCGCACGGCGTATCACTTGTAAGATTTGTAGTAACCTAGAGTCAACCATGCAAAAATTTAGTGACAACCTCCTCACACTGGACAATGCCGAGCACGTGAAACGCATTGAACTGTATGATGAAAACAATCAGCCAGTTGGTGTGCTTGAAAACAAGCCAGGCACCCAGGGCTCCATCAAGGTCTATCATCACCTGTTCAAGGTGTTTGGTGAGATCAATACCGATGCAGCGGTAGAAGGCCTGGCGCTTTACGCCGAGCACACCGAGGACGCCGAAGACCACCCGGGCAAACACCCGAATATTGATCGCCTGCTCAATGTACTGGATAAAGAGCAAACGCTTTCAATCAAGCTTGTGACCGAATAAGCCCGCACAAGCAGCCATAAAAAAGCCTCCAATCGTTGGAGGCTTTTTTACTATCTGGCAAGGTCAATGTGCCGACACACCAGACATCATGCACTTTGCAAATGGCGTGTAATAGGCGGGTGGTAAATAAACTCCAGCAAATGCCCCACACTGTCCAGGCAATAAAATCCGCGCGAACCATCGCGATGACTTTTTGGCGCCTCGGTAATCCGCACCCCATGGGCGACCATGTGCGTATACCAGTCATCCACGGCCTGCGCATCTGTCAGCACAAAGCCGATATGATCCAGTCGCTGCAATGGGTCTGCTTTGTAATCTACGCGATGCAAGGCAAACACATCGCCATGATTGCTTAAATAAATATTGTCTGGATCAGGCTGCCACTCAATGTGCATACCGACAATCCGCGTATAAAAATCAATCGCAGACTCAAGCTCTTTGATAAACAAGGCCACATGGCGGATGCCTACCATGCCTTTAGGAATGCTCATGCGACTCCGTTACTCAAAACTTGGCGCTTTGATTTCATAACCGTGCGTAATCTCACACGCCTTTTGCAGCATGATGCTGGCAGAGCAATACTTCTCAGCAGATAGTTTCACTGCACGCTCCACCTGTGACTCATTCAAGCCTTCACCGGTCACCACAAAATGCACGTGAATTTTGGTGAACACCTTAGGCACCGTGTCAGCACGTTCCGCCTGAATCTCGGCTACACAATCGACAATCGGCTGACGGGATTTTTTCAATATGGTCACCACATCAAACGAAGTACACGCGCCCATGCCTATCAGCAACATTTCCATTGGGCGCATGCCAATATTGCGGCCGCCATTTTCAGGCGCGCCGTCTAATACCACTGCATGACCCGTTTCGGATTCACCGACAAAACTGACACCATCTATCCATTTCACTTGGACTTGCATTATGACTTTCCAATCATTGAGTGTTTATCTATCGCCAACATTCTCTACTTGGGGGCGATGCACCATAGACACAAGCCACACAAAGTATTGCTGCCCACCATGCCCACCAAGTTGTTGCGATAAACAGAATTATTTTTATTTCACGCCCAGCAGTTCAACATCAAACACCAAGGCCGCATTCGGTGGAATCACGCCACCTGCACCACGTGCGCCATAACCCATGTCAGAAGGAATAATCAGCGTACGCTTGCCTCCCACTTTCATGCCTTGCACACCGACATCCCAACCCTCGATGACCTGGCTGCCACCTAAAAAGAAATTGAATGGCGAATTACGGTCCAGGCTGCTGTCGAACTTTTGGCCTTTGTGGTCTTCTTTGCTGGCGTCATACAGCCAGCCGGTGTAATGCACGGTGACGTTAAAGCCGACTTCAGCTTCGCGACCTGAACCGACCACCGTATCAATTTTTTGTAATTCAGTCACATTGGCAGACATTTGTGCAGATTCCTTCGTATTTGACGAGTTAGATTGCGCTTGGCAACCTGTCATGGCCAGCAGCAATACGCTGAGACCGATTAGTTTGATTGCAGATTTCACTTATTTACTCCCAGAAAACGACCATTATTTTACGCGTTTTTAACCACAAATTATCAGACACAGGCTAACGGCCTTCAATCAATTGTTTAAGCAAGGCATCCTGCACCGCGCGTACTGCAGAAGCACGCGCGTGATTGGCAATCACCACCAGCACATAACGTTTACCAGCCATATCCTGCACATACCCCGCAATGCTGCTCACCCCCTCCAGCGAGCCAGTTTTGAGGTAAGCCATGCCTTTGCTACTCCCCTCTGCCAAGCGCTTTTTGGTAGTGCCGTCCATGCCGAGTATGGGCATAGATGCCATAAGTACCGGCATCAGCGGGCGCTGGTAGGCTGTGACGAGCAACTGTGCCAAATGTTCCGCACTGATACGCTCATTGCGCGATAAGCCGGAACCATTTTCCAGCACCAGCTCAGGGAACTGCAAGCCACGCTGACGCAAGACCTGTTTAAGCGCCAATGCCGCACCTGCCTCATCTGCTGGAGTAAATCCAGCCTCTTGCCCGATGGTCAGCAGCAACTGGCGCGCCATCACATTATTGCTCCACTTATTGATATCGCGCACCACGCTATCCAAAGGTGGAGATAACCAGGTCGTCACCAGTGTATTGGCGTCCGTCGCTGGCGCCAGCACTAACTGGCCGTTGAACTGCCCACCCAATTGCGCCCACAATTTTTTAAAGCTGAAAAATACATATTGCGTGTCGCTAAGCACGCTTAGCTCCAGGTAGCGCTCATCGCACTGGTCAGGCAAGGTACCACTAAACGCCACCGTCACGCCATCCGCTTGCGGCGTGATGCTGTAATGCAAGTCGCCACGCCAATCGTTACACGCCCCTTTGCGAGTCTGCATGGTATTAATCACACGGATTTGCGGTAACTCGAATTCTTGCGAGATTTGTACCACTGGCTTATTGGCCTGACTAGAGACCGCAAAACGGAAACTGGTATTGCGGCCATTGAGCAACAAGGCGCTCGGATTAGCGTTATAGGCACGCCAGGGCTCGTCGTCCAGCACGGGCCGCTGGCTGACTTCTGGCGCATACACGGACAAGTCCAGAATGAGATTGCCTTTGACCTGACGGATGCCTTGCTGCTGCACTTGTTGCAACAGGCGCCAAAACTCAGTGATATTCAATGCGGGGTCGCCATAGCCCTTGATGATTAAATCACCATCGAGCACGCCCTGATTCAGTGTGCCATTGCGATAAACCTCTGTTTTCCAGCGGTAAGCGGGCGTGAGTGCTTCAAGTGCTGCATATGTGGTGACCAGCTTCATCACGCTGGCCGGATTCATGGCTTTGGCGGCATTATGGCTGATGATAGGCCCGCCGCCATCCACAGGCTGCACCACGACTGCCACGCTATCAGCAGGCAATTGTGCTTTGTTTAACGCCTCTTGCAAGTTGGTTGGTAACACAGCGTGGGCCACGGTCACCCAGCAACCACACAATATCAGCAGCCAGCGCATTACAAGCTCTCCACGATGGCGGCTCGCGTTGTTTGTACCAGATGCGCAATATCGGCTGCGGTCAGACAATAGGGCGGCATCCAGTACACCGTGTTGCCTATCGGCCTTAACAGCAAGCCATGCTTCAAGGCAGTGGCATAGCAGTCACGGGCAAATTGCTGGTTCCGGGTATCCACTTCAAATGCAGTAATCATGCCGCGTTGCCGCACATGCCCCAGCGGCAAATCATATCCTGTGGCCGCCGACCATAATTGCTGCGCAGTGTGCTGGTTATCACCAAGTACATCACGCGTTTCAAACAGTTTCAAGGTTGCCAATGCGGCAGCACACGCCAAGGGATTGCCGGTGTAGCTATGACTATGCAAAAAACCTTTTACTGTCTGGTCATGATAAAAGGCCTGATAAACCTTATCGGTCGTCAGCACCACCGACAGCGGCAAATAACCGCCGGTAATACCTTTTGAAAGGCAGATAAAATCCGCAATATCACTCACGCGTTCACCCGCTTGCTCACACGCAAACAAGGTACCGGTACGGCCAAAACCGACGGCGATTTCATCAGCAATGATATGCACCTGGTAACGGCTGCAAATTTCACGCGCCCGCTGCAAATACACCGGGTGATACATTGCCATGCCCGCAGCACCTTGTACCAGCGGCTCAATAATAAACGCGGCTAATTCGGCATGATGCTCAGCGACATAGGCTTCAAGCGCTTCAGCACAACGTAAAGCGTAAGCCTCGTCTGATTCACCTGATTCAGCCAAACGACTATCCGGACTCGGCATTTGCGCCGATTGTAGAATCAATGGCGCATAGGTATCTTTAAAAATCGCTACATCAGTGACACTAAGCGCCCCTAATGTTTCGCCGTGATAACTGTTTTGCAGGCTGATAAATTTGGTTTTTTGCGGCTGCCCGATATTGCTCCAGTAATGAAAACTCATCTTCAGTGCAATTTCGGTAGCACTGGCGCCGTCTGAGCCATAAAACGCGTGGCCCAAGCCGGTTAACGCGGCAAGTTTTTCTGACAACTCAACGACGGGCGCATGTGTAAACCCGGCCAGCATCACGTGCTCCAACTGATCAAGCTGCGCTTTGATCGCATCTTTAATCACCGGCTGGTTATGCCCAAACAGATTCACCCACCAGCTACTCACCGCATCCAGATAAGCTTTGCCTTCGCTATCGAACAGCCATGCACCTTCGCCGCGGGCGATAGGCACCAGCGGGTAACGTTCGTGGTGTTTCATTTGCGTGCAAGGATGCCAGACGGCTTGCAGGGAGCGAGACAGAAGAAATTGATTTGATAAAGGCTGGCTATTATTTTTCAAGAGCTTTGAGTTCCATGACTTGAGCGGCAGTAGGTAACACCATGTGCATGCGACTAATGGTAATCATTTTCCCGCTGGTGTTTGATCGCAAGAATGAGTACTTTATGTTCCAGCCTGTCGTAATGGTAGCTGGCCACATATCCAGTCCTTCCGTGAGAAATCACTAGCTCTCTCAATGCAAGTCCGACTAAGCGACCGGCCAACGGGTGGTCTGCAAGCATTGCTATCGCACTTTTGATAATTTCAAATACGTCCAAGGCCGCTTCTGGATCTTTTTCAAACAGAAAAAGACTTAATCTGAGAAGGTCACTTTGTGACTCTAACGAGTATTCAAGTGTGGCTTTAGCAACCATTATTTCTTATCTCTTACCGGGATAAGCGCTGGCAGTGGTTCACCCTTGAGCTTTGCATAGATGTAAGCATGCACATCCTCTGCAGCGTAAGAAATACCAGTTTCTTTGTAATGTTTGAGCGAAGCTTCTGCACGCGCCAAGAATGCTTGATCCTCTTCGATGCGCTGAGCCTCCGTCGCAATCGCATCCACCATGAATGCATGCGCACTTTTGCCACTCGCTTCTGCAAGTTTCGCCACGCGCTCTTTAAGTTCGTCCGAAAGCTTTAAACTGGTTGTAGCCATTGCAAGGCCTTTCACATACAAAAGTGTTACCAAGGTAACACCTCAACCTTTACCTGTCAAACGCCGCTTTATGATATAGTTCGCATCTTATTGATTTATATGCATAATCCATGCAAAAAACCCGCAAACATCTCGAACTGCTCGCCCCGGCCAAAAATGCCGATTACGGCATTGAAGCCATTAATCACGGCGCCGATGCGGTGTATATCGGCGGCCCGGCCTTTGGTGCGCGCGCCAAGGCGCCGAATACGGTGCAGGACATTGCGCGCCTGGTGCAACATGCGCATAAATTTCATGCCGAAGTGTTTGTCGCACTGAATACCATCTTTCACGATAACGAGCTTGAAGGCGTACGCCAGCTGGTGCATCAACTGTATGACAGCGGCGTCGACGCCCTGATCGTGCAGGACATGGGCTTGCTGGAACTGGATTTACCGCCGATCCAGCTACACGCCAGTACACAAACTGATATCCGCACCGTTGAAAAAGCGCAGTTTCTGGACCAGGTAGGTTTTAGCCAGATTGTGCTGGCGCGTGAGCTGGATATTGCCACGGTGAGAAAAATCGCAGACGCGACCACTGCCAATCTGGAATACTTTATCCACGGCGCACTATGTGTGGCGTTTAGCGGTCAGTGCTTTATCAGCCACGCGCATACGGGGCGTAGCGCCAACCGCGGCGAATGCTCGCAGGAATGCCGCTTGCCTTATACGCTGGAAGACCAGAAAGGCCGCATCATCGGCAAAGACAAACATTATCTGTCGATGAAAGATAACGACCAGAGTGCCAACCTGCGCGCCCTGATCGCAGCGGGAGTAAGCAGCTTCAAGATTGAAGGTCGCTACAAAGACCTGCCTTATGTCAAAAATGCCACGGCGCATTATCGCCAGTTGCTGGACGAGATTCTGGAAGAGATGCCGCAATACGCTAAATCTTCCGCCGGTCACGCTACTTACACCTTCACGCCGCAGCCGGAAAAAACCTTTAACCGTAGTGCCACCGATTATTTTGCCAATGGCCGCCAGGCGGATATTGGTGCGTTTGATACTCCAAAATTCTCGGGAGAAACATTGGGTACGGTACGCAAAGTCGGTAAGGATTTTATCGATGTTGCCACTGACATTGCATTGCACAATGGCGACGGCGTCTGCTTTTTTGATGTGCATAAAGAGTTGGTCGGCTTGCGCGTGAACACGGTGCAGGCGCTGGACAAATACACGTACCGTCTGTTTCCAAACGAAATGCCAGCGGATATCCGCAACAATACGCAACTGTATCGCAACCGCGACCATGCGTTTATGCGCCTGCTGGAAAAAGACTCAGCCACACGCAAAATCGCACTGGATGCCGTGTTTTACGAAACCAAAGATGGCTTTGCACTCACACTGAATGACGAACAAGGCTTTAGCGCCACGGCTCAATACGATGCCGAGAAACAGCTTGCTAACGACACGCAAAAAGCCGAAGCCTCGCTCAGGGAGAATCTAGCCAAACTAGGCAATACCGACTTTGTTGCCAGAGAAATCAGCCTGGAGCTCACTCAATTCTGGTTCTTGCCTGCCTCTGTGGTCAATCAATTACGCCGCGATGCTGTTGAACAATTGCTGGAAATCAGAACCATGGGCTATGAGCGCCCGCCACTACGCGCTGCAGCCGAACCATCAGCCATTTACCCGCAAGATAGCCTGAGCTACCTGGCCAACGTCTACAACCAGAAAGCACGCGACTTTTATCACAAGCACGGTGTCAAACTGATCGCCAGCGCTTATGAAGCCAATGAAGAACTGGACGAAGTGCCGGTGATGATCACCAAACACTGTTTACGCTTTAGCCATGGCTTGTGCCCTAAAGAGGCTAAAGGCGTGATTGGCGTACAAGGCACTGTCACGGCGGAGCCAATGACGCTTATCAGCGGCAACGATCGCTATACGCTCAAATTTGACTGCAAACCATGCGAAATGCATGTCATGGGCAAAGTGCGCAAACATATCCTGCAGATTGCACCACCGCAGCCGATTACCTTCTTCGACAAACGCCCAGCCTAAGGTGCGGCGGCATTAAATTGCCAACGTTGTTGTTTTCAGGCAAGCTGATGCCACGCTTAAAAGATCCTAGCCATGACTGAATACGCTTATCTGCTCAAAGTAGCAATTGCCCTAATTGCCATCGTTAACCCCATCGGTTGCCTGCCTATTTTTATCAGTGCTACCAGCGGCTGGAGCAAGGCAGAACGGGCGCGCACTGCACGCACGGTCGCCATGACTGTCATGATCGTGCTGTGCGTCTCCGCTTTTATTGGTGACCTCATTCTAGACTTCTTCGGCATCACCATTCCCTCATTCCAGGTCGGCGGCGGTATCCTGCTGCTACTGATTTCGATCTCCATGATGCATGGCAAGCAAGGCGGGACGCGCCAAACTGCTGAAGAGGCACAAGACATGGCCGAGCGTGAAGTGATCGCCATTGTGCCGCTCAGCATCCCGCTACTGGCCGGGCCAGGGGCTATTTCCAGCATGATTCTTACCGCACAACAACACCCGGGCTTTTGGGGGCATTTAAGCCTAGTGCTGCCTGTCGCGCTAATTGCTTTATTTATCTGGGGCCTGCTGCAATTGGCCGATGGCATCACTCACTACCTCGGCACCATAGGCATTAATATCGTGACGCGCCTGATGGGGCTAATTCTGGCAGCCATGTCAGTGGAGTTTATCGCGCATGGGCTGACAGGATTGTTTCCTAGGCTAATTGGATAGCTAGTTTATGATACTTAGAATAAATAGGTTTAGATTGTTGCGATGTAATTTGCCTGAATCCATTGATTGCCAACAATTAGCGACAAATGAGAGAAGTTACTTTAATGGCGAGAATCTGCGCTAAGGTCCTGCACCCAACCACGTTAGGTCACATCCCATTGCAGTGATCCCATTCTTGCCTTTTCAGAAACGATCGGATGAGCATCGATGGGTTTGAGTAATTTGGATAGCTTTTGTTTTACATCAGCAGGATTAATCGCTCGAGGCCTTAACTTGGAGTGCTTGGCAGGTTGCTCAAGGTGCAAAACCACTCGAATACGACTCGCCTCCAAAGCCACTTGGGCCAATGCCTGCTCCTCTGCTTCGGTGGAGTGGAGTTTGGCGGGGAGTAAGGCAGCTAGGGTATCAAATACCTTTTGAGCCACTTCATCAGCCAAGTCAGTTGGCTTGGTACGTTGGTGATCTCGATAATCCTTTACTTCGATGAACCAAGATGTTTGGGCCGGGCAGACAACTAGCAAGTCAATAGACTTTATACCATTCCGCATCCGCGAAAACTGATTACGGTAAAACACCCACTCATCAAACTTACCAACTTGCCAATCATCAAGAAAATCAAAATCCAGTCCATCCACATTTAAACGCTGCATCGCTAAACCTCACTGGCTAGGTAACGATCAGATTGAGCTAACTCTTCATCGAGTGCGGCAATATCACCAATATCATCCACGGAGTTACCTTGTTCCACAATTACACCATTTTCGGAGGCGTGAAGACCAAAGAATCTTGATTTGAGCTGCTCATTCTTTTTCTCGGTAAGCAGCATCTCGATTTCCCGAAGTAAGAATAGACTATGTGTGGCAATGAAAACCTGAATACCGCTAGTACTTAAGTCGAGAATGCTGCGGGCGATTCCTTTGATTAAACGCGGATTGAGATTTGCTTCTGGCTCATCCCAAAATAAATATCCTTTATCCAATAATGCACCAGTTGCAATCAGTCGTGCCAACATTCCAAGTTTCCGCAACCCCTCAGCTACCAATGGCATTTCCATGCGGCCGGCTTGGTTTTTTAAGTAAAATCGGCCATTTTTATCTAACTCTATTGCTCCATCCATAGCCTCTTCTAAGGGCTGCAATAGTTTTCTAATTCGCTCTTCCTTTGGACCTTTTTGTAGAGGCGCACCAAGAAGCAAACACGTATCCCGCCAAGTTTCCTCAAACTCAAGGTAATGACCCTCGTATATTGAAATGAAGTTTGGAAAAATTGTGAGTAGTTCTCGCGTTGGCAAGTATGCTGGAGACGTATCAACCCAAGCCTTCGGAAGATCGTCAATATTGACCTCTGATTTACTCTGAGTTGCAAATCCAAAACTAATGTTTTGACTTGCATCGGAGAATTTTAGGTGTATATCGCAACGCTCTCTGCCTTGCTTGCGTCTGGCGAGTCTCCCTAGATACTCTGGACGAAAGATATTAACAAGTTTATTGGCAAGTTGAGTTTGCAGTGCTGTTTTAGTAGGCAGGAGATTTTGATTTTTCCGAGCATTGTCGGCACTGACCGCCAATACTGCATAGATCATTTTCAAAAGATGGGTTTTGCCCGCACCATTTTCTCCAACGATTACATTTAGGTTCTTGCCGAAATCTAGATTAGCATCAGAAAATACGGTCAAATTTCTGAGAGTCATCTTTTTGAGCATGTAGGTCCTCTGTAGCCACTATTAATAGTTAAGTAAGCAAACATAATATCTTTGAACTAACCGATTCACCATTTATTATACTTCACAGAGTATATACAGAACTTCATTTTCAGTAATCATCAATCGCCCCTAATCAACCTCTTAACATTCAGACTCTAACTACTACTCCCCCAATCAACCACTTAGCGGTAAAATAGCGCTTTTAACGAAACCTGCGCATTTTGAATTCCACTGTTTCAAATCCATCGAAATCCTCCCAGCAATGGAAGCCCAACGTCACCGTGGCTGCCATCATTGAACAGGACGGCAAGTTTTTGCTGGTTGAAGAAACCACAGACCGTGGTAACCGCTTTAACCAGCCTGCCGGGCACCTGGAAGAAAACGAGACGATTATCGCTGCGGCGATCCGTGAGACGCTGGAAGAAACCGCTTACGACTTCACGCCTGAAGCATTGGTGGGCATTTATCACTGGCAGCATCCGCTCAACGGTATTACCTATTTGCGCTTTGCCTTTACTGGCAAGCTGGGCGCGCATTACCCAGCGCAGGCATTGGACGATGGCATACTCCGCACGGTGTGGAAATCTGAAGCCGAGATCGCTGCGGAAGGCGAGCTGATGCGTAGTCCGCAAGTGTTATTGTGTGTGCAGGATTACCTGGCAGGTAAACGTTATTCTTTAGACATTTTGAAGCATTTGGGCCAAGCATTATGAGTAAGCCACATGTCATCGTCGGGTTGTCCGGCGGCGTAGATTCCTCCGTCACGGCCTTGTTGTTAAAACAACAAGGCTACCAGGTCACCGGTTTGTTTATGAAAAACTGGGAAGACGATGATACTGACGAATACTGTTCTTCACGTCAGGATTTGATTGATGCCGTGTCTGCGGCTGACAAGATCGGTATCGACATCGAAACCGTGAATTTTAGCGCCGAGTATAAAGAGCGAGTGTTCGCTAACTTTTTACAGGAATACCAGGCTGGTCGTACGCCTAACCCGGATATTCTGTGTAATGCCGAAATCAAATTTAAGGCATTTCTGGATCATGCCATGGGCATGGGGGCGGATTTGATCGCCACCGGCCACTATGCGCAAGTACGTGAAAACCCGATTCAGCCTGGCAACTTTCAACTGCTCAAAGCCGATGACGGCAGTAAAGACCAAAGTTACTTTTTGTCGCGCCTGAATCAGGCACAGCTTTCAAAAACATTGTTTCCGCTGGGCAAACACCTTAAACGTGAAGTACGTGAAATTGCACGTGAGCATGGCCTGGCCAATGCAGAAAAAAAGGATTCCACCGGTATTTGCTTTATTGGCGAACGTCCGTTCCAGGAGTTTTTGCAACGCTATTTACCACGTCATCCTGGCATCATGCGCACGCCTGAAGGCAAAGTGGTTGGTGAACACGAAGGCTTGATGTATTACACCATCGGCCAGCGCCAGGGCCTTAAAATTGGCGGTAGCCGCGAGAGCAATGGCGAGCCATGGTTTGTTGCCGCCAAGCATATGGCGGATAACGAGTTGATTGTCGTGCAAGGTCATGATCACCCACTGCTACAAAGCGATGGTTTAAAAGCGGGCCAGTTACACTGGATCAGCGGTGAAGAGCCTCAAACTAACTGGGTATACGCGGCCAAAACACGTTACCGCCAACCCGATGCGCCTTGTGAAGTGGATGCGGTGAATGCTGAAGAAGCCACCATTCGCTTTGGCCAGCACCAGTGGGCAATCACCCCAGGCCAGAGCGTGGTGGTGTATGAAAGTAATGTCTGCCTGGGCGGCGGCATTATTACCGGTGCCATTTAACCCATTCGCAAGGCATGGTTATTGCTTCTGCTTGCATAATATAATCAAAATGAACGCCAAGTGACGAGGAATGACACCTAATGGCCTACGTATTAAAAAATAAAGAAGGTGCAATTATTGCGGCAAGCCCAGATACGCAAGTGGCCGCGGACTGGGTTGAAATTGATAATGCAGATACCGAATATCTGTGTTTTCTGGATGATGAGCTAAAAAAACACCACACCTTTCGTGAAAGTGATATCCAGTTGGCACGTGTGCTGGAAGACTTAATCAGCATATTGATTGATCGCAGCCTGATCAGCTTTACCGACTTCCCAAGCCCGGCGCAAAAACGCCTGAATGAGCGGCAAACCCTGCGTCATAAAAACAACCTGCATCTGCTGGCTGACGACGACATACCGCCGCTGTAATCCCTATGCACGTGCAGGAATTGTCTGCTTAATCAGAAAATTCCTGCAACAATACTGTACGCCCCGCCCTTCTGCCTGATATCTATACATATAGCGCTTTGTTTACAAGCGCAGACAGCTTCACCAGCTATAAAAGTGTCCACTCACTTATACCCTGCCTCAGCAATCGACAAAGCTTTTAATTCAGCATCATTGCTCACCCATGTCGCATAACCTCAATGCCTATTGTCACCCATACATGAAATTGACAATCATTCTCATTATCAATTAGCATATAGATTCCCAAAGGATTTATAAAATAATGAGGAGAGGTTCACATGACACACACTCACAGCGTACTGATTTCACTGGCATGCATATTTGCCGCGAAAAGAAACGGGGGGCAGCGATGAGCCCCTGGTTGAAACATATACGAAACGCATCGCTACTGACATGCCTGCTCTCTGGCACCGCGTGGGGTGGTTACTATCCTATGTACGCGAGCTGGCCACAGCCTAATGGCATAGGCTCAGACATCACGCTGACCTACAGCTTCAGCAATCTGTTCGACGGCGGCGTAATCAGCACCAATGGGCAATCGCTTTCAGTAGACATCATGCGCAGCGCGTTTGAACAGGCGTTTGCTGACTATGCTGCAGTCTTGCCCATTCACTTTATTGAAGTTGCTGACGCCGGCGGCCCATTGCCGGAAACCGGACAATACGACCCCACAGGCTTGGCAGATATCCGTATCGGTGTCGTCCCTTACATCAGCGATGCAAATGCCTACGCTTATTTTCCACAAAATACAGCGGTCAATGGACTGGCTGGTGATGTCGTCTTTAATGGCCAGCGTTTTGGCCTGGGCTGGACACAAACAATCTTCTATTCAGTTGCCCAACATGAACTTGGACACTCTTTAGGCATGGGTCATTACATCAATGCAGATGAGTCGCCTGACGACACAATAGCAAATGCTGCATATACCGGCCCCATTTTCCCATTAGATAGCATGATGATCACGGCACTCCAAAATGTATATGGCGCAGGGCTTGGTTCAGTCACACCACTGTCAACGGTGCCTGAACCGAACACCTGGGCATTACTGCTGGCCGGACTGTCACTGTTAATACTTGGCCGACGAGAAAGAAAGCCCACATGAAATCATTACACAAAGTACTCACGGCAGCAGGCTTGCTGCTCGCCCTGCCCGCACATGCCTTGACCATAGAGTTTGACTACACTTATGACACCAGAGGCTTTTTTACCGACCTGACGACAGGCACGCCGATGACTGAACGCAGGGCCTTACTAGAGCAAGCTGCGTCATTCTATAGTGGCTTTACAGACGCCCTGACCGCCATTACACCCCAAGCAGGCGATAGCTGGTCGGTGCAAATCACGCATCCAAGCTTAGGCGGCCCCTTGATCACACTGAGCAATATCGATATTGCTGCGGACACCTTGCGCATTTATGTCGGCGGCTCAAACTCTGCGCCCGGCGTTCTGGGCTTTGCCAACACAGGATTCAATCTGACAGCCAGTGGTTCTGATACTTTTATTGATGCAGTCACCACACGTGGACAAGAAAATACCACTGGATCAACAGCAACAGATTATGGAGTTTGGGGCGGGATGATTTGGTTCAATGCTGCCAATGACTGGTATTTTGGCAGTGATACCAGCGGCTTGACCGCAGGCCACCCAGACTTCCTGACCACAGCAACACATGAACTTGGGCACATTCTGGGTTACGGCGAAGCAGACTCCTGGCTGGCACAAATTGATAACGGCTACTTCACCGGAGCCGCCTCCGTGGCTGCTTACGGCAGCGCCGTGCCACTTGATCAATATGGCAGTCATTGGGCCAATGACACCATGAGCACCTATCAGGGCGTGGCACAGGAAACATTGATGGATCCAAGCACAATGCCAGGCACCCGTGAACTACCAACCCTATTAGATTATGCCGCCTTCAAAGATATTGGCTGGCAGGTCAATGTAACCACTGTGCCTGAACCTGATACTTACGCCCTGCTACTGACAGGGTTGGCTTTGATCGGTTTATCATCGCGTCGCCGGGCAGCTTAAGTTCGCCATCCGTAAAAAAAGCCCCAGAATTTTTCTGGGGCTTTTTCTGACCAGCTCTTTTGCAAGATTAATACATGAGTTCAGCAAAAAACTTCACATTACGACCGGGGCCAAGAATACCCGAACCTCCCATGGCGTTGTCAAATCGATATTGATTGTTAGTCAAATTCTCACCAATCAACCGCAAAGTCACATTCGGCGATGCTCGCCAGTTAACACCCGCATTCCATAATACATAACCGTTCTGTATACCATAGTTGTAAGGGGAAGAAGCGCTGCCGTCCCCTGACAAAATCACATCACGATCTGATATCTTACGGAAAGTCAGATTGGCATCAATACTGCTCGTAATTTCTTTACCGATATTGATATTCAATGCATTGCCAGGAACGGTATACAAAGGCACAGCCGTTAATCCATTGTTCAACTCACCCGAGATTTTTGAGTAAGATCCTCGCATAAACCACCCTTGGTATTGCAGGAAACTCTCAAACTCTATGCCATTACGCCGCTCCCAGCCATCCTGCGTATATTTTCCTTGCGCGGTATCATAGCGCATTGAAGTAAATAAATTTCCAGTATAGATATGGTAAAAGTTAAGTTTGCTACTCAGAAAAACATTCGTCCCCCATAGCCTTGGGTTCTGATAACTGATGCCTGCCTCAGTTGACTCGGAATTCTGCAAATTATATAAATCACCACAGATTGTTGACGGTGTTTGTGGAAACAGGCATCTGCTGCCAAAACCACCAGCAGTAAAATACTCATCTAACAAAGGCGGCCTGAAACCTTGCGCATAATTACTATAAATCGTCAATTTTTCAGGGCTATTACGCCGGAACAGGTCATAAGCGAGACCCAGACTAAAAGTCTCCGCAGTAAACTCTATTTTGTCTGACTGGCCAAATTGAGCCAGCCTCTTTTTCGTGAGTGCACCAGTGACCTCCACCTCATAATCATCTCGCCGGTAACCGGGTTTAATATTGAGCTGCCCCCATTGTATATTTGGCTGCAGATAAAACGCCTTATAGGACCGATTACCTGATGGCGCAGTGAGGTTTTGCCCTCCGGGATAACTATTCACCTGGACAGATGAATTACTGTTCTCATAGAACCTTGACACTTCGCGCTCGCGACTATTGTATTGCCAGCCAGCCAGAAGGCTCAGCTCCACATTGTCAGTTTTGGCAATGATAGCGGTATTACTCAAATCTATCGTTCTGGTTTTGTAATTGTAGTAATCATTCAGGTCACCCGGACAGATTGTTTTATTACTGGGATTAGGTGTAAAAATGATGCCATTACAGAAACTATTGCTGGGGTTAATGTTGGACCAGCCAGGTTTCAGAAGATCGTGTAAGTTTGTATAGCCCCCGGCAAACACGGCCTTCAGATTAAGCAAGGGATTGTCCGGCGTGTAATTTAAAGTTTCGGTCCAACTGAAATCATCAGTCGCGCGACGCACATATCCAAAAAACCCTGGTTGGCCGCCAGTGGCATCATAAGGCTGCATGCCTGTATCAGTAAACTTCACCAGAGAGGTAATCATTTCCAGATCATCTGTAGGAAAGATTGAAACTTTAAGTAACTGCGAGATGGACTCAATGGCAGAATTGTCGAGCTTAGTTTTGTCTGCTAAGGTGATATTATTGGATTGACGGTTAGAGTAATTGTAAAGAATATCTATACGCTCATGAGGGCGTGCATAAAGCATGTATGAGCGCGAATATTCATCATTATTATTGCCATAGCCGAATTTGGCTTTAGCACCCACGGTTTGCCCCGGCCGCAAAAAGTCGGCAGCATTTTTTGTCTGCGCAATAATGGTGCCGCCCAGGGCACCAGAGCCACTGGAAATTTGAGGCCCACGTTGCACTTCAATACTTCTAAGCAGCTCTGGCTCAATAAAAGTCCCTCCCATTCGGTACTTCTCAAAAGCCTTCGGTGCGCCATCTACTTTAACCACAACATCTTCGTTATCCGCAAAGCCACGTATACTGAAAGTCATGCCGCTGGCGCGTGGTCCGCCAGAGGTAGAAACGCCAGGCACGGATCGCACTGCCTCAAAAATATTACTGAACTGTGATCGTTGTAATTGTTCTGAGGTAATTGTTGTGATGGATTGCGTTGAGTTAATCCCAGAATCCTCTTTTACTCTGACGTCTTTGACGGACACTTCAGGTAAGGTATCAACATCGTCCAACTCCGCTTTTTTATTCTGCTTAGGCGTGACTGCCTGTTGTTCGAGATTGTCTGAAGAGTTCTCAACTGTGTCAGACTCTTTATCTTTCACAATATCTTCTGCTGCTAGCACCTGATGCTGCAGCGAAAATACCAACACTAAACAGACCAGACCGCATTGGCAAACAGCGTAAGTGTTTTTTATTATCAATCGCCAGTAATCGTTGAGACGTGTCATCATAAAGCGTTCACTACTTCATTCATAAGCGGTATATAAAAACAAAGGGGCTTTATCAGCCCCTTTGTTGTCATCGCACTAAGCTAAATTAGGCTTTTTTTGCAGAGCGGCGTGCAGCAAATGCCATCAGGCCCAAGCCCAAGGCCATCATGCTGAATGCTTCTGGTTCTGGAACAGGTGTCACCGTTGGAACAGAAACAGTAGCCAATGCCAACTGATCCAAGCTCATGCTTGAGCTAGAAGCGTTGAATTTAAAGGTATACAAGGACGAAGCTGTGACATTGCTCCATTTCCAGTAGTACTCACCTTCATCCACAGTACCGAATGAACTGTTAGTGGTACCTAAAAGCTGAGTCACTGCCGTCGCAGAAGTACCGTTTAAGGTTGCAGTCAATGAAGGCATCACACCAAATGCAGCCACACGCAGGTAAACATCAAAAACACCACTAGTGGCGCCAGTTAACGTTGCTGTGAAGGCAGTTGGAGATGAGAAGCTGTAAATATTCTGGCTGCCGGTAATAAAGCTTGTACCAGACGTTTCGGTCAGCGTGGCAGTGGCGCCAGTCAATGCAACGTCAGGTGTATTGTCTTGCTTGACGAAAGGATCTACATAAGAAAATACATTCCACTCTGCATATTGCGCAGTAGTCGCGCTACCCCAAGGGGTTGCTGAGTCCCATTTTTCCGTCGTCGCAAAAGCAGAACTGCTGAATGCCATACCCAAAGCGATAATTAACGCTGAAACTTTCATAATTTAATTCTCCTCAACGAGCGCTTGTTCCCCTTCCTCTCGAAGGCCATCGCGCTACCTCTAAAATTAAGTCTCACGGACCCACACCGTTGAGTATTTCAATCTCCATGCTGATATTCGCATGGTTGTAAAACTGAAATGGAGAGAATAAGTTCTGCTTATTTTTCTACGATGGCGTCAAAGTCGACCACAAAGCGGTACTGCTTGCCGCAATCGATAATCACTTCTTTTTGCCCGCGTTTTAACAAGCGGATGTCTACCTTGATGCTGCCAAAACCATCATGAGCAATCAGCTCATCCAGTAATTCGAGCAATCTTTTTTTGACCGGCGCATTGACAGCTTGCATAGAATTTATTCATCATTGTCTTGTTTATTTTTAAATGATAACAATTATCATTTAGTTTATCAATAATAAATTAACAAAGTGCACGCGTAAAGAATGGTTAATGGTAAAAATGCGAGTTTCAGAGAAAAACAAAACCGGAACAATGGCTTAGGAGAATAGCGTCTCACCCTGTGACTATCGTCAGGAACAAGACCGTGAATGAGAGGAAAAACGAAGCAGAATACCCGCATTGATAGCAGGCACTCTTTCATGAAGCCAGGTTAGGGCTGTGGCATGGTTTGTTTGAAGCTAGGGCGTTTCACCAGCACGCCATAATGCTTGGCCAGGTTGGGAAACTTCTCTTGCCAGTATTTACCTTCCCACTGGACACTCTTAAAACGCAAATCCAGGTAACCCAGCGCGGTGCCCAGCGCAATATCGGCCAAGCTGAAGGTTTCGTTGACACACCACTTCTTTTTGAGCAAATCTTCATCCAGGGCGGTCAAACCAGCGGTCACCTTGGCAAACTGCTTTTCAATCCAGCTAGCAGACCGTTGTGCCTCTGGTTTGCGTTGTTCCAGCATC
This sequence comes from Methylophilus sp. OH31, assembly GCF_000576615.1. Classification (NCBI taxonomy): domain Bacteria; kingdom Pseudomonadati; phylum Pseudomonadota; class Betaproteobacteria; order Nitrosomonadales; family Methylophilaceae; genus Methylophilus; species Methylophilus sp. OH31. Next base: position 181,234 of record NZ_BAUS01000007.1, on the reverse strand, counting down.
ACCGCGACCGCCGCATCACAGATGCCATCCGCCAGGGCTTCCCAGCGGCGTACTTTAATCTTGGCTGAATGATCTTGTGGAATCAGGTGCGCCACCGGCGTACGGTGATCCAGGTATTCAACAATGACACGCGAATCATACAAGGCATCGCCATCATCCAGCACCAGCACAGGCACTTTACCTAAGGGGTTATGCTGGCTCACCGGGCAATCAGGTGCCGACAACACCACCTCGGTTAAGGTCAGATCGACATGTTTTTCGATGGCCACAATACGCACTTTGCGCGCGTAAGGACTGTTTACCGTATATAAAAGCTGCATAGTGTGATGTGAGCCAGAAGATTGATACTTTTAACCGAAAAAAATACCCCATCACGAAAAGCTTATGCTTAAAAAACGCTGATCTTATCGTATGTCTTGGGGCGCTTTTATTATAATAGCTTTTGGCATGGGCTTAGAATGTCACATGCATATTTTTTAACCTTGCTGGCAACCAGATGACCACATTCCCGCTTTACCAACACTTACCCGCTTATCTTGACCAGGCCATCATCGCTGAACAGGTACGCGCGACCCTGGCAGAAGACATCGGTAACGGCGACCTGACAGCCGCCCTGATCCCGGCTGGCACACAAGCCTCGGCGACCATCATTAGCCGCGAAGACGCCGTCATCTGTGGCTCTGCCTGGCTCGCACAGTGCTTTGAGCAGTTGGACCCGGCGATACAACTGACCTGGCTGGTAAAGGATGGTGAGCGTGTGCAAGCCAACCAGCCGCTGGTCAATATTCAGGGGAATGCGCGCGCCATGCTGAGTGCAGAACGGCCAGCCCTTAATTTCCTGCAAACCTTGTCGGCCGTGGCAACACATACCCGTCGCTATGTAGATGCCATTGCTGGTTTGCCGACAAAGATTCTCGACACGCGAAAAACACTGCCCGGCTTACGCCTGGCGCAAAAGTACGCCGTGCTCACCGGCGGTGGCGCCAACCAGCGGCTAGCCTTGTACGATGGTATTTTAATCAAGGAAAACCATATCGCTGCCGCGGGCTCAATCACCGCCGTGTTACAAGCCGCGTTTGCATTACGGCAGACTGAGAATATCCAGATTGAGGTGGAAAACCTGGATGAGCTGCAACAAGCGCTGGCTGCTGGTGCCACCAGCATTTTGCTGGATAACTTTACGCTGGAAGCACTGCGTCAAGCCGTCGCCATGAATCAGAAACGCGCTTTGCTCGAGGCCTCGGGCAATGTGGATTTAACGACGGTGCGGGCGATTGCAGAAACAGGCGTGGACAGAATTTCGATTGGTGCGCTGACTAAAAATATACAAGCGGTGGACTTAAGTATGCGGATTCAGATGAAGCTATAGATCAGCTTAAAAGTAATTCATTGAGCAGAAACTCCTTTTCGCCTCTAGGCGAGTCACTTTCTGGTGCTTGTCCCCCAGAAAGTAACCAAAGAGGAAGACACCCAGCCATCACGGCCTTGCGGCTCCCTTGCGTTGCTCAACAAAATAAGCGGTCACGAAACTCATCCTAGCGGGCTGCACAATACGCAGCCCACCGCGGGATTCGAACAGTCGCTCCCTCTACTCTTATTTTGTCTCCGCTACTCAGCGTGATGGGATGGGATTTATCTCGCCAAACTCACATCGAAGAAATGTGGATAGCTCAAAAACCAGATTATTTTATTAAACCCGCTAAACGATGGCGCTCGCGGGTGTTCGGGGTCCCCATCTGCCGCGCCGAGCAACGCAGGGTTGACGGGAGTTTTCGGCAAGCAACTGTTTGAGCTCCGTAGGAGCGAGTTTTTGATTGCCGCCCGACAAGCCGAGTAGCGCAGGATACAAGCGGAAGCTGGGGTGTCTTGTTCTTTGCCTTCTTTCTTATGGACAAGCATAAGAAAGAACGGTCGCCGAAAGGGCGAAATAGATCAATCATAGAATAGTCTTCGCTTTGGGCAAGCAAAGAAAAGTAACTCGCCAAAAAGGCGAAAAGAGTCCTCACACAATCTGAAAAAAGAATACTTTTTCTCTGCATGATCACTTACCCCAAAGTGACCATTCCTGCCACTTTTCCATGGCATGATTTTTGCACCATAGGCTGGTACTCCTGCCCAAACATGACATGAATAGCCCAGCCCCATTTAATCTACCCAAAACCTTGGAAAGCCTGCGTCTGGGTGATTTGCTACGCATGCTGGTTTCAGATGGTCACATCGACAAGGCATGGGCAGAGAAATTGCATCAGGACCGCAAGCGCGATAGTTCCAAAATCCACCCGATTGTAATTGTGGCCGAACAAAAGTGGCCAGACCAGCGACAGTCGTCACAATTACTGACGGTGGAGAGCCTAAGCCGCTATGTGGCGGATAAGGCCGAAGTCCCTTACTACCATATTGACCCGCTGAAACTCGACTTCAGTGCTGCCGCGCAAATTGTGTCGCAAGCCTATGCCGAACGTTTGCGCATTATGCCAATCACGGTCAAGGATGGCATCGCGACTATTGCCACCGCCGACCCGTTTCACCAGGAGTGGCTGCACGACCTGGAGCGCCTGCTCAAATTGCGCATACAGGTGGTGATGGTGAATCCGCTGGACTTACAGCGCTATTTGCCCGAGATATACCAACTCTCTGCTGCAATTCAATCTGCCAACGCGGCCAAGGCCGGGCAAATTGTCGGCGTACAAAACTTTGAACAATTGATCGAGCTAGGCAAGGACCGCCAGCTGGATGCCAATGAACAACATGTGGTGAATATCGTCGACTGGCTGTTTAAATATGCGTTTGAGCAACGTGCCAGTGATATCCACCTTGAACCGCGCCGCAATATGGGCTTGATGCGCTTTCGTATTGATGGCGTATTGCATCAGGTGTACCAGTTGCCCAGCAATATCATGAACGCGATTACCAGCCGTATTAAACTGCTGGGCCGCATGGACATGGTGGAAAAACGCCGCCCGCAGGATGGCCGTGTCAAAACGGTCAGCGGGGATGGCAAGGAAATCGAATTGCGTTTATCGACCATGCCCACTGCGTTTGGCGAGAAGCTGGTGATGCGGATTTTCAAACCGGATATTCTGGTACAGGACTTCCAGCTACTCGGTTTTTCTAAACGCCAGAGTGAACAATGGGCGCAATGGACGCGTCAACCGAATGGCATCATTCTGGTCACCGGGCCGACGGGTTCTGGTAAAACCACCACGCTCTACACCACGCTGAAACAACTGGCGACCGATGAAGTGAATGTGTGTACGGTGGAAGACCCGATTGAGATGATTGAACCTGCTTTCAACCAGATGCAGGTGACACAAAATATCGGGTTGGGCTTTGCCGAAGGCATACGCACCCTGATGCGGCAGGACCCGGACATTATTATGGTCGGCGAGATTCGCGATCAGGAAACCGCGGATATGGCGATCCAGGCTGCGCTGACTGGCCACCTGGTGTTATCTACCCTGCACACTAACGATGCGCCTTCTGCCGTGACCCGCTTACTGGACCTGGGCGTGCCGGCTTACCTGATTCACTCCAGTTTGCTTGGCATCATGGCACAACGTCTGGTGCGCACGCTATGCCCGCATTGCAAAACCGAAGCCGAGATTTCAGAGGATGAATGGGCCAGCGTCACGCGCCCGTTTAAAGCCAAGAAACCGGCAAAAGTCATGAAGGCAGTGGGATGTCAGGAGTGCCGGAAAACCGGCTACCGTGGCCGCACCGGCATTTATGAAATGTTGACCCTTACACCGGCCTTGCGCAAACTGATTACCCCGGAAACGGACTTGTTGCAGTTGCGGCAAGCCGCCACACAGGCAGGCCTGCAACCATTGATGTTAAATGGGGCAGAAAAAGTGGCAGCGGGCCTGACCACGGTTGAAGAAGTGCTTAAAGTCGCCCCACCGATTGAAATGGACTAGCAGTCCTATCCCAAACAATGCATTGCTATTGATAGCGCAGAGCTTCAATCGGATTTAAGCGGGCCGCTTTTCTGGCCGGATAAAAGCCGAAAAACACACCAATACTGGCGGCGACGCTAAATGCAATCAATACTGATGCGCTTGAGATAATCACTTCGGCCTGCGTGAACACACTCACCAGCACCGCGCCCGTCACACCAATGACGATGCCGATCAAGCAGCCAACGATGGAGATCATGATGGCCTCCAGCAGAAACTGCATCAGAATATCTGTTTCCCTCGCCCCAATGGCCATGCGGATACCAATTTCGCGCGTACGCTCAGTCACCGACACCAGCATAATATTCATAATGCCGATGCCACCGACCAGTAAAGACACTGAAGCAATCGCCCCTAACAGCAAAGACATGGTGCGCGCAGTTTCAGCCGCCGAATTGGCAATCGCCGTCAGGTTACGTACCGAAAAATCGCTATCAGCGCCTTCGCGAATATTATGACGCTGGTTAAGCAAGCTATTCAGCGCCTCTTCTACCATACTCATCACATTATCAGACTCGGCCTGCACCATAATCTGCCGCACCGTACCGGGCAGCTGGTTACCAAACAGCTTTCGCTGCGCCGTTGTCAGCGGCACAATAATAGTGTCATCCTGGTCACGCCCGTCCAGCGTTTGACCTTTGCTATCCAGCACGCCTAGCACAACAAATGGGCGCTGGTTAATACGGATTGTTTTACCGATAGGGTCAACATCCTCGTCTTCGCCAAACAGGTTTTGCACCACGGTTTTGCCCAGCAAGGCAACACGTGTGGCAGAGCGGGTGTCCGAAGCTGAAAACGGATAGCCGGCCGACAATCCCCAGCCACGGATGTCCATATACTCTGCCGTGGTGCCAATAATATCGGTATTCCAGTTATTGCTGGCATAGACGACTTGCCCTTTGCCCATGGTCACTGGCGCGACGCCGACCACGCCATATAGCTCACCAATCGCATTCGCATCGCGCACATTGAGCGAAGGCGCATTACCGGTTGCGGTGCGGGCACCGCCCATTCTTGGTGGGCCGGAAAGTACCACGAACAAATGGCTGCCCATGGCGCTGATAGAACGTTTGACCGAGGCTTCAGCCCCTTGCCCGATCGCCATCATCAGCACAACCGCGCCCACACCGATCACCATCCCCAGCATGGTCAGAAACGTGCGTAAGCGATTAGCGCCCATGGCGTGCCAGGCTTCCCCCAGCATGGCGCTAAACATACGCACTCCCGGCGACACTTGATGCACTACCGGTATCCTGCACTATCTTGCCATCCAGAAACCGTACCTGCCGCTTGGCATGTTCAGCAATATCGGTTTCGTGTGTGACCAGCACAATGGTGATACCTTCCTGGTTGAGGCTATCAAAAATGGCCATGATTTCTTCACTGGTGGTACTGTCCAAGTTACCAGTGGGCTCATCAGCCAGAATCAAGCGTGGCTGATTAACCAAAGCACGGGCAATGGCGACCCGCTGCTGCTGCCCGCCAGAAATCTGGTTGGGATGGGAATGCATGTGCTTGCTCAGCCCCACTTTCTCCAGCAATACCCTGGCACGTGCATGACGCTCTTCTTTACTCACACCGGCATAAACCAGCGGCAAGGCCACGTTATCCAGCAAGCTCGCGCGCGCCAGCAGGTTAAAGCCCTGAAACACAAAACCTATCGTTTGATTACGCACCTTTGCCACCTGGTCCGCAGCAATGGTCGCCACCGCGTAGCCATCCAGCACATAACTGCCTGCCGTAGGCATGTCGAGGCAACCCAGAATATTCATAAAGGTCGATTTTCCGGAGCCGGAAGGACCCATGATGGCAACATAATCCCCAGCCAACACCTGCAAGTTGACGTCCTTTAATACCGGAAAATCACCTGCCGCCGTTTGATAGGCTTTGTAGAGATGATGTACCTCAATCACTGATTTTTGCATGCGTTTAGAACATTCTCGGCCCACGCGGGCCATTATTATTACCCTGCCCTTTATTGGCAGCGTTGTCACTTTGCAACTCGCTGACAATCACCTTATCACCCGCAGCCAGACCCTCACCAGACACCGCGGTTGAGCGGCCATCGGTAATGCCGGTATGCACGCGCACCATCACTGCTTGGCCAGCCCTCAATACATAAATCTTGCCCATGGCACCACCAGTCGCTGCGCTAGTAGATGGGCCTTGCCCTTCGCCTTTAGCACCATGCTTGCGCCAGCCTCGCTTACCTTCACCGCCACCCACCTCTGGTACTGACCGATCGGGCGTCGCAGAGGCACTCAGTTTGGGTTTATAGCGCAAGGCGGCATTCGGTACCAGCAAAGCATGCCGGGCTTTATCCACGATAATATTCACGTAGGCAGTCATGCCAGGCAGCAAGGTTAGATCCTGGTTATCAACCGACACCACCACGTTATAGGTCACCACATTCGAAGTGTTGGTTGAATTCAAACGCAGTTGTTTCACTACCCCTTCAAAGCTACGGTCAGGGAAGGCATCGACATTAAAATTCACTTTCTGCCCTTCTTTAATCTTGCCGATATCCGCCTCGGCAAAACTGGTGTCAATCTGCATATTGGCCAAGTCTTGTGCAATTTGGATCAAGGTCGGCGTCTGGAAACTGGCAGCGACAGTTTGCCCTACATCGACCACCCGGTTGACAACAACACCAGATACCGGCGAGCGGATAATACTAAAATTGAGGTTGGTCACATCGCGTGCCAGTAAGCCGCGTGCAGTCTCCAGTTGCGCCCTGGCTGACTTCAATACCTGCACGGCGGTATCCAGCTCCTGCTTAGAGACATACTCCTGCGCATATAACTGGCGCATACGTTTTTCATTGGCAATCGCCAGTTCCACCGCAGCCTCATTATTCCTGACGCTGCCTTTAGATTGCGCAATCTGCGCATTGAATAAAGTACTGTCCAGCTCTAGCAGCACCTGGTCTTTTTTAACCACATCATTAAAATCGACATACATTTTTCTCACAATACCCGAGACCTGGGTACCAACGCTGATCAGGCTAACCGGGTTGAGCGTACCATTCGCCGATACCGTTTGCTCAACATGCCCTTGTGTCACTTCATCCAGGCGGTATAAATCTTCCGGCTTGGGCTGGTGAGTCTGCTTGTAATACCAATAGGCTGCCGCGGCTATCGCGATTAACAGCAATACCACCAGTATGTTTTTGATGCGCTTCATAAATACGTGTCCGTTTTAGTTAGAGGTCGCGTGAGCGCCTGGCAGTGACTGAATCATGGCATGGTCAAGCTCGCCAATGGCTTGTGCCAGGGTGGCACGTGCGATATTGGCATTCAGTCCGGCCTGGATGTTTTGCTGACGTGCCAACGCCAGTGCGCTTTGCGCATTGAGTGTATCAATGATATTGCCGACACCGGCCTTATACCGCCCTAGCGCCACCCGATACGATTGCTCGGCACTTTCCAGCAGGGTTTTGCTGGCTGTCATCGCTTGCAATGCGGTGCGCAAGTTTTGATAGGCACTCCACACATCCAGCGAAATCTGCAAACGTAAACGGTCACGCTGGGCAAGCCGCAGGTCAGCCGTCGCCTCAGCCGCGCGTATGCGGTAGGTGGGCGCGTATCCAGCAAACAGTGGAATAGAAACGGTGACGCCCAATGTGGTTGCGCTATTGGCTGCATACTGTGAGCCATCTTGCAGATTATTGGAAACACCCATGCTGATGGTCGGTTTGCTGGCCGCTTGACTGGCAGCAATGCTGGCCTCGGCCGCGCGTACCTGTGCTTCACTGGCCATCAAATCCGGGCGGCGCTGCCCGGCCTGCTCAATCAATGCGCTGACATCGTCAAGAATGCTGGGCGGTGCGTCATTCATACTAGCGGCTAACTTCACTGGCCGGTTGGCAGGCAATCCCATCAGGTTCACCAATGCACCATAAGCGACGCGGAGTGTGCCTTCTATGGTAATGCGTTGCAACGTGAGCTGGGCATAGGCAGTTTGCGCCTGCAATTTATCGGCGGGCGTCGCCACACCAGCCTGGTAACGCGCATTGGCCGCTTTAAAACTTTCTTCTGCTGCACGCTCTGCCTGTTGGGCGGCTGTCAGTGCCGCAATATTGGCCTGTACCTGGTAGTAAGCAATAATCGTATTCAGCAACACGGTTTGTACCGTACTGCTCTGGGTAGCACTGGCAGCTAGCAGTAACTGGCGCGCATTCTCTACATTGGCTTTACGGTTGCCGAAGTCATACAAAAGATAGCTCGCCACCACACTGTTAGCGATATTCAGGTTGGGATTACCGCGCGTCGCAGATTCAGGGCTGAGCACGCCCATATTACTAGAAACAGTATTGGTCACGCTGGGTAAATAGGCCGATTTAGCCACACCCAATTGCGCTGCCTGCACACGGGCGCTGGCCCAGACTTCGCTGGTCTGCGGGTTATGGCACAAACTGATATCGACCACATCGGCCAGCGTCAGTGGCTGCTGCAAGTCTACAGGGCTGCAGTCAGCGGCATTGCCACGATACTCACCCGGGATTTTTGGCAGCGTGTGTACCTGTGTGTCCAGCGGATCACCATCATCGTACCAAAGCGACTCCTGCGCATACACCAGGCCCGGCAGCAAGATTAAACATAAATATTTGCGCATGCGATCACTCGAAATCAACAAGACAGCGCCACAGAATAAGATTCATAAGTCATCACGGATATCAGCAGATGTGCCATCTTAAATGAAGCCGCTGCGCGACTAAAGAGAGCGATACATTTTGATACTTTTATACAAAGTAAAAACAGGCAGGATTTGGGGGGAGAATACGGAGATCATGCCAGCTGGCATCCGCATTCAGCGAGATTTGCGTTTAAGTGGCGCCGAACGCCCATGTAGCATTTGTGATAACAAATGCTGGCCAGACAGCCGTGACACCACAACCACTGCCAGCACATGTATCACAATCAGACCAAGCAAACCCAGACTAAGCACAGCATGCAGATCTACCGGCCAGTCTTCACCCCATAAAGCATCTATACGGCTGAGCCAGCCAGTCAGTGAGAGCGCGGCAATCAGTAGCCAGATCAGGTAGACTGACCATTGCCCCAAGGGATTGTGCCCTTGATGAGGACTAAGATGTCCTTGCCGCATCTCGGCGATATGCGTGCGTATAGCACGCCAGCGCGGCAGATAAAAACGCGCGCTGCTTAGCCTAGTGCAACAGCCTAGCGCGATACGCACAGCCACAATGCCCAGCACCATATAGCCGACTGAACGATGTATCCAGTCGGTTTCATACCAAGCATAGCTCATCAACCACAAAGCAATCACGCCCGCAGCCACCAGCCAGTGACTAAGCCGCAGCCACCAGGGCCACAAGATATCCGCGCGTGTTTGCATGAAAGTACTAGTCTTTGAGGCCAATCGCTTTCACAATCGCCAGGGTTTTCATATCGAAATAAATCTCGACCTTTTTACCCTCTTTGCTACGGCCATAAATTTCATAGCAGTTACCATCAATCTTGAATTTCTTGATGGTATAACCCTCGGCTTCCATCGCCTCTTTCAGCGTATCTTCAGAAGCCCACTCTTCTTTAGGGTAGGATTTACAGTCTGCAGCGGCAAACGCGCTCGTGGCTGAGATAGAGAGTGTTGCAGCCAATACTATGCGGATGAATAATGTATTCACGTTACTTCCTTTCAATCATTAAAACAGGGCTACTTTGTGTAGCGCTTTTAAATTGGCAACCCCGGTCAATGCCATGGTCATTTCCAGTTCATCACGTAGTGTGCGGATGACTTTAGCGACGCCCAACGCCCCCTCTGCTGCCAGCCCCCAGACATAAGGCCGCCCGATACAGACTGCATCCGCGCCCAATGCCAGCGCTTTAAATACATCTTGCCCACTACGTATACCGCTATCGACAATCAGTTTGCATTGTCCGCCGACAGCATCCGCAATCGCAGGCAATACGTCCACCACGGTGGGCGTCGTATCCAGTACGCGCCCACCGTGGTTGGAAATAACAAGCCCATCACAGCCAAGGCCTGCGGCTTGTATGGCGTCTTCGACATGCATCAGACCCTTAAGTAAAAACGGCACGGGGCATTGCTCGCGCAGCCAGGCGACATCCTCCCAATCAGGGGCTTGCGACATCCAGCCATCAAACACCTGGCTTTGCCCAGGCCCAATCGCATTAGGCGTCAAGGGTTGGCTCAAATTAACAGCAGCAATACCTTCGGGCAAATCCATCACCGCCTGCTTGACTGGCGCATCCACAGTAAACACCACGACGCTATATCCGGCAGCCAGGGCTTTTTGCAGCAAGGCCAATGTGCGCGGACGGTCACCCTGCCAATACAACTGAAACCATAATGGTTGCTGTGCCTGCGTAATAATCTCTTCAAGTGGCTGGCTAGCCAGGCTGCTCACCAGCATTTGCCCCTGCTGGGCATTACACGCCACCGCAGTGCCTACTTCGCCGTCGGCATGAAACAACTTTTGATAAGCCACCGGCGCCAGCATAATCGGGTGCTCCCAACGCTCACCAAACAGCTCGCAACGAGTATTAGGATGGTTTAAAGTCGCCAGCGGTCGCGGGTAAAGCTTGATCGACTGCCAGGCTTGCACATTCGCCAGGCTCTGCTGCCCGCTGCCTGCATCAGATTGTAAATAGTGCCAGATATCAGCAGTTAAACCAGATTGCGCTTGTTGCGCGTAGTGTTGCAATAAGGGAAGTACTTGCATGCGTGTTTATAAAGCCCACTGCCGTAAAAGATTGTGATAAACCCCAGTGAGCTGAACCACTTCAGCCGTTTCACCATGCTGCTGACGCAGCCTGACCAGCGCCATATCCATATCAAACAACATGCGCCGGTGTGCGGCGTCACGCACCATGCTCTGGATAAACATAAAACTGGCCAAGCGCTCACCACGCGTCACAGGCGTCACCGCGTGCACTGAGCTGGAAGGGTAAATCACAATAGACCCGGCCTTGAGCTTGATGCGCTGATCGCCAAACACATCCTGCACCACCAGTTCGCCGCCATCGTACTCATCCGGATCATTAAAAAACAAGGTGGCAGACACATCTGCCCGCACGCGCGCACTGCCATCCGGCATGCTACGCATCGCACTATCCACATGAAAGCCGTAGTGATTGTTTTGCCCCGCATAACGGTTCACAAACGGCGGCAGAATTTTGTCCGGCAAGGCCGCCGAAAAAAATAAAGGATCGCGATGCAATGCCTGCAACACGATCCCTCGAATGTTTGCCAGCAACGGATCCTGTTCGGCCAGTTGCTGGTTATTTTTGACTTGTGCTGCCTGCGCCCCGGCAGTATTGCGACCATCTATCCATTGCGCCTGTTTAAGCAGGCCTCGGATGGAAGTTAGTTCTTCTTTCAGCAATACATCCGGTAACGTCAGCAGCAAATCAACTCCTAGAATTTATACTCGGTAGTGATGATCGCCTGGCGTTTATTGCCCGGAGTCACCAAACCACCGTTGTCATACACGGCATCATAATACTCTTTATTCAGCAAGTTTTTGATGTTCAAGCGCACGGCCCATTTAGGTTGCTCGTATGCGGCCATCAAGTCAACGCGAGCGTAACCTGGTGCAGCATTCGGGTTGAAGTGACCATTCGTAAAGCTGGCATTGGCGTTCGCTGCACTCGGGTTGTAAGCATAACGCTCGCCTTTGGCTTCAACACCGCCGCCGACTTTCCACGCATCGTTCAATGCATAGGTTGTCCACAAGTTGAACGTACCAATTGGGGTGTTACGTGCACGCTGACCGGCCAGGCGCTCGTCTGCATAAGTCACCGCACCTGTCGTGGTATTCAGTATCTGCGCTACGTTGATAATACGTGCATCCAGGAAAGCAACACCTGCAAACACATCCCAACGATCGGTCAACTTACCGGTCATTTCAAACTCGACACCATTGGTACGGCGACGGTTGGTCAGGATTGCAGCCGTTGCTTCCAAGTCCTGGTTACGCTCCCAGTCTTTTGTTGTACTGAACAAAGCCGTACGGAAAGACAGGTCGCCATCCAGGAACAGCCATTTGCTACCCAACTCATAAGAACGGCTACGCTCAGGCGGTTGCGCTTTAACTGACAACTGATACAAATCAGCTGTTGGGCTGAAAGAATCACTATATGTCAGGTAATAATGACGGTCAGGGTTTGGCTGCCAGGACAAGCCTGTACGGTAGCTGTTCTCACCAAACTTCAAATGACGCATGGTGTCGTTGTTTGCCGTGTAGTTATCTGAGCTCATATAGTCACGACGTACACCGGCCAGCAATGTCCAGTTAGGCATAAACTCGATACTGTCCTGCACATAAGCAGCGTAGTTATTTGCATCAAATGTGACACGCGCGGCATAGTTCTTGATATGCCGTGAAAAACTAGCGCCTGCTGAAGGGTCTTGGTCCAGCAATGTAGAGCGGAATGAGTCCTCTTTCAAATATTCAATGCCAGTTAACACCGAGTGCTTCATGCCAGCCAGCTCAAACTTGGTACTAAAGTCAGATTGCAAGTTAATGGTCTCGTAATCCATGTAGCGAGTTACGTTACCACCTATACTGCTGTTATCTGTCGGGAAAGCAGGGTTGCCATTGTTAGGTGGCGTTTTTGCCCAATAGGCACGCTTGTAGTTTGCGTGACGCAATTGTGTGCGCAACTGTGTATCATCGCTAAACTTATGCGTAAAAATACCGGTCGTCATGCGTGTATCGCTGTCATCGAAGTTATTGTTATCACCCCAGAAAGTACGATCACTGGCACCATTTGGCGCATTATTTAATGGACGCTTATTGAAGAAACGCACACCAAAGTCCGGCACATCACGAGTTTGCGTGTAAATATGGTTCAGGTAGAACTCATTTTCTGTTCCGATACCAGCACCAAAACTCACCGCAATCCCTTGGCGGTCAAATGATGGGCGGTCACCTGTGGTTGGGTTCTTACGATAAGTTTCATCGTGCCTGTCCATCACATTGACACGAATGGCAGCTGTTTCAGTCAATTGTTTATTAAAGTCACCGGTAAACTGGTGATAGTTGTATTCACCGCCACTTGCGCTCAGAGTATTTTTATCACGCAATTCAGCCAGTTTGGAAACCTGGTTAATCACGCCGCCCGCTTGGCCGCGACCAAACAACATGGCTGCAGAACCACGTAATACATCTACCTGCTCCAGGTTAAATGTTTCGCGGTTGTACTGTGCAGTATCACGCATATTATCTAGATACAGATCGCCAAAAGTATAGAAACCACGCAGGTTAAAGTTATCACCCGCACGGCCACCCTCAGCGGCGTTAACAGACAAACCAACCACGTTACGCAAAGCTTCACGCAATGAGCCCACTTGCTGATCATGCAGCAATTCCCTGGTCAGCGTGGTCACCGCTTGTGGTACATCTTGTGGATCCTGGTAAGTTTTACCAACGCGGGTTTTGGTCGCCTGATAGCCTTTATTTGGCTTGTCTTGAATACGTTGAGTTTTAACTTCAACTTCTGGCAGTGTTTGGCTTTTTTGGTCATCGCCCTCAGCATATGCCATTTGCCCACCCAAACTAAGCAAGCTAACCATGACGGCAATCGGCCGCATGCGTAGCGTATTATTTCGTGTCATCATATCCCTTTTATGCGTAATGCTAATTATCTGTTAATGAGAATACTTCTCATAAGCAGTCATGATAAATAAAGCAGCATTAGTATTTCGTGGGTATTTTGTGATTTTTTTGTGAATAAGCTACAAATTGATCGTGAATGTAGACCCGCGTCCAGGCTCAGAAAACAAACTGAGACGCCAACCTTGATTTTCACAGATCCGCTGGACTAAAGACAGCCCCATACCCAGCCCATCCAACGGGAGTTCGTTGCCACGTATAAATGGTCTCAGGACCTGGCTTTGCTGATCAAAATCAATGCCGATGCCTGTATCTACAACTGAAATAGACGCTTGATTAATGATGATTTCCACTTTACCACTGTGGGTGTAATTCAATGCATTTTTCAACAGGTTTGATAAGGCAGTCAATAATAAATCAGCGTTCAATAGACGAGACTCCGGCGCCTGCTTCTTGATCAAACTAAAGATAATATTTTTTTCCCCAAACCCGGGTTGCCAGCGTTGAAATGCTTCCTGCGCAATTTGTTCCAGCGTTTGCGTTTTGGTGGGGTTGATGGCGGTATATTCTGCACGCGCTACGATCAGTAAGGACTCAATCAATTGCTGCATCTCCTGACTCGCACGTGCAATGCGCTCAATCCTTTCGTAATCAGAAGTGCCTTTCTCCCTGGCCTGCATTAATAACTCACAGCTAGAAGAAATAATCATCAAGCCACTACGAAACTCGTGGCTCACATCACTGGTAAATAGCCTTTCACGCCACAAGGCATCTTTGATGCTGGCATAGGCATCCTCGAATGCTTGCGCAACCCGCCCAATTTCATCCTGCGAAAACTTGCTGGCGATGGGTTCTTCACCAAGTGTGTCCAACTTGCGACGAGAAAACACTTCAGAGAGCCTAATAATTGGTGAAATAATTTGCCGAGCTAACAACCAGCCAACCAGTATCCCCAGTAACACCGTCAGCAGAAAGCCTGACTTCAAGGCAATAAACAGATTCCGCTCAAATCCATCCTCATACATACTCTGGTCCTGCACCAGAATGTAGTCTTGCCCATCAATTGTTTGTCGATAGAAATAATAGCTGTATGGGCTGGCCTCGACCTCAGTAAAGCCAGGTTTAAGGTTCACTAGATATTTAGAAATATTGGGGTCTGCTGGCGTATCAGCGCTAAACAAATGCAGACCCAGCTTCCTTAAAGTACTATCAGAGCGCACGGGGTTGACGACGATCAAGCTGAGTTTTGCATGCATCTCCTGTGAAAGAAGCTCGTCCTCCATGGCATGAACAATTTTATAAATGCCGAGGGTAAAGGCGCCTGCAACAAATAAAGTGATCAGCGTAAAAGCGATCACAATCCGCCATCTGATCGAAACTTTATTCATTTTCAAGCCCGATGCGATAACCAATGCCGTGAATGGTATGCACAAGTGGAACGTCAAAGGGCTTATCAATTTCAGTACGTAGCTGGTGTATGAGCGCACGCAGGTTGTCACCGCGGGTGACGGCATCTCCCCAGAACTGCTCTTCCAGGTCACTACGTTTTAGTGTATTAGGACTTTGCTGCATCAAAGTCTCCAAAAGCTTCAATCCCAAAGGCGGAATTTTCAGGATGACTCCTGCACGCCTGACGACCAAGCCCTTCATATCAAAGGTTAGGTCGTGCACCATGAGTATATTGTTATTAATACCTTTGCTGCGCCTGTATATCGCCAGTGCGCGGGCTTCTAATTCAGCCAGTGAAAAAGGCTTCACCAAGTAGTCATCAGAACCAGATTCAAAGCCTTTTAATCGGTCGGCCAAGGTATCACGCGCCGTCAGCATGATAATAGGGGTGAACACATTGCCATCATTTCTTAAGCGACTGGCTAACTGCAGACCATCCATTCCGGGCAACATGACATCAAGGATGATGAGGTCAAACTCTTGCGTCACCGCCAAATGCAGCCCGGACAGGCCATCCTGTGCGCAATCGACCTTATGCTCTTTTGAAAAGTAATCAAGAATATTCGCCAGAATATCCTTGTTATCTTCAATGACCAAAATACGCATGTGAGTTCTTCCTTAACTGGCCGCCCATTTGGTAAGACTGACTTTCACTTGTGAAATAAACAGTGGCGGGGATAAAGGCTAAATTATTGCATATCAGCCATAGAAAAAACTAATGCTATTGAGGCGGCCCGGCGGCCTTACCTCAATACTTGATCAATACTGGATAATGAGAGTTGACCTTGAGCGATGTCGAAGTCTTCGAAATCTCAGGTCAGCGTGTGGCAGAACGCATGCGGCCAGGTGCAGGTGCCTGTCCTTGCACAATAGTGGAAGATACTTTCCTGGCTTTACGCTTTTTCCACCAGAGATAAACACCGGTCACAGAAAGCATTGCAACCACCAGCCCCATGACTGAAATAAGGATGCGGCCTGGCAAGCCAAGAATCCGGCCAGAATGCAGCGGGAACTGTGCCTGCACGATCACATCCCCAACGCCACCTTCCCAAGGAATACGCTTGCCAACATAGTGTGCATCCAGCCCATCGTAATACAACCGCTTATGTCCAGCGCCTGCCACGCCATGATCGGCATCAGGGTGATAAAAATCCACATTAAATAATTGGTAAGCTGCGCTATATGAAATACGCCCCGCAGGCTCTTGCCAACCTTGCGCACGCGCGTCATTGATCGCTAGATCCAGCACCTTTTCATAATCCACCTTCGGCGGCAATTGTTGCGGCCCGGGTAAACGTGGACGCACATCCGAAGGCGTAGGCGTCAGCGTGAAAGCAGACTTCATGACTGGCATAAACACTTCTCGCCGCAGATTCAGCGCAAACGCCGAAAATGCCAGAATAATTAGCAGCAGCCATGTCCATAAGCCAAATGCACGATGCATATCAAAATAGCGTTTATGCGTGCTGCCATTCCAGCGCATTTTCCAGGCTGGCCACCAGCGTTGCCAGAGAGAAGCTTGGGCATGACGCTGTGCTTTGTGTAGTTTGGTTTTTGGTGTATTGGCAGACTTGGGCAAGGTGAGGTAGAAGCCCACAAAACTATCCACCAGCCAAATAATCGCCACGCCACCTAATAACCAGATGCCCCAGCGGTCTATGCCCCACATTTCGGGCAGGTGCAGGCTGTAATGCAGCTTATACAGAAACGAGACTGCATTGGTGCGATCCACAGGCCACACGGCACCCCATTCACGCTTGCCCAACTCTTCACCAGTCACAGGATCGAGAAACACCTGGTTAAAGGTGACTGGCTCAAGGCCATTGGGAGGGTTCGGTAGCGGCCGCACACCAATCGCCAGCGTATGTCCCGGCTGCACCGCCAGCGGAATGGAACTGACTTGCACTTGCGGATAGCGCTCAGAAACCTGTTTCGCAAGCGCTAGTGTCGATTGATGCAAACCTTGTGACTCACTATGCATCCATGCGGGATTCAGCAACTCGTCTAGCTCGTGATCCCAGGAAATCACTGCGCCAGTCAGGCCGGCAAGCAATAAGAATAAGGCGCTTGCCAGGCCTAGCCAGCGATGAATTAATAACAAAGACGAACGCAAATCACATCACCTCAAACTAGAAATCAAGTTGTGCACTAATCGTCACAGTGCGTGGAGCGCCTAATACCAAATACCCAGAATTAGAGGTAGTACCAGCATAACCACCTGCGGAAGCCCAGTAATCTCGGTCTGTTACGTTATCAATACGACTGCGTACAGTCAATAAATGCCCTTTAATTTCGGTTGCATATCTCGCTCCGATATCTAACCGAGTCCAGCCTGGAGCACGTTGCGTATTATCACTATCGACATATACATGACCAGTAGCAATCACGCGCGCATCAAAAGTTAAACCTGGCACCATAAATGCATCCCACTCCATCCCCAGGTTAGCTTGTCGATCCGGCACACCGATGGTTTGCTTACCTTCAGAAGCAGCATCACCAGTGTTTTTCTGCTTAGCATCCAACCAGGTAATCCCGCCTAGCACGCGCAGGCTTGGTAGAATTTGACCATAAGTCATCAGCTCAACCCCTTGATGCTCCTCTTTACCTTGTGAGGTAAATACATCCGCCGCATTGACAAATCCACGTGGTTTCTCAGTTGTAAAGTAAGCGGTAGTCACGCGAACCTTACCAAAGTCAAACTTAGCACCCACTTCTTTTTGTTTGGATACATAGGGCGCAAGCGTCTGCCCAGGGTTTGAGAT
Organism: Methylophilus sp. OH31; assembly: GCF_000576615.1. NCBI lineage: Bacteria > Pseudomonadati > Pseudomonadota > Betaproteobacteria > Nitrosomonadales > Methylophilaceae > Methylophilus > Methylophilus sp. OH31. Next base: position 163,469 of record NZ_BAUS01000007.1, on the reverse strand, counting down.
TGGCTGAGACACTGTTGATGCCGGTGCAGTCGCGCCTTGCGATAAACCTTCAATATAATTGGCATACAGGGAGATACCGTCCCAAGGTTTTACCACGGCACCCAATACCGGACTTAACTTGCTCTTATCATAAGCATCATCAAACACGCCATCGTAGGTATAAGTTGTACCGACTATTTGCTGATGCCTCACCCCCAACGTCAGCAATAGCTGATTGTCCAGCATAGACACTGTGTCACCCAGTGCAACACTTCGCAATATCGTTCTGCCTGTCGTCTTTGGATTATTGAGCACACCGCCTGAACCAGCAGTTGCAGTAAAGGCCGGCAGTGAGGCGTAAACTGGCGAATACAAATTAGTACTGACTGAAGTGCCACTAAAATCAAATGTATAAGCTGCTTTTTTCTCAAAGTGATATAAGTTCGCATTCAGAACCACATCGTGCCCAATCGAACCTGTTTCAAACTTGCCCTTGACGCCTACTTCACCAGTTCTCACAGAGTCTTCTCTGGTATTGTCAAATCGATACAGGCTACCTGCGCCTGTTGCAGCATTACTAACCGTCAAGTTAGCCAGGGAGTTGGCTTCATGTGATTCACGGAATCCGCCAGCAAAATAAGCTGTCACTTTTCCGGTCAAATCATACTCACCACGCAAGCTCCCGAATGTGTCTCTCTCGTTAGAATATGACCACGGCTGTGCCCAGTTCGTATCACTTTTCGGGGCACGAGGTACATCTATACCTGACGCCAGAGAAACATTGGTGCGCGTTTGCTTCAAGTGGTTATCCTGATAACCAATATCACCAGACAAGCGTAATTTCTCACCGCGCCAATCTAACGCCAATGAAACCAGGTCCACATCAGCATGTTCTTTATTAACCGCCGTACCGCCATCGCGCTTGGAGACATTAAGTCGAATACCGGCACGATCATCTGGCCCAAAGCGTCTAGCCACATCGGCAGAAATTAATTGCTGGTTACCAGAACTCCAGCCAGCATTCACCACGCTTAGTGGCTCATTTGGCGCACGCTTTGGCAATAATGAAATAGAGCCACCGATACCATCTCCATTGGGGCTGGCGCCATTTAAGAATGCAGAAGCACCACGCAACACTTCTACACGTTCAAAAAGCTCTGCCGCAATATATTGCCTGGGTAACAGTCCATACAAGCCGTTATAAGCAACGCTATCTGAATACAATTGAAAACCACGAATAAAATACGATTCCTGGAAGTTACCAAAGCCACGCGCGACGCGCACAGAAGGGTCGTTCAATAACACGTCACCGACGCTTTTAGCTTGCTGGTTTTGAATGAGCTCATTAGTGTAAGCATTGATTGAAAAAGGCGTATCCATAGCATCCTGGTTACCCATCACGCCAACCCGGCCGCCTTTGGCCACCTGGCCGCCAGCATATGGCTTCATCAAGCCTTTAGCGTTTGCATCTGCCGATGCTTTTACCTTGACCTCTTCCAACGTGACCGTGTCATCTTTTTCAGCTGCGGCATCTTGTGCAAATACAGGGATTGCAGCAAAAGCCAACATGACAGCCACAACCGATTTCTTGGGTAGCAGCTGCATATTGGAAACGCCACTTTTATCTATAAGGATCATTAAAGCTCTCATCATTCGTTAAAAAATTGCCATCAATAAAAAAAGGCTACTGAATGTTCAGTAGCCTTTTTTAGCTTATTTGATTGCCAGCTATTTACATGAATTAATGATAATAATTCTCATTTATTAACACAAGCTATTTTACACAAAAACACCTATCTCGATAATTATTTTGCATAAAAACAACTGATGGATTAAGCGGATATCGCTCAAATACCCATATGATTTGTTTGGTTAATATTTCCAGGTAAGCGTAGCCATGGCATTCACTGGCGCTGCGTAAAAAGCTTGTCCATACGCAGAATATCTAAAGCTCGACAAATACTTTTCATCTGTCACGTTATACACATTAACGGCGGCATCCCAGTGATTGTCGATTTTATAATTAGCCATCAGATTTAAAACAGCGTAACTATCTTGCTCATAGCGCACATTGCCAATATTCACATAGATATCACTCTGCCAATTGACGCTGGCGCCGACTTTTAGGTTCTGCACAAATGGCACTTTATACACCAGGCTCAAATGCGCCATATGTTTAGGTGTATAAGTGTTTGCACTCGCCCCACCCTGCCCTTTAATACTCGTTAAGCGTGTATAGCCTGCACTCATGCTCAAATGGTCGTTCACTTCTCCGGAGACATCAAACTCATAGCCTTTGCTCATCGCCTCTATGGCTTCGTACACCGACTTATCTGGTGTCGACTGCGAACTGTATACTGGTTGATTTTCCTGTTCGGTTTTAAACAATGCAAACGAACTATTCAACGCCTTGTTAAACCACTCACTTTTAACACCCGTTTCATAGTTTCTCCCTTGCAATGGCGCAAGCACTTTGCCGTTGGTGCCCAATTCAATTTGCGGCCTGTAAATGCCCGCATAGCTGGCATATAACGAATGCGCATTGGTCAAATCGTATATAGCACCCACATAAGGAGTGAACTTATTATCTTCCTTGGCCTCCTGAGGCAAAGTATAAGCATTACCGTCCAATTTGTAGCTTAACAAATTACCGCCCACCGTCACTTTCAAACCATCTACCGGATTCAATTTGGCAGCAGTATAAATATTAGTGGTTCTAGTTGAATAATCAGAGCTTTTACTTTCAGGACCAAAAGAAGGATAAGGAACATCTCCGGCAGCATCAAAGCTGTCGAGTGGCACGCCCGCCACACTGCGAGAAAACTCCCTCATATTACTCCGGCTTAAAGTGGTACCGACGACCAACTCATGCTTGCGGCCACCCAACTCAAACGGCCCATTGGCATAAACATCCGCCACATAGTCCTGAGTCTTAAAGGTATAAAAGAAAGGATTGGTACTTAAGCCCAAGCCTGTAGTGCGGTCTTCGCTACCAGAGACATAATCATGAGGTCCGGCAGAGGTCACTGCTTTTTGTGTGAGCTGACCTTTAACCTTCCACTCATTATTGAAGTAATGCGTTAACTCGGCAAAGCTGATATTAGTATCCACATTCCTCTGACTCCAGCTCGGCGCGGTCGAATCAGACACTTTGTAAGGGCGCTTGCTGCCATCAGAATACAATAAACTCAAACCACCAAACATATTGCCGCTGGCGTCGTTTCTTTGATAGGTATGGCCAATCGAGAAACTGGTGTTCTCTGTGAGGTCTGCCTCAATAATGCCGTAGACCACATCTCGTGTACTACTGTAACGGTCAAGATAAGAGTTCTTCTCCTGATGGGCTGCGACCAGGCGTGCACGTACACTGCCATCACTATTCAAAGCGCCTGAGATATCGGCATCCAGGCGCCTGTTATCCCAAGAACCAAGGGAGGCGCTGGCTTTAGCCTGAAAATCTCTTGTCGCACGTTTACGAATAAAATTGATGGTTGCAGAAGGATTGCCAGGTCCAGTTAACAATCCATTGGCGCCACGCAGCACTTCAATACGGTCATACGTGGCAATATCCAGATCGCCATAATTTGTCCCGCTAAAACTAATCGGCGTGCTCAGGCCGTCTACCTGAAAGTTGGTGATATTAAAGCCACGCGAGGTATATTCGGTACGGTCTGTCTCAAACTGCTCAACTTTAATGCCGGTTGCGTAAGACAATGCATCATTGACGGTCAAGACACGAAAATCATCCAATTGCTCACGTGTCACGACTGAGATGGACTGCGGGGTCTCACGGATGCTGGTATTTAAACGCGTGGCGGTTGAAGTAGACTTCACCGTATAAGACTTTGTTTTTTCTGAGGGTCGGTCTTTTTCTACCTGAGAGGTGACCTTCACCTCTGGCAGAGACTCTATCTCTTCCTTATGTCCCGACTCTTCAGCATATCCTAAATAAGGGATAGCCAGCATTAGCGCGGCTACCAGGCTACGACGACGGAATGAATATTGTAATTTTGAATTGTGCACGAGGCTCCCCTGTCAATAAATTGCTGGCTACAGGAGTAATGACTCGTTGGCTTGCTTTAAATATTGAATGATAACAATTATCATTCAATATTTAAAGCAGAATAAAACATATTGGTGCAAATTTTACGCAGATATTTTCTGCTTCAAGCTAGGTGCCACAATCACCTCGCCCGCCTCGGTCACGGCGCTGGCCAATCTGACCTCATACAAAGCCTCAAGCAATGGCAGAGTGACATGTAGCGTTTGATAGTCGCCCACCATGGCGCCATGTTTAATAAAGATCAGGCGCTCAAAGCCTTGCAGCGCTTGATTAATATCGTGCAGGATGGCCAAAATGGCGTGACCACGTTTGGAGGCGAAGGTATAAATCGCTTCCATTAAGCTAAACTGCAAACCCGGATCCAACGCGGCTAACGGCTCATCCACCAGCAACAAGCCCTGTTCAACGTCCCACAACTGGGCAAACACCCGGGCCATTTGCACGCGCGCTTTTTCACCACCGGATAAGGTATCAAAGCGGCGGTCAAGCAGATGTAGCGCACAGGCCTGTTCGGCCGCCTGCTGCACAATGCTGCTTAACTGCGGGTCATAAGTGCGTGCCACACGACCGAGGCCAATAACCAAATCAACCGGCAAACCAAAGGCGACCTCATGCGACTGCGGCAAAATGGCCCGGCGACGGCTGAGCTCTGCCAGTGACCAGTCATGCAGGGACCGTTGTTCAAACTGTGCCTGCCCGCTGGCAGGCGTTAATTCACGCGCCAGCAGCTTGAGCAAGGTAGACTTACCCGCGCCACTGGGGCCTAAAATGGCAACTTGCTCTCCCGGCTGAATAGACAGGGTGAACGGGCCAAATTGACGTTTACCAAGCGCGACGGTGACCTGGTTAAATGACAGCAACGCGGTTGCAGACGTGTGCAAATGTGACATGCCTAACTCCCTCTACGCATTCTGGCCAACAGGATGAGGAAAAAAGGCGCGCCTAGCAATGCGGTAAAAATACCGACCGGGATTTCAGCCGGAATGGCCACGGTTCTGGCAGCAGTATCCGCCAGCAGCAGCAAAATGGCGCCGACCAACATGGCCAGTGGTGCCAGGCGGCGCTGGTCTGGCCCAACCAGCAAACGCACTATGTGCGGCGCGACCAGGCCGATAAAGCCAATCATGCCGCACCATGCCACCGCGAATCCACACAAGACGGCCACCAGCATGATGACACGCACCCGTAACGCGCGCACATTAACGCCCACATGCGCGGCTGCGGCCTCACCCAGTGCCAATGCATTCATCGTATGCGTCAAGCGACGCAATGCCCAGAAAGCCAATATCAGCGCAAGCAGCAATGCCGTGGTTAATGCCCAGTTTGCACCAGCCAGTGAGCCCAGTGTCCAGAAAGTCAAACTGCGCAATTGCTCGTCTGTGGCCAGATAGGTGCATAAGCCGATCACTGCTGCCGCCAGGGCGTTCAGTGCAATGCCGGTCAATAACAATCCGGCGATCGAATCTGCTGTTAGCCAGCGTGCCACGCTATCTAAAATAAAACAGACGGCGACTGCGCCAGCAAAAGCCGTTGCCGGTAGCAACCAGTAACGCAAGGCAACCGGGACTTCAATGCCACTGCCAGCCAATAGCACAATGGTCAGTGCGGCAGCACAGGCGGCACCGCTAGTCACACCCAGCAAGCCCGGATCAGCCAGCGGATTACGAAACAAGCCCTGCGTGAGCGCGCCAGATAATGCCAAGGCCGCGCCTATCATCACGGCAAACAAGATGCGTGGTAGCCGTAAATGCCACAAGACATAAGCCCCGCCTGACAGCGGCTCATCGTCGCCTTGCAATATCGCCAACCAATCACTCCAGGTGATGGTGACTGCGCCCATGGTAGCAGCCGCCCATACGCCCAATATCAATAGCAGCGTGAGCAACCATGCCGGCCGCTGTGTGAGCTGTTGAGAGAAAAACAAACGTGATTTGACCATACGGGATGGCGGTGAAATTGAAAGTGTCATAGTGATTGGTCATGCCTGTCACATGCATGACTTTCCTTGTGGAGAGCTAGGCTTGCATGGCTTTGGTGAGCACTTGATCCAATGCCGAAACGGCTTGCGGCAAGCGTGGGCCAAAGCCCAACATAAACATGGCTTCCAGTGCGACCACGCGACGTTTTTGACCGGCGGCTGTCTGAGCCAGACCGGGTAACTTCAAGACCCCATCCACGCCGCCGACCACACTCATGCCCTGCTCTGTCAGCAAGATGATATCCGGCTGGGCGGCAATGACCGCCTCTGGTGTTAATGGCTTAAAACCCTCGAAGCCTTCGATGGCATTACGCGCACCGACATAGGCAATCATGGCATCCGCACTGCTGCCTTTACCACCCACCATCACCTGCCCTGGGCTATGCGATAAGATAAACAACACGCGAGGGGCTGGTGTTTTGCGCGCGATGATAGGCGCACGTGCGCGCTGCCAATCCTGTTTTAACTGGTTTTCGAGCTGGCTGGCTTGCGCACCACGGTCAATCAATGCACCTACGCGCTGGATGCGTTCAACCACGCCCTCGAATCTATCATTGGCAGACAACACGGTCACCGGCACGCCTGCCGTACCAATCTGCCTTAACACGGTTGGCGGCCCGGCATCTTCACTGGCCAATACCAGCGTCGGACTCAAAGCCAAAATGCCTTCGCTGGACAATGCCCTGGCGTAACCTACGCTAGGCAGCTTGGTCGCCGCCTGCGGATACAGCGAGGTCGTATCTACCCCTACCAGCTCTTTTTCGGCACCCAAGGCATAAATGATTTCAGTCAGCCCGCCACCCACACTGACAATGCGGCGGGCGGCTTTTTTGCCAGGCTCATTCGCGAATGCAAGCTGCGGCAAAGCAATCGTTGCCATCATCGCGCCCAGCTGAGTTAAAAAGTGACGGCGAGGCAGCGGTTTGACAGTTTGTTCTAAGTCATCAAGAGTCAACATACAGATTAAGCCTTTGGTAAACGATCGATCAGTGCTGCCCAGGCGCCAGCCTCAGGCTTGCCAGCCACACGATCAGCAGCAAACAATGCAATTAAGGCGCCAGACTGGTCCAATAAAGTAAGCGCGGAGAACATGCCTTGCACACCGGACTGAACCACCACCCACGCAGACGCAATATGATCTTCGCGCAAATGCAAGTTGAAGCCAGGATCCAGTACATTCAGCCATGGCCCCATGACGACAACTTTATCTACGGCACCTTGATGCGCCTGCGTGACTCCAGCATTACCCACCAGGATGCATACTGAAACAGCTTCAGTCGCCGCATTTTCAAGCAATGTTCTGGCTGCATTGACGGACACAGCTTGCACCGACTCAGCGCGCATTTGCTGCAAATAAGACAGCGCACCGCCCTGGCTTTGCGCCAGCAGCGTATGTAGATCACGAGCATCATTCACCACATCCCAGGCAGTCAGAAACGCAGGGAAATCCGCCCCCACTCCAGCGACTGGCAGTGACTGCACAGTAATTCCAGGCTGCTGATTTGCATCGGCATAGTGATCAACGAGCGCCAGATAAGCAGACAAATCGCTGTGCGGCCGTAAAAACACTTTATGCACCGCAGTACCTGTCGCATCATAAAACTGCAGGCTACGTTGCACGCCTTTTTCACCAGACTCCTCTACCGCAAACCCATGCTGCCACTGCGCAAAATGGCAATGCAAATCAATATGCAAGCCACACACACTGGCGCCAGTCACCGCAGCGTAGCGGCCTTCTTTCTCATGCACACAGGAGGCATTCCGTGTGAGCGCCATCACCTCACCCAAAGATTCCAGTGCCGTCAGCACCTCAGCCCAACGCGGTTGTAACCGTGTTGCCCGCATCAAAGTGGTAGCTTCCGCGCCAATATGTGCGGCAATCAACTCCCCTTCAGAAATATGCAAGTTTTCCGCAATCTCACGATGACGCGCGAGACCAGCCTTCCGTGCCAGTGCAAACTGTTCGCGAATAGCGGCTAAAGGGTCATTCGTTAACGGCAAATTCATGATCAGGCCAATTGATCCATCTTTTGCTGTGTGGCCTTGTCCGGAGACGCGTGGCCCTGATCATTGCGGTGCGTGACTTGCGTCAAGTCCTTGCCATTCAAATGATAGGCTTTGGCAAACCCGGACACATAGCTGCCATGCGCAGGCGTTAATTCAATCAGGTGAAAGTCAGTCAGCTTGCTGATCACATCCATAAACTTGCCAAATTTGTCAAAGAACAAGCCCATGACGAGGTCGAATTTGGCATCATCTCTGGCCACTTCTTGAGCAGCGCATTGAAATACCAGACGTTTTCTGGCGAACAAATGCGCCGCTTCTTTTTCTGCCTCAATAAACATCATGGAGCAACGGCCGGTGTCGCGCAGGTTGGCACAATGCGTCGCCAATTCACTCACGTAGACATAGAATTTATGCTCATGTGCTACATAGGCAGCATAACTGGCCTCTGGCAAGCCTTGTGCGTTGGTCGTGGCCAGCTGGATTGATTGAAACTGGCCCTGAAATGCCGCGGCTTCCGCGCCTATGGCTTGCAACTTTTCGGTATCGCTCATCTACTTCTTCTCCTTAGATTCATGAAACAAGGCATTGCTAATTTTTGCTTGCACAATGCTTGCTGAAAATACGCTTCTTCAACATGCGCTGATTTGGGCTATGGTCGCCATCTCATCCATGAATGAGTGACATATCAATTAATGATATTCTATATGATAATCATTCTTATTCACAACAAAGAATTAATGAATCATGCATACAGCGCAAACGAGGGTAAGAAAAAAAGAAAAGATGCTCACTATCAGCGCTAGCGACCTGATGTGAAATATGAAGCACTAGCCACTAGCAGGCGGGCGCCTGATCATTAAAGCGCATGCAGAATGGCCACCCGGAAGCGAGCATAGGTCGCTCACCAAGAGGTGGTTAGCGACGTGAAAACAGCGGGTATATCCAGTAGAAAAACACCGCGACCAGCACAGGAATCGCGATAGCTGCATTAGCCAGGTATTCACGCGCATCATCGACGACCAGGGCGAAGATCAAGCCAGCCATTGAGACCACAGCGATCAGCAACGGCCAGAAAAAGATTTGCGAAAGTTGTTTATTCGGCATAAATAGATGTGTCACCATTATTCACCTCACTTGTAGGTTAAGCGCATTTGCAATGCCTAGCCCACAGTCATCCTGTGTTTAATAGGCCTCACTCAGCGTAATTCTCGAACGGATATCCGGCACATACTGATGCCGCTTTTTCCACCACAGCATCAAACCGGTCCACAACACAATAATCGTGATCACATCCAGCACGGCCCATAACCACTTCAAGGTCATGCCGCCGTAATCGCCAAAATGCAGCGGCTGCGACACCAGCAAAGCCACCAGGTACCACGGCAAGTCACGACTATCGGTCAAGGTTGCCGTACGCGCATCCACCAGCACAGGCTTAAACAAACGCTTGGTGATAGGGGAATCGCCACGCATGAAAATACCGTAATGATGCGGGCTGGCATAGGCGGTACCGGGGAAGGCAATAAAGCCCAATTGCATGTCTGGCTCGGTTTGTTGCGCCACTTGTACAGATGCCTGCAATGACGCAAAGCGATCAGGTGGCGGCAAGTTTTTATAAGGCGCAATCATTTGTGACATCTGGTCAAACTGCCAGTACTTAATCAGCAAGTCTGACCAGGCATTAATCACGCCGGTGGCAGCGACCACCAAGGCCCAACTTAGAATGACTATCCCGAGGAAATTATGTACATCCAGCCGCTTGAGCTTTTTGCCACGCTGGCGGCGAATCTCACCAAATGCCAGCTTGCGCATAAACGGCGCATACAGCACGACGCCAGAGATAATCGCCACCAATAGCAAAAAGCCCATCAAACCTAGAAACAGCATGCCAGGCAGGCCAGCGAACAAGTCGACATGCAACTTGAACATGACGTACATAAAGCCCTCTTCCACTAGCGGCTCGCCAAGCACTTGCGCGGTACGTGCATCCAGCACCACCTGCTTGAAACCACTTTCGGCTGTCGCAGTTTTGGCCATGCTGATGACCCATTGCAACGGCTCATCCTCTTCACGGTACATATACAAAGGCACCATACCTGGCTGCTTGGTTTTGGCCGATGCGAGCAAGGCATCCATACTGGCCAGCGGCCCCTGATGTGCAATCTGTGGTGTTTCGATATGATTGCCCAGCCAGTCACCAATCTCGTGGTGGAAGATCAATGGCAGGCCGGTCAGGCACAGCAATAACATAAAGACCGTGCAGACCAGGCTGGACCATTTATGCACCCACGCCCAGGTACGGATAGAGGACTGCGTCGACATAGAAATACTCAGTTTGCTGGCTTATGGTTGCGGCTGGCTGACAAAACCCACTTTTTTCATGCCTGCCGTTTGTGCCTTTGCCAGCACCTCAGCCAACACTTGATAGCGTGTGTTTTTATCAGCGCGAATCTGCAATTCCGGCTGTTGTTGCTTGGCCGCTGCATCTGTCATACGTGCAGATAAGTCAGCGACTGACACTTCGCTGTCATTCCAGAAAATTTTGCCATCCACATCAACTGCCAGGTCAATCACTTCCGGTTTTTCTTCCAGCGGTTGCGAGGTCGCTTGCGGCAAATCAATTTTGACCGCATGCGTCAGCAATGGCGCAGTAATAATAAAAATCACCAACAGCACCAGCATCACATCCACCAACGGCGTGGTGTTGATTTCACTCATAGGTTGAGTGTGTTCACCGGCGCTAAATGGATTTTGCCCCATCATACATTGCCACCTTTGTTCGCTACTTTGGCATGCAGTTCAGTCACATTTGCTGGTTTGCCGCCTGCCTTAATCACTAATGGCGCACCAGTCGTCAGCAAGGTATGCAAGTCTTGCGCAAAACTCTCCAGCTCGGCCATGATGCCGCGATTAGCCTTGATAAACGCGTTATAAGCCAGCACAGCAGGAATCGCCACCGCCAGACCAATCGCCGTCATGATCAACGCTTCACCCACCGGACCGGCCACTTTATCAATGGTGGCGACGCCAGATTGACCGATCGCCGTCAAGGCGTGGTAAATCCCCCACACCGTACCAAACAAGCCGACAAACGGCGCCACGCTGCCAACAGAAGCCAACACTGACAGGCCACTCTCTAATGCCGCTTGTTCTTGCGACAGAGTGCGACGCAATTGGCGCGCAATAAACTCATCCTGGCTGCAAGCCGCACCCAATGACTGGCTGGCATACTGCTGGTGATGCTGGGTAGATTCGGCTGCCGTCACTGCCAGGCGAAACGCCGGCGATTGCAACTGCGGCTCTTGCAAGGCTTCTTGCAAGGTTGCCTTACGCCAGAATTGACGCACATAAGCAGACACATCGCGCTTGCGCTTGAATACTTGCCAGGTTTTAACCAGAATAAAATACCAGCTCAGCACCGACATTGTCAGTAAAATCAGTGCCACTAAAACCGACACCACACCGCCTTCGGTGATAAAAGCCAAACCACTTGTTGATTGCATCAAAAATTCCCTTTCACTTGAAACTTAACTTATTCTCGAAACTTGCTTAATTCTGCGTCAGCGAGAATGACAATGGTACATTGACATAAGCACTCAATGCTTTGCCACCCTTGCGTGCTGGCTCAAAACGCCATTGCTTGACCGCGGCAACTGCCGCCTTGTCCAGGCGCTCGAAACCACTGCTACTAATCACGTCTACCGACTCCGGGCGACCTTCAACAGACACCAGCACCTTCATCAGCACTTTACCCTCTTCACCAGCACGGTGGGAGAGTCTAGGATATTCAGGTCTCGGATTATTCAGGTAGGCCACACCAAATTTCGGCGGCTCTTCTTTTTCTTCAACCACCTCCTGCTTGGGAGGTGCAGAGGCAACGGGCGCGGGCTTGCTTGGCGCGGCGGCCGCTGGCGCTTCTAACGGTGGTGCGGATGCCTGCGTGCTGGCCTCAAAACGCGGCTGGTCAGGCGCAGCTTCCACAATACGTTCGACCACGGGCACCGGGCGCTCAATCGGCTTCACCGGTGTATCTTTAGGCTTGATGACCGGTTTCACCACCGGTTGCTGCTTGATGATAGGCACCACTTCCGGCGCAGGCGCCTCTTCTTTCTTAGCCGGCAATGTAATCAGGGAAACCGTCATTGGCTCTGGCTTAGGCTCAATGATGATAGGCTCCTGCTGTAACATCAGGGAGGCGATGACTGCGGCATGCAAGGCAACCACCAGTAGCATGCCCAAACCATGCCAGTCCTGGCGCTTATCGCGTTGTAGCCAATCTTCGGTGGCCAGCACAGACCAGCGGAAAATTCCGGCCAACTCACCTAGTTGCCGACGATGCAGGCTAAACTCAGGCAGTTGAGACGCTGACGCGCGCGCGGGCTTCAATGACAGCCCCTGCAAAGACTCACGTTGCATCATTCGCACACTCCTCCGGCAAAACCACAAAAGGCAACGCTAGGTTGCCAATATTACATACACATTTCACGCCAAAACCTCAATTAATCTTGCTGCACCAATACCGATGTTTTCATCGCATGACACTTGGTCAACAGTAATTTATTTTGCTTGGTACGGGTCAACTGATAAGTCTCACCACCATGCACAATCGCCAACATACCGACATCGCCCAACAATTGACTCGCCTCAATAGTCGGCATGCGACGCAGAGAAACACTGGCCGCATTTTGCGCTTCACCCAGGGGTAATTGCAAGTGGCGCGATGATTGCAAGCGGCTAGTCATGCATTAACATCCAGTCTAAAAAAAGGCCGACTTATATGCAAAAGCATCGCGGCATAGGATTTCAAGGAACACCCTTACCAGGGATAGGTTGGCGCATAACATCACGCCGAATTTGAGCAATGACATGTTGGGGTTAGGAGCACTGCTCAAATGCTTTACCGGCCAAACCTGATCAGTGTCTGGCCAGCGAAAAATTAAACGCGGTTAGAGTAATACTCAACCACTTGTTGCACATCCACCGGGAACGGCACATCTTCAATAGATGGCAAATGCCCGATTTTTGCAGTTGCAGATCCCGCTTCTACCGACAACCACTCAGGAATCGTCAGGCTTGGGGTTGCCAATGCATCGACCACCATCGGGATCTTGCGGCTTTTCTCTTTCACAGCTACGACATCACCGACTTGCAAGCGAATAGACGCAATGTTGGCCGATTTACCATTGAGCAACACATGACCATGGTTCACCAGTTGGCGTGCGGCAATCCCTGTCGGCGCAAAACCAGCCCTGAACACCACGTTATCCAAACGACGCTCCAGCAGAGACATCAATTTTTCGCCCGTTGGCTCGCTGCCTTTACGGGCTTCGAGGATCAAGCGACGCATTTGCTTTTCGCTCACGCCATAGTTAAAACGAATCTTCTGCTTTTCTACCAGCTTGACTGCAAAGTCAGAACGACGGCGGCGTGACGCCTGCTGCCCATGCTGACCTGGTGGATTAGGACGATTTTCAATCGACTTACGTGACAATCCGGGCAGTTCAACGCCCAATGCGCGCATAATCTTCAGTCTGGGTCCTGTGGTTCTTGCCATGAATCTATAGCCTTTCTTGATTTATCTTTATTACTATTCGGTAAATTTGCCGTCAGCAGCCTGTTATTGCAGCGTGGCCGACTGCTCGACAAAATCAGTCACCGCCTGCTGCAGCGCGAACTCCTGATGCGCCTGCAACAACGCTTGCCAATCCTGCAGCAATTGCTTGGCCGCGGATTGAATCAAACCACTTTCCGCATACTCAGGGGCTGTCAGCGTCTGCGCTAAACTACACCCCAGCAAAGCCAGATCCTCAGAAGGATTCACGGCATAACGCGTGGCGACACAACTCAGCGAGACCAACACCGCACTGGCCGTTGGCAAATCCGGATCAAACAAATGACTGGCTGGCGCTGCGTAATTAACTTGCATTGCAATGACTTTCATTTAATCGTTTATGCAAATGATAATGTTTCTCATTTATGATGTCAACTATTGTTTGCAATCTGCAGCAAAGCCAAGCCGACAATTAGGCATACACCCAACACGCCGGTGATATCGCCCTTTTCGTTTGATCGACAATCTTGACCAAATTAGTAAAGCAAGCTAATGTATAGGGTTCAACATTTATTAGCCGAAAAATCAAGGTTTTATGGACGCTTCAGCCCACTCCGCGACAGACACCCACGCCAAATCCATGACAGGTGCGGACATCGTTGTCTCCTGCCTGAATGAAGAGAAAGTCAAATTTGTATTTGGCTATCCAGGTGGCGCGGTCTTGCACATTTACGACGCACTCTATAAACAGAATGGTTTCAAGCACATTCTGGTGCGCCATGAGCAGGCAGCCGTCCATGCGGCTGACGCTTATTCACGCGCCACTGGCGACGTCGGCGTTGCACTGGTCACCAGCGGCCCGGGCGCAACCAATGCCGTCACCGGCATTGCCACCGCGTATATGGATTCGATTCCACTGGTTGTGATCAGTGGCCAGGTACCCGTGCCCGCTATCGGCATGGATGCTTTTCAGGAGGTCGACATGGTGGGTGCAACGCGCCCCTGTGTAAAACACAACTTTTTGGTGAAGCACGTCAAAGATATCGCGCCAACGATTAAAAAAGCGTTTTACATTGCCAAAACTGGCCGTCCAGGCCCGGTCGTGGTGGATATTCCTAAGGATATCACTGCCCACGTGGCTGATTTTATCTACCCAAAAACGGTAGAAATGCGCTCTTACAACCCAATTTTAAAAGGCCATAGCGGCCAGATCAAAAAAGCAGTCAAATTGCTGCTGGGTGCCAAACGTCCGATGATTTACACCGGCGGCGGCTTGGTATTGGGTAACGGCGCAGCTGAGCTGGTCAAGCTGGCCAGAGCGCTCAACTTCCCAGTCACCAACACCTTGATGGGTTTAGGCGGCTATCCGGCGACAGACAGGCAGTTTGTTGGCATGCTGGGCATGCACGGCACCTATGAAGCCAATATGTCCATGCAGCACTGTGATGTGTTGCTGGCTGTTGGCGCGCGCTTTGATGACCGCGTGATCGGCAACCCGAAACACTTCAGCAGCCAGAAGCGCACCATCATTCATATTGACGTTGACCCATCCAGCATTTCCAAACGCGTGAAAGTGGATGTGCCTATCGTCGGTGATGTGCAGTCTGTCCTGTCCGATATGAATGAAATCCTGGCCCAGGAAGAAAACCAGACCACGGATACCGCTGACTGGTGGACACAGATTAACGAATGGCGCGGCGTGCAATCGCTGGATTACGCTTACTCTGATACTGTGATCAAACCACAGTACGTGGTGCAGAAACTATGGGAAGTGACCAAAGGCGAAGCCTATGTGACTTCTGACGTCGGCCAGCACCAGATGTGGGCAGCGCAATACTATAAATTTGACAAGCCACGCCGCTGGATTAACTCCGGCGGCCTGGGCACTATGGGCGTGGGCTTGCCATACGCCATGGGCTGTCAGTTTGCCGATAAAAACGCGCAAGTGGCCTGTATCACCGGTGAAGGCAGTATCCAGATGAATATCCAGGAACTGTCGACCTGTGCTCAATATGGCCTGCCGATCAAGGTGATTCTGCTCAATAACCGCTACCTGGGCATGGTGCGTCAGTGGCAAGAGTTCTTCTACGAGAACCGCTACTCCGAGTCTTATATGGACAGCCTGCCGGACTTCGTCAAACTGGCGGAATCTTATGGCCACGTTGGCATGCAGATTACTAATCCGGCCGACGTAGAAGGTGCGCTCAAAGAAGCGTTTGATAAAAAAGACAAGTTTGTATTTATGAACTTTTTAACCGACCAAACCGAAAATGTCTTCCCTATGGTTGAAAACGGCAAGGGCTTATCCGAAATGGTGTTAAGCCCACGCACGGCCAGCCGCCTGAAAGGGGAAGAATAATGCGTCATATCATTTCACTGCTGATGGAAAACGAAGCAGGCGCTCTGTCACGCGTGGCAGGCCTGTTTTCCGCACGCGGTTACAACATTGAATCACTCACGGTGGCGGTCACTGAAGACCCCACCCTGTCACGCATGACCATTGTGACGACAGGCTCTGATGATGTGATTGAACAAATTATCAAGCAACTCAACAAGTTGATTGACGTGGTCAAAGTGCTGGACCTCAACGATGGCAAGCACATTGAGCGCGAACTGATGCTGGTCAAGGTCAAAGCCACCGGCGTCCATAAAGACGAAATGAAGCGCATGTGCGACATTTTCCGCGGCCGTATTATCGATGTGGCCGACAATAGTTACACCATTGAGCTTACCGGCTCTTGCAGCAAACTGGATGCGTTTATTGAAGCCATCGACCGCAGTGCGATTCTGGAAACCGTGCGTACCGGCGCGTCCGGCATTGGTCGCGGCGACCGCATCCTTAAAGTTTAATCGAGACAGTATTTCTACACTATTACCTAAGCATTTGTATTGAAAGGCAAAAGCAGACATGAACGTTTATTACGACAAAGACGCCGACTTAAGCATCATTAAAGGCAAAAAAGTGACTATCGTGGGCTACGGCTCCCAAGGCCACGCGCACGCAGCTAACCTGCGCGACAGCGGCGTCAACGTCACCATCGGTTTGCGTAAAGGCGGCGGCTCATGGGCTAAAGCTGAAGGCGCTGGCCACACCACACTCGAAATCGCTGCAGCAGTGAAAGAAGCTGATGTGGTGATGGTATTGCTGCCAGACGAAACCATGGCAGAAATTTTCCACGCTGAAATCGCCCCTAACCTGAAAAAAGGCGCAGCATTGGCATTCGCCCACGGCTTTAACATTCACTACAACCAAATCGTGCCACGCGCCGATCTGGACGTGATCATGATCGCCCCTAAAGGCCCAGGCCACACTGTACGTTCCGAATACCTCAAAGGCGGCGGCGTACCTTCACTGATCGCGGTTTACCAAAACACTTCTGGCAAAGCCAAAGACATCGCTTTGTCATACGCTGCAGCTAACGGCGGCACCAAAGGTGGCGTGATCGAGACTGACTTCCGTGAAGAAACAGAAACTGACTTGTTCGGCGAACAAGCCGTGCTGTGTGGTGGCGCGGTTGAGCTGGTTAAAGCCGGTTTCGAAACATTGGTTGAAGCTGGTTATGCGCCAGAAATGGCCTACTTCGAGTGCTTGCACGAGTTGAAACTGATTGTTGACCTGATGTACGAAGGCGGCATCGCCAACATGAACTACTCCATCTCCAACAACGCGGAGTATGGTGAGTACGTGACTGGCCCACAAGTGATCAACAGCCAGTCTAAAGATGCAATGCGTCAATGCCTGGCTAACATCCAGAACGGCAACTACGCTAAACAGTTCATCCTGGAAGGCCGCACTAACTATCCAGAAATGACTGCACGCCGTCGTTTGAACGCTGCTCATCCAATCGAGCAAGTCGGTAACAAACTGCGCGCCATGATGCCTTGGATTGCGAAAAACAAACTGGTTGATCAATCCAAGAACTAATTTTGGAATTTAACCAAGCCGAAAACTGTTTAATTTAACAGTCATAGGCAAAAAGCACAGGCCGATATATCGCCTGTGCTTTTTTATTTGTAGAATCACGAATAAATACAAGATGAAAAACCAGCTCTTGCAACAAACAAGAACTGCTCAATAAGGGATAGAAGTGAAACTCGCCATTCTGCTGCAATACATCGCCCCCAAACAATTACTCACCGCTGCCGCCGGCAAACTGGCGCACTGGCAAGCAGGTGGCCTGACCACGGCCTTTATCGGCTGGTTTGTGCGCAAATACCATGTCAATATGGAAGAAGCACTCAATGGTGATATTACCAGCTACGCCTCATTTAACCTGTTCTTTACCCGCCCATTAAAACCAGGTGCCCGCCCGTTGGCAGACAATGCTTTTGTGTGCCCGGTAGATGGCGCTATCAGCCAATTTGGCAAGGTTGAGCAAGGCCAGATATTCCAGGCCAAAGGTCACCATTACACTGCACAAGCGTTAGTCGGCGGTAATGCTAATTTAGCGGCGAATTTTGATAGCGGCAGTTTTGCCTGCCTGTATTTAAGCCCGAAAGACTATCACCGCATCCATATGCCATGTGATGGCAAACTGCTGCAGATGACTTATGTACCTGGCGATTTATTCTCGGTGAATCCACTGACTGCGGCCAATGTGCCCGGCCTGTTTGCGCGTAATGAGCGCGTGGTGTGTACATTTGAATCCGCCCAGCATGGCAAGTTTGTATTGGTGCTGGTCGGCGCCACCATTGTCGGCAGCATGGCCACCGTCTGGCACGATGCCAAAGACCGCATTATCAACCCGCCACGCCCTGGCAAAGTGGTGCATTGGGATTACAAAGACCGCAATATCACCTTAAAACAAGGTGAAGAAATGGGCCGCTTCCTGCTGGGCTCTACGGTAGTGATGCTGTTTGAAAAAGACGTGCTCACCTTTAATGCAAGTTGGCACCCAGGCAAACCGATACGCCTGGGCGAAGCAATGGGCAAATAATTTCCCTTAGAAACATACAAAAAAGCGGAGTTTAAACTCCGCTTTTTTTATTACCCATTAAGACTTTTGCTGACTACCTCAAATACATCACCGGACAGATTAGGCGTGGCCAATACGGCTTCCAGCGCCGCTTTCATTTGCGCCTGCAACGCTGGCGTATAGCGCTTCCACTCGCGCAATGGCGTCACCATGCGCGCCGCAATTTGCGGGTTAATGGTATTCAGCTCGATAATCGCATCGCGTAAGAAAGCATAACCTTTGCCGCTAGGGTCATGGAACTTGACCGGGTTATTAATCGCAAACGCGGTATACAGTGAGCGTACGCGATTCGGATTCTTGATATTAAAATCCGGGTGCTTGCGCAACATGGCCAGGTCATCAAAAATCGCCTCGCGATTAGCCAAGGCTTGCAATGAGAACCACTTATCCACCACCAGCGGATAAGCTTCAAATTCCTGGTAGAAATCCGAGAATGCTTCCGCGCGTTGCGGCTGCGTGCTGTCGCTCAGGCAAGCCAGTGCGGCGACACGGTCTGTCATATTATCAGCGGCGTCATAGTGCGCCTTGGCGCGTGCAGCGCAGCCCGTGCCGTTGGTCACAGTGAGAATTTCCAGCACGGCACTTTGCAAGGCACGGCGGCCCATGGCTTCAGGCGTTACCGAGAATGTGCCGGGGTTGCTGTTCGCGTCGTATAGCGCCGCTAACGTATCTTTATGGGCACGCTTAATCTGCGTCAGGATGCTGGTGCGCGCGGCATCAATTGCCGCCGGGTCGACCACGGGCAGATACTGCCCAATCACGCCTATCATCGGCAAACTCAGCGCGCGTGCTAGCAAGGCTTTATCGCCCTGCCCATTTAAACCCTGCTCAATCAAGCGGCCAAAATCGGCCACAAACTGGCCAATATCAGCTTGCGGGTCTGCCATCACACGCTGAATAGTACGCAAGGCCAATGTTTGACCCGCCTCCCATTTGTTAAAACCGTCAGTGTCATGCACTTGCAGCAAGCGCAGGTCATCATCACTTAAATCCGTTTCCAGTTTCACCGGCGCCGAGAAGCCGCGCAAAATGGAAGGTACCGGCTTGGCGGCAATCCCTTCGAAAGTGAATGATTGTTCACGTGCCGTCATTTCCAGTACTTGTGTCGACAGAATCTCTTTACCCGAGGCATCCAGCAAGCCAACCGCAATCGGGATATGCAAAGGCTGTTTATCGCTCTGCCCTGGGGTATCCAGCTGAGATTGTTTGAACGTCAGTGTATAGGTCTTCTGCGCCGCATCATAATGGCTGCTGGCTTGCAGTGTTGGTGTGCCGGCCTGTTTATACCAGCGGAAGAACTGCGATAAATCGCGACCAGACGCATCCGCCATACATTGCACGAAATCATCACAGGTCACGGCGTGACCGTCATAGCGGTCAAAATACAAATCCGTCGCTTTGCGGAACGTCTCCGCGCCCTGCAAAGTATGCTGCATGCGAATCAGCTCAGCGCCTTTTTCGTAAATGGTTTTGGTGTAAAAGTTGCTGATTTCAATAAACTGGTCCGGCTGTACCGAGTGCGCCAATGGACTACCATCTTCAGCGAACTGCAAGCGGCGCAAGCCGTTGACATCATCAATACGCTGCACCGCACGCGAATTCAGGTCAGCACTGAACTCCTGGTCACGGAACACGGTAAAACCTTCTTTGAGTGACAGTTGGAACCAGTCGCGGCAAGTCACACGATTACCGGTCCAGTTGTGGAAATACTCGTGCCCAATCACGCCTTCCACACTCATAAAATCGCTGTCGGTCGCGGTTTCCTGATGCGCCAGCACCAGCGCCGTATTGAAAATATTGAGCGAGGTGTTTTCCATCGCGCCCATATTAAAATCGCTCACCGCGACAATATTGAACAAGTCGAGCTGATACTCGCGGCCATATACTTCCTCATCCCACTGCATCGACTTTTTCAGTGATTCCATCGCGTGGTCGCACTGCTTCTCATCGCCAGCGCGCACATAAATATGCAAATCCACCTTGCGGCCAGATAGGGTCGTAAACGTATCCACCACGCGTTCCAGATCGCCCGCCACCAGCGCAAACAAATAACAAGGTTTAGGGAAAGGGTCATGCCAAACGCGGAAATGACGGCCATCCGGCAAACCGCCCTCTTCCTGCAAATTACCATTTGAGAGCAACACCGGATACAACTTGGCATCCGCCTCAATACGCACGGTGAACACACTCAGCACATCAGGGCGATCTTGATAGTACGTAATCCGCCTGAAGCCTTCCGCCTCGCATTGCGTGCAATAGTTGCCCTGTGACTGATACAAACCTTCCAACGCCGTATTCGCCGCCGGGTCAATCTCGCTGACGATGGTTAACGTGAATTCATTACCTGGATTCACTATCGTCATTTGCCCATCAGCGACGACATAGCCATCAAATGGCTGACCATCAATCGCAACTGAAAGGATGATCTGATCTTCCCCATCCAGCACCAGATCATTCGACACACCCGCTGAGTTTTTCACATACTTCACTTCAGACGTGACAATGGTTTTACCAGGCAACAGGTTAAAATTCAAATTCACCTGCGCAGCATTATACGGTGCAGGTGTGTAGTCTTTGAGGTAAATGGTTTTGGGTGCAACAGCGTTTTCGGTTCGCATGGGGTTACCTGATGTTTATAGTTTAAGTAGGGATTATATTTGAGAGTTGCAGTTGCGGAATTGGTTTAATCACATGGTTAGCAAAATGTTTTTACAGCACAAATTAACATATGTTATGGTTAAATCGCCTAATGATTGACTAATTATTTATTGTAATTACAATAATATGAAATTCAGTTTCACTCAACTCAAGAACTTATCAAATATCCAAAAGCACGGCATCTCGCTGGAAGATGCCAGATTACTTAATTGGAATTTGCTGTTATTTCTTGAAGATGAACGACAAGACTACGGCGAAGTTCGCTTAATCGGCTATGCACCACTAGGGAATCGTCTGTATTGCATCGTTTATACAGAACGTAATGAAGTGATCCATGTGATTAGTTTGCGAAAAGCAAATACACGCGAGGTAACAAGATATGTCCAAGCACGCCCAAACATTGAAGATTAAAAACCTGGAGCTTGAACTACCAGATGACGCTGAAGAAGCTCGCATCAACGCTGGTATCGCAGCTGACCCAGACACGTTTGAAGTGAGTGATGCGCAATTCAAACGAATGCGCGGCAGGCCACTTGGCAGTAACAAAACGCTTGTGCATATTAGGCTGGATAATGAAGTCGTAGAAAAGTTTAAAGCAACAGGTTCAGGCTGGCAGACTCGGATTAATGAAGCCTTGAAGAAAATCAATCCTATCTAACTTTTGCTCTGACCCCAGCTCTTCTGCAGTTGCTGGCACAGTGATGCGGGAGTTATTGATCATGAAAACCGTAAAGTACTTATTCGCGTTTTTGTCGAAATGCTCCCATACCGAAAATACATCTCCAGATACAGGCCAACAATACTCAAGCCATCCAGCGTTAAATCAGTTTTATTCAGATTATTCATTACACTAACTTCAGAAACTTGGTTTGGTAGCAGTAAAACTCCTACTACCTCTTAGCTACGGGAAATATCCTTAGTTCTGGTATGTGACACCGCTTTTAATATGCCAATACCTGTGAGTATCACTGAAGCAATCACAATGTACAAATGCGGCACCCCCGCTTCAACCAACGCCCATGCAATCCCGCCAATCAGAATAGCGAACCCGATAAGATACAGAACGAACGATGACATACAGCCTCCTCATTTAATTTAAATTTTTAGTAGTTAAATGATAGTTTCTGAGAAAGATAGTGGTATCAGACAGTTGCTGAAAACAGTGTAGGAAAAGTGGAAATTTGAAATACTATCAAGAGCCAGCTTGTTAGAGAACTTTGTATCCATTACTGAATGTGTGCAACTGATCCTATTGATCTTAATGTGTTTATTTGAATACTATTAAGCTACAGATTGAATTTGTTAACGAGAACTTATAAATTGTCTATTTTAAGAAAAATAAGAGAATCATTTAACCTTAGCCAAGAACGGCTGGGTGAAGAAGTTAATATTGATCTTAAAAATATTGAAAAGTGGGAAAAATCCCCTAAGAAGATTACGAATAATGACTTGAGCAGCCTCGCTTATTATTTCGGTTTATCTTCTGAAGCTTTAAAAGAAGCAATCATCGGCAACAAAGCAGACCTAAGTACCAACAAGTATCATTATACTTTCTCTGATAAAAGCTCCTTAGATGGTTGGTGGGGACACATCGGTATCGGCGTGATTAACCAAACTAAAACTCAATGGTTTCCAATTACCTTAAATACAGCTGACCGAGTATCAAGCATATTAGCGAGTTACGAATCTAAAGGTGAGTGGGTCGTGCTAGACACTCTAAACAATAGAACTTTAGTATTTGAGCCATCTCGTCTAAAGCATATATGGCTTTTAGATGAGAGCGCAGAACCTCCTAATAGTGACTGGTATGTACCTGACTACTTTGGCAAACCTGGTGAGTTTTACAAAGCATTAGAAGCATTCTGCACACAGAAAGATGGAATTGATTTGTATGAAAATGAAGAGGTATCAGATTACTCTAAGAAAGATATAGACAATTTCACCGAAGTACACGATTTAGACCACGAATTAGTGAGAGACTTACTGACACAAACACATATCCACGATATAAGTGGCAATGTTCAATCTCACCTTATTGAAGCAGACAAGCTTGCTCATTTCTTATTTCATATACAACTCGAAACCGCAGCAATCTTAGATTTTAGTAGTAATGAAGAAGGCTATGATTTGTATATTCCATCAAAAAATATTTCACTAATCGATATGCCAAAGCGATTCGTAGATAAGAGCTTTAGGGAAATATATGAGGACTGAAGCTATAAATACTTTGACTGAATATTTAAAATTAGTCAGTGAAGTAAGATTAGAACACAAAGACAGAGACAATCAAGTAAAGCAAGACTCTGAACCACTTTATCGCGGGCAAAGCCAAGATTTCCCGTTACTGCCAAAAATTGCAAGGAATAATAAATCGTCCCAAGTCTTGGAAAAAGAATCTTTCATGTTGACCGAGCTGAAAATTAGAGGACACAGACATAAAGATATTTCACAACTGGATGTATGGGGCCTACTTACCTTAGCGCAGCACTATGGACTTGCTACAAGATTACTTGACTGGACTAGCAACCCATTGGTTGCAATTTGGTTTGCTTGTTACGAGAATAATCCTCAAAATAAACCTCATGTTTACATTTTGCTTCCGCACTGGGGAATAGACCATTTGGACAGAGAGTCAATTCGCAACACTAAGGATCATATCCAAATATCTATACTAAGAACTCGCTTGGAGGACTCAAGAGTAATAGCTCAAGATGGATGGCTTACAGTACATTCACCATCCAGAAAACATGGAAAATTTATACCTTTAGGTGAACAAGAGCATCACGCGGAGGGTATGGTGAAAGTCAAAGTGAATCCAGAAAGCAGGAAAGAAATTCTAAAAGATTTGGACACGCTTGGTATAAGTTATCAAACCATATTTCCTGACATGGAAGGCTTGTGCAAATACATAAATTGGAAAGCAGAAGAAATTTAGCTAGTCAGATTATGGATAATATAAAACCGCCCTATGAGGGCGGTTTTATATTATGTGATATCTAAATTGTACTAAGCTTTCTTCACAAACTCCGACTTTAACTTCATTGCACCAAAGCCATCAATCTTGCAGTCGATATCATGGTCACCATCGACTAGGCGAATGTTTTTCACTTTAGTGCCGACCTTCACCACTGACGAAGAGCCTTTGACTTTAAGGTCTTTAATCACGGTGATGGTGTCGCCATCTTGCAGCACGTTACCGTTGGCATCACGCACGACTTTCACTTCGTCTGAATCTGAGACTGCAACCTTACTCCATTCATTTGCGCATTCTGGGCAGATGTAGTTATCACCGTCTTCATAGGTATATTCGGATTGGCATTGTGGGCAGGCTGGTAATGTAGACATTGGGGCTTTCTTGGTGCAAACAATAAAACCATATATTTTACAGGGTTATTATTGAATACCCTAGTTCGCTTGTCGCGCAAAGAGATTTCGCAATATCAGATATAAAAAAACCGCCTCATTGGGCGGCATTTAAACCTGATCGTAAATGCTTGAACGGTGACCGATTTTAATCACCAACACCACTAACCTATCGTCGTGAATCTCATAGACGATGCGGTAGAGCCCTTGCCTGACACGGTAGCAATCATGCCCCGTGAGTTTGATGCAGCCATCTGCACGAGGATCTTCTACCAAGGCGTTAATGCGGCTGAGTATACGTGCCACATCCGGCTTGGGGATGGCACGCAGGTCTTTGGCAACCGAGGCTTTAAAACTAATATTATATTTTGCCATCTTGCTTTAAAGCATTGAGCATCGCTTCGTAGCTTATCTCTGGCTCGTTCGCGCGCTGATTGATGGCATCCAGATCCTCTTGGTCTTCACGCATTAACAGTCTCACAGCTTCATCTACCAGTTCAGAAAGTGAGCTGTGATTGGTGGCTGCTTTTAAGCGCAAAGCTTGATGAATGGCTGGATCAAAATAGACGGTTGAACGTTTGGACAATTCGGCCATTTGAGTTCTCCTGTGAATGAATTTTCAGACATTATAGCACTATGACGTTATAACGCCATTTAAGCGTAGACGTAAAAAAACCGCTTCACGAGGAAGCGGTTTTTTATCGGTTAAGCTGTCTGATTACAGAACAGATTTAACAGTTGCTACAACATTCTCAACTGTAAAGCCGAAGTGTTTTAACAGCACGCCGCCTGGAGCAGACTCACCGAATGTGTCGATACCGACAACAGCACCTTCCAAACCAACATACTTACGCCAGAAGTCTGGGTGAGCAGCTTCAACAGCCACGCGTTTTACGCCTGGTGTCAGAACGCTGTCTTTGTAAGCTTGGTCTTGGCGGTCGAATACGTTGGTGGATGGCATGGAAACCACACGCACTTTAGTACCCGCTGCGTTCAACTCGGCAGCTGCTTGAATAGCCAGATCCAACTCGGAACCGTTAGCGATGATGATGACTTGTGCGCCAGCCACGTCAGAGAATACGTAGCCACCTTTACGGATCAAGTCGAAGTCTTTGCTGTCGTGCTTGATACCTGGCACAGCTTGACGGCTCAATACCAAGCTGGTTGGGCCTTCAGTACGCTCTACTGCAGCAACCCATGCAACGGTTGTTTCTGTAGAGTCAGCTGGACGCCATACATCCATACGAGGAATCAGACGCAAGCCAGAAGTGTTTTCAACTGGTTGGTGTGTAGGACCATCTTCACCTTGACCGATAGAGTCATGGGTCAATACGTAAACCACACGTTGATGCATCAACGCAGACATACGCATGCCGTTTTTCATGTAGTCAGAGAACATGTGGAAAGTACCGCCGTATGGCAACAAGCCACCGTGCAATGCCATACCGTTCATGATGGCAGCCATACCGAACTCACGTACACCGTAAGAGATGTAGTTGCCTGGCTCTTTGCCGCTCACGTGTTTGAACTCTTTAGCTGCTGTCAGGTTTGAACCTGTCAAGTCAGCTGAACCGCCCAGGAATTCTGGCAAGATTGGAGCCAAAGCAGTAATTGCTTTTTGTGAAGCTTGACGAGTAGCCAATTTCTCAGCTTTTTCGTTAGTTTCGGCAATGATTGCGTCAGTCAATGCTTTCCAGTTAGCTGGCAATTCACCTGCCATACGGCGTTTGAATTCTGCAGCTTCTGCTGGGAATGCTTTTTCGTAAGCAGCGAACTTGTCGTTCCATGCAGACTCACGTGCAGCACCTTTGGCTTTTTGATCCCAACCAGCGTATACGTCAGCAGGAATTACGAATGGCTCATGTGGCCAGCCGATTTCAGCACGGGTTGCAGCAACTTCTGCGTCGCCCAGTGCGGAACCGTGACAGTCGTGTGAACCGGATTTGTTTGGAGAACCTTTACCGATGATGGTTTTGCAGCAGATCAGTGATGGTTTGTCAGTTACTGATTTAGCTTCGTCAACGGCTTTTTGAATCGCAGCCTGGTCGTGACCATCTACTGAAACAACGTGCCAGCCGTATGCTTTGAAGCGGCCTGCAGTGTCGTCTGTGTACCAGCCTTCGATGTGGCCGTCGATAGAAATACCGTTGTCATCCCAGAAAGCAACCAGTTTGCCCAGGCCCCATGTACCAGCCAAAGCACAAGCTTCGTGAGAAACGCCTTCCATCATACAACCGTCGCCCAGGAACACGTATGTGTAGTGGTCAACGATGTCGTGGCCTGGCTTGTTGAACTGGCTAGCTAGCAACTTTTCAGCCATCGCGAAACCAACGCCGTTAGCGATACCTTGGCCCAATGGACCAGTAGTGGTTTCTACGCCTGGTGCGTAGCTAAACTCAGGGTGACCAGCACACTTGGAGTGCAATTGACGGAAAGTTTTGATGTCGTCGATAGATACATCGTAACCTGTCAGGTGCAGCAAGGAGTAAATCAGCATAGAGCCATGGCCGTTAGACAACACGAAGCGGTCACGGTTAGCCCATTGTGGGTTAGTTGGGTTGTGGCTGAGGTTGTGGTTCCACACTACTTCAGCAATTTCAGCCATGCCCATAGGTGCGCCTGGGTGACCGGAATTTGCTTTTTGTACAGCGTCCATGCTCAGAGCACGGATGGCGTTGCACAAGTCGACACGAGTTGCCATTGTTTTCTCCCTAGAGTGAAAGTGAGCGGTCTTACACAAAATGCTGCAAAACCTTGATTGAATTCTTTAAAAAGGCCAGAAAACCCGCCTTTTACGGAAAGGCTAGATTATTCACTAGAACCTGTTTTTCTTCAAGCGTTAATCACCTTTTTCTCATGATGGTTTTGCTATGACTGACCTATGAAAAAGGTCATTCTGCTGCCAGCAAGGGTAGCTTTCAGCGAGGGTTTCCCCTACCATGACAAAACATTGATAGCAAAGGAAGTAATGATGTCTGACGAACGAATTATCATGCGTGTAGGTGAAGCTCTGGTTGCTGGCGGCCCACCCGGAACCGCAGCGGAGCCGGAAGTGGCGATTGGCGAAATGAACGGGCCTATGGGCACGGCATTTGCCAACCTGCTCGGTGACCAGGTTAAAGGCCACACCCGTGTGCTGGCAATTATGAATACCGACATTATGGTGCGCCCGGCAACCCTGATGGTGAGCAAGGTGACGGTGAAAGACCCACGTTATACCAATATCTTGATGGGTACGGTGCAAGGCGCAATTGCCAACGGCGTGCTGGATGCGGTGCGTAGCGGTGATATCCCAAAAGAGAAAGCCAACGACCTGGGCATTATCGTCTCCGTGTGGCTAAGTCCGGCGATTCTGGAACAAGAGAAAATCGACCATAAAGCCCTGTTTGATATCCACCGCGAAGCGACTTTCAAGGCGATCCAGAAAGCCTTGCGTCATGAGCCTAGCATTGATTGGTTACTGGAAAACCAGGAGAAAATCGTGCATAAGTATTACCAGATGGGCTTAGATGGAAAGATCTAAAAGCATGGCAAAATATAAAAGCCTGCCAAGATTTAAATAATAAAAAAGGATGCCCAGGCATCCTTTTTTATTAAGCTAACTTTAGCGTTTTAACGCGGTGATCACCGCTTCAATCGCTTTGCAATTGCCACGCGCATCATCAAACGTCAGCAAAGGCGCTTTGCCATAAAGCACGCAATCACTAAAATGCTCAATCTCTAAATTAAAGTGGTTGGCTTTAGGCAACACGATGGTTTCTGATTTGCCACCGGCCTCCCAGCTAATCACCGGATCATCACCTGGGTACGCCCACATATTGTGGCACTTGATCCAACCTTTATCGCCTATGAGCTCATATTCAGCTTTGCGGCCACGTTCAAAGCTAACGTCAAAGTTGCCAAAACGCGCGCGACCTTGCGCATCCGGCCCGAAATCGAGCACGCCGCTGGCCACCACATCAGCACCATGTTCGTTCAGTTTGCCATACGCCACCACATGTTGCGGTTCGGCAGGCACATTGTCTTTGCCAAAACACCAGCGCAAAGCGTGTATCGCATAAGGCCCAATATCCCACATCGCTCCGCCACCGTTTGCCATATCACGGTTGATACGGTACATACGCGACGGCGCCATCAGGAATGAAAAACTGGCGCGACAGGACAATACATCTCCGATCAGGCCGGAGGCCACCAGCTCGGCCACTTTGGCATGCTGCGGATGAAAGCGGTACATAAAGCCTTCCATCACCGTCAGGCCTTTGGCTTTAGCCGCAGATTCAATGGTATCGATATCGGCCAGATTGGTGGTCATCGGTTTCTCAATCAGCACATGCTTGCCCGCCTGAATCGCCTTCAGCGCCCATTCAGCATGCTCCTCGTTGGCCATCGGGCAATACACGGCTTCAACATTACTGTCAGCCAGCAGGCTATCCATGTCGTCATAGCAAGCGACACCGCCGAGGTTGGGCGCATATTTATCCAGCGTCGCTTTGGCTGCCCCGGCGCGGCGGCTGGCAACCGCCACAAGTTGCGAGTTTGCGGCCTCAACAATGGCGGGCAGCAACCGCTCATTGACCCGCGCAGCCCCGAGAATGCCCCACTTAAGTTGTTTTTGCATGCTTGAACCCTTTCCAGGCGCTGATCGAAGACCGTCATTCTAACGCCAGTTTGTGAATACTGCTGCTTTTGTACATGCCGCTAAGCCGCCTGGTTCAGGCTTTCGGGGCCAAACACTTCGCGATGAATGTGCTGTGGTGGGACGCCCAGCGCCAGCAATGCCTGCCATTGTTCGATCATAAACGGCAGCGGGCCACACAGGTAATATTCAGCATTGAGTGCGGCATTGAATGGCCACTCGGCCAAACGCATGCGCCCGGCCTGTACCAAACGCTCGGTCGCAAAGCCTGGCTTGTCTTCAATATACAAGGCCAAATTCAGTGTTGGCAGTTGCTCGGTACTGGCAATCAGCTCATCTAGATGCGGTACATGCTGCAAGCTGCGGCCAGCATGTAAAAACCAGACATCGCGTGTGGATTGGTCACGCACCAGCGTCTTCAACATCGACAACATGGGCGTGATACCAACACCAGCCGAAATCAGCACCAACGGCTGCTTTGCCTTGAGGTCGGGCGTGAATTCACCATAAGGATGGCTGATCAGTAAGTGCCCACCCACTGCTGCCTGCTGATGTAGCCAGTTAGACACCGCACCCTGTGGCGTGTGTGTATCGCCTGCTTCACGTTTGACACTGATGCGGTAGCCATCATTTTGTTCGGCATCTGACAGGCTGTATTGGCGGATCTGACGCAAACCATCAGGCAAGGTAACAGCAACGCTGATATATTGCCCGGCCTTGAACGCGGGCAATGCCTGATCTTCGGCCACCAACTGAATCGACAGAATACCGTCTGCGGTTGGGTTAACCTCAGTGATATGCGCAGCTATCCATTGGTCTGCCGTATAGCCGGTGCTTTGATACAACCTGGCTTCGGCAGCGATAAACTCCCCAGCCAACAACCAGTAAGCCTCATCCCAAGCCGCGATCAACGGTGGCGTGGCGGCTTCACCCAACACCTCGGCAATCGCTCCCAGTAAATGACGCCCCACAATCGGGTAATGCGCTGGCTTGATGCCTACCGCAGCATGTTTGTGCACTATGCGGTCGATCACTGGCTGCAGCACATGGGCCTGGTCAATATTGGCCGCATAAGCAAATACCGCCGCGGCCAGCGATTGCTGCTGGCTACCATTGGCCTGGTTGCCCATATTGAACAAATGCTTCAACTCAGGATGCGCGTTAAACATATTGCTGTAAAACGTGGTGGTAATCGCCAAACCATGCGCTTGCAACACGGGCACACTGGCTTGGATATACGGACGGGCGGCACTGGATAACATAAACACTCCTTTAACTAGCATTTAAAATGAAACATTTAATGTAAAAAAATGGCCTTTTAAAAAAGACCGCTCACGCAAATCACTACAATCTATGCCGCATGGGCTTTGTGCATAAAAATAATTTTGTCCCTGGTATTGTTGTTGACGATATCCAGCAGGCGATGTTGATTCATATGGGTATAAAAAGACTCCAACCCTGTCTGCAAAGCATCTTTGAGCAGGCAATTACCATGAAACTGGCACACCGGCTTCTCGCAATTAATCAACTCAGTCGTATTCTCAAGCTCGCGCAAAATATTGCCTATGCGCAAATTGAGCGACTCAGGATTCAACTCCAACCCGCCATTGCGGCCACGTGTCGCCTTGATCCAGCCCAGTTTATTCAGGCGTGTAATCACTTTAATCAGGTGGTTACGCGGTAAATCAAACGTCGTAGCGATCTCGTCTATGGTCACCTGCTGACCAAAGCGTGACTGCGACAAATACATGAGTACGCGCAGGCCAATATCGGTAAATTTGTTGAGTTGCATGCCTGCATTCTAAATATGTTTCATTTACAATGCAACTTTAAATTGATATGCTGATATGCATTGCCAGTCTCCAAGGAGCATCAATGCAGCCGCTGATTCAAATTTCCCCGCCTAGCCGCAAGCGCCCCGCGCAAGGATTTGCGTTATGGAACCTCGGATTTCGGCCATTCTTCCTGCTGGCGGCAGGCTTTGCCGCCCTGTCTATGCTGGTTTGGATGGCGAACTATTTTCAGCTGTATGCCCAGCCATTGGCCACGATTTCCCCTTCGCAGTGGCATGCCCATGAAATGCTGTATGGCTTTGCTTTTGCCGTGATTGCCGGTTTTTTGCTGACGGCAGTTAAAAACTGGACCGGCATACAAACCCTGCATGGCCGCCCGCTGCTGGGTCTCGTTGCCTGCTGGGCCATTGCCCGCAGTGTGATGCTGGTCGCCCCCGGCCAGGTACTCTTGGCAGCAATATTCGATTTGCTCTTTAATGGATGGCTCATCGCCGCAGTCGCCCGTCCGATTATCAAGGTCAAACAATGGCGGCAACTTGGCGTGCTGTCGAAAATCATTTTTCTCACGGCAGGCAATGCCGCTTTTTATACCCAGGCACTAGGCTTGACCACCAATGGCGCACACGCTGCATTATGGATAGGCCTGCTGCTCAATGTCAGCCTGATTATGGTCATCAGCCGCCGCATCTTGCCGATGTTTATCGAGCGCGGCGTAAAAGAAGAAGTGG
The DNA here is from genome assembly GCF_000576615.1 of Methylophilus sp. OH31. Classification (NCBI taxonomy): domain Bacteria; kingdom Pseudomonadati; phylum Pseudomonadota; class Betaproteobacteria; order Nitrosomonadales; family Methylophilaceae; genus Methylophilus; species Methylophilus sp. OH31. Next base: position 131,737 of record NZ_BAUS01000007.1, on the reverse strand, counting down.
CCCTAAAAAACAGCGTCTGGATAGACCGATTGCTGATGGTGTGCCTGGCAGCCTTACTGATCAATATCTTGACCGTTAACGCCGAAATACTTAACGCAGTGTTAGGACTCACTATCAGTTTGAGTGCCGGGTTTAGATTATGGCGCTGGCACACGCCAGGTATCTGGCAAGTACCGTTGCTATGGAGTTTTTATTGTGGATTGTGGTTAATCAATCTGGGATTTCTACTTTATGCCACCAGCTTTTTCGCACACAGCATTTCCGTCATTCTTGCTATCCACTGCTGGGCCATTGGCGGCATCGGCGTGATTACATTGGCCATGATGGCACGCGTCTCATTAGGTCACACCGGCCGCAATATCCACACACCACCACGCAGCGTGGTCTGCGTATTTGGCCTGGTGATTTTCGCTACCCTGAGCCGGGTGCTCCTGCCCATCGTGCTGCCTGAGTTTTACCGCCTATCCGTGATGCTGGCGGCTGGTGGCTGGATCGCCGCATTCACGCTATTTACTATCGTCTATTGGCCGATACTCAGTCAACCACGTATCGATGGAACGCCCGGTTAAGACTTATTCTTTCCACTTAATCGAACAACCGATACTTGCGATCTGTTCCTGTGGCCCTTTCCCTGTTTCTGCCACCAGTCTCATGGCCTTGAACAGCTCGCGCGTACTTCCAGGCGCGGTCTCCTTGCGGCTTTCATCAAAGCGGCCACGATATTGCAGCTCGAAGTTTTTATTAAAGCCGAAGAAGTCAGGCGTACAGACCGCACCATAAGCTTGCGCCACAGTTTGCCGCTCATCCCACAAATAAGGGAAAGGAAACTGCATCTCGGTGGCAATTTTTTGCATGTTTTCAAAGCTATCTTCAGGATACTCGAAGTCATCGTTACTCGAAATAGCCACGGTATTGATGCCCAAGGTTTGCAACTCGCGTACATCAGCAATCAGCCGCGGCAGTATGGCTTTGACATACGGGCAATGATTGCAGATAAACATCACCAACAAGCCGTTTGAACCCATGCTATCGCTAATGCTGACCGCCTTTTTATCGGTGCTAAACAGATTAAACAGAGGGGCCTTCCAGCCAAAATCACATACGGGTGGGCTAATACTTGCCATCAGAATACTCCTGCCATTAAATTCTAAAACAATATGGTACGTGATTAAGGCGCCGAGGTGAATCTCGTGGACAGCGCGCCCGCATCGTCATGCGTACCACGCTAGCGCCATAAATAGTGGCATTTTGGTTACAATGCCAGTCATGAGTAATTTACGATTTCATAGCCCGACTGCATTGATTGTCGGCCAGCAAGCCCCGTTGAGTGAAAACGCCATGGCGCATGCAGTGAGGGTCATGCGGCTGAAAATGGGCGATACGCTGACACTGTTTTGCGGCGATGGTTTTGACTACCAGTGCGCGCTCACCAGCATAGAGAAAAAGTCCGCACAGGTTGAAGTGTTAAGCAGAAATGAAGTGAATAAGGAATCGCCACTCAATATTCGTTTGCTGCAAGGCATCTCCAGCGGTGACCGTATGGATTACACCATCCAGAAAGCGGTAGAGCTCGGCGTGACCGAGATTTACCCGCTTAGCACAGAGCGTTGCGTGACCAAACTCAGCGGCGACCGTGCCGAGAAACGCACTGAGCACTGGCAAGGTGTAGCCATCGCGGCATGCGAGCAAAGCGGGCGCGCTACTGTGCCGCTGGTGCATGCGCCTGTTACGCTAGCGCAATGGCTGGGCCAACATGCCACACCAGATTGCCTCAATCTATTACTCAATCCGGTAGGTGCCAAACGGCTGGCAGTTTTAAACAAACCTGAGCACGCCATTCATTTGCTGATTGGCCCTGAAGGTGGCTTGAGCCCGGCTGAAATTGAACTCGCCACGAAACATCACTTCCAGTCTATCGTCCTCGGCCCCAGAATTTTACGTACCGAAACCGCCGCGCTCACCGCCATCGCCAGCATGCAGTCACTGTGGGGCGATTTTTAATGTGGTTTTATTTGGGAGTTTTTACCACTGTCATCGCAATTATCATCCGCCTGCATCAGAAAACGTCCCTGCATTCAGCCTTGCAGGACCGGGATAAAAGCCTTATCCCGGTTCATGGAAAATACAAATACAACTGGTCCGATGCAACTGATAAAGCGCCAGCGACTGGTCGTCTCGAAATTCCCTGTTCATCCTCATTACAGTTTTCTGCCAGACTTGAAAGAGGCTTTGATAAGTGGGCAAAATTTACAGGATTATCTTATGAATGCCAGACTGGAGAAAAAAGCTTTGATGAGCGCATTTATCTGAGCTGCATTACCCAGGAAGATGCAGACCTGATTGGCCAACAACCAGAACTCTCACAAAAAATCATTCTTGCACTCCAAACAGATGCGAACAATATTTCATTTCATCCTGGCAGCGAATTAATTTGTGATGGGCAGCATCTTTTTTTGAAGCTCTCTTATCCCGCCAAGGATCGGCCTGCTAAAGACAATTTTATTGATGAGAAACTACCCGCTCTACAATCCCTGGCGAACGCATTAAGGCAGCAAAAAGAGTTAAACCCTCACTTCTGGAAAGTGCCTAACCAGCGCAACGCAGCCATTACCTTGGCCCTCAGTTCAGCACTGGCTGTAGTAGGAGGACTGGAATTTATCCGTTTCTTTGGTTTTCACGACAACGAATTACTCCACCCATGGGATTTGGCCCCTTATGCCATCATTACCGCCCTCATAGGTGCAATACTCATCATTATTTTTTGCCTGACTTCAATCACGGTTTCTGCCCGCCGACACCTGATACTCGCTGAAATATGTATGTTTGGTTTTCCTGGACTGGCCTTTGCGTGTTACGGCTGGATGTACGATGCCAATATTCGGCTTGACCACAGCCCCTACGAGACCCGTGTACTCCATGTAACAGATAAATATTCCGTGACACATCGCGTAAAGAATGGCAAATACCATACATATCATTTGGTTGTTAGCCCGAACCAACCACCCTTACCGGATAACCTCAGTATTTCAGGTCAATTTTATAATCACATAGAAAAAAATGATTCAGTAAAGGTCAGCATCAAAAGTGGTTTTTTGCATCAACCATGGCTTAAAAAAATCGAGAAAATGAATCCGCCTGCAATAGAAGGTGACTTTTAATGACTCTTTTTGACTCTTTAATCAGGTAGCATCGCCCCATGTTCCAAGTCATGTTACAAATGGCGCTATTGATCGCTGCCGGGATGCTCTGGCAACGCATGGCGCCTGACCATATGTCTGCGCTTGCGCACCGCCGCGCGCTGACCGACCTGGTGTTTTACATATTGCTACCTGCATTGGTGCTGGATATCTTATGGCAGGCGCCATTTGATGCCAGCACACTCAGCATTGCGCTCACCGCGCTCAGTCGCCTCACAGTGGCCGCCTTGTGCATGTGGCTGACGCTGCAACTGTTGCAGCGCGTCATGATTATTTCGCGTGCGCAACAAGGCGCATTGATGCTGGCGGCCACGTTTCCCAACGCGACTTATCTAGGGCTCCCCGTGACCAGCGAAGTACTTGGCGACTGGACGCATGAAATCGTACTTAAATTTGATCTGTTCGCCTGTACGCCGGTATTGCTGACGCTGGGCATGCTGATGGCGCAAACCTATGGCCAATCTGAACACAAATCGCACCCGATCAGGGAGTTAATGCGCGTACCTCCACTGTGGGCATTGCTGCTGGCGACAATATTGAACGTGAGTCATGTGCCGCAACCTATCATGATCGGCCATGCGCTGCACACGCTGGCAGGCGGCGTGGTGCCGCTGATGCTGATCGCCCTCGGCATGAGCATCCGCTGGGATACCTTTAAACTCAAACTGATTCCCTTATTGCTGCCCGTGTGCGTGATCGGTTTGCTGATTGCACCATTGGCGGCGCAATATACCGCCATCGCCCTGGGTCTGCATGGCGACCAGCTCACAGCCTGCATTCTGCTCGCCGCCATGCCTACCATGGTGTTTGGTATTGTCATTTGCGAACGCTACCGACTGGACGGCGCTCTGTACGCCGCAGCCGTGTTCATGAGCACCCTGCTCAGCATCGGCAGCCTGTCACTCTGGTTTGTCATCTTACAGCCATAAATTCAATATTATTTCGCGTATTCACACGTGAAATCACGCATTTCGTGTGAATTTTTATGATGCATGCTGTCATACGTCATATGACGAGTTGTCAGCAGCAGCGACTGTTTTTAAGATGCTACTAACCCGCCACCCTTTCGCTTTGTGTTATTTGGGATTATCAGACGATTATGCCGAAAACCACGACCAACCAATATATGGCGCAGCAGCCTGCGCCACCCGAGACGCTCACCCGCCTGCTCGCTGAAACCGGCGTGACCATTAATGGCAATGCGCCATGGGATATTCAGGTCTATGAAGAAAGTGTTTACCGCGACGTATTGACCAAAGGCACGCTTGGCCTTGGGCAGGCTTTTATCGAAGGCCGCTGGGACTGCAAACGCCTGGACGAATTCTTTCACCGCGTGATGCGTGCCGACATTGATGAAAAAATGGGCGGTATGGCCAAACTGACCTTGCTGGGCGAAGTGATCCGCCACACGCTATTTAACTTGCAGGCGCCTCACCGTGCCTACCAGGTGGCGCAACAACATTACGATATTGGCAATGATGTGTTTGAAGCCATGCTGGATAGCAGCATGAGCTACTCCTGTGCCTACTGGCAGCACGCCAACACCCTGGAAGAAGCGCAGTTCAACAAGCTGGACATGATCTGCCAAAAACTTGATTTGCAAGCTGGTGACCGTGTGCTCGAAATCGGTTGCGGCTGGGGCGGCCTGGCCAGACACATGGCCAAATACTATGGCGTACAAGTCGTGGGGATCACCGTCTCGGTCGAGCAACAAACCGTGGCCAAAGAACGTTGCGCCGGATTACCAGTGGATATCCAATTAAAGGATTACCGCGAACTGCACGGCCAATTCGACAAGATCGTATCCGTGGGCATGTTCGAACATGTCGGGCAAAAAAATTACGCCATGTATTTTGAAACGGCGCACCGACTGCTTAAGGATAACGGGCTGTTTTTACTGCACACCATAGGCAACCACAGAACCGCCTTACATACCGACGCCTGGATAGACCGCTATATTTTCCCCAATGGCAAAGTGCCTTCGGCCAGCGAAATCAGCCAGGCCATTGAACAGAAATTCCTGATCGAAGACTGGCATAATTTCGGACCCGATTATGACCGCACGCTGATGGCCTGGTGGGACAAATTCAATCGCGCCTGGCCGGAACTGCAATTTAAATATGATGAAAGTTTTTACCGGATGTGGAAATACTACCTGATGTGTTGCGCAGGCTATTTCCGCGCCCGGCAAGGGCAACTCTGGCAACTGGTATTGAGCAAACGGCAGAGCAACCGTATGTACCGCTCAATGCGCCCGGCGCCAGCAAGTTGATGTTGACGTAGTCTCTCTGTTCTTGACCTCATATGACGGCTGTTGCCGTCATTTTTTTGTGCATTGAATGCACGACCAATGCACACAAATAAAACCCCTACCCTCACCCCCATTTTATTTGCAATAAAAACCATTTTTAATTATTATTTTGCATAATCATTATGAATAAATAACAAATGCTTGGATCAAACATCAGAGATTTGCGTAAATCGCAAAATTTAACCTTGCAACAACTGGCTTCACGTATGGGCACAGACGCAAGTAATTTGTCACGCATTGAACGTGGCGAAATTGGTATTTCAGAAGTCCTGCTACGCGCAGCGGCTCAGGCATTGAACACCACACCTGGCCGCCTGTATGACGCCAACCTGACACCCGTCTCACTGACCAACACGCCACCGGCCATTCTTTCCAGTGCCAATAGCAAAGACTTTGTGCACTGGTTCCGTTCGGCGGCGCCGTATATCCACGCCTTTGGCGGCAGCACGTTTGTGATTGCCTTTGGTGGCGAAGTGGTCAGCGAGCAGCAATTTGTCGCACTCTCACATGACCTTAACCTGTTAGCCAGCCTGGAAGTGAGACTGGTGCTGGTGCATGGCGCCCGGCCACAAATTGAACAACGCCTCAAGCGAGACAACCTGACGCCAAAATTGCACAACGGCCTGCGCATTACTGACGATGCCGCCATGGAGGCAGTGAAAGAAGCCAATGGCGCCATCCGCGTCGAAATTGAAGCCTTACTCTCGATGGGCATTGCCAACTCGCCGATGGCGGGCAGTGATATCCGCGTCGCCAGTGGCAACTTTGTTACGGCAAAACCATTAGGCGTGCGCGATGGCGTAGATTTGCAACATACCGGAGAAGTACGCAAGATAGATGCTATTGGCATCCAGAAGCGGCTAGATGACGGCGAATTGGTGCTTTTATCCCCCATGGGCTACTCACCCACCGGCGAAACCTTCAACCTGACACTGGAAGATGTGGCGGTCAGCGCCGCCAGTGCGCTGGATGCCGAAAAACTGATTTTCCTGATGGACTCAGAAGGCGTGCATAACCTGCGTGGCGAACTGTTACGTGAAATGACTTCGGCCAAAGCCAAAAACCTGCTGCGCAATGTGCAGGAGAGCGATGTGCCTATTCATTACTCGGAAGACGTCAATTACTACCTGCCTGCCGCCGTGCGCGCCTGCGAGCATGGCGTGACCAGGACACACCTGATCTCGCGCCACATTGATGGCGCCATTATTCAGGAGCTGTTTACGCGACAAGGCATAGGCACCATGATTACCGAGCTGCCACTGGAAACCATGCGCCAGGCCAATATTGATGATGTCGGCGGCATCCTGATGCTGATTGAACCATTGGAAAACGAAGGTATCCTGGTGCGGCGCGGGCGCGAACGCATCGAGATGGAAATTAATTATTTCTACGTGATGGAACACGATAACCGCGTGATTGGTTGTGCGGCGCTGTATCCGTTTGCCCAGGAAAAAATGGTGGAATTTGCCTGCCTGGCGATAGACCCGACCTATCGTGGCGGTGGCCGTGGCGATAAATTGTTTAATTATTGCCAGGAACAAGCCAGCCAAAAAGGCTTTAAAAGGTTATTTTGCCTGACCACGCGCACTGAGCACTGGTTCCTGGAGCGCGGTTTTACCGAGCAAAATGTTGACCAATTACCGCACGAAAAACAAAAACTCTATAATTTTCAAAGAAAATCCAAAGTTTTCATCAAATCGTTATGAGTTTTTAGCTAAAATTCTGCCTGTACCCGATTGACTGCAATCGCCTGATGATTGAATGAAAGTTTGACCTATGCAAACCTCGACCTCCAGCCAAAAAGCACAAACCCTGTCTGAAGCGCTACCGTATATCAAACGCTTTTTTGATAAAACCATTGTCATTAAATACGGCGGCAATGCCATGACTGACGAGCGCCTGAAAGAGTGCTTCGCACAAGACGTGGTGTTACTCAAACTGGTCGGCATGAACCCGGTGGTGGTACATGGCGGCGGCCCGCAAATTAATGAAATGCTGGATAAACTGGGCAAAAAAGGCGAGTTCATCCAGGGCATGCGCGTGACTGATGAAGAAACCATGGACGTGGTGGAAATGGTACTCGGCGGCCAGGTGAACAAAGAGATCGTGAACCTGATTAACCGCCATGGCGGCAAGGCCGTGGGCCTGACCGGGCAGGATGGTAACTTTATCCATGCGCACAAGCTGCTGATGGAAGACCTCAAAGACCCGAGCAAGATGATTGATGTTGGCCAGGTTGGCGAAATTTCTGCCATAGACCCGAGTATTATCAACTTCCTCGATAGCGGCGACTTTATTCCTGTGGTGGCGCCGATTGGGGTTGGCCGTGATGGCGAAACCTACAACATCAACGCTGATGTGGTGGCGGGCAAACTGGCAGAAATACTCAATGCCGAAAAACTGATTTTGCTCACCAACACACCTGGTGTGCTGGATAAAAATGGTCAATTGCTGACCGGCCTGACGCCCAAACAAATTGACGACCTGGTAGAAGACGGCACCTTAAGTGGCGGCATGCTGCCAAAAATCAGCTCAGCGCTGGATGCTGCGCGCAGCGGCGTTAAATCGGTGCATATTATTGATGGCCGCGTAGAACACGCGTTATTACTGGAAGTGTTGACCGATGAAGGTGTCGGCACATTAATCAAAGCCAAGTAAGCGCCTACTTACGTACTAACAAATCAAGCATTGCAATATATGTCGCGCAGGGTGTGGATTTTTGATCTGGATGACACCCTGCACAATGCCTCTGCGCATATTTTCCCGGTCATGAATCAATCCATGACGCGTTACATCATGCAGACGCTGGATATGGAAGAAGCGGCCGCGCACCAGCTACGCCAGCATTACTGGCGCGTTTATGGCGCTACCCTCAAAGGCCTGATGCGCCATCATGGTGTCAATCCCCATCATTTCCTGTCCGCAACGCACGCCTTTTTGACTGACAACATGGTGCAAACCACCAAGCAATTACGTCAATTGATTCACCGCTTGCCAGGGCGCAAATGTGTTTTCACCAATGCGCCGCGCGTGTACGCCCTGCATGTGCTGGAAGTGCTGGGTATTGCCGATTGTTTTTCATTGGTATTCAGCGTCGAATCCAGCCGTTTCCATGCCAAACCCAGCGTCCGTGGTTTTCGCCTGTTATTGCGGCAACTGCAATGCCGTGCCGCAGACTGCACCCTGTTTGAAGACAGCCTGCCTGCCCTGATGACGGCTAAACGACTCGGCATGCGCACCGTATGGATCAGCCGTCGATTGCACAAACCAAACTTTGTGCAATATAGGTTGCCGCATGTGTTGGCACTCACTCACAGTGCATTGAAAAAAGCACCCTATGCATTCCCGTGCTGAGCGAATACAGTTAAAATAGCGGTCAAAATAACAACATCAGCATGGGGTTGGGTCCCGAAATCATTATGGCAACCATCAATAAAGAAGTACGCGCAAACCGCAAACAGCAAATTCTGGAAACACTGGCAGGCATGCTGCAAACACCGCGCGGTGAAAAAATCACGACCGCCGCGCTTGCAGCCAAACTGGATGTGTCAGAGGCAGCGTTATATCGCCACTTTGCCAACAAAGCCAAAATGTTTGAAGGCCTGATTGAGTTTATTGAAGGCGCGCTGTTTGGCGTGATGAATAAAATCACCACCGATGAAACCGACGGCCTCAAGCAAGTGCAACTGATGTTGCAAACCATGCTCAAGTTTGCCGAACGCAACCCGGGCATGTCACGCGTGCTGATAGGCGATGCGCTGGTCAATGAAGACGACGCCTTGCAAGCCCGCATCAACCAGTTACTGGACCGCCTCGAAGCCAGCCTGAAGCAGTCACTGCGTATTGCTGAGGCTCAAGGCAATAAAATCACCGATGCTGGCATCGCCGCCAACACCATGATCAGTTTTGTACTTGGCCGCTGGCATGCCTTTGCCAAAAGCGGCTTCAAGCGTAAACCCAGCGACAACCTTGAACAGCACGTCACACAACTGATTACCGGCTGTTTGCAATAAGCAATAGTAAGAAAGCGTTATAGATGGAAACCACTGTTTTTGGCATGAATGAAGCCCAGCTGACCGAGTTTGGCATGAGCTGGGGCCTTGCCGGCCTCATTCTGTTCATCGTTTTTATTGTCGGCAACCTGGCCTGGAAATCCAAAGCGGGTAAAACTGGGACATTCGCCTTGTTTCTCGCGCTCACATTAGGCATGGTAGGTTTCCTGGCCAAGCTGTTGATTCAGCATTATTTGAATATTCAGTAAAGTCAGATGCTTGAGCAAAAAACACTGAGCCCATGAACATTATCAAAATATTCAGCATAGTGATGTTATGTTGCGCAGGTTACATTGCTTTTGATAATGTTATTCTTCCCTCACTTAAGGCACATAATCCACAACCGCAAACGACAACAGTCGTGCATGACAACACAGCAATAGCTACCCCGACACACGAGGCTGAACCTGCCATGCAGGAGAGTTTAAATGCCACTTGTGATGGGCATACTCACTGCTCACAAATGCACTCATGTGCGGAAGCAAAACAGTGGCTGTCTCGCTGCCCAAGCGCTGAAATGGATGGCGATGGCGATGGCATCCCTTGTGAACGTCAGTGGTGCCATACCGGATTCAATTAAATAAGCGCACCAGAAACGAATACATATGTATTGTGGCAATGACCAATAGATCAATAACCTACCACTGAGTCGTACCCTTCTGGATGCCGCGTAACACCTGCTACCAAGGCAACCCATGGCTAACCAAGTTAACGCTTTATTACGTGAATGACGCTAATGGACTATTGCGACGTTTGCCGCAGTCCGCTACTCTAAGCCATACATAGTGATAAATACTTGCGTGATATGGACAACTCCCCTCCCAACGACAGTGACATCTACAAAACGTTACTCGAATCGACCAAGGCCATCCCGTGGAAGATAGACTGGGCTAGCAAGCAATTCAGCTACATCGGCCCACAAATCGAGCCATTGCTGGGCTGGGCACCATCGAGCTGGCAATCAGTTGAAGACTGGGTTAACCGTATTCATGAAGAAGACCGTGAGCGTGTGTTCAACTTTTGCGTCCAGCAATCGTTGCAAGGCCTGGATCACGAAGCGGATTACCGCGCACTGACGGCCACTGGTGATTTTGTCTGGATACGTGATGTTGTGCATGTCATACGGGCGCCTAGCGGTGAGCCCGAAGCGCTCATCGGCTTTATGTTTGATATCAGTGAACGCAAAAAGACCGAAGAGCAATTGCTGATCATGCAAAGAAAACTGGAAGAGCTTTCTTACAAAGACGGCTTGACCGGTGTCGCCAATCGCCGTATGTTTGATACGGTACTGGAACGTGAATGGCTGGAAGCCAGACAACACCAGCAGCCGTTGTCACTGATCATGATTGATATCGACTACTTCAAGCAGTTCAATGACTTTTACGGACACCTGCAAGGCGATGAAGTGCTCAAGCAGGTGGCTCAGACACTGGCGCAGGCGGGTGTGCGCGCCAAGGATTTTTTTGCCCGTTTTGGCGGTGAAGAGTTTGCGCTGATCCTGCCAGAGACCAATGACGTCTCGGCCAGCAAAATTGCCGAGCGTTGCCGTAACCTGGTGTTCAAAGAGCAAATCCCGCATGCAAAATCAGAAGTCAGCCAGATACTGACGATTAGTGTTGGTGCGGGCAGCATCACGCCCAGCCAAACCGATGACCTCAAAACATTCGTTGAGTCTGTGGATGCCCTGATGTATCAAGCCAAACGCAATGGCAGGAATCGGATTGAGGTAAAAAGTATTTGAAGCAGGCCTGGCGGCGCTAATGCAGCGCGGCCTGAATGGCGTGTATACGCGCCTCGGCCACAGATTGCTTGATATGGGCAGGGGAACTGCATTGTTTGGCGATGGCACCTGCATCTACAGTGAGTGCCGCTTGCAAGGCAATGGTCAGATGCGCTGCATCTTCGAGGGGGCACGCTTCCAGCCCCAAGCGCCCGCGGCTATCGCACTCACAAGCGAGCAAAAAATCCGCGAAACGTGGACGTTGGCGGAAAGCATCGAGCTCTTCCAGAAACTGCAATAAAGTACTGGCTTTCATTTGCCGGGCGGCGTGCAATTTTCCATGATATTTAGCCACGACCAGTGCCAGATCTTTGCAGTCATTAGGTACCCGCAAGCGGGCAACCACTTCGCGAATGAGGTCCACACTGCGCAACTCATGGCCGATATGGCGCGGCAATACCTCTACAGGTGTTGTGCCCTTGCCCAAATCATGGGTCAACGCAGCAAACCTGACTGGCAAGCTGTAGCCTTGCTTGGCAGCATAATCAATCACCATCATGACGTGAATGCCGGTATCGATTTCCGGATGATACGTAGCCGTTTGCGGCACTCCCCACAAGCGGTCAAGCTCAGGCAGGATGATGTTCAACGCGCCGCAGTCACGCAACATCTCGAACATACGGCTAGGCTGTTTTTCCATCAGACCTTTGGCGATTTCCTGCCACACACGTTCAGGCACTAGCGCATCAACCTCGCCGGCAGCCACCATCTCGCGCATCAGGGACAAGGTTTCCGGCGCGACAGTAAACTCGGTAAACCGCGCTAAAAAACGGGCGGCGCGCAAGATACGCACCGGATCTTCACCAAAAGCATCGGTGACGTGTCGAAGGACTTTTTTCTGGATATCCAATTGGCCGCTAAAAGGGTCTATCAGGCTGCCATCTTCCGCTTGCGCGATGGCATTGATCGTAAAATCGCGTCGCGCGAGATCTTCTTCCAACGTCACTTCAGGATCAGCATAGACGCTAAATCCCTTGTAGCCTTTGCCGGTTTTACGCTCGGTACGTGCAAGCGCATACTCTTGCTGAGTCTTGGGGTGCAGGAACACCGGGAAGTCTTTGCCAACGGCGCGATAGCCAGCAGCCAGCATTTGTTCAGGGGTGGCACCGACGACCACATAATCACGGTCTTTCACCGGCAAGCCAAGCAGACTATCGCGGACCGCGCCGCCTACCTGGTAAATCTGCATGCCTGGTTAGCGCCTGGCGTTAATGACACGACCGGCAGCGGCACGAAACTGGTCATAAGCGCCGCGCGGATTGTTCTTCACCAGGTAACCCGAGATCACCGCAAACATATCCGTAGGCACCACACACAGTTCGTTGGCCATCGGTTGCTGGCAGACATTATCCACCTGCATCGATTTCACATTGTCGCGAGAGAGGAGTTTGATCGGTAGCAGCTGCATAAAACTGCCTTGCAACAAGGACATATTCAGGCTCAGGCCAATAATGGGGCGTTGTACGTTAATCGTCTTCATCACCGCTTCCATGATTTGCTGCAAGGTCATGATGGCCGGGCCACCCAACTCATAGGTTTTGCCATAAGTTGCGGGTTCATCCACAGCATTGACCATGGCAGCGGCGACATCCTCTACCCAAATTGGCTGAAACTTGGCTTGCGGCATGGCGAGCGCCAGCACCGGAATGACTTGTATCAGTTTGGCGAATAAATTAATAAAGCGGTCGCGGGTCCCAAAAATAACCGATGGCCTGAAAATGGTGACATGCAGTTTTTTGCTGAATTCCAGTACGGCCTGATCGCCAGCCGCTTTGCTGCGTAAATACTCACTCGGCGCATTCACAGAAGCTTGCAAGGCACTCATGTGCAACAAACGTGGAATGCCTAACTCTTCGCATAATTGCGCGACACGGCGTGGAAACTGGTGATGCATTTTTTCAAAACCATTGTCGCTGGTCTGATGCAAAATACCGATCAGGTTAATCACCACATCACTGCCCTGCAATTGCGCCTTCAGTGCGGCCTGGTCGTGGATATCGCTTTCAACCACTTGCACATTGGGCAACAAAATCAGGTGCTTGGCCTGTTCGCGGCGGCGCGTCAGTACTTTGACCTGATAGCCTGCCTGGTCTAACCTGGCAACTACACTACTGCCTACAAAGCCGCTACCACCTAATACAGTCACTGTCTTCATCATGCTTATTCCTGATCCGTCTTGCGATTAGCCCTATTGTACCAAAATCCAGATGCAAGCTACTCCTGCTCCGAAATGCTGATAGTGGTGGTCACGTTTTCAACGTCACCCGTACTGCGGGCAGGGATGGTGCCCAAACGTTTTTTAAGTGTCAGCATGGGCAGGCCCAGCCGCGGGGCGTACATATGCGCATTGGCCAACACTTTTTTCACATAATTGCGTGTTTCACTGAACGGGATGGTTTCTGCGTAAATGGCGCCTTCCAAGGGGGCGTTGGCTGCCCAACGCCTGGCGCGACTGGGACCTGCATTATAAGCCGCCGTCGCCATCACTTCCTGGCCGTTAAAGGTATCCAGTGTATAGCGCATATAATAAGTCCCCAGGTTCACATTGGTATCAATGTCGTGCAACATGCCATCGTTATAACTGCTCCAGCCGAGTTTTTTAGCAATCCATTTGGCGGTAGCAGGCATTACCTGCATCAGGCCACCTGCCCCCACCGATGACTTGGCGTAGTGCATAAAACGGCTTTCCTGGCGAATGATGCCATAGACCCAGGCTTCATCAATGGCGCGGCTACGCGAGGCTTTTTGCAAATAATCGCGATACGGCGTCGGATAGCGTAATTCAAAATTGTGTGTACGGCTGGTTTTGTCTGCAGCTAACACAGCGAGATCGTACCAGCCCTTTAATAAACCATATTGTGCGGCGACAATGCGCGTAGGATCATCCAGCGCTTCCAGCAGATACATCCACTCCAGCCGCGCCTCATAGCGGGCCTCTACATCGAACAGGGCCTCCATGCGTTTCACTGCGGGTTGTTTGGCAAACTGCCGTACCTCTTCATCACTGGGCTGATAGGTGGCCATCGGCTCACTGACTACCGGCCCCAAATCTTCCGCCGCCAGCCAGCCATAAAAATGGCGCTCCTGGGAAAGCTTGGCCAGTATCTGGTTGGCGTCTGCCACCTGGCCTTTGGCGATCAAAGCCCGTGCTTTCCAATAACGCCATGTGGACTCTTCAGCCAAGACGGCTGGCATGTCATTAATGACTTTCAGCACCGTGCCCCAGTCCTGCTGGCGCAAGGCAGTGCGTGCATACCATTCCCACTGCTCACTGCTCAACAACGCGGCATTGACTTTGCCAAAGCCCTGCAATGCCTCGGGCTCATGCTTGCGCGCGGCTTCGAGTGCCATATAGGCCTGAGCCAGTTGCTTTTCATCGTTATCGAGCAAACCGCTGTATTTCTGGTAGCTGGTTTTAGCCACGCCAAGATCCGCCTTAGCCTGGCGATGAATCGCATACATGTACAGCGCACGCGCATAGGGCGAGCGCTCTTGAATGCCGCCTTTTTTCAGGGCCAGGGCCGGATTCTGCGCCATGTCATCAATCTGTTTCAGCAACCCTGCATCGGTTTTACTGCTACGTTTGGCCAACACTTTGGCCAAGCCGGTTTTATTGCTAAACAAGGCATCACGATACAAGGTCAGCAACAGCTTTTCATCCAGCACGCCCACTTGCTGCAAGGCTTCCAGCATGCCCTGGCAGTCTGCAGGCAAGTCCTTACCCGCCAGCAGCAGTTTTTTGCCATCTTCATAGGCATTGGGGTCATCCAGCGCAATGCCTGCCTGTACCTGGTAACACTGGTTACCCACATCATTGATGCTGTAATACATCGGCATTTGCGCCCGCATCTCGATAAACTGGTCCCAGAACTGCACGCGGCCCAGCCGTTTGAGCCACAGCTCGCGTACGCGCTGCGACAACAAGGACTCATTGTTTTCCTGTAAAAATACCTGCACCTGGGTGTAAGACAGCTGGTCCATGGTCAGGATCATTTGCCAGTATTGCAGGTAGGGCAATAAGGGTGAACGACGCTGCCTGAGGGTTTCAGTAGCCTCAGCGAGTTGTGACAGGTTGCGGGTTTGATAGGCCTGCTTGGCCTGGAGATAGACATCGCCATCTCCAGCGAAGACTGACTTGGCCAAACCGAGCAAACAGGCGCCAAAAATAAGGAAGGAAGTGAGTCTAGTCTTCATGTGTCAACGATCACGTACACAACGTGATGACAATTAAATTCTGGCCAACCGACTCAGAAAGAAAAACAGCAACAGTAGCAGCAATAGCACAAAGCCACTGCGCCAGACGGTTTTGAGCCAGCGCCAATAACGTGGCTGGCCGGTTTGCCATCCTAACAGTACCAGTACCAGCGTACTGATCACCAGTACTGCAAATAAAATACGTATCCACCACATATGAATCAGGCAGGCAGCAAGGGTGCCGGACTAAAATAGTCGCGTTGTTTAAGAAAGCCAACCGGCGCCTGTGCATCATTGTCAAAGGTGCAGTATTCCCAAGCGCTTTCATCTGCCAGCAAAGCGCGCAATAACTGGTTATTCAGCGCATGGCCAGATTTAAAGGCCGTAAACTGGCCAATAATCGGGTAGCCCAGAATATACAGATCGCCAATCGCATCCAGTACCTTGTGTTTGGCGAACTCATCGTCATAGCGCAAACCACCGCCATTGAGGACTTTATATTCATCCAGCACAATCGCATTATCCAGGCTGCCACCTTTCGCTAAACCATTCGCGCGCAGGTATTCCACCTCGTGCATAAAACCAAACGTGCGGGCACGGCTGATTTCGTCGACATAACTCTGGCTATCGTAATCGATGGTCACGGTTTTGCCGGAGAACTCGAACACAGGGTGTGCAAAATCAATGGTAAATTCGGCTTTAAAGCCATGGTGCGGCGTAAATTTTGCCCATTTATCGCCATCAATCACTTCTACCGGTTTAAGGATGCGCACAAATTTCTTCGGCACTTCCAGTTCTTGCAGACCTGCAGTCTGCAGCAAATAGATAAACGGCCCTGAACTGCCATCCATGATGGGCACTTCAGCGGCCGTCAGTTCTATCAGCACATTATCTACCCCCAAACCGGCGAGGGCAGACATCAAATGCTCCACGGTTGCAACGCGCGCACCTGAAAACTCTAGGGCGGAGCTCAGGCGAGTGTCATTCACTGCCGTCGGGGCGACCCGCATGGCAGGCGTATCGGGCAAATCGACACGCTGGAACACCACTCCGTGATCAGCGGGCGCAGGTTTGAGCGTCAGCGTGACTTTCTCACCGCTGTGCAGCCCAACGCCGGTGGCGCTGATCGATTGTTTAAGCGTGCGTTGCTTTAACATGGTTTTCTCTGTGTTAACTGATTGACTTCATTATAAGCCAATCAAGACCTCATCACTAATCGGCCTGTTTACGTAAAAACGCTGGGATATCATATTCTTCAATCCCGGAGTTCTTCATCGCTTCTACCTGGGCACGACGACTGTTGCTGGTAAACACTGCCGGCTCGTCTTCTTCAACCGTGTTAAAAATCGGCTGGTTAGTCGTACCATCACGCAGCGTAGTCATGACTTTCAGCTCAGGCTTGGCCTGGCGCTTGCCCAGTGATCCGTTCAAGCCGGTGGCCACCATGGTCACGCGCAGGTTGTCACCCATGCTTTCGTCCATCACATTACCCACAATCACCGTTGCATCTTCTGCAGTGAATTCTTTGATGGTGTTCATCACATCATAGTATTCGCGCATTTTGAAGCTGCCACTGGCACTGATGTTAACCAGCACGCCACGAGCGTTTGCCAGGTTGACGTCTTCCAGCAATGGGCTGGCCACTGCTTGTTCGGCGGCAATACGTGCGCGGTTAGGGCCGCTGGCCTCTGCAGAACCCATCATTGCCATGCCCATTTCAGACATCACGGTGCGTACGTCAGCAAAGTCAACGTTAACCATGCCTGGGCAATTGATAATTTCAGCAATGCCAGACACCGCGTTGTGCAACACATCGTTGGCAGCACGGTAGGCCTCAACCACGGTCACGTCTTCACCCAATACATCCATCAGCTTTTCGTTAGGGATAACGATAAGAGAGTCGACATACTGTGAAAGTTCTTCCAGGCCTTCTTGTGCCACTTTGGCGCGCTTGCCTTCAAACGCAAAAGGTTTGGTCACCACGGCCACAGTCAGGATACCCATTTCACGGGCCACTTCGGCAATAATTGGTGCCGCACCGGTACCAGTACCGCCACCCATCCCCGCTGTAATAAACAACATGTCGGCACCATCAATGGTTTCTGCAATGCTGTCGCGGTCTTCCAAAGCAGCTTCGCGGCCGATTTCCGGCTTGGCGCCAGCGCCCAGACCTTTAGTGATATCAGAACCAATTTGCAGCACGACTTTGGCATGGCTCTTCTTCAGTGCCTGCATGTCGGTGTTGGCGCAAATAAACTCAACGCCAGTCACGCTCTTGGTCATCATGTGCTCAACGGCGTTACCACCGCAACCACCGACACCAATTACCTTGATCACGGCGCCGTCATTCTCTTTGTCAAAAATCTCAATCATACTAACCCTCCATTGCCTATTATTTGAGTGATTGGTTTGCCCCGCACACTCGCCCTAAAACATATTAAAAAACAACAAAACCCTAAAAATTACCGGTAAACCAACTCTTCATCCGCTCCAGCAATCTGCCAACTGAGCCAGATTGCAAATTACCCACCATTTGTTTTTCTACCTGCTGCTTGGCCATCAACAACAAGCCTATGCCGGTGGCATAACGTGGATTGCCCACCACTTCGGACAATCCTTCCACACCCCTGGGCACGCCCAGGCGTACCGGGGTATGGAAAATTTCTTCACCCAACTCAACCATGCCACGCATTTGTGCCGCGCCGCCGGTAATAACGATGCCGGAGGCAATCATGGATTCCATGCCGCTGCGGCGCAGCTCTTGCTGCACAAACTCATAAATCTCTTCCACCCGGTCTTCAATCACCTCGGTCAAGGCCTGGCAAGACAACTGGCGTGGCTCACGGCCATCCACCGCCGGCACCTCCACCACTTCACGCGGATCCGCCAGCTGGCGCAAGGCACAGCCATGCTTGACCTTGATTTCTTCTGCCGACTGCGTCGGCGTGCGCAAGGCCACCGCGATGTCATTAGTAATCTGGTCACCGGCAATCGGGATCACCGCCGTATGACGAATGGCACCATTCTTGAACACAGCCAAATCAGTCGTACCGCCACCAATATCCACCAGGCACACGCCCAGTTCTTTTTCATCATCAGTGAGCACAGACTCACTCGACGCTAACGGTTGCAAAATGAGGTCACTCACTTCGAGCCCGCAGCGCTTGATGCACTTGACGATGTTCTGTGCCGCCGCAATGGCGCCAGTGACGATATGCACACGCACTTCGAGGCGGATGCCGCTCATGCCCAGTGGCTCGCGTACATCTTCCTGGCCGTCGATAATGAATTCCTGGGTCAGGATATGCAGAATCTGCTGGTCAGCAGGCAGGGCAATCGCGCGGGCGGTTTCCACCACGCGGTCGATATCCATCTGCGACACTTCGCTCTCTTTAATCTTCACCATGCCATGTGAATTCAGGCTCTTGATATGGCTGCCAGCAATGCCTGAGTACACGGTATTAATTTTGCAATCCGCCATCAGCTCGACTTCTTCAATCGCACGCTGAATCGCCTGCATGGTGGAGTCAATATTCACCACCACGCCTTTTTTCAAGCCACGGGAAGCATGTTGCCCGACACCAATTACCTTCAATGTGCCTTCCGGCAAAATCTCGGCCGCAATCGCAACAATCTTCGAGGTGCCGATATCCAGCCCCACGATTAAATTTTTATCTTCTCTGACTCTACTCATGTCTTTTCCTTGAACTTCTTTCTGGCAGTCTTATTCTCAGGCGCCACTGCGCGGCATGCGCAAGGCAAAGCCGTTGGGGTAACGCAAATCGGCATAACGCCAGTCACTTTCCGCGATACTTGCCTGCTGGCGATACGCCGACAC
The DNA here is from genome assembly GCF_000576615.1 of Methylophilus sp. OH31. NCBI lineage: Bacteria > Pseudomonadati > Pseudomonadota > Betaproteobacteria > Nitrosomonadales > Methylophilaceae > Methylophilus > Methylophilus sp. OH31. Next base: position 112,365 of record NZ_BAUS01000007.1, on the reverse strand, counting down.
AAACTGTTGTAATCGCTGCTTGGCCGCTTCACGGCCCAGCATCATTTGTCGACCATCCACGGTCTTGATTTCCCATGCACGGCGTGAGGACAAACTCAACTGCTGAATCTGCAGTGGGGTATCCGTCAGCATCTGGGCAAAACTGGCATAGCCTTGCGCCACTTCTTTGATCGCATCGCCTGGGCCGTAAAAAGTCGGTAATTGTTCATCAGATGCGGCCTGGAACAACTCACCATGACGGTTGACCAGTGCCACGCCCCCCCAGCGGCCCAAGGCCTGATGTTCTTCAATCTGCACGACAATGGTGTCCGGCCACTGGCGTCGCACACTCACCTTGCGTGCCCAGGGCAACTTTTCAAATGCAGCGCGTGTACGCTGTAAATCCAGTGTGTAGAAGTTCCCTTTGAGGTACTTGCTGACGATCAACTGAATCTGCTCATGATTGACGTGATCCAGGTTGCCTTCGACCTGTACCTGCTTGACCGGGAAGATAGGCAAATGCAGCACCACAAACAACATGGCGTAAAGCAGCATCACCACTGCCAGTGAAAACAGCAGGTTGGCGATCCAGTTCAGCAATGTTGGTCTATCCCACATCGTCCCAGTCGTCCTCTTTACACTTCACGCAACGTTTGTTGCAAAATACGTATGACCAGCGCATCAAAGTCCATGCCAGCAGCCTTGGCCGCCATCGGCACCAGGCTGTGATCCGTCATGCCCGGGCTGGTATTCACTTCCAGGAAGTAGTGTTTACCGGCTTCATCCATCAGAAAGTCGACACGGCCCCAGCCACGGCAACCCAGTACGTTAAAAGCCTGCAAGGCTTCGGCCTGGATTTGCTTTTCCTGCTCGGCAGACAGGCCGCTCGGGCAGCGATACTCGGTGTCATCACGCAAATACTTGGCTTCGTAATCGTAATATTCGTTTTTAGGCACAATGCGCACGATAGGCAGTGCAGTCTCACCCAGGATGCCGACGGTATACTCGCCGCCACCGACAAACTGCTCGGCAATCACCAGCGGGTCTGACTGTTTGGCCAGGTGATAAGCGGCCATTAAATCGCCGGCCTGTTTGACTTTGCTCACACCGATGCTAGAGCCTTCGTTAGCCGGTTTCACAAACAGTGGTAAACCAAGCGCGGTGACCACATTTTCAGCGTGCGTGCTGTCGTCCATCAGCACATAGTTAGGCGTGGTCACGCCAGCAGCTGTCCACAACAATTTGGTGCGCCATTTATCCATGCCTAGCGCAGAGGCCATGACGCCGCTGCCGGTGTAAGGAATGTCCATCAGTTCCAGCGCACCTTGAATCGTGCCGTCTTCACCGTAGCGGCCATGCAAGGCGATAAAGGCGCGGTCAAACGCTTTCAAGGCAGACAGGTCCTGACTGGCCGGATCAAACGCATGCGCATCCACGCCCTGACGTTGCAATGCCGCCAAGACAGCAGAACCACTTTTGAGCGACACTTCACGCTCGCCAGAACGGCCGCCGAACAGTACCGCGACCTTGCCAAATGACTGTTGACTCACACTCATACTTTTAAAACACCTTCCCCAATCACTTTCACTTCCTGTATTAATGCCACGCCCTGCTTTGCCCGCACGGTCGTTTTAACGTGCTCAATCAAGGCCTCAATGTCAGCAGCACTGGCATTACCCACATTCACAATAAAATTTGCATGCTTTTCAGACACCTGCGCGCCGCCAATGGTGGTGCCTTTGAGCCCTGATGCTTCTATCAAACGCGCCGCAAAATCACCCTCAGGATTCCTGAACGTTGACCCTGCGCTCGGCATATTCAGTGGCTGGCTCGCCAGGCGTTTTGCCAGCAACTGCTTGATCTGTTCGGCAGACGCTTTACCATCGCCGGCGGGCACCGTAAACCAGCCGCCCAGAAACCACTCATCTGCCGCCGGATGCTCCACATGGCGATAAGTAGGCTGGTATTCTGCCTTTGCACGCACTTGCACCACCCCGGCACGGTTAATGGTTTTCACCTCATCCACCCACTGCCAGGTTTCGCCACCATAACAACCAGCATTCATCGCCAGCGCACCACCCACCGTGCCTGGAATACCCGCCATAAACTCTGCACCTGCTTTATTGTGACTGGCAGCAAAACGGGCCAATTTGGCGCAAGTCACACCAGCATCGGCGTACACACGCTCCCCCTGCATCTCCAGCGCTTGCAGCGCCTGGTGCATGACCACGACGGTGCCGCGCACACCGCCATCACGCACCAGCAAGTTGCTACCCAGGCCAATAAAGGTCAGTGGTTCTCTGGCTGGCAATTGCTGCAAAAACTGCTGCAAATGTTCTACGCTATCAGCCAGCACCAAGCGATCGGCCGGTCCACCCACACGCCAGCTGGTATAGCGGGCCAATGGCTCCTTGTTCAGCACTTGCAGGCCAGTCGCTTTTAATCCTGAGGCGCTCATACGCTAGCCAACTCTCTGGTTTTCGCTGCAACGCTACCAATATTGCCAGCGCCCATCACCACCACTACATCACCCGGTTGTACACTTTCCAGGATGGTGGCAGGCAATTCATCGGTGGTTTCGACGAAACGCGGCTCGACCTTGCCATTGACGCGAATGGCGCGAATCAGGCTACGCGTATCCGCGGCCACAATCGGTGCCTCCCCTGCCGAGTACACTTCTGTCAGCAACAAGGCATCCACGGTGGACAACACTTTGACGAAATCTTCAAAGCAGTCACGCGTACGCGTGTAACGATGCGGCTGGAACGCCAGCACCAGGCGGCGGTCTGGAAAAGCCCCACGCGCCGCCGCAATCACTGCCTGCATCTCAATCGGGTGATGGCCGTAGTCATCCACCAGAGTAAAGTGACCGCCATTGGCCGGGATCTCGCCATAGCGCTCAAAACGGCGACCAACGCCGCGGAACTCTGCCAGGGCTTTCAAAATGGCGGCATCCGGCACATTTAACTCAGTGGCAATCGCAATCGCGGCCAGTGCGTTCAATACATAATGATGGCCGGGCAAGTTCAGTGTCACTTCGTTGCGCACGGTCACGCCGTTTTTACGCACTAGCGTGAAATGCATCTTGCCGTTATCGGCCACAATATTCTCGGCGCGAATCGCAGCCTCTTCATGTGTGCCATAAGTGGTGACCGGACGGGTCACGCGCGGCAGGATTTCACGCACATTGGCATCATCAATACATAACACTGCCATGCCCCAGAACGGAATCTGCTGCAAAAATTCAACAAACGCGGTTTTGAGCTTTTCAAAACTGTGTTCATAGGTGTCCATATGGTCCTGATCGATATTGGTCACCACCGCCATGATCGGGGTCAGGTGCAAGAAGGACGCATCAGACTCGTCGGCTTCCACCACAATCCACTCACCGGTACCCAGGCGCGCATTGGCGCTGGCGGCTTCCAGTTTGCCGCCGATGACAAAGGTCGGGTCCATATCTGCCTCTGCCAAGATGCTGGCAATCAGGCTGGTGGTCGTGGTTTTGCCATGCGTACCGGCGATAGCAATACCTTGCTTGAAACGCATGAGTTCTGCCAGCATCACTGCGCGTGGAATCACTGGCACCTTACGCGCACGTGCGGCGATGATTTCCGGGTTCTCTTCATTAATGGCACTGGAGACCACCACCACATCGGCATCATTCAGATGCTCGGTCGCGTGGCCCTGAAACACCGTTGCACCAAAGCCTTGCAAACGTTTGGTGGTCGCATTGCTGGCCAGGTCAGAGCCACTGACTTCAAAGTCCAGGTTCAACAACACCTCGGCAATGCCGCTCATGCCTGAGCCGCCGATACCGATAAAATGTATTTTTTTAACTTTATGTTTCATGCTGAACCCGGTGTTCCTTTTTTATTGCCTGTCGCCAGTTGCTGGCAAATTTGTGCAACCTGTTGCGTGGCTTGCGGCCTGGCCAGCGCCCGTGCTTTCTGTGCCATCGCCAGGCAAGTCGGTCTATCCAGCGTTTGCAAAGTCACCGCTAATTGCGCGACATCCATATCACGCTGCTGTATCAGCAACGCCGCACCTGCCTGCTGCAAATAAGCCGCATTCGTTGTCTGGTGGTCGTCCACCGCAAACGGGAACGGCACCAGGATGCTGGCGGCACCGACATTAGCTAGTTCAGCTACCGTCAATGCCCCAGAACGGCAAATCACCAAATCCGCCCAGGCATACACTTCAGCCATATCGTGGATAAAGGCACGGCAATCTGCAGCTACACCAGCATCGGCATAAGCCTTTTTCAGTGCTTCAAACTGTTTTTCACCGGCCTGGTGAATAATCTGCGGACGCGCATTGACAGATAATTGCGCAAACGCCTGTGGCAACAAGGTATTCAACGCCACTGCGCCCAGGCTACCGCCCACCACTAGCACACGCAGCACGCCATGATGCTCGGCAAAGCGCTGTTCCGGGGTGGGCAAGGTGGTAATACCTTCACGCACAGGATTACCCACCATCTCGCCTTTAGCACCCAAGGCATTAGGGAAACCAGTCAACACACGGTTGGATATTCTGGCCAGCACTTTATTGGTCAGCCCTGCAATTGAGTTTTGCTCATGAATCACCAGCGGCACGCCAGCTAACCTGGCCATCACACCGCCCGGAAACGCAGCAAAACCGCCCATGCCCAGCACCACATCCGGCTGATGTTGACGGATGGCTTGTCTGGCTTGTGCAAAGGCACGCACCAGCTTCACCGGCAAAGTCAGCCAGCCCAGCAGGCCTTTGCCACGCACGCCTCGCATGGTCATCATGGCTTTGTCATAAGGTTTGTCGACAATCAGGCGATTTTCCATACCGCCTTCAGTGGCCAGCCAGACGATTTTCCAGCCTTGCGCATGCAGCGCGTCGGCCACCGCTATTGCTGGGTAGACATGTCCACCGGTGCCACCGGCCATCACCATCAATGTGTATGAACGGCTCATCAGTTCAAGCCTTTCTGCAAGCGACGGTTCTCGAAATCGATACGCAGCAGCACCGACAGCGCAATGCAATTCGCCAGGATGCCGCTGCCGCCGTAAGACAACAATGGCAAAGTCAGCCCTTTGGTCGGCAACAGGCCCATGTTCACGCCCATATTGATAAAGCCTTGCACGCCCATCCACACACCAATGCCTTGCGCCAGCAAGGCAGAGTAATAACGTTCGTTAGCCACCGCTTCTTTGGCGATACTGAAGGCGCGAATGACCAGCCAGGCAAACAGCAACACCACGACCAGCACGCCGACATACCCCAACTCCTCAGCCACCACTGCCAGCAGGAAGTCGGTATGCGCTTCTGGCAAATACAATAATTTTTCTACGCTGCCACCGAGCCCTACACCCCAGAACTCGCCACGGCCAAACGCGATCAGCGCATGTGACAACTGGTAACCGGTATCAAACGGGTCATCAAAGGGATTCAAAAAGCCTTTCATGCGCTCCAGACGATAGGGCTCCATCACCACTAGGCCGATCACGGCCAATGGCAACGCGCCCAGCATGGCCAGGAACACCTTGAGGTTGACGCCGCCCAGCCACATGATGGAGAAAGCAATGGAAGCAGTGACGGCAAAGGCACCGAAATCCGGCTCCTTCAGCAGCAACACACCAACAAAGACCATCACGCCCAGCATGGGCAAGAATCCTTTTTTAAAGCTATGCATGCTACCGGCTTTGCGTACAGCGTAATCGGAAGCATACATGGCGATAAACAGCTTCATGAGTTCTGAAGGTTGCAGATTCATGACGAGCAAGGAGATCCAGCGACGGCTGCCGTTGACTACTTTGCCGATGCCTGGAATCAGCACCATGATCAGCAAGACGATGCCCATAATGAACAAGTAAGGCGACATCTTTTGCCACCAGGCCATAGGCACCTGGAACACAATCACGGCCGCCACCAGGCCGACCACGATATACAAGGCCTGACGCATCAGGAAATAGGTGCTGTTATGACCAAACATCTTGCTTGAATCTGCGTATGCAATTGAGGCGGAATACACCATGACCATGCCAAACGCCAGCAAGGACAACACCACCCACAACAGCGACACATCGTAGCTGGGGGAGTTATAACGCTCGCGGTTCATCATCAATGGCCCAAGCATGCGGCCTCCATGGCTTTCACAGCCTCAACGAATACTTCGGCTCGATGTTCGTAATTGCGGAACATATCAAAGCTGGCGCAAGCCGGTGATAACAGGACTGCGTCGCCTTCTTCGGCCAGGGTTTTGGCAATATGGACAGCGGCGGTTAAATCAACCGCATCGACGACTGGCAATTGCAGGTTATGCAAGATTTGCTGGATTTTTGGCGCATCGCGACCGATCAGCACCACGGCTCTGGCGTGATGCAAAATCGCTTCACGCAAAGGCGTAAAGTCCTGGCCCTTGCCATCACCACCGGCAATCAATACTACTTTCTGTGGCTTGCCCTGCTTGAGCATGCCACTAATCGCAGCGCAGGTCGCGCCCACATTGGTGCCTTTAGAGTCATCATAGAAATCGACATCGTCGATATTCGCCACCCACTCTACGCGATGCGGCAAGCCTGCAAATGCCTGCACCGTATGCAGGATAGAGACTTTGTCGATGCCGATCGCTTGCGTCAGCGCAATGGCTGCCAGCGCGTTGGCAATATTATGTTTACCGCGAATCTGCAAGCTGTCAGCTTCAATATAATGACGGTTGCCCGCACATAACCAGCCGGCGTCGTTGAGGCCGTAATCATTAATGGACGGTGCCGGATTCACACCAAACGACACCTGTGGCAACTGACCGGCCAAGGCTGCACTGGCAGGGTCATCACGATTCACCACAGCAATGCGCGCGTGCTGGTAAATACGTGCCTTGGCTTGCGCGTAGCCTTCCATGCCGTCATAGCGATCCATATGATCTTCAGACAGGTTGAGGATAGTCGCCGCATCTATTTGCAGCTGATGGATCCCTTCCAGCTGGAAGCTGGATAACTCCAGCACATAAACATCAGGCGCAGTCATCTGCAAGGTATCCAGCACCGGCAAACCGATATTGCCCGCCACAATAGTGTTCAACCCGGCCTGCTTGCAGATTTCACCCACCAGTGACGTGACGGTCGTTTTACCGTTGGAACCGGTAATCGCGATCACCTTGGCATAAGGGGCACGGAAGCGCGCAAACAACTCGACATCGCCGACCACATGCTTGCCCTGTGCCATCAGCTGTGCAATGACTGGCTCGTTGAGTGAGACGCCAGGACTGGCCACAATCAAATCCATGCTGGATAACAAGGCATGGTTAAAAGGTCCCAGGTGGCACTCCACCTCCGGAAACTCCGCAAGCAAACGGTCTTGCCCGGCCGGGTGCAGGCGTGAGTCGAACATCACTACATCTGCGCCCATATGGCGCAGCCAGCGCAAAGCCGAGAAGCCGGTGTCACCCAGTCCCAGTACTGCAATCCGCTGTTGTTCAAACTGTTTTTTCATGTTCACGCCTGACGATGCATTCCGTGTCTTATCGCAATTTCAAGGTGGATAAACCCACCAGCACCAACATCATGGTGATAATCCAGAAACGCACGACGACTTGCGTCTCTTTCCAGCCTTTTTGCTCGTAGTGATGATGCAAAGGCGCCATCAGAAAAATACGCTTGCCGGTACCGGTCATCTTCTTGGTGTATTTGAAATACAGCACCTGTGCCGCCACCGAGAAGGTTTCAATCACAAACACGCCGCCCATGATGAACAGCACGATTTCCTGGCGCACAATCACTGCCACCACGCCTAATGCAGCACCCAGTGCCAACGCGCCGACATCGCCCATAAACACTTCTGCCGGATAAGCGTTAAACCACAAAAAGCCCAAGCCGGCACCCGCCATGGCAGCGCAAAATACCATCAACTCACTGGCGCCAGCGACATAAGGAATGCCCAGGTATTTGGAGAACACCGCGTGACCAGCCACATAAGAGAAAATCGCCAGCGCACTGCCGACCATCACGGTTGGCAAGGTCGCCAGGCCATCCAGGCCGTCGGTCAGGTTCACGGCGTTGCTGCTACCGACAATCACCAGGTAAGTCAGCACGATGAAGCCCACTGCGCCCAGCGGAAACACCAGGTGCTTGAAGAAAGGCACGATCAGCGTCGTTTCTACCGGCGTTGTCGCCGTTGCATACAGGAAACCGGCGACACCAAAACCCACCAGGCTTTGCCAGAAGTATTTTTCTTTGGCAGACAAGCCCTTAGGATTCTTGTAGACCACTTTGCGGTAGTCATCGACCCAGCCCACCGCGCCAAAACCTAACGTGGTAATCAGTACCACCCAGATAAAGCGGTTATGCAAATTACCCCATAGCAAAGTCGACACTGAAATCGCCACCAGAATCAGAGCACCGCCCATGGTTGGTGTACCTGCCTTGACCAGGTGGGTTTGAGGACCATCATCACGTACCGACTGACCGACCTTATACTCGGTCAGCTTGCGGATCATGGCCGGGCCAACCAGGAATGAGATCGCCAGCGCCGTCAGCGTCGCCAGGACGGCACGGAAGGTGATGTAATTAAATACATGAAACCCGTGTACATCCGATGCCAGCCATTTCGTCAGTTCTAATAACATATGTTCCCTATTTCCCCACTAATTCAGTGGCTTGCGATTCCACCAACGATTCCACTAGCGCATTCACCACACGCTCCATTTGCATAAAGCGCGAGCCTTTTACCAACACCACATCATCGGCGGTGGTCTCTGCCTGCAAAGCAGAAACCAAAGCTTCTATCGAAGCAAAATGGTGTGCTTGCGCACCGAACGCCTGCACTGCCGCCTGCGTGAATTGACCCAATGCATACAATTTGCCAATCCCTTGCTGTTTGGCATAACGACCGATCTGCGCATGCATAGCTTCTGCATCTGCCCCCAGCTCACCCATATCCCCCATCACAAACACCGTGTTTGAACCGGCATTTTTCAATACATTCAGCGCCGCCTGCATGGAATCCGGGTTGGCGTTATACGTGTCATCAATCACTTTGGCGCCGTTGGCAGCCGTTTTCACTTGCAAGCGCCCTTTGACCCCGGCAAAGCCTTGCAACCCTTGAGTAACATCGGCCAGGCTGGCGCCTGCGGCTAAACTCGCAGCGGCAGCGGCCAATGCATTCATGATGTTGTGCACACCCGGTACCGCCAGTGTTAACGTGATGCTGTTGCCCTGATAATGCAGCTTGAAGCCAGCCTCAGCATCCAGCACTTCACCACGAACATCGGCGGCGGCGTGCAAGCCAAAACTCAGCAGACGACGCCCTGCGTTCAAACCACGCCAGTCGTCAGCAAACTCACTGTCCGCATTAATCACGGCAATACCGTCATGGCTCAAGCCTGCAAAAATCTCGCCTTTGGCTTTGGCAATGTTTGCACGCGAACCCAATTCGCCAATATGCGCCGTCCCGGCGTTGTTAATCACCGCCACATTCGGGCGTGCCAGGCGGGTCAGGTAATCAATCTCACCTAAATGATTCATACCCATTTCAATCACGGCACAGCGATGATTTACACGCAAACGCAACAAGGTCAGCGGCATACCGATATCGTTATTAAAGTTACCGGCAGTGGCCAATACTTTGTCAGCGCCGCCCACATGCACTTGCATAATGGCGGCGATCATTTCCTTGGTAGTGGTCTTGCCATTGCTACCGGTGACCGCAATCAGCGGTAAGGCCAACTGCTGGCGCCACCAGCTGGCTAACTGTCCTAAAGCCAGACGCGTATCCTTGACCAGCACCGTTGGCAAACCACCATCGACAGGCTTGCTCACCAGCGCAGCGACGGCACCTTGCGTCGCCACTTGCGGCAAGAAATCATGGCCATCAAACTTGTCACCTGGCAAGGCAACGAACAACTGGCCGGCTTGCACGCGACGGCTATCGGTATCAACAGAGGTCACAGTGACATCCGCGCCATGCCCATTCACCGCCTGTAAACGGCCTTGCAATACTTCAGCAATGGTTTGCAGCGCGATCATGCCTGTGCCTTCTGATTCAAAGCGTTCTGATTCAATACATTTTTTTTCAACGCGCTTTGCACCCAAGCGGCATCGCTAAATGGATAGCGTATGCCCTGGATCTCCTGATAATCTTCATGGCCTTTACCGGCGATCAGCACCACATCGCCCTTGCCTGCCTGGCTAATGGCGAGAGCAATGGCTTTGGCCCTGTCGGTTTCCACGGTCACTTCACGCGCCATGCCTTCGGCAATCGCCGCAATAATCGCGTAAGGATTTTCACTGCGTGGATTGTCATTGGTCACCATCACGCTATCCGCCAACGTGTCGGCAATTCGCCCCATTTCGCTGCGCTTGCCGCTGTCACGGTCGCCACCGCAACCAAACACGCAGCTCAATTTGCCACGTGCCTGAATACGCAAGGTATGTAATGCTTTTTCCAGGGCATCTGGTGTATGCGCATAGTCAACCACCACCAATGGCAAATCACCGCCGCCAAACATCTGCATGCGTCCTGCCACCGGCACCAGGCCAGATACCGCTTGCAGCGCTGCTGGCAAGGCCACGTCCTGCGCTAATAAACAAGCCAGCACAGCCAAGGCGTTATAGACATTGAACTGCCCCAAGGCATGTAGCTGAATATCGCCGCTGCCTTGAGCCGTACGCACCTGAATTTCAAAACCGGTGGCATGCATGGTGACAGCGGTTGCGCACACATCCGCCTCCTGATGCAGGCCATAACTCAATACTTTTTTACCTTGCTTACGCAGGTCTTCAATCAATGCCAGGCCAAATGCGTCATCAGCATTCACTACAGCAGCCGACAGGGTTTGCCAGTCAAACAGCTTGCGCTTGGCCGCCTGGTAGGCTTCCATGGTCAGGTGATAATCAAGATGATCACGCGTGATATTGGTTAGCACCGCGACATCAAAGGCTACGCCATTGACACGGCCTTGATCCAGACCGTGAGAAGACACTTCCATCGCCACCGTGCGCACATCATCCAGCACAAAATTCGCCAGCACTTTTTGCAGCTCCACCGGGCCAGGCGTGGTATTTTGCGTCGGCTGCAAATCGTCCAGCGCACCATTACCCAATGTGCCAATCACAGCAGACTTTTGTTGCAAGAAACGGTAAGCCTGGGCCAGCCAGTGCGTTACCGTTGTTTTGCCGTTGGTGCCGGTCACCCCTATGCACCACATTTGTTCGGACGGGTCTTTATAAAACTGGCTGGCAATATGACCAACCTGGGACTTGAGATCGGCAATAGCAATATTGTGTACATTCCAGGATGGATTCCAGTCGAAGCCCTGACTATCCCAGATCACGGTATTGGCGCCTTTGGCAATCGCATCTTCAATATAGTCGCGGCCATCGCTGTGCTGGCCCGGGTAAGCCAGGAACAAGCCATGCTTTTCTACCTGGCGGCTATCTGCGGTGATGCCATGTACCGGCGCGGGAATAATATACTTACTCACATCGCCTCCTTCACTTCAGCCGCATCAGCCGGGGTGGTCGCTGGAATGGCATTGCCATCTTGCGGAACCACCAGCATACGCAGCACATCATTCATGACCGCGCTAAACACCGGCGCAGCCACACTGCCGCCGTAATATTCACCATTACTGGGTTCGTCTATCATCACCGCCATAATCAGGCGCGGATTGGAGGCAGGCACCATGCCAACAAAAGAACCCACATATTTATCATGCTCGTAGCCATGATCACCCAACTTATGCGCGGTGCCGGTTTTGCCCGCGACGCGATAACCCGTCACTTGTGCTTTTAATGCTGTGCCGCCTGGCTGTACCACCAGCTCCAGCATATCCTTGACTGCGTTGGCCACTTTGGCAGAAAACACTGGACGGCCGACCGGCGGCTCAGACAGTTTGGTTAAGGTCACCGGCAACAACTCACCTTCATTGGCAAACACCGTGTAGGCGCGTGCCAATTGCAACAAGGTCACGCTAATGCCGTGACCGTAGGACATCGTCGCCTGCTCAATCGGGCGCCAGGTTTTATAGTCGCGCACTTTGCCGGAGGCTTCGCCAGGGAAACCGATTTTGGTCGATGAACCAAACCCCAGTTGCACATAGGTGTTCCACAATTGTTCGCGGTTCAAATCGAGCGCCATTTTGGCCGAGCCGACATTGGAAGATTTCTGGATCACTTGTGACACAGTCAACACCTGGTTAGGGTGCGCGTCATGAATGGTGGCCGTGCCAATACGCAGGTAGCCTGGCGCCGTCTGGATTTTGGTATCCGGCTTGTAAGGGCCAAACTCCATCGCCGCCGCCGCAGTGACCGGCTTCATAGTCGAACCTGGTTCGAAAATATTCACGATGGCGGAGTTGCGCAACTTGCTGGCCACATTGACCGGATTGTTCGGGTTGTAGGTCGGAATATTTACCAACGCCAGCACTTCACCGGTTTTGGCATCCAGCACCACAGCAGCAGCCGCTTTGGCTTTATGTTTTTCAACCGCCCGTGACAATTCTCGATGCACCACATATTGCACAGTACGGTCTATGCTCAGCACCAGGTCCTGGCCATCGTGCGGCAACTTTACCGCGACCAGGTCTTCTACCACATGGCCTTTGCGGTCACGCACAAAGTCACGTTTGCCTGCGCTGCCAGACAATACGTGGTTACGGTAAAGCTCCATACCCTCAACGCCAGTGTCATCCACGCCGGTAAAACCGACGATATGCGCCGTCACTTCTGCCGCCGGGTAGAAGCGTTTGTATTCCTTTTGACTGAATACGCCGGGCACTTTCATCGCCATCACCTGTTTTGCCACATCGGGCGCCACTCTCCGTTTGATATAAACAAATTCTTTTTTCTTTTTTTGCAGCTTTTGTTGCAATTCCTTGGCTGGCATATCCAGCAGCTTGGCCATTTGCTTTAACTGCACCGCCGTCACCTGCACGTCAGTCGGGTTTGCCCATACTGACTCCACCGGCAAACTGATCGCCAATGGCTTGAAGTTACGGTCATAAATCTTGCCGCGATGTGGCATCAACACCACTTTGCGTCGCGAAAACGCTTCACCTTTTTTAATCAGGTAGTCTTTATGCAAGGTTTGCAGGTAAAACCCGCGCCCCAACAGCAAGACAAAACTCAACAGCAGCAACACCAGCAGCGTTCTTCTGCGCCAGGCCGGCAATTTCACCAGCTTGTGTTGACTCTCTTTAAGCAGCATAACCATTCACTCGCAATGATTCCGGTTATGGCGCAGGAGGCACATCAACCATGATCACTTGTGTCTGCTGCATGCTCGGGCTATGCATATGCAAACGCGTGGTCGCAAAATCTTCCAGCCGCGAATGCATGGCCCAGGTGCTTTGCTCGATCTGCAACTGGTCATATTCCGTCATATATTGCTTGGTCAACACTTCTTGCCTGTCCAGCTCAAAATACAATTTGCGCGCCTTATATTGCGCCGTCACCACGCCCAAAGCCATGGCAATCGTCAACGCAAACAAAATCAAATTGAGCCGGATCATGAAACAACCTATTGCACCTGCGTGCGTTCAGCCACACGCAACACCGCACTGCGTGAACGCACATTAGCCGCCACTTCCGCCTTACCAGGCTTGATGGCCTTACCCACAGCCAGTAAGCGCGGCTGCGGTAAATCCTTAGCGCGCACAGGCAATCCGGCAGGCAAGTTATCTCTATCCACTTCAGACTGGATAAAGCGCTTGACGATACGATCTTCCAGCGAGTGAAAGCTGATCACCGCCAACCGACCTTGCGGACGCAGCAGCTGCAGGCAATCTGGCAGCACTAGCGAGAGTTCCTCAAGCTCTTGATTGACGAAAATCCGTAGAGCTTGAAATGTGCGCGTTGCAGGGTTCTGGCCCGGCTCATTCTTGGGGATGGCGCCTGCCACGATCTTGGCAAGTTGCCCTGTAGTGGTGATGGCATGCCCATCTTCGCGCTCTTTAACAATCGCCCTTGCAACCTGCTTAGCAAACCGTTCTTCACCATAATCTCTAATCACCTCAGCCAATTGTTTTTCAGACATCGTCGCCAGCCACTCTGCGGCGGTTCTGCCCCGACTTTGATCCATGCGCATATCCAGCGGCCCGTCAAAACGGAAACTGAAACCGCGCACACCCTCATCAATTTGCGGCGACGAAATGCCCAGGTCGAGCAATATTCCGTCTACCGCCTGCACATCCATCTCAGCCAACACTGCTGCCATGGCGGAAAAATGCGCATGCACCATCGTAAAACGCGCATCGGCAATCGTTTGCCCATGCGCCACTGCCGCCAGATCGCGATCCAAGCCGATCAAGCGCCCTTTATTACCTAATTTGGAAAGAATAAGTCGGCTATGCCCGCCACGCCCGAAGGTGCCATCGACATACACGCCATCGGCCTGCACGTTCAGAGCGTCTACCGCCTCATGCAACAACACGGTGATATGACTGGCGGCGACTGGTGACACTGACGTTTCCGTCAAGGACGCGGGCGCTGACTTCGCGCCCCGCGTCATAGCGAGAATCCTTCTAGCTCTTGCGGTATCTGCAACTGGTCGGTCGCCATCAGGCTCTCCAGCTGCTGATCCCATGCTGCCAGATCCCACAACTCAAAATGACTGCCTTGCCCGACCATCATCACGTCTTTATCGAGCTTGGCAAATTTGCGCAGTACGGCATTTACCAGCAAACGACCGGCAGAATCCAGATGCATCACATCTGCCTGACCGACGATCATGCGCTGAATACCACTGGTCTGAGGATTAAAACTGGACAAACTGGTCAGCTTGGTTTCAATCGGCTCCCAAGCTGTTTTTGGATACAGAATCAGACAACGGTGCGGATGGGCCGTGAGCACAACTTCGCCCTGCCCGCCAGCCGTCAGGGCGTCACGATGCTTGGCCGGCACACTGAGCCGCCCCTTTGCATCCAAACTTAACTGTACCGCCCCGCGAAACATGGAATATTGTCCTTACCAACCTGTTTTGATTAAAAGCGGGATAAATTTCCCACAATTCAACACAAAATCACCCTTTTGCACACTATAGATAAAAAAAAAGTGCTTGGCAAGCACTTTGGGAGAAAAAATCTCTTTTAAAGACAAAGACTTAGAGCATTTTAACAAAGCAATTTAAATCAAGAGATTGGCGCAATTAACACATAAAATTGTTTAATAAAAATAGCTATCTCATTGAAAATATTGAATAATTAAAAAATGTTATTTTTTGCTGACTTTTTTAGCATCAAAAAAGGTCCGGCATGGTCGAATAAAACATACCAACCAGCACCCAACCATCCAATACATATATGTCCAGCAGATTGAAATTTTTAATCATAGGCGCAGGCATTTTACTGGCCATGGAGTGGCGCGCATGGTGGTACACCTTGACGCCGACACCAGACTACAGCCACGGCAAAGTGCTGCTGTACGCCACCGACTGGTGCCCTTACTGCGAAAAGACCAGGGCATTACTGCAACAACGGCAGATCACCTATCAGGAAGTCAACATTGAAAGGTCTGCCGAAGCGCAGGCTCAATACCAGCGGCTGGCAGGCAAAGGCGTGCCGGTGTTGCTGATTGCAGGGGAAGTAGTGCGAGGGTATAACGAACAGCGCATCAGCACAGCGCTGGATCAATGGCAAGCGCGCCAGGCGCAAACCATGCTTAAGCACAACATGAGGAAGGAAAAATAAAGCCAACCGGTAAGCCGGGTTCTGTATCCACTTGCGTGGCGACAGTCATTCATCTAGGCGTGCAATTGCTCACACGCTCAAGCTATCTACCCGCTGGCAGCGCGAGCCACGCCTTATTACTTGCGTAAAATGCCAGCCTATTTGATATTGCTGCAGATGGAGGTTACCGCGTTTCACCGTAACTTAATACGCTCGTCTCTGTGGCCCTATTCCTCACCTTATACTGTTACCAGCTTTCAGCGTACGGCCGTTAGCCGTCATCCCGCTCTGTGCAGCCCGGACTTTCCTCCCCCTGTTTGCACAGGCGGCGACTGTCTGGTTGGCTTCAAGCGGATTTTAACACGAAGTAAAAAACACTTGCCGACGGATTCATTAAAGAATTACACTCAAGCGCATGTTTTATCTGGATTTATTCAAACAGCTCAATCAATACCATGTGCAGTATCTGCTTATTGGCGGACTAGCGATTTCTATGCACGGTATAGAACGCGCCACCATGGACATCGACATCACCATTGCAATGAATCCCGAAAATCAGAAAAACTTGATTTTGTGGGCAGAGTCATTGAATTTAAAGCCGGTGTTGCCAGTTCCATTGCAAAGCTTGCGCGATATCGCATTACTCAAACAGTGGCAGCAAGAAAGAAATCTGCTGGCTTTTGCATTAACTACGCCTGAAGTGGCAGGCGTCACGATTGATATATTGCTGTTTCCCCCCGTAGACTTTATTGAGATGCAGCAACGTGCAACACATTTCGACATTGATCAGATTGATATTCCCGTGGCCTCCATCGATGACCTTATCTCGCTAAAGCAGGCTGCTGGCAGGCCAATAGATTTAAGTGACATTGACCACTTGAAACGATTGAAAAGGTAACAAACATGCAAGGTACATTCAAGCGGGAAGACCGAACCTATTTGCTCAGTGATGAACGCATGGCTGCATTTCAGGCATTGACGCCTACCCAACGCCTGACCTGGGTTGAGCAAATGGCCGCATTCTTGCGTAAAGCTGCTATTGCCAAGGCAAATCAAAACAGGGATCAACCATCCAACCTTTAAAATAGTAAGTCTCCAAATCTACATGAACCCCCAAGAGAAAACCGGCCAACTACATCCATCATGGCAAGCATTAATAGGTGCAGAGTTTGATAAGCCATATATGCAATCATTAAAAGCTTTTCTGCAACAAGAGAAAGTCGCCGGCAAAACCATCTTTCCGCCGGGGCCACTCATCTTCAATGCGTTTAACCATACCCCGTTCGACAAAGTGCGTGTGGTGATTATCGGGCAAGACCCTTACCATGGCCCGGGACAAGCGCATGGCCTAAGTTTCTCAGTACCGCCAGACGTCGCTTTGCCGCCTTCGCTGATGAATATTTTCAAGGAGATTCAGGCGGATTTAGGCGTACGCATGAGCGGGAGCGGCGACCTGACTGCCTGGGCAGATCAGGGCGTATTACTATTGAACGCTACACTGACGGTACAACTGGCCAATGCTGGCTCGCACCAGAACCGGGGCTGGGAGCAATTTACCGATGCCGCCATTGCCGCGCTCAACCAGCATAGGGAAGGCTTGGTGTTTGTATTGTGGGGCAGTTATGCTCAAAAGAAAGGGGCCATGATAGACCCCAATAAACATCTGGTTTTGAAATCCGTACACCCTTCACCACTGTCGGCGCACCGGGGATTTTTTGGCAATCACCAGTTTTCCAGCATCAACCAGTACCTAAGCAGCAAAGGGCAGGCGCCGATTAACTGGCAACTATAAATCCGGGAGAGCACCGCCAACTAAGGCTTAACAACCAGCGCGTTTTTGACGGATTTCACGCCACTGACACTGGCGGCAATCTTTTCAGCGCGCGTTTTCTGCTCGGCGTTATCGACAAACCCACTCAAAATCACCACATTATCTTTGGTTTCAACACTGACTTTAAAGCTGCTGAAGTTTTTTTCTACCAGGTATTTGGACTTGATTTTGGTCGTGATGGCACTGTCTGTCGCTGCCTGTTTATTTTCAGCGTTATCCACCTTGGATTTATAAGCGGCGAACTCGTCCAGATCCAGGCTGCCATTATGGTTTGTATCCGCTTTGGCAAAAGAGCCGGTGTGGAAATCCTTATCCTTGGCAGCCTCTTTCTTGGATAACTTGCCATTACCATCCGCATCTACCGCTTTAAAGGCTTGTGCATACGGCGCTTGCTCTCCGCGCATTTCGTCTATCGTCACCGCAAATGCCTGCGCACTGAATATCACACCAGACATCACACCGAATCCTGCAATCAACCACTTGTTGTTCATCGCTTACCCTCCAATGTTTAAAGTGTTAGTCCAACTTCCATGCAATGGTTTGTCCGGCACGCAATGGCACTAGCACATCATCCGCAAACGGAATGCTTTCAGGCACCAGCCAGCTTTCCTTGCGCAAGGTGATGGTGTCAGTGTTGCGCGGCAAACCGTAAAAATCTGCCCCATAAAAACTGGCGAAGCCTTCCAGCTTATCCAGCGCACCCGCCTCTTCAAATGCTTCGGCATACAACTCAATCGCCGCATGGGCAGTATACATGCCCGCGCAACCGCAACTCGCCTCTTTGGCGGATTTAGGATGCGGCGCACTGTCAGTGCCCAGGAAAAATCTGGATGAGCCTGAAATCGCGGCTTTCACCAAGGCTTCACGATGTGTTTCACGCTTGAGTACTGGCAAGCAGTAATGATGCGGGCGGATACCACCAGTAAACATGGCATTACGGTTCATCAGCAAATGGTGTGCAGTAATGGTCGCGGCCAGGTTGACCGGTCCTGCGGCCACAAATTCAGCCGCGTCTTTGGTGGTGATATGCTCAAACACCACTTTGAGGCCAGGGAAGTCCTTTAACAATGGATGCAAATGACGCTCGATAAATACCTTCTCACGGTCAAACACATCCACATCGCCATCGGTCACTTCGCCGTGGATTAGCAAAGGCATGCCCTGCTTTTCCATCTCTGCCAATGCGCCTGCACATTTGGCCAGGCTGGTCACGCCAGAGTCACTATTGGTGGTCGCGCCAGCCGGATACAACTTCACCGCCTGCACCACACCACTCGTGCGGGCCGCCGCAATTTCTTGCGCCGGTGTATTGTCAGTTAAATACAAAGTCATCAGCGGCTCAAATGCAAGCCCGGCAGGCAGCGCCTGTTTGATGCGTTGATAATAAGCCAGCGCCAGGTCGGCTGTCGTCACCGGTGGGCGCAAATTGGGCATCACAATCGCGCGGGCAAATTGTTTTGCCGTGTCTGGCAATACAGACTGCAGGCCAGCGCCGTCTCTCAGGTGTAAATGCCAGTCATCCGGGCGGGTCAGGGTGATTTCAGTGGTCATACTCTGTTACCTTTTTAATCTGGGCTTGCCGCTTTAAGCGCAAGCGCTGCTTCGTATAATTCGTTTTTCTTCTGGCCTGTAATATCGGTTGCCAGCGCCACCGCCTGCTTGAGTGGCAACTCCTGCAATAGACGCTGCAATATCCTTAATGTCTCTTCATCCAGGCCATCGGGCTTTTCCTGCAAATCCGGATGCACCAGCACCACAAACTCGCCGCGCTGCTGATTGGTATCCGCATTTAACCAGTCTACCGCGTCTGTCAACAGGCAGGTATGGATGGTTTCAAAGGTTTTGGTCAGCTCGCGCGCCAGCGTCAGTTGCCGCGCACCACCTAACACATCATGCAAATCTTGCACGCACTCGACAATGCGGTGCGGCGCCTCGTAGAACACCAGCGTAGAAGGGAGTGATTTAAGCAACTGCAAGCGCTTGCGGCGCTGCGAACCACTTGCCGGCAAAAAACCTTCAAAATAAAAACCAGGCTGGGTAATGCCTGCGGCCGACAACGCCGTAATGATCGCACTCACACCAGGGATAGGCACCACCTTCACACCAGCCTGCCGCACCACTTGCACTACTACTGCGCCAGGATCGCTGACTGCTGGCGTACCGGCGTCAGTAATTAGCGCGATGGATTCACCTGCCAGCAAGCGCTTCACCAGGCCTTGCGCAGACTGCTGTTCATTATGCTCATGCACAGCCAGCAAAGGCTTGCTGATGCCAAAATGCCGTAACAAACCGACACTGTGGCGGGTATCTTCAGCCGCAATCGCATCGACCTGCTGTAAGGTGGTGAGTGCGCGCTGGGTGATATCCCCCAGATTGCCGATGGGCGTTGCCACCACATATAATGTACCAATCTCGTTCATGCACGTATTTTATGCCATCGCGCCAGTTTCGCTAAGCACTAAAGCAGGCTGCGTGATGCGACAAAAGCCAAAGGCATCATGAAACTCAACGCTAATAATCAAGGACTGGCCGCAGAGGTGGCGGCTGTGCATTTCTTGCAGCAGCAAGGCCTGGTGCTATTGGCGCAAAACTATAGTTGCCGCTTTGGTGAGATTGATTTGATCATGCGCGATCAACACACCCTGGTTTTTGTTGAAGTGCGCTTACGCAGCCACCAGGCATTTGCCAGTGCGGCCGACAGCATAGACCATCGCAAACAACAAAAACTCATCCGCGCTGCCCAGCATTACTTACAAATAAACGACCTCAACACGCCGTGTCGCTTCGATGCGATCCTGTTTGATAACCCCCAATACCGCGCGCCGAATTGGATTCGTAATGCAATCGACACATAAAAAGCGTAGAATTTTATTTATCCTCTGCTGTCACACCCAACATCTTTAAGTTTTTCTCGTAGATCAAGGAAGTTTCATGACCCAACAAATTTTCACCAGAAAAGTCTCTGCTATTGCCTTGTTATTGATCAGCACGCAGTTGAGTGGCTGTTTTCCTGCAGTCGTGGGCGGCGCAGCAGCCGGTGGCGCGATGGCAGCAGATCGTCGTACCTCTGGCATTTATGTCGAAGATGAAAATATCGAATTAAAAACACTGAAGCGTTTGTCGCAATACATGGACAAAGCATCGCATATCAATGTCACCAGCTACAACCGCATTGTGCTGCTGTCTGGCGAGGTACCGAATGTCGCCCAGCTCACACAGGCAGAAACGCTGACGCGTGAAATCTCCAATGTGCGCAACATTCACAACGGGTTGACCGTTGCCCCGGCCTCCTCCATTGGTGATCGCAGCAATGACACGTATATCACCACTAAAGTGAAAGCGCGCTTCGTCAGTGAGCGCCTGTTCCCGGCCAATGTGGTGAAAGTGGTCACTGAAGCCAGCGTGGTTTACCTGATGGGCATTGTCTCTGAGAAAGAAGCCACCGACGCCGTAGAAATTGCCAGAACGACAGAAGGCGTGACTAAAGTCGTCAAAGTATTTGAATACACCAATTAATTGTTAACTTCGCTTTAAGGAATCTGCATGGAAAATCAGGAAATTATTATTCAGGGCATTACATTGGCCGGAAAGCCTTTTCGCCCGAGTGACTGGGTGGACCGCATGTGCAGTACCTACGCCACGTTTGGCGACGACAAAAAGTTGCGTTATTCGCCTTACCTGAAGCCAAAACTGGTCAATAACGTGCGCAGCTTGTCGGTAGACATGAAGTTGAAAGACGTTAACCCGGCAGGCTTTGAGCAACTGATTCAGTTTGCCAAAGAGAATCAGCTCAGCGTGATTAACCCGGCAGGGGAAGCGGTGACTATCTAGTTGTAAACGTTATTTAGGCGCTGACGCGGCCTCCTTAAGCAAGCCTTCTAACCATTGCCTGCTTAAGGCGCCGCGTTTTACTTTGTACAGCGAACCATCCGGTGCATAAATATAAGTCGTCGGCAGCACCTCAGGGCTTGGTATCGCCATCTTTTGCGCCTCCCCGAGCACAATCGGGTAAGAAATCAGCATGTCGTCCGCATATTTTTGCACGCTTTGCACGGACTCATACTTTACAGCCACCCCCAGCACCATCACCCCCTCTTTGGCATGGGCATCATAAAAAGTCACCAACTGCGGCATTTCTTCAAGACATGGCGGGCACCAGGGCGCCCAGTAATTCACTACCAGCCACCGGCCTTTGTACTGCGAAAGCTGATGACTGTGACCTGCCATATCTTGCATGTGCCAGTTCGTCACGGGTGCTGCAGCCAGGCATTGCGTTGTCAGGCACAGGCCCAACACAACCTTTAATAGATGAAATAACATGCTGCAGCCCTTGTTTTTAGTCAAAACGCTCCCCATACTGAATAGCATAGACGGAAAAAACTTGATTATGCGGGAAAACTGTTGCTATACTAGTTGTTATCTCGTTTGGTAATTTCATCTTTCAGCAAATTACTAATTCAAACAAAATTTAGCCACACTTTCAAAAAAATTCTGTTTAAATCCAGTCTACATTTGATTTAAATTCTTCACCATTCTTAAGAGGCAATAATGAGCGACAACATTACCCATTTAAGCGACGCCAGCTTTGAACAAGAAGTACTGCAATCCACAGTGCCAGTATTGGTTGATTATTGGGCAGAATGGTGCGGCCCTTGTAAAATGATTGCGCCGATTCTGGATGACATCAGCAAAGAATATGCTGGTCGCCTGAAAGTGGCAAAACTGAACATTGATGATAACCAGAATACGCCGCCAAAATACGGCATTCGCGGTATCCCAACCCTGATGTTGTTTAAAAATGGCAATGTGGAAGCGACTAAAGTCGGTGCATTGTCCAAATCTCAACTCAGCGCGTTTATCGACAGCAACATTTAATCTACTTACCCGGTTTCCAGTCTGCGAAACCGGGTTTTCTTTTCAATCTCTCCGCCGTTTCTCAGTCTAGCGAGTTACTCAATGCACTTATCCGACCTCAAACATCTCCCCGTGACCGAACTGGTCGACATGGCCATTGCCAATGACATTGAAAATGCCAGCCGCATGCGCAAGCAAGATCTTATTTTTGCGATCCTTAAAAACAAGGCCAAAAAAGGCGACAGCATTTTTGGTGATGGCACGCTGGAGGTATTACCAGACGGGTTCGGCTTTTTGCGCTCCCCGGATACGTCATATCTGGCGGGCCCGGACGATATTTACGTATCTCCGTCGCAAATACGCCGCTTTAACCTGCACACAGGTGACAGCATTCAAGGCGAAATTCGTACGCCTAAAGATGGTGAGCGCTATTTTGCCTTGGTGAAAGTGGATAGCGTCAACAATGAAGCGCCGGAAAATACCAAACACAAAATCCTGTTTGAGAACCTGACGCCACTATTCCCAACCATACCACTGACACTGGAACGCGAAATCCGCGGCGAAGAAAACATTACCAGCCGCGTGATCGATATGATTGCGCCGATCGGTAAAGGTCAGCGTGCACTATTGGTTGCCAGCCCGAAAAGCGGTAAAACCGTCATGCTGCAAAACATTGCCCATGCGATTACCGCCAACCATCCTGACTGTATCATGATCGTGTTACTGATTGATGAGCGTCCGGAAGAAGTGACAGAAATGACACGTTCTGTACGCGGCGAAGTAGTGGCATCCACCTTTGACGAACCAGCGACCCGCCACGTGCAAGTGGCCGAGATGGTGCTGGAAAAAGCCAAACGCCTGGTAGAACACAAAAAAGACGTGGTGATTCTGCTGGATTCGATTACCCGCCTGGCACGTGCTTACAACACGGTGATTCCTTCTTCTGGCAAAGTATTAACCGGTGGTGTGGATGCTAATGCCCTGCAAAAACCAAAGCGTTTCTTTGGTGCGGCACGTAACGTCGAAGAAGGTGGTTCACTGACCATTATCGCCACTGCGCTGGTAGATACTGGGTCGCGCATGGATGACGTGATTTACGAGGAATTTAAAGGTACCGGCAACATGGAAATCCACCTGGATAGACGCATGGCCGAAAAACGTACTTACCCTGCGATCAACGTCAACAAGTCTGGCACCCGCCGCGAAGAACTGCTGTTGGACAAAGACGTACTGCAGAAAATATGGGTATTGCGCAAACTGCTCTACCCGATGGATGACCTCGAGGCGATGGAGTTCTTACTCGACAAAATCAAGGCAACCAAGAGCAACAACGACTTCTTCGACAGTATGCGTAGAGGCTAACGCCACCCTGGATGCAATTATTTATCGATCTGCTATTGATAAATCAATAAAAATCATAGATAATCGCGCGTTTACTGCAACTGCTTAAAGATTAGAGAGAAAGCATGAAAGCTGATATTCACCCAAATTACCCGGAAATCAACGTCACATGTAGCTGTGGCAACAAATTCCAAACTCGTTCTACGACAGGCAAAGACCTGAACATTGAAGTATGTTCACAGTGCCACCCGTTCTACACTGGCAAACAGAAGATCGTGGATACTGCTGGTCGCGTTGAGAAATTCCGCCAAAAATACGGCATGTAATTTCGGCGAATATGGTCCAGAAAGGCAGCATGGCTGCCTTTTTTGTTTTTATAGCTAGGCATTTCAGGGGTAATATCACACTCTGATCATGCGTTCATCCCGCGACCCACACCCAACCATGCAGTTTTATATTGATCACGATTGGCAAGAGAACATGGCCACCCCACGCGCCAAGGTGGGGGAGCGCGCCAAAACGCATCTGCTGATTTTGCTATGCGCCATCTGGCTGTGCGTGGGTTTGATTGGCCACTCACCATGGAAACCGTTTGAATCGCAATCGGCCAGCATTATTCAAAGCCTGATCGATCACCCTTTCCTGTCTGCGACCAGCTGGACACACGGCCACTGGATTGCGCCAGTCTCAGCCGGACATCCCTTACTGGAAACGCCACCATTGTTTTACTGGGCAGCCACCGGCTTTGCCCATTTACTCGCGCCCTTGCTACCAACGCACGACGCTGCCAGGCTCAGTGTAGGTCTCTGGATGCTGCTGACCCTGATCATGACCGGGCTGAGTGGTCGCGAATTATGGAATCTGGGCGTAGGTCGTCAAACCAACTTTATTTTTATCGGCTGCCTGGGATTGGTCGTCAGCGCCCATACCATGATGCCTGCCGTTGCCGCTCTCAGCGGTATCACCATGGCTTTTTACGCCCTGGCCCTGGTGATGCGCAAACCGATACGCGCCATGTGGTTACTTTGCACCGGCCTGTTAATCGCCTTTTTGGCAGGTGGCGTGGTGCCTGCTCTCACGATTATGTTATCTGTGCTTGGCCTGTTATTGGTCCCCGCCATTCGCCAGCACAAACCCACTTACCGGGCCATGTTAGCGGGCACTTTGCTTGCCATGCCCGGGATCTGGCTATGGTGCTGGTTATGCCAGCAATGGGCGCCTGGCCTGTGGCACGCGTGGTGGCAATCGCAATGGCAACTCCAGCTGCCTGGCAATCATGGCTACTTTTTAAGAACACTGGCCTGGTATGCCTGGCCAGCCCTGCCGTTCGCCATGTGGGGCGTTTGGCGATTCAGGCACTCCGTGCTGACCACTTACCGCTTTCAGCTCGGGCTGATTTTCTTCGGCATTGCCTTTATATTGATCGGCTTCATGAGCGACCGCAGCGAAGTGAGTGCATTACCACTACTGGTGCCATTGACCGTATTGGCCGCAGGCAGCATCGAAACCCTTAAACGCGGCGCCGCCGGTGCTTTAAACTGGTTTGGCCTGATTTTGTTTGGCATTCTGATTGCCACGGCCTGGCTGGGCTGGTGGGCCATGCTCAACGGCTCGCCAGTGAAGCTCTACCAGCGCCTGAGTTACCTGTCAGGACTGGAAACCATCCATTTCAGCCTGTTATACGGCGCGATTGCCGTTGCGGTGACCCTGATCTGGCTGTCAATTGTGTTGCGTGCCAAGCACTCCAACCGTTCTAGCGCCACCAACTGGGCCATCGGCATGACCTGTGCCTGGACAGTGTTTATGAGCTTATGGCTGCCAATGATAGAAGCCGCACGTACCTACCAGCCACTGTTTGAAGACCTACGCAAACACCTGCCTGCGCATTACAACTGCATCCACGCACAAAATATCGGTGCGTCACAAGAAGACTTGCTGCACTATCATTCTGGCATACGCTTGCATGCAGGCATACACCTGAAAGACCACGAGCAAGCCAAGTCTACGCAGTGCGATTTGTATTTGATTGAAGACCAGCCAGGCAAGCGCCACATATTGCCTGGTGAAGAATGGCGTGTGATCTGGGAAGGCGAACAAACCCGCCAGAACCGGGAATCTTTCAGGCTATTGCAGCGCCACTAAAGACTCGAGATGGCTGCTGATTTCTAGCAGCCCAGCGACAGGGCAAACGCCCCCAATAATGCGCGCGCAGCCGCGCTTATGCTAACTATGCCTGCACGTGTTGCTGGATAGCGGCAATCACTCGCGGATGCAGCCCCTGACCTTGATGTTGCTGCACATGGGCAACCAGCGATTTGATCATGACTGAATTCCAGAACTTTTTAAGGTGGCTGGCAATTTCCAGCTTAGCCTCTTCCACATCTGGATTCGCTTCAAAAAAGTCGCCAATCTGGTTGGCCATCTTGATTAATTTTTCCACTTCCATAGGCTTACACTCTTTCTAGCGAAACGCACGCGCATCTGATTCTGACAGTGCGCCGCTATACACCACGCACTGCCCGGCTTTGGCAAAGCCAACCAGCAAAAAACCATATTCCTGCGCCAAATTGACTGCCAACGCAGTGGGGGCAGACAGCGCGATCAGTACTTGCCCGCCACACATCGCAACTTTTTGCACCATTTCGTAGCTGGCCCGGCTGGTCGTCAACACCCAGTGCTGCGCCCAGAAGGTCGAAAAATCGCAGCCCTGGCGCAACAGGCTGCCAACCAGCTTATCCAGTGCATTATGCCTGCCAACATCTTCACGCACACACACCACCTGCCCACTGGCATCAGCAATCGCACTCGCATGCGTAGCGCCCGTCAGTTGCTGCAAGGGTTGCTGTGATTTCAATCCGGCCAGCGCCGCATCAATGGCCGACAATGACACCGTCACCAATCGCCCAGTCGCCGACATCGGCTGTTTAAACACTTGCTTCAAACTCTCTGCACCACACAAACCACACCCTGTGCGCCCGGTTAAATTACGGCGCTGCGCCTTGAGCAGGGCAAACTGCTCTGTGGCCAATTCAATATGTAACTCTATGCCTTGCAATGGCCCGTTCGCATGAAACAAGGCTTTAGCATCTATGCCATAAATCTGGCTACGATGACTGATAATGCCTTCAGTAAACGAAAAACCATAGGCAAAATCCTCAAGATCAGCCGGGGTCGCCAGCATCACCACATGCGAAATACCGTTATACACCAGCGCAATCGGCACCTCTTCTGCCACCGCATCCGGCAGGGCAGATGACACCCCTTCGCGCCAGCGGGTCACATGCAATGTACTCACCGCCTGTTCAGCCGCAATGGCTTGCCATTCACTACTCGCAGGCAGCGGACAACCTTTTACATCAACTTCAACTGTCATCAAGAAACAACCGTGTGCGGATCCATCCCCGACAATTCAATTTGCGTGTCGCTAAACGAACGGTAATGTTGCTGCCAATCCGAC
Organism: Methylophilus sp. OH31; assembly: GCF_000576615.1. Classification (NCBI taxonomy): domain Bacteria; kingdom Pseudomonadati; phylum Pseudomonadota; class Betaproteobacteria; order Nitrosomonadales; family Methylophilaceae; genus Methylophilus; species Methylophilus sp. OH31. Next base: position 85,269 of record NZ_BAUS01000007.1, on the reverse strand, counting down.
AGCTGATTGACTTTAGACACTTGCACCGCCGTCACCTTGTATTCCGGGCAATTGGTCGCCCAGTCGGAGTTGTCTGTGGTAATCACATTCGCGCCGGATTCAGGATGATGGAACGTGGTATACACCACACCAGGCTGTACGCGCTCGGTAATCTTGGCACGCAATACCGTTTGTCCGGCACGACTGCTGATGCCTACCCAGTCGCCTTCGGCAATCCCGCGATCTTCAGCATCGTGCGGATGAATTTCAATCAGATCCTCATGGTGCCAGGCCACGTTTTCTGTGCGGCGTGTTTGCGCGCCCACATTGTATTGCGACAGAATACGGCCAGTGGTCAGAATCAGCGGATATTTCTGGTTCACGCGCTCTGTGGTTGGCACATATTGAGTAATAAAGAACTTGCCCTTACCACGCACAAATTCATCGACGTGCATGGTTGGCGTACCACTAGGCGCTTCGTCATTACATGGCCACTGGATGCTGCCCAGTTCATCAAGTTTTTTGAAGCTGACACCGGTAAAGGTCGGCGTCAACGCAGCAATCTCGTCCATGATTTCGCTGGCATGCGCATAATGCATGGGGTAACCCAAGGCTTCTGAGAATTTGGCAGTAATTTCCCAATCTTCCATACCATTTTTTGGCGTCATGACTTTACGCACAGGCGAAATACGACGCTCAGCATTAGTAAAGGTACCATTCTTTTCAAGGAAAGACGCGCCAGGGAAAAATACGTGAGCAAACTTAGCCGTTTCGTTGAGGAACAAGTCCTGCACAATCACGCACTCCATACTTTCCAGCGCATGGGTCACATGCTGGGTATCCGGATCAGACTGGGCAATATCTTCACCCACACAATACACCGCTTTAAAGCTGCCTTCTGCGGCTAAATCCAGCATATTGGGGATACGCAAGCCAGGATCTGCACTCAGCGTCACGCCCCAGGCCTGCTCAAATTGCGCACGTGTTACGTCATCAGACACATGACGATAACCAGGGAATTCATGTGGCATGGAACCCATGTCACAAGAGCCTTGCACATTGTTTTGACCACGTAATGGGTTGACGCCTACGCCTTCGCGGCCAATGTTGGCTGTTGCCATGGCGAGGTTAGCAATACCCATCACGGTGGTGGAGCCCTGGCTATGCTCGGTGACACCCAGGCCGTAGTAGATCGCAGCATTACCGCCAGTGGCATATAAACGTGCAGCCTCACGCACCTCATTGGCAGGCACACCCAATTCCTTTTCCAAGGCTTCTGGTGAGTTTTCCGGCTTGGCCGCAAAGTCACGCCAGGCAATATACGAATCCCACTCACAACGTGTTTTGACGAATTCTTCCTGCACTAGACCTTCAGTCACAATCACATGAGAAATGGCAGAAATCATGGCCACATTGGTGCCAGGACGCAGTTTCAAATGGTAATCCGCACGCACATGCGCCGAGTTAGACACCAGGTCAATTTCTCGTGGATCGACCACAATCAGCTTGGCCCCTTCACGCAAGCGGCGTTTCATCAAGGAGCCAAAGACCGGGTGACCGTCGGTTGGGTTCGCTCCCATGACAAAGATCACGTCAGACTGCATGACTGAATCAAAGGTCTGCGTACCGGCAGACTCACCCAGGGTTTGCTTCAAGCCATATCCAGTGGGGCTGTGGCAGACGCGTGCGCAGGTATCTACGTTATTACTGCCAAATACGGCCCGGATCAGCTTTTGTGTCACATAGACTTCTTCGTTGGTACAACGGCTGGAAGTAATCCCCCCGACCGCTTCTTTGCCATATTGCTTTTGAATACGCTGGATTTCACTGGCGGCATAATTAATCGCCTCATCCCAGCCCACTTTTTGCCAAGGGTCGTGAATACTTTTACGGATCATGGGGGTGGTAATACGGTCAGCGTGTGTTGCATAGCCCCAGGCAAAGCGGCCTTTGACACAGCTATGACCGTGGTTGGCACCACCTTCTTTGGTCGGCGTCATACGTACCACTTGCTCGCCTTTCATTTCGGCGTCAAAGCTGCAACCCACGCCGCAATAAGCGCATGTGGTGGTGATTTTGTGTTCTGGCGTACCGGCGTCAATCACGGTTTTTTCCATCAGCGTCGCGGTAGGGCAAGCTTGGACGCAAGCGCCACAAGACACGCATTCTGACTCCAGAAAGTCTTTGCCGCCGGCAGAGACCTTGCTATCAAAGCCGCGGCCCTGGATGGTCAGTGCGAATGTCCCTTGTGTTTCTTCGCACGCACGCACGCAGCGTGAACAGACAATACATTTAGAAGCATCAAATGTGAAATAGGGATTGGACTCATCCTTGGCCTGACCGAGGTGATTCTCACCATCATAGCCATAACGCACTTCGCGCAAACCTACCGCGCCCGCCATATCTTGCAGCTCGCAATCACCGTTAGCCGCACAGGTCAGGCAATCCAGCGGATGGTCTGAAATATAGAGCTCCATGACGCCACGGCGCACATCGGCCAGTTTAGGTGTCTGCGTTTTCACCTTGAGCCCTGGCGCCACTGGCGTGGTACAAGACGCCGGGTAACCGCGGCGGCCTTCGATCTCGACCAGGCATAAACGGCAAGAGCCAAACGGCTCCAATGAGTCAGTCGCGCACAACTTAGGCACGGTCACACCGCCCAGTTGCGCGGCATGCATGATAGAAGTCCCATCAGGCACGGTCACATCTATGCCATCAATATTCAGCGTCACCATGGTGGTGCTGTCAGACTTGGGCGTGCCGTAATCGGTATCCGCATCGTATTTAAGTGCTTGCGGCTGTGAAGAGGAGTATTTGATGTCATCCATAATGTCATCCTTCGCCGCCCTTAGGCAGCAGCTTCTTTATTGCTTAGACCAAAGTCTTCAGGGAAATGATTCAGGGCGCTCAACACCGGATAAGGCGTCATGCCCCCCAATGCACACAAGGAACCATTCAGCATGGTGTCGGACAAATCGCGCAGCAACTGCACATTTTGCGGGTGATTTTTGCCCAGTACAATCTTGTCCATCACTTCTACGCCGCGCGTGGAACCAATGCGGCACGGCGTACATTTGCCGCAACTTTCAACGGCACAAAACTCAAAGGCGTAGCGCGCCATCTTGGCCATGTCTACCGTGTCATCAAATGCCACAATACCTCCATGCCCCAGTACGGCCCAAATCTTGGTGAATGCTTCGTAGTCCAGCGGCGTATCAAACTGGCTCTCGGGCAGATAAGCCCCTAATGGGCCACCGACTTGTACGGCACGGATAGGCCGACCCGACGCAGCGCCTCCGCCATAGTCATACAGCAACTCACGCAAGGTCGCCCCAAAAGCCAGTTCGACCAGACCGGTTTGTTTTAAATTGCCGGCCAGTTGAATAGGCAAAGTACCACGTGAACGGCCCATGCCGTAATCGGCATAATATTGCGCGCCCTTATCCAGAATAATTGACACGGTCGCCAGTGAAATCACATTATTAACAATGGTCGGCTTGCCAAACAAGCCTTCAATCGCAGGCAGCGGTGGTTTAAACCTGACCAGGCCACGCTTGCCTTCCAGGCTTTCCAGCAAGGAGGTTTCTTCGCCGCAGACATAGGCACCCGCGGCACGACGCACTTCGAGATGAAAAGTATGGCCCGAGCCCAGAATATTTTCGCCCAGGTAGCCCGCTAAATTCGCTTTACGGATGGCCTCATCTAGTGTTTTCAGCGCATGCGGATATTCGCTACGCAAATAGATATAGCCCTGTGTAGCGCCTACGGCAATACCGGCAATGGTCATGCCCTCAATGAGCACAAAAGGATCATCTTCCATGATCATGCGGTCAGAATAGGTGCCCGAGTCGCCTTCGTCAGCGTTACAAACAACATATTTTTGTTCAGCCGGGGCATTGAGTACAGTATTCCACTTGATCCCTGTGGGGAAAGCCGCGCCGCCACGGCCACGTAACCCAGAATCCGTCACGGCTTTGACAATCTCAGCACCTGACATGGCCAGAGCATTTTTGAGGCCTTTGTAACCATCATGCGCCAGGTAATCTTCCAGCGAAAGCGGATCGGTAATGCCCACGCGGGCGAAAGTTAAACGTTGCTGTTTTTTCAGCCAGGCCAGCTCATCGGTCAACCCTAAATATAAAGGATGCGCTTTAGCTTTGTCAGCGAGTGCATTGGTAAACTCTGCATTAAACAAGCCAGCCACGTCTGAGGGCTGCACCGGGCCAAAGGCGACGCGGCCTTGCGCGGTTTCAACTTCCACCAGCGGCTCCAGCCAAAACAAGCCACGTGAACCGTTGCGCACCAGTGTCATCTCAACACCTCGTGCCTGCGCCTCTTGCATTATTTTTTTAGCCGTACGCTCGGCGCCCAGGGAAAGCGCGGTGGAGTCTATAGGTACATACACCTTAACCATGGCACACCTCGCTAATCAATGCGGTGACCTTGTCAGTACTCATGCGACCATACACTTCATCATCCAGCATCACTGCAGGCGAACAGCCACAGTTACCCAGACAATACACCGGCAACAGTGTTACTTCGCCGTCAGCCGTGGTTTGGTGATAATCCACACCTAGTTTCGCTTTTAGCTCGGCTTCCAGCTTGGCAGACCCCATGGACTGACAGGACTCGGCACGACACACTTGCAGCACGTGCTTGCCGATGGGATGGGTACGGAAATGATGATAAAAACTGACGACGCCGTGGACTTCGGCCACAGACAGGGCCAGCGCTTTGGCAATCTCCGGATATACGGCTTCCGGCACATAGCCAATATCGTCCTGAATCGCATGCAACAAAGGCATCAGCCCACCCGGCACATGCTGGTGTGCTTGAATATGCGCCTGTATCTGCACGTGTTGCTCGTGGCTTAATGTGTTATCCAAACCGACCTCACATTTAACTGGTTACAATTTAGTTACATTCTATCACCCTCGAATCATATCCTCTATTTATGCCTTGTGAAAGCCTAAAAAGGGCATAAAATACGAATTACTTTAGACCTTAATATAGTCATGCAAACAGCGGCCACCATTCCTACACAATTGATCGACCAGTTTGGTCGGCGCGTGGACTATATCCGCCTGTCGATCACCGATCGTTGTGATTTCCGTTGCCAATACTGCATGGCAGAAGACATGACGTTTCTGCCGCGCGATGCCGTGTTATCACTCGAAGAATGTGCACGCCTCGTTAAACTGTTTGTCCGTATGGGCGTGCGTAAAGTTCGCATCACCGGTGGTGAACCGCTGGTACGCAAAAATGCCATGTGGCTGTTTGAGGAAATTGGTCATTTGCCCGGCCTAGATGAGTGTGTACTCACCACCAATGGCAGCCAGCTGGATAAATATGCCACGGCGCTGAAAACCGCTGGCGTCAAACGCATCAATATCTCCATCGATAGCCTGCAGGCAGACCGTTTTAAAACCATCACCCGTGTGGGCGAATTATCAAAAGTGCTCACCGGACTGGACGCAGCCAGGTCTGCAGGCTTTGACAATATTAAAATCAACACCGTGCTGATGCGTGGCATCAACGATGATGAAGCCGAAGCCCTGGTCAACTTTGCGATTGAAAAACAGGTCGATATCAGCTTTATTGAAGAAATGCCGCTAGGGGCAGTGGAGCATGATCGCGAACAAAGCTGTGTCAGCAACACCGAAACGCTTGCTCTGCTAAAAAGTAAGTTCTCACTCACGCCGAGCACCCACAGGACAGGCGGCCCTGCGCGCTATTGGCAAGTCAATGGCCAGCCAACCAGGATTGGCTTTATCTCACCGCATAGCCACAATTTTTGCGAGAGTTGTAACCGCGTGCGCATCACCTGTCAGGGAGAACTGTTCCTGTGCCTGGGGCAAGACCATCAAGTCAATTTGCTGCCATTGCTACGCGCGCATCCTGACGACGACCAACCCTTGGTAGACGCCATTTTGCATGGCATGCGTATCAAGCCTCAAGGGCACGATTTCGATTTACGGCGTGCAGCCCCTGCGGTTGTCCGCTTTATGTCGCATACGGGTGGTTAATGCAGGTTACTGCAGTCATCCTGGCCGGCGGGCGCGGCATGCGCATGGGCGGTGCCGATAAAGGCTTAGTGAATTATCAAGACAAGCCCCTGGTCGCACACGTGCTGGAACGCATACAGCCACAGGTGGATCATGTCATCATCAATGCCAACCGCCATTTAGAGCAGTACCAGGGATTTGGCGTCCCGGTGGTCACCGATGCCAACAATCAGTTTGATGGCCCACTGGCAGGTATGCAAGCAGGCATGCATCATGCCACGACAGACTGGATACTCAGCGTCCCTTGTGACTCACCACTGCTGCCACTGGATTTAGTCAGTCGACTGCGTCGCGCCATCAGCGAAGCTTCGGCAATTAATCACACCCACGCCCTGCTGGCCATTGCGCGCAGCGCCAGTGGCACGCACCCAGTGTTTTGCCTGATGCCACGCCAATTGAGCGTCGACCTCGATGCTTTTCTGCAACAAGGCCAGCGCAAAGTGAGTGCCTGGCAAGCCCAGCATCCCCATGTATTCGTGAGCTTTGAAGATGAGCAAGCGTTTACTAACATCAACCACCACCCCTCTTAGCCTTAGCCATCATGACTAACCAAACCCTTTTGCAACAACTGGCCAGCAATCCTTCCTGCGCAGATGACTATGACCCTAATGCCATGTCTGTGACGCAAGCGCGCCAGTATATCCAGCAATTTTTATCGCCCGTGCAAGACAGCGAAACCATTAGCATCAAGCAAGCGCTGGGGCGCACACTATCAACGTCTGTGACATCTGGCCTCAATGTGCCTGGCCATGACAATTCGGCCATGGACGGCTTTGCGTTCCGCCATGCAGAGGCGACGCAACCACTACAAATCGTGGGCACCGCATTTGCGGGTAATCCATTTACCGGTGAGTTACCCGCAGGCGGTTGTGTCAAAATCATGACAGGTGCGGTGATTCCATCTGGCGTGGATACCGTTGTCATGCAAGAGCACACCGCGACTGAAGGTAAAATGGTCACAGTGCTCAAAATCCCGGCCCAAGGTGCCAATATTCGCCTGACAGGGGAAGACATCACGATTGGTCAAACCGTGCTGGCGCGCGGCCATCAAATACAACCGGCCGATATGGGGCTACTGGCCTCGCTGGGCATTGCAGAAATCCAGGTTTACCGCCGCTTGAAAGTGGCTTTTTTCAGCACCGGCGATGAGCTGGTCAGTGTCGGTCAGCCATTACAGGCGGGCCAGATTTATGACAGTAATCGTTATAGCTTATGGGGCATGTTGCAAGCACTAGGGGTAGACGTGCATGACTTGGGCAATGTCGCCGATGACCCAGATGCATTGGAAAAAACATTGCTACAAGCGGCTGCCGAACATGATGTGGTGATTACCAGTGGCGGCGTATCGGTAGGCGAAGCTGACTTTATGAAGCAATTGCTGGCAAAACACGGCCAGGTATTATTCTGGAAAATCAATATGAAACCGGGCCGCCCACTGGCCTACGGCAAAATCGGCCAATCACATTACTTTGGCTTACCCGGCAATCCGGTGTCTACCATGGTGACCTTTTACCAGTTTGTACAAACAGCCCTCAAAAACCTGATGGGTTCGAATACCTTTAGCCAGCCCTCATTCAAGGTCGAATGTGTCAGCGCCATTAAAAAAGCGCCCGGCCGCACCGAGTTCCAGCGTGGCATCTTATTTAAAGCAGGCGAAGACTGGAAGGTGAAAACCACCGGTGAGCAAGGCTCGGGGATTTTGAGCAGCATGAGCCAGGCCAATTGCTTTATTGTGCTGGATGATCAAACCAGCACACTGGCAGCAGGCACGCTGGTTGAGGTGCAACCTTTCAGCGGCATTTGCTAATCCGCCCGACCCACACAAGCTGGCATGAATCATAAAAAATAGCTTATAGTGTCGGGTCGCAGCGGGGGTTAATCATAAGGGTGTTGGCGTGCAAGCCGTGTTAAAAGAGTCTAAACAGTTCAGTCATGTATTAGAGTGGTGCTTGATTGCTTCACTGCTTATCCATGCTGCGATCATGTTTACCATGCCCAAGCCAGACTATGACCTGCCACCGCCCAAAAAGCAGGAAATCCGCATTGAGTTGGTGAAAGAGCAGCCACCTGCACCAGCGCTGCCAGTCGCCGAGCCGGAGCCTACCCCCGTAAAAGCTGAACCACCGAAGCCGCAACCGGTAAAGAGCGAGCCCAAACAGGTTGAGCAAAAGCCGGTGGAACAAAAACCAGTCGCGCCGCAAAAACCATCCCCAACCCCGGAGCCTCCCACAGAGACACCGCGCCAGGTCGTTGAGTCCCCAGCCCCGGCAGTGATTACAGCCAAACCAACTGTTAGCGAAGCAAAGTCTGAGATGGTTGCGCCTCCAGCGCCGCCTGCACCGCTACCTGAGCCGATCAAAGCCAGTGGACCGAGCGAAGGCGATATTGAGGCTGCGCGCAATGCGTTTAAAGAGGCTGCTCAACGTGAAATTCAAAAGAACCTGCGCTATCCCAGAATTGCGCTGGAGCGCGGCATTGAAGGGGTGACCAATCTGCACATTACCTTTGACGACCATGGCAACGTGACTAGCATTGAAGTGGTGGAATCTAGCGGCAACAAGGCCATCGATGAGGCTGCCATTGCCACCATCAAGAAGTCGCAGTTGAAATCTCTGTTTAACGATTTATTGCGCGGCAGGCTGAAATCAACCAATGTGCCAGTCAGCTTCAAGCTGGCAAGTTAAGCTGCCATGTTTTTCAAGCGTACATCCTTAGGCACCTCAGCCAGAGCCCACGACAAGCCACTCAGGCACTTACTGCTGTTTCATGACCTGTACTTTATTGCACTGATCGTGTTGGCAGTTGCCAGCGGCGGCTACGGTATTTATCTGTGGGACAAAGCCTCCAAGCAATCACAACGCATTAACTTTGTCATTCAGGAAATCTACCTGGTGCGCGGCGACCTGTATCGTCAAACCAAAGAGTTATTTGATGCGTTTTTCTTGCAGGAAGAGAATGCATTACATGAATACAACCAATACACTACCTCCATCCTGGATCACCTGGAGCGCCTGCAAAATGTCGCCATCGATCAGGAAGAGCGCGATGCGCTGATGGACATAGAGCTGAAATACCGCAACCTGGTCAATGAAGCACCGGCCTTGTTTTATCGTTATCAGAATAACCCTGATCGCAAAGCGCAAAAGTCCATTTACCAGGATATTGAAACCGGCATTTTCAGGCACTATGAAGAGGTTTCCAAGCGTGCCGAAAACTTGCTGTTTGTGAAACAGGGTGAAATCAAGCAACGCCTGGACGAGGCCAGAAGCAACTCGATTGCGGTGCTCTCATTACCACTGCTACTGGCCTGCATCCTGATTGTGTATTCACGCCGGATTCTGAAAAACTCCATCGTCCGGCCGATTAACGACATCATGCAGGCCACCAATGCCATCAGTACCGGCAACCTGAGCCATCAGGTACCGGAGGCCGGTGCAGAGGAGCTGGCGGTGCTGTCGAGAGAAATCAATAAAATGGCCGAAGACCTGGCAGCCAGTCGTGACGCCCTGGTTAAAAGCGAAAAACAGGCGGCACTTGGCCTGCTGGTGCCCATGCTGGCGCATAACATCCGCAACCCGCTGGCCAGCATACGTGCGACCGCACAAGTCATTGACGACCCCTTGCTGGATAAAGACACGCTGGAGTCGATTCAAGGCATTATCCATACGGTGGACAGACTGGAGCGCTGGACAGGCAGCCTGCTGTCTTACCTGCACCCGATCAAACCCATGCTCAACCAGTTGCTGCTTTCCTCTATTGTGCAGGGTGCCATCACCACCTTGCAGCCAAAACTCAATGAAAAGCAGATCAGGGTCATTGAAAACAGCACGACGATCAAACGCCTGGTGCTCACAGACGAACATTTACTGGAACAAATGCTGTACAACCTGCTTCTAAATGCCTCAGAGGCTTCACCGCGAGGCACAGAAATACAGTTAACATGCAGATTGGCTAATAACCTGCTCACTATCACCATTATCGATCAAGGGCCGGGCATGCCATTCAAGCCGGAGCCTCATGCGCTGACGCCAGGCCCGACCACCAAACGCTTTGGCACCGGCCTGGGCATCCCTTTTGCGTTCAAGGTATGCGAGGAGTTGGGCGGCGCTATGACCTTTGACAGCGAGCCTGGCCAAGGCACGCACATTACCATCACGTTACCGCAATAACGGGCTAGACCTGCGGCTGACATGAGAATTTTCGTTTTGTGCTTGCTTAATTTTGTATTTTTATCAACAATGTGATTAAGTGATTGTCATGACTACTATGTTGAATTCACCTGTTCCAGAACTCATCTTACCGGCCACTTCTGGCCTCCAATTTAATAGCAAAGACTATTTGGGTAAGTTTCTCGTTCTCTATTTTTACCCCAAAGATGCCACGCCCGGCTGTACTACGCAGGGCATGCAGTTTCGCGATATGCATGAGCAGTTTGCTGCAGCCAATGCCGTGGTCTTTGGCATTTCACGCGACAGCCTGAAATCACACGAAAATTTCAAAGCCAAGTACACGTTTCCGTTTGAGCTGATTTCTGACAGCGAAGAAATCGCCTGTCAGGCATTCAACGTAATTAAAATGAAAAACATGTACGGCAAACAGGTACGAGGCATTGAACGCAGTACATTCCTGGTCAACCCACAAGGCATCATTGTGCGCGAATGGCGTGGTGTCAAAGTGGATGGTCATGCCGCCGAGGTATACGCCAGTATTCAGTCTTCCCACTCATAAAAGTGATTTTCTATGGCCCGTGCTGCACACACCAAGTTGTTTGTTCTTGATACCAACGTTCTGATGCACGACCCGTCGTCGCTATTCAGATTTGAAGAGCACGATGTCTATTTGCCGATGGTGACATTGGAGGAACTAGACAATAACAAGAAGGGGCTGACTGAAGTCGCCCGTAACGCCCGTCAGGCCAGCCGTTTTCTGGAAGAAATCATCGGCAGCATAGACACGGACAAACTGGAAGAAGGCTGTCCACTGGGTATTCAGGGTAATCGCCACCTGACCGGCAAGCTGTTCTTCCAGATGGAGCATGTGCCGACTGACCTGCCAGGCCTGGCAGGCAGCAAGGCGGATAACCAGATCATCAGCGTCGCCCTGTCCCTGAAAAAACAGTTTTCCAAACGTAATGTCATCCTGGTCAGCAAGGATATCAATATCCGCATTAAAGCCCGCGCCATGGGCGTGCCGGCTGAAGATTACTTTAACGATAAAGTACTGGAAGACAGCGACATGCTGTATACCGGCCTGCGCGAATTGCCGGAAGACTTCTGGGAAGCCCACAGCAAAGACATGCACTCCTGGCAAGAAGCCGGCCGCATGTTTTATAAAATCAGCGGCCCTATCGTCAAGTCACTACTAATCAACGAGTTTTTGTTTTATGAGTACCACAAACCGTTCCATGCGATTGTGCGTAAAATTGAAGACAATTCAGCCGTGCTCGAAGTGGTGCATGACCACGCCAACCCTAAACACAGTGTCTGGGGCATTACGGCACGCAATCGTGAACAAAACTTTGCCTTGAACTTGCTGATGGATCCTGACATAGATTTTGTCACGCTGTTAGGCCAGGCCGGTACAGGTAAAACCCTGCTGACCCTGGCGGCGGCACTGACGCAAACATTGGATAAAAAACGCTATTCCGAGATCATCATGACGCGCGTCACCGTGCCGGTGGGGGAAGACATCGGCTTCTTGCCAGGCACCGAAGAAGAGAAAATGGCACCATGGATGGGCGCCCTGGAAGACAACCTTGATGTATTGAACAAAACAGATGAGGACGTAGGTGAATGGGGGCGTGCTGCCACCCAGGACTTAATCCGCACCCGCATTAAAATCAAATCATTGAATTTCATGCGTGGCCGTACTTTCCTCAATAAATTTTTAATTATCGACGAAGCGCAAAACCTGACGCCAAAACAAATGAAAACCTTGATTACACGTGCAGGCCCTGGTACTAAAGTGGTGTGCCTGGGCAATATCGCCCAGATCGATACGCCTTATCTGACTGAAGGTAGCTCTGGCCTGACTTACGTGGTCGATCGTTTCAAAAACTGGTCACATAATGGCCATATCACGCTGGTTCGTGGCGAACGCTCACGCCTGGCAGATTTTGCAGCCGAGGTCCTGTAGACGTAGTCTGCTTGAATGTGATGGTTAAAGGCTTTTATACCTTACTGATTGCCCAGTTCTTATCGGCAATCGCTGATAATGCACTCTTGTTTGCAGCGATTGCGCTGCTGGCTCAGCTCAACGCACCGAGCTGGCATGAACCGCTGCTACGAGAGTTCTTTGTCATTTCCTACATCGTGCTGGCACCTTTTGTCGGCCCGTTTGCCGATGCGCTCCCTAAGGGCCGCGTGATGTTCTTGAGTAACGGCTTGAAGTTTATCGGCTGTTTAATGGCCCTGGTCGGCGTCCCGCCATTGTATGCCTATGCCATGGTCGGCGTCGGCGCAGCGGCCTACTCTCCAGCAAAATACGGCATCCTGACTGAGATGCTACCGTCGAAGTTGCTGATCAAGGCCAACGCCTGGATGGAAGGCACAACCGTGACTGCCATCATCCTCGGCCCGGTTTTAGGCTCTACGCTGTCGATCAACAATCCATACATAGGCATTGCCTGCATCATGCTGCTGTATTTGCTGGCCGCAGGCTTTAACTATTACATCCCTAAAGTACCCATCGACCATAAAGTGGCGCAAAAAACATTGCGCTTTTTGCTCAAGGACTTCTGGCATGCGTTTGTGACGCTATGGAAAGACCCGCAAGGCCAGGTATCGCTGGCAGTGACAACACTGTTTTGGGGTGCAGGCGCAACACTGCAATTTGTGGTGTTGCAATGGGCTGATGTCAGGCTCGGATTCTCGCAACAGCAAGCCACCTATTTGATTGCAATTCTGGCCGTCGGCATTGCTGTTGGCTCCATCATCGCTTCGCGTTATGTCGAGCTGGAAAATGCCGTTAAAGTCTTGCCTGCTGGCATATACATGGGTATTTTGGTCATCAGCATGATAGTGATCCACAGCCCTATTCTGGCCGGCATTCTGCTGTTTGTGATTGGCGTGCTCTCCGGCTATTTCCTGGTGCCGCTTAACTCGTTGCTACAACATCGCGGGCATCATCTGCTTGGCGCAGGCCATTCAATAGCGGTGCAAAACTTTAACGAGAATATAGGCATATTGCTCTTACTAGGCGCCTACACCTGGATGGTGGGGGCGAAACTGGAGATCAACACGATCGTTGCCATTTTCGGCGTGTTTATCATCGTTAGCATGTCGCTGATCACCCTGATCTATCGCAAACAAATCCAGCAATAGCAGCGCAGAATGTTCACCCAATAAAAAAGGCGCTTGAAGCGCCTTTTTTATTGCCATGCCATTAGTGCACTTTTATAACACTAGTGCAGTTTTACATGCGGTTCAGTACGTCTTGAAATAATACGGCCGATGGTATGCACAATCACGGCAAAAATACCGTGCAATGCCATCAAATGCATCTTATACAAAGAGCGATACATCACGCGCGCAAACAGGCCCTGAATGTACATACTGCCGCCTGCAACGGTGCCCATCAGGCTACCAACAGTCGAGTACTTGCCCAGGTTCACCAATGAACCATAATCGGTATAGTGGAACTCTGGCAATTGCGTTTTACCGGCCACCCGCGCCTTGACTGTTTTCACCAGCAAAGAGGACTGTTGGTGCGCTGCCTGCGCACGTGGCGGCACAGTGGTGTCATGGCCTAACCATGGACAAGCTGCGCAGTCGCCGAAAGCAAAAATGTTCTCGTCACGCGTACTTTGCAGATGCTGATTGACCACCAACTGGTTAATACGGTTGGTTTCCAGGCCATCGATATCTTTCAGGAAATCCGGTGCCTTGATACCGGCTGCCCACACCACGAGTTCTGCCGGAATGGTGCGACCACTGTGTGTAGTAATGCCTTTTTCAGACACTTCGGTCACGCGCTCACCGGTAAACACATTGACACGCAGCTTACGCAACTCTACGTCTACCGCATAAGATAGTTTAGCCGGTAATGCAGGCAAGATACGATCGCTGGCTTCGATCAAGGAAATCTTGACGTCACGGTCCGCATCAATTTTGTCCAGGCCATAAGCGGCCAACTCACGCGTTGTATTATGTAATTCTGCCGCCAACTCAACACCTGTCGCACCCGCGCCAACAATGGCCACTTCCAGTTGGCCAGGCTTTAATGCCTCAGGCTGGGTTTGCGCACGCAATAAAGCGTTATGCAAATATCGATGGAATTTCTGCGCTTGTGCTTGTGTGTCCAGCGCCATTGAAAACTCGCGTGCGCCCTTAATGCCGAAATCATTGGTCGTGCTACCCACGGCAATAATCAGGGTATCGTATTTGAACGAACGACGCGCAATAATTTCATTACCATCTTCATCATGCACCGGCGCCAGCAACACTTCACGTGTGCTACGGTTGAGGCCATCCATACGGCCCAGACGAAATTTAAAATGATGCCAGTGCGCCTGCGCCAGATACTCCAGCTCATGACGGTCAGGGTCCATGCTGCCCGCTGCAATTTCATGCAGCAATGGTTTCCATACATGGGTTCTGGTGGCATCAATCAGCGTAATTCTGGCCTTTTTCTTCTTGCCCAGAGAGTCACCCAGTTTGGTCGCCAACTCAAGGCCACCTGCACCGCCACCTACAATGATGACATGGTGTAAATCATTTTCGTCTGTCACGCTCTATCCTTCAATAAAAAAGCGCGCCTGCCGTACTGCCAAGCGCGCACAACAACTTAATTATACCGTTATTCGTTACCAGTAATTTTGGCATGACTACGAATAAACGCGATAACTTTCAACACATCATCCGGTTTCAAACCATCATCTGGCGCCATCAAACCAAAACCTTTAGCACCCATACCACCATTGGTACCATGCCAAATCGTTTCAAACATTCCTTTGTTGGTTGCATTTTTGGAATAACGGAAATTTTCACCAATCAAACCAGGACCAACTGCGCCTTCACCATGCCCACCGTGGCAAGCTACACAAGAATACAGGTTAAATCTTTTTTTACCCTCTTTAATCGCCTCTTCATTGCCGATGTAAGGATTTTTACCCGTTGCCAAAAACTCTTTTGCTGCTGGTGTATCAAACATTTTCACGTCAATTGTCAGCGGCTGACCATCTTGTGTTGCCACAAACTGAATCGCCTTGATGTCACCACCAGCATCCGCTGCAGCACCAGATTGACCACCGTTATTACAGGCTGCCAGCATTGCGGCGAGCAGTGTAGTTAAAAGCATACTTCTCATGATTACCCCCATCTTTCCTAAGATCCATGTTCTTTGAAATAAAACGGTTTTTAATTGTTTTTTATAATCAAACCGACTGCATTTATTGTGCCACAAAAACAAAAAACGGTCACCTCAGTGACCGTTTTTATTCGTAACGAATTACTCGTTACCTGTCATGCCTACGTTGCTATTGCTACGAATGAAAGCAATCACTTTCAGCACTTCATCTGGTTTGATACCATCATCTGGAGCCATCAAGCCAAAGCCTTTAGCACCCATACCACCGTTAGTACCGTGCCAGATAGTTTCAAACATACCCTTGTTCGTTGCGTTTTTCGCGTAACGGAAGTTTGAACCGATCAAGCCTGGACCTACTGCGCCTTCACCTTTACCACCGTGACAGGCCACGCAAGAGTACAGATTGAAAATCTTTTTGCCTTTTTTAATCGCTTCATCGTTACCGATGTAAGGGTTTTTACCTGTAGCTAAAAACTCTTTTGAAGCGTCTGTATCAAACATTGCTTTATCGATACTGATGGTTGAGCCGTCTTGAGTAGCTGAAAAAGTGATATCAGCCATCGCACCTGTGGCAAATGCCATCAAGGAAATCAACAATGCTGATTTAAATGTGTTGCCTAACATGTTTTCTCCTAATCCTAAACAAAATGAGCGACGTTAACATCAAGACCCAACCAACATTAACGTATGCTCATTTAACGAATCGTTCCAGAAACGGTTGACGAATATTTCCGAAATTAATTACAGAATATTTCACTTAGCCATCTCAAAACAAGGCCACGATTCTACTGCGTTTCTTTTACCTTGTCATTAGCAACTGCCTGTTTTTAAAACTTTTTCACTATGTGTGTTACTTTTTATACACACTGTCGCCTTCAACCACTGGCACCGTTGGAATACCGTAATCTTTCAGGATTGCATCGATCTTATCTTTGTTGCGCTCCAGAGCTTCGTTGATCATCTTGATGCGGTCTTTATCTTTCATGCGCACAGCTACAGAAATATTCCAGTATTCCTTACCTTTAAGATTCACCTTGTTGTATTCAGGAATCAGGCGTACTTCTAAAGGCACTTTAGAATGCTTGGCAAAATAGCCAGCAATTGGGCCCCACATCACAGCAACATCAATATCACCTTTCACCAGGTCATCAATAATGAAGCTGGTTGGCAAATTCAAATCACGCTGCAAGCGATAAGGGCGTGCATTGGTCATCAAATCGTAATCGTTCAAAGGAATCGTTGCCGGGCTTTTATCAACAATGCCGATAATGCCTTTTTTCAAATCCGGTGAATCCCAGTTGTTAATGTCATAGTTACTGTCTTTACGCCAAACGAACACATGGCCGGAACGATAGTAAGGTTTGGATGTTCTCAAACCATCAAAATCAGAAGTCATGCCGATAATCACATCACATCGCATGGCGTTGATCGTATTACGCAAGAAGCCCTGGCGATTATAGGCATATTGAAAGGTCAATTTTTTACCGAGATCATCTGCCAGTACCTTGGCAATCTTGTCTTCGAAGCCTTCCAGTTTGATATTGGAGTAAGGCATATTGTCCGGGTCTGAACAGACTTTAAATTCGGACTCATCCGCGACACGGCGCACTTCACCTATACGGCCTTCGTCCGGATTCAGAGAGGGGATGTCAATCTCTTCAGCAAACACCACACTTTGTGTGGCAAACATCATCGCAAACGCACCCAGAATATTCCATGTAATTCTCATTTTGACTTCATCCTTTTTTGTGATTGTTTCCTGTCGTTTTTGGAGCCTGGCTTCGCTCAAAAGTTCTACCAATCAACGACAAAGTGAATCATCTTAGCGTGAATGCGTTTTCATTTGTAGCCAAAACACATTTAATTTTATTGCGATACTTTTGAATCATGATATTCATGAAAAAAAACACCCTGCCGAAGCAGGGTGTTAGAGGAGTCAACGTATTACTACGTGTAACTTAAGACAAGCTCAAATTACAGTGAGAAAACGTTCAGTGCACCGCCGCCAGGAGCAGCGTTGTACTTAGTCAACTCTTTGTAACCACCAGCAGCACCCAGTGCGTCTGTGTCGTTGGTCATACCCAAGTTCATCGCAACACCAGCCCAACCGCCGATACCGGACAGTACGCCAACGTATTGTTTACCCTTGTTGCCGTATGTGAATGCATTACCAATCACGCCGGAACCAACTTGGAATTTCCACAGTTCTTTACCGTTTTGTGCATCAACAGCTTTGAACCAACGATCCAAAGTACCGTAGAACACGATGTTAGAAGCTGTAGTCAGAGCACCGCCCCATGCAGAGAATTTCTCTTTGTTGTACCAAACTTTTTTGTTGGTCATTGGGTCGTAAGCACCGAAACCACCCATTACGCCGTCAGGACCAGCAAACATAGTCAAAGTAGCACCAACCCATGGTTGACCAGCAACGTATTTAGACTCAACTGGCTCGTATGTCATACATACGTGGTTCAATGGCGTGTACACCAAACCAGTTTTTGGAGAGTAAGCAGCAGGCTGTTGGTCTTTAGTACCCAAAGCAGCTGGGCAAACACCCTTAGCGTTGTAGTCTTGGTGAGTAGAAGCAGTTGCCAATTTGTTTGGCACACCTGTTTTCAGGTCAACATCAGTTGCCCAGTTAACGAATGGGTGTACTTTTTCAGCTGCAACCAATGAACCGTTATGAGCGTTCCATGTGTAGATGAAACCGTTGCGGTCATGGTGCCATGCGTAAGTTTTGCCACCTTTGTCGAACAGGATTACTTCGTTAATACCATCGTAGTCCCACTCATCGTGTGGAGTCATTTGCATGCCCCATTTAGCCACACCAGTGTCCAAATCACGAGCGAAAATTGTCATAGACCATTTGTTGTCGCCTGGACGTACATCTGGGTTCCATACGGATGGGTTACCAGTACCGTAGTAAACCAGGTTTGTACGTGCATCATATGGCCACCAGCCCCATACGGAACCGCCACCATGTTGCCAGCCGTCTTTAACAGCTTGTGGTTTCAACCAAGTACGTGTACCCAGTTCTTTTTCACCAATTTTCAGGCTGTCGTTAGCCAATTTTTTGAAAGAACCACCTTGTTTGTTACCGCCGTTTACATCTTCGTAAACTGACAGAGCATTGTAGGATGGGTTTTCTTTGTTGAAGTCAGCACCGATCAATACTTCGCTGTCTGGACCTGTAGAGAATGCTTTCCATGCCAGAGAGCCGTCTTTCAGGTTGTATGCAGCGATAAAGCAACGTACGCCGAACTCAGCACCTGAGCAACCGGTCAATACTTTGTCTTTGATCACGTGTGGAGCGTTAGTGTTAGTTGCACCAACTTTTGGATCAGTGTTCTTAACGTCCCATACTTTAGCACCGGTTTTTGCATCTAAAGCAACCAACATACCGTCGTTTTGTTGCAGATAGATTTTGCCGTCGCCGTAGCCCAGACCACGAGAAACGTTGTCACAGCACAGAACTGCTTGAACGCTTGGGTCTTGTTTAGGGAAATAGGACCAAACGATTTTTTGATTGTCGTTCAGATCCAGAGCGTATACGTTGTTTGGGAAAGCTGTGTGAACGTACATCATGTTGCCCACAACCACTGGTGAACCTTCATGACCACGGTTTACACCAGTAGCGAATGTCCAAGCTGCTTTCAGGTTTTTAACGTTACCCTTGTTGATTTGTGCCAAGGCGCTGTAACCGTTGTTGTTGTGTTGACCACGTGGATGTGCCCAGTTGTTGGCATCTTTCAACGCGGCTTCTTGGTCAGCTGCTGCGAAAGCAACCAATGGCAATGCTGCTACCAGACCCAAGGCCAGTTTGATTTTGTTAACTTGCATATTGATCTCCAAAGTTAGAACTAAGGGTTTAATATTAAGTACACGTTAAATTCTGCCACCACTAGGATTGGCAAACCAAATCTCCCGCATACTTTTCACTCCAGAGACAAGGGAAAAACTCCTGAAACACCTTAGAATTTATCACTTGCCGCATGTGAGGATTGCAATATAGAACAATTTGTTTTCAATTGCAACAGTTTGGTTACAAATCGGTTACAAATATTTCGAAATATTTTTTGTTATTTTTAAGCAAGCTTGTCATAAAATAAATTACCATTAAAAATCATACAGTTAAGAAAATAATTTATGAGCGCCCTCTATCTTTATCCTGAATGCCAGCCGTTTACAAATACCCATATTGCAGTCAGCCCGTTACATTCAATCTATATTGAACAATGCGGCAACCCGCATGGCGTACCCGTTATTTTTCTACATGGCGGCCCTGGCAGCGGCTGCAATCCGGGACAAAGACGCTTTTTTGACCCTGCGCATTACCACATCATTTTGTTTGATCAACGCGGATGTGGTCGCAGCCTGCCAGTTGGGGAGACCATAGACAATACGACGCAAGACCTGGTGACAGATATAGAGGCGATACGCCAGCACTTGAATATTGATCGCTGGCATGTGTTTGGAGGCTCATGGGGGAGCACGCTGGCATTAGCCTATGCAAACGGCCATCCTGACACAGTGATCAGCCTGACTTTGCGCGGTATCTTTTTGAGCAGGCAGCATGAAATAGCCTGGTTTTTGGGCCAGGTAGCGCTTTTCTTCCCGGAGGCCTGGCAGACACTGCTGGCACCAGTGCCAGCCAGCCATCGGGAAAATGTCCTGGATTACTATGCCACACAAGTATTTGACGCTGACACGGCCATCAGCATTCCAGCAGCCATTCGCTGGAACGCGTTTGAATCCAGCATTATGAGCCTGATCCCTAAAGCGGATAGCACAGAAGTCAATGGCGCCGTCGAACTGGCACGGGCGCGTGTACAAATTCATTACATTCAACATTTATGCTTTGTCGATGGCGATCAAATGTTACAGGCAGCCGCTGAGCAACTGCGATCCATCCCGACAACCATTGTGCAAGGGCGTTATGATATGGTGTGTCCGCCACAAACTGCCTGGGAATTAAGCAAAGCACTGCCACACGCGACCTTGGTCATGGTGCCGGATGCCGGTCACTCAGCGATGGAAGCTGGTACGTGCCAGGCTTTATTGAATGCGACGGAACAATACAAGCAACTCAGCCCCTAACAATCATCCCCAATGAAAGCGGAGTGTATGCCTGCGTTATGGACGACATTACAAGCACAGTGGCGCGGCCTGAAGCAGCAATTATCAGCCTATAGCTACTGCACGCCGCTGTTCGTGATAAAAACAACCTGGCAAGGCGTAGCCAAGCACAGGTTAATGGGGCTTTCTGCCGCCCTCTCCTTTTACGCTTTGTTCGCACTGATTCCGCTGATCGTGCTGATTTTCTTTTTAATCAGCCACCTGGTGTATTCGTCTGATTACGCCATTGTGAAACTGGCCATTCTGACCAGCAATCTGCTGCCAGAATTCAGCCAGCGCATCATGATAGAAGTGTATGAAAATACGCGCACCAAAGCTGCCTGGGGTGCGGTTGGCTTTTTTGTGTTGCTGTGGACTATCACGCCACTGGCAACACATATGCGCGCCAGCTTTCACCTGATTGCCAGCCGCAATGACGTGCCTTCTTTCTGGCATAAAAAGTTACGCGATGTCGTCGCCGTGCTGGGTGTATTACTCGTGTTTTTCCTGTTTACCGCCGCCGGCTTTGTGCTGGAGTCTATTATTGTTTTCTTAGCCAACCATCTGCCATCCGCATCGATCAATGTGGTCGGCTCACTACTATCGCTTACTTTAACCACGCTATTGATTGCAGGTTTTTACCACACCTTTTGCCCGCTCAATGTGCACTGGCGCCACTTGCTGTTATCCGCCCTGCTCACCGCCACCTTGTGGATGCTGATGCGCCCGGCCTTTGGCTTGTTTTTAAGTGTGAATAAAAACTTTGGCGCCGTGTTCGGCAGCATGAAGGCCATGTTTGTCTCCATCAGCTGGCTTTATCTTAATTTTGCCGTGTTTCTGGTGGGCATAGAGTTAATGGTCACACTGAGGCAAAAAGACGTCTTGCTGCTGAAAGGCCTGTTTGAAGATATCCCCAACCAGCAACACTACTTGCAGGCGCTAATGGGCAAATACGGTAAAACCTATGCGCAAGGCAGTTATGTGCTGAAAGAGGGGGATACCAGCCATCACTACTATATGGTGGTCGATGGCAACTTGCATTTGACGCAACAACACACTGACGGCAGTGAGAAAATACTGCGTATCTTGCAGTACGGTGATTTTTTTGGTGACATCGCCCTGTTCTCGGCGCAACCCGTAACGGCCAGCGCAGTGGTCGTCTCGCCAGAAGCATCAGTGATTGAAATTTATGCCGACTGCATGGAGAACCTGTTGCAGGAAGACCCGCATATTGCCGTGCGCCTGCTAAAACAACTCTCCCATCATGCGCAGGTAAAGAACACATTTGTATCATCAAGCGCCGTATAAACAGCCCAGTGCCTGAATAAACAACATAGATCAGCCGCGTTTTGCGCTAAATCAAGTCACACAACCATTGCAGAATTGTAATATGTGTTACAAAATTGTAACTATCTTTGGAATTTTGCACCATGGCCATCCCACTTTCGCAAGAAATCAATACGCTGATACAACAGTTGAATCACGGACAATTTACTGCCGTCATTCAACGGGCACGCCCATTGGCGGCACAGCATCCGCGAGAGTTTGTCTTACACCACCTGCTGGCACTGGCGCTGGATCAGACCCAGCAGTACCCGGAGGCAGCAAGTGCATACGAAACAGCGTTGCAACTCAACCCGAAAGCCGCAGAACTGTGGTTTAACTATGCCATTGTACAAACCCAGCTTGATGCACTAGCCACCGCCGAACAGGCTTACCGCAAAGCCATTGCGCTGAATCCGCAGTTTTTTGAAGCGCATGGCAACCTAGGCACGGTGCTACAAAAACAGGGCAAACTAGATGAGGCGATGGCCAGTTACCAGCAGGGATTGCGCATCCAGCCACAAGATGCGCGCGGCCATTTCAACCTGGGCACGGTATTGCGTGACAAAGGGCAATTGCCGGCAGCCGTACAAAGTTATGAACGTGCCATCGCATTATTTCCCAACTACACTGACGCCTATAACAATCTCGGCGAAACCTGGCGCGACCAGGGCGACATGACCAAAGCGGTGCAACATTACCAGCAGGCACTACAACGCAATCCACAACACCCGGGTGCCAACTACAATATGGGCGAGTTTTTATACCTGACCAAGCGATTTGAAGAGGCGATTCCGCACTTTCAGGCCTCGCAATTGGATGACTGGCAATCCAGGGTACTTTACTGCTTATACCGTGCCGAGAAGTTCGAAGCGTTCAAGCAGTTACGCGATGACATTATTAAGCAAGGGCCACATACCGCACCGTTTATTGCGACACTCTCCACACATTACAGCCTCAACCACGACCAGGCGGACCCTTACCAGTTTTGTCCGGATGGCCTGTCGTTTGTTTATCACCGCAGCCTGCCAGAACTGGCACCGGGCAGCCCGTTACTAGCAGAATTACTGGCCAATATTGCCCAGGCCGATATCGCCGAGCGCAAGCAAGCGCGTCTGACCAATGGCAAACAGTCCGCCGGCAATTTATTCAAGCGCCCTGAAGCGGCCTTCAGGGCGCTGGGCGAGTTGGTTAAACGTGAGTTCCGCCATTACCAGGCCCAATTCAGCCAGGCTGATTGTGCCTTGATCACCCACTTCCCAGAATCACTGGAATTCACCAGCTCCTGGTACGTCAACATGCAAAAAGGCGGTCATCTGGATGCCCATATTCATGAAATTGGCTGGCTCAGTGGCGCCGTTTATCTCGCTATGCCAGAGACGGAAGATCCGCAGGAAGGTGCTTTTGAGTATGGCACACATGGCGACCAATACCCGCAATTACATGAAAATTTCCCAACGCGTTTTATCAAACCAGCCGTCGGCGATATTGTGTTATTTCCGTCATCGCTGTTTCACAGAACCATCCCCTTCCACGCAGAAGCAGAGCGCATTTGCGTGGCATTTGACTTGAAACCTGCCGCACACCTGCCAACCGCACGCAGCCAGTATTGAGCCAAGAGACATATCCAACGTTTATCACAGCCACGATGCTGTGACTGGCTTATCAAACTGATACAGAATTTATCAAAATTGCTGATTGTAGATTCCATGGCGCAAGGTATGATACTTGATGAGGAATGGCTATTTAAACCGGCACAGAAACAGGGGTTGCAACTGATGCAACCATCCGGAAAGATTGCACTGCAATACACCTCATCGCGTGTCACCTCAACCAACTCTGATGGAGTCAGCTCAATATGATTTCAGTGCGCCGGACATGCTTATTACTCCCCTTGCTCGGCATGGGTGCCAGCGGCCTGTCCCAGGCGGGGGCTGAGCAAGTCCGCGAAACCAAGAGTGAATTACTGTTTAACCTGGCGCTACTGAGCCAGATGCCCAACCGCCAGCCGCAAGACACTTATGCGATTTGTGCATTTGAAGAAGATATCGGCCATTTGAAGGCCACCGCGCTGGAATCGCAAAAATTACAGAATTTGCAGATATTTTTGGTCACGGTAAAAGCACCGACCGACGTCAAGCGCTGCAATCTGTTATATATTCAAGACTATGGCTCACAAAAGCCGCTAGAATTACAACAAATCATTCAGAAAGAATCCGTATTGACCGTGGTGTATAACGGTAATAAATTTTCTGAGTATGGGCATGTAGAAATCAATGAGCAGGATAAGCATTACCAGTTCGCCTTGCATCTGACCTCGGCAAAACAGGCCGGCATTGTATTTGACACGCGACTGATGAAACTGGCGACCAATATCATTAATTAATTTGAGTATGTTAAGACTATTACCTCACCTCAAAATTGCACACAAACTGCTGCTCACCGAACTGGTGATGACCTTAAGTATGTTGCTGGTGTTTATTGTCTTTGCGTTTGGTAGCCATTACCACAGCCTGCGCTCCCACCTGATTCGCGATATCCTGGTGCAAATGAATGTGGTGGCAAACTCGATCGGCCCCGCCGTCATGTTTGGCGAGGTAAGTTCAGCCGCCAAAACACTAGAGCCACTCACAGACAACCAGAATATCCGCAGTGTCGTCATTCTTAACCAGCAACAACAACCGCTGCAAAGCCTGCACCCACAGCACCCCCAAAGCCCAGCGGGCTGGCAATGGTTATATCCCTACTTTGGCGACATGGAAGTGCACACGCCGATTGTGGTCAATGAAAAAACCGTGGGCAGTTTGCATGCCACCATCAAACAAGAACAAATTGTCGATGTATTAATTGGCTTTGCCTGGTCGAATGCCATTGCCGTACTGGCGGCGGCCTTGGTCGGCTGCCTGATTATGTGGCGATTGAACCGCAATATTGTGGACCCGATTCATGCACTGCAAAGCTTTGTCAGCAAAATCACACGCAACCACCATTACGACCAGCGCATCAAGGTAAGCAGCGCCGATGAAATTGGCATGCTGAGCCATGATATTAACAATATGCTGGAAAGCATTCGCCAGCGTGATGCCCAGTTACAGGCCGAACTGGAACATCGCAAAGTTATTGAAGAAAAACTGCAGTTTTTAGCCCATTACGATAAAAACACCCAGCTGCTGAACCGCCATGCGTTTGAAGAAGCGATCACACGTAAAATCACTGCCACGCCAGATGACCGCAAACATATTTACCTGCTGCTGCTAGATCTGGATCGCTTCAAAATCGTCAATGATGCCTTTGGCCACAATACTGGCGACAAACTGCTGCAACAAGTGGCTCACAGGCTGCGCGGCAACATGTCGCAAGAAGACGCTATTTTCCGCCTGGGCGGTGACGAATTTGCCATATTGCTGGATGCGCCCGGACGCACGCTGATCGAGCAGGTCTGCAAACGCATTATCCAAACCATTTCTGCGCAGTTTATCGTCGACGACCATGAAATCCATATTGGTGTCAGCATCGGAATTGCGCTGTTACGGCCCGGTTTTGACTCGAAAACGGAAGTCATGAAAAATGCGGATGTGGCGCTTTATCAGGCCAAAGATGCCGGACGCAATACCTTCCGCTTTTACAGTGAGTCTGATGAGGCAAACACCTCCGAGTTGCGCAACCTGCGTGAAGAGTTGCACTTCGCCCAGCAGAACCAGGAGCTGGAGCTGTATTACCAGCCGATCATCCACACACAACTGCTGAAAACCATCGGTTTTGAAGCCCTGCTCAGATGGCGTCACCCGACCAAAGGCCTGCTGACGCCAGACCAGTTTATTCACCTGGCAGAAGGCTCCGGCCTCATCATCAGCATTGGCGCCTGGGTCATCCACCAGTCACTCAAGCAACTGGCAATGTGGCAGGAAATGTTCGACCGTGACTTATTCATGAACGTGAACATTTCCTCGCGCCAACTGGATGATGACAGTTTGTCGGATACCATCCGCCATGCGCTGGACTTTTACCATGTGTCACCACGCACGCTCAACCTGGAAATCACAGAGTCTATGGTGATGCGCAATATTGAGTCGGCCAAGCAAATTCTTTATTCACTCAAACAATTGGGCATAGGCATTGCCATCGACGACTTCGGCATTGGCCATTCGTCCATGAATTACCTCAAGCAATTACCGGTCGATATCCTCAAAATTGACAAGCAGTTTACGGCGGGCATCCCACAAGACAAAGTAGATATCGCCATTGTCGATGCCCTGGTTGCCCTGGCTGTCAGCCTTAATTTGAAAGTGGTTGCTGAAGGCGTAGAAAGCGCGATCCAGTTTGAATACCTGCAATACAAACTCTGCCACCATGTGCAGGGCTATTTATTTAGCGCCGCCTTGTCTGCCAGCCAGACCACAGCATTCATGGCCGAGTTTCCGGAAAGTATTCCGAGCGTTTTTCGTAAAATTGCAGGGTCAGAAGTCTAAAAAATACAGGCATCGACAGTCAAAAATAGTCGGATTTAGCCGTTATATAAAAATAAACAATAAAAAGCCATCAGGGAGATATATGCTACGTTTAAAACCATCTTACTTACTCATTGGCTTGCTATTCTCAGGCTACCAGTTATCCAGCCAGGCTGCCGGCTTTGCACTGTTTGAGCAAGGCGCGAGCGGCCTGGGCAACGCCTACGCCGGTGCTTCTGCCGTCGCCGAAGATGCGAGCACAATCTTCTTCAACCCGGCCGGGATGACTTATCTGGAAGGCCGTCAGATCGTCGGGGCCTTGCATGTGATCAAGACCAATGGCGACTTTGATGACAAGGCCAGTGAGCGCGCAGGTACGCGACCATTGGGGGGCGAGGGCGGTGAAATTGGCAGCCTGGCTGCCATTCCTAACTTTTACTATAAACAAGATATCAGCGATCAACTCAAAGTCGGCATTGGTGTAGGCACACCTTTTGGCTTAAAAACCGAATATGACAAAAACTGGCTAGGCCGTTTTCAGGCGATTAAATCAGAATTGAAAACGGTCAACATTAACCCATCATTAGCCTGGAAACTGAATGATCAGTGGTCATTTGGCTTTGGTGTCTCGGCCATGTGGGCACAGGCAGAACTCACCAGCGCAGTCAATTTAGGGGCGGCAGAGTCCTCGATTAACAACAAGGGCAAAGATTGGGGCTTCGGCTATAACTTGGGAGCGATTTATCAAGTCACACCTGATACGCGATTAGGTCTGGCATTTCGCTCAAAAGTAGAGCAACACTTAAAAGGTGATGCACGCTCACCTTTTACAACGTTAAACGGCATTCCTGGCCGGACCCTGAATACAGATATCACTGCGGATTTAACCTTACCAGAAACGCTGTCTTTCAGCAGTTTTAGTCGCCTGGATGAGCGCTGGGATTTACTAGCGGATGTGACCTGGACCCGCTGGAGCCAATTTAAGACGCTCACTATCATGCGTGATAATGGCTCCAACGCCATGCTGGGCTCTACCGAGGAGCATTGGAATAACACCTTACGCTATTCTGTAGGCGTCAACTATCGTTATACCGATACCTTAAAACTACGTACCGGTGTCGCCTATGATGAAGAGGCCATCGATAACAACCATAGAACCGCGCGCATTCCTGGCAATGACCGCATCTGGCTGTCTTTGGGTGCCAGCTGGCAATATAGTCCGCAGACTAAATTCGACGTGGGCTATGCGCATCTTTTCATTAAAGAAGCCAGAATTTACGATGACCAGCAAACACCTGCACCAGGTAAAGGTCTGATTGCTGGCAAATACGATGGCAGCGCTGATATTCTCAGCCTGCAACTCACACACCAGTTCTAAGCCCCTCCGGGCCTGGAAACTCCCTTATCCAGCCGTGATTGTTTATAGCATCACGGCTGGCTCGCATGGCATCTTACAAGCGCATATTTTACCTTGTAAGTTTCGTGTAAGCCGCTTGTCATTTAAACTTCATCTACCAGATTGAAAATGCCTGTCTTGAAACAACCCGAAACATCGCTTTTTAGGATAGAAGATGACCATAGCGCACTTTTTCAAACTGGCATTACTGCCGCTGGCGATTAGCCAGGCATTCGCAGCCCAGGCAGACCAATCCAGCACGACCTCACAAGAATCCCCTTCTTTGGTGTCACGTTTTATGAACGAGGACAACCCGTTCCGCATCAATTTCGACCTGGGTGATCATCCTTCCTACTTTCAGGTCTACGGTCTGGTCGATATCGGCCTGACGCATATCAATCACTCTTTGCCAGAGAACTATGAGTTAGCGAATAACTTTTATCCTTATTCGGGCGCAAAAAAAACCGACAGAACAACCTCCAGAACCAACTGGGTGAATGGTGGCTGGCAAGGTTCACGTCTGGGCTTTAAAGGCGAAGTCGCCAAGCTGCAAGCATGGGATCATGACTTTAAATTTATCTACCAACTGGAAGCTGGCTTTAATACGCTGGATATGAAATTGCATGATGCGGCACAAACGCTAGCAGATAACTCAGGTACCAACGCCAACTCCAGCGTCAGCGCGAACTCTTCCATGAACGGTGAATTGTTTACCCGCCAGGCTTGGGCAGGGATTGATGCGGGCTCATGGGGTAAATTGACCTATGGTACGCAGTACAACCCGTTTTTTGAGATCACAGTGACTTATGATCCTAACGGTAAGGCCGACAGTTTTTCACCATTGGGTGAAAGCGGCACTGTCGGTGGCGGTGGTGGCGTGTCTGAAAACTCACGCATGAAAAACTCTCTCAAATATGCGAACACTTACGAGCTGGAGAGCCATGACAAAATCAACTATGCTGTCATAAACCAATTCGGTAACTCAGCAGGCACCTCGCACGGCAATGGCTACACTACACAACTGGGCTACGAAAGCAGTGCATTCGGCGTGCAGTTGGCCTACGATAGATTCTTCGATTCAGTGAAGTCTGGGATTGCCGGAGCTGGCAATCCTTTGGCGAATGACACCATTGCGGTGTCACTGTATAACACGCAAGCTGTATTGCTCACTGGTAAATGGTTACCAACGAAAGATTTGAAAATCATCGGTGGTGTGGAATGGTATCAATTACAACCATCCTCCTCACGCTCGATTGATTATCACTCTATCTATGATCAAACCGTGTTTGGTGGCGTAGCTAACTCGGCATTGAAACCAGGCTACAAACAGGATAACTATGTATATTACCTGGGTGCCAACTTTGACTTTGCGCAACGCGTGCCTGCACTGGCTGGCCTGACAACGTCCATCGGCTATTACCTGACCAAGGCGGATGCTATTGACGGCCCTACCGTATCCACCAACTCGCAGGGTAAGATTGATACCTGGACGGCGATGGTGGACTATAAACTGAATAAGCGTTTCGATACTTATCTGGCTTATACCACCAACCACTTTTCAGGCGATAAATATCCAAGCGCCTCGAACTATACGAACGTGACCAGCTACGGTGCCGGTTTACGCATGAAGTTCTAAAGCCAGTGTTGAAATAAAAAAAGCTCAAGCATTATGCTTGAGCTTTTTTATGAGCACTACGCGGATCAGGCGTGATATTTGCGTCTGCGGGCCAGCAACCCCACCACGCCCAAACCCACCAGCAACATGCCATAAGACTCAGGCTCTGGCACCGGCGTTACCACCAGGCCGGTGATTTCTGTTGGCTTGAACATGCCTTTTACATTGACCTGGGTATTGGTGTTCCAGCTATTGGCAATGACGTTACCGTTGATCGCCGTAAAACCGCCAGTGATGTCCGCCAGTGGTGCCAGTATGGTGCCTGTTGCACCAGAACCAGTACTCAATGCCGTGGCTTCATAAAAGTTATAAACCACATTAAAGCCATAGCTGGCAAAGTCGGTGCCGGTGCCGCCATTAAAGGTCAAGCCACTGCCGGAAATATTCAGGATAATGGTTTGGCCTGCTGAAAAACCACTAAAGGTTGTATTGTTTCTGGAGTTGAAAAAACTGCCATCAATATCAAAAATCTGCGCACTGCTATTGTTGCTGGCAGTGAGTTGCAAGCCGCTATAGTTGTAAGTCGCTGTTCCAGTATTCACCAGGTTATTCAGGCTGGCAGACAGGTTGAGCAAATAAGTGCGCTCATTGGTGAAATTGATAGGATCGCTATCAGTATAAGCGCCAGTAAAACCAAAGCTGGAAGTGCTGGTAGTACCACCCACATCAATGTTACCGTTCTTCACGCTGCCGTTGTTATAGGTCAGATTGTTGCCAACCACCAGCGAATTACCAGCGACCGCTTTGTTGAGCTCATTCACCGCATAGCCAGTCACATTAAAGTTACCGCCCACGGCTACCGCACCTTCAACATCGCTATAGCTGCTTGTAAAGTTGTTAAACACGAATACATTAAACTGGCCAGCTACGCCAAAATCCAGCACATCGGCCGAGGCTGCCATGCTTTGCATTGCAAGTGTGGCAATAACCGCACTTTTGAACATCCAATTCATACATCACCCTTTGATAGTCAAATAATGATCATGATAATTAATCTTTCATGATCGTATAAGTGACTTATAACACTTTTACCTCTCGCATCAGATAGCCCATTCGGGTAAACCTAAGCCGTACGGCAGTCAACGTGGCTACCTGGTAATGGCAGCTTCGCGCGATTGCTGCACCAGCATTTGCTCAAATGCATCCGCTGGCACGGGGGGTGAATAGAAAAAACCTTGTGCGTAATCGCAATGAATATCCATCAGCAAGTCACGTTGTAGCGCTGTCTCTACGCCTTCAGCAATCACTTTCAGGCCGAGTTTATGTGCCATTACAATAATCGCTTCGCACAACACATAGCTTTCATTGCCCGCATTGAGATTACGCGTGAATGACTGGTCTATTTTGAGATAGTCGATATCGAACTTGCTCAGATAGGAGAGCGAAGAGTAGCCCGTGCCAAAGTCGTCAATCGCCACCTGAATGCCCATGTCTCTAAACTGTAATAAGCGCTCTTCGACCACCGGATCCGGATTGAGCAATAAGCCCTCGGTAATTTCCACGACGATACGCTTACCTTCTACGCCCATCGCGCGCAATGCATGCACCCAATCACTTTGCAAGTTGAGTTGCTCAACAAATTGCACCGGCGATTTATTGACACTAATGGCAAAGTCATCGCCCATCAAGGGTTGCCATTGCATGGCGTGTTGCGCAGCGCGATGAAAAATCCAGTCACCCATGGCAATAATGTCACCGGTTTCTTCTGCCACCGGGATAAACAATGCCGGGCTAATCAGGCCACGCTCAGGGTGCTGCCAGCGCATCAGTGCTTCTGCTTTGACGATTTTGCCATTATGCAAACTGACAATCGGCTGGTAATAATCACGCAATTCGCCATTGTCCAAAGCCATGCGTAAATCACGCGCCAAATTCACGCGTTGCGAGAGTGCCTCACGAATCGCCAATGAGAAGAAGCGCAGGCTATTACGTCCGCGGCTTTTTGCGTCGTACATAGCCTGGTCTGCGTGCTGTATTATTTCTTCGGCATGCAATGCGTCTTCAGGATATTGGCTAATGCCGATACTGACCGTGACAAACACGCGCTCACCGCCCAGAATATACGCCTTGGAAATCTCCTGCATCAGCTGATTACCCAAGCCTTGCAGATCGGCATGCAAGCCTTCTGGCACAATAATGGCAAACTCATCGCCGCCCAGCCTGGCCACGGTGGCTGGCAACGATACGCACTGGCGGATACGCTGGCCAACCTCCATCAATAGCTCGTCACCACGCCGATGACCAAGGCTGTCATTCACTTCCTTAAACCTGTCCAGATCCAGTAATAGCAGGCTCAACCGCTGTTGCCTTGTCGCAGCCGCAGCAATCGCCTCTTTGATTTGATGATGAAAATAGTGGCGGTTAGGCAGCTGGGTCAGGCTGTCATAATTCGCCTGCTGCCAGATCGCAGCTTCAGCCTGTTTTTTATCGGTAATATCAATATGCGTCCCGCGCATCATCGCAGGCTCACCCGCAGGCGTGCGTGAAATCAAGCGGCCACGATCCACAATCCAGATCCAATGTCCGGCTTTATGCTGCATGCGGATATCGCACTCATAAAACTCAATCTCTCCCTGTAAATGACGCGCTACCAGCGTCATGGAGGTTTGCCAGTCATCGGGGTGCGTTAAGCGTTTCGCTGTTTCAAGATTATGTGGCACCAGCTCTTCCAGGGTATAGCCAAGTATCTCTGCCCAGCGCTCATTAAACTGGAACATCCCCGTTTGTACATCCCACTCCCAGGTTCCGGCACGGGTGGCGTCAATAATGTTGGTGAGGCGCAAGCGCTCAAGCTCCAGCTCTTCGCGCTTGCTTTCTATTTCGGCGGTTTTTCTTTTCACGGCGACCCGCAACATGAAAATCAGCAACAGCAACGTTAAGCCGACCACCAGCAATAATGCTAATGTCAAAATCACCTGCTTGGAGTACACCCCGCGTTGCAGAGAACTGCCTTTCCATTTAGATTCCAGCGCCGTCATTTCAGCCGGACTAATGGCAGCGGCACCACGCTCAAGCAAGCGCAGTGTGCGCACATCGCCCTTTCTGACGGCGCGGTGAAATTGCCCTTGATACAAGGTAAACGCGCGCAGAATCTGGCTATCTGCATTCATGCGATACAGGTAATAATGCGCCGGGTAATCATCCATGCAGACGATTTTGACTTGCCCACTTAACGTGGCCTGGATGATTTCTTCATAATTGTTGTAGAGGCGAAACGATTTCACACCCGCTTCTTTTAATTTGAAGATGCAGCCATCGCCTTTTTGTACACCGACAGTAAATCCACTCAGCACCTCAGGGGATGCCAGACCGCTCAGACTTTCGTGCGCATAAATGCCCACCGGCAGCGTGGCATAAGCCTTGGTAAAGGTGTACCGTTGTTCGCGTTCGGCGTCGCGAAAAATCATCTCAATCACATCAGCATGCCCACTCAGCAATTGCTGCTGCGCCTGCTCCCAAGCGGTCGATACCAGCGTCACCTTCACGCCGGTTTTCTGCTCCCACAACTTCCAGAAATCAGCCACGATGCCTACCGTGTTACCGTTGGCATCCTTAAACAAATAAGGCGGGTAATTATCATCGCTAATCACAGTAATCGCCTCTGCCCGGGCATCGCGCGCAGGCAGGCTGAACAGCATAGCACTGTAACCCAGCAGGCAAAGCAAGGTCATGACGCGACGATAGAAGTGTCGTGTAAACATGGCTGCAAACTTATTCATGGGTAATCAGATCTAGACCCTGAGATTAGTTAAAAAGGCTGAGTCAAAAAAAGCTTAACAATACTATCGACAGAATAATACAAACATTTACGGCAATTGTCTTTTTGTACAACGTGATGCTGACGATATTTACCACAAAAATCTTTTTTCATTGGCACCAGATTGGTGCTTGCAGGAATACTGATCAATAAAAAAAGCGCAGGAAAACGCCTGCGCTTGTATCAACCCTGGCCTTTAATGCCCTCTAAACGTCTGGCGCTCCAGCCTTAATCTTGGCAATCCAGTCTTCTACCTGAATAAATCCGGCGTCTTGCGCTTTTTTGGCATCTTCGTCAGAAATCACATCCTGCACGAACTCCAGGCGCTTCCACTCCGCCAACGGCGTCTGGCACTCAGCCACAGGCACATAACGCGAGCTGCTATCACGGGTATAGCGGTGAATATAGCGCGGACAGTTTTGCCATAGCTCGGACAACGTCACTTTCACCACAAACTCGGCTTCTTGATACATGGCAAGCAAAGCAGGCTCATTAGACACGCTGCTCACGCCTTGCAAGCGAATACGGTGCGGGCGCTCGAACGAAATAAACAGCATGCCAATCTCTGCATTCTCGACCATATTGCCAACAGATAGCTGCATACCGTTGCCATCATAAATCGGGAAAATCAGCGTTTTGTCGTCGATCACGCGCACAAAACCGGCAAACCCACCTTTATATGACACGGTCGGTCGCCCGTTGTGGTCCACCGTGGATAAAAAGAACATATCCAGCGACTCTATAAATCCTTTGGCATCTTCATCAATCTCGGTCTTGCAGGCGATTTCTTCAATGCGGTCTGCCAGCTTTCTGGTGCCTTGCTGGTCCTGCACCTTGCGGTGTGTTTCTCCAAACAAACGACTCATATTTCCCCCTACGACTTTATTCAGTGGTTCTGTTCAATGATACGGTTTAAAAACACGTGACAACACTATGCTTAATGGCATGTTGGCTAAAGTCTGACCCAGACGGCACCATTGTAGGACGTCCATGCAATGCTGTCATTAAAACACCCGGATCAGGCGAAAACTCCACAACCGCTGTGTTTTTTCCGGATGATCCAGCGTCGACCAGGCGGTCCCCATCTGCAAAGTATAATACTGGCTGGCGTCGTAATGCACCTGCGGTGTAAGCCGATAACGCCAGGTGCCGCCAGTGCTGACTTCCTGATTAAGCTCCAGGCCTAGTGTCAACCGCGGTGAGACATCATAAAACACCGTATTGTTCAGCAAATAGTCTACTTGTGCACTGCGGTTAATATTGTGTACACGCAAGCCCAGCATACTTAACGACGACCACTGGTCTGCCCACTGCCGGGCATGGATATATGTCGCGTCAACAGACACAGCTTTGCTATGCTTGTTCACATCGACAAATGCTTGCCAGCCATTGGCCGTGCCTTGCGCATAGTCGACCCCCAGTGTTTGCTGGATCGCCACTTTGTAGCGTTCATGGCTGGCATCCTCAAACGGCAGCTCGACCTCCATCGCCAGGTCATCCGCCAGTCCATACTCCAACTCTGGTGCCCAGCTAAAATCACCGTTATAAGGGTTATAGTCACCTAGCGCATTGATCTCCATTTCTCCCTGCCTGACACCCAATGGACGCACCAAGTCATACACCATGGGTTCGGGAATCCTTAACAAGCGGTCACTGTGCGCTGCGTCAGGTTCAATAAACGCAGGCTCGGGCATGATTTCTGAAGCATTAAGCCGTGGGATGATGGCGAGGTGAAGCGACAAAACAACAACGGTATGAGCGCATTTCATTAATACATTTACGTCAATAAAAATACCATACTAACACGCTGGGCGCGTGTAACAAATGCTGGTTTACTTCCAGACGCTGTAAGTATTCCTGCCGCTATGCTTGGCCTGATAAAGTGCCATGTCGGCTTGCTTAAGCAATTGCTTTAAGGTGACATCGGATGCAGGATCATACAAAGTGAGTCCAATACTCAAATGCACGGCGATTTCCCTATCATTAATCAACATAGGTACATTGAAAATATCCCGCAATTTGGTCGCGACTCTGACCAACCCTTGCTCAGACATTTGGTCTTTGACCACAATCACAAACTCATCACCACCGAGCCGACTCACAGTATCCATATCGCGCATATTGGACTTCAACCTGGCCGCCACTGCTTTAATGACCTCATCGCCCACATCATGGCCATACTGGTCGTTAATGGCTTTAAAATGATCCACATCCAGTGCCATGAGGCCGAATCGCTTGTGATCGCGCTTGGCTTCTGAGTGTGCATAGTTCAAACGACTTTCAAGCAAGCGGCGATTCGGCAAACCGGTCAGGCTGTCCATGAGCGCCCCTTCCGACAAATAATAGCGCTCCTGGGCGAAGAAATAGGCAACACCGCCGACCAACAGGCTTAACAATACACTCAACACCATGCCAAGGCTGCGACTAGGCAGATGATGGCTATTTTTATTCTCGATGGCCCACTCCCATTTGCCATTGGGCACTTCGCTTTGCTGAATAAAAATGTTCTTTTGATCAAACAACGCCGCATCGCCATGAAACACGCGCTTCTGCTCTACCGTCCTGATTGCAAATGAAAACTGAGGATTTTGCACCGTCTGAAAAGCCGCCTGTAAAAAGCTATGGGTATCAATCACCGTCGACATAATGCCCCAGTAATGGCCATCGACAAAAATCGGGAAGCGATAAATCATGCCGTTACCACCCTGTATCAAATCCAGCGGGCCATCCAGCACTCCCTCATGAGACTCAATCGCCAGCTTCACTTTGGGCCATTGCGAGGCAACCTCACGATAATCGATACCGATGATCTGCTCATTGCCCTTTTCAGGATAGACATAAGTCAGTTTGTAATTCACGGCCACTGCCAGGTTCCTGACATGATGGGCGTTGGACCAGAGGTCGGCTAAGATCGCCTGCATCTTGTCCTGCTTCAGCTCATTGCGATAGACCTTGATAAAACTGGACAGGCCATTAGAAATAAATAGCAGGGAATTTAATTCGCGATCCAGCTCAGCGCGCAGCAAACTGCCATAAGAGGCTGCCTCCAGATAGGCTTCCCCCTCTGCTTTCTGGCGTTGGTAATCCAGCAGAAAATGCCAAAACAAAAAAGCCAACATTGCCGCAAATGCTGCAATCAGTTGGCTTTTAAATGTTTGGCTAAGTTTTGGGCGCACTGGCTCATTTCACAAAAGGTTCCATGTTGCATTCTACGCCAGGCGCATGCCACTCTTTTTGAGAAAGAACAACAGGTTTACTCTTTAATCATTCAAAATGATTCACGCGATCACTATCTCCTCGAAAAGTGTTATCACGCAGCTGATCGTACGTTAAAGATCAACGAAACCAATCGCAAACGCCATCATAATCAACACAGCGATCAACACAGTCAGCGCACGGCCTGGATCCATGCCCCAACTCACGCGGTAGAAACCGGTACGAAAAGCATGGATTAAAGCGAGCGTGAAAATCACTATCAGCAGCGTACCCAGCATGTCGTTCTCCTGCAATCCAACGCTTACTGACAGCACATGCAGTCAGCAAAGACATATTGAATGGTTGAAGCGAGAAATAGTTAACTCTATTGCCAGCTTCATTATGCAGCATGGCATCAGGAAAAACGACGAGATTTATACTGAATTTTTTGTAGGAATGCGCCTGCGTGCTCAATGATTAACTACTGGCAATCAACGTACGTAGAATTTTTTAAAGTGGCTCCATGCATCGCTTACCCTCCAGAAAATGTGAGTAACAGCAATGCCAACAGTAATAAACCAAAGCCGCCGCTTGGAAAATAGCCCCAGTTTGCACTATGCGGCCAGGCTGGCAAGGCGCCAATCAGTGCCACAACGAGGATAACAATCAGGACAGTGCTGAACATCATACGCTCCAGTCATTGATTCAAACCGGCCTCAACAGCAGGCCTGAATACCGAGATTCAGAATATAAAAATTAAGAATACCCAGGCTAAGTAATACTCAAGATGAGTAAGGCTTCATCATGCCGTCATGGCGATACGCTGACCATGACACTGCGGCTGAAATTGCTGTAGGAATGAATAAGGCACGTTTTTTTGCATCCTTGATATAGCTTGTTTTTCCTACAACAAGTACATCTGGCGCTGATAAAGACAATTGCTTTATTTCTGTAGACTCTTTGCACATCATGCAATGGGGTGAATGACATGGATACAGAGGCGTTCAGCTTAAGCGTTCCCTTGTGGGAGATTGTGATTCGAGGATCCATCGTCTATTGGTTCCTGTTTCTTATCTTCAGATCCATCTTGCGCCGGGATATGGGCAGCGTCGGTGTCGGTGATTTCTTATTTGTGGTCATTGTGGCCGATGCCTCTCAAAACGCGATGAGCGGGGATGCTAAATCGATCATGGACGGCCTGGTGCTGATCAGCGTATTGGTTTGCTGGAATATCTTGATTGACTGGCTCAGCTACAAAAATCAATGGATCAGACGCGTGATGGAAGCACCACCATTGGTGCTGGTTCGTAACGGAGTGCTGCAAACACGTGCCATGCGTCGCGAATTTATTACCAAAGACGATATCCTGGCCAAGCTACGTGAAGATGGCATTGCGCATATTTCAGCAGTCAAACAAATACAATTAGAGTCAGATGGTCAGCTCAGTATTATTCACGACGATAAGTAACAATGACATTCTTCAGATTAACGTTTATTCTCGCGTTGTAAAAGTAACGCAGCTTCATGCGTCTCTCACAGCATCAAGATCGATATTCAAATAACACTAACGAAAAAAACTATGCTTATCACTCTTGCACTCTGCGCCCATTCGATCACCTCCAGGTTGCATACGCCTATCCCATAATGCCGATTGGCCAATAGACACGATAGCGATGAAACTGACGTTTGGGAGGAGGCATCAAATGGATCACGTATTAAAGAAAAGCTGGCGTAACAAAAAAATTGTGACTGGCATTACGGTGCTGCTGATTGCGATCACCGCCTCGATTTCCATCTTCTTGTCTTTAATCATTGCCCATAACCAGGCGGTTTCCAAAGAAACGAAACACCTGCGGGAAATCACCTCTGGTGTATTGATGCGCATGAGTACGACACGCCAGCA
Organism: Methylophilus sp. OH31; assembly: GCF_000576615.1. Lineage (NCBI taxonomy): Bacteria > Pseudomonadati > Pseudomonadota > Betaproteobacteria > Nitrosomonadales > Methylophilaceae > Methylophilus > Methylophilus sp. OH31. The sequence goes on along the minus strand of NZ_BAUS01000007.1, from coordinate 47,107 downwards.
GTTTGCCAATGTCGTGAATTACTTTTCGTCAGTGGCTGAAAAAGATGCTTGCCTGCCGCAACAGGTACAAAAAATGCAGGAATTCAATGTATCAGGATTCTTTCTGCAAGGCGTTGCACATATCCGCGACAATAAAATCGCCTGTTCCTCCATCTCAGAACTGCTGGATGGCATGGTGCTGGGCAAGCCCTACCGGACCGAGCCGGATGGTACCAAGGTGTGGTCCAACATCAAGATCGCTGACTGGCAAGACCGGCATTTGGTGATTTTCGAGAAATCAGGCTGGGCCATCATGTTTGTGCCCAGTCACGCGATCGAGGCACTAGACAACTCGGAGGTTGCCATCGGCGTATTCAGCATCCAGTCACACCGGCTGTATACCGGCAAGGGCGAGATCGCCACTGCCTGGCTAGAAAGATACCAAGGGAAGCAAGCACTTACTTTTATTGACCAAGAGCGGCAGATGCTGGTGTATATCGCCCCCAACCAGCTGAATGTCACGGCAGTGGTCGCCGCCATCCCCCTTAAGGACATCAACGATGATATCGTGACTTTTATTCAAATCCTGATTCCGCTAGCCATCATTGTCGGCTTGTTATTGGGCGGCTTATTTATCTATATGCAGCGCACCAGGTACTCGACTAAATCCGCTATTTTGCGCGCGTTGGCGAACGATGAGTTTTACCTGGAATATCAGCCTATCATGCATTTGCATCACAACACTTGCGTGGGCGCTGAAGCATTGATTCGATGGCGAACGCCGGATAATACATTTATCAGTCCAGATACGTTTATCCCTGCTGCCGAAGCGGCTGGCGTCATTTGCCAAATCACACAGCGCGTATTTGAGCTGGTAGCGAAAGATATGCGCAACGCTTTTAATACCCATCCGGACTTTCATGTCGGCATTAATATCTCCTCGCACGACATCCGGTCAGGCGACTTATTATCGCTGATTCAAACTCTGATCAAATCCAGCGGGGCGACGGGCAATCAAATCCTGATTGAAGTCACTGAACGGGGGTTTCTTGATGATGATGAAGCGCTGACGACAATCAAGGATATCCGGGATTGCGGCGTAAGGGTGGCTATTGATGACTTTGGGACCGGCTACTCAAGCCTGTCTTACCTGACCAAGTTCCAACTCGACTACCTTAAAATTGATAAGACTTTTGTGGACTCTGTGGGTACCGATGCGGTCACCAGCCATGTTGCTTTTCATATTATTGAAATGGCAAAAACGCTACAACTGGATATGGTGGCCGAGGGCGTAGAAACAGCAGCGCAGGCGAAAATTCTGCACGAACGTGGCGTCAAATATGTACAAGGCTGGTTGTTCTCAAAATCACTCAAGCGAAAAGATTTTTACGCTTATTTGGACAAACATCCGCCGACAGAAGAATCTTCAGTCGAATGATTTTTGTTGATTAAACCTATCCTTTAACGTAAGCAAGCACTCACACTACAGGTGGTTATTTTTGAGACTGCCTGATCTCAACCAGCGTCTGTGCAAGTTGAGACTTTAACTTTTCGTCGTCCCCAGCCACAGTCAGCCCTTTCTCGGCGACCGTCTCTGCCTGTGTAATGTGCTTCTGTGCCAGCAGTACATTGGCCAAATTATTATAGGCTGCCGCTGAAGTCGGATGCACCTCAATCATATGCTGAAAGGTTACTGCTGCCAGCGGTAAATCATTAGCAGCATAGGCGGCGTTGCCCAAGCCCATCAACAGTACCTGATGATCTGGCCACCGACTGACAGCTGCTTGATAGGCTTGTTTTCGCGCCGCAGCAGAGGCATTTTTCTCGTAAGCTACCAAGGCTTTGGCGACCTCATCTGCGCTGACGCTGGCGGGCAATTTGCCTGGTGGCAATGCCACAAATGCCCAATGCTCGCTACGCGCCCAGGTACGCTGAAAAGCACTTAAGGACATTTCAAAGCGCTCATAAGTACCGGATCGCAACCACAACAATTCCTTATCCAGATCATAGCCAACCACCACGGCATAGTGCCACGAGGGGACCCATGAAAAACCAAGATTCTGCATGACCACCACCACATTGCCAGCGGAAATTTCTTGCATCACTGCATCCAGTTGCGGCGGGATTTTTACCGCAACCGCGCCGTGCCGTCGGGCTGCCGCCATCATTTCAATCTGCAAACTGCCTTGGCGGCTAGGCACATATACCTCTGGTGTCAGCTGGTCTGGTGTCACTTGAATATTGGCTGCACTCAATGCAGTTGCCAATGCGGCTGGGCCGCACTGGTATTGTGCCTGCGGGAAAAAAGGCGTGCTCGTCAGTTCAGCGTGACGGGGCAATTGCGTATTGTGCGTGGCTTCACGCACCCCGGTCGCCGCACAAGCACTCAACAGGCACAAAAAAGCCAGCAGGCTTATTCGGCGCAGGCTGGCTTTGATGAGCGTTAAATGGATGAAAGTTAAATGCATATCCAGATAAAAGTGTATTAACGTACTGAACGTGTGAATGGGAATATTTTTGTAAACCCTAAAATATCCGTCAGCAGCAACACGAAAAACACCAGCACAATGGCACCAATAATGCCACCGCCAGCAGGCGCTTTATCCAGCTGAGAAGCCATATTGCTGGCTTCGTCATCAGTCAATGCGGCCACGCGTGACTTGGCTTCCACAGGATCGATTCCTCGCTTGACCAATTCCGACTGCACTTCATCGCGTGAAAGCATATCCACAATTTTGGCCCTGTCCTGCGCACCTTTGGCCGATATTGTAGACTCGGCGACTTGCTCAGTGCCAATCATGGCGGCCTGTACGGCTTGCATCGATCCAGTAAATAAGAGCGAAGCTGCTAAAAAAGCACTCAAAAAACGTTTAGCCATGATCATGATTAGTTTCCTTTATAGAGAGAATGAATTGGGCACATTACAACCATCAAACTACAACCGGCCCGTGAGTGCAAGAATAAGCAATATCAGTACGACCAAACCAAGGCCACCGCTTGGGTAATAACCCCAACCAGAACTATAAGGCCAGGCAGGCAATGCACCGATTAAAGCCAGAATCAAAATGACCAGCAACAGGGTTCTCAGCATCGTATGTGCTCCTCAAGCAAAAGATTGCCAGCTGCGCGGGCAATCAGCGTGTTGGTATTAAATGCGTGAGGCTCCATCATGCAGGCACACAGCGCCCAATACCATGTCACGACGGCTGAATTTATTGTAGGAATAGTCTGATCATCCGAACCGGCCGCTGAATGAGGCTGTGCGCGTAAAGGTTCAGCGAGTGACTTGTCATAAAAAAGCCCGCTATCAGCGGGCTATGGTGGCACAAGCACATACGCTGCACGCAGCTATGACTTGAAAAACTGAATCGGAATCATACGCTTCTGGTCATCAATGCAGATACCATCACCAATCACATACACGCTACCCAATAGACCATCACCTTCTATGTTGGCTTTAAAGTCGCAATTGAGTACCGCTTTCTGATTGGCAACCAGAAAACTCTTGCCCGAGTATGCCCGGCGTACCACGGCATCAACAGCTTGTGCGTCAGCGGCACCCGTTCTTGCCACCGGCGCTGCTGCGCTGGTTGCTGTCCACTTCCCGGCCAGCTTGCCATAAGGGGACTCTTCAAACTCAATATCGCCATCATTGCTAATGTCGTTGATCAGAATACTGCCGACATACACTGTTCCATCCGGACCGATTAATTGCGCCTTATTTTTATAAACACCCAGCTTCACCATATTAACTGAGCACCCTGATAACACCAAAACTACAGCGAACAATACACCTAAATTTTTCATGCACCAGACTCCATACCCAGCATTTCGTGACCCCATGTCATTCATGACCTTTATGGTACCGCATCCGGAAAAAAACGGCTTGCCAATCAATCACCAAATACCGGCCTCAAATAAAAAAGCCCACCAATAAATTCGATGGGCTTAGGCGTTAAAAACAAACAACGCTTATGATCGGCGGCGGCGAGCAACCAAACCCAACACGCCCAAACCAGCCAGCAAGCTTGCACCGGTCATTGGCTCCGGCACCACGGATGACGTATAAGGTGAAAGCCCTGCTGCCACATCCGGCCCAGTACCAACCAATTCAAACGTACCCTTATAAAGGCCATTGGTTGTAAACGCAGTCACGGTTCCACCGATGAAATCCGCCCCTGTGGCACCATAAGCGCCGTTAATCGCAGAATCTGGATCCCATTGAAAGTTAAAAGATTCAAATGAATTGAAGCTCGTAAAGTCAAATCCGAACACTGCACCGCTGCCAAAGAAAGTCGCGGTACCGCCAGCAGGTGCGCCAATCGAACTAGGTGAGCCATCAATGACCAGATGGCTCGCATCGCTAGTCACGGTAGTCGTGAAATCGAATACAAGTTTAGTAATGTCGTAACTGGACCCGTTAAATGCCGCAGTATGGATGTTAAATCCATCACTGCCTGGCTCAACCACAAAAATAGAAGCCGCCGCAAATGCCTGCGAGCATCCGACTGCCATGGACATGGCTACTGCAAGTTTACTCAGTTGTTTCATTTGTTTCTCCACTCAGTTTAATAATAAAAAATAACGCCAAAGAACCCTGCACTTACTCATACCTGACAGATATTACAGACTTTGATAATAATTGTAAATTTACTTTAAATTATAAACAAATACATTTACATAAATAAGAGATAATCTCGCACCATTCACCACTTGCCCCTCTCTGGCCCTCACACGAAAACACAGCAGGCACGCAAAGAGTTTTCTCATTCAACCGTGCAATGCGTTACTATCACTTACAATTTAATTTGCATAAAAGAATGTATTTTCGGGAGAGAGCGGATGCGACTGAATCGCTCAACCACATCCAGTTTCAGCATGATCAAACAATGCTTTTTACTCATCGCAACATGCCTGTCATTGTCACTACCAGCACAAGAAATATTGCCTGGCAGCCTGTATGCCGCAGACAATTTGCAACGGTTGCAACTTTCAGCCCAAGAAGCAGAGTGGATAAAGCAGCATCGGAATATACGCGTTGCCGTGAGAAACGGCTGGATGCCGATTGAGTTTCAGTTGGAGAGTCAAAAGCACAAAGGTGTTTCGATTCAATATCTGCAAAAAATTAGCCAGCTCACGGGCTTAAAATTCACCCTCGTCGATTACCATGACAATATCACCAGCAATGAGGTCTCGCTCGTCACCGGTATCCGTGGCAAGCATATGCCTACGGGCTTCAGCCTGCTGGCCACGCCTTACCTGGAAACGCCTAATGCCATTTATGTCGCGTCTCACAACAAGCTGTATCAGAGCGAGATTCAACTGGACCAGCTTTCCCACAAAACCGTGGCCGTCTTCAGAAATGGGCCTTTATCTCAAAAGCTCAGGGAGCTGATCCCCGGCGTCAAAATCAAACTGGTCGATATTGCAGATGAAGCCTTTGAATACCTGGACGCTGGCCTGGTAGATGCCTATGTCGGCAATGAACTGGTGCTTGACTACCATCTGGACTTCCACAAAATCAAGGCCATCAGAAAAAGTGGCATCACTGCTATCACCAGCACAGTCTTTATGGCGGCCAGCGATACCGACCCCATGTTACGCAGTATTTTGAATAAAGCGACCCTGCAGATTGGCACCAATCCGCCGGACATCCTGGAAGTGTGGCGCAGATCACCCGAGAATCCATTCACACCATACCTGGTCTCCGCCCTGTCCTTTTTTGCCGTACTGTTGCTGATTCAACTACTTAAACTGTACCAGGCCAACAAAAAACAAGCCGTGGCGGCACAACATGCCATCTGGTTCCAGGCTAACCATGACTTTCTGACCAAGCTGCCGAACCGGTTTCAACTCAAGCATGAGCTTGACCAGGCACTACAGGCAGCAACACACCACCCCAACAAGCTGGGGGTGATGATTATTGACCTGGACAATTTCAAGGAAATTAATGATACGGCGGGCCATGCCGTGGGCGATGAGGTACTGATTAAAGTAGCGGCGCGTATCCAGTCCATTATCTTGCCGCCTAACCTCACAGCCCGATTTGGTGGGGATGAGTTCTTAATCGTGATTCAACAGGAGGCCAGTGAGGAGAGGCTGCGCCAGCTTTGTGCGCAGCTGATGACGGCGATGGCACCGCCATTTACGATTCAGCAAAAATCTTTTGTGGCTTCCATTAGTATTGGTGTCTCGCTGTTTCCAGACAACAGCCTGCAGGCAGAAGAACTGATCATGTTTGCGGACCAGGCGCTTTACCAGGCCAAGCGCACGGGCAAGAACAAATTCATTCTGTTTAACGAAGGCATGCACGATGCTTTTACCAAAAAAACACATCTCAGCAATGAGTTGCGTTATGCCGTACAGAAAAATCAGCTACATCTGCAATATCAGCCGATTTTTAATTTAACTGATTTACGCTGTGAAAAAGTAGAAGCGCTGTTACGCTGGCAGCATCCTGAATTTGGCACCCTTTCACCAGAAGTCTTTATCAGTATCGCCGAAGAGAACGGCTATATTATTGAGCTTGGCGAATGGGTGTTCCACCAAACAATCAGGGACTTTGAGCAGATTAAGCAGCGCTTTGGTCCGGTAGAAATCTGCATCAATATTTCACCTTTGCAATTCTCGCAGTCCGCGCCCATTCACCATTTCATCTCCAACCTGGCCGCCCGCAGTATTTCTGGCGACCACTTTTGCTTTGAAATCACCGAAGGGCTGCTGTTAGAACCCTCCAGCAACGTGGTTGAAACCCTGAACAGCATTCATGAGCACGGCATCAAACTGGCGATTGACGACTTTGGCACTGGCTATTCTTCGTTGGCCTACCTCAATAAATTCAAAATTGATTATGTCAAAATCGATCAATCATTTATCAAGAATATTACAGTGAACCTGAATGATCAGGCCTTATGCAAAACCATTATCTTTATGGGTAAACAGCTGAATATCAGGCTGATTGCCGAAGGCGTTGAAACACTGGAGCAGGAACACATACTGAAAGAAATGGGTTGCCAGTACTCACAAGGCTATTACCGCGCGCGGCCATCTGATCTGGAGGATTTATAAGCCCATCAATAAAAAAGACTCTAGGCCTGAACCTGGAGTCTTTGATCAATCACAAGTACGCTGATAACAGACTAGAAGCTCTGCTCGCGGGAAGCGTGCAGCTTATCCAACTCACTATTATTTTCTGCCGCGTGACACTCCAAAATGTCGACATCACCCTTGCTAAACGTGAGCCGCTCAACCGTGTTGATATTGCCAGCAAATTTATTGTCGAGCTCGCCACATTTTTTGGCGCGATGATTCACAAAACTCAAATAATCTTTTTTCCTGGCCTCCAGTTGCGCAGCAGGAATAGAACTATCGTTCATAAATGTGGTGTAAGCACTTCTTAATCTCAGCTCAGAAACACTCCAGATATTAAAAACCAGCATTTTTCTTGAGGTATCCTTTTGCTGCACAGGCTCGACCACTGGCAGTGCCTGGCTGGCATGTATTTCTACCACCGGGGCTTGCACCGGCTCAGGCTCTACTGCTTCAGTTTTTTTAGATTTCTTGCTGCTTGGTTTAGCTGAGGATTTTGCTGGCGCCGCTGGCGTGGCACTCACCTCGTTTTTGGCCGCGCTTGCGCTTGTAATTTCAGGCACATAGGCTTCGGCGGCGGAGGCATTCGTTTCAGGCCCAGCTTCTGACACCACTTGCGTCTGCATGCGCATTTCGTGGCTGGAGTAGGCGGTATTCCCATCCTCCTTGGATAGCAGGCCGAACAGAATCACCACAATCAGACCAATGAGAATGAGATTAACTTTGCCAAAATCGACTGAACCGCGCTCAGCACCTGGCGACTTCTCAGAGCGTGTTTCGTCTGCCGCCGACCGCGACACTTGGTCGAGGGATGCATGTGTATTTCCAGAATGAAGCATATCTCTCATAAATACTGTTGTAGGTGTGCTAATACCAATCTTCCGCTCAATGTCGAACAATGCACTAAAAATGCTCAAGATTCAAGAAGTCCAAATATTTTAAGGATACTGGCTTAAACTCTGGTCACACGGGATTTTGCTGACACAAATGGCATCGACATCGGATTCGCGAAAATACGTGTCACTTTTGCCGCTGGCTGGCCATGCCCCTCGGCAGCCATTGCAGAGGGGTTATGCATATCCTCGCGCAATAAAGCATCCATAAAATGCCCTTTTTCAGCTTTGTGTGCACGCTGACCAGCCCTGTTACTCACCGCATCCACCACCAACACATGGCTGGCAACCATGGGGCCCCCGGCATGCATATCGCTTGGTGGATTGGATCCAATCGAGACCACGGTCATAAACATCCCGATAAACATAATCACCAGCGCGGCGGAAACCGCTCCTGCCGTGATCGCGATCAAAGACATAGCACTGGTCGCACCTGGCACTGGATTGGGTTTTTTCATGATGAACAGCCTCCCGGTTTTTAGATTTTGGTCAAATCAATACAGGTGCCATCATGCCGTACTGCACAGCGTCGCCCTATCCCACTCGCGCTGAATCTGTTGTAGGAATTATCGGACATCGCCTAGCCATGAACCGCCAGCCATGAACCACTAGTAATAAACCAGAAGCGCCGCCATCATCGCGATCGCTTTATAATGAACATCGTTATGCAATACAGACGTATTTTCACAAGGAAAAACCATGGACTTCAATGTGCTTTCTGCCTTCTATCTGGTACCGCTATTGATCTCGGCAATCGGCGGCTTAATTGAATTCAAAAATTGTGAATTTGATACGCCCAGGCATGCATTGAGCAAAGCATTCTTTCTGGCGTTCAGAAGCATGGTGCCCGTGCTGAATATTTTCTCGGCGATTTTGTACCTGATTACTTGCGGCACCTTTACCTGGAAGAAAACCGGCGCCTGGAAGAAGTCTGTGGCTTCAAAGAAATCATAAAGGAAAAAGAGTCATGTTTAAATATTGGTTGTTTTTGTTCGCGGCGATTCTCAGCGAAGTGACCGCGACCTCATCACTCAAAGCCAGCGCGGGCTTTACCAAAGCGATTCCCTCCGTGATTGTGGTGGTCGGTTATGCTTTGTCCTTCTACTTTTTATCGCTGGTATTAAAAGCCATCCCTATCGGCATTGCTTACGCGGTATGGGCAGGCCTGGGCATCGTGCTGCTGGCCGTGGTGGGCCGCGTATTCTTTGACCAAACGCTGGATACCCCTGCCCTGATCGGCATCGCGCTTATTCTGGCTGGAGTCATCATCATGAATGTGTTCTCAAAAGCGGTGGCGCACTAACGCTCAATCAAGCCCTTTGCCTTGAATATAGGTAGGCAACCCATCGATGCTAGTGTGGTTTTTTGCCTGCCAATAGTCCGCAATCCCGGCCTCACCTTTAGCCGCAGCCCAATCATTAAGCTGTTCACGCTCCCCCACATAATCCATATACGGCACTGACATGCCACAAGAGGTTTGTACCAGCTCAATATTCAATACGAATATTTGCCGTGCACCAGGCAAGGGATCAAATCGACTAATCCATGCACCCCACTCAGTGTCATGTTTATGGATGACCTTGGCCTGACCGTATACACGCAGAATTAATGGATCACCCGACAACGCCATAAACATGATCGTCATTCTGGCATTCTGCTGCACATGGGCGGCAGTTTCATTACCGCTCCCTGTCACGTTCAGCCAAACCAACTGATGCGCCGAAAGCACTTTAAGCGTGCTCATGCCTTTGGGAGAAATATTCACCCGCCCTTGATCCACCGCGGTGCCAACAAAAAACACTTTCTGCTCGGCAATAAACTGCGTATGTGCCTCACTTAATACTTGAAACTGCTTACCCATGACCACTCCCGAATATCATATGCATTTATTATATGATCAGCTTGCGACTGTTGCATTCACCAGCCTCACAACGAGCGGCCTCACCAATTGCAAAAAGACAAATGCGCTCGGCATCGCCAGTGCATAGGCTTTGATAACCCTGATGAAATAATGCCCATCCACACCTGTATTGATGGCAACAATCACCATACACATTAAAAAGGCCATGACAGCAGACATATAAAAAGCAAATACAACCGGTGTATATTTACGTGCTAGCTTGTAACGCATCTTCGTATCCTCCGTTCTATTCAATGCAATAGATTCATCAATTCTGCGGCCAAAAACATACATAAGCCAAAAATAGTATGGTTAAGCAGGCTTTTAAGGCAGTTGATGAGTGGTTTCGGCGTTTTACTAAATGCGATGCCAGCGCCCATGCCTGGCTGCATAATCAACAGTGGGAAAACAACCGTGAGCATTCCAACCACCAGCGCTGCGCCAATTTCCGGCTCGCGCATCCACTGCTCACCACAAGCCAGTAGTAATAGCTCAGCGATCCATATGCCAATGGCATAATGCCCGGCCACGCCCATACCCCATTCATGAGCCAATGCTGGTGATTTCCCAATATTGTCATGCACGAATTTCATCTGTGTGAAATGTCCGAACCAGCGGCCAAGATAGGCAAAATTGAGTGTTTTTAACCCCAATTGTTTCTGCCCCCATAACCAGCCATCAAACAACGCGGTTGCTAGCAGGCCGACTAGCACCCCATTGTATAAAATAGTCACTGTCATATCACTCCCTTTATTGACGAATACATACCGTGTAAAGCACTATACAAGTTCAAGTTAACTTGAGGTCAAGCCTGAAATGAACATTTCTGAAGTCGTGAAAAAGACAGGGATCAAAGCGTCGACGCTCAGGTATTACGAAGAAATAGGATTAATCAAATCCTTGGGCAGAAGAGGCCTGCAAAGATACTTCTCAGCGGATGTAATGGATCAACTGGCCCTGATCTCCCTGGCCAAATGTGCTGATTTCTCCTTGCAAGAAATCAGCACCATGTTTGCCGCAAACCAACAACACCTGGTGGATCGCAATAAGCTATTGGATAAAGCGGCACATATCGACGAGACCATTCAACGACTCACCATCATGAGCAACTGCCTCAAGCATGCTGCTGTGTGTCAAGCGCCCTCACACTTGGAATGCCCATCCTTCAGAAGGCTGATGAAGGCAGCCATCAAAGGCAGGCTGACTGGCAGCGATTAAAGGGCACAATATCCATAGATTGCCCTGACCAGACCTAGACCGGACTAGCCGTACAATTTGCAGCAAGCTAACAGGCACAGTCCTACAAAATGCAGCATAATAAGCACACTCGTCATGCGATAAATCGTTGGCATCCGGTCATGTTCAGTGCTGTACCTGCCGATTGCCACACTCAAATAATCAACGCATTAGAACAGGATTGAACGTGGTCAATAAAACAAGAGAAAGTGCCATTAAGACTCTGGAGTTCAATCCGCATGATCTTGCCTGTGAAGAGCTGCGCCACGTTTATCGCGGCAAAAACAGTGGCAAGCTGATTGTATTGTTCAGTGGTCTGGTGGCTGCTGCCATGCTGGCCTGGGACATCGGCGGCGTATATGCAGGCGCATGGTACGCCTGGCTGCTGGTTGCACATGCCTGGCACTGGTGGCTGGGGCGCCTGGATTTCCTCTCGGCCAATGTCAGTATTGAGTTAGCGCGTATCAACCGCCATGTCATGGCCGCAGGCATGGCTGGGCTGGGCTGGGGTGCGCTCTCTATCGCACTGCCACTATTGGGTCGCTCTAGCAAAGCCGCTATTCTGATCATTATGCTCATCGCGGTCATCGTGGCACTGCCGCGTCTGGTCGTATTCCTGCCGATTTTCTTTGCCTTTGCGATTGGCGTCTATGCGCCCTTGCTGCTGGCGACACCATTTCTGGATTTCGAGACTCTGCATATGGTGCTGGTCATCTTGGTGGTGGTTGGCGCAACACTGTGGGCATCGGCAAGCGAAGTACGAAAAATTCTGATTGATGTCTTGCTCAAACAAATATCGTCGGAACAGGCCTCCTGGGAAGATAGACTGACGGGAATTGGCAATCGTCGAAGTTTTGATGCCAACATGGCAACCACTTGGGCGCAAGCCTCCCGCGCCAAAGTGCCGCTGTCATTAATGATGGTGGATGTGGATTTCTTCAAGAAATTCAACGACAGTTATGGTCACCAGGCAGGGGATGAATGCCTTAGGCAGGTCGCATCAGCACTGGATAGTTGCGCGCGCAGAACAGGCGACTCAGTCACCCGCTACGGTGGCGAGGAGTTTGCGGTGGTGTTGTTTCACACGCCATTGAACGAAGCACGCAATATCAGCGATAGCATGCTGACTGCCGTCCAGAAGCTCAATATCCGGCACGAACAATCAACGCATCAAATTGTCACCATTTCGATGGGCATTGCAACCATCGTGCCAACGATGGAAAACAGCATGCAACAGCTGATAGAAGAAGCGGATAAAGCCCTTTATCGCGCCAAGGAAAATGGGCGTAATCGCGCCGAATGGCAAATATTAAGCCCGACAAAAGAAGTCTAAAGGGCTTTCATGCCCTCGAATGTTACAAAGACTTTTACATCTCTGTCATATTTTGTCATCCCTAGACAAAAGTTGTAAACAAGGGCAATGCATTTTCAGCCAAGACAGCGCAAATAATTTTCAACAAAAATCACTAAAAATCAAACAGTTATAAAAAAACCATTTAAATAATGCTCATACCAGTTGTAAAGTGGGCACATTAGTTGCTATAAAAATTACATAAATGTTTTTTTGGGTAAAGCAATTAAGCCTGACCCGCTGCAGCAATCATTTCAGTCGCTCTTTAGAAGTTGGTTTTGTCATTTGTAAAATTAATTTGGGTCTATGCCGACAACTTAAAGTCAAAACAAGCCCAAAAAAATACTCGGGGAATCAAAATGCACAACACGATTAAAGTAGTCATTTCAAAATTTTTGCGCGACGAAGAGGGTGCCAGCGCCATTGAGTACGCACTGCTTGCAGCGATGGTAGCCATTGCCCTGGTCACTTTCGTGAAGCCGATTAACGGCCTCATTTCCGACATTTTTACCCAGATTTCAACAGCACTCACTCCATAATCACTGCGAACATCAGGCAATTGCACACTGAACGCAGCCTATGCCTATCGCAGAAACAATCATCATTGTCTGGTGCCTGGGGATCGGCCTGGCGGATTTGTATGCAAGGCGTATCCCAAACATCTTAACGCTTGGGTTAGGCTTGATCGCCATAGGCTGGTTGCTGATCACAGGGCAAGCCATGCTTGGCGCAAACTGGCAATCTGTCGCGCTTGGTGTCGTTGCCAGCCTGCTACTGACATTGCCAGCTTATGCTGCACGCATGCTGGGCGCCGGTGATGTCAAATGCTTGCTGGTCATTGCTTTACTTGGCCCGTGGCACACGATGCTGCTCACCTTCGTAATTGCAGCCATGCTGGCAAGCGTATTCGGGCTGGTGTACATGCTATTCATTCGATTAAGGACAAACCAAGCAATCCCCAAACGGTGGATGCCTTTTGGGGCAGCCTTAAGCGCGGGACTACTCTGTGTCATAGGAATGGTGAAATGATAAAACCAATCAATAAAATTTTCCGCCTGCCACGATTGGGCACACAAACAGGATCGGTTGCGATTGAGTTTGTGATGCTGTTTCTTATTTTCTTTGCGCTGTTCTACGCCATGGTGAATTACGCCATTGTGATGCTCATGCAATCTGCATTTGTACATGCAGTGGAAGAAGGCGCGCGGGCGGCGATTGCAGTGGATCGTCTGGCATATGCCAATAATTCGGCTTATCTCAGCAATGGCGTAGATCCAAGAGTCAGAACGGTGGTTGGCAATTCACTGAACTGGCTGCCTGCCAAGCCAAAAGATAAAGTACTGGGTTCCGCTAACAGCAAAGTGCAATTGTCTATGAATGGCAACCAGCTGACTGTTCGCGTGGTGTATAGCAGTTATGCCAATGACCCCCTGATCCCCATGCTGACCTTACCTGTGATTGGCCAGATCCCCAGGGTACCTGCCGATCTGGCGGGCACAGCAGTGATCGAACTTTAAAAAAGACACCACACGGAGGATGACATCATGAACAGTACATTCCTGCGTATATTAGCGGCATTGATGGTGATCGCCGCCATCGTTACCGGCTATCTCGGTTATCGGATCAGCAACAAAAAACCTGCGGAGTCATTAACCGTTGTCGTGCCCTCGTACTCACACGTGTTGGCCACAAACGATATTGCCGCCGGGCACGTGCTGACTGCTGAAGACCTCAAAGTAGCTACCACGCAGCAACATGACAAGCAGGCCTTCAGTGATCCACAACACCTGATAGGTAAAGCAACCACCAGCACAATCATGAAAGATACACCATTCAAAACCTCCCACTTTCCTGCCAAGAATGTATTTGGCCAGGGACTTGCGCCTGATGAGCGTGCAGTTGCCATCAAGGTCAATGAAGTGATCGGTGTCGGTGGTTTTATCAAGCCGGGAGATCGTGTAGACGTGCTGCTGTATTTGCACAGAGACCAGGAAACCGGGCAAGTGAGTTCCAGCCAAGTGGTGCTGACCAATGTGAAAGTGCTGGCCTATGGTACACAGACGGGAGAGCCTGAACCCATCCCACAGGAAGAAGTCGCTCAAGCAACACCAAACAAGCTGGGGCTGAGCAATAGCCGGATCGACAGCAAAAATAGCCGGGACAGTCGTTCTGCCATTCTGGCGGTACACGCACAAGATACGTCAAAACTGATGCTGGCAGATAGCACGGGCATATTGCGTTTAGCCCTGCGCGGCGAACCACTGCCTGGGACAGATGCATCAGCGACGACAACTAACCAGTTTGTCCGCCTTGGCGAGGTTTCCCAGCCTGCAGGGATAGCGCCCGCCACTCCGGTTAGCACCACAGCGGAGACCACCAAAGTTGCCGTGAAACAGCATACGCCTGCCACAAAACGGCAACGCATTATTGTTCATCGCGGTGAGCAGGTAGACGTTGTCAACGTGAAAAAATAACAATAAGAAAGCCAAGGACACATCATGCAAACAATGAAATATGCCTGGTCAATGCTGCTGAGTTGCCTATGCAGCCTGGCGCTGCTTGCGCAGGCGGAGGAGCCAAATGAGCTGAGCCTGGTTGTCGGGACCCAGCAGGTGTATGTGCATGCCAAAGCGGTCAAACGTGTCGCGGTAGGTAACCCGGACATTGCAAATATCACTATGCTGACATCGCGCAATCTCATGATTACAGGTAAACAGCCGGGTGCGACCGAGATTTCAATCTGGGAGAGCGAACAGGCGGCAGCGCCCGCCAAGCAGATCAAGGTCAGCGTGAGCATTAGCACGGCTATTGAAAAGCAAAGGCTGCAATTTTCCAAATCGATCAAACTATTACCAGCAGGCAGCCAGGTAGCCATTGCTGGCGATGCAGACTCCTTGGAAGAACACGCATTAGCACGCCAGGCGATAGATAAAAAGGCCGAGGCGCCCATGGACGCCACGTTGAGCAACTTTGACAACCAAGTACAGATTGATATCAAGGTGGTAGAAGTCAGCCGCCAGAATATGATGCGCGCAGGTTTTTTCCTGGGTAAAAATGGTCGCAACTCCACGCTTGCCCTAGGGTCCCCAGGCAATCTTAACGGTGTTAACAAGGGACCGACAGGGACCTTTAGTGGTAACCCTAGTGAAGATTTCATCCTCAATAGTGCCTCAGGTTTTTTGCCTACAGCCAGTGCCTTCAATTTTGTGGCTGGGAATGCCAGTCGGGGTTTACTCGGTGCACTGAGCATTCTGGAGTCCAATGGCTTTGCCTACACCCTGGCAGAACCCAGCCTGACCGCGTTCTCTGGCCAAAGTGCAAGCTTCCTGGCGGGTGGCGAGTTTCCGGTCCCCATCCGCGCTGGCGCCGGGGGCGATAGCACCGTCACCATACGCTACAAAGAATACGGGGTACGCCTCATGCTCACGCCCACCGTGCTGGATGCAAACAGAATTTTCCTTAAGGTGTCGCCTGAAGTCAGTGAGATCGACTTTTCCAATGCGGTGCAAAGTGGCGGCGTGGCCGTGCCAGGCCTGCGTGTGCGCAGGACGGACACCAGCGTTGCCTTAGGTGATGGCGAAAGTTTTGTGCTTAGCGGGCTGGTCAGCCGCAATACGCTGCAAAACGTGGACAAATTGCCAGGGTTGGGAAATTTACCAATTATCGGTGCCTTTTTCCGCTCGACCCGCTTCGAACGTGAAGATAAGGAATTGTTGATGATCGTGACCCCACACCTGGTGCGCCCCATTGCCAAAGATGCAGCCATGCCCGTATTGCCGGGCGGCAACCTGCGTGACTACAACCCCAGTTTCAGTGACTTGTTTTTCCAAAAAGGGCCCCAGCCAGATGCTGGTATCCCTGCTACCGGTTTTTCGAGGTAATCGAGATGAGTGAACGCAACTGCTATATTGCCATCACCCAGACCCAGGAATGCCTGCAATGGTTAAGCCAATCACTCAAGGATGAAGGGGATGTGATTCCCGCTGACTCCCCCGCGACAGAGCGCGTGGTACAACTCTCGGATGCGGTGGGGGCTACCACCATTTTTATACAGCTGAATCCCGCCGACTATCGGCAAGAGGCGCAGCTGATTGAAGGCATTATTGCAGCCAAACCATTCTTGCCGGTGATCGTCGTCGCAGACTCTTTTGACCAGAATTTGCTATTAACGGTGATGCGCCTGGGTGCGCGCGATTTTATCAAAACCGATACCCGTGCCAGCGAAGTGGTGGCTGAAGTCAAACGCCTGACACCTCGCGATGCGGCACTGCATGCACCGCAAGCAGATCATGGCGGCAAAATCACTGCTGTGATCAGTGCGCGACCTGGCAGTGATTCACCGATGCTGGCCCTACACCTGGCCCTGGCCGTGCAAGAGACGGAACCTACCCTACTGCTTGACCTCGGCGTCCCGCACGGAGATGCCATGTTATATCTGGGGCTGACCTCATCCTATAGTTTTATTGATGCGATTCGCAGCCTGCGCAGAATTGACTCCACACTGATCCAGACTGGCTTTGGCCGGCATAAAAGTGGCCTCACCGTACTCTCAATGCCGGAAGACCCTTGGGCAGGCGCACAATTCACGGCGGCAGATGTCTGCGTGCTGTTACGGAGTTTGCGTCGACACTTCCCCAGAATCATCGTCAATCTTGGTGGCATGGTCGGCTCGGATTTCCTGCTGCTGTTATTAGGCAATGTCGATCAAGTACTGCTGCTAGTCGAACAAAGTGTGCCTAGCTGCCGGCAAAACATGCAACTGATCAAACATCTGCGAGAAGAAAAAGTCGCGTTGAGTGGCGCAGGTGTCGTGGTAGACCATTACCTGTCAAAAATGCCGCCTGATGCCGAGAGTATTGCCCAGTCTTTTGGCCTGCCGCTGCTGGCCACCCTATCCTCGTCAGGCATGGCGCGCCTGGCCACCATGAATTCAGGGGAAAGCATGTTTGAGCTGTCGCCCAATGACCCATACAGCGTCAGTGTACGCAAACTGGCTGACAAACTACTGGACGCCCCCATCTCTGCCTCAGAGAAAAAGGACGGCCTGCTTCACAAACTGATTGCTGCGATCACGCCTCTGCGTGAAAAGCACTAGAGAGGCAATGATGAACCTGCAGCTACGTGGATTTGATTACGGCCTGAAACAGGCGCAAGACTATCAGGAGCTCAAGTTTCAACTCCATCAGCACCTGATTGCAGAAATTGAACGTGACCATATCGGCCTGCTTGACCTCGCCCGCAGTGACATCGCAGACTATGTGCGGGAGAAGGTGATCAGCTATGTCGCCGAGCGGCACTTGCCCATCAGTGGCTACGACCTGGATAACCTGGTCGAGGAAGTCGTCGATGAGCTGGCAGGCTTTGGCCCGCTGGAAAGCCTGATCAAGGATGACCGTATTAACGATATTCTGGTGAACGGCCCTAAAAAGATTTTTGTAGAACGGGATGGGCGACTCGAAACCACCTCGTTGCGCTTTATTGATAACGAACATGTATTACGTGTGATTCGCCGCATTCTTGCGCATTTGGGCCGTCGTATTGATGAAGCCAGCCCCATGGTGGATGCCCGCTTGCCGGATGGCAGCCGGGTCAATGCCATTATTCCGCCACTGGCGCTTGATGGTCCTTGCCTGTCTATTCGTAAATTCCGCAAGCAACCCTTGCTGTCTGGTGATTTGCTGCAATACGGCACCTTAGACAACGATATGCTGGCGTTTCTGACCGCCGCTGTTGAGCGTCGCTGCAACCTGATTGTCAGTGGCGGCACCGGCGCCGGTAAAACAACCTTATTGAATGTCCTGAGCCGCTTTATTCCCCACAGCGAGCGTATCGTCACTATTGAAGATGCCGCAGAGCTACAACTGGAGCACGAACACGTGGTCAGGCTGGAAACCCGGCCATCGAATATCGACGACCATGGTGAAATCACTGCACGTGAACTGGTGAAAAACTCCTTGCGCATGCGCCCAGACCGTATCGTACTGGGCGAAGTGCGCGGCGAAGAAGTGATGGATGTGCTACAGGCAATGAATACCGGCCATGACGGATGTATGAGTACCGTGCATGCCAACAGTCCGGAAGACGCCATGTTGCGTTTCGAAATGCTGGCGGGATTAGCCAAATTTCATGGCACAGAAGCCACCTTGCGCAAAATGATCGCCGCCGGGATTGAGCTGGTGGTGCAAATCGCCCGCATGCCCAACGGGCAACGCAAAGTAACCTCAATTACCGAGATTGCGGGGGTACGGGATGGTCATTTCGTGCTGAATGAACTCTATGCTTATGACGCCAACACCGGGTATTTTGCACACCCGATGGTCCGCCCCTGCAATAAAAAGTTACAAGACCTGGCGTTCAGGAAGCTGTGATGAATACACTGGCCATCTCGTTCATTGTCGGCGCCATAGGCATGCTGCTACTCGCCGTGTGGATGCTCAGGCACAGCAAGCAGAAACGTTTGCGCGAACGCATGATGCTGCATTTCAGAGAGGTGCTACCGTATGGCAGTACCGTCTCCGGCGTCGCACCCGGCGACCAGCAAAGTTACTGGCACCTGCTTAAGGTGCGCGCCTCTATCTATGCCGGGTTCGAGCTGCAAAAGAAGCATGTTGTTGGTATCCCGATCGCCTTCATGTTCACCGGCATGGTGGGGTGGCTCATCTATGGTTTTGTGGGCGCCGTGCTGATCTTCAGTGCCGCGATCTTTGTGTTCGGTTTTCTGCTGCCATACAGCCGCTTGCATCGGCGACGGGCACAAACGGTTGCCCAGATTCCCCTGTTTATTGATCAGGTATTGCGCAGCCTCAGTACCGGCCGCAGCCTGGAAAGCGCCATGCGTTTTGCCGCAAGCGAGGCACTGACACCATTACGTGACGTGGTGGATCGCGTGGTGCGCGCAGCGGACCTGGGTGCAGATATGATCGAAAGCCTGTCAGAGGCAGCCAAGCTACATAATCTGCGTGAACTGAACCTGATTGCGCTGGCCATGCGCATCAGCAATCACCACGGCAGCAGCCCGCGTGACATGCTGGAGAGCGTAGTAAAAATGGTGCGTCAGCAGGAGCTGGCGCGGCGGGAACTGGCCGCCATGACCGGCGAAACCAGAATGTCGGCCTGGGTGCTGGGAGTGACGCCGCTGGTCATCGCTGGCTACATCATGTTAACCAACCCCAACTACCTGAACATGTTACTTGAGGATGCCTCAGGGCAAACCATGATAGTGACCGCCATGGTATTTCAAGGGCTGGGGGCACTCATCCTTTGGCGCATGTTGCGGAGTGTTTGACGATGAATATGGCCTGGTCGATCTCTATTATCCTGATGTTACTGGCGGCGGGGCTATTTCTTTACACGGCCCAAAAAAATAGCCACCCAAGACATATCCAGCGACGCTTTCGCGAAGCCTTGCACCAGGAAGGCATTCATATCTCTGCCCAATTAGGATCACTCGATCTTGAAGAGGCCTTGCAAAACATGCTGGACAAGGTTTCGCGCAGCGAAATGGAGGAAATGCAGCGTTTGCTGCTACAGGCAGGCTGGCCCGGGGCCAAGGCAAAATGTACGTTCTTGCTAATCGCATGGGGACTGCCCACGGTACTTGGTGCCTTTTCTGCCATGTATGCCATATTGAACCAGGACAGCCTGATCAATGTGCTGTTTCATTTGCTTTTTGTGTTTGCAGCCACCTTTGTGCTCATTCGCCGCTCGCTGCGCTGGAAAGCGCAAAGCCGGCGTGATGCCATCCGCAAAGAGGTGGTGCCGTTTTTGCACCTGCTGCGCATGCTGTTTGAGGCAGGCCTGTCCATGGAGCATATTCTGCTGGTCATCGAGCAACAGGGCAAAGACCTGATTCCCAACCTTGCCGAAGAGCTCGGCCTGGTGATCAAACGCATACAAACGGGTCAAGACCGGTCGGATGCGCTGGTCGAAATGGCCGCGCCATTAGAAGTGATGGAGTTGAACGACACGATTGCCATGCTTAAGCAGGTCACGCGTTATGGCGGCAATATCAGAGATTCACTGACTGAATATACTGCACTGATCGAGCAACGCCAGGTCTCGGAGTTGCGCGAATATGTCAGCAAACTCTCGGCAAAAATGACAGTGGTCATGATTCTGTTCTTGTTTCCAGCACTGATGATTTTCCTGGCCGGACCAGGATTTATCGGGCTGGCGAAAGCATTGAAAGGAGCAAACGGCTTATGAAATCGATCACCATCATGATGGTATTAGCGGGGCTTTGGCTACATGGCTTGCCACATGCGCTCGCTGCTGATACCGATACAAAATCGCTGCGACAGATCAAAGTCCCAGCCAATAAAGCTTGCACAGAAGTCTCTGCTGAAGAAACCACAAAGCTCGGATTCATTCAGCAGATGCTGGCCGAAGGCAAACCGCACGCTGCACTCGCCCACCTGGAAGCGGCCAACATTAAAAATGAACAGGCGGCCTTGCTGCGTGCCCATGGCTTACGCCAAACCGGGCGCGCCTTGCAGGCCCAGGTCATTTATGAGCAGTTAACCACCAGTTGCGTTTCCGGGTACGCCTATCGCGGCCTGGGGCTGATTGCCAGCAATGCCGGTCATTTGCAAGAGTCACTGCGCTATTTGCAGGCAGCCAGTGATGCACTGCCAACGGAACATACCATCCGTAATGATCATGGCTACGTCCTGATGCAATCGGGCGCAACGGAACCGGCTTTGCACGAGTTTTTAACCGCAGTGGAACTTGCACCGGACTACCGGCAGGCGGCCCATAACCTCATCCTGCTGCTTTACCAGCAAGGCGACACCGCCAGGGCCGAGGCTTTTGCCAGGCAATTTGGCGTCGACGCCGAGGAAATGCAGCAACTTAAGAAAATGACCCCGGAAAACCGTCGAGCAGGCCCTTAAACCGCAAGGAGTGCATCATGAAACGATTTATTACGCTCGCCCTCTACGGCTTTTTCAGCGTCACCCATGCCATGGCGGAAGACAACCAGGCCATCGTACAGACACCTGCACGTGAGCTATCTCCAACCCAACAATGGCTGGAACTGCAACGCTCTGGCAAAGCGGCCTCGCCCCAAGCCCAGCCGGTCTCTGGCGAGGTGATGGATAAAGTGCATAACCGCTACATCAAGAGCTTTGAGAAACCCATCCCAGAGTATTATGAGCATGCAATGCCCACCACCCGCTAGCGCGCAATCCCAGCGCGGAGCGATCGGCCTTGCCGGCGGTTTGCTGCTATTGATGGCTTTGCTATTCACTGCCCTGGTGGTAGACAGTGGCCGCCTGTGGATGCAGCAAAAGCAATTGCAATCGATTGCAGATATGTCTGCCATCCATGCCTCACGCTATCTTGGCTGCCAGGCCAATCTGCAAAATATCGTACAAATGGCGCAGCAAGCAGCAGTAAATAATGGCTACGGCGGACAACTTGCCAGCAATCCCAACCAAGTCCTGCTTGGCAGGCTGGATACCGTACAAGGCATACGGCAATTTACTGCCGATGGCAGTCATCAGGCGATTTATGTCAGGGCGACAAAAGAAGTCGCCAAAAGCCTGGTCGCCGGTGGGCTGATGGGTGGCACCATGCTGTTGCGGGCGGAAGCGGTGTCAGTGTCCGATCCGCCATTAGCCGTGTTTAGTGTGGGCAGCTTTACAACCAGCCTCAGCAGCCAGCAATCCGTGCTGCTGAACGGGCTGCTCGGAGGCATGCTGGGTGGGCCACTCAACCTGGATGCAGTGACTTATCGAGGCATCGCAGCCACCAAAATCACGCTGCACGATATCCTGGCCGTGTCCGGCCAAGCCGGTACGCTGGAGGATTTACTCAATACCAATATGCAAATTGGCGATTTACTCGATCTGCTCGCCAGTGCGGCAGGCCAGAGTGGGGCGGCAAATCTGCAAGCGGTCTCGGCCATGCAGAGTATCGCGGCGATTGCGATCAAAAATGTCCCCATCAAGCTGGGCGACGTACTGGCGGTGACTACACCTGACACCAATGCCGCGGCGGCTGTTGCCCTGAATGCATTATCCATGATTACCACGGCCGCCATGATTGCCAATGGCACCAATGCGATCAGCCTGCCTTTAACACTCAACCTGGCCTCTATCACCAATATCAACGCGCAAGTGACGGTCATTGAACCGCCCCAACTGAGTGTAGGCCCGGCAGCGGGCAGTGGCAACCTATGTGCTATCGCGCGAACGGCGCAAATCAGGGCCAGGGTTGGCGTTCTGGTCAACATTCCACTGTTGGCACGCATAGACCTTGCGTTGAATACCGAAGTCGCACAAGGCTCTGCCGGGCTGCGTACCATACAGCAAAATGATGGCGTATCAGAGGTTGAAATAGACGCCAGCCCCGGCATCGCGGCGCTCACGCTCACCAACAATGCCGGTACGGGGCCAGCAAGAGTGTCCACCTTATTGAGTATTCCTATTGCAGATATCGGCTTAAACCTGCCTATTCAACCGGCCAATGCCCAAACGCTTCAATATTCAGTAGCAAATCCGGTGGAGAATCACTTGCCCCAAATGCAGTCAGTCTCCAGCCCGGTGGGCAGCAGCCTGGAAAACGCCCTGTCAAAATCGAACGCGCTCAATGTGACCATTCTGAGTGTACTGAATCTGGGATTGGTGAATAATGTGATTTCCACACTGGTCAGCCCGCTGCTGGCAGAGATCGGACGTGTATTGCTAGACCCGCTACTGAATTTACTAGGCATCCAGGTGGGTGGCATGGATGTCACCCTCGAGGATTTGCAATATCGTCAAGCCAAGCCTTTGGCCATGTAGCGACGGCCTGGCTGTCTATCACCCCTTGACTTAAGCGCAGGAGAATCAAGTGACCCATCGCAGAGTATTAATTGCTGGTGCAACAGGCCTGGTAGGCTCGCATATCTTGCAGCGCCTGTTACAAGACGATACGGTCTCAGAAATCCATCTGCTGTCCAGACGCGATCTCGCGCGCCAACACCCCAAGCTCCACCTGCATCAAGTAGACTTCAAGCAATTACCCCCACTGCCGCCGCTAGATGAAATTTATCTGGCACTAGGCACCACGATCAAACAAGCTGGTAGCCGGGCAGCTTTTGAAGCCATAGATCTGGACGCAAATGTGGCCGTGGCAAACGCCGGACTCACCGCTGGCGCAAAACGACTCGGCTTGGTGAGCGCCATGGGGGCAGATGTTGATTCAATGCTCTTTTATAACCGCATTAAAGGCGAGCTCGAAGCTGAGCTCTCCACGCTGCCCTTTGAAACCTTGGTGATCGCGCGCCCCTCTTTTTTGCTAGGTGACCGTGACGCGTTAAAGCAGCCGCAACGACATGCTGAAAAACTCGGTATTTTTATTTTCAAACTGTTAGCACCGCTCTTACCCATACACCTGCGCGCTGTAGAGGCCTCTAAAGTGGCAGCATGCCTGGTGACGCACGTGCCTGCTGTGTCAGGCGAGAAAGTCATCCTCTCTGGAGAGCTGCAAAATGATGGATGAAAAAAAACAACAGATGAGAGAAATCAAGGGATCAGGGCCACCGGAATGCCCGGCTGAATATGTGATGATCGCGCTCAGTGAATGCAGCTTATTGCGCCATCACCGACTGAATCAAGCTTCGATTTTCTGAAGAGACGTCCAGAAACTCCAGATTGGTTCTAAAGCCCTTCATGCCACACAGCGAAGAGAACGTCACCCGGCAATTAAACCGGTAATTACGCAGTGCCGACCCGACAAATACCGGCACATGCACATTGCATATCTGCCCGGGTTTATATTGCTTGTCGGCGAAGAGGCTCATTCCCATCAAAGAGATATCGTGCGTAAACACGATATATTGACAGCCCGTACTATCGACTAACTGAGATTTCTTGTGCCACGAGCGACGATTCTTGTCTATTGAGGTATTGTGCAAACTACTGGAAGACATGGACTAACTATGACTGACTTAATTGCCCGGCATTATATGATAGACACCTGTTGAAAAGCTGGGATTGCCAAGCCAGGTAAATCAACTTTACGCATCCTATCCCGCCATAACAAATACCATGAGAAATGCATTAAAGTAAGGCATGACGCATCGAGCATTTCATCATGCCAGGTCATTTTAAGCACATAAAAACCACTTCATACTTAGTCGAAAAAAATGAATAACTCTCTGACTCATATTTTTGCAGCCGCCATGGTTGCGCTCTCTGTCATTGCAAACGCTCGTTTAGCTGCCGAAGAAATGCCGCAACCATCGACCATCAGACTGCCTGGCATTTACCATGTATGGGGCAAAGAGACAAAAGACATGCCCTCGATTACTTTTGACGAACTAGAAGAATGCATGAGTTCTGATGTCACGATCAGACAGCGATTTGATAGCTTCCAACTTGAAACAAAACAGATGAACGAAGAAGTGTTAAAAGCCGAGAATAGTGTCCAGGAAAACCAGAATGCCAGGCTGACTTTGGAAAAAGAGGCAAGTGCGGTGCAGTCAGAGATTGCAGCAATGAATGCGCTGAATGATCAGCTCTCTCAAAGAAAACAAGCGCTCTCTGTGCAAACGCGCCAGAGAGTGGATGCACCAACAGCAAAGAAAATCAATCAACAGGTCGACCAATTCAATAAAGACATTGCTAAATTTAATGCTGACTCATCCGTATTAAAAGAAAAAACACAGCAATTAAAAGCAAAACAGCAGCAATTTAATGACAATTTAGAAGGCTTAAAAAACCAGTTAGACCAATTAAATAGCAAAACCAGTGCGTTTAATGAACGCAAAAAATCTTTCGACAGTACGCTTCTCTCTTTTAAAGATAAATGCACAGGTGCACATAAGCTCGAAAAGTAAAAAGGCACCTCCGAAGAGATGCCTTTTCTAGCACTGAATCAATATGCAGTTAATCGAATGCGGATAGGGAATGTTTTACCCCGTTTAAAATAAGTCACCTCAGTTTAAACGGTCCTAGTGGCAAAGCATGCCCTGACTGAATAATGCCGGGAAGCGCCTATCTTTCATATGGGAAATTTTCCCGAATGTGCCGGGAAGGCGCTTCGTATCAACGCGAAAAACTTTAAGGTGCGTGAATCACATTCACCACTTTCAACCGCCTGGATTCGCCATTCGGGAATGGCCAGTCAATTTCCTGGCCGACTTTTAACCCGAGTAAAGCAGTGCCCACCGGTGAAAATACAGAAATCTTTCCCAGTTTAAAATCAGCTTCGTCTGGAAAGCATAACTCAACTTCTCTTTTTAAATCGTTGCTTTTATCCAGGTAAATTACACGTGAGTTCATCCTCACGACATCCACAGGCACTTGATCCGCGGCAACGACAATCGCCCTGCCTAGCTCATCCCGTAACAATTCATCATTCACCAGCGTCGATAAGCGCGCATAGTCCTGATCCGACAATATTAAGTTTTCAGATTCCATATTTTCCAACCATACAAAATGCTAATCATCCCCAAGGGCAAGCGGACAGAATAATAGCTATAGGTGGAAAAAATAAGCCTGTGCAATAGAACATCACTGTTTCCTATATGACTACAATCACTCTATGTTGCAGTGATCAAGCATCAGAAAAGAACTGCTTTTTCAATCCAAGTCGGATGGCGACGCTTTATCCCAATAAGGTTCTGCGCCAAATCGCTCAGACAAATAGTCAATAAAGGCACGGGTTTTCAAGGGTAGATTCCGCTTGGGCAAATACAATGCGTAGACATGTTGCTCTACAGGAATGTATTCAGACAAGACCGATTTCAGACGTTTGGCTTGCAGGTCCTTACCGATAATAAACGTTGGTAATAGCGCCAAACCAAAGCCGCCTAAAACGACTTGCGACAATGCCTCATCGTCATTAATCCGCAACCTGCCAGAGACATTAACGGCAACCTCGCCTTGTGGCCCGTTAAAGCGCCACAGGCCTTTATCTCCCGAGTGAATATAATCCAGGCAATTATGATTGACTAAATCCTGCGGGATGACGGGAATGCCATGGCGCTCAAAGTATTTGGGGGTTGCGCACAGGTTTCGTCGAATCGGTGCCAGCTTTCTCGCCACCAGGCTTTGCGGCAAATCCCTGGTGATTGCAATCACCACGTCATACCCTTCTTCAGTCAAATCCACTAAGCGATCGGTAATCGTCATGTCGATTTCCAGTTGCGGATATCGATCCATAAACTCAGCAATGGCAGGCGCAATATGCAAGGTGCCAAAAGCCACTGAAGCGGCTACTTTAAGCACGCCGCGCGGTTGTGCATTCAGGCTTTCAATCATTTGCTGTGCTTCTTCGGCTTCATAACTGATGCGGGTGCAATAGTCATAAAAGCCAGTGCCAATTTCGGTCAAGCTGAGATGCCGGGTACTGCGGTTAAGTAAACTGGCGCCTAAGGCATGCTCTAACTTCGCGACCGCCTTGCTCACGGAGGATTTGGTCATGCCCAGCTTCCTGGCTGCAGCCGAGAAGCTTTGCTCATTGACTACATGCGCAAAAATGATCATCAGGTTTAAATCATACATCAGCTGATTGTATCCCAATAAGAAACAGTTATATGCAATCTGAAGGACTAATTTTATCCATAGAAATGTATAACATACGACTTGGATGAAGGTTAAAAATGAAGCATAAACAAGGATGTTGAGCCATGTATAAAGCATTTTCCAATACCAGATTATTCGTGATGACTTATCTTGTCCTGATATTGCCAACCTATTTGGCTGATGCTGGCGCTATTGCAAATGGCTCTATACTTTACATTTTATCGATGGTCGGAATATGGGGAATCTGCTTGATCAGAGGCACCATTATCGGCAAAAACTGGTTGGTGCTCATCCCGTCTGTCGCCTTTGTATTCGACCTGACACCAGCCCTGGCAGCGATTTCATTCGTGCCTTATTTGTATCACTTGCTGGCCATACTCTTAGGGGCAGCATCTCCATCAGTCGCCGTCACTCATACCGACACTTATAAAATGAGATGAATCAGGTTTAGAAATCTGAATGGATACCGTCACTGCCGCGCTCTTGAGCCCTTCAATGAGCGCGCGAAAATCAAGTACCATAAGGCCAAGCCGACAGATCAGCCAACGATCTAACTCCAAATGACCATCAATTAGTCGCATCAATACCCCCCCCTGACCAGCCCCCTCTTGCATTACCCCAAAAAAGTTTATACACTACATACAGACCTGTCTGCCTATACTGGGGATCTATCCTAATTTGAGTGTTTCGCATTAGGTTTAGTCAGACAGCTTTAGTGGTGTGGCGAATTAAAACAAAGACTTCAAGGGGAAATAAAGATGAATGAAGATAAACATGCAGGCAATGTGATTTTACTGAGGACAGCTTGCATGACATTGCTATTGGGTTTAGTGCTGGCATGGTGCCTGGTGATGACCCGCGGCATGAAAATTCCTTACATGCTCAATCTATTTACCAGCACCGAAAACCTGCTATCTGGCCATTTAGACTACTTAATGATGACCATGTTGTTATTAGGTTTTTATGCCTCAAAAATTAGCTTGCCCAAGTTTGTCCTATGGCCAATGGCATTAGGTTCCATCGGTAACCCAACGGCATTTCTCGTGTTAGCGATTGCCCCCAAAATTCACTCATTGCCTTATATTGTGTTTCTCTATACGACATTATCGTTAACCACCTTTGGGTTTGGCATGGCTGCGATTAAAACGCTTAGATACTCTCTGAAGTAAGCTTAACGCTAGCGTAAAGCAATAGCATTTGGGCGCATACTCACCATGGGCATCAATCTTAAGAACTCGTATACACAATATGGTCTGATCGCCAGAATTCTGCATTGGACCAGTGTAGCGATGCTGTTAACCATCATCGTGGTGGCTAGCCAGTTCACAGACAAGGCCGCCAACGCTGACAAACTGACACTAATCTCCCTGCACGCTTCAATCGGCATTCTGCTGCTGCTATTGATGCTTGCCAGGCTGACATGGCGAAACCTGAACCCAAATCCTATTCACTCTTACAGTATCAAAACCTGGCAAAAGCTGGTGGCGATTTCCTTGCACAGATCCATATACCTCATCATCATGACACAGTGTTTCTTGGGGATATTGATGTTGCTAAGCAGCGGCGAAACACTGTATTTTTCCGACATATTAGAATTGCCGCCATTACTTGAAAAAGCGCACCCCATTCACCAAACCTTATTAGGCTTTCATTATTTAATTTCGGTGATGATTTACCCGCTATTTGCAGTCCATATTACTGCGGCCATTTATCATCAAATCTTTGGCCTAATAGAAGAGCATTCATAGAAAATCCTATCAGGGCAGCTTCTATCAATAGCGGCCACTATGAGGCGAGGCGAGCACTACAGCTTGCCATCCTCGCCCTGATAAATGCCAACGCTCACACCACGCCAACACTCTCCACCGGAATGACCGCCCCAACCTTTATTGCCAGCGGTAACCATTCGCTCAATACGTATCGTTAGCTGACACACACCCATCTGATGCAATTAAATTATCAGATGGTTGCATTATTTCCATATTTATGGAAATATGGAATACATGGACATTAAATCAGCAGTGACGCAGCTTTCATCAATCGCTCAAGAGGCACGCCTGGAGATATTTCGTCTGCTTGTTCAAGCAGGCATTGAGGGGCTACCAGCGGGCAGTATTGGTAAGAAACTCGACATTCCGCCCAGCACACTCTCGTTCCACCTCAAAGAGCTTAGCCATGCCGGACTGATTCACTCGCGCCAGGTCAGCAGATTCATTTACTACACGGCCAACTATGCCGCAATGAATGGTTTGCTTGCGTATCTCACTGAAAATTGCTGTGCCGGTGTCACTGAATGCTGCCCCGATGTCACTAGCTGCAATCCCGAGAAAGGGAATGAATAATGAAACGTATGCATTTGCATGTCTCCGTTGACGATATCAATCAGAGTGTCGGCTTCTATAGCAAGCTCTTTGGCGCGTCTCCAACCGTCTCTAAACCCGACTATGCCAAGTGGATGCTGGATGACCCGTTAGTCAATTTTGCTATCAGCAAACGTGGTGCCAAAGCTGGCTTAGACCATATTGGTATTCAGGTTGAGCATGAATCTGAGCTTGATGAAATCAAAGCGCGCTTAGAAAAAGCCGAGCTTAGCCTGGTGACTGAAGAGGGTACGACTTGCTGCTATGCAAAGTCTGACAAGCATTGGGTGCAAGACCCCTCTGGGATCGCCTGGGAAACCTATCGCACATTAGCCAGTGCGCCCACCTTTAGCGGGCAAGAAGCATCAGCGCCTGGTGCTGCCTGTTGCATTCCGGCTGCGCAAAAGATTGAAATGGCTACCCGTAAGAAGTGCTGCTAATGAATCAGATCACGCAAACCAGCCCGATGAGCAACTTTGAACGCCACCTGACATGGTGGGTGCTTGGGTGCATCGTAACCGGCATCGCATTAGGTCAGGTGTTTCCTGGCTTCTTCCAAACGGTGGGCAGTCTCAAAATCGCTGAAGTGAACCTCCCGGTAGCTGTCCTGATATGGCTAATGATTATCCCGATGCTACTAAAGATTGACTTCAAGACCATGGGCGATGTCCTGGCGCACAGCAAGGGCATAGGCGTGACATTGTTCATCAACTGGATAGTGAAGCCTTTCTCCATGGCCTTGCTTGCATGGCTATTTGTTCGCCACTTGTTTGGTGACTTGTTACCCGCGGCGCAAATTGACAGCTACATCGCTGGCCTGATTTTGTTAGCGGCAGCCCCATGCACGGCGATGGTGTTTGTCTGGAGTGGGCTATGCGGCGGCGAGCCTAAGTTCACTCTCTCTCAGGTGGCACTTAATGATGCCATTATGCTGTTTGCCTTCGCGCCACTGGTCGCATTATTGTTGGGACTATCCAGTATCGTCGTCCCCTGGAACACGCTCTTTTTGTCTCTGCTGCTCTTCGTTGTCGTCCCTGTGGTGATCAGCCAGTTTGTGCGTGAAGTGATATTGTCAGGCCGTCAGCAAACGCTGGACACATTACTCAAACGCATCCAGCCTGTTTCCCTGTCTGCATTGCTGGCAACGCTGGTCTTGCTGTTTGGTTTCCAGGGTCAGCAGATTATTGCGCAGCCCTTCGTGATCGCCTTGTTAGCAGTGCCCATTACCATTCAGGTGTATTTCAACGCTATGCTGGCGTACTGGCTAAACAAGAAACTGAAGGTGGCTCACTGTGTCGCTGCCCCATCGGCACTGATTGGCGCGTCAAACTTCTTTGAGCTGGCGGTAGCAACGGCTATCGCGCTGTTTGGGTTCAACTCAGGTGCGGCGCTCGCCACCGTGGTCGGTGTACTCATTGAAGTGCCCGTCATGTTGTCTGTGGTCGCAATCGTCAATCGTAGCCGTGATTGGTACGAGAACGCCTAATTATCGAAAGCATGCAATGAATATCCTATTTTTATGTACAGGCAACTCCTGCCGCTCCATCCTGGCTGAAGCAACATTCAATGCATTAGCGCCAGACAGCATGCAAGCCATGAGCGCAGGCAGCCAGCCTACTGGTGAAGTGCATCCGCGCTCTATCGCCCTGCTCAAGCGTGAGGGCATAGCCACAGAGGGCTATTACAGCAAGTCATGGGACAACCTGCCAGTGACACCAGACATTGTGATTACCGTATGCAGCAATGCGGCGGGGGAAACCTGCCCGGCATACCTTGGTAACGTACTAAGGGCGCATTGGGGCGTTGATGACCCCGCCAAAGCAACTGGTACCGACGCTGAAATAGAGGCTGCATTCACCCAAGCATACTCGATTCTACGCACAAGGATTGAGGCATTCCTGAACCTGAGTCCTGACTGCCTGAATAATAAAGAAAAACTAAAGCAGGCATTACAGCTGATTGGTCATATTTGAGACGTCTAAAAATGCACTCACTTCCCCATGCAAATACATCGACCACTGCCAGTCATCCAAAAGTTGGGTATTGCCATGAGCATTCAGTAATAGATCAATACTCAATATGCACCATGTTCAAACCTTCATTTTGTGAAGGTGGCTCAAAAAAATTAGTCACATGGTAGAACACCGCCTCATTATCAAACTGTGCGCGTTCTGGCTGTTCCGTTCTTCGCTTGGCTATGTGCAACAGACATTGCTCATTACTTAAATCCAGATAGATCAGCGCATGATTGCATTCAGCCTCACTACACAGTTGATTAAACCAGGCTCTTTGGTGAATCGTATTGGCTGGAAAGTCCATCACAACATTCGTGCCTGTTTTAAGAATGGATTGAACATGCAATTTCACAAAAGGTTTTATCCGGGCGGAGTGCGTCATATAGTCGTCAAATGAATAAATTTGATCGGGATAATGTGCAGATAACCAATCATCTTCTGATATCAATACAGCGTTTTTCTCTAGCGCAAGCGTCTTGGATTTTGTCGTTTTTCCAGCGCCCATTTTTCCACAAAAGAAAGTTAACGTTCCTTTCTGATTCACAGCGTATCCTTGGCTTTTGATGAGCATGAATACTAACACCCCGAAACAAAAAAGACCCAAGGCGTTAACCTTGAGTCTCTTAGGATGCATTGCCTACCTAACGCGTCGAGTACTTACAATACCCAAAACTACAGGTGAGTGAATGACGGGCGCATCAATGCCCTTTACCACTCGGAAGAATATCGGTATTAAAACCAAGCACCTTACCCGCCCAGATAAATACCACCCACACCAGCACACCAAAAGGCAAATAGCCTGCAAATCCCAACAGTGGCATTTCAGCATAAATATGAATCACATTCACATAAGGAATATCGTAGACCCAGTAATTCGGGTTGGTGACCGGTAATGCCGGATGCGCGCTGCCGTAGTTCCAAACCTCCCAGAAAAATCCGTTAAACAATGAGCTGAGCGCCATCAAAAGAACCGGACTCCAATTGCCGTTGGCGACATCGGTAAATGGTGTCCAGATACCACGCATCATCAATATGCCAGCGATACCTATCAATGGCGCAATCCACATGGCCCAAAACAACGGATAAGGCCAGAACGGCACGGCGGCAAACAACACAAAACTCAGATATAACATTGGCTTTGCCGGCAGGGCCAGTTTGGGGCCTTGCGCATAGCGCCCTGCAATTTTAGGAAAAGCATTCAGCAAGGTATACCACTCAAAAATGGCAGGCCAAACAGTGGTGTAGGCAAAAATAAAAATCCACACAATCTTGGCATGGCTTAAACCAGGGATGTCAGTATTAGGGTAATACCAGTTACCTAAAGCAAAATAATCGAAATATTCAAAGAAATACCAGCCAAAGATCGATACAACCGCACTAATCAGAAATGTTTTAGGACGACTTGCAAACAGCGAGTAACCACCAGAATAGCGGTATGCCAAGCCATCAAGCACAAAGATAAATCCCCACCACATCGGCGTAAAGGCGTAATACACCAAATCACCAAACGGTGTCGTACGCGTCCACATCAACCACCAAAAGAACAGTGTGACAACTGCCCCCACCCAAAACCACCAAGGCAACGCCTGCAGTGTAGGCCGCGGAGATGGGGCGGCCGGTTTAAAACCGAACCATTGTGGGAATATTAAAAAAGCAGCAAATGCTGCTTCGAGCAGGGCAACCGCAATAAAAACAATCAGATTAAACCCCGGCGGCTCTGCAACAAACTGGGGTGGAAAAACGCCAAAACCTGGCGGTAGATGCGTAGTCGGATAAGCAAACCAGGACGCGGCTAACGGAATCAATAACATCGCCACAACGGTCATCACCAACGCAGAACGTGTTGTAGTTGAAAACATAATTTCCCCTTTTGATTTACAAACGATTTGTGCTCAATGATGAGCACTTATAAATATTACATAGTCACCGCTACTGGCGAGACCATTTATTGTCGTACATATGCACTTCGGTCAAATTCATAAACTGGGACATGTTTCTGCCTTAAGGCCCAAACGCAAGTAATGGATACCATCGCTGATTTCTGAACGATGGTTCGAGAGGAGCGATAAGAGGCAAGATGGCGCAATCAATTGTTTTTATTTTTTGCTTAACGTCCTATAAGCAAAATCAAAAAAACTTTCAAAATAAATGTAAGGGCTGCCTATTCCAACTGACTAATGCTGGCACTACAAGGTTATTGATTCATTTTTATTGATTGTTACTTTTAGGAGATGTTATGAAAACTACTAACAAATTGGCTACTGCCGCACTTTTGGGTCTTTTTACAGCTTCAGTGATGACGGCCTCTCCAGCATTTGCAGGAGAAGATGCTAAGTCTAGCTGTAACGGCAAAGATAATGCCAAGATGGAAAAAGCCAATTGCAAAACGGCAGATGGCAAAGAGAAGCATGCGTGTAAGGGCAAAAATTCATGCAAAGGCCAGGGCGGTGATGGCAAAAATGCATGCAAAGGTCACGGCTCCTGCGCAACAGACGGCAGTAAATAACTGAGCAATTATCTCAATCAGCACCAAGAAAGCAGGGAGAGTTACCCTGCTTTCTTGAGGAGGCCTTTTCTTAAATGTGCTTAGTTAATTCATCATTTTCGCTCGGTTTCGGGCTCGGGCTTAGGCCACAGCATTATTCTTATATTTTTGAACATCAGCCCAAGCTTGACTGGTTTGAGGTGATTTCCGAAAACTTTATGGATACCGACGGCAAACCAAAACGCAACCTGGCGCGCATCAAGGAGCTTTATCCAGTGGTGATGCATGGGGTTTCCATGTCGATTGGCAGTGTGGATCCGCTGAATTCCGAGTATCTGACAAAACTGAAAGCACTGATGGACTGGCTGAACCCCGCTTGGATTTCAGATCATCTGTGCTGGACTGGCGTCGCGCATAAGAATACACACGACTTGCTACCGCTGCCTTACACCGAAGAATCGCTGAAGCACATTGTTCGCCGTATTCAACAGGTACAAGACCGGCTGGGGCGCAGAGTCGCCTTGGAAAACCCGTCGACTTATCTAGAGTTTAAGCACTCCACCATACCAGAAGCAGAGTTTATTGCGGCCATGGCCAAAGAGGCTGATTGCCACTTGCTGCTGGATATAAATAATGTGTATGTGACCTGCTTTAACCACAGGCTGAACCCGCAAAACTACCTGGATGCGCTGCCTTTGGGCCGGGTGATACAGATGCATCTTTCAGGGCATAGCAATAAAGGGCATTACATTGTGGATACCCACGATGACCATGTCATTGATGAGGTGTGGAACCTGTACAAGTATGCGGTCAACCGCGCCGGGCGTGTTCCGAACACCATGATTGAATGGGACGACCATATCCCCGAATTTCCGGTGTTGTATGCGGAACTGGACAAAGCCAGGGAAGCTGCCCAACATGCGACCGAATTTACCCTACCGCACATTGCACAGGCTGACAGCGTAATTTTTATTGAGAAAAATGTCACTCTGCCAGAGGCACAAACGCATATGCA
This sequence comes from Methylophilus sp. OH31, assembly GCF_000576615.1. NCBI lineage: Bacteria > Pseudomonadati > Pseudomonadota > Betaproteobacteria > Nitrosomonadales > Methylophilaceae > Methylophilus > Methylophilus sp. OH31. The sequence goes on along the minus strand of NZ_BAUS01000007.1, from coordinate 12,271 downwards.
ACAGGCGGTGATGCTTGGCGACCGCTTTGATAGCGTCCCTGATCAGTGGATACGGGCCAAGAATGCGTTTGCGCCACATGAGCAGCTATCGGTGTACGCAAACGCTTACCGCTACCGCTTGTATGATGTGGTTGCGGAAGACTACCCGGTATTAATGCATTACCTGACCGAACAAAGATTCTCTGCACTCATTTGGGCATTTGTGGGCGAAGTGTTGCCGGATCACTTTAACATTGGCCGCTTTGCGCTGAAACTACCAGCATTTATTCAAAAAACCTTGCCCAACGATGTCTTTGCGCATGCCTTGTGCCAGCTGGAAACCGCTGTTGCACAAATGACTGATCCTACAGAAACCGCAGCACTCCATGAAGCGGATATTCAAGGATTGACTGCCGAGACACTTCTGGACCTCACACTTTATCCTCGGCAAGCGCTGGCCCTGATGCAGTTTGATCAGCAGGTGAATGCCTATTACCAGGCCGTCATGGATGACCATAGGCCTGTGGTGCCAGTGAATGAGGCCGTTTACCTGGCCGTGTTCAGGCATGAGGACGTGGTCTGGCGTATGGAGCTGGAGGCACAGGAGTTTGGGTTGCTCTCCAAACTATTTGATGGCGCCACCATCGGTGAGACACTTTCTGACGTACATGAAACCGAGCAACACAAGATCACGGCATATTTTTCAAAATGGATGCGAAACGGCTTATTGGCATCGCATCACTACGAGTATCTATAAAGGGGAAATACACATGAACGCTCTTATGAACATATTGATCTGGTGGCCTAAAACAATTGCCTCGCATTTTGAATGGGTGGGCCCATTGATCGCGCGCATCGTCGTCGGATACACCTTTATGCTGACCGGTTGGGGTAAACTCACGAATCTGCCCGCCATCATAGAAAACTTCAAAAGCTGGGGCATTCCTTATCCGGAATTGCTGACGCCCTTTGTCGCAGGGTGGGAATTCCTGGGCGGATTGGGCTTAATACTGGGGCTGATGACCAGAATCTGCGGCGGCGCACTTGCTACGGTGATGGTCGTGGCGATTATTTCAGCCAGGCTGGCTGACATTGACTCTGTGGAAACCCTGCTGGGTTTTGAAGAGGCGACCTACTTTGCAGTATTTACCTGGCTTGCCATTGGTGGTGCAGGTAAGGTTTCTATCGATTATTTCTTAGAGCGTTTGAATCGAAAAAAGTGACCGTGTGTTTTATGTGTATTTAACAATCATCAGCCTCCCAAACCAACATAACGGCCAAGAACGCTGACAGGCGGAAAGTTGAAATATTGAAAAGACGGCTCATCTTGCTGCGAACCGTCTTTTAATATTTGGTATGCGCGGATCCAATCCACAACAAACGGATTAAAAATCCGCCTACCTGATCAAAGGATACCCAAAACCAGTAACTACTGAATGACACCCAACTGTTTGAACAAGCCATAGGTGTCAATCACATCCCAGTGTTCGGCCAGCTTACCATTCTCGATACGAAAGATATCTACAGCATGAATACTGTAATGCTTGCCTGTAGATGGGATACCTAACCAGTCGCCTTGCTGGGTACCGGAATAAACACCATAGGCCCACACGGTATCGCCTTCAGCCACGATTTTCTCCAGCCGATATTGCCAGTCCGGCACAGCTTTAAACCAGTCGGCAAAAAACTGTTTAAAACCTGACAACCCCTGCGGCACGATGGGGTTGTGCTGGATATAGTTATCATGCAAGTACTCTTGCAAATTCGTTAAATCTTTTTTTACAAATACCTCATTAGCAAAATTGGCTAGTAATTGTTTGTTCTGTTGCGATAAATCCTGGGCCATAGCAGACGCTCCATAAATAAACGATAAATAAAAAATAAATGCGCTCAGTATCACTTTCAATAACTTCATAAACACTCCTTTTCAAACAAATCATAAAATGGAGTTGCGCATATTATTCCCAATAGTTACTATTAGTAAGTAGGAACCTATAAGTAACCAATGAATTTAATTCTGAGTACATCATGAGTGATCAAGAAAAAAATGAATTAAACATTTCGACTAGCTGGAACGCATATAACGAGCAATGCCCGACCCGCCTGATGTTGAACAGAATTGCTGATAAATGGGCAGTATTGCTTTTAGGATTACTCGAGCGGGAAACCAAGCGATTTAGTACTTTGCAGCGCGAAACTGACGGGATTTCGCAAAAAATGCTGACACAGACACTGCGCAGCCTGGAACGTGATGGCTTGATACAACGGACTGTTTACGCCTCAGTGCCACCAAAAGTGGAATACAGCATCACACCGCTCGGTTTCACACTGGTGGCACCCTTGGCCGCCATTCGGGTCTGGTCTGAAACACATATTGAGGAAGTGCTGGCAGCGCAATCAGCTTACGATAAGGCCCAAGACTCAGAACAGCAGCAACCAAACGTACGTAAGATTGTATTTAACTAAGATCGAATCCCAAAACAAAAAGACCCAAGGCGTTAACCTTGAGTCTCTCATGAGGTACTACTCATTTAACAATCGAATCTGATTATCAATGCTAAGCCACTGCCGCCTCGACAAACGCCAACTTCCCCCCAGCCAACATAATGGCCAATGATTGCCACCGGGATTACCGTCGTATTCACTAGCCTCCTGACGCTTAACCATGGTTCAAAACGAGCAACCAAGAGCGGGGTTGAGAGCACAAGTGGGCGACTTATTTTTTAAAAGCTAACAGATACGCCAACGTTGACTGAACGTCCCATCGCACGTACAGCCTTAGGAGCAGTCGTCATGTTGCCGCTGACATACTCCAATCCCCCCAATGGCAAGTCATATTGACGGTCAAAGACATTGTCTATGCTGGCATCCAGCCTGACAGATTTATTTATCTTATAAGCGGTGCGATAGTTCGCAATAGAATAACCATCCGTGCCTTGCTCAGCACGAACAGTACTCAAATGATCCTTGGCACTGACGATGACAGTTTCAAACGTGTTAGACCATTCACCAAGGCTGTGGTCAATCGCCAAACGCGTGTTCAAAGGCATAATGTTATAAAGGTTGTCACCGCTAGTCGTTCTGCCACGGGTATAGCTCAAAGCCGCACGCGCTGTCCATTCGCCATAGGCCTGGCCAAGCAGCTTCTTACCGGAAATATCAACACCGTAAAGTTGTGCATCTTCGTTAGTAAATGTGAGAGACTGACGCCCCAATATCCCGCTCATGTTATAGGGGTTGGATGAGGTATTTGCAGTGGCGTTAATAAAGTCTTTAACGTAAGTATAGAAAGGGGTCACCTTCAACTGCCAATTCTGACGTTCCGTGTCATGCCAATCAGCACCTGCTTTAATGCTATAAGCCACCTCTGGTTTTAAATCCAAGTTCCCGACATAGGAGTTAAGGTCCCCAAACCAGTTATTCATCAGGCCAGCCATCATGGCTTCGCTGGACCATGTATAACGTTCATGCAAATTGGGTGAGCGCGTCTTGCGTGAGAATCCAATATCGTAGGTTTCGTTTGCGTTTTCTACATAACGTGCTGAAGCAGTCAGATCCCAGTTCAAGTCTCTTCGCTTGTGCTCTCGGGCATTGAAAGCATTCGCATCCGTTTCATAGGCATCGCCAAATGGTGCGCTAGCATCGTAATAGCCTTGAACGTCCCCTGTCTTCATGGTGACTTTCTCAACTCGAGCGCCAACTTGCGTGGATAGCTTATTGCTGACCTTGGTATCCAACTCAGAAAACAACGCCAACCGATCACGCCGACCTCCATTGACATTCCAGAAAGTATTAGGCCCCATCGCCATAGACCCAGCCAATGGCGGCCACCAATCATCCAAACTATAGCGATGGAACTCATGCCCTAAACGAGCCGTTTGATTTTCATTTAATTGGGTTGTACCAATGATTGAGTAGCCAAGATCAACCGCATCGGTGTCCATGGGCATATACGAATTAGCAACGGCAAATCCTGCGGCAGCCGCTTTGTCTGACAGGACGTCCATCTTATGGCGTACATGCTGTCGGAAAGCCCGTGCTTCGAGCGTACCCCAATCAAAGTTTCCACTATAACCAGCATTGAAAGAAAAGCTCTTGTTGTAGGTCATATCCATGGCCTGGTTAGGATAGCCTTGTAATGGGATGTCTTGCCAACCTAGAGCGACAGTCCACAAATGTGAACCTGAAACAGCCGCAAACTTTAGCGTGTTATTACGCACTTTGTAGCGACTAGCCACAACTTCATTGCCATTACCGTCTTTGTAGTTGCCAGCATCAACTGTGTTGCCGACATAGCCAATACTAAAGTTTTCGGTAGCGGCGTTGGCTTGTACACTTACGCCATCAACGCTGCCATTACTGCGATGGAAAGCAGTGACATTGCCAGATGTCTTAATGCCTTCACCTGGTTGTGCAAACGCAGGAGGTGCAGATTTAACGGCAATCGAACCGCCAATGCTATCGCCACCTTGGCTAACAGGTACAATCCCTGCATACACCTTGATTTGGCCTAATGCTGCCGGGTCAATATACGATAATGCCGGATTCATGTGGTTTGGACATGCAGAGGTAATGGTCATGCCATCCACGGTGATTTTTAAACGGTCATCAGCCAAGCCATTGATCACAGGCAGACTAGACACACCACCCCCTGTATAAAAACTGACGCCAGGTACGCCATCCAATAATGTACTCGTGTCATTAGTAGCAAAACGACGTGCATTCAAACTTTCACCATTTAATAAAACACCAAACGCAGGCAGCCTTTCGCCAATGACTTTGATTTCTGGCAGTTGCATGACCTCCTCTGCCCAAGCACCTGAGCATAAGGCCAAACCAATCGCTACGTTCAATATCGACAAACGAGGGGTTAAGATAACGGGATTATTGTTTTTCATAAAGACTTCTTACCTATAGTTAGTTATGTGTTGTGCTTTGCAACGCCATCACAGCTAGGATTTACCGTTGTTGATTAAATCATCCAACACATCACGATGAGAGTTGAGATGATGTTTCAAATGAATCTAGTAACTTTGCGGAGCAATAGAGCTGCCAAGCACAAACCTCCTATGCCCAAGTGAGTGAGCTAGGGATAATTGAACAAACAGACTTAGGCTAGAACGGGAGGAGCGCGTGATAAATGCGCAGAGTGAAGAATCTGGGGTTGTACGAAAACAATATCATCTACACGAACTACATTCTTTAGCACTTCAAGATAAGCTATGAATGCAGGGTTGTATTCAAGCACTGCTAAATCTGATACTCCTGCGTGACAGAATGGGCAGTGGTCGATTTGATGAGTTATTGTCTTTGAATGATCGCGGGGTTTAATACTCAAGCCTGTTTCAATTACATTGCCCTGAGTAGTAATTACCTGAATGAAGAGCTTTTTACCAGCAACACCACAAATCTCTTGGATATAGTTACTGGTGCGACTTTTCCCAGCCAATGCATGCGATACGCTTGGAGCAAGCGACGCAAACAATACCGCTAGAAAAGCGATTTTATGCATGAGTTGAAAAAGTCTTTTTGAAAGCATGGCTGAATTATACAGAGGGATAATCGTATTGATAGTTAATTGTTTTAGAGAGGCGGTGAAGCTTTATTGAATATATTGACTGCATGCTAGCTTATGAAGCAAATGAATCGTTCTTCCATTTGTTGCAGTCTACAAAACAAAAAAGACCCGAGGCGTTAACCTTGAGTCTCTCATGTGTACGGCCCACCAAACAATCGAATCTTGTACTAACGCTAAGTTACTTCCGCCTGATTCAGAGGCAATTACCACGCCAAGCAAACATAACGGCCAAAAATCTCAATCGGTATCACACCATCAGTCAATCTTGCCTGCCAATGACTCACAATGCGCACCTAGAGCAGGATTTTAGAGTTCAGATGAAGATAGAATTGTATGTCTATTGAAAAACATGAATAGATACAAAACAATAGAAGTATTGATTAGTAAAACCATTAACTTGAAATGAGTGTATTGGTGGAATAAAGCGTAAACCTCATACGGTATAAGCACACCTATACTGGCAATACCCAAAGTCTTTCCCCATGGGCGTTGATTCCATAACCCAATAGACTCAGAAAATTTGATTACAGAATACATCAATGCGCACACGCAAACAGCGGCGAGTTCGCCTCCACTAAAATTCTCAGCCACCTTGAGCAGCAGACTCACGTAATGACCTTGAGGATCGAGATGGAGTCTGCCGACGAGTGTTTCTGCTAAATCATAGGCATTAAGATGAAAATCCAAAATAAAAACGAGCAGGGCAACCAACATGAGCATGGCCTTACCGCCCTCAAACAATGCAATCACTCGAATGCCTAACCTATTTGCAAGTTTCAACCTAACTCCTTTACCGAATTCGACTCTAGCCGCGTTCATCTTAAATTAGAACCAGCTATAACGATAGCTGCGTCTGAAGAAATCCCAACTCTCACGCAAAACCAATATAACGGCCAACGATCACAACCGGGATTACCGCCCGGCTCAACCAGCCTTGGATTGCTTGACTATGGCTCAAGGCGTGCGAACACGGCCCGACTGCAACATATTTGACAATAAGATTGCTGTCGGTTAATAGTTTATACACGGAGAAATGATACCAACTGATATCATTGCAATAAATATATTAATTTAGCTAAAACGATAATTTTTATTATGAAAAACCCTCTGAGAATTCTTACATTATTAACAATTACAACTTTTTTTATTGCTGGTTGTTCCACCACCCCAATGACAAAAGAAAGTGCCAGAGGTATTCCCCTCGGAAGAGTAGTCAAACGAGAGCTTTTAGCACCCAAGGCAAATTACGCCCAAATTTCATTTTTAAGAGACTCAGGTATTGTTGGTAGCGCTGTTTATTCGTCACTATTTATAGATGGTGAAAGATTTGCTGAACTCGATCATGGTGAAATGCTCACAATTTGGTTAGAACCTGGAATACATACCATTTCAGTCAACATGGCTGGAGAACAAAACTTTCACAAAGAACCCAATGACCTTGTGCGCTCCATTGAAATTGATGCCAAATCGGAAAGAGTCTATAACTTTCGAATTGGTTGGTCACTTGGACAATATATGTTTGAAGCATCTAGTAGCCCTAAATGAATCTATAAATAAATGACTACTCCCTGTGAGTCCAATCTGAGCATCAAGCTAGATCACTCACAGCTGGACAAACCCCGCTTTTCACGCCAAGCCAACATAACGGCTAATGATTGCCATTGAGACTGCTTGTCTAACTAGCCCCTGATTGCTTGGCTATAGCTCAAAACGTGCAAATATGGGCTGAGTTTCGGGCTGCGAGAGTGCCAAATCCCAAAATTCTGACGCGCATGCATCTGTTGTACTGTCTATCACATAAAAATGAAACCATTCAGTCAAAGTTAGCAATTTCTGTCAGGTATAGCCTTCTATGAATCATCATACTTCTGCTCGTGGTTAAGGAAAATATGATGAATAAGCAAAAATCAAAGTTGTATGCGGCCCGACTTCAAAATGTTCTAAGTTATATTGAACACAACCTCGATGAAGAACTAACTGTTGATCAGCTTTGTTCAATCGCTAACTTCTCCAAATTCCATTTCCATAGGCAATTTGCCAATTACATAGGCATTACTGTGGCTAGATATGTTTTATTGCTTCGTCTTAAGCAAGCTTCATACAGGATTGCTTTCGAAGAGTCAGTCAAGATTATTGATATCGCACTTAATGCCGGCTTTGAAACCCCTGAGTCGTTTACGCGTGCTTTTAAAAATGCAGTTGGCAAGTCTCCCTCTGCTTTTAGAAACAATCCTGATTGGGAAGCCTGGCACAAAGTATTCGACTTTCGGTTACCTGAAAGGAATTACGAAGTGAAAGTCGATATTACTAACTTTGAGAATACGCTTATTGCCGTAAAAGAACATCTTGGCCCCGTCGAGAAGCTCAACAATACGGTAGGTCAATTCATCGCTTGGAGGAAAGCAACGGGATTGTCCCCGAAAAACTCAAGTAAAACGTTTGGTATTGCTTATGACAATCCAGATACAACCGAACCATCACAATTTCGCTTTGACATTGCTGGCGAAGTTAAAAGTGATGTCCCAGAAAATACGCATGGAATCGTTATGAAAACTATCCCAGGTGGCCGTTGCGCAGTAGTAAGACATTTGGGATCACATAACCGTTTGGGAGAGTCAATCTATCCCTTATACCGAGAATGGCTGCCTAATAGTGGCGAAGAATTACGTGACTTCCCACTTTACTTTCAATATTTGAATTTACTACCAGATATTGCTGAGGCAGATCTAGTGACTGATATCTATCTACCACTGAAGTAATCAAACAAAACGACGACTCGACGACCTGACTAAATCGACGCCAGCAAGAAAGCTATATAGCGCATCGAAAGGCGACGAGTCATCGAGTGCGTCGGGGGATTTGATAAAGCAAAAGTATTATTGTGTCTCTAACTACTAACACTTAATAAAATCACCAGTGTAAATTACCCCCATCTAGCGATTGCACATATAAAACCTAATAAGGCAAAAAACCAACCACCAAGCCAAACTATGTTTGCATAACACTCACCAATACTCTGAAGTCCAAATTACCACAAAACAAAAAAGACCCAAGGCGTTAACCTTGAGTCTCTTTATAAATGGTGGCCCCCTCTGTGAGTCGAACACAGCACCAACAGATTATGAGTTTTAAGGTTTAGAATATGATGAAACTTTAAAATAACTACATTCAATGAAATTTATACTCTTACTCTGCATACTGTTAATATCCCCGTCTATATCAGGAAAAGAAGATGCGACCGTGACTGAAGAATTACTCGAAAATGTACAAATCGAAAAACTTCACACATTTGCACAAGACATTAGACTTGTACTGAATCCTGAAACAAAGAACAGCTCGTCCGAAGAGTTATTAATTTGGGCGGATTCAGTCACATATGACTGGCAAAAAGGCAAACCTCCAAAAGCAGAAGGCATTGAGAGCAAGGAATTTGAATATGCAATTGCAATCACTTGGGCTGAGCAGATAGTAAAACGCCATAATTGGTTATGGGTCAAACTTACACTACACGATACTGAAGACTGGGAAACTTTAGCTATCGTATCAGCAGACAGATCTCTCATGATTTTGCCATCAGCCTCAGTACGCGAATCAATTAAAGGTGATACAGAAGTATTAATTGCAGCTTCAAATAACGCAATTGGTTCGTCAGTAATTCCAAAATTCGCGCCGAATAGTTATACAAGTATCATGCATGGTATTAAGCGGATTCTTCCTAGATAACCCTCTGACTAAAAAATCCCAACTTCCACGCCAAGCCAACATAACGGCCAATTATTTCACCGGGATCACCGTCGTATCGGCCAGACCATGATTGCTTGGTTATGGTTCAAGACGTGCGACTTTAGGCAGAGTTGAGTACATCTAAAAAATTACTCGAAATCACTGAAATCAACTTGTGATAAGGGTGCAAACTCTAATTTTTGCTTACTCTTACTCCATAAGACTGGTCTCCAACAAGCTTTATAATCACTATGAGCCGTCTCAGAGGTGAGCTTTTGGCCACAAAGGGCTCCTTCAACCAGCATGCGAATTCTTGCTGGCTTAGTACTCATGTCTAACTCTACATCATGAGCAGTTGACATGAAGGCTTTGCGAGCTTGTCCATCGGTAGTACCAATATAAATTTCTATGTTAGTACCTGCAGAGCCTGAAAAAAGCGACTCAGCACCAATGCAATTAAATGCCATTGGATTGATAACGTAATCTGAAATTTTGTCGCCATTTATATCTGCAATTAATAAAAAGTCTGGCGAAGTCCTAGGCTTACCTTCCACTTGCCGACAAGCCGAGGTCATCTCAGCAATTTCGCTCTTAACTATATTAGGAAGCTTCTTTAAAGGACCTTCACGCATGCTAGAACTACCCGCAGGTGTGCAATTTGAAAAAGAAAGCGTAATAGCAAAGGCGAGTAATTTAGTTATTCTATTGATCATGACAAATTCAAGCTATTGCAGTAATTTGAGCCTAATATATCCTAGGCCTATTAAACAAAAAAGACCCAAGGCGTTAACTTCAAGTCTCATGATGTTCTATTCTCCTAGCAATCGAAGTTGATTATCATCCTTTCAGCTTGAAACTCTTGAGCAGATTTTGGATTGATTGCCGCATACCAGACATAACTACTTCGTGCTTTCTTAAAACTTCAGATGCGTTGGCAAATAGTTCAGGTTGAAGAAACAATAAAGGTAGATCAGCAACTACCACACCACGATTTTGGCGCGAAAGAATTTCATCAGCATAAGCCAGAGCATTTTCTACAGACTTTCTTAATCGAAATGAACTAGTTTCTGTAATAACAGACTTCAGAACCATTTCGTACTCTATTATAGAAGGTGCATCAGGTAATGTAGCAGCAGCTATCTGCGCTAAAGGAGACATATTTGGTGATGGTGCTCGATATGCAATTAATGTATCCAGTGCCATCAATTGTTTTGCAGCTTCAGAAGACAACCATAGTTTTATGCGTGACCAAGGCGTCCCCAACAAAGCAGCGCCTTCTCCCCAATGCGTAGAAACCGGCGAATCTACTGTAACCTCAAGCCAGTCAATAGCTTCTGGACATCCTGTGTATGCGACTAAATAGGAGTTGGATGAACGCAAACCAGAAGACTGACCGGAAAGCACTTCAGTCAACCACGAAAGTGCAACTTGTGGTCCACTTTCACGGAGCTGTAGTGCAAATGGTTCATGGAGCAAACGCGAATCTGCTTTTTGAAGGTCTATATTCATAAAAGCTCAACAGTAGTTTAACTTGAGAGCTAGTTTACCCCCCAAACAAAAAAGACCCAAGGCGTTAGCCTCAAGTCTCATAATGTACTGCCCACCTAACAATCGAACCTGATTATCAACGCTTGTCACTCCCGCCTGGAAAACTCCTAATTACCACGCCAAGCCAGCATAACGACCAACGATTGCCGCCGGAATTACCGTCGTGTCATCCAGCCCGTGATTGTTTGGCTATGACTCAAGGCGTGCGGCTATGGATAAGAGATGTAGCAGCAAGTGGGAAAGTTAATACTATTTTTGAACAGTCGATTCCTTTGGAGTCATGACAAAACCTCTCCAATGACCATGAATATAACCCTTACCTACAATAACCCCTGCATTATTGATAGCGTTTGCTATAACTAGATTCCAACCCAGTGATGGATCTATTACTGAATTTAGATTTATTTCTGATCCATTTGACCACATCATTGCTCTTTGATTTTGAAAAGCGACACCAACTATATCTCCATTATCATTAATTGCTAATGCTGAGCCCCTACCTAAAACTATCGCTTCTCCTCTGCTCCATAACATCGCGTAATCCAAGCCATCAGGTTTGGGTTGCATATGCCCTACAATGTCCCCGTTATTATTTATATCTTTTGCCTCACTTTCAATATCTCCAGAGGCCTCGAGTAATGTAACTTTTTCGTTGGTCCATACCGTAGCATGGCGAAGATTATTTTCAGTTAAATTAGAAAACCCAACTATCACGCCATGCTTATTAATACTGTTTGCAATGCTATTTTTATTCGGTAGCGGGCTTAAGTCTTTGGAAGACCCAGTAGCCCATAATGTAGCATTCCAGTGCCGACTTCCTTTAGGTGTAGAGGTACCAACAACCTGACTAGCATCGTTAATTTTTATCGCCTCAGACTGAGTTTCATTACTAAGGACTGTTATTTGATTATTTCTCCATATAACTGCTGTATATGGCGAGGCCATCAGACCCACAACTTCATTGTTATTATTTATGCTATTGGCCGTTCTAAAACCTAGATCAAAGATTTTTCCATCCACCCACATACTGGCATGTTGGTCATTGGGTGAATAAGCATAGCCAACAATATGCCCATTATCATTAATATCCAACGCTGCGCTCTCCCGACCGCCCAATGTTTCTAATTCGGTTATCTGATAATCGAAGGCTAAGGCTTGAGACACAAATAAATTAAGTGTCCATACTATGCAAACGATACCAATTCTTTTTGTACTGCTTATCATGGCAAACTCCATATCCATAAAGTAATGGCTATTCACTGTGCACTAGTTTCAAGTTTTCTGATATAGCCGACCTTACCTAAAAATAAAAAAGACCCAAGGCGTTAACTTTGAGTCTCTAATCCTGCACTGCCCACCTAACAATCGAACCTGATTATCAACGCTTGTCACTCCCGCCTGGAAAACTCCTAATTACCACGCCAAGCCAGCATAACGACCAAC
>NZ_BAUS01000008.1:0-3735 GCF_000576615.1 Methylophilus sp. OH31 | reverse complement strand
GGTGATTTCCGCAAGATTATCGAAGGTGTGAACAACACCCTGGATATGATCGTAGAACCGATTATTGCGGTATCAGAAGCGGTTGAAACGATTACTACCGCAGCGAATGAAATCTCCAGTGGTAACTCTGACTTGTCAGCGCGTACTGAGCAACAGGCATCCAGCCTGGAGCAAACGGCGGCGAGCATGGAAGAGTTAGCCTCTACCGTGAAACAAAACGCTGAGAACGCCAAACAGGCGAACCAGCTGGCACTGACTGCTTCAGGTGTTGCTGTCAAAGGCGGTGAAGTAGTGAACGAAGTGGTCGCCACCATGAGTGCGATCAACGAAAGTGCTAAAAAGATCGAGGACATCATCTCGGTGATTGACGGTATTGCGTTCCAGACCAACATCCTGGCGTTGAACGCAGCGGTAGAAGCAGCAAGAGCGGGTGAGCAGGGCCGTGGCTTTGCGGTAGTAGCGGGTGAAGTACGTAACCTGGCCCAACGTTCAGCCAGTGCAGCGAAAGAGATTAAAGAGCTGATCACAGACTCTGTGAATAAAACCACAGAAGGCACCAAGCTGGTAGAGAATGCAGGTAACACCATGGACGAAGTGGTATCTTCAGTACAACGTGTGGCCGACATCATCAGCGAGATCTCCGCGGCATCTACCGAGCAAACGACAGGTATTGATCAAGTGAACCAGGCTGTGACCAGCATGGATGAAACCACGCAGCAGAATGCGGCCTTGGTGGAGGAAGCAGCTGCGGCGGCTGAATCTCTGGTCGATCAGGCCAACCAGCTCACGGCAGCCATTAGCCAGTTTAAACTGGAAGGACGTGGTGCGAGTAGCCATTCAAGAAGTGCAGCCCAGCATTATCATGCACCAGCAAAATCAGTCACAAGTTTTCCCGGTGCCCATGGAGGAGCCGTCGCAAAAAAGTTCTCTTTGGATGACGCCAATAAGGCACATGCACAATGGAAAACACGGCTGATAGACTATATGAATGGGCGACAAAAAGAGCCTATTAACCATGCCGATGCGGCCAGTGATCATAAATGCGACTTGGGTAAATGGATATATGGCGAAGGCAAGCAACACAGCCACCGCAAGGAGTATCGAGATTTGAAAGATGCGCACGCGGACTTTCACCAGAGTGTCGGTGACATTCTAGCCTCTGTCGCAGCGAGAAATATGGATAAAGCCAAGTTCTTGCTAGGCGGTGACTTCTCCAGGCGGTCGAAAGACACACATACTGCGATTGAGAGTTTGTCCAGGGTCCTCTCCGGAGGTGGCGGTAATGCTCCGCCAGCAGCCAGGCATACCATGGCCAGTACCTTTAAGAAAACGGGTACCGATGATGGCGATTGGGAAGAGTTTTAGCGAGGTTTGAATGAAAAAAAGCCGACTGTAAAGCAGTCGGCTTTTTTATTGTAACTAAACTGTTAAAACGCCTGTTTGTCGCTAAAGAAACGGCTGGAAGCGTCGTAAAAGTAACTAAGTGGTAAAGAATAACCACTGTTATTCCCTGTTAAATTGTATGGAGACTTTATGAAAAAAACTTTGAACACAGCCCTGACTATCGTTGCGTTATCCGCTTTTTCGGCGCCGATTTTTGCCGCTGAAGTATGTACCGTTTCGATGATGGGTCGCGTTTGTTATGAAGAGGGCAGTGCTGAACTGACTTCTTCACATATGAAAGGCGACGCAGTTGCAGAGGCCGGTGCTGCCAAGAAAAAAGTAGAAGTTGCAGACGCTTCAAAAGCGAAGAAATAATCGACTTTTTTCAGTCAGCGAATCCCCCTGAACGTAGGGGGATTTTTTATGATTTTTCATACTGGATACTCGGCAGGGCAGGTGAAAACTTGAGCGAAAACAGAGAGATGAAAAGCTTCTTTATTAATGTTTAGTTTGCCAGATTGATAACCGAAAATATAAGAAAGCCAAAAAGGTTATAAAGTTTAAAAATGGATTTAGGAGTCTAAATTATGAGTGTTGCTAAGAGAATGTACATTCTGATTGCCGTCGCAGCTTTGGGGTTGTTCCTGCTGGCGGGAGTGAGTTATTTCCAAACAGACCGGGTGTTTAAATACACCAATTTCGCCAATGAAATGGCCGCGCCGAGTATCGAGATTCTAGATGATACGCTGAGTGAATTTGAAAAGTTGAATAGCCTGATTTGGCAGCATATGCTGAATACAGACAATGCGAAAATGCAGATCATCGAAAAAGAAGTGGCTGAGACCCACGGCAAACTGATGGCCGCATTAAAGCGCTATGACAACTTTATCAGCGATCCGCAGGATAAGCAGTTTTTGGGTAAAGATTACGAGGCGATTAAAGCTTACGATGTCTTGGGTAGCAATACCTTGACCCTTTCGCTTTCTAACAAGAAAACAGAGGCCAGAGATGCTTTGCTGGCGAACCAGGCGGTGATTGAAGGCGTACAAACAGCCATTCGCGAGCACAGACAGTTTAATAATAAGCTGGCTAAAGACAGTGCCAAACAAGCCGCTGCGGTGAAACAAACCGCCATCTTTATGTTGATTGCGATTGCACTTGCTGCATTCGCCGTAGTGGTTTCCATTGGGATTTACATCAAGCGTAATATGTTCAAGCAATTGGGCATGGAACCGTCTGAATTAACCGTGATTGCCCGCAACTTTGTTGAAGGCAATTTGAACCAGAAAATCACCTTGCCTGAAGATGACAAGTCCAGCGTGGCTTATTCTATCCGTGTGTTGCAACGCACACTGGATGGCTTGGTGCAATCCTTGAATTACGTGAGCCAGCAGCATGATGAAGGCGATATTGATTGCAACGTTGATCAAACACGCTTTAAAGGTGGTTATTCTGAAATGGCCGCAGGCATCAATAAAATGGTGGCTGGTCACATTGCAATGAACCGCAGTGCCATTGAAGTGGTAAAAGCATTTGGTGAGGGTAATCTGGATGTGCCGCTGGAGCAGTTCCCAGGCAAGAAGGCCTTTGTGAATGAGGCGATTGAGCAGGTACGTAGCAATATCAAACGCCTGGTGAGCGATGCCGACGAACTGGCACATGCTGCGGTTGAAGGTAATTTGTCTGCCCGCGCTGATGCGAGCAAGCATCAAGGTGATTTCCGTGCGATTGTCGAAGGCATGAACAGCACATTAGATGCGGTGGTGAAACCATTGAATGTGACTTCAAGTTACCTGGACAACATTGCCAAAGGCGTGATTCCAGCGCGTATTCAAGAGCAATATCAGGGTGATTACAGCCTGATCATTAACAACCTCAATACGTGTATTGGTGCAGTGAACGCTTTGGTGGCCGATGCCAATAAACTGGCACAAGCCGCGCAAGATGGCCAGCTGTCTACCCGTGCCGATACGCATCAGCATAATGGTGACTTCCGTAAAGTGATTGAAGGCCTGAATAGCACACTGGATGCAGTGGTCAAACCTCTGACAGTGACTTCAGAGTACCTGGACAATATCGCTAAAGGCCATATTCCAGCGACAATTTCTGAACATTATCCAGGCGATTACAGCCAGATCATTACCAACCTGAACACCAGCATTGAAGCGGTGAACGCGTTGGTGGCCGATACCAGCATGCTGGCAGAAGCGTCTAAAGAAGGCCGCATTACCGTACGAGCTGATGTGGATAAACACAACGGTGATTTCCGCAAGATTATCGAAGGTGTGAACAACACCCTGGATATGATCGTAGAACCGATTATTGCGGTATCAGAAGCGGTTGAAACGATTA
>NZ_BAUS01000009.1:0-399 GCF_000576615.1 Methylophilus sp. OH31 | reverse complement strand
ACCACCCCTTCCCATCTCGAACAGGGCCGTGAAACGAACTTGCGCCAATGATAGTGTACTCTTCGTATGCGAAAGTAGGTCATCCCCAAGCTCCCTATATAAGCCCTCGGCCAATTTGGCCGAGGGCTTTTGCTTATTAGTGTAAGCCAGTGATTTTCTCAGTAGAAATTGTTTCATTTTTTGCTTGACGAAAATCTCCAGCGCTGTAAAATGCGCGGCTCGCTTCAAGAAAACGATAAGTTAAATTGAAGCAAAGAAGTAAAAAGTGACATCTTAAAGAGGCCTGTTGATAACGAAATAAAAGTTGTTGACGAAGTAAAAAACCTCTGTATAATGCGCACCTCGTTACGAAATAACGGTAACGAAAACGGCTTAGAAGCTGACTGTTCTTTAAAAATT
>NZ_BAUS01000010.1:0-169221 GCF_000576615.1 Methylophilus sp. OH31 | reverse complement strand
ACTCTTCGTATGCGAAAGTAGGTCATCCCCAAGCTCCTATTCTAAAAAGGCCTCAACACTCGCGTGTTGAGGCCTTTTTTATTGCTTCAAAATATCTGAAGGCGACACCTTGCATAGGCGCAGCAGCAGTAGATACAAAACAGAGATGCTCTGCTTGTAAAAACCTGCTCATTCTGGAAATCAATACTTTGCATTTTGCGGGCAGAAAAAAACCCGGTGCAAGCACCGGGTTAAAGTCTATTTAGATATGCTCAAAATAGACTGCCATGAAATCTGTACTGCTTATTGTTTGCACCGCTTGGGCGGTTGTTAATTAGAGTCTTCTCCCTCGTTTTAAGTATAGTAAAAGACTCGTGGGCCGCTGTCATTGACCCAAGTGGGCTATTAAAAAATGAGGGTGAATTCCTGGTGATTTGCTGCGTTACGTTGACTGCTGGGCATCGCATGTCCAGCTTTGAATTTAAAAGGAAATTTGGTATAATCGAAATGATAGATGGGCGTTACGCCCATTTTTTGTTTTCGGACGTAACGTTTTGAATTAAGGGCGCGTATGCAAAACCTGCATTCGGTGGTTGAAAAGACGGTTACCCAGTTGGGGTATGAGTTGGTTGATTTTGAAACAGCCAATCGTGGCAAGTTGCTGCGCGTGTTTATCGACAAACTCACGCCGAAAGACAATAAAGACAGCGTGACGATTGATGATTGCGTGTTGGTCAGCAATCAGCTCGGTAATGTATTGACGGTCGAGCTGGATATTGATTATGACCGTCTTGAAGTGTCCTCTGCCGGTTTGGATCGTGTGTTGAGCAAAGAGACGGATTTTGTGCGCTTTGCCGGTGAGCGTGCGCAAATCAAATTGCGCATTGGTATTCAGGACGATGGCCCTAAAGCGACAAAAACCAGCCTGCCAAGAAAAACATTTCTGGGGCTGTTGCAAGGGGTCGAAGAAGGTAAGGTAGTAGTTGAGTGCGATGGCTGGATTTATAGATTGTCGCTGGATAATATTGATAAGGCTCGTTTGAGCCCTGTCTTTGATTAATTTGTTATAGCTAATCCGTACGGTGAGTTGGAGATTACGATGAGTCGTGAATTATTGTTGTTGGTTGATGCCCTTGCACATGAAAAAAATGTGGATAAAGAGGTGATTTTTACTGCCTTGGAACTGGCATTGGCTTCGGCAACGAAAAAGAACCATGAAGAAGGTGCTGATATCCGCGTGGAAATTGACCGCGAAACCGGTGAGTACGCAACCTTTAGACGTTGGCAATATGTGGAATACGACCTGCTGGAAAGCTCTGCTTACCAATTCGATGAAGAGGATGAGCGTGCAGCCAGCAGACAGATTGGTGATTACTACGAAGAGCCATTAGAGTCGATCTCCTTTGGCCGTATTGGGGCACAAGCTGCCAAGCAAGTGATTTTGCAGAAAGTGCGCGAAGCTGAGCGCGAGCAAATGATTCAGGATTTCCTGGCCCGCGGTGAGAGCCTGGTGACTGGCGTGATCAAGCGTATGGAAAAAGGCAATGCGATCATCGAAGTTGGTCGTATTGAGTGCCTGTTGCCTCGCGAAGCCATGATCCAGAAAGAAAACCTGCGTGTCGGTGACCGTGTGCGTGCTTATCTGTCTCGCGTCGATCGCGGTGGCCGTGGCCCGCAACTGATACTGTCACGCGTGGCGCCAGATTTCCTCAAGCGCTTGTTTGAGCTGGAAGTGCCGGAAATTGAAGAAGGTTTATTAGAGATTCGCTCTGCGGCACGTGACCCGGGCTTGCGCTCTAAAATTGCGGTTAAAACCAATGATCAACGCCTGGATCCAGTTGGTACTTGCGTTGGTATGCGTGGTTCACGCGTACAGGCAGTCACGTCTGAGCTCGGTGGTGAGCGTGTAGATATCGTGTTGTGGAGTATGGACCCGGCGCAGTTTGTGATCAATGCACTGGCCCCGGCTGAAGTGACCTCCATCGTGGTTGATGAAGATGCGCACAGCATGGATGTGGTTGTGAATGAAGAGCAGTTGGCCGTCGCCATTGGCCGTAACGGTCAAAACGTACGCCTGGCTTCAGAGTTAACCGGTTGGAATTTGAATATTCTGACTGAAGAAGCAGCTGCACAGAAGAGTCAGGATGAGTACGCTAAGATCAGCCAGTTGTTTATTGAAAAGCTGGACGTGGATGAAGAAGTGGCTGATATTCTGGTGCAAGAAGGCTTTAGCACGCTGGAAGAAATCGCTTATGTGCCATTGGCTGAAATGTCTGAAATCGAAGCATTTGATGAAGATACCATCAATGAGTTGCGCTCGCGTGCGCGTGCGGCTTTGCTGACAGAGGCCATTGCCAAAGAAGAGAAGGTCGAAGAAGACACCAACGACTTGATGACACTGGACGGCATGGATGCAGATACAGCCCACAAACTGGCTGCGAGCGAAATCCACACCAGTGAAGATCTGGCTGAGCTAGCCGTCGATGAGTTGGTCGAGTTGACAGGAATAGATGAAGAGCGTGCCAAGTCATTGATTATGACCGCACGTGCACCTTGGTTTAAGTAACCTATGCGGTTAAGACATCATGCATACATCTTAATTAAAAAATAAAGTAATTGAACTGGAGCAGTACATGGCACTTTCAACCGTCGCACAATTTGCCGCAGAGCTGGGTCTTCCAACGACTCTGCTCATCGAGCAACTGAAAAGCGCAGGCGTTAATAAAACGTCTGTGGATGATTTTTTGGAAGAAGGTGACAAGGCTGCCTTGCTGGATTACTTGCGTAAAGAGCATGGTGCGGCGAATGCCCCCAAAAATAAAATCACTTTAACCCGCAAACAAAACACCGAGATCAAAAAACTCGATAGTTCAGGTAAAGCACGAACCATTCAGGTAGAAGTGCGCAAAAAACGCGTGCTGGAGCGCCCGGAGCTTGGCTATGACCAGCCAGTAGATGCTGCGTACGATGAAGCTGAAAGTGTTTTGCCTGAGGTGTTGGAAGAGCTGCCACCAGAAATTGAAGAAGTGGTTGTTGAAGCGCCCGTGGTGGAAGAAGTGCCTGAAGTCTTACCAGAGCCGGAACCTGAGCCAGTTGAAGTGCCTGTTGCTGAAGCTGCGCCTGTGGCGGAAGTCCCGGTGGTCGTGAAAAAAGCGGCTGTGCTTTCTGCACAAGAAATTGCCTTGCGCGAGAATGAAGCTGTGCGCGCTGCCAAATTGGCTGCCCTGCAAGCTGAGGATGTGAAGCGTAAGCAGGCATTGACCCTGCGTCGTGCTGAAGAAGAGGCCAAACGCCAGGCTGAAGCAGAAGCGGCTAAAAACAAACCGGCCGCGACCAAATTGTCTGAAGGTACATTGCACAAGCCAGCGAATAAAGTCGCTGACAAGCCTGAAAGCAAAGACAAGAAAGCCAAGACCGATAACCGCGATTGGACTGACAACGAAAATAAAAAACGTGGCATTAAAACCCGTGGTGATGCCCCTGCTGCTGCTGGTGCCCAAGGCTGGCGCACACCCAAAGGCAAGCATCACAAATCAAGCAAAGATGATCAGCACGCATTCAATGCGCCAACTGAGCCCTTGATCAAAGAAGTCATGGTGCCTGAAACGATTTCAGTGGCTGATTTGGCACATAAGATGTCAGTGAAGGCTGCCGAAGTGATTAAGGCCTTGATGAAAATGGGCATGATGGTGACCATCAACCAGGTCTTGGATCAAGACACCGCGATCATTCTGGTTGAAGAAATGGGCCATAAGGCACAAGCTGCCGCCGCTAATGACCCTGAGAGCTTCCTGGAAGAAACCGAAACGGTTGAAGCCGTGATGCAAGCGCGTCCGCCTGTCGTTACCGTTATGGGTCACGTTGACCATGGTAAAACCTCGTTGCTGGACTATATTCGTCGCAGCCGTGTTGCATCTGGCGAAGCCGGTGGCATTACACAGCATATCGGTGCTTATCACGTGGAAACCCCGCGCGGCATGGTCACTTTCCTCGATACCCCTGGTCACGAGGCGTTTACCGCCATGCGTGCACGTGGTGCCAAAGCGACTGATATTGTGATTCTGGTGGTGTCTGCCGATGATGGCGTGATGCCACAAACCATTGAAGCGATTCACCATGCCAAGGCAGGTAACGTGCCTATCGTGGTCGCGATCAACAAGGTCGATAAACCAGAAGCGCAGCCAGAACGCGTCAAAAGTGAACTGATTACACATGAAGTGGTGCCGGAAGAATATGGTGGTGAAGCCATGTTCCGTGAAGTGTCCGCCAAAACCGGCAAAGGAATTGATGAGTTATTAGAAGCTGTGTTGTTACAGGCTGAAGTGCTTGAACTGATGGCACCACAAAACACCCCGGCCACCGGCCTGGTGATTGAAGGTCGCCTGGATAAAGGCCGTGGCCCTGTGACTACCGTATTGGTACAGTCCGGCATATTACGCCGCGGCGATATGTTGCTGGCGGGTACCGCTTATGGTCGCGTACGTGCCATGTTGGATGAGAACGGCAATGATATTAAAGAAGCAGGTCCTTCTATTCCGGTAGAAGTGCTTGGTTTGTCTGATGTACCGAGTGCCGGTGAAGAGACCATTGTGTTGAATGACGAACGTAAGGCACGTGAAATTGCATTGTTCCGTCAAGGCAAGTTCCGTGATGTGAAACTGGCTAAACAGCATGCAGCCAAGCTGGAAAATATTTTTGAAAATATGGGTGAAGGCGCAGTGCAAACACTGAACCTGATTATCAAGTCAGATGTTCAGGGTTCTTTCGAAGCCTTGACCACCAGCTTGCAGAAACTGTCTACCAGCGAAGTGCGCGTCAATATTATTCATACTGCGGTGGGTGCGATCAGCGAGTCTGATGTGAACCTGGCTGCGGCGTCCAAAGCGGTGTTGATTGGCTTTAACGTGCGTGCTGATGCCGGTGCCCGTAAGTTGGTCGAGAACCTGGATGTAGACCTGCGCTACTACAACATCATTTACGAAGCTGTCGATGAAATCAAGGCGGCCCTGGGTGGCATGTTGGCGCCTGAGCAGAAAGAGCAAATGATTGGTACGGTAGAAATCCGTGAGGTTTACCGTATTTCTAAAGTGGGTGCTGTGGCTGGTTGTTACGTACAGGATGGTATGGTTAAACGTAACTCCAAAGTACGCGTGTTGCGCAACAATGTGATTATTCACACGGGTGAGCTGGATTCGCTGAAACGCTTTAAAGATGACGTTAAAGAAGTCAAAAACAACTTCGAGTGCGGCCTCTCTCTCAAGAACTACAACGAGATCGAAGTGGGCGATATCCTGGAAGTCTACGAAGTCGTTGAAGTGGCTAGAACGCTGTAATGGCCAAGGCATTTTCCCGCAATGACAGAATCTCTGAGCAAATGCGCCGTGAACTGGCGGATTTGCTCATGTTCGAGGTCAAAGATCCGCGCGTGCAGATGGTCACTTTGACTGGGGTCGAGGTGACTGGTGACATGGCACACGCCAAGGTTTTTTATACGGCGCAAAAGAATAGCAAAGGCTTGCAGGCTGGCCTGGAAAAAGCGGCAGGTTTTCTGCGTTCGCAATTGGGTAAGCGCATGATGATACGTACTGTGCCACAATTGCATTTTGTCTATGACGAATCCATAGACCGCGGCATGCATATGGACAAGCTGATCAATCAAGCTTTGTCCGATACGCCTCCGCAAGACTAATTTTTATCCTCTTCAGCTATGCAAATCAAACGCATTAAACGCGCCATAAGTGGTGTGTTATTGCTCGACAAGCCGTATGGCTTTTCCTCCAACCAGGCCTTGCAAAAGGTCAAATGGTTATATCAGGCGCAAAAAGCCGGGCATACCGGCACGCTGGATCCTCTGGCAACCGGTGTGTTGCCGATTTGCCTGGGCGAGGCAACCAAGTTTGCACAGCATTTAACCGATGAAAATAAAACCTATGTCGCCACAGTCAGGTTTGGTGTCACCACAACGACTGGCGATAAAGAAGGTGACGTGATCAGCCAGGTGGACTGTCATATCACGCGCGAAGATGTTGAACGTGTGTTGCCGCAATTTATGGGTGAAATTACCCAGGTGCCGCCCATGTATTCGGCACTTAAAGTGAACGGTAAGCCTTTATATGAATACGCGCGCGATGGTGTCGAGCTGGAGCGTGCGCCACGCCAAGTGACTATTCATGCGCTACGCGTGCTGGGGTGTGCTGATAACAGTGCAGAGATTGAAGTGTGCTGCAGCAAGGGCACTTATATTCGCACCCTGGGTGAGGATATTGGTAAAGTCTTGCAGGCAGGGGCGCATTTAACGGCTTTACGCCGCACGGCGACCGCCACTTATCAAATTGCGCATACAGTGAGCATTGAAGCACTGGAGCAGATGACCGCTGAACAGCGTGATGCCTTGCTGCTGCCGGTAGATACGGCGATCACGGCTTTACCCAAAATCCTGCTGCAAGAAGATGCGGCTTATTATTTTAAACAGGGCAATCCGGTGTGGGTATCAGGCAGTATTCCGGCAGGTGAGCTGCGCATTTACAGTGAAGCTGGCCTGTTTCTTGGCGTCGGTTTTCAGCAGCGTGATGGTCGCGTCGCGCCGAAGCGCGTCGTCAATCTATAAGCTGACCAGCTGACTTGCCACTGTCGCGGCAAGTTTCTACAATCATAGGCTTACTCTATTGGGCCAGTATCCATGAGGCGATGCCTTACTCCGCTTGTGTTGAGTCTCTTGCTGCCTTGTTTGCCTGAGGCTGCGGCGCAAGGTGACGTATCCGCCGCCCCGGCCAAGACGACCATTAGCATACTGTACGACACACGTTTTGAAGCCCATGATCCTGGGCCCGATCACCCGGAGCAAGCGCGCCGCGTCAGTGCGATTGTGGAGCGATTGCAGCATAGTGCGTCATTGCGGCCGTTTTTACGCTGGCCTGCGTTTGCTGCGGCTACGCGCGAAGACTTATTGCGTGTGCATAGTGCCGCCTATCTGGATCTACTGGATGCCGAACAGGCACGCGTCCATGCCGGAGCGCACCAGCCGCTTAGCACCGGTGACACCGTGATCTCACAGCACTCGGTAGCCGTGGCGGCATTGGCTTCCGGGGCGGGGATAGCCGGTATCGATGCAGTGATGACACAGCAGTCAGCGGCGGCATTTGCCCTGGTACGGCCACCCGGGCATCATGCCACCCGCGAGCGCGGTATGGGGTTTTGCCTGACCAATCATATCGCCGTCGCCGCGCGTTATGCGCAACAACGTTATGGCATTCAACGCATTTTAATTGTCGATATCGACGTGCATCATGGCAATGGCACACAGGCGATTTTTGAGGCAGATAACAGCGTTTTTTATTTCAGTGCGCATCAGCACCCGCTATATCCCGGCAGTGGCCGTCCTTCTGAGCAGGGTATTGGTGCCGGGCTCGGCTACACGATGAATGTGGACGTACCCCCGGGCAGCAACGAGCAGGTGCTTTTGCACGCATTAGACCAGCAGCTGGTGCCTGCCATGCAGCAATTCCGTCCGCAACTGATCCTGGTATCGGCCGGGCTGGATGCACATGCGGGTGATCGTTTGGGCGCGTTGCAATATTCTGATGAAGGCTATGGCAGGATCGCTACCCGTATTAAACAGCTGGCGGATACCTACGCGCAAGGGCGTATGCTATGGATGCTGGAAGGCGGCTATGTGCCCGCGCAAAACGCCAATGCCGTGGAGTCTATCCTCGCGGCATGGCTGCATTAGGCGTGACCGTTCACTCAATTGTCATAAATATATGTTAATATATTCAATATGTTAAAGCGTTTTTATGTCTATTTCCTGTTGTCGGTGCTGTTTGCCATTGCGCAAACCGGCATTGCGACGCACGAAATCAGCCATATCAAAGAGCTGACGCAACAGTCTCAGCCTGACAAAAAACAAGGCAATGAACCTTGTACCTTGTGTATCAGCCTGGCACATGCCGCAGCTGCGCTGACGCAAACGCCGCAGTGGAGTTTGCCTCCACTCAACGGATTTACGCCTCCAATCGCCGCGGTGTTCGCGGTCGTGACCAGTTGCGTCGCCGTTTATTCTGCGCGCGCCCCACCTTTCATTATTTCCGCCTGATATTAATCGCGCTCCTGGATTGGCATTAGCCATCTCTGGCGCTTATTTATTCTGAGTACAGTGCAACGCGCACTGTCTCTATCGTGTCTGGAAATAACAATGAATATGATCAACAGCATGACGCCACATTCCTGGCGTCAAAAACCGCTATGGCTAGCGATGATGGCCGCATTAACCACCCCTGTCTTCGCTGCAGATAACACTTCAAACATCGATCTTGATCAAGTCCCGGTCACGGGTAATCCTTTAGGTGTCGCTTCTGATGATATGGTCGTCCCTGTGTCGGTGATTGGCGGGCGCGAATTGAGTTTGCGTCGCCAGGGCACATTAGGTGAAACGCTCAATGGCATTCCAGGCGTTACTTCTACACAGTTTGGCCCTAATGCTTCACGCCCGATTATCCGCGGCATGGATGGCGAACGTGTACGTATCATGCAAAACGGTGTTGGCGTGCTGGATGCGTCTTCCCTGAGTTTTGACCATGCCGTTGGTATTGATCCGCTGATTATTGAACAAATTGATGTGGTACGCGGACCTGCGGCTTTGCTCTATGGCGGTAGCGCCATGGGTGGTGTGGTGAATGCCATTGACCATCGTATTCCCAAAGAGTCACTCGATGGCTATACCGGTCGTGCGGAAGCGCGGTTTGGTGGGCCGGATAATACCCGTAACGGGGCGGCAGTGATGGATGTCGGTAACGGCGTATTTGCGCTGCATGCAGATGTTTACAGCCGCGAAACCAGTGACCTGGAGATTCCTGGTTATGCGGTTTCAAAACGTAAAAGTCGTGCAGACGGCACGGCGCGAGATAGCAAAGGCAATGGCAAACTGAATAATAGCGATGCGCTCGCTAATGGCGGTGCATTAGGGGCGGCCTGGACCTTTGATACCGGTTACCTCGGTGTGTCTTATGCAGACTCCAATAATAACTATGGCACGGTGGCAGAAGACAATGTGCGCATTGACATGCAAAACAAACGCCTGGAGTTAGCGGGTGAGGTGCGTGATTTAAAAGGGCCCTTACAAAAACTCAAGCTGCGTATGGCGCACACAGACTATCAGCACGTTGAACTGGAAGATGGCGTGGTCGGCACTACGTTTAAGAACCGCGGTGTCCAGGGTAGCCTGGAAGCAACGCATGCTTCTTTTGCCGGGATTAATGGCGTGTTGGGTTACCAGTTCCAGAATACGCGTTTCCAGGCACTGGGCGAAGAGGCATTTGTGCCTAGCGTGACCACGCAAGACCAGTCTGTGTATGTGTATGAAGAGTATGCGATTAATCAGCACAAGCTGACGTTTGGTGGCCGTACGGGTGAAACAACCGTTAATTCAGCGGATAGTGCCAATTTTGGCGCTGGGCAAAATAAAAGTTTTAATCCTAGCAGCTTTGCCTTGGGAGGGCTGTATGCCATTAATGACAGTTGGAACGCCACGTTCAACCTGTCACATAACGAACGCGCGCCAAGTTATTTTGAGTTGTATGCCAACGGGGCGCATATTGCCACTGGCCAATTTGAGGTGGGTAGCACGCAGCTTAAAAAAGAGCGTTCGAATGGCATAGATGCGCAACTGAAATGGAAGTCGGGAGGCAACAGCGTCACTTTGGGCGCTTATGCGACCAAGTTCCAAAATTTCATTGGCGTGTTTAATACAGGCAACTCGGTGCTGGTTGATGGCGAATTGTTGCCTGAAGCTGAATTTAGAGCTGTCCCAGCCCTATTTAAAGGCGTGGAGCTGGAAGGCAAGTTTGCCTTGAATGATGAGTGGGCGCTGAAGTTGCGTGGTGACTATGTGCATGCCAAAGACACGCGCAATAATGACTATCTGCCGCGTATCTCACCTTTGCGCCTGGGTGGCGGTCTGGATTACCATCTGGGAGGCTGGAATGCGCGTCTAGATGTGTTGCATGCCTTTAAGCAAAACGATGTGGCTGAGAACGAGTTGAAAACCAACGGTTACACCAACCTGAGTGCTCTGGTTGCGTACAAGTTGCCTGTGAAATATCACGTCGAGTTATTTGCCAAAGCCAATAACCTGCTCAATGATGAGATTCGCGAACACGCATCTTTTCTCAAGGATATTTCGCCAGCAGGCGCACGGTCTATCCTGCTCGGTGCCAGGGCTGATTTCTAAGGTAAATGGATGAATAAAAAAGGTTGGCATTGCCAACCTTTTTTATTGCTGCCAATTATGGTGCGATTGGTGACATTAACCTAGCAGGATCAAGCCCCATACTACGCCCAGGTTAATCAGTGCCAGTAATACGGCCGCACTGCCAATATCCTTGGCGCGCTTGGCAAGGGCGTGGCGTTCAATGGACACGCGATCGACCACGGCCTCCACGGCTGAGTTCAGTAACTCGACAATCATCACCAACAGCACGCTGCCGACCATCAGGATGCGGTGCAAGGCTTCTGCTTCGAGATAAAATGCCAGTGGAATCAATACCAGTGACAGCCAGACCTCCTGGCGGAAGGCATCTTCATGTTGGTAGGCGGCTTTAAAGCCATCCATGGAGTAGCCAAAAGCATTGATTAAACGACGAAGACCAGTTTTGCCTTTAAACGGGCTTTCCTGGTGGCTAGATGATTGATTGTTTTGCATGGTTTATCTCTAAATTGCGACATCAGATTTTAACATGCGCTATGATAGCGCTTTTAGCAGTATAGTGAGGAACGAACATGGCAAGATTGGTGCAATGTGTGAAACTGGGCAAAGAGCTTGAGGGCATGGATTTCCCGCCTTATCCCGGTGAGTTGGGCAAAAGGATTTATATGCACGTCTCCAAAGAGGCCTGGGCAGGCTGGTTGAAGCAGCAAACCATGCTGGTTAACGAAAACCGTTTGAGTCTGGCTGATGCCAGCGCCAGAAAGTATTTGGCCGAGCAGACTGAAAAGTACTTCTTTGGTGATGGTGCTGATGTCGCGAGTGGTTATGTGCCGCCCAGCGCTTAATTCGTGCATTTGATTGAAGGCATTAAAAAAAAGCACTCCCAGGAGTGCTTTTTTGTTTTGGAACCATCTTAAGATTGCGTTTCGCGCTGAATGTCTTCCAGGCTGGTGTGGCGCACATCTTTGCCTTTCACCATATAGACGACGTATTCAGAAATGTTTTTGGCATGGTCGCCAATACGCTCAATCGCTTTCGCTACAAACAGCACTTCCAGTGACATGGAAATGGTGCGTGGATCTTCCAGCATAAACGTAATCAGCTGACGCATGGCGGCGCGGAATTGCTCGTCCACTTGCTCATCTTGCTTGGCCACTTCTACCGTCTGGCTCACGTCCAGGCGGGCGAAAGAGTCTAATGAGGTGCGTAGCATTTCACGCACAATCCCGACCATGGTTTTAATCTCATTAAAACGGGGTTTGTACATGCGGTCTTGTTCGTAGATGCGCTGTGCCGTACGGGCAATTTTGGTGGCCTCGTCGCCAATACGCTCAAGGTCGGTGATGGTTTTCACCATCATCATGATCATGCGCAAATCACGTGCAGCAGGTTGTCTGCGGGCGATGATATGGCTGCAATCCTCGTCGACTTGTACTTCGAGTGCATTGACGCGTGTGTCACGCTCCATCACATCCTTGGCCAGATTTACATCGGCACTGGTGAGTGCCTCCAGCGCATTCACAATCTGCTGCTCAACCAGTCCCCCCATTTCCAGAACCTTGGCACGTACTGATTCCAGTTCAACATCATATTGTTTAGAGGTATGTTCAAATTGCATGACAAATTTTCCTAATTATTGTGCCGGTGCAGGTTACCAGCACAATATGACAACTTCATGATAATTTTGCAATTACTTTGTCAGTGTTTTGACACCGTTTGGCGTGGCCAGCAACAAGACGTTAGCTGGGCGCGCTGCGAACAGGCCATTGGTGACGACGCCAACGATGGCATTGATTTTGGCTTCCAGTGCGATTGGGTCGCTAATGGTCAGGCCGTGCACGTCCAGGATCAGGTTGCCGTTGTCTGTGGTGAAGTCACGCAACTGTGGTTGGCCGCCCAATTTGACCAGTTCGCGAGCGACATGGCTGCGTGCCATTGGCAACACTTCTACCGGCAGCGGGAACTTGCCCAATACGGGTACGAATTTGCTTTCGTCGCAGATACAGATAAAAGATTTGGCGACGGCGGCTACGATTTTTTCACGGGTTAACGCACCACCACCGCCTTTGAGCATGTGCATGTGTTCAGTGATTTCGTCGGCACCGTCTACATAAATATCCAGGCTGTCGACGCTGTTCAAATCAAATACTTCAATGCCGTGGGCACGCAAGCGTTGTGCCGTCGCTTCTGAGCTGGCCACCGCGCCGGTAATTTTATGTTTTACTTTGGCGAGTTCATCAATAAAGAAATTGGCGGTTGAGCCTGTACCCACGCCGATAATGCCGTCTTTTACATAAGTCACAGCGGCTTTCGCTACTTCCAGTTTCAGTGCGTCTTGTTGTGCTTTATCCATTGCCATTTGCTTCAATCCTTGATTAATTCTTTATAATACAAACAATTCTCTATCATACACTGCAACCCTGCGGTTTTAAAATCTTAACGCCTTTCATGACCATCAATTACCGCGAAAAAATCGAACACTCCCAAGTCTATGCTGTGGCCAGACACACGCCTTTGGATGAGATGCCTAACCTGTCTGCCCGCTTTAAAAATCGGGTGTTATTGAAGCGTGAAGATATGCAGCCGGTGTTTTCATTCAAGCTGCGTGGTGCTTATAACAAAATGGCCAATTTACCGCCCGATGCGCTGGCGCGTGGTGTGATTTGTGCCAGTGCCGGCAACCATGCGCAAGGTGTGGCGCTGAGTGCACAAAAGATGGGCTGCCGTGCCGTGATTGTGATGCCGACGACAACCCCGGCGATTAAGGTCAATGCGGTGCGTTCGCGTGGGGCCGAGGTGGTGCTGTTTGGCGACAGTTATTCTGATGCCTATGCGCATGCCCTCAAAGTAGAGCAAAGCGAAGGTCTGACCTTTGTACACCCGTATGATGACCCGGACGTGATTGCCGGTCAGGGCACGATTGCGCTGGAAATTGTGCAGGATCACCCGGAGCCGATAGAAGCGATTTTCTGCTGTGTCGGCGGTGGCGGTTTACTGGCGGGGATTGCGGCATATATCAAAGCCGTGCGCCCGGAGATCAAAGTGATTGGCGTTGAGGCGCAAGATGCGGAAGCGATGACAGAGTCAGTGAAACTTGGACAGCGCGTGATGCTGGAGCAAGTCGGCTTGTTTGCAGATGGCGCTGCGGTGAAGCAGGTGGGCGAGCATACCTTTGCCCTGGTGCAGCAGTATGTTGACGAGATGATTGTGGTCGACAACGATGAAGTGTGTGCCGCGATTAAAGATGTGTTTGAAGACACGCGCAGTATTCTCGAACCTGCCGGTGCCTTGGCCTTAGCCGGCTTGAAAGCCTACAGCGAAAAACACCAGTTGCAAGGCAAAACTATGATTGCCGTCGCTTCTGGCGCCAATATGAATTTTGACCGCCTGCGCTTTATCGCTGAGCGCGCCGAGCTGGGTGAGCACCGTGAAGCCGTGTTTGCGGTGACGATTCCTGAAACGCCGGGGGCGTTTAAAGCATTTTGTCGCCAATTGGGTAGCCGGAATATCACTGAATTCAATTACCGTTTTTCTGATAACAAGCAGGCGCATATTTTTGTTGGCCTGGCCGTGCATAACCCGGCGGAGGCGACTGAGATCGCCAGCACATTGGAGGCTGCGGGCTTGCCAACGCTGAATTTGAGCGATAACGAAATGGCCAAGCTGCATTTGCGCCACCTGGTCGGTGGGCATGCGCCACAGGCACAAAACGAAGTGGTTTACCGCTTTGAGTTCCCGGAAAAACCGGGCGCTTTAATGAACTTTCTCGAATCCATGGGTCACAACTGGAACATCAGCTTGTTTCACTACCGTAATCATGGCGCCGATTTTGGCCGTGTGTTGGTGGGGATGCAGGTGCCGCCAGAGGATAAGGCTGCTTTTGAGCAGTTTTTGCAACAACTGGGTTACCCTTACTGGGATGAAAGTCAGAATCCGGCCTATCGCTTATTTCTAGGGTAATTGGTTATAAATAGCCAATATGGTGGCTGTTTACAGCCTTTGTTGGCGGTGGTGATGTGAAAAGTAGTTGTGCGCCGTGGTTTGTCGGCGAGTATGATTCTTGCTGCAACTATAAGCTTTAATAAAAAAATCAGGAGATAAATGCAATGTTGAATTCATCAATGGCGCGTCGTACGCGCATGAGCTTGCTATTACTGGCATTAGTCGCCAGTGTGGCAGCCTGTAACAAGCAGGAAGAGCCGGCCGCCGAAGCCGCCGCGCCAGCCGCTGAGGTCGCAGGCGCTGTGGCTTATGTGTCTACGCAAGATGCTGGCGTGAACGTGATTGACCTGGCGACCATGCAGGTCACCAAGCAATTTGACGTCAAGGCACAAGGACCGCGCGGCCTGGCGGTGACGGACGATGGCAAGCAGTTAGTCGTTGCCACGCGTGAGAATGGCAGTGTTTCTGTTATTGATACGGCCACCGGCGAGGTTGTGAAGCAAATTGAGGTGGGTAAAAACCCTGAGTTCGTGCGTATTAGCGGTAACTTTGCTTATGTGTCGTCTGAGCCAAGCGCCAAAGCTGGTCCGCCACCTAAACCAGGTGAAAAGCATGAAGAGGACGATGACGATGATGAAAAAATTCCGGCCAAAATTGCAGTGGTGGATTTGAGCAAAGGCGAAAAAATCCGTGAAATTACCGGCGGCCCGGAAACGGAAGGCCTGGAGTTTTCAGCAGATGGCAAGCAACTGGTGATTACCAATGAAGCAGATAACACCGTGACTGTGCACAATATTGAGACCGGCGAACTGGTGAAGACCATCGCGACACATGAGTATGGTGATAGACCGCGCGGTATTAAAGTTTCTCCTGATGGCAACACCTATCTGGCAACGCTGGAGTTTGGGAACAAGTTTCTGGTGATGGATAAAGACTTTAATGTGGTGCGCACCGTGGATACGGCTGAAACACCTTACGGCATTGCTTACGATAGCAAAGGCGAGCGTATTTTTGTGGCCACCAATAAAGCCAAATTGCTGCAAGTGTTTGATGCCAAATCCTTTGAAAAGCTGAAAGAAGTGCCCACGGCTAACCGTTGCTGGCATTTCAGCTTTACCCCGGACAACAAGAATATCTTGCTGGCCTGTGGTAAGTCTGATGCTGTGCTGGTGATTGATGCCGACAAGCTGGAAGTGACCAGCCAGGTAGAAGTGAAAAACATGCCTTGGGGCGTGGTCACCTTCCCGAAAGCCATGGGTAGCCTTGAGCAAGCCAAATAAGCGAATCGCCTAGCTATAAAAAGCCCGCAATTGCGGGCTTTTTAATTTGAAACGAGGCGCAGGCTTAAGCGCTGCGTTTGCGGATCCAGAAGGTGAATACGCCTTCGGCTTCTTGTGTGTCCAGCAAGGTATGGCCAGTTTGACGGCAAAAAGCGTCAAAGTCTTTTTTGGAGCCAGGGTCTGTGGCAGTGATTTTAAGCACTTGTTCAGCCGTCAGCTCATTCAGGGCTTTTTTGCAGCGTAGGATAGGCAGCGGGCAGTTCAAGTTGCGGGCATCAAGATCTTTATCGAATTGCATGAGCTTTCCTGAAAATAAGTTAAGCCGCTTGTATGGGTAGGCCAGCACGCGCCCAGGCCAGGATGCCGCCTGCGAGATGAGAAACATCGGTGCGGCCTTGCGCCAGCGCAAATTCGCCTGCGGACACCGAGCGCACGCCGCTGCGGCAATAAAACACAATTTTTTTGTCTTGGGGAAACTGGTCGAATACGGCGGTCAGATTGCCTAAAGGTACATGCAGTGCACCGGGCAAAATGCCGGAAACCAGCTCGTGATCATTGCGGATATCAACAAGCAGCAATGATGGATCGTTTAGTAATGGGTGTAACTCATCCGGTGTTAAGTGTTTTAATGACATCAACAAACCCAGAAAAAGAAGTGCGCCGAGAGGCAGGTAAGGAAGTGGTGGCCAGAGGCAGAATCGAACTGCCGACACGAGGATTTTCAATCCTCTGCTCTACCGACTGAGCTATCTGGCCAACAGCAATTTGGGCATGTCCCGAATTGCAAGACGCGCATTATAGCAAAGATCGCCAAGAATGCACACAAAAGATAAAAAAAATCCTGATATGCTGCACATAGGTTATTTTATGCCGCTTGCGAGCCGGTTGAATCATGCTCAGTGTGGCCGGTTTGGCAGGTTATTGAAACAATCTGCGTCAGTGCGAGTCACAAAAGTGAGGGTTTGTTAATGGGATTGGGTGGGTGTGGAAAATAGGATAAAGCGGATGTCGAATGCCATCATGATTTTGGGTGAAGTGCTGGGGGATGTGTTTCCCGAACGAACCATTATAGGCGGTGCGCCTTATAACGTCGCCAGGCATTGCCATGCCTTTGGGCTGGAGGTGCATTTGCTGACGGCGGTGGGCAAAGATGCGCTGGGCGAGCGTATTGTCGACGAGATGCAAGATTGCGGCTTGTCGATTGCTGGCGTGCAACATTCTGATACTTTGCCCAGCGGGCAGGTCATGGTGCATTTGGACGCACACGGTCACCGCTTTGAAATTCTGGATCAGCAAGCCTACGATGACTTGCAGTGGCCGCCGGTGCAAGCCTTAACTAAGCAGCATCCGCCACGCCTGGTCTATATCGGCTCGCTGGCATTGCGGCATGCGCCTATGCAGGCGCTGGCTGACCAATGGCTAAAAATGTGTACAGCCACGGTTTTTTGCGACATTAACTTGCGTGCGCCGTGGTATGACGCGCACAGCCTGCGCCAGGTATTGCAGGCCGCAGATCTCCTGAAAATTAATCATGAAGAGTTGCCGGAGGTGTGCGCGCTGGTGGGCTTGCCTGTGTCGTCAGATATTAACGACCTGGCGCGGCAGTTGCTAATGGTGTTCGGTTTGAGTGAGGTGTTTGTCACCTGTGGCGAGCAGGGCAGTTTCTGGCTGGATGCTTATGGCAATGGTTTTAGAGCGCCACCGATGAAATTGCAATCGCCTTTTGTCGATAGCGTGGGGGCGGGTGATGCGTATACGGCAGTGGTTATCCGTGGATTGCTGGCCGGTTGGTCGCGGCAAACCATGTTGACACGTGCCGCCTGGTTTGCCGCCTCGATTTGCGGCATTCGCGGCGCAGT
Organism: Methylophilus sp. OH31; assembly: GCF_000576615.1. Taxonomy (NCBI): domain Bacteria; kingdom Pseudomonadati; phylum Pseudomonadota; class Betaproteobacteria; order Nitrosomonadales; family Methylophilaceae; genus Methylophilus; species Methylophilus sp. OH31. The sequence goes on along the minus strand of NZ_BAUS01000010.1, from coordinate 151,960 downwards.
GCCAGCCCAGGCAGGTTTTTATGATGATTTCTTATAGCTTGTATCGGGGCCATGAGTCAGAAATTAATTCATAAAAACAGAAGCTTAATCCTATAAAAGACTATGCAAGGCAGGGACTTGCCGATATAATGCGCGGTTCGTGTAATTTGAATGTCGGCGTGGTAAGGCAAATAGGTTGCTTGGCTGCCGCGACATTGACGCTAACTCAAAGGAAAAAAGATGGCTGTTACCGCAGAACAATCCGCAAAAATCATTAAAGAATACCAACGCAGTGAAGGTGATACCGCAAGCCCGGAAGTACAAGTGGCTTTGTTGACTAACCGTATCACTTACCTGACTGAGCATTTCAAATCCAACAAAAAAGACAACCACTCACGTCGTGGTCTGTTGGCCATGGTTAGCCAGCGTCGTCGTTTGCTGGACTACCTCAAAGGTAAAGACGTTAGCCGCTATCAAACGCTGATCGAGCGCTTGAACCTGCGTAAATAATTTGGTTGAAGTGTGACACTTAACACTGTTCACTTTTAACGAAATAAAAGCCGATGGCATGGTGATTGCCTCGGCTTTTTTGCTTTAAAAAATCACCAAAAACGCGGTGGCTTCTGTGAGTGCGTTGCAGCTGGATAAGCAGATGCAGCGTGTTGATGGAAGTCACCACAAATCGGGAAATACAGCCGTCGCGCGTCCAGCAACCCAATGAGGAGCGCTTAAACGCAGTAAGCGAATGCTGTCTTTTCATTATTGAGATTGGCTATTAGGTAGTGAATAGCCATGGTAGAGAAAAGGAAAAATATGTTTGAAATTACTAAAAGAAGCATCCCGTTTGGTGCGCATACCCTGACATTGGAAACAGGTGAAATTGCACGCCAATCTGATGCGGCAGTGATCGTCAGCTACGGGGATACCGTTGTGCTGGTGGCTGTGACTGCCAAGCGAGAAGTGAAAGAAGGTCAGGATTTCTTTCCATTGACCGTGGATTACCAAGAGAAGACTTATGCGGCTGGCCGTATTCCTGGTGGTTTCTTCAAGCGCGAAGGCCGTCCTTCTGAAAAAGAAACACTGACTGCACGTTTGATCGACCGTCCATTGCGTCCGCTGTTCCCTGATGCGTTCTATAACGAAGTGCAGGTCGTGGCGACGGTGCTGTCACTGGATCCGGAAATTGATTCCGATATCCCGGCGGTGATCGGTGCCTCTGCGGCATTGGCATTGTCTGGTATTCCTTTCTACGGCCCATTAGGTGCGGCACGAGTAGGTTATATCAATGGCGAGTATGTATTAAACCCTGATGTTTCATTGCTGAAAGACTCTGCATTGGATCTGGTGGTTGGTGCAACTGAATCTGCGGTGATGATGGTTGAGTCTGAAGCCAAAGAACTGTCTGAAGAAGTGATGTTGGGCGCGGTTGTCTTTGGTCACGAGCAAATGCAACCAGTGATCAAGGCGATCAACGAAATGGCTGCAGAAGCCGGTAAAGATGCTTGGGATTGGACACCGCCAGAGCCAGACACTGCCTTGATCGAAAAAGTGGCTGCGATTGCTGCTGACGACATCAATGCCGCGTTTAAAATCAAATCTAAAGGTGAGCGCTCTTCCACACTGGACGAAATCAAGTCACGTGTCATGGGCACCTTGATTACGGAAGAAACTTCTACGCTGGAAGCCAACAAGATTAAAGACGAGTTCTTTAAACTGGAAGCTAAAACCGTACGTAGCCAGATCCTGAACGGCGAGCCACGTATTGACGGCCGTGACACACGCACTGTGCGCCCGATCACCATCCGCTCAGGTGTCTTGCCACGTACACACGGTTCTGCCCTGTTTACCCGCGGTGAAACACAAGCACTGGTAGTCGCTACATTGGGCACTGGCCGTGATGAGCAAATCATTGACGCACTGTCTGGTGAGTACACTGACCGTTTTATGTTGCACTACAACATGCCTCCTTACGCAACTGGTGAAACCGGCCGTGTGGGTACGCCTAAGCGCCGCGAGATCGGCCACGGTAACCTGGCTAAACGTGCTTTGAAAGCAGTACTGCCTAAAAAAGAAGACTTTGACTACACCATGCGTGTGGTGTCAGAGATCACTGAGTCTAACGGTTCTAGCTCCATGGCGTCTGTCTGTGGTGGTTGCTTGTCCCTGCTGGATGCTGGTGTGCCATTGACTGCACACGTCGCTGGCGTGGCAATGGGCCTGATCAAAGAAGGCAACCGCGTGGCTGTACTGACTGACATTCTGGGTGACGAAGACCACCTGGGTGATATGGACTTTAAAGTGGCTGGTACCGACAAAGGCGTGACCGCCCTGCAAATGGACATCAAAATCACCGGTATCACGGCACAAATCATGCAAGTGGCACTGGCGCAAGCCAAAGAAGGCCGCGCGCACATCCTGGGCTTGATGAAAGAGGCTGTGTCAGGTGTTAACACCGAAATGTCACAGTTTGCACCACGCATCATCAGCATGAAGATCAATCCGGACAAAATCCGTGACGTGATCGGTAAAGGTGGCGCAGTGATTCAGGCACTGACCAAAGAAACCAACACCAGCATCGACATCGAAGATGACGGTACCGTGAAAATTGCATGTACGAATGCTGATGAAGGTGCTGAAGCCCAACGTCGTATTGCACAGATCACCGCTGAAGTTGAAGTCGGCCAGATCTACGAAGGCCCAGTGGTCAAGATTCTTGATTTCGGTGCTGTCGTGACTTTGTTGCCAGGTAAAGATGGCCTGGTACACATTTCACAAATCGCCCACGAGCGCGTCAAAGCGGTGAGCGATTACCTCAAAGAAGGTGACATCGTGAAAGTGAAAGTGGTTGAGCTGGATGACAAAGGTAAAGTGCGTTTGAGCATGAAAGCTTTGATCGATCCACCTGCAAGAGAAGAAGCACCAGCGGCTGAATAAGTCGTGTGTTGTTAAAAAAAGCCCGCGTCAGCGGGCTTTTTTGTGCCTGTCTGTCATGCCATATCAAATAAAAATATGTTTGCGTCAATATACGTATAGGTCATTGTGGTCCACTGCTTCATAATGCCGTCGTATGAATAATAAAAAAAAGATCATACGATAGAGGGTAAGTACACCGATGACAAAATATTCAAAGATTGCCATGGCGATGGCAGGGTTGTTTGCCAGCGTACCCACGCTGGCTAATGAGTCTATAGACTTGGAGGAAATCCAGGTGCGCGCGCATTACGACAACGCTGTTGGTTCATCAGATGCGGCCAGTGAAGGTAAAGTCAACGCTAGCCTGATTAAGAACCGGCCAATTGCGCGTATTGGCGAGATACTTGAATTCGTGCCCGGCATGATCGTGACCCAGCATAGCGGCAGCGGTAAAGCCAACCAGTTTTACCTGCGTGGCTTTAACCTCGACCACGGCACAGACTTTGCCACCTATGTGGACGAAATGCCGGTGAATATGCGCACGCATGCGCACGGACAGGGCTATACCGATTTGAATTTCCTGATTCCCGAGCTGGTTAGCCATTTGCATTATAAAAAAGGGCCATATTCAGCCGAAGAAGGTGATTTCTCCTCGGCCGGGGTTGCCCGTATGCACCTGGTGAATCGGTTGCCGCAAGGCATCGCCAGCCTCACCGTCGGCAGTTATGATTATCAACGCCTGTTACTGGCCAACTCTATAGCGCTTGGTCAAGGTCATTTACTGTATGCGCTGGACGTCAATCATTACGATGGCCCCTGGCAGGTGGCCGAAGGCGTCAAGAAATATAATGGGTTGTTGCGTTACAGTGAGGGGGATGCGCATGACAGCATGACCCTGACCGCCATGGCCTATCATAATCAATGGACGTCCACCGACCAGATTCCGCTGCGCGCCGTGCACAGCGGGCAGTTGGGGCGTTTTGATGCGGTAGATCCAACCGATGGCGGCGACTCATCGCGTTACAGCCTGTCGCTGACCAGGCAGCACCGTGACCAGCAGGGCGGTTGGCAAGTCAGTGCCTATGCTGTGCGTTCCACGCTGGATTTATACAGTAACTTTACCTATTTTCTCAATGATCCCGTAAACGGGGACCAGATTGACCAAAGTGAAAAACGCACCATGCTGGGCGTCAATCTTAACAAATCCTGGTTTGGCGAGCTGGCTGGATTGCCGATGGAGAACAAGCTTGGCTTGCAAACCCGTTACGATAAATTATCACCAGTCGCCCTCTATCACACGGCACAAACAAAACGTTTATCCGTGAGTCGCGCAGACAAGGTAGAAGAAAGCAGTGCTGGGTTGTATGCAGAGAACACGCTCTGGTGGCATGAGAAATTGCGTACCGTGGCCGGGCTGCGTTATGACCGTTATCAGTTTGACGTCAAAAGCAGCATCAACGATAACTCAGGCAATACCAGTGATGGCATCACCTCGCCCAAGCTGTCGGTGATTTTTGGGCCGTGGGCCAGCACGGAATTTTTCTACAATATTGGCAAAGGATTTCATAGCAATGATGCACGTGGTACCACGCAAACCCGCTTGTCCAACGGTGGTGTGGCCTCGCCTGTGACGCCGCTGGTGAGTACACGCGGCAGTGAAGTCGGCGTGCGCACCGAATGGATTCCCGGCCTGCAAAGCTCGCTGGCATTGTGGCAGCTGGATATTGATTCGGAACTGTTGTTTGTTGGCGACGCTGGTGAAACTGAACCCAGCCGCGCCAGCCGTCGCTATGGTGTGGAGTGGAATAACCATTATGTCGTCAACGACTGGCTATTGCTCGATATGGATGTTGCATTCTCCAAAGCCCGCTTTAGAGACAACGACCCGGCAGGGCAATACATCCCCGGCGCAATCAACAAAGTGGCCTCCCTGGGAGCGACAGTGACAAACTGGGGCAACTGGTTTGGCAGCATGCAATTACGCTACTTTGGCCCCAGGGCGCTGATAGAAGATAATTCTGTGCGCTCAAACGCCACGTTCCTTACCTATGCCCGCATCGGCTACCGGTATAATCAACGCACCAGCCTGACACTGGATGTGTTTAATCTGTTTGACCGCAAGGCCAGCGATATCGACTATTACTATGAGTCGCAACTTAAAGGCGAGGCTGCACCGGTCAACGATATTCACTTTCACCCGGTAGAACCCAGAGCTGCACGACTCACATTGACCTATCAGTTTTAGCAAGGACTTAGCCCATGCGACGCATCACGATTTCTGTTGAGGACGACCTGGCCGACGCCTTTGACCAACTGGTGGCCGTCAAAGCCTACGTGAATCGCTCAGAAGCCTTTCGTGACCTGGTGCGCAAAGCCCTTGATGAGGACGTGATGCAAAACAATAACCACGCCCAGGCTGATTGCGTTGCATCGCTCAGTTATGTTTACAACCATCACGAGCGCCAACTCGCCAGTCGCGTGAACCAGTTACAGCATGCACACCACCATGTGATTATTACCGCACAGCATGTGCATTTAGACCATGATAACTGTATGGAAACAGTCATATTGAAAGGCAAGATCGCCGAAGTGGAGGAGTGCGTGAATGCTATCTCGTCACAAACGGGTGTGACGCATGCGAGGGTACATATTATTCCGCGGTAGTTGAGCTGCCACGGTTGTTGGGTTAGCTAGGTTGTCCCAATTGAGCACTCGAGTGCTCAATTGGTAGTAACTATCTCAACGAGGCGATATCGTGTAAATGCAAGTCGTTGAGTTGGATGAGAAAGGTCAGGTACGTTTGTGCTTTTAAAATCTAAATTTTTTCAATTAAAGTTTTATTGGAGATTATGAGTCACAACGCAATTCTAATTGGCTAATTGTATGAGCTGATCTGCACCATCATGTGATGTGGTTACGCAATATAACCGCATTTCTGCTTTATCTGCTTCAGTTTCAATTTCTGCTATATTCTTTTTTGCCGACTTCATTTGTGTTTCACCAAGTGTTGCATCATCAAAGCGAGGGACCGCCATTATCAAAGCAGCAGAAGAGCCTATATATTTGCTAGCACCAGCTAACTCCCACAATTTGGCTCTTGCTGAACTTACGCTCTGTTGCTGCCTCACCGAGTGAAGTACTGAAAAGTGGATGATAGTTTTATTCGATATGAAACCAAACTTGACTGGCTCTCCACCTTCAAATAAGGGGGACTGGCGATTGAAGTATCCAGAGTATTCGGGGTGTAAACTTATGGTACGTTCTCTTACTTCGGTAAGAAAGCGCTTATTAGCGTCACTGACTACAGGTTTATCATCATCATTTGAGTCATCAAGTAAATCTATATTACACATACTTGAGTAAAGTAAAACCGCTTGGCGTAAAGCTTCGAAACGACTGTTTGCTTGAGAAGTATGCACTTCACCTTTTTGCAATCCCATCACCTCAGGCAAGTTTGTTAAACCAATCGTCTGGGCCATTTCTTGTTGTAACTTTAATGCTGTGTCTATTAAATTTTCTAAGTTATTCGCAGCAGGTCCGTAAAGAGTTTTCAGAATGTCGCTCTTGATAAGTCTGTGAGCAGAAATCTGATCCTCATAGTCCACAATAGCGCCAGCCATAATACGCTCGCCTGAGCCCATTACTGGTTGCCAATATATTGGTGTCCAAGTTGCAGTTCTGCTCATTGTAGTTTTTCAGCTAAAAGGTCGTTGGGTTGTGGAAATCGGTTTAACACTAATGCTACTAAATGCGGCATTCTGGATTTAATATATTCACTGAAATTAGTAGTGTCAAGATTGGCGGCGGCTACAGTTACTTCCTCAACTACACTCAAAGATAGCGATCTGGCAGCGGCAACAGCAGCTTGTATCATTGCAGTCCCATGTTGATTGCCTAGTATCGAAAGTTCGACAAGCTTATTGGTATCTGGTTGCGGTATTAAATTAAAACTACGTTCATGGTCAATAAAATAAGGCTCGCCACCGTCCCAAAGTATATTGCCAATATTTCTGTCTTTATTACCTATGGCTTCATCGACTGCTATTGCAATAGGGGTCTGTTTCCATTCTCGAACTATATTAGCCATGCGAAGAAGAATTATTTGTTGTAGCTCCGCCGGTAATGAATCATATTGGAACTTTTGTTTTAAACTAGGATAAGTAACTTCCGCACTGCCATAAGCATATGAACCGTTAGTGCTTACTAAGATAGGCTCTGGTACATTTAATCCCCATTCTCGCAAAAGTAGGGCTGCAAAACATTCCGCAGCAATAGCAGGCAATGATAACTCTTTAAGGATAACGGCTATGTCTGTGTCGTTTGTACGCACAACAGCGCGACAGGGCTGTGTTATACCATCACCAATTTTTGCTCCTTTTACAACTAGTACAGCAGTTCTGAGTTCCATATCGGTTTTTTTAGGATTTTTAATTTTAAAAACATAACCTTATTTGGGGATAGTGAATAGATGTTTTGATAGTTAAGTTTTGATTTGCATTCACTGTGATTAGTCTCTAGGTTACTTTGAGCATAAGCTATCGTCAATTGGAAAGGCAAATTATAGGAGTTTCGTGCCTAAGGCGACTTCGTGCTCCGGTATGCATAACGTTACATTGCCTTCCACATCATGAAAGCCTGTCACCAGGCACTCTGACATCAAGGGCCCAATTTGTTTGGGCGGGAAATTCACTACGGCGACCACTTGTTTGCCGATTAAACTTTCAGGACTATAAAGCGCTGTGATTTGAGCACTGGATTTGCGTACGCCAATCTCTGGGCCAAAGTCGATATGCAGTTTATAAGCGGGTTTGCGAGCCTCGGCAAATACTTCGGCCGCAATCACTCGCCCAACGCGCAACTCCACTTTGGTGAAGTCATTCCATTCGATTTGGGTCATATCACCATATCCTTAAAGATCATCTGGCGATGATCTCCGAAGTTTTAAATCAACGTTAATGATCATATTCTGCAAGTGTTTATCCAAAGGTCAGGGCAATAGCGCGCAGCGTGCTAAAAGAGGTGTCTATCATTACCGCATTTTTTGCGGTGATTGAAAGGGCTTATTACCGCACGTTGAAGTATTTAGTGATCAATGGCGCGCATTAACGAATCAGCGCAGAGATCGCTTTAAATTGTGCATGTGTGGCGGCCTGCATGGGTTCAAACAGCATGGATTCGGTATTGGTGATGATGCAACCGGCCGCGCGCAGGCGTTCGATGGCATTGTTGCGATTGGCTTCATCGCGTGAAATAACGGCATCTTCAACAATAAACACCTGTTTGCCAGCGGCCAGGGCATCGAGTGCGGTTTGTAGTACGCAAATGTGTGCTTCCAGCCCGAATAATACGACTTGTGGTGCAACGCTGATGGAAGAGGCTTGTAGTGTCGGCTCTTGCCAGGCAGAGAAGGCGAGTTTGGCGTATCTGGGTGTGTAATCAGGCAATAACGATTGCAATTCTGGCAAGGTCTCACCCAGTTTTTCCGGGTATTGTTCAGTGACCCATAGCGGAATATTCAGCAACTGTGCACCTTGCAGCAGGCGTTGGATGTTCTTGACGACTGCTGCCATTGGGGCTTCTGCCATCGCTGCGCATAATCGTGTTTGCACATCAACAAGCATCCAAACAGCATCTGTGCTGGCTATGGCAGATTTCATGGCTATCTCTTGGTGAGTTGCTGGTCTATGTCCTGCAGGTCGGCTTCGTTGATAATGCCGCTGGCCGTTTTGAGGCGGATGATGCTGACCAGGTAGTTGTAGCGGGCCTGTAGTAAATCGCGTTTGGCGCTAAAGTGTTGTTGTCTGGCATTAAGCAGGTCTACGCTGGTGCGGATGCCGACTTCATAGCCGAGCTTGGTGGCGTCTAACTGGCTTTGGCTGCTTTGCAAGGCCTGTTCCAGTGCCTTGATTTGTGCAATGCTGCTACTCAATCCCAGGTAAGCACGTTGTGTTTCCAGCATGGTCTGTCGGTGGACATTTTCGAGGTCATCTTGTGCCTTCTGCTTGTTGTAAGCCGCCTGCCTGATGCGAGAGTCTACCGCGCCACCCAGATAAATCGGCACGTTGAGCTCTACGCCGATCACCGCATTTTGCAGGTCTGTCCCAAAACGGTTTTGGCTACCGTTGTAGTGGCTGTCGGTGTAGCTGGCGACCGCATCCAGGGTCGGATAGTGTCCGGATTGGGCGATGCTGATATTGCGGTCACTGATTTCAATCTGCGCCTGCTGGATCTGAATATTCAGGTTGCTGGCGGCAGTCACAGTTTGCCAGTCTTGCATGGGTTTGAGTGCCGGTGTGATTTGCAGGTCGTCACGCACTTTTGCCAGCGTTTGTGGCGGGTTGCCTATGATGGCTTGCAGGCTATGCTGCGCCACAGCTTGCTCATTTTCTGCCGCAATTTCCTGGGCCACGATCAGGTCGTAGCGCGCCTGCGCTTCGTGTAGGTCAGTGACGGTCGTGATACCGGCCTCAAAGCTGGCTTTGGCCTGTTGCAGCTGTTGCTGGATGGCCTGTTTTTGCGCGGCCAGCAATTCGATGCGGTCTTGTGCCTGCAGCACATCAAAATAGGCCTGTGTGGTGCGCAGCATCAGTTGTTGCTGGGTCAGGTGTAGCTGCTTGTCGGTGACGCTGACCTGCACCTTGCTTAAGTCTATGCGCTCAAGATTTTCTTTGCGGTAGATGGGCTGTCGCGCTTCCACTTTGGCGGCGTAGCCTTCAAAACGGTTGACACCTGCTGGCAGCGGTACATTGGCGGTGTTGTACTTTAGGTCGGTGTGATTGGCAGAGGTGCTGGCACTGAGCGCCACGTTGGGGCGGTAGCCTGCCTTGGCTTGCTCAATCAGCTCTTGTGCCGCCAGGTTGCCATGACCAGCCGCAGCCAGTTGCGGGTCGTTTTGCTTGGCTTGCAGATAAACATCAAACAGGCTTTGCGGCGCGGCTTCTGCCCATGGCCCCAGCCAAAGGCTGCTTAGGAGCAATATCCAGTGAGCAGGGCGGCTGAAGGTCATAGGCGTCTTGGATGTAATGGCTGAGAGGTTTAAAAGCTGAATGCCTGAGCCTGCGGGGCGTTTTGCATTTCTGCCAGGCTGGTTTCAAACAGCACATCCTGTTTGTAACTATGCTCTGCCAGACGCTGAATCAGGGTGGCTTGCATCACTGGTGCCTGACCCAGCACGATCAGCAGGCGTCCGCCGATGCTGAGCTGGTAGCGCACCCCTTCTGGCTCTACCGGGCTCGACGCAGTAAACACAATCGCGTCATAAGGGGCTTGTGATTCGTAGCCGTTGTGGCCGTCTAACTCAATCACCTGCACGTTTTGAATGCCTTGTTTGGTCAGCGATTGCGTCGCTTGTACGCATAACTCGGGGAAGATTTCCAATGCAGTCACTTGTGCGCAATGCTGCGCCATCAGTGCCGCCAGGTAGCCACTGCCGGCGCCTACCAACAACACTTTATCTTTGGCTTGCAGTTGCAGCGCCTGCAAAAAGCGGCCTTCTACTTTGGGGCTGAGCATTTGCTGACCATGTGCCAATGGGATCTCGATATCGGCAAACGCCAGTCCGCGATAGGCTTCCGGGACAAAGGCTTCGCGTGGCATATTGTTTAACGTCGCCAATACTTGCGGGTCCAGCACCTCCCAGGTGCGAATCTGTTGCTCAATCATGTTAAAACGTGCGGTTGCCTGATCTGTCATGTCTTGAATCCCAATGTCGATTATTGATAAGCCGTATTATAGGGCACTTCTATAAATTCAATTTGCGTCGCGATACTGCGTTTCTCATAAAAAATTCTTCCTTACATATAAGCCATATGCGGCGTCATCATTTTTTAATCGCGCCTGGTCTGGCTTAGCCACTTGAGTTTATAAAAATGCCCTAGCGTTTATTGCGCCGTGATTGCATGGTTCTTGCCGTGAATCCGGCCCAGAATGTATACAGTGCGGGCACAAACAAAATGGTCAGGATGGTTGCTGCTGCCAGCCCGCCCATAATCGCTACCGCCATCGGGCCAAAAAACACGCTGCGTGTGAGCGGAATCATGGCCAGGATGGCCGCGGCTGCCGTGAGTACAATCGGCCGGAAGCGACGCACAGTGGATTGCACTACCGCTTGTTCCAGCGAGGCGCCTTCGGCAATATCCTGCTTGATCTGGTCGACCAGGATGACGGAGTTACGCATGATCATGCCGGATAGCGCAATGCTGCCCAGCATAGCAACAAAGCCAAACGGCATATTGAAAATGAGCAGGGCAAAGGTGATGCCTATCATGCCCAGTGGCGCCGTGAGCACCACCAGGATGACGTTAGAAATACTGCGAAGTTGCAACATGAGCAGGGTAAACACCACGGCCAAAAACAGCGGTGCGCCTTTCGCCACCGATGTGGCGCCCTTGGCCGCCTCTTCAATCGCACCACCAGTTTCAACCGTGACCCCGGGAGGAAGTTTTTTCAAAATGGGCGTAATCGCTTGTTGAATTTGAGTAGACACCACCGGCGCCTGCATATTGCCGCGTAAATGCGCACGTACGGTGAGCGAAGGCACACGGTTGCGCCGCCAGATCACGCCCTCTTCAAAACCATGGTCGATATTAGCCACCTGTGCTAGCGGTACGCGCTCGCCACGCTGGCTTAACACTGTTAATTGCGCCAGTTGTGATAGCTGGGCATGTTGTTCATTGCTGCTGCGCATGACCAGGTCTATGCGCTCGTTGCCTTCCCTGAATTCGCTGACTACCTGCTCGAAGTATTGCGTATTCAGCAATTGCGCAATGTCTGTCGAATTTACACCTAACAACCTGGCTTTGTGCTGGTCGATATCGACATGAATCACTTTGCTAGGTTCTTCCCAGCCCAGCTGCACGTTGCGCAAATGCGGGTTGGCGCGCATGGCATCGGCAATTTTGTGTGCAACCTCACGAATCGCTGGCAGGTTTTGCCCATCCACCCGGAACTGTACCGGGAAGCCCACTGGTGGACCATTTTCCAGGCGCAACACAGAACCGCGTAATTGCGGAAAATCGTGTTCAAACAGTGCCAGCAGATCGTTGCGCAGCGCCTCGCGCTGCGCCAGGCTATTGGTCAGGATCACCAGTTGGGCAAAGGCACGATGTGGCAATTGCACATCCAGCGGCAGGTAGTAGCGTGGCGCACCCGAGCCCACGTAAGACACCACGTTTTGCAGTGCGCCATGCTGTTTCTGCCAGTTTTGCAGCCATTGTTCCAGTTGGCTGACGGCCGCATCGGTAGACTGGTCGCTGGCGTTTTCGGCCAGGCGTAAATCAACCACAACCTCAAGCCGGGTGGAGTCTGGAAAGAACTGTTGCTGCACCTTGCCGAAGCTCAACATGGCCACCACAAACAGGGCAATCGTGGCCAGAATGACGCTGCCCTTGTGCTGTACACACCAGGCGACAATGCCTTGTAGTCGCAGGTAAAACCTTGTTTCATAGAGTGATGCCGGATGGTGAGCACTTGCTTCGCTGTGGGGGTGCTTGGCCTTGGGTAGCAAATGATAGCCAAGGAACGGAATCACAATGACCGCGGCGATCCACGACAGTGTCAGTGCAATAGCCGAGACCTGGAAAATAGAGCGGGTGTATTCGCCAGTCGACGATACGGCGGTGGCAATCGGCAAGAAGCCCGCCACCGTGACCAGTGTGCCGGTCAGCATGGGCATGGCGGTCGAGGTATAGGCAAACGATGCGGCTTGCATGCGGTCCCAGCCTTGCTCCATTTTGGCAGCCATCATTTCAACCGCGATAATCGCGTCATCCACTAGCAGGCCGAGTGCCAGGATCAGCGCGCCCAGCGAGATTTTGTGTAAGCCGATGTCCAGCCAGTCCATGAACAGAAAGGTGCCTGCCAGCACAATGGGAATCGCCACTGCGACCACAATGCCGGTGCGCCAGCCCAGTGAGAGCAGGCTCACGGCCAGCACGATAATCAGCGCTTCGCTGAGCGAGCGTACAAAATCTTGTACCGAGTGTTGCACGATATCCGGTTGCGAGGTGACCAGTTGTAGCTGCACGCCTAGTGGTAATTGCTTTTGTACGCTGGTGATGGTGTGCTGCATGGCTTTGCCCAGGGCGATGACGTCGCCGCCCTGTTGCATGCTGACGCCAATCAGCAAAGCCGAGGTGCCGTTAAAGTGGATACGCTGTGCGGGCGGATTGGCATAACCATGTCTGATGGTGGCGATATCTCCCAGGGTCAGGTTCTGGTTGCCTGCCCTGATCGGGAACTGGCGCAGGTCTTCCAGGGTTTGTAAGCGACCACTCACATTCAGCCGGATTCTTTCCGGGCCTGTATCGAAAGTGCCTGCGCCTGTGACTGCGTTTTGCTGTTGCAGCAGTTGCGCTAATTGCGCCGGACTGATGCCCAGGGAAGTCAGTTTCTGGTTGGAAATTTCAATGATGATTTTTTGTGGCTGCTCGCCAAATAAATCCACTTTTTCTACATCGGGCAATTTGAGCAGGCGCGCCCGCACCCATTCGGCTTGTCGTTTCAATTGCTGTGGATTGAGACCATCTGCCGTGATGGCGTACATGGTGCCGTAGACATCGCTGAATTCGTCATTGAAGGTCAGGCTTTGCAGGTCGCTGGGGAAAGTGTGGCGGATATCACCGATTTTTTTGCGTACCTGATACCACAACTCCGGGATTTTCTCTGAGAACGTATTGTCACGAATAACGATAAACACCACCGATTCGCCGGGCCGGGAGTAGCTACTGGTGTAGTCAATAGACGGGATTTCTTGCAGCTTTTTCTCGATTTTGTCTGTGACCTGCTGCTCGACTTCCTGGGCTGATGCGCCAGGCCAGCTGCTGCGAATCAGCATGACTTTGAACGTGAACGGTGGGTCTTCGGACTGGCCAAGGTGTGTGTAGGCAAAGATGCCGCCTAGCAATGTCAGCACGATAAAGTACAGCACCAGTGCCTGGTTTTTAAGTGCCCAGGTCGACAGGTTGAAGCCTGGTGTGGCTTGCGCTTCGTCACTGTGGTGTGGCGTGCTCATTAGCGCAATACCTCTTGGCCGGGCGTGACAGGTTGCACCAGCATGCCTTCGGTCAGCGTATGGATGCCGATGGTGGCGATGGTTTCCTGTGCCTGCAAGCCGCTGGTAATCTCGATGCCGCTTTCTGTGAGTGTGCCTGTGGTCACCTGGCGCAGATGGGCCTGGTGCTTGGCGTCAATCACCCACACACTGGCCTGCTCGCCATGGCGGGTGACTGCGGTGCTAGGTACGATTAAGGTTTGCGCTGTCGTGGCTTGCTCAAAGCTCACTTGTGCCGTCATGCCCAGTTTGATGCGCGGATCGCTATTGAGTAATTGAATACGCAGGTCAAACGCATGCGTTTGACTATTGGCCGCAGGCGAGATTTCACGGATGCGCCCTTGGTAGGTTTGCGGCACATCATTCAGGCTGATGCGCGCGCTATTGCCCACATGCAGGCTATCTATCAGTGTTTCAGGCACTGCAATCAGAATTTCCAGCGTCTGCAAATCATAAATTTGCGCAATGGTTTGCCCGGCGGCTACTACTTGGCCCGGCTCGGCCTGAATCATGCCGATGACGCCAGAACGGTCGGCTAGCAGTTGCGTGTAGCCAGTCTGGTGCTGGCTGACTGCGGCTTGCGACTGGGTTTGTGCCAGGCGTGCCTGCGCTGTCTTCACCTGGGTTTCGTAACTATCCAGTGCAGATTTTGAAATAAATGTTTGGCTGTATAACTGCTGGCGCCGCGCCAGTTCAGCTTGTGCCAATGCCAGGTTGGCCTGAGCGGTCTGCACTTCGGCATTGGCAGCCTGTGCATTTAAACGGCTGTCGTTCGGGTCTAGCTGCGCGATCAGCTGGCCTTTTTTTACCAGCTCTCCGACGTTGACTGCGCGGGCAGTAATCTTGCCTGCAATACGAAAACCGATGTTGGACTCGTAGCGTGACTTCACTTCACCGGTATAACTGGCCGCAGCGTGCGTGCCGCTGTTGCCGACGGACATGACCCAGACCGGGCGCGGTGCCGCGGCTTCTTCAGGTGCCTGGTGGCAAGCACTCACGAGTAAGGCAAGGCAGGTGCTGCAGACAATAATGAATGATTTATGCATGCGGAGATTCTTTCATTAATCCATGCAAGCACATCTCCAACATGGCTTGCATACGGGACTCAAGGGGGCGCCAATTGATCCAGGCATCATCTGCCAGGTTGATTTGCAGTGCACATAAGCCATGCATGGCCGCCCATACCGTTTGTGCGATCAGTGCCGGGTCGGTCAGGGTGGGCTTGAACACGCCTGCATGCCAGGCGCTGGTCACCACGCCTATCAGTTGCGAATAGGCATCCTGCTCAGGGTTGTTTTGTTCAATGCTGGAAAATGCAGGATCGCAAGGAGGATGCTGGGTCATCATCATCATGCGGTAATGGTTGGGGTTGGTCAGCGCAAATTGCACATAATGCTGCCCGAATTGCACAAAGCGCTGTAGCGGATCGCTGATGCTGAGCGTGGATTTTAAGGCTTGCGCCAGTTTGATCACATCCGCATCCACCACCGCTCTTAGTAACTGCTCTTTATCGCTAAAATAAAGGTAAAGGCTGGTGGCTGAATAGCCCACGCGTTGTGCCACGGCACGCATGGTGACGGCTTCTACACCCTGGTGAATAAACAGCTCTCTCGCCGCATCCATAATGGCGATGCGCACGGTCTGTTTTTCAGCGTCAGTTTTAACCTTGGGAGGCATTCAGCGGTTTTATTTATAAAAATAACATCGTTAACTTAACACTGTTATTTTTAAATGTCAAATCATGCTGGTGTTTCTGCGCGGAATGGTGCAGAGTAACATATGTGATACACCGGTAGCCAGAAGCGGGGCTGAGTCGCTGGGTAAATCAATGCGGCAGCAGTTTGTCACCGGCATGCATCATACCGATGCCTGTAGCGCCCATCGGGCGATAGGCAACGCGTTCAAACATGACAAGGAGCGATCAGTATGAATGTACGGCAGCGTTGGGTCAGTTTTGCAGGGCGGGTTTTGTTGTCTCTGATTTTTATTATTAGTGGCATTGCCAAGATCATGGATCCGGCAGGCACCATTGCTTATATAGAAAGTGCGCACCTGCCCTTACCGCAAGTGGCTTATGTGGTGGCACTGATAGTCGAGTTAGGCTTGGGCATTGCTTTACTGGTTGGCTTTAAAGCGCAATTGGCCGCAGCAGGGATTGCCATTTTTACCTTTATCACCGCATTGATGTTTCACAGCAATATGGCTGATCCAGTGCAGGTCATAATGTTTCTGAAAAACACCACCATTATTGGCGGTTTGTTGGTGATCATCGCATTTGGCCCTGGTGGCTACAGTGTGGATGGCGGCAAGCACGTGGTGTTAATGGAATAAGGTTTCGTCATTGCGGCTGCCAGCGACTCAGGCAGCCGTTGCTTGGAACCAGTGGCGCAAATGCTCGATCAAGGCCAGTGCATTAGCTGACACCTGTTTGTGGTAAGGATACATGGCATAAATGCCCGCGCGCTGCATGCGGTATTCTGCTAATACCTCAACCAGGCGCCCCTCTTGCAAATCTTCCAGTACATAAAAGGCCGGTAAGCCGGTAATGCCAAGTCCGGCGACGGCGGCATCACGCAATACTTCTCCGTGGTTTGATTTTAAGCGCGCCTGAATCGGGATGCGGTGTATCTGGTCGTTTTCGCTAAACAGCCACTCGCTGGCCCGGTGCGTTAAGCAGGCATGTTTGGAGAGCGACTGCGGCGAAGTGGGTACGCCATAGCGTGTGATGTACTCCGGGCTGCAGCAATAGCACATTGCCGCATCTTCCAGCTTACGTGCCACCATGCCTTCTTCGGGCTGGTCGGTCACGCGTATCACCATATCATAGCCTTCGCTAATCATATCCACATGCCGGTTATCTGCATCCAGCCAGACATCCACCAGGGGATGTTGTTGCATAAACGCAGTGAGGGCAGGCGCCAGCCGCAAGTTGGCATAAGACAGCGGCACAGACATTTTAAGCAGTCCACGCAACTCGTCCGAGCGATTACTGATTTCGAGTTCAGCATCGTGAATAGCTTGCAGGATTTGTTGCGCGCGCTGGAAAAATACTTTGCCGGTTTCTGTTGGCGACAGTTTGCGGGTCGTGCGTAACAACAAGCGCACGCCTAATCTGGCCTCCAGCGCAATGATGCGGCGGCTGACTAGTTGCTTGGAGATGCCAAGCGCGTGCGCCGCACTGGTGAAATTGCCGTGTTTGACCACCTCCACAAAAAAGTGCATTTCCTCTAATGAAGCCATTGATTGTCAACCTATATGAGACAGTTTTACTATTATGCGTGGGATTATCATTTTTTTGTTTCAGGAATACAATGCCATTCATCAGCCAAATAACGGCAGTACACATTTTCTCAGGGAAATGTGCGATGTGCGGCTGATCATCGCATCGCACAACCACAACAAGGAGTACAACATGAACGCAATCCAATCCGCAGCCAGTGTGGCTGGTCGTATTTTGTTATCACAGATTTTTATTATCAGCGGCTTGAGTAAGGCAGCGAATCCGGCTGGCACCATTGGCTATATTCAAAGTGTAGGCGCGCCATTGCCAGAGGTAGCGTATGCGATTGCCTTGTTTGTAGAGCTAGTGCTTGGCATTGCTTTGCTGGTGGGCTACAAAACGCGTTTGGCCGCGGCTGGCATAGCCGTGTTTACTGTCGCCACGGCATTTATGTTCCACAATAACCTGGCCGATCAAATGCAGCAGATCATGTTCCTGAAAAATCTGACCATTGTTGGTGGCTTACTGATGGTGGTGGCATTTGGCGCGGGTGCGTTTAGCCTGGATAACCGTCGCCGTTAATATAGGCGGAGTGTATTCATATGACGACCTTGTTTGTGTCACATGGTGCGCCAACGCTGGCGATCGAACCGGGTAACACCGGCGAGATGCTGGCCGAGGTGGCCGCCGCCTTGCCCAGGCCGGATGCTATCCTGGTCGTCTCTGCCCACTGGGATACGCGCGTACCGACAGTCAGCCTGGCGAACCAGCCGGAAACCATTCATGATTTTGCCGGCTTTCCGCCAGCGTTGTATGCAAAGCAATACCCGGCACCGGGCGCACCAGCATTGGCACAACAGGTAGCGGCATTGTTGCAAGCGCAGGATATTGCGGCGCAAGCGCATCCACAGCGCGGACTGGATCATGGGGCGTGGGTGCCGCTGATGCTGATGTACCCGGCGGCAGATATTCCGGTGACGCAGTTGTCGATTCAAAGTCGTAGCACGCCAGCTGAACAGTTTGCGCTGGGCAGGGCGTTGCAGGGCCTGCATGAGCAAAATGTGCTGATTTTAGCCTCAGGCGCCATTACGCATAATTTGTCAGACTTTTTTACGGCTGACAGAAATGCCGCCCCTTTGCCCTATGTGTTGCCTTTTGCCGACTGGATGGCTGAACGTATTCAAACGCAACAATGGCAACACATGTTCAATTACCGTGCTGAGTGTCCACAAGGGAGTCAGGCGCATCCGAGTGAAGACCACTTGATGCCATTGTTTGTCGCGGCGGGCAGTGCCACTGGTGAGGCCATACGTTTTACGCCAGAAAACACTTATGGTATTTTGGCCATGGATGCTTATCTTTGGGCGACTAACGGGGTCGGTATCGATAAGCCGCTAGCGTAAACCGTATTGGTTTAATTTATTCCAGAGTGAGCGCTCGCTGATCTCTAATAGCTTGGCTGCCTTGGTTTTGTTGCCCTGACAATCATCAAGGGCTTGTAGGATCAGGCGACGTTCAATCGCCTCTGTCGCGCGTGGAATAGACAGATTATTATTGTCAGTGGCCAACGGACTGGACTCTGTGTTTACCGGTATCAGCTGTTGTGCAATATCGGCAGGCAAGTGTTGCTGTTGTATCGTCTGGCTGCCAGCCAGAATCGCGGCGCGTTCCAGAATGTTTTCCAGTTCGCGCACATTGCCTGGCCATTGATATTGCTGCAAGCTCAAGCGCGCACTTTCGCTAAGCTGGCTTTGGCGTTTGCCTAGAAAATAGTCAGCCAGCAGGCTCACATCTTCGCCGCGCTCACGTAGCGGCGGAATCTGTAGTTGAATCACATTCAGACGGTAATAGACATCTTCGCGTAGCTTGCCCTCTTTGACCGCTTGCAAGGGGTCACGGTTGGTGGCGGCGACGACGCGCACGTCCAGCGCAATCTGCCGGTTACCCCCTAGTTTTTCGACGACGTTTTCCTGCAGCACGCGCAAAAGTTTGGACTGTAACTGGATAGGCATTTCTGTGATTTCATCCAGGAACAGGGTGCCGCCATTGGCCAGTTCAAATTTGCCGACCCGCTCTTTTACTGCCCCGGTAAATGCGCCTTTCTCGTGCCCGAACAATTCAGATTCCAGAATATCGACCGGGATCGCCGCACAGTTCACCGCCACGAATAATTCTGACTTGCGCGAGGAGGCGTCGTGCAATGCTTTGGCCACCAGTTCTTTACCCGTGCCAGTTTCACCAACAATAAATACCGTCGCCCGTTCTGGCGCCACTTGCTGAATCATCTGCTTGAGCGATTGCATGGGTGCACTATTGCCAATGAGGCCGGTGACAGGCGGTTGGCTGCTTTCCTTTAGAAACGTGTTTTCGATCTGGATACGATTCACCGCCAGGGCTTTCTGGATAGCGATTTCCAGGGTTTCTAGTTCAAACGGCCGCAGAATATAATCGCTGGCGCCCAGTTTCATGGCTTCAACAGCGGTTTTAATTTCGCCTTGCGCCGTCACCATGATAAATGGCAACTGTTCATATTGTTTGCGGATGGCACTCAGCAATTGCAAACCACTCATGCCAGGCATGTGCAGGTCGCTCACCACCAGGTCAATTTGCTGTTGCTGTATGAGTTCCAGTGCTTCGCGGCCATTGCCCGCAGACAGCGCCCGGTAGCCCGCCTGGCGCAGGCTGATTTCCAGCAGTCTGCGCATATGCGGTTCGTCATCGACAGCCAAAATAGTGTGTTGCGGGGTGGACATGGTTATGCAGTCGCTAACGGAAGTGATAAGTTAAATTGGGCCCCTTGCCAAGGGCTGGTGCTATAGTTGATTGTACCATCGTGCGCTTCGATGATTTGCTTCACCACGGCTAGCCCGAGGCCAACGCCGCCAGCGCGTTGGGTAAAAAAGGCTTCAAATAAATGCCCTTGCTGTGCAGGCGGGACACCAGGGCCATCATCTGCCACCGCAATATGGGCACACTTTGCATCTGCTGATAGTTGCAGCTGAATGCGCCCGCCCTCCGGCAAAATCTGAATCGCATTCATGAGCAAGTTGACCAGCACTTGTGTCATCTGGTCCTGGTCTGCCTCAATGATGACCGGCTGCGCGGCTTGTAGTGTGAGGGTAATTTGCTTTGCCTGCGCCGGTTTTTGTAGCATGGCGACGACATGCTGCAAGTGCGCTTGCAGGTCCAGCGGGATTTTATTCGGCAGCCGCGGGCGGGCAGCATCAATCAGGGCGCTGACCAGTTTATTCAGGCGTTCGGTTTCTGAAATAATAAAACCAAGCACTTCGCGACCATCTTCACTCAGTTGCGCCTCCCTGAGCAGCACATCAGCCGACGAGCGCATGATGCCCAGTGGTGTTCTCACTTCATGACTCATGGCCGCGGCCATTTCTCCTACCACGGCTAATTTGGCAGCGCGGGTCAGTTGCTGCTCTGACTCCGCTAAGTCTGCAGCCATTTTGGTATAAGTCTGATGAAGGGCCTGCACTTCGGCCGGACCACTGAGTGGGGGAATCACCACATTGGGTTGCCGCAACTGCTTTACGAAACGGATAAGATCTTCGAGTGGCTGTGTAATCCGTTTGGCTATCGGCCTGACCAGAATCAGTGAGAAAAACAGGATGGTCACTAATAGCGTCAAGAAAATAAGTCCTAGCCGATGTACGGGTGCGACGGCAACATCATGTTCTTTATTGAGTTTTATCGCCCAGCCATGGATAGGTAATGTACTTTGTATCGGCACGTGGGTATGCAGGCCAAGCCGTTGTTGTGTCCAGTTTTTGGACTGAGCCAAGAAGCGCTGATTTTCGTCCATGAGTGCCAGAGTCGTCGCATGTTGGGCGGCATGGTCCAGCAAGTCCTGTATCACTGACCAGCTAAATGTGGCAATAAGATGGCCGATCGGTTGTCGTGTGATATTGGAAAAAACCGGCGTAGAAATCATCAGTTGATCATTCTGCAAATGGTAGATGGTGATGGGGTGGCCGTCATCTGTGAACGAAAACCAGACCGGTGGGCTAAAAAGCGGCTGGCTGATGCGTTGCGGGTTGCTGGATGAGATGATGGTTGATTGCAGGTCCACCACGTCAATGGACACATATTGTGCAGCATAACTTTTACGTGTTTCTGCCAGAAAGATAGACAGACGCTTGTCGATGTCGCCAATTTGCATATCTTGCATGATGGCTAGCTGGCTCCAGCTGCGCACGTTTTGCACGCGTTCAAACAGCACCCTGTCAATGTGCTCGCCAACGGCTTTACCTGTGGTTTGCAGGTCATGTTTGATCTCTGTGCGTAAGGCCGTGCGAGCCTGGTAGAAACTCAGCACACTGACCAGCAGCGCGGGCAGTAGCCCGGCCAGCAAAAATGCGATCAGTAGCATTTTTCGTATGGTGAGAGGTGCGTGTTCAGGCATGGAGTATGAGAAAATAACGACTTAATTATAGGCGTTGTACTAGCTTAATCGGAAAGTGCTTATGTTCACTATTTTATTGCGCTGTGCAGTCAGTGTAATCAGCCTCTGCTTGATGTGCAAGCCGGTGTTTGCGGAAGATGAGTCTTCGCTCTGGGAGGGCTTCCGCATAGGCGGCTACACCAGCGTTGATTTGCATGTTCCACGTACAGAGCCAACCCGGCTGAACTGGAATGAGTTAAGCATGATCGTGACGTGGGACAAAAATACGCGTATCAAGTTTTTCGGGGAGTTGGACCTGGAAAATGTTGCCAGTTATACCCACGCGCAAGGCCTTGATTTCCGGGAAGCCTATATCAACCCGGAGCGCTTATATTTTGACGTGAATTTGCATGAAAAAGCGAATTTACGGATTGGTCGCTTTTTAACGCCATTGGGCCGCTGGAATCAGCTGCATGCCTCACCACTGGTGTGGACGACGAGCCGGCCATTAGCAACAACTGAATTGTTTCCGAGCTTCACCAGTGGTTTGCAATTATTCGGTAATCTGCCTTTTAAAGAGCGTTCGTTAGACTATCAGGTCTATACGGCGATGATGAATTCACAACCAGAAAGCCGCGGTGAAACACAATATAAAGACGCACATGGCGCTCGTATTGCTATCAATAATATTCTCAACCTGAGCGATGAAAACGCCGGATTGAATACCGTAGGCTTGAATGTTTCCAGCTACCGGGATGAAAAACCCAACGGACTCAGGTATCGCCTGGTGGGGTTGGATTTTTTATTGGAGTTTGATCGCTGGGAGTTGAGTGGCGAAACCTATACGCGCAAAGCAGAGCATGGTCAAAATGGAGGTAGCGGCTCATATTTACAAAGTGCGTTTTTAATCAAGAATGATTGGTACTGGATTACCCGCCTGGAAAGTTTGCATCAACCAGACTCCCGGGATGCTGAGCGCTGGGTGCTTGGTGTCACGAAGCGGCTTAAGCCCAACCAGCTGCTTAAATTTGAAATCGTGGGCGGTAGTGGCGAGTATGAAGACGTGCCGCGCGGATTTGCGACTTCATTTGCGATGATGTATTGATGCGTTTTAACGTGCTTAAGTACTGGATTGTGTTGGCTGGTTGCCTGCCCTCATTCGTGATGGCAGAAGAGCCTGTGATCGCGGTGATTGTCTCGGCGCAAGCGGCTTATAGTGTGCCCGTGACGGTCAATGATCTTGCCCCAAT
The DNA here is from genome assembly GCF_000576615.1 of Methylophilus sp. OH31. Taxonomy (NCBI): domain Bacteria; kingdom Pseudomonadati; phylum Pseudomonadota; class Betaproteobacteria; order Nitrosomonadales; family Methylophilaceae; genus Methylophilus; species Methylophilus sp. OH31. Next base: position 129,152 of record NZ_BAUS01000010.1, on the reverse strand, counting down.
TTATTGGCGTAAAAAACTATATGGCAATCAGGGGCGGCCATTGCATCCAGCTAATTTGTCGACGGAGCATCCCTTACGCCAGCGCTTCTCGCAGCAGGTATTGCATAGTAGCCCCAAGGCGCAACTTGGTTACTGGAATGGGCTTTACTTCCAGGGTATTCAACCGCCTTATACTGTGGAGTCGCAAGAAGCCATGATTCGCTATGTGGCTTACACGGAAAGCGCCATTGGCTATATCGAGGCTTGTAAATTGGACGAACGTGTACGCGCTTTAGTGTGGCTCACCGCTAATAAGATACAGAGTGAGCCACCAGTTTTACACTGTGATACTGGTAATTAGTGCGCGTTAACTGGTTTGGGGAGTAGGTGTTTGCGCTGCTCTTCCTGTAACTCCCTGTTTTGCCCCAACCAGCCAAATTCGGCATGGCAGACTTCAGACTTTAATTCATAGGCCGTCAGCAGCGTACAAAACACATCATCATGGCTGAGTGGATAGTTCGCATATTGGGAAATTTGCGGCAATTGATAGTCAAAGTGCTGGCCTACCCACACAATCGCTGGTACATGTGTCTGTTCTTGCGGGGCGATCATGTACGGCGCGGCGTGCAGGTAGATACCATGTTCACCGAGCGACTCGCCATGGTCTGAGACATACAGCATGGCTGTTTCACGGTGGCTATCATATTTCTTCAGAAACTGAATCACTTCCGACAAGAAGTAGTCGGTATACAAAATAGCGTTGTCATATGAGTTGTCAATTTCCTGTTGCGAGCACTCTGACAAACGACCGGTTTTGCAAATCGGCGTGAATTTTTTGAATTCATCCGGATAGCGACGATAGTATTCCGGACCATGGTTGCCCATCTGGTGCAAGACGATCAGGATGTCATGGTCTTTGTTTTTTTCAACAAACTTGTCCAGTCCGCTCAGCATGCCAATATCGCGGCATTCATTGTCGTCACACGCCGGATTGTGCGCCGGGGACTTGAAATCTTCATAAGGGACACGTAGGGCGACACCCTTGGAATCAGAGTTGTTATCTCGCCACAATACCTTGATACCTTGGCGGCTGAGTACATCCAGTGCATTTTCCATATGCAAAGCCTTTTCTTCATCGTAATGCTTTCTGCTCAGCATTGAAAACATGCATGGGACAGACACGCCGGTCGATGTGCCACAAGACGTGACTTGTTTGAAACTTACAACATTTTCTTTCGCCAACCTTGGGTTGGTGAGGCGGGGATAACCATTCAATGAAAAGCGATCAAAACGCGCGGTTTCGCCAACCACCATGATAATCAGTTCATGGTGCTGGCCTTGTTCAACATTGCGCACATCTAATGCCGTTTTTTGTAAGCCGGTGATGTGGTGCGTGAACAGTTTCTGAGAGGTCCACTTAATCAGCGAGTAGTGAAAAAAAGTCGGGTTTGCATACATACGCACCATTTTATGCTCACGAATAAAGGTCGCGTAATCTGCAGAACATGGCATGATCACCAGTACCATGCCCAGCATCAGCAGGCCAATTTGTTTCAGCCTGACGCTGATGGTATCACGCTGGAAAAAGCGGTCCGGTGTTTTCTTGATCAATATCAATGCTGGAATCACACCCAGCAATAACATTTTGATCACGAAGCCCCATGACAACAGCCCCATCACTTCGCGCGTGTCAGTTTTGGCCGCATTGTCCAGCATGATATGGTCAATAATCACGCCAAATTCATCCATGTAGAAGGCCGCCCATGCCGCAGAAACCATGACCGCAGATAACACCCATCGTGCTGACTTCCCGTGACTTAAGAGCATTAACCACAGCGTAATACTAAAGGTAAAAAACAGACTGATGCTGACGATAAATCCTGCGTTATGCGCGTTCCATGGATAAATGTTGAGCAGGTGCTCAAATAAGGCATGGTTGCTGGTGAGCATCAGCCAGAGACTGACGCCCCAGATCAGGCAAATTTGTGGGGTAAATAAAGCACGCGAAATACGCGCGAGTGCTGAAGAAAGACTCATGAAAGACGACTCTTGGAAAAAGTGAATACCATTAATAACCAGCCGCACATTAACCAAAGCGAGGTCAGTGTGTGCGACAAAAAGTGGGCACCCCTTAATTGTTGTGCCCAGCCTAACATAAACCCAACAGCCAGCCCGGCAATGGCTACCAGTAATGCCTTGCGCGGAGCCTGCGGCAACCACAGCAAGCAGAGAGCTGACAACCATACGCCACTGGTGGCATGCCCAGCCGGAAAGCAATGGCCTGCCTGCATGGCAGGGTGGCTACTGAATGTAGGTACCCAGGGCGAGGCACCACCGTAGCGTGCAATATCCCATGGACACGCATGCGGCATTTGATGCTTGAGGCACGAAATCACGACGGCGTTCACTAAGGCGAGCACGGTGATCCAGCGCAACGCGTATATCGTTGATGCTGAAAAGTGCACAGGCAACTTTTCAGACGGCACATAAGCCAGCAGCAATAGCAATATCCAAAAGATGGTCAGTATGGTTTTGGCATAGGTATGCATGACCGTTTCCAGCAAGACATTGTGTTTGAGTGTAAATGCATGCTGATTGACATCGAAGGCGCTGTCTGCAAGCCGGATATCCAGTGACGTGCCATTTGCCAGCCACACAATGATGACCGCTGCGCACAGCCATAGCCACCACAGCCTGATTAATGTTCTGCCAGAGACCCAGGGTTCCATAAAGCTAACTTGTTTGCGTTAAATTGTTGTGTGCCTGGCAAAGGTTTCAATTTGCCAATAAAAGGATCACCGACCAGAATGTTGTCTTGCAAGAAGGCCGTATTGACCAGGCTTTCATCGGCCTTGAAGCCATCGAATGAAAGGCCAACCATGTCGGCAAACGTGTAAATAAAATCTGCGTTGTCATACTGGCGATGGCCTTGTATTCCGGCAAATACCGTATTGCGGTTAAACCAGTCGGTGGAGTGCCAGACCATGAAAGGAATGCTGTACATGGGCAGTGTAGGCGTGGCCTCATTCCTACCTTGAAAGTTGTAGGGTGCACTGTCATACACATCTTCCCCGTGATCCGAGAAGTAGACTAGCAGGCTATGCTGACGCTTGGCTTTCAGGGTTGAAATTAACTGCGACAATATCCAGTCGTTGTAGCGAACTGCATTGTCATAACTGTTAATCTGATCCACCTGCTTGTCATCCATATGAGGGTTAGGCAGGCCCTGGTTAGACTTGAATGTTGCAAAGGTTTTTGGGTAGCGATGGTCATACTTCATATGCGTACCTAGCAGATGCACCACGATTAATTTCTTCTGATGCGGATCCTCCAGGCTTTTGGCAAATGGGGTGAGTACCTTGTCATCAAAACTGAACGCATTTTGCTGGCGTTCATTATTGAGGAAGTATTGCCGATCTGCCTGCTTGGCGAAGGTGGTCAGCATGGTGTTACGACCGGTTAAACTTTGCTGGTTGGTGATCCAGATCGTGAAATACCCCGCCTGCTTCATCATGGCAATCAATGACGGTTTATTTTTATAGTCGTCGGGATGCAGCTGGTCTGCAAATGTCAGGACTTGTTGCAAGCTTTCAATGGTGTTCGGCCGTGGTGAATAAACGTTGTCAAACAACACCAGCTCATCTTTGATTTTGCTAAGCTCGGGATTGGTATCTCTCGGGTAGCCATAAAGGCTCATGTGCAAGCGGGATGTCGATTCGCCAATGACCAGTACCAGTGTGGTTTGCTCTGGTTTGGCTTGTTCGCTAAGGTTTTTTAATGGCGGTATCTTACGCAGGCTCAGGAGAATGTTCTCGACTTCAGCCAGTTGTTTTTGATAGTTGAAGTAACCTAATATCAACTGAAATGGCGCCGTTGCACCAAAGTGCCGGTCTATGCTTTTCGAGGCGAGATGCCAATGCCCATGGAGGGCGTGCTTTACCGGGGATGTCAGGGCCAGCATGATGGCAATGATTGAATAGCTCAGTGCTTTGGTGCGACTGAGCTGGGCTGGTTGCAAGGTGCGCCAGATTTGATAGGGCACCAACAGATACACCAGAAAAACAGCAGCAAACCACCACACAAAGTAATTCTTGAGATACTCCTGTGATTCTGTCTGGTTAGACTCAAACAAAATCATCATTAAACTTTGTGTGAGCTCCTGGCGATAGACCAGAAAATAGGCCAGCCCTGGTAAAGCCAGGCACGCAATGCCTATTCCAATAAAGGCGCTCAGCGAGCGCATCTGGGCAGGTTTCCACCACAAAGGAATCAGCCACAAGGTGGTGATCAGCGCTGCATCTTTAAATCCCTCACCGGTGACGGCGCCAGATATCCATAATAGCAATGGTGTGAGGCCGCTCAATATCAGGAATAGGCCGTAGGCTTTTAAAAATTGATACATAACTTTCTGGGCTTTTAGTTTATAAAACGGCGACGTTTTGAAAATATGGACGGAGCAATGCAATTCATATGCCGTTTCTATAGTGAGCGAGAGTTGTGTTAACTAACTACTTGAATACAATAGTGAAATTATTTTTATGATAGGCTGGGCAAGCATTGTGAAGAGCCGCTTCGACAACACATTATGCAAAAAATGCAGGCTTCATTATGTTGAGGGCGTAAGGTCTCTGCAAAAAATGCAGAGGAGTATGCTTGTTTTTTATTTAAGCAATTGATTTTAATGATAAATATATTTGGCATGCTGTTTGCAGTTAGCTGAACAAGATTGTTTCAGCGAAAGAAATGGCATGCTGCATTCAGAGTCAAGTACACCGTTTTACCATGCATCATCTGCTTATGAATTGAGGAACTTTGCCCAAGCGAAAAGGTATCAAGTGAATGAGATTACGGGTCATTTGGTTGAGCGGGGTGCGCCGTGCCGCCAGGAGGTGGAAGCCTTTATTGCGGCGGTATTTAAGCAGGTGTACGGCGCGCAGGTGAGTCACTTTATGCCACAACTGGTGGCCTTGCGTGATGCCAACGGCATTTTAATGGCCGCGTTTGGCTTGCGTAATGCGGCACAAGAGCGTTTGTTTCTGGAGCAATATCTGGATGAGCCGATTGAGCAACTGATGTCGCGCCAACTCGGCAGAAATATACGCCGCGAAGAAATTACCTGCATAGGCAATCTGGCGGTGGCGAATCCGCGCAATGCCGGTGTGCTGATTGCGCATGTGATTCAACATAGTTTGAGCATGAATTTGCCGTGGGGCGTGGCGACCGCGCATCATAGCCTGCAAAATGGCCTGATTAAAGGCGGTGTCGATTTGTTTCCGCTGGCCATGGCGAACCCTGAACGCTTGAGCGCAGAGGAACGCGCAAAATGGGGCAGTTATTACAAGCATACACCGCAGATTGTGGCGATTCGTGGTGTAGCTGATCCTTTATAAACGCCAACCATCATGATATTGCAACAGATTCATGCGCAGGCAACACAAAATCCGAACCGGATCGCCCTGGAAGGGCCGTCTGCGCAGCTGACTTATAGTGAACTGGCGGCGGAGATGACGCGCGTGTCTGGCGCCTTGCGCGCGGTGACCAACCGTGCCACTGTGGCGCTGGCGCTGGATAATAGTCCGGCCTGGATTGTATTGGATTTAGCGGTGTTGGCTGCTGGCTGGAGCAACGTGCCACTGCCGGCGTTCTTTTCTTCGACACAAAAACAGCATGCGATTAAGGATGCTGGTGTTAGCCTGATCTTGACTGATATGCCAGCTTCCTGGCAGCAACTATACCCTGACAGTGTTGTTGTCGCTGAATGGCAGGTGGCTGGTCAAGCGGTGACAGTCTTGCGCATCCATGCCCATGATCGCGCCGCCGCTGCCGATAAAATCACCTATACCTCCGGTACAACCGGTGCGCCTAAAGGGGTTTGCCTGTCTGCACACACGATGGGGCAGGTCGCCAGTTCTATTGCCAGTCTGATCGTGCCGGGTGCAGCTGATCGCCATTTCTGCGTGTTGCCGCTGGCCACATTGCTGGAAAACGTGGCGGGCGTGTATGCCAGCCTGATTTCTGGCGCAACGGTGGTGGTATATCCGTGCCACGCAGTTGGTTTTACTGGCAGTCAGTTTGACATCAGCCGCTTGTATCAAGGCCTGCAAGATAGTCGGGCGACGACTGCGATCCTGATTCCTGAGTTGCTGCGTGCGCTGGTGATGTATGTGCAAGCAGGCCAGGCGCCGTTGGCATCGTTGCGTTTTGTCGCAGTCGGTGGCGCCAAGGTGGTGCCGGCGTTGATACTGCAAGCCCATGCGCTAGGATTGCCTGTGTTTGAAGGCTATGGCTTATCAGAGTGTGCGTCGGTTGTTGCACTCAATACGCCACAATCACACAAGCCAGGCAGTATAGGCAAGCCCTTGCCACATGTGCAGCTACGGGTGGATCTGACAGGCGAGCTTTGGGTGAAAGGCGCTTTGTATGATGGCTACACTCAGCCCGAGGGTGGTATTGTCGAGCCGGTGCTGGACGAAGAGGGTTATCTGGCCACTGGTGATCTGGCTTATCAGGATGATGATGGTTATGTGTATCTGTCAGGCCGCAAAAAAAATATGTTTATTACCTCGTTTGGGCGCAATGTTTCGCCTGAGTGGGTGGAGAGTACATTAATACACCAGCCCGCATTGCAGCAGGCGTGTGTATTTGGAGAGGCGAGGCCGTTTAATGTGGCGATTGTGGTGCCGCAGCCGCCGTTTACCACAGAGCAAGTGGCGCAGGCGATTGCGCAAGCGAATCAGCAGCTGCCTGACTATGCGCAGGTGGGAGATGTGGTGTTTGCTCACCAGCCATTTAGCCCGCATAACGGACAACTCACGGCTAATGGCCGCTTAAAGCGCGATGTGATTGCCGCTGCTTATATGGCTGAAATCAATGCGATTTACGAAGGAGTTTAAATGACTTTTTATCAGCAATTATTAAGCGCGACCGAGCAGGAGCGTAACACCTTGATGACGTTGCCGCTGATTGTGCAAGGTGCACAAGGTAATATCACTCTTGACATCTACCGTGCCTTCCTCACCCAGGCTTATCACCATGTCAAACATACGACCCCATTGCTCATGGCCTGTGGTGGCCGACTTAGTGGAGAATACGAGTGGTTGCGTACAGCGATTGGCGAATATATCGAAGAAGAAATGGGGCATCAGGAATGGGTGCTCAATGATATTGCTGCTTGCGGCGGTGATAAAGAGTCTGTGCGCCATAGCGCGACGGCTGCCGATGCCGCCAGTCATGAAACAGAGATGATGGTGGCTTATGCTTATGACATGATCAATCGTGTGAATCCCTTAGGCTTTTTTGGCATGGTATTGGTGCTGGAAGGCACCAGCACCGCCGTGGCTACACAAGCCGGTGAAAAAATCATGCAGGCCCTCAATCTGCCGAAAAAAGCCTTTAGCTACCTGCTTTCACATGGCTCGCTAGATCTCAGCCACGTGACCTTTTATGAGGGTCTGATGAACCAGGTGACCAAGCCTGAGGATCAGCAAATCATTATTCATGCCGCAAAACGCTTTTACCGCTTGTATGGTGAGATTTTCAAGCATGTGGCGGCACAGGCGGCTGCCAGTCAACCACTGGTGGCAGCAGCTTAGGAGTCGGCGATGGAGTTACGTAATCTGCATGTGGTGTTGACTGGCGCAACAGGTGGCCTCGGGACCAAGCTCGCCCTCGCACTTGCTGCGCAAGGTGCTGTCGTCGGACTGGTCGGGCGGGATCCGGTCAAGTTGCATGCGCTGCAAAAAAGAGTCGCGGCGCAGGGTGGCAAGTCACATATTATTGTCACCGATCTGGCTCAGCCCAATATGGCCAGCCAGGTATTAAAACAGTCTTTGCGCGAGATGGGGCATGTGGATTTACTGATTAATAATGCCGGTATTATCGAATTCACCGAGTTTGCCGAGCAAACCGAGGTGAGCATCGATAATATGGTGCATACCAATGTCACGGCGACCCTGGTTTTAAGCCGTGAGTTTGTTGCTTATTTTTTAAAACGTGGCCGAGGCCATTTGGCGTTTGTTGGTTCTATTTTTGGCTCGCTAGGCTTCCCGCATTTTGCTACCTATTGCGCGAGCAAATTTGCCATTCATGGGTTTAGCCAAGCATTGCGCCGTGAGTTGGTGGATGCCAATATTGGCATCACTTACATTGCACCCCGCGCCATTGCCACCCCCATGAATGATGACCGCACCAACGCCATGTGGCAGGCCTCTGGCCAGGCTGTGGATAGCCCGCAAGACGTGGCAGATAAAATCGTGCAGGCATTGCAGAAAGATAAGCAGGAGCTGTTTGTCGGCCAACCGCAAAGCTTGTTTGCCTGGCTGAATGGACTGGCCCCCAGGCTGGTGAATATGGGCCTCAAACGACAGGTCGCGCTGGCGAAGAAGTATTTATAAATGTGATTGTTCTGAAGTGAGTAATAGGTGCGGGTTCATGTAGAACATTCTTTTCCATCCTTGCTTTTCCAATGTGATCTCTGCCGGGTTGGGCATAAGCCTGAGAATGCTGTAATGCAGATGGGGAGCCTTGCTTCTGGCGTTACCGCTATTACCTACCGTGCCGATCAGGCTTTTCTGCGTGACCAGGGTCAATGGCTGCGTTGCCACCGACTCTAAATGTGCGTAGTAGTGAATACGTCCTTTGGGCGAAAGGATTGCGACGACATTTCCGCCTCTTTCAATGTTTCCTGTGAATATGACTAATCCGTTACTTGCTGAAAGCACAGGGGTTTTCTTGCGGGCAAAAATATCTATACCTTTGTGTACACCCGACTTTCCCCAAGGGGCAAACCAGTAACTGTCTTGGTTCCAGTCTTTAGCTGTCGCCGCTTGCACCGGAATGACCGTGTTTTCGGGCATCATGCTTGCCAATACTGTGCAAATGATCAGTCCGTAAAAAATCTTTTTCATCGCTGGCCTCACTTATACGGGCGGCAAGTGCCGCCCTGAAGTTTTATGGATGGCTAAGTGCGTACCAGTTCACTTTTCTGGTCACTATCATGGTGAAGGTCAATAGGCTGAATACCAGCAAGGAGCCCATGAGCAAGGCATTGTCTTCGGAAATCAGAATGCCATATAAGGTGCCATACAACAGGCTCAGCTTGCAGGAAAATATGATGCCATAACGCCTGTTCTGCAGGATGTTCGCCAGATAGTAACCAATCAGGCCGATGCAGGCTGCGCTGGCAATCAGATAGGCATAGCTAAAACCAATATGCTCTGCCAAAGAAATCAGCAGTAAATAAAATATTGCCATGGCTAAGCCAACCAATGTGTATTGTGCGGGGTGAATGCGCAGTTGTTTCATCACCTCAAAGATAAAAAAGCCCGCAAAGGTTAGCCCTATAAACAATAAACCATATTTTGTGGCCCGATCTGACAGGCTGTAGATGTTGACTGGTTCAACAAAGCCGACTGTGATCGCTTCGAGGGGCAGGTTCGCAGATGTGCGGTTTAAACTGGAGAGCAGTCTTTCCTGAATATTGCTGGCGAGTGATGAGACCTCCCATTGGGCATCGAAGCCTTTATCACTAATACGTTGGCTGTTAGCATCAGGTAAAAAGTTACCGTCAAAATGTGGGTGTTGCCAGCTGGAGTGTAAGCGCACGCTATTCTTGTCTGCCAGTGGGATCAGATTAAATTGCTGCATCCCTCGCAGGTGTAGATTCAGCTTGAACGATACCAAGCCTTGTTCTGGTTGCAAGTGGCCCAGATCCGCATGGATGCCTGCACCCAGCAAAGGTAATTGCGTGCCTTGTTTCAGGCCTAATGTTTGGGTGCCCCAATGCAATACCGGTTGACCATCTATACCCCGTGTGTCACTGAGCCCAATCGCAAGTGAGGCCTCACCAAAACGGATGCTGCCGTTTGTATGCTGAGCTTGCACCTTGATTTGATTTAAATTGAAGCCGCCCGCAATATCCCCATTAAAGCGATACATGAGGGCTTTGAAAATGCCGCGTTGTTTATAGTTGTGCGCAAAGTCGCCCGTGACCGTCAGTGTACTTGGCAGCAGGTAGAGATGCCCCTCATCCTTACGTTCAACTATCTTGCTATCCTTATCTCTGCCTACCGTTTCGGTGTAGTGTTCGGTATAGGGAATCACCAATATGGGGCCGGTAAATGTTTGTGCCTCGGTGGAGGATTTTGCGATATTGCTTTCTACGTTAGCTTGCCTGGTCTGGCGTTCGAGAATCAGGTCATTCACATAGCCCAAGGCCAGCGACATCAGTAATATCAGCGCCAATATGCCAAGGGATTTATATAAAAATGGTTTTTGCATTGCAAACTCCTCAATGAAAGAGTTTGCAGCATAAAACTGGCAGGTGAAGCCTTGTTGTGTTGAATGTGAGGCGAGTGTGAAGTGCGCTTGAGTATTTAGCCCGGCCAGCACAAACTGGCAATTGCCCCATTGGGATGTACATTGGTAATGGATACATCGCCATGATGCAAAGCCATGATTTGCTGCACAAAGTTCAGGCCAAGCCCCGTGCTTTTTTGGCCGGCATGTGGTGTATTGGCCGGCCTGGGTAAAGAGTAGAATTTGTCTTTGATTTTATCCAGGGCGTACAGCGGGATCCCGCTGCCCTCGTCTTGAATGCTTAACTGGATGCCAATGTCAGTCTTGCATAATACGATATGAATGTGGCTGTTGTTTGCACTGAAATCCAGCGCATTTTCCAGCAAGTTACTGATGGCCTGACCACAGAGGAAAGCATCTCCTGCTATGGATAAGGAGGTGTCTAGGGTTGTTAGCAGCTGGATATTTCGCTGTGTGGCGCGGTCTTGAATGAGCCGGAGTTGTTGTTCTACCAAGTCAGACAAGGCAATGTGTACGGGGTGTACCAATACTTGTTGTTGTTCCAGCGCGGCCAGTCCCAGTATGTTTTGTATCATATGTTGCAAGCGCTTGGTCTGTATCTTGATGCTGTTCAGAAAGTGTGTCCGGTCTTGCTCGGGCATTTCTGGGGTAATCAGTTCAGTTGCCGCTTGTATGGCCGTCATTGGGCTTTTTAACTCATGGGTGAGTTGGTGTATGGCCTCCTGAATATGCTGATGACCATCCAGTTCATCGCGCATGGTTTTCATGGCTTGTGCCAGCTCTGCTAATTCGTCGTTGCTTGAATCTGGCGCGACGGCTTTATGGCCTTGCGCGACCGCTATGGCGTAATCTCTTAAGCGGTGAATGGCGCGAGTGAAGCGCCATGTAAATAAAATACCCAAGCATAAAGAGAGCGCTAGCAACAGTATGCCCCAACGCATGATCTTTGCCTGGGCGTGCAGGATAAATGGTTGCATGGTGCTATTAGGTTTCGCTACTGTCAGTACGCCGATCAGCTTATCATTGTCCATGACCGGCGCAGCGACATACATTACTGTCTCGCCGTCTGGTCTGGTTGGATCTACAGGGGTGGTTCTTGCACCATATCGGCTTTTCAATGTCAGGTAGACATCATTCCAGCGGGAATAGTCTTGCCCGACTGCCTGATGATCAGAATCAAATACAACCATGCCGGTGCTGTCGGTGATATATACTCGATAATCTGCAGATCGTTTGGGCACTCCCCAAATGTTGGCTGTCCCCGACTTGTGCTGATAGTCATGCAAGCTACGCGCAAATTGACCGTTTTGGATGCTGCCTTGCTTCAGGTCATCTTTGGCCAGTTCGGCCAATAAATTGGCGGTATCCACCAAGGTGTCCTCCATTGCTTGGCGTACACCAGGTTTGACTTCGTCTACAAATACCGCTAATACAAACCATGCGGCAAGCCCCACCAGTAAAAAGTATCCCAGGAAAATTTTAAGGCTGATTTTCATGCAGTTATGATTATGGGAGCAAGCTGTAACCCATACCTCTATGCGTCACAATTAACGTTGTTGCGGGTAGTTGATGTGCGAGTGAAACTTCGCGTAGTTTGCTGCGCAAGGTTTTTACATGCGTATCGACAGTACGCTCCATGGAGTCTTCTGCCGATTGCCAAACGGTATCCATCAGGCTGGCACGCGAAAATACGCGATGCGGTTGCAATATCAGTGTTTTGAGTAACAAAAATTCATAACGTGTGAGCGGCAACAGCTGTTGCTGATAATAGATACGACTGGCATGTTCATCCAGTTGAAATCCTGTGGCAGCGTGGTCAATTTCAGGATGTAAGCGTCGTTGAATAGCCTTGATTCTGGCGACAATTTCCCTGGGACTGAACGGTTTGGTGACATAGTCATCAGCACCTATTTCCAGTCCTAAAACTCTGTCTACTTCGTGATTGCGTGCTGTCAGAAATAAAACCGGTGTATTACAAAAGCGCCGCAGTTGTTTGCAAACATCAAATCCGGTCATATCAGGCAACCCGATATCCAGAATAATCATGTCGAACGATTGTTTTTTTAGCACATCCAATGCTTGTTGGCCGAGGACGACGTGGTGGGCCTGCATTTGCTCAGCTTGACAAGCATAGATGATGGTTTCGGCAATCGAGGGTTCATCCTCGATGATGAGAACGGAGAGAGACATGGCTGCATTGTAGAACAGAATGATCTACAGATACCAGTCAGCGGTATGGCTGATCTAGGTGGAGCATCACTGGCTCGCTGTTGTCGACAACCGTGCACAATGAACAGCAAAGCTAAGTGCCTATTCCCACTCCAGCTGCGGATAGATCACATTCACATTGCGTCGGTTGGCAATATCGAACAATTGCCATTTGTCGTGTTCAGAGGCTGCTGCGGAGTCCATAGTTTGTTCCATGCTGATGCCCTTTTTGATGCTATTGCGGACGTCAGCTAGCAGCAAGTTGAGGTAGCGTAGCTCGTTGCCAATAATGGTTGGTTGATCTGCGCTTTCCAGACCATGCCCAGGAACAATCAGTGCATAATGTGACTGGTTCATACGTTCAAGTGTCGTAATCAGGCCTTTGATATCCCCTTCAACGACAGGGGTGCGTTGCGCGAATAGCAAGTCGCCGGTAAACAAGGTGTTGGTTTTGCTATCGAGTACGGTTAAGTCGGTATGGGTGTGCGCAACCGTTTGTGCCTGTAGCTGCAATGTGCGCCCGCCCAGATCCAGCGTTAATTGATCATGCACGGCAGTATCCGGCGTGACAGTGGTGCTGGCTTTGCCTGCCTCACCCAGCAGGCGGGCATTGAGTTTTTCGTATTGCTCTTTGCGTAACAGCATGGTGTTAGCCAGCTTGTCATGGCCGATGAAATGCGTTGTGCCATTTTGGAAAGCGGCATTACCGTAGGTGTGATCAGGGTGTACGTGCGTGTTGATGACATAACGTATCGGCAGCGGACTGATCGTTTTGATGGCTTGCAGTAATTGTTCACCTGTATGCTTGCTGCCACCGCTATCAATCACAGCAATGGCATCGCGACCAACCACGACACTCAGGTTACAAATGTCGCCCTGGTAGCCGTCGTCAATATCCAGATGTTTGCCGTGATGAACATAGATGCCGTCAGCAATCTGCTTCAGTTCAAAGTCGTCAGCCCATGCCTGGCTACATAACGTTACAAATGCGCACATAAGACTGACGCAAAACCAGTTGATTTTTGATAACATGCTGACTGAACCCATGAATGTTTCATGCATCATAATCAATTCATTCATCATTACAAAGTGACTGCCGTCACAAGTCTTTCAAGGAGAACACATGAGTTCAACGCAACGGTATACCAAGGTTGCCATTATTTTGCATTGGCTGATTGCGCTGGCTATCATTGCCATGTTTGCACTGGGCTGGTACATGGGCGGGTTGCCTAAAGATGGTCCTAAGCAAACCGCTTTTGATCTGTTTGACTTCGGCATCTACACCTGGCAAATGGATGAGCCTGCCAGCGCCAGAACCTTATATTTTAACCTGCATAAATCGTTGGGTTTTAGCTTGTTTTGGCTGATCCTGTTCCGTGTTTACTGGCGGATTAGCCATACACCACCTGCCATGCTGGCTAGCTACTCTGCGTTAGAGCGCAAAGTGGCTACAGGTGCGCATCACCTGTTGTACCTGCTGATGGTGGCGATGCCGTTGAGCGGTGTGTTAATGACGCTTTACAGCAAATTTGGCTTGAAATGGTTTGGGTTGGAGGTGTTTGGCGGCCTGGATAATGCTGATTTGCGCGATGCCTTCAAAGAGTCACATGAATTGTTTGCCAACATCTTGCTGGCGGTATTTATTGTGCATGTACTCGGTGCACTCAAACATCGTTTTGTGGATAAAGATGAGACCTTGTCTCGCATGTCTTTAAAGTAGTCAGTTATTCCGCATATAAAAAACCGCCAGCTAATGATTGGCGGTTTTTTTATTGGCCCCTACGTTACAGGTGATACTGCGGGCTGAGCTTGCGCAGGGTTTCCAGCATGCAGGCGGCATGTTCAGGCGGTGTCCACTGCGTAATGCCGTGGCCCAGGTTGAAGACGTGGCCATGACCATTACCATAGCTTGCCAGGATGCGGGCGACTTCTTTTTCAATCGCGGCTGTTGAGCTCAGCAGAATGGCTGGATCCATATTACCTTGTAGCGCAACCTGGTTACCAACACGTTGGCGTGCTTGCGCGAGATCGACGGTCCAGTCCAGACCTAGCGCATCTGTACCAATGGCCGCCTGTTGCTCCAGCCACAAACCGCCGCCTTTGGTGAAGACGATGCTGGGCACCGTTTTACCTTCCGCAGTCTTGGTCAGGCCGGCGACAATTTTTTGCATATAGTTAAGCGAGAACTCGATATAGGCGTCATGTGACAGTGCGCCGCCCCAGGAGTCAAAAATCATCACGGCTTGAGCGCCTGCGGCAATTTGTGCGTTCAGGTATTGAATCACGGTTTGTGACGTGATTTCCAGAATGCGATGCAACAGCTCAGGTCTGGCATAGCCTATCTTTTTGGTATTGAGGAAGTCGGTACCGCCTTTGCCTTCGACCATATAAGTCGCCAGGGTCCAAGGGCTGCCGGAAAAGCCGATCAGCGGAACGCGGCCATTGAGTGCCTTGCGGATGCTGCTGACCGCGTCAAACACATATTGCAGTTTGGACATATCCGGCACTTCCAGCTTGAGGATATCTTCCTCTGCTTGCAAGGTGCGCTCAAATTTCGGGCCTTCACCCTCTTCAAAATACAAGCCCAATCCCATGGCATCCGGCACGGTCAGGATGTCACTAAACAGGATGGCCGCATCTAATTGCGGGTAGCGATCCAGCGGTTGCAGTGTGACTTCAGTGGCAAATGCCGGGCTTTGGCATAACTGCATAAAGCTGCCTGCGGTTTTCCGGCTCTCACGGTACTCCGGCAAATAACGACCCGCCTGACGCATCATCCAGACCGGCGTGTATTCTGTGGGTTGGCGCATGAGCGCGCGTAAAAAAGTATCGTTTTGGAGTTGAGTCATTGGATAGCAATTGCCTCATCTGTGATGAGGCCGGTCAACAATATGTGAAAGCATGATTATAAAGGCCAAGCTGCTATTTCACCCGAAAGAATGGTGTTTTTTTGCGATATGACAAATAAAAAACGCCGATGATATCCATCGGCGTTTTTGAGGGGGCCATTTTGCTGAGTTAACGTGGCAACGTCGAGCTACCCATCAAGAAAGCATCGACTTCGCGTGCACATTGACGGCCTTCGCGGATAGCCCATACCACCAGTGACTGGCCGCGACGGATATCGCCAGCAGCAAACACTTTGGCTTTGCTGGTTTTGTAACAGCCTTCGCCATCGGTGGTGGCTTTGGCATTACCACGATTGTCTTTTTCGACACCAAAGGCGTCCAGTACTTTTTGTACTGGTGAGACAAAGCCCATGGCCAAAAATACCAAGTCCGCTGGAATGGTGAATTCAGAGCCTGGTACGTCGACCATTTTGCCGTCTTTCCACTCTACGCGTGCGCCTTTGAGCGCGGTCAGTTTGCCATTTTCACCAATCAGTTCTTTGGTGGTGATAGACCAGTCGCGGTCTGCGCCTTCTTCGTGTGAACTGGAGGTGCGCATTTTGAGTGGCCAGTTTGGCCACACCAGTGATTTGTTTTCTTTTTCTGGTGGTTGTGGCATCAATTCGAACTGGGTGACGCTGGCGGCGCCATGACGGTTGGAGGTACCTACGCAGTCAGAGCCGGTATCACCGCCGCCGATGACGACGACATGTTTACCGGTGGCTTTGATCTGGTTGGGCACAGTATCACCGGCGACCATTTTGTTGTTTGGTGTCAAAAAGTCCATGGCGAAATGCACGCCATCCAGTTCGCGGCCTGGGACTGGCAGGTCACGTGGCAATTCAGCACCACCGGCCAGGATCACGGCGTCGAAGTCACGCTCGAGGTCGGCTGCACTGACGTTTTCGCCTACGTTCTGGTTCACCTTAAAGGTCACGCCTTCGGCTTCCATTTGCGCAACACGGCGATCAATGTTGGATTTATCCAGTTTGAAGTCTGGGATGCCGTAGCGCAGCAAGCCGCCGATACGGTCATTTTTCTCCAGCACGGTCACACTGTGGCCCGCACGTGCTAATTGTTGTGCTGCTGCCAGGCCTGCAGGGCCTGAACCTACCACGGCAATTGTTTTGCCGGTTTTGTTGGGGTTGATTTGCGGGGTGACCCAGCCGTTTTCCCAGGCTTTGTCGATAATCGCGTGCTCGATGGATTTAATACCAACGGCATCATTATTGATATTCAAGGTACAGGCCGCTTCACAAGGTGCCGGGCAAATACGGCCTGTGAAATCAGGGAAGTTGTTGGTGGAGTGCAATACATCAATCGCACTACGCCAGTCCTGGTGATACACCAGGTCATTCCAGTCTGGAATGATGTTGTTGATTGGACAGCCGGTCGTACAGAAAGGAATGCCGCAATCCATGCAGCGCGCGCCTTGCTGTTTGGCCTGGTCGTCTGTCAAATGCAGGACGAACTCTTTGTAGTTTTTGACGCGATCTTTGACCGGCAGATTCTCTTCTGCCAGGCGGTCAAATTCCATGAAACCTGTGACTTTACCCATGTGAAATCATCTCTTCCCTGTTGCTTTGTTCAGACGCAACCTTAACAAGGCCCCGCGCGAGGCGGGGCATACAATTAACAAAAACGATTAAGCGGCTTGTTTGGCAGAAGCTGCAGCCATCTCGGTCAGTGCACGTTTGTATTCGTTCGGGAATACTTTGACGAATTTCGCACGTGAGGCCGGCCAGTCAGCCAGAAGCTCTTTTGCCCGCGGACTGCCGGTCAGCGCCAGATGCTGCTCGATCAGGCCTTTCAGAATCACTTCATCAGGCTGACCCAGGTGCTGCACTTTACCTACATCGGCTTCGGCGGCTTCCACTTTGTCCAATGACACCATGCTCATATTGCAACGTTGGGCAAATTTGCCATCAATGTCGTAGACATAGGCAATACCGCCGCTCATGCCCGCTGCAAAGTTCTGGCCAGTTGGACCCAGGACCAGCACAGTACCGCCAGTCATGTATTCGCAGCCGTGGTTACCCACGCCCTCAACCACTGCCGTTGCGCCGGAGTTACGGACGCAGAAGCGCTCGCCTGCGACGCCACTCAAGAAGCTCTGACCGGTGGTTGCGCCGTACATGACGGTATTACCGACAATAATGTTCTCGTAAGACAAACCGCGGAAAGTCGCTGGTGGCTTGATGATGATGCGACCACCACACAAGCCTTTACCCACGTAGTCGTTACCTTCGCCGGTCAGCTCAAACGTAATGCCCTGTGCCAGGAACGCCGCAAAACTCTGGCCGGAGGTGCCGGTGAATTTGACGTTGATGGTGTCGTCAGGCAAGCCTGCATGACCATAACGGCTGGCGACTTCGTGTGACAGCATCGTGCCCACGGTACGGTTGGTGTTGACGATAGGCAACGCGATGCTGACTTTTTCGCCTTTTTCCAATGCTGGTTTTGCCAGTTCAATCAGTTGATTGTCCAGGGCTTTGACCAGGCCATGATCTTGCACGTCATTGTTTTTGCGCGACACGCTGGCTGGCATTTCTGGCAAGTGGAATACCTTGCTGAAGTCCAGGCCATTGATTTTCCAGTGCTCAATCCCGGCTTTCATGTCCAGCAAGTCTGCGCGGCCAATCAGGTCTTCAAACTTGGCAATGCCGATGCTGGCCATCAGTTCACGTAACTCTTCTGCAACGAAGAAGAAGTAGTTCACCACGTGTTCTGGTTGACCGGTAAATTTCTTACGCAGCTCAGGGTCTTGTGTCGCCACGCCAACCGGGCAAGTATTCAGATGACACTTACGCATCATGATACAGCCTTCAACCACCAGTGGTGCGGTAGCAAAACCAAACTCATCTGCACCCAGCAAGGCGCCGATCAGTACGTCACGGCCGGTTTTCATCTGGCCATCGACTTGCAGCACGACACGGCCACGCAACTGGTTCAATACCAGTGTCTGTTGGGTTTCGGCCAGGCCGAGCTCCCATGGTGTACCGGCATGTTTGATCGATGAAATAGGTGAAGCACCCGTACCGCCGTCATGACCTGCGACCACAATGTGGTCGGACTTGGCTTTGGCCACACCGGCAGCCACCGTGCCGATCCCGGTTTCTGACACCAGTTTCACAGAGATAGACGCTTTAGGATTGGCGTTTTTCAGGTCGTGAATCAGCTGTGCCAAATCTTCAATCGAATAAATATCGTGGTGAGGCGGTGGGGAAATCAAACCTACGCCAGGCACCGAGAAGCGCAGTTTCGCAATGTATGGCGATACTTTATGGCCTGGTAATTGACCACCTTCACCTGGTTTAGCACCTTGTGCCATCTTGATCTGGATCTGGTCGGCGCTGCTCAGGTATTCAGCAGTCACGCCAAAGCGGCCAGAAGCCACTTGCTTGATGCGTGAGCGCATGGAGTCGCCCGCTTTCAAGGCTACATCGGCTTCAATCAGGTCGCTACCCAGCACTTTAGCAATGCTGGAATCTATTTGTACCGGAATAAAGCGTTTAACGTCTTCACCACCTTCGCCGGTGTTGGACTTGCCGCCAATGCGGTTCATCGCCACTGCCAGTGTGGCATGTGCTTCGGTGGAGATTGAGCCCAGTGACATGGCGCCAGTCGCAAAGCGTTTGACGATGTCTTTGGCAGGTTCAACCTGATCCAGCGGGATGGCTTTACCAGCTGCTTTGATTTCAAACAGGCCGCGCAAGGTCATGTGACGGCGGGTTTGATCGTTAATCAGTGCAGCATACTCTTTATACGTGTCGTATTGGCCGGTGCGGGTCGCATTTTGCAGCTTGCTGATGGACTGCGGGGTCCACAAGTGCTCTTCACCACGGACGCGGAAGGCATATTCGCCACCCGCTTCCAGGGCGTTGGACAATACCGGGTCGGTACCAAAGGCCTGGCTATGCAAGCGTACGGTTTCTTCAGCAACCTGTTCCAGGCCGATACCTTCAATCTGGCTGACGGTGCCAGTGAAGTAGTCGTTGACGAACTGGCTGTTCAAGCCAATCGCTTCGAAAATCTGTGCGCCACAGTAAGACTGGTAGGTCGAGATGCCCATTTTGGACATCACTTTGTACAAGCCTTTGCCGATCGCTTTGACGAAGTTTTTGCCTGCTTTTTCAACATCGCTGGTCATGGTCTTCATGGTTTCATATACCAACCATGGGCACACTGCTTCGGCGCCGTAACCTGCCAGCAGGGCAAAGTGATGCACTTCGCGTGCAGAGCCAGTGTCAATCACCAAGCCTGTGCTGGTACGCAAGCCCGCTTTAACCAGGAACTCATGCGTTGCAGAACAAGCCAGCAAGGCTGGAATGGCGATGCGGCTGGCAGACACACTGCGGTCAGACAAGATCAGCACGTTGTAGCCGTCATGCACGGCTTTTTCGGCCTGGTCATGCAAGATGTCCAGGGCCTGTTTCATGCCTGCTTTACCAAGGGCTGCATCATAAGTCAGGTCCAGCACGATGGACTTGAACTGGCCTTTGGTCAGGGACTCGATCTGTTTGAGTTTTTCCAGACCATCCAGGCTCAATACCGGTTGGCCACTTTCCAGGCGCAATGGTGGGTTGGTTTCGTCAACCGCCAACAGGTTCGGTTTCGGGCCGATAAATGTCACCAGCGACATCACCAATTCTTCACGAATCGGGTCAATTGGCGGGTTGGTTACTTGTGCAAACAGCTGCTTGAAGTAGTTGTACAAGGTTTTGGCCTTGTTGGACAACACTGGCAGCGCCGCGTCGTTACCCATGGAGCCTGAGCCTTCTTCACCGTTATCCAGCATTGGCTGCAGCACAAACTTCAGGTCTTCCTGCGAATAACCGAAGGCTTGTTGCGTATCCAGCAAATCCGCATTCAGACTGACTTCTCCGCTACCTACATTCGGCAGCTCGGTCAGATGGAAGCGCGTTTGCTCAATCCATTGACGGTAAGGCTTGGCTTGCGCCAATTCAGTTTTTACTTCTTCGTCGTCAATGATGCGGCCTTGCTCCATGTCGATAAGCAACATTTTGCCTGGCTGCAAGCGCCATTTTTTAACGATTTTTTCTTGCGGGAAAGTGATCACACCCATTTCAGATGCCATCATGACGATGTCGTCTTCAGTGACCAGGTAGCGCGCCGGGCGCAAACCGTTACGGTCCAGGGTCGCACCGATCATTTTGCCATCAGTGAAAGCCACGGCAGCCGGGCCATCCCATGGTTCCATCAGCGCAGCGTGGTATTCGTAGAAGGCGCGACGGTCTTCATCCATCAATGGATTGCCAGCCCAGGCTTCCGGGATCAGCATCATCATGGCATGCGGCAGGCTATAACCACCAGCAACCAGCAACTCCAGACAGTTGTCAAAACAGGCGGAGTCAGACTGACCTTCGGCAATCAATGGCCACAGTTTTTCCAGATCTTCGCCCAAGACGGCGGATTTCATTGTTTCGTGACGTGCCGCCATCCAGTTGACGTTGCCTTGTACGGTGTTGATTTCACCATTGTGCGCAATCATGCGGAATGGGTGGGCCAAATCCCAGGCCGGGAAGGTGTTAGTGGAGAAGCGCTGGTGTACCAGGGCTAACGCTGATACTACGCGCGCATCTTTCAGGTCTGTGTAGTAGATGCCTACTTCGTTTGCCAGCAGCATGCCTTTGTAGACAATGGTGCGGGAGGAGAAAGACGGCATGTAAAACTGTGCTTTGTCTTGCAGGTTGAGTGCGCGAATTGCATGCTCAATACGCTTGCGGATGACAAAACATTTGCGTTCAAAGACGGTGCTGTCAGTGGTCGTGCTGGCAATAAATACCTGGCGCATCACTGGCTCAACGGCGCGCGCGGCATCAGCAATGTTGCTGTTGTCGACGGGCACATCGCGCCAACCCAGCAGGGTTTGGTTTTCTTCAGCGATGATTTGCGCAAAAATAGCTTCGCATTTGGCGCGGTTGTCCGCGTTTTGTGGCAAGAAGGCCTGGCCAACTGCATATTGACCAGCAGCAGGCAAGGTCATGCCCAGCTTGGCGGCTTCTTCGCGCATAAAGGTGTCAGGCATCTGCATCAGCAAACCAGCACCGTCACCCAGTTTCGGGTCGTAACCAGTCGCGCCGCGGTGCGTCAGGTTATCCAGTAATTGCAGGCCCTTGGCGACGATATCGTGGCTTTTCTGGCCTTTGATATGGGCCACAAAGCCCACGCCACAGCTATCCTTTTCGTGGCGTCTGTCGTATAAACCCTGAGATTGGGGAGCTAAACCAAACTGGTCGTCCAGAGCGGTTGCGGTAT
The DNA here is from genome assembly GCF_000576615.1 of Methylophilus sp. OH31. Classification (NCBI taxonomy): domain Bacteria; kingdom Pseudomonadati; phylum Pseudomonadota; class Betaproteobacteria; order Nitrosomonadales; family Methylophilaceae; genus Methylophilus; species Methylophilus sp. OH31. The sequence continues at coordinate 107,481 of NZ_BAUS01000010.1, read as the reverse complement.
CTTGAGAAGCACTCATCACGTTGTTGTCAGACTGCATGTCCATTGCCAGATTCTTCACTTACAAAACATTTGGAGGAACCTTCAATGATACCGTTAAAGTTTAGCAATTTCAATTGTTTAGCCTGCGTTAAATAACGGATAAATCTATTTTTTTATCTTAATTGAGAATGGTTTTTATTTACCCATGAAAAATGGCAGCAGAGACCGAAGTTTGGCGGTTTTTACGGCGGCAGTTGCGCAAGCTGTGTACGAGATGTGCGCTGTTTTAATTGAGGAAAGTGGGCTTTTGCGGATTGACGTCTTGAAATAAGGCGCGCATTTGAGGTGTCTTATTTAAGCGCCCAATGTGGGGCTTGTTCTTTTGTATGGTCTGCTGGTTTTATTTGCATCACGTGGCACACCGGCGGATGGGCGTGCCACGTGATCATGAGGAATTACAGGCTTGCGAAAGCGATTGCCGCCGCCTGTACTGTTTGCGCGATATCTGCATCGGTATGTGCTGCTGAAACAAAACCTGCTTCAAAGGCCGATGGGCCGAGGTAAATGCCGCTGTCCAGCATGCTGTGAAAGAATTTGTTAAAGGCGTTTTTGTCTGCCTGCATCATCTCTGCATAGCTGCTTGGGTGGCTGGCACTGAAGTACAGGCCAAACATACCGCCGACACTCTGTGCGCTAAATGTCACGCCTGCGGCTTTGGCGGCTTGTGTCAGACCGTCTGTCAGCTTGGCAGTTTGTGCTGTCAGTTTTTCATAAAAGCCTGGTGTTTGCACCAACTTCAAGGTGGTCAGGCCTGCTGTGACCGCCACCGGATTGCCCGAGAGCGTGCCTGCTTGGTAGACCGGGCCTAATGGCGCTAATACACTCATAATGTCTTTGCGGCCACCAAAAGCACCGACCGGTAAGCCGCCGCCGATGACTTTGCCCAGTGTTGTCATGTCGGGTGTGATGCCATACAAGGCTTGTGCGCCGCCCAGGGCCACGCGGAAACCGGTCATCACTTCGTCAAAAATCAGTACCGTGCCGTGCTGGGTGCACAGTTCACGCAGGGTTTGCAAGAATTCCTGATGCGGCACGATCAGGTTCATATTGCCAACGACGGGCTCCAGAATCACGCAGGCGATTTCATCGCCGATGCTGGCGAAGGTGTCTTTGAGCATTTGCGTGTTGTTGTAATCCAGCGTCAAGGTGTGAGCAGCCACTTCTGCGGGTACGCCAGCCGAGCTGGGTTCGCCAAAAGTCAGCAGGCCTGAACCTGCTTTCACTAATAAAGCATCGGCGTGGCCGTGATAACAGCCTTCAAATTTGATGATTTTGCTGCGTTTGGTAAAGCCGCGCGCAACGCGGATGGCACTCATGGTGGCTTCGGTGCCGCTGCTGACCAGGCGTACTTGTTCCATGCTAGGCACCAGCGCGTTGAGCAGCTCGGCCATTTCCAGCTCAAGGCCGGTGGGTGCGCCAAAGCTCAGGCTGTTGGCAGCCGCTTGCTGCACGGCGGCGATGACTTCAGGATGCGCATGCCCCAGGATCATGGGGCCCCAGGAGTTGATATAGTCGATATATTCTTTACCATCAACATCCCACAGTTTGGAGCCCAGGCCTTTTTTAAAAAAGATGGGCGTGCCGCCCACGCTGCGAAACGCGCGTACTGGCGAGTTGACGCCGCCTGGAATCAGTTGCTGGGATTTTTCAAACAATTGCTGGTTGCGAGAGGTCATGGATTATGCAATCTGGTAAACATCAAAAAAACGTATTCTATCAGAGCGGGCAGGCTTGATCATGCTGGTGTAGATCGCTAGTGCAAATCGCTGCAAATCATTAGTGCAGCTGTTGCAGGCGCTGTTGAATGTCCGGCCAGGCCTGGCTGTCCAGTTGCTGGATATGCTGCTCGGCATTGCTTAGTAGTGTGGGTTGTTGCGTTTGTTGCGCCAGGATAGCCAGACCGCTCCAGGCATCAAGATGCGCTGGCTGCAAGCTAACCGCACGTTCATAGGCTTGTTGCGCAGCGGCAGCCTGGCCTTGGCCATGCAGTGCACTGCCCAGGTAAAAACTGGCTTCTGCCGATTGCGGCTCCTGGGCCAGCCATGCGCGTGCAATGCCTTCTAATGCTCGCCAATCCCCGGTTTGATAAGGCTGTACCACTTGCATCAAATAAGGGCGCGCGTCCGCTGGCAAGTCCCAAAAGGCGGTGGCATCGGGCACGGTGGTGGTTGCGGCGCGCTGTTGCATCAGGTTTTTTATCCACTCTACAGGCACGCTGTAAAAATAAGCATCCTTACCCGGGCTTTTAAACGTACTCAGAGATACCAGCTCGCCCGCCTGGTTGAAGGTTGGGCTGCCACTGGAGCCCATAATAAAGGCAGCATCCGTGCGTACAATGAGGCTGCCGTCGTAAGGGTATAAGGCACGCACCTTGCCTGCGATGGTTTGTGGTTTCGGTGGGCCGCCTGGAAAGCCAATCGAAAACACGTCATCCCCATAATGCAGAGAGGCGGCTGAAGCGAGTTTGACCGCTGGTAATTCAAGATATTTGAATTTCAGCAGGCAAATATCATGTCGCCAGTCGGCAATCATCTCGACCGGACTCATACTGTCGCCAAACTTTGAAATGCTGATGCCGTTGCTATTCGCGACCACATGGCAGTTGGTGGCAACCGTATCTTTATCAACGACGACGCCACTGCCGACACCATGGCCACCGCTATTGGTCAAGGCGTGCACTTTTACCACGGAGGCTTTCAGGTGGTAAACCAGGTTAAGGTCAGGTTGGGCATGCGCTGCCTGTGCCAGCAGCCAGCAGGTCATTAAGATAAAGAGGTGAGGCAATAAGCGCATATGAACTCCCGGTATAGGATTGCGGGTCGTGATTGCAATCTGTTTTTGATTCAAAAATGCAAAAAATTCTCATTCCGGCCCATAAACCCCGTGAAAAGCCGTGCAAACAGCGCTAGAATAGCCGATATTTTTGATTGTCTTAAGGATTTACCATGCTGATTACAAGCGAAATCGTCGATTTGAACACTCCAACCGGAGTGATGCGTACTTATGTGCATCGTCCAAAACACGATGGCAAGGTGCCTGCGGTTTTGTTTTACTCTGAAATCTTTCAGCAAACCGGCCCGATTGAACGTGCTGCACGCTTTTTAGCTGGCCATGGTTATGCCGTGCTGGTGCCAGAAGTGTTTCATGAATTAAACCCGATTGGTACCGTGCTGGGCTATGACGACGCCGGCCGCGATAAAGGCAATGCCGACAAAATGGCTAAAGACGTACAAGCCTATGATACTGACAACCGTGCCATGATTGATTACCTGAACGCACAAGCCTGGTATGACGGCAATTTGGGTGCTGCTGGTTTCTGTATCGGTGGCCACCTGGCTTTCCGTGCCGCGTTGCAGCCAGAAGTCAAAGCCACCGCCTGCTTCTACGCCACCGATTTGCATACCAATATTATTCCAAACAAACCAGGCCAGCACAGCATGGAGCGCGTCAACGAGATCAAGGGCGAGTTGCTCATGATCTGGGGCAAGCAGGATCCGCATATCCCGGGCGACAAGCGCGCCGAGCTGTATAACCGCTTTGCGGCCTTGCCAGGTTTGCATTACACCTGGCATGAATTCAATGGCCAACATGCCTTTATGCGCGATGAAGGTGAACGTTATGATGCGCAGTTGGTCAACCTCGGGTATCAGTTGACCTTGCAAATGTTCGGAAACGTACTCAAGTAAGTGATTGCTAGCAAACTTGAGTGAAAGAAAACTATGGTGCTGAATATGTCATGCCAGTTGCGAATTTCAAAACAACGAGCATGCGGTATTCAATACATACCCTAGTCCAAGCACAGGTCAAAAGCCTGTGCTTTTTTTTCAACTAAATTAACCATTTATTAGAGATAACTATGACTATAAAAAATGCGGATATTGGATTGGTGGGATTGGCAGTGATGGGCCAAAACCTGGCACTTAACATTGCGGATCACGGCTATACCATTGCGGTCTATAACCGTGATCCCAAGAAAATGCTGAACTTCATCGAGGAATGCAAAAAGAATGAGCCTTCGCACGAGCGCGTGGTGGGTCATGCCGATCTGGCTTCTTTTGTATTAAGCATCAAACGTCCTCGTAAAATTGTGCTGCTGGTGAAGGCCGGTAGTGCGACGGACGTAACGATTAACGCTTTGCTGCCTTTTCTGGAGCAGGGTGACATTATTATTGATGGTGGCAATGCCTTGTGGACGGACACTATCCGTCGCGAAAAAGAGCTGGCTGCCAAAGGCATCGAGTTTATTGGTTCTGGTGTTTCCGGTGGTGAAACCGGCGCCCGTTTTGGTCCTTCCCTGATGCCATCCGGCACACGCAAGGCCTGGTCTAGCCTGGAGCCGATCTGGCGCGATATCGCTGCTAAAGTCGACCCTGTGACTGGTGCTCCATTAGAAGGTGGCGCACCAGGCAAGCCGGTGGTAGGTGGCTTCTCTTGTGCCGAGTATATCGGCCCGGATGGCGCTGGCCATTATGTGAAAATGGTGCACAACGGCATTGAGTACATTGATATGCAGTTGATTTGCGAAGCCTACTGGCTGATGAAGAACTTGCTGGGCATGCCAGCAGACGAAATCGGTAAAGTATTTGCCGAGTGGAACAAAGGTGAGTTGTCCAGCTTCCTGATTGAAATTACCGCTGATATCCTGCAGCAAAAAGATCCTGCCGGTAAAGGCTTCCTGGTGGACCAGATCCTGGATACGGCTGGTCAGAAAGGCACCGGTCAATGGACCGCCGCCAACGCACTGGAATTGGGTGCGCCTGCGAATGCGATTGCCGCTGCGGTATATGCGCGCGCTTTGTCCAGCCTGAAAGAAGAGCGCGTAGAGGCGAGCAAGATCCTCAAGGGCCCGGCGATTGCGCAAGAGAAAGACAAAGCAGCCATTATTGAGGCGATCAAGAATGCCTTGTATTGCTCAAAAATCTGCGCCTATGCACAAGGCTTCCAGCTCATCGACAAAGCACAAGTGGCTTACAACTGGAAACTCAATTTCGGTGAAATTGCCCAGATCTGGCGTGGCGGTTGTATCATCCGCGCGCGTTTCCTGCAAAAAATCACTGATGCCTATGCATTGAACTCGCGCCTGAAAAACCTGATGCTGGATCCATACTTCACCAATGCGATGAATGAAGGCCAGGCTGGCTGGCGTAAAGTGATTGCGCTGGCAGTGACCAATGGTATCCCGGCGCAAGGCTTTGCGGCCGCGTTGGCTTATTATGATGGTTACAGAAGTGCAGATTTGCCAGCAAACCTGTTGCAAGGTCAGCGTGACTACTTTGGCGCACATACTTATGAGCGTAAAGATCAGCCGCGTGGTCAGTTCTTCCATCTGGATTGGCCTGAGGCTGGTCGTCCGCAACTGGCGATTGAGTAGGTGCTTTGCCGGGCGCCAGTCATGGTGCCCGTAGCATGCATAGATAAGTCGGATGCACAAACAAAAAGATGGCGCTGGTCGCCATCTTTTTTGTTTTCTATCTTTAATATTTGTCGCCTTGCCTGAAGTCTCAGGTTTGGAGGGAGCAAGGGCCGCTACAGGCTGAATAAGATCAGTGTATGACACTCAATGCAGTTTCTGCATTGAGCCAGAAATCGTGACCCGCTACCGGGTCTTGCGCCAGCTAAAGATGCGTGATTAAACGCAGTCGCAGCTGGATTCCAGAAAGCGGTGTAACTCGTTAATTGCTTTCGTGTGTTGCTGTGCTTCAATAGCCGCTTTTGCATCTGCCAGGTTGGCGGCGGTATTCAAGCTTGGTGCATAAATTTCGTCCACTAAAAAAATTTTGGACGGACTTGCCTGGTGTGACTGTGCGATTTGCATTTCAATATTCCTTTTGGGATTTCCAATATTCGGGGCACAAAACGACGAATTGTGTTCGTCGTGCATGTGGCGCCAAAATTAACAAAAAGTTCCTTGTACAGCAATGTGATATCCGCCGTGATGACCAAACTTGTCAATTTCTTACGACATATTTGTATTGCTACAACATACAAGCAAACATGGTGCCATGTTTAATGACCTTAACGCATATCAATCCTGTTAGGATGACAGGGCTTCAATTGCGCCTGAAAAAAAGACCGCACATGAAAAACTGAAAGCCAAATGTGCTGATTTTTCGTAAAATATCGGCTTGATCAATCAAAAATGAAGAGCAGTATGCAAATTTTTGTCAACGGTAAGGCTACGCCACTGCCTGCAGAGGCCATGAGTGTGCTGGCGCTGGTAGAGCATATGCAGCTCACTGGCAAGCGCATTGCCATTGAGCGCAACGGCGATATTGTGCCGCGTAGCCAATTTGCCGAGGTGCAATTGCAGGCGGACGATAAACTGGAAATCGTGGGTGCCGTTGGCGGTGGCTAGTCACCGACTGCTGATATAGATGATTGAGTTAAACGCATTGAATAGAGAGTTTTTGAATATGAATGACGCTTTGGTAATCGCCGGTAAGTCTTATCAGTCCCGCCTGTTGGTGGGCACCGGTAAATACAAGGACTTCACGCAGACGCGTGCGGCCATTGACGCCAGTGGTGCAGAAATTATCACCGTGGCCATCCGCCGGACCAATATTGGCCAAAATGCTAACGAACCTTCTTTACTGGATTATTTGCCACCCAGTGAGTTTACCTATTTGCCGAATACGGCTGGCTGTTATAGCGCTGATGATGCCGTACGTACATTACGCCTGGCGCGTGAGTTGCTGGATGACCATAGACTGGTCAAGCTGGAGGTGCTGGGTGACCCGAATACCTTGTATCCCAACGTGACCGAAACGATTGCCGCTGCCAAAACCCTGGTGAAAGAGGGGTTTGAGGTGATGGTGTATACCTCGGATGACCCGATTATTGCCAAGCAACTGGAAGACATCGGCTGTGTGGCGGTGATGCCGCTGGCCTCACTGATTGGGTCGGGCATGGGGATTTTAAACCCGTGGAACTTGCAGATCATTATTGAGAGCGCCAAGATCCCGGTGCTGGTCGATGCCGGTGTCGGTTGTGCCTCTGATGCGGCGATTGCCATGGAGCTGGGCTGTGCCGGGGTGCTGATGAATACGGCGATTGCTGCGGCGCGTGACCCGGTGCTGATGGCCAGCGCCATGAAAAAAGCGGTTGAAGCCGGTCGCGAGTCATTCCTGGCTGGCCGTATGGCGAAAAAGCTGTACTCTGCCAGCCCGAGCTCACCAACCACGGGCATGATAGGTTAATCATGACGGATACTGGCTTATATGCATGCGAAGTCTCGGTGGTGACCGAGTATTTGACTGCACAATCGTCGCCCGGGGCGGGGCAATATGTGTATGCCTACACCATTACCATCCGCAATACCGGCAAGACGCCGGTGCAACTCATTAGCCGCCATTGGGTCATTACTGATGCCATGCAGCAAGTGCGCGAAGTGAAAGGCCTGGGTGTGGTAGGCGACCAGCCGCTACTGGCACCTGAGGCTGAGTATAGCTATACCAGTAGTGTCATGTTCAGCACGCCTAGCGGTGAAATGTTTGGCACGTATCAAATGGTTGCGGTAGATGGTCACTGGTTTGAAGTGGACATCCCGACCTTTTGGTTACATCAGGCGGCCGGTTTGCACTAACTGTATTGATACCGCTTGCTGAATCCGGCGCATTCCTGCGTCACATATCGAAACTGCCAAATATAAACATTGCAAAAAGCAAAACAGTGATAGCCACCAACCATACTTTTAAATTATGCCAGGCCATGTTGCTGGCCTCCCTATTTTTTCTGGCAGGTTGTCAAAGCGTGCCGCCCGCGACCAAGCCGCCAGTTATTAAGCCAGCCACGCCAGGTAAACCCGCTGTGGCACCTGCGCCTGAAAAACCAGCGGCGACCAATGTGCCGACGCAACCTTATGCTTTGTTAAAGGCCGCCAGTTGGACTGATTTGCCCGGGCTGGCCAAAGAGGATTGGGTCACCAGCTGGCGTGCCTGGATGCAAGGCTGCCAGGGACTCAAAAACAAAGCTGACTGGCAAGCCGTCTGTGCCGTGGCTTTGCTGATCAAGGCCGACGACGCTGCGGCCATACAGGCTTACTGGCAACAGTATTTCAATGTGTATCAGACACAGCAACCAGAAGGTGCGCCGCAAGGCTTGATGACCGGTTATTACCAGCCGGTATTGAAAGGGGCCCGCGCGGCTAGCGCACGCTATCCGGTGCCTCTGTATAAAACACCTGCCGACCTGGTGACGGTGAACTTGTCCGGGCTGTTTCCTGAGCTCAAATACAAGCGTGTGCGTGGCCGCCTGCAAGGACAGTCACTCATCCCTTATTATACGCGCGCAGACATCGAACAAGCGCAATCGCCGTTGGCTGGCAGCGAGTTGTTATGGGTGAATGATGCAGTCGAAGCGTTTTTCTTGCAGGTGCAAGGCTCGGGGATTGTCGAGCTTGAAAACGGCGAGCGATTGCCGGTGGGCTACGCGGATCAAAACGGGCATCCATATCAATCCATCGGCAAGCTGTTAGTCGAGCGTGGCGAGATGGTGGCAAGTGAAGCCTCCATGCAGGGAATTAAAACCTGGGGGCAACAACATCCTGACCAATTACGCGCATTGCTGGATGCGAATCCTAGCTATGTGTTTTTTAAATTATTGCCTGCAGGTTTGTCCGGTCCGCTCGGTGCGCTGGGCGTGCCGTTAAGTGCCGCCCGTAGTATCGCGGTCGATCCGTTTTATATTCCACTGGGGGCGCCCGTTTACCTGGCCACAACTTATCCAAATTCGGAGGCGCCTTTGCAGCAGCTGATGCAGGCGCAAGATACCGGTGGCGCCATCAAAGGTGGCGTACGTGCCGATGTCTATTGGGGTGAGGGCGAGTCTGCTGGCAAGCTGGCAGGCGCGATGCGCCAGCAAGGGCAGTTGTGGGTATGGTTGCCTAAAACGTTCCCGCTACCACACTAGCTGCTATGCACCGCATGCATGACAGGCAAGATTTCGGTTGGCAAGCACATGTGGTTGGTCGGCTACCGTTGCGGCCCTGGTTGCAGGAACGTGGCTCGTTAACGGCTCGATTAAAGCGTCAATATCCGGATTTCTCAGTCAAGGTGTTGTCTCAAGGCTGGCGCAAGCCTAACGTCGATGAGCAGGCAGTGTTACGATTGCCTGCCGCCACCCATGCCTGGGTGCGCGAAGTCATGCTGATGGGGCAGGGGCAGCCGCAGGTATTTGCACACAGCGTCATTGCCCGTAAGGACTTGCGAGGGGCATGGTGCCAATTGCGCAATATTGGGCGTGTGCCATTGGGTGCGGCACTGTTTGCCAATGCCAGTGTGCAGCGTGGTCGTTTACACTACCGAAAATTGTCACCTGCACACCCGCTGTACAAAGCTTTTTACCGTCATTTTCCTGAGCAAGCGCGGCAGGTGCTATGGGCTAGGCGCTCATTGTTTTGCCTGCGGCATTATCGTTTGCTGGTGACTGAAGTGTTTTTACCGTCCTGCGCCCAGCCGCCTGGTCGTTAATCCTTATCAGGAATCCTTTTTATGCAACTTCTCGCCAAATGGCATGCTTATTACCGGCTGACGCGGCTGGATAAGCCTATCGGTATCTGGCTGTTATTGTGGCCTACGCTGTGGGGGCTGCTGATTGCAGGGCAAGGGCAGCCACAGTGGTGGGTTGCCTGTGTATTTGTGCTGGGGACAGTGTTGATGCGGTCGGCAGGCTGTGCATTAAATGATATTGCTGACCGGCATTGGGATGGCGCCGTTGCGCGCACAAACAAGCGGCCGCTGGCGACCGGTGAAATCTCCGTCAAAGAGGCTTACCTGGTCGCCATCGGATTGTCGTTACTGGCGTTTGCGCTGGTTTGTACACTGGGCTGGCAAGTCGTGTTGTGGTCTGTGCCTGCATTGTTTCTCGCCGTCAGTTATCCTTATACCAAACGCTTTTTCGCCATTCCACAAGCCTATCTGGGCATTGCCTTCGGTTTTGGCATCCCGATGACTTTTGTTGCCTTGCAGGGGCAGGTGCCTGCGGTTGCCTGGTGGCTATTGTTGGCCAATGTCTGCTGGTCGGTGGCTTATGACACGGCCTATGCCATGGTCGACCGCGAAGATGACCTCAAAATTGGCATCCGTTCTTCGGCTATCACCTTCTGGCGTTTTGATGTGCTGGCGATTATGGCTTGCTTTGCCGCCATGCTGCTGATTGTGGGCTATGTAGCGCAAGTGCTGGCGCTGGGCTGGCCATTCTGGCTGGGCTGGTGTGTGGCGGTTGCGCAACTGTGGCGGCAATACAGGCTGATTCGTCACCGGCAGCCTGGTGATTGTTTCAAGGCGTTTCTGGAGAATGTCTGGATTGGTGCGGCATTGACCGCCGGGTTGGCAGCCAGTTACTGCTTAGGCGGACTTGCGTAATGTTGAAGGCTCATCCAGTTCGAAGGTGAAATCTGTCCAATACTGGAAGGGCGTGTGTTCAACTGGCGCCAGAATATAAAGATCTTCTGACAGCTGTTGCAACTCACGCAAGTTGCCATTGATCGGTTCTTCATGGTCAGCCGCTTTTGGCGCGGGCGGCACTGCTGGCAAGTTTTGTGTCTGGCAGGCAATTTCTTTCAACAACATCAGGTCTTCAAAGACGCTGCGCTCAAAGCCCATGCGTGGTACCAGTCGCGTGTTGTAAACCAGGTCGTCAATCAAGGCAATCACCTGCGGTGTGCCCCAGGCTTGTTGCAAGGCTTTCATGACGCGCGGGAAGGATTCAATACCTTGTTGCTTCAAGTCCGGCGCGTGCTCCACGTTGAGGTTGAAATGTTTGCGGCATTCGCCGGCAACAATATCAAATTCTTGCTGCTTGCCTTCTTTCGACAGCAGGTCCAGCAAATACAGCCACATCCAGGGTGAGGATTTCGGATGCTTGGCCAAATGCTGCTGCAAATGATCAATCGCCTGATTGACCCGGCCATGTGTGAATAATCGCGAAGCATCTTGCATCACCGCCTGTGTACTTTGCTGCGAGCTCACCTTCAGAGGCACGCCGTGTGGCATCACCGTATCATCGTTGGCATGCATGGGCACTGATTTTAAGCGGCTGCTTGTTTTGGTCGTGGCAGGTGGCTGAGTTAGCGTATTTAAGCCATGTGTGTCACTTGCCTGCTGAGTCGGCAAGACGGTGGCTGAAAAAGGTTTGCCACTCAGTGGGCGCGTCGCCGGGCCCGATGTGCCATCGGTAGGTATAGATGCAGCGTCACTTTGTTTCGCTGTACGGCGTGACTTAATCACTTTTGGCACGGCGGCGTGGCGGCGTAGCCAGTCAGCAAAGAAAAAACCGCTGGCGATCAGCGCGAGCCCCAAGGCAATGACCAGTGTGCGTAATAGGTGATTTTCGTTTTGCAGGTGAGTAAGCTGGGTTTCTAGTGTCGCCAGGATGTCCGCCTGCGCCAGGTTGCTGGCATACAGGACATCAGATTTTGTCTGTAATTGTTTGAAGTTTTGCTGCAAATCGTTAATTTGCGCTTGCAGTGCCGTATAAGCTTCTACTGGGATGGCAGGCGGCGCGGGCGGTGTTTCAACCACTTCTGGTGAAATCACTGCAATGGGCACAGGAGTCGCGTTGCTGATGGGTGGCGTGGCTGCAATAGCGATTGAAACCGTATTGTCGGGCTGAATGGTCACAGTCTGCCGCGTGTGCTGGCAGCGATCAGTCAAGGTCAGTGTCAGCGGGCTGGCAATGGCAGCGTCAGACCACAGCATCAATACGCCCTGCTGGCTACCCAGGGTCGTGTATTCCAGGTGAACAGGGCTGGTCTCTGGCGCTGATTGTTTGGAAGATTGGCTCAGGTTGAAGCAACTGATATCTGTGTCTGCCTGAACATGACTCAGCGGTAGCTGGGCCAATAATGGCTGGCCTGGCGCAGATTCAATCGTGAGTGCGCCAAATTCAGCGGCTTGTAGCAACGATGTAAACGCAAACAGCACGGAAGCACAAAGCCCTCGCCAGCCAGTGGCAGCGCGAAAACGGAGTGATTTAACCTGGTATATGCCTGAAAGCATCTAAAATTATTTTTAGTAGTGTTGCTGCTGTTTAATTAAGTGACTGTGGTTTAAATCAATCTAAAGTAAACGGATGCAGAAAGTCAAAACTTGAGCTAATATAGCATCCGATTGCAATTATCCTTGAAAAAACAAGGCTTGTTTGTGATAAAAGCACGTTTTATATCAAGTAATTTGCCTAATTGATGGCAAAAAAGCCACAAAATAGCTTGCCTCAGTCAGCAACCTGATTCCATCAGGCTGGTTACGATTATTTTAGAATATTTCGTTGACAAGCTTTCTTATGCTGGCATATAATCCGCCCTCTTAATTTATACGCTATAACTCGGTAGTTATAAAATGAAAACTTTTTCAGCAAAATCGCATGAAGTACAACGTGACTGGTTCGTGATTGACGCCACAGACTTGGTATTGGGTCGTCTGGCCAGCGCAATCGCTCATCGCCTGCGTGGTAAGCATAAAGCTATTTACACACCACACGTGGATACAGGCGACTACATCATTGTAGTCAATGCGGACAAAATTAAAGTAACTGGTAACAAAGCGGGTGACAAGCTGTATCACCGCCACTCCGGTTACCCAGGCGGTATCACTACGACTTCATTCTCAAAAATGCAAGACCGTTTCCCAGGTCGTGCGTTGGAGAAAGCTGTGAAAGGCATGTTGCCAAAAGGTCCTTTGGGCTATGCCATGATCAAAAAAATGAAAGTGTATGCGGGCGACAAGCACGAGCACATTGCGCAGCAACCGCAACCATTAACCATCTAATTTAAGACGATTAGGATAAAACATGATCGGTAAATACAACTACGGCACAGGCCGCCGCAAAAGTTCAGTGGCACGTGTGTTCCTGAAGTCCGGCAGTGGCAACATCGTGGTCAACGATAAGCCAGTTGACACATACTTTTCACGCGAAACTTCTCGCATGATTTTGCGTCAACCGCTGGAATTGACTAACAACACAGCAAGCTTTGACATTCTGGTCAATGTGCATGGTGGTGGTGAATCCGGTCAAGCGGGTGCAGTGCGTCATGGCATTACCCGTGCGTTGATTGACTATGATGCAGCTTTGAAGAGCGCATTGTCTCACGCTGGTTTCGTAACACGTGATGCACGTGAAGTTGAACGTAAGAAAGTCGGCCTGCGTAAAGCGCGTCGTCGTAAGCAGTTCTCCAAACGTTAATTTCCAGCGTTTGTTACAAACCTGTTGTGCAAAAAGGTCGCATTGGCGGCCTTTTTCATTTATATTGTTTTACTTTTTATGCATGGGTCGTCATCGAACGCGCATCTGGTAAAGATATGGAAAAAATCAAAGTTGGCATTGTAGGTGGAACGGGTTATACCGGTGTTGAGTTGCTGCGTTTGTTAGCAAGACATCCTGATGTGCAATTGCAAGTGATTACCTCCAGGGGCGAGGCAGGTCTGCCGGTTGCCGATATGTTTCCCAGCTTGCGTGGCGTGGTTGATCTTAAGTTTAGCGATCCGGCCACGGTCGACCTGACGCAATGTAATGTCGTCTTTTTTGCCACGCCGCATGGCGTTGCCATGGCACAAACGCCTGCGCTGGTGGCAGCTGGGGTGAAGGTCATCGATCTGGCTGCTGACTTCCGTCTGCAGGATGCCACTGAATTCGAAAAATGGTACAAATTGCCGCATAGCTGTACTGACGTATTGAAAGATGCCGTCTATGGCTTGCCTGAGTTGTATGCCGCTGACGTGCAGCAGGCAGACGTCATCGGTAATCCTGGTTGTTACCCGACCACGGTATTGCTTGGTTTGGCACCGCTACTGGAGCAGGGCTGGATTGATTTCTCCGTACCTATCATTGCGGATGCCAAGTCTGGTGTCTCCGGTGCCGGTAGAAAAGCCGAAGTGGGCACCTTGTTCTCTGAGTCCAGTGATAACCTGAAAGCCTACGGCGTGGCCGGACACAGGCACCATCCTGAGATTCTGGCCCAGTTAAAGAAACTGTCCGGTAACGACGCGGTCAACCTTATATTCGTGCCGCATTTGATTCCCATGATCCGTGGCATGCTGACCACGTTGCATGTAAAACTCAACGCACAGGGCAAGCAGCAAGTGTTGCAGCAAGTCTATGAGCAGCGTTACCAGGGCGCCACTTTTGTGGATGTGATGCCTGCAGGCTCTCTGCCTGAAACCCGCTCGGTACGTGGTGCCAATGTTTTGCGGATGGCGCTATACCCACAGGCAGGCGATTATGTCACAATCGTTGTCGTGCAGGACAATCTGGTCAAAGGCGCATCTGGCCAAGCCGTGCAGAATATGAATTTGATGTTTAACCTGGCGCCGGATGCTGGTTTGCAAGTGCTGCCTTTGTTGCCATAATGATCAGGCCGATACGCAGAAGACTGAGAAACCATTTTGGCCTGACCGCCAAGCAGGTGGCAGTGCGCTCTCATCGGCCCTGGTATTTTCAAAGCATGCTGGCGGTGACCTATGTCGTTATCGGCTTTGCCTTGGCCTACTGGGTGGTGCATGATGATGATGGTGAGCATATACGTCAGCGTTTGCGGCAAGTGACCACTGAAAATATTGAATTACAGAAAAAACTGATTGCTTCGCAGCGGGAGTTGCAAGTGGAGCTGGCTACCAGTAACAACCTGGCCAAAACCCTGACGGCGCAGCAGGATGAAAGCATCAAACTGAAAGAAGAATTGGTGTTTTACAAGAATATGACCAAGCGTTAGCCGCCTGCATGATATGGCTGATGCTCAATGGCCATCGCCATTTAAGTTAATTCGGAACAGGAAGTAGCATGTTTTTCAAAAAAAGCGTTCAAATCGACAGTCATATTGATACCTTGATCGGCCATGAAACACAGATTAATGGCAATATGCAATTTGCGGGCGGGTTAAGGGTCGATGGTTTGATTGCCGGGAATGTGATTGAAAAACGTGAGCATCCCAGCACGCTGATTATCAGTGAAAATGGCGCCGTGACAGGCGCCGTCGAAGCTTCTAAAATTGTTTTGAATGGCATGATACGCGGCCCGGTGCGCTCTTCAGTGTTTATTGAGTTACAAAGCAAGGCCAGAATCGTGGGTGACTTGTACTATAAATCACTTGAAATGCACACCGGCGCGGTGATTGAAGGAAAACTGATTTACCTGGGGGAGCCATCTGAGGCTGCCGTCCCGGAAGCGACTTGAAATTAAAACTTTCGTCGCCATATTGTTATTGAGAATTTGACAGGAGTCTATGATGACCGCAGAAGCTACCCTTGAAATGCCCGTACCGTTGGTGTTTACCGACAATGCCGCCAAAAAAGTGAAAGAACTGATTGATGAAGAAGGCACGCCAGACCTGAAACTGCGTGTATTCGTCAGCGGTGGTGGCTGCTCCGGTTTCCAATACGGCTTTACGTTTGAAGAAGAAGTAAATGACGATGATACGCAAGTCGATAAAGACGGCGTGACCTTGCTGATTGACCCGATGAGCTTGCAATATCTGGCCGGTGCCGAGATTGATTACACCGATAGCCTGCAAGGTTCACAGTTTGTGATCCGCAACCCGAATGCGACCACTACTTGCGGTTGTGGTAGCTCGTTCTCGGTTTAACGACTGCATTCAGTCATGCGTTTTATGATTGAGAAAAGCCAAGCGTGTGCTTGGCTTTTTTTATGCCGGCTGCTACTTGTCATAAGTATGGCTACCATCAGCCAGGGCTGTACCAAGCATGCAGCAGCGGTGCAAGCTATCCCGGCTGGCGCGACCGTACTTGTTCTGGGCGATAGCATTAGCTACGGTACAGGCGCCGAGCATGGCACGCAGGATTATCCGACACTGCTGGCACGCAAGACCGGCTGGCAGGTCATCAATGCCGGTATTGCTGGGGAGGTTTCCAGCGGTGGTTTGTCACGCTTGCCGGGCTTATTGGTGCAGCATAGGCCTCAAGTTGTCATTATTGAGTTGGGTGGCAATGATTTCTTGCGGCAATGGCGCCAGCGCGTGTTGAGGAAAACCTGAAAAGTATCGTACATTTAGTACAGCAGGCGGATGCAGCCGCTATATTGATTGCCATGCCGGAAGTGAGTCTGGCTGGCCCGCTCAGTGATCACCCGCTCTATGCACGCGCGGCCGAGGCAACTGGCGCACTATTAGTGCCTCACGCAGTGTCTGCTGTCTTGTCAGATGGCCGACTGCTTGCCGATCAAGTGCATCCGAATGCAGAAGGTTATCGTGAGTTGGCGGATGCACTGACAAAACAGCTCCATGACCTTGGTGTGTTGCGTTAGCGGAAACGATCAGTATCGGAGAATATGAAAAGCCCGACAATCTATTGATGTCGGGCTTTTTGTTTTTGCAGGCGTGATTCAGTCTGTGGCTAGCGTTGGTGTAACGGTACAAACTCCCTGCGTTCAGAGCCGACATACAATTGGCGTGGGCGGCCAATTTTTTGCTCAGGGTCGGCATTCATTTCGCTCCATTGCGAAATCCAGCCAGCGGTGCGCGCCAGCGCAAATATGGCGGTAAACATGGAGTTTGGAATACCCATGGCGCGCATGACGATGCCGCTGTAGAAATCGACATTCGGATACAGTTTGCGTGAGACGAAATATTCATCCTCCAGTGCGATTTTTTCCAGTTCCATCGCCAGTTTGAACATAGGGTCATCGTGCAGACCCAGTTCATTCAATACTTCATGGCAGGTTTTACGCATGATGGAGGCGCGCGGGTCCATGTTGCGATAGACGCGGTGCCCAAAGCCCATGAGGCGGAAGCTGTCAGTTTTGTCTTTGGCGCGTTTGATGAATTCACCAATACGGCTGACGTCGCCAATCTCTTCCAGCATGTTCAATGTTGCTTCGTTGGCACCGCCATGGGATGGGCCCCACAAAGAGGCAATCCCGGCCGCGATACAGGCAAACGGGTTGGCGCCGCTGGAGCCAACCAGGCGTACGGTAGAGGTAGATGCGTTTTGCTCGTGATCTGCATGCAGAATCAGGATACGCTCAAATGCACGTGCCAGGATCGGGTTGGGTACATACTCTTCGCAAGGGGTCGCAAACATCATATGCATAAAGTTTTCTGCGTATCCCAGCTTGTTTTGGGGGTACATAAATGGCTCGCCTACATTGTACTTGTAGCTCCAGGCGGCAATCGTAGGTACTTTGGCCAGTAGACGCATGGCGGCCACCCGGCGAGATTCCGGATCAGCCACATTGTTATTGTCGGGATAAAACGCAGCCATGGCACCTACGACCGCAATCATGACTGCCATCGGGTGGGCATCGCGGCGGAAACCGCGAAACACATTGCTCATCTGGTCGTGCAGCATGGTGTGCTGGCTGATGGTGTCGACGAATGCTTCACGTTGTTGCAGGTCCGGCAGTTCGCCATTGAGCAGTAAGTGCGAAACTTCGAGGAAGTTACAGTTTTCTGCCAGCTGTTCAATCGGGTAGCCACGGTAATACAGCAACCCTTGTTCACCATCAATAAAGGTGATGCCGGAGGTGCAAGAGGCCGTAGACATAAAGCCAGGGTCAAACGTGAAATAGCCATGTTTGCCCAGGTTGCGGATATCGATCACATCCGTGCCAAGGCTGCCCTTTAAGACGGGCAATTCAATTGCGGTACTGTCGTTGTCAAATGTAATGGTCGCTTTGGTAGCCATAACGCACTCTGTTTAAGTCAAGGTTGTCTAAATTATACGCAATCGTTTTTGAATATGGTGGCTTGTAAGGAAATGAGGGGAGAAAAGTTCAAAAATCGCCTTCAATCCTGCACCAGTTTAAATCAAACGTTGAGTGCATTCGCACTGCTTTAGGGTGTCTTAGTCCTAATTCGGATAAATCGCGCCTAATACCCGTGGCCCTGCTGCACCGGTGACGGCAGGCAGGTTGCCGGGTTGATGATCCACGCAACGTTGCGCCAGCCAGGCAAAAGCAACGGCTTCCACCCAGTCGACGCCAATTCCCAGGCTATCCGTGTGTTGCACTGGTCGGCCGCACAGGGTTTGTAACCTGTCTATCAAAGCAATATTGTGCGCACCGCCGCCACAGACATAAATTTCTGCGGCACCGCTACAATGCTGTTTCAAGGCATTGGCGATCGTCACTGCCGTCAATTCCAGCAGCGTACGGGCGACATTCTGTGGCGTGTCAGCATGGGCTTGCAGGTGTGCATGGAGCCAGGCCTGGTTAAACAGGTCGCGGCCAGTGCTTTTAGGGATGGGCAGGGCAAAATAGGCGTCAGCAAGTAAAGCGGCCAGCAAGGCTGGATTGACATCGCCACGTACCGCCCAGGCGCCACCAGCATCATAGCTCTGGCCTGTGTGCTGCAGGGTCCAGGCATCCATGAGTAAGTTGCCGGGGCCGGAATCAAAGCCAATCACCTTGCCGCTCACCGGCAAGTCGCTCAGGTTGGCGATGCCGCCAATATTCAAAATGACGCGATGTGTGTCAGGTGCTGCAAAGATTGCCTGGTGAAAGGCGGGCACTAATGGTGCGCCTTGCCCGCCAGCCGCAATGTCGCGGCTACGAAAGTCGCCGACTACGGTGATGCCAGTGCGTTCCGCCAGGCGTGCATGGTTACCCAGTTGCAAGGTATAGGCCTGGCCGTTGGCCAGATCAGGACAGTGGCGTATGGTTTGCCCGTGGCAGCCAATCGCCGTCACGGCTTCTGCCGATACATTGGCTGTTTGCAATAAGCCTTGCACTGCCGCTGCGTAGAGGTCGGCCAGCTGATTGGACACTATAGCGGCGGTATGTAATTCGTTGACGGCTGGCGTATGCAGATCCAGCAGGATTTGTCTGACATCCGCCGGATAAGGCAGGAAGTACTGGCTTTGTTGCTGCAGGTGCTCACCGTGTTGCGCGACTAGGACTGCGTCCACCCCATCCAGACTGGTACCAGACATCAGGCCGATAAACAGGCGCGTTTGAGTGGGTGGGGCAGAAAAATTCATAAGGCATAAGTGTAACACTGCTCATGCCTGGCTTACAGAAATGCATGGGATTACGTTAAAATAGCTGTTTTACTTTCATGACGAGGCGTGCGCAACGCGCGCCTCAAAAAAAGAACCTTTATGACAGACGTAAACCAAGCTTCAGTGACGACTGAAGCACTGAGTCCAGAGATTGTGAACGCACTGGCGATTATCAAGCGCGGTGCCGATGAACTATTAATCGAGCAAGAACTGATTGAAAAGCTGAAAACCGGCAAACCCTTGCGTGTGAAAGCAGGCTTTGACCCCACCGCACCTGATTTGCATCTGGGGCATACCGTGCTGATTAACAAATTGCGCCAGTTGCAGGATCTGGGGCACCAGATTCAATTCCTGATCGGTGACTTTACCGGCATGATTGGTGACCCGACGGGTAAAAGTACCACGCGCCCGCCGTTAACGGTCGAACAGGTGAAGGCGAATGCCGACACCTATTCCGAACAGGTATTCAAGATTCTGGACCCGGCCAAAACTGAGATTGTGTTTAACTCCAAGTGGTTAAGCGACCTCGGTGCCGCGGGCATGATCAGGCTGGCAGCCAGCCATACAGTCGCCCGTATGCTAGAACGCGATGACTTCTCCAAGCGTTTCAAAGGCAACCAGCCAATCGCGATTCATGAATTCTTGTATCCCTTATTGCAGGGCTATGACTCTGTGGCTTTGCAGGCCGATTTGGAACTGGGCGGCACAGACCAGAAATTTAACCTGCTCATGGGCCGTGAATTGCAAAAGCAGGCTGGCCAATCGCAGCAATGCGTGTTGATGATGCCGTTGCTGGAAGGCCTGGACGGCGTCAATAAAATGTCCAAGTCTTTGGGTAACTATATTGGTATCAGCGAAGCGCCTGAGACGATTTTCGCCAAAATCATGTCGATTTCTGATGAACTGATGTGGCGCTATATCGACCTGCTGTCATTTGCCACCCTGGAAACTATCGCCCAGTGGAAAGCACAAGTGGCTGCTGGCGACAATCCACGTAATATCAAGGTCGGTTTTGCACAGGAGATCGTTGCCCGTTTTCACGGCCAGGCGGCGGCTGAAAAAGCCCTGCAAGACTTCCAGACCCGTGCCAAAGGCGGGATTCCTGATGATGTGCCTGAGGTAGCAGTAGCGATTGATGGTGATAGCATCAGTATCAGCCAGTTGCTGAAACAGGTGGGCCTGGTGGAAAGCACCAGTGAAGCCATGCGTGCCGTGCAACAAGGCGGCGTGAAGCTGGATAGCGTAAAAGTTGACGATAAAAACCTGTCATTGGCAAAAGGGGTGACCGTGGTGGCACAAGTGGGCAAGCGCAAGTTTGCCAAAATCACCATCCAGTAAACAGGCGTTACCGATAAAAAAGGCCGCATTTGCGGCCTTTTTGTTTTACAGCGATTTGCGTAAATTGGCTGGTGGGATATTCAGCGATTCGCGGTATTTGGCAATGGTGCGGCGCGCAACCACAATGCCTTGCTGCGCCAGCGTATCGGTGATTTGATTGTCGGACAATGGTTTTTTCTGGTTTTCTTCAGCGACCATTTGTTTGATGAGCGCGCGAATGGCGGTGGCAGAACATGAGCCGCCTGCATCGGTGGCGACTGAGCTGCCAAAAAAGTATTTAAGTTCAAATACACCGCGTGGCGTGAGCATGTACTTATGTGTTGTCACGCGAGAAACCGTGCTTTCATGCAAGTCGAGCTCTTCGGCAATTTCGCGCAATACCAGGGGCCGCATGGCAATTTCACCATGTTCAAAGAAATTGCGCTGTCTGTCCACAATCGCTTGCGACACACGCAAGATGGTAGAAAAGCGTTGCTGGATATTTTTAATCATCCATTTGGCTTCCTGCATCTGGCTCTGCAGATATTGGCCGGAGCTTTCACGGTTGCGCTTGAGGATATCTGCATACAACTGATTGATACGTAGTTTGGGGATCACGCCATCATTGAGCGACGCCATCCAGATGCCTTTGATTTTTTTGACCACGACATCGTGCTGAATAAAGTGGTCATGGCTAAAGGTCGCAAACTCGTTGCCTGGCTTGGGGTTTTGCTGGCGAATCAGTTGTTGCGCGCCTTTGAGTGCAGCTTCGTCGCAAGTGAGTACCTTGCGCAATTTGACAAAGTCTTTGTTGGCCAGCAATGCCAGATGATCTTTGGCAATCGCCATCGCAATACGCAAATAAGGTGTCTCAGGCGGCAGTACTTGCAGTTGTAGCAAGATGCATTCACGCAGGTCACGTGCACCGACGCCGATCGGATCCAGGTTCTGGATCAATTTCAGTGCGGTTTCCAGCTCCAGTAACTCAATTTCCAGCTCTGGCGGCAACAGGTCGACAATCTCCTGTAGATCCTGCTCTAAATAACCATCATCGTTAATGCTGTCGAGCAAAAATTTCACCAGATCCATGTCACGCTTGGATAGATGTGCCAATTGCATCTGGTTGATCAGGTGTTCGCGCAGACTGATATTGTTGGCGTCCTGGCGAGAGAAGTCACTATCTTCATCATCGAGGTTGTTGCGGCCCGCTTCGTCCCAGTTGCTGGCACTGCCAAACTCTTCGTAGTCATCTTCAAACTCGGGCGGCGTGAATTCTTCATTCAGATTTGGTTGTTCGCCTTCAGTGCCGCTCGTTTCGTCACGTGGTTCATCACGCAGACTCTCTGCAGGGGGAGTGAGGTCGTTTTGGGTCGCGACATCAAATGAACTTGCATCCACCTGCTCTGTGTCTGTCGAGCTGGTGGCCAATGGCGAGTTATCTTCAAATTCTCCTTCTTCGCCATCTGCCATTTCCAGCAGCGGATTTTCCTGCAGGATGGTTTCCAGCTCCTGGCTTAACTCCAGCGTGGACAACTGCAACAGGCGGATGGACTGCTGAAGTTGCGGGGTGAGCGCCAGGTTTTGTGAGATGCGTAATTGCAGGTTTTGCTTCATATCAGGTTACAGCCTAAAATTCTTGCCCAGATAGACTTCACGTACGCCTTCGTTCTGAATGATTTCGTCTGGCGTGCCTGCGGCAAACACAGCGCCTTCATTAACGATGTACGCCCGGTCACAAATATCCAGGGTTTCACGCACGTTGTGGTCTGTAATCAAAATGCCGATATTCTGGCTGCTCAGGTAGCGGATAATTTTCTGGATCTCAATCACCGCAATCGGGTCAATCCCGGCAAATGGCTCATCCAGCAGGATGAATTTCGGGTCTGTGGCCAGGCAGCGCGCAATCTCTACACGGCGGCGCTCGCCGCCCGACAGGCTGACTGCCTGGCTGTGACGGATATGCTGGATATGTAATTGATCCAGTAAAGACTCCAGCCGCGCTTCACGCTCTTCTTCCGTGTAAGGGCGGGTTTCCAGGATTGATAAAATATTATCAGTCACCGTCATTTTACGAAAAATGGATGCTTCTTGTGGCAGGTAAGCCAGGCCCATGCGGGCGCGCTCGTGCATGGGCGCGCGGCTGACATCTGCCCCATTCAGCGTAATGCTGCCGTCGTCCAGTGCGACCAGGCCAACAATCATGTAAAAGCTGGTGGTTTTGCCAGCACCATTCGGGCCGAGCAAACCAATCACTTCGCCGCTGCGTAGCTCAAGTGTAGTGTTTTTAACCACGGTGCGTCCCTGATAGGCTTTTTTCAGGTGGCTGACACGTAAGTGGTTATGATCTGGTGAAGCTGTTGTCTGCATAAGGCCGGTCTTTAGGGTTGCGCTTTCGTAGGCTCATTAGTGGTGTCGGCGGGTGCCGGTTCCACTTTGATTTGCAGTGAGCGGTTCATGCGCAGCCCTTGTTGCGAGGTTGGCTTGTTATCAATCACAGGCGGCGTGGTTTTGTTCTTGGGCTGAATGGTCGCTTTGACGCGGCTACCGGCGGTACCATTGGGGTTAGCCTTGGTGCCGCCAATGACTTCGGCGTACTCTGCATTGGCGTCATAACTGATGTAGTCACCGGTGACCAGGTCTTCACCACGTTTGACCCAGGCGTTGGTGTATAGCTGTACCTTGTCCATGCGCGCGTTGTATTCAATACGCTGCCCACTGCCTTGCATCCATTCGTCTTTGCCAGTGCGTTTTTGCTTGAATGTGGTCGGGTTGCCGGTACAGGTGCTGTGCTGAAAGCCATCCTGGTCTTCACGCACAATCATTTTGTCGGCTTTGATTTGCAGGGTGCCCTGGTTGAGGATCACATTGCCGGTATAAATACTGATCTTTTTGGCATCATTCACAGTCACGGTATCCGCTTCCAGCTCAATCGGCTGGTCACGGTCAGACTCTTCAGCCAGCACGCTGGTTGACCACGATAGCAGTGCCCATAAGGTCAAGCAGGTGGCATAAAATAATGGCTTGTGCGTGTTCAACTCATTTCTCCAGAATCAACGACCCTTGTGATTGCCTGTTTTCGCCTTCGCTGCCGGGCTTGCAGTTTTTGCGACTGCGGGTGCGCGTACATAATGTACATGCACCCGGTTAAATAATTGCATGGTGCCTGCCTTGTTATCAAAACGCATGCCGGTACCTGTGATCACCGTCGCCGGTAGCTGGCGGATAGTGACCGGCAAATCGGTGTAAGCGAGGTCTGTATCCGGTTCCAGCGTTAAATGTTCGGTTTGCAACTGCATTTCAGGCTTGGCCAGCGTGCCCTGGCGTATGACCTTGACCTGCTTGCTAAACTCGACCAGTTTACCATTGGCTGACACTTTGCCGTGCTGGCCATGAATTTGCGTGTAAGGTTTATCCTGCCCAAACTGGGTGAAACGCGGGCGCTGTAATTCGGTATAGTCGTTATCCGGAAAATGGCGCATTTCTGCCGCAGCTAACACGTATTTGGTATTGCCAGTGGCGTCGGTACGCGTGCTGACAAAGTTATAGAGCATGTAGTCCGGATCGTGACGACTTAAGCGGCTCAAGCTCAGCGCCTGCTCCTGTACGGTCTGGTTAATCCAGAATGTCAGCAGCGCTAAAAACAGCATTAACGCAATTGGCAATAAGATGGGGTGTTTAAGCATGCGGGCGTTCCAGGGCGTCAGTGAACCTAAACGATTTTTGCCTTGAGTAAATCATGCATGTTAAATGCGCCCACTAATTGCTGCTGCTCGTTCACTGCCATAAACCCGTTAATTTTATATTGCTCCATCAGGTTGACTGCTTCAACCGCCATTTGTTGCATGCCCAATAAACGTGGCTGCGTATTCATGACCGTTTTGATTGATTGTTGCGTATCGGTGGCACCTTGCATAAACAGGCGACGCAAATCGCCGTCGGTGAATACGCCGATCGGGTGTTGTGCGCTATCGACAATCGCTGTAAACCCCATGCCTTTGCTCGAAATCTGTGCAATCGCTTCCTGTACGGTGCCATGCTCGCTGATAGCGGGGATCGCATCCCCCGTGCGCATGACATCTTTAATCCTTACCAGCAGCCGTCTGCCCAGACTTCCGCCAGGATGTGACCGCGCAAAGTCCTCGGCAGTGAATTCGCGCAAGTCGAGAACGCAGAGCGCCAACGCATCGCCCAAGGCCAGTGCGGCCGTCGTGCTGGCCGTGGGTGCCAGCCCCAGTGGGCACGCTTCGTGGCTAACTGCAGCACTTAAATGCACGTCTGACTCGCGCGATAGCGTGGACTCTTCGCTACCGGTAATGCTCAGAATACGCGCACCGATACGGCGAATGGCGGGCAAAATATTGATGATTTCATCACTTTCGCCGGAATTGGATAGCGCAATCACGACATCTTCAGCTGTGATCATGCCCAGGTCGCCATGGCTGGCTTCCGCCGGATGCATAAAGAACGCAGGGGTGCCCGTGCTGGCAAGGGTGGCCGCAATTTTACCGCCGATATGGCCGGATTTACCCATGCCAGTGACAACAATGCGGCCGCGACAGGCCAGAATCATGCTGACAGCGGCTTCAAATTCGCTGCCGATACGGTCGGCCAGTTGGCGGATTTCATCTGCCTCGTGCAGCAGTATGCCTCGTGCACGCGTCACGATGTCTGGACTTTTCACGAGGTGGACACCTGATTTTGCTGTGTTCATGGCGGGTTAGTATAGCAAGTGACGCCCCCGGCAAGAAAGCGAAACACAGCTTTTTTACGGATTTTTTATTAGCGGGCACATTTTTTGCATAAAATAGTGTTTTGTGGCAGGATGCATCATCCTGAAACGCGACTGTTTCAGGTTACATCACTGACGATACGTCATAATATATGGTTTGCTGGCAGACATTCATCTGCACGGCTTGACATTAATGCTTTAGAATTTTTGCATGTTTGATTCCCTGATCCATTTATTATTGTTGCTTACCAGCTCGGTCTTTGCCGTCGGCTTATTCCGCATCCTGGGTTTGCCAGCGATGCTGGCTTACTTCATGATCGGTATTGTGCTCGGCCCGCACGCCCTAGGCTTGCTGGAAGATGAAGAAACTGGCCGCCAGGTGGCCGAGTTCGGTATTGTGTTCCTGATGTTTAGTATCGGCCTCGAGTTCAGCCTGCCTAAACTCTATGCCATGCGTAAAACCCTGTTCGGCTTGGGTGGCGGCCAGGTAGTACTGACTTTGCTGGCCAGTCTGGTACTGGGCAAGCTGGCGGGGCTGAGCCTGACCTCGGCGTTCATTATTGGTGCCGCCATCACCATGTCTTCGACCGCCATTGTGTCCAAAATCCTGATGGAACGTGTCGATTTAAACTCCAGACATGGCCGCCTAAGTATCGGCGTGCTACTGTTCCAGGATTTGGCAGTGATCCCGATTCTGGTGCTGATCCAGACCTTAGGCTCACACAGCGATAACTGGCTGGATGTATTGGGACTGACTTTGTTCAAGTCCTCAATCCTGCTGTTTTTCTTGTTCAAGTTTGGTAAAAACATCCTCAACTTCTGGTTTGAGCTGGTTGCCAAGCAGCGTTCACGTGAGCTGTTTGTACTCAATGTATTGATGGTGACCTTGTTAATGGCAGCGGCCACTAACTTTGTTGGCTTGTCGTATGCCCTGGGGGCGTTTGTGGCGGGTATGCTGATTTCAGAAACCAAGTATCGCTACCAGGTGGAATCTGATATTGCCCCTTTCCGCGATATTTTACTGGGCCTGTTTTTTATCAGTGTCGGCATGTTGCTAGACGTCTCTGTGCTCGTTCAGCATGTGGGATTGATTGCTGTCCTGCTCATCCTGTTCCTGGTATTCAAGATCGGCCTGATCGCCTTGCTGACCAGGTTCTATGGCTTTGAAATGGGCGTGGGTGTGCGTACCGGTATTATCCTCGGTCAAGCTGGCGAGTTTAGTTTTGTGGTACTGGCGCTGGGTTTGCAAACCAATTTGATTGATGGCGACTCCTTGCAACTGGTGTTGTCTGTGGCCGTGCTCTCCATGCTGGTGGCGCCGTTTATTATTCAGAAAAATGGCCGCATTGCGCGTGCGCTGGTCAAAAGCTACAGCCGCAATAGCATCAAAGTAGTGGATACCATACAGGAGCATAGCCAGGATTTGCGTGATCACGTGATCATTTGCGGCTATGGCCGTAGCGGCCAATATCTGGGACGTTTTTTGCGCGAAGAAAATATCCCGTATGTCGCGCTGGATATGGATGCCAGCCGCGTGCAGGAAGCCGCTTCTGCGGGTGAGAATGTGATTTACGGTGATGCCGGGCGGCGCTCGGTGCTGGAAGCCGCTGGCTTGGCCAGAGCGAAAGCCGTCATCATCAGTTATGCCGAAATCCGCGGTACCATGAAGGTCTTGCATGTGATTCAGGAGCGGAATCCCAACCTGCCGGTGATTGTGCGCACGCATGATGACAGTGACATGGATGCACTGCGAGATGCCGGTGCCGCAGAAGTGGTGCCGGAAATCCTTGAAGGCAGCCTGATGCTGGCTTCGCATGCACTGGTGACCTTAGGCGTCCCCCTTAATCGTGTCGTCAAACGCATCCGCCTGTTCCGTGAAGAACGTTACAAAATGTTTAAGGGCTACTTCCGCGGCGTCAGCGATGCTGATACCGCCACTGCCTCGTTACCACAGTTGCACTCGGTGGAAGTGTATAAGAATTTTTATGCGCACGGCCTGCGACTGGACCATATCCCGTTCGGTGATTTTGCCGTCGAGGTCAAGCAGTTACGTCGCCCGAATATGCCCGAGCCAATCGCGCCCAGGGATGACATTATGCTGAATGAAGGCGATATCCTGGTGTTGCTGGGCAGTAATGCCGCCCTCATCGCAATGGAAGTCTATTTGATTTCCGGACGCAAACCGTAAGACAATACACGCCTCATGTCCTGGAAGGGCGCATATCTCCCTGTCAGGCTTTCCAAGCTATTTCAGAAAAAATCTTATGGCTAACAGTTCAGTCGTGGTGGTGGGTGGCGGCATTGTCGGATGCCTGACCGCCATGCAGTTGCGCAAGCAAGGCCATACGGTCACGCTGGTTGAGCGCAACATCATTGCTGCACAAACCTCTGGCGAATCCTCATGGGCTGGTGCCGGCATTGCTTTCCCCTTGCTGCCCTGGTTTTACCAGGAGGTGGTCAATGAGTTGGCGCTGGCGGGTGCGCGTGCGTATCCGGCAGTGAGTGCAGAGTTGTACGCCGAAACCGGTATAGACCCCGAATGTACCCGTAGTGGTATGCTGATTCAGCCACCGTTTGACCTGCAACCAGCCATAGATTGGTGTGAACGGTTTGGCCTTGAATACGCGTTACAGGGCGCTGATCTATTGATTCCCGAAGTCCTGCAAATCCGTAATCCGCGCCTGCTGCAATCCCTCAAAGCCTGGCTGATCAAGCATGGCGTCACGCTGCGCGAGCAGACCCAGCTGATGCCATTGCAAGAAGGTCACGCATCTATCACCAGCTGGCAAACCACTACTGGTGAAACCTTATCTGCCGATGTGTTTATCGTCACCTCTGGTGCCTGGAGTTTTGAACTACTTAAGCAAACGGCCTCCAGTCTCGATATCAAACCTATGCGCGGGCAAATGCTGTTGTATCACATGGCGCCTGGCCTGCTGCCGCATATTCTTTACCGCGATGGGTTCTATATGCTGCAACGGCAGGATGGTCATTTGCTGGCGGGTAGCAGCCTGGAGGATGTTGGTTTTGATACAGGGGTGACAGAGAGCATGCGCATGGAAATGCTGCAAAAGGCGGAAGCCATATTGCCTGCACTGCGTGGACAGCCGATTATCAAACACTGGAGTGGCTTGCGTCCGGGGACACCGCATAATATTCCTAGTATTGGGCGACATCCGCAGATTGAGAATTTGTACCTGAATACCGGGCATTTTCGGTATGGGGTGACTATGGCACCGGAGTGCGCGCGGCGGATTGCGGCGTTGTTGGGTTAGGCTGGGAAAGTGATTCTTTTGTTGTAATGGTGTTTTTCGCTTTTTCAGCGAGTTACTTTTCTTTGCTTGCCCAAAGCGAAGGCTATTCTATGATCGATCTATTTCGCCCTTTCGGCGACCATTCTTTCTTATGCTTGTCCATAAGAAAGAAGGCAAAGAACAAGACACCCCAACTTCCGCTTTTATCCTGTGCTACTCGGCTTGCCGGGCGTCCATCGAAACTCGCCCTGACAAGCCACACAAGACGTGGCTTGTTGCGGAACTCGGACAGCCGATGGCCGAAGACTCCCGCCAACCCTGCGTTGCTCGGCGCGGCAGATGGGGACCCCGAACACCTAGTGAGTGCCACCATTAGTGCTCTTAACAAACCCATCTGTTTTTTGAACCGTTCAGATTTCTACAATGTGAGTTTGGCGAGCTAAATCCCATCCCATCACGCTGAGTAGCGGAGACAAAATAAGAGTAGAGGGAGCGACTGTCTGAATCCCGCGGTGGGCTGCGTAGTGTGCAGCCCGCTAGGATGAGTTTCGTGACCGGCTTATTTTGTTGAGCAACGCAAGGAAGCCGTAAGGCCGTGATGGCTGGGTGCCCTCCTCTTTGGTTACTTTCTGAGGGGCAAGCATCAGAAAGTGACTCGCCTAGAGGCGAAAGAAATGCCTCGATACGGTCAGTGTCGCTTTAAAACTTAATTCTTTTGTATTTACTTGGATAGGCTTTCGTCACTTAAACGGCTACCCAATCCCCACTCTTCCCACCATGCTTCTCTAGCACTCTTACCCCTTGTATGGTCATGCCTCTGTCAATCGCCTTGCACATATCATAAATCGTTAGCAGTCCCACCTGCACCGCAGTCAATGCTTCCATTTCAACCCCTGTCTGCCCGGTAGTTTCACATTGCACGCGGCAGCTAATGCTGTGTTGTGCTTCATCTGCCACAAGATTGACATCTACCCGGCTTAGGCTGAGCGGGTGGCAGAGTGGAATTAAATCACTGGTCTTTTTGCTGGCCTGGATCGCGGCGATACGCGCGATACCGAGCACATCGCCTTTTTTTGCGTTGCCTTGCAAGATGGTTTGCAGGGTGGCGGCTTGCATGGTGATGTGGCCTTCGGCAATGGCGATGCGCTTGGTATGGGCTTTGTCGCCGATATCCACCATGTGGGCATGGCCTTGGGCATTGAAATGGGTGAGTCCTGAGGTTGATTTTGTCATGGGTTTACGCGTGTGAAAAAGGATGAACTCAAGCGATGAAGTCGTTATCATAACAAGTTTGGGTAGTTGGCACAGGCTTGTGATCAGGTTTTGCCATTTCAAGCGCTAGGACTCATGACTTTTAAAAACCTTCAACATGCTTATCAACAGGGTGGCCGACACGTGGTGCGTGGCTTGCTGTTGTGCGGCCTGCTGTTGGTGCCGGGGGCAACGTTACTGGCTAATTATGCAACAGGCGTGTTTTCGGGTAAGCCGTATGAGCCGGATGATCTGGACTTGAGTTTGCCGTCAGATTCATCTAATCAGTTGCCGGAGCTGGGCGATGCTTCGCAAACTGTATTGTCATTGCGTGATGAAGAAAAGATTGCGCACCAGATTCTCAAGCAGGTGGCGACCAGTGAGGATGTGCTGGATGACGCAGAAGTCACCGATTATCTGCAAGCATTAGGGTCACGATTGGGCGAGAGCAGCCCGGACCGGCAGCAGAAGTTTTATTTTTTTGTGGTGCAGGACAAAACCATTAACGCGTTTGCCATGCCTGGTGGCGTGATTGGTGTGCATACCGGTTTGTTTATGGCTTCGAACAGTGAGTCAGAGTTGGCCAGTGTGCTGGGGCATGAGATTGGTCACGTCACCCAGCATCACCTGGCGCGCATGCTGGCGTCACAAAAGTACGATATGTTTAAAAATATCGCGGCGACGGCGTTGGCCTTATTGATCGCGCGTTCGAATCCGCAGGTGGGGATGGGGGCGATGACCGCTGCTTCTGCGGCAGGGATACAAAAGCAATTGGATTACACGCGCGAGCATGAACGCGAGGCCGACCGGGTGGGTTTGACCATTTTGCAAGATGCCGGATTTGATGTGCGCGCTATGCCGGCCTTTTTTACCACCATGCAGCGTGCGACACGCTTTTCTGATGGCGGCAGTATGCCCAGCTATTTGCGTACACACCCTTTGACCAGTGAGCGTATTGCCGACATTGGTAACCGTGTGCAAAACCTGCCTTACAAGCAGATTAACGAAAGCCTGACTTTTTTCCTGATGCGGGCAAAAATCCGCGCTTTTCAGGGTGCCCCGCAACAAATGGTGGAAGAGTTCCAGAATAACATTAGCGAAGGCCGTTACCAGAACGAACTGGCAGAGCATTATGGCCTGGCTTATGCCTGGCTGCGGGCCAATCAGGCCAAAAATGCGCAGGGGGAGGTCGATTGGCTGGTGCAGCATGGTATGGTGAGTCCTTACCTAGTGACGTTAAAGGCGCTGACTTTGGCCAAGCTAGGCCAGGTGCCGCAGGCACAGGCGCAATTTGTGCAGGGCTTGCAGCAGTACCCCAAACATAGAATCCTGGCACAAGGGCAGGCCGAGTCATTAATACGCAGTAATCAATGGGCGCCAGCTGTGACCTTTATTCAAAAGCAACTGGATACTTTCCCCGATGACCCCAAGCTGTATGACTGGCTGGCGGCGGCTTACCAAGGGCAGGGCAAGCAGATGTTACGGCATCAGGCACTGGGCGAAAGCTATGTGCGTAAATATGATTTGCCGCGCGCGATTGACCAGTTTGAGATCGCCAGCAAAGCCAAAGATGGCGATTTTTATCTGCAATCCAGAGTAGAGGCACGGCTGAAAACGCTTAGGCTGCAACTCAAACTGGAGCAGGGGGATGATAAAAATGGATAGCAATATGCAAAGACGGGTGTGGTTGAAAGCAGGGTTAGCGTTAGCCACCATGCCGTTTTGGCTGGTTGCACGCAAACTCGAGGCAGCTACCTGGTTTACGCAAGCCTTTGAGGCCAAGCAAACGGCGCAAGTGATGGCAGCGCTGCAAGCGAGCGCCGTGCCGGTGTCGGCTGATTTGCAGATTGACGCGCCACAGAAAGCCGAAAATGGTGCGGTGGTGCAGGTTGAGTTGACGGGCAAGCAGGCTGCAGGCAGCGTGAGCAGTTTGCGCTTGCTGGCGGATGCTAACCCGACCCCGCTGATTGCCAGTTTTGAACTGGGGAAGCAGGTGTTGCCCAAGCTGGTG
This sequence comes from Methylophilus sp. OH31, assembly GCF_000576615.1. Taxonomy (NCBI): domain Bacteria; kingdom Pseudomonadati; phylum Pseudomonadota; class Betaproteobacteria; order Nitrosomonadales; family Methylophilaceae; genus Methylophilus; species Methylophilus sp. OH31. The sequence goes on along the minus strand of NZ_BAUS01000010.1, from coordinate 75,936 downwards.
ACGCGCATCAAACTGGCGCAGTCGGGAGAGGTGATTGCATTGGCGCAGCAGGCAAATGGGCAGTTTCAGCAACAGCGACGCCAGGTCGTTGTGCTGGAAGATGGCTGTGCCGGCAGCGAACGTGAAGAGCCGTTTGCCAGCAGCATGAAAATGCGTGCACGGTTGATGGATGAGCGTTCGCCAGGCAAGCCAGTCACTGAACTAAAGATTATTATTCTGCATCCCATGCGTACTGGCCGCAGTAAAAACGATGATGGCCAGTTGCTGCCTGCGCATTTTATGCAGCTCATGCAGGTGGTACTCAATGGGCAAGTGATTGTTGACGCGCAGACTGGCACCGGCATTTCGCGTAACCCTTACTTTACCTTTTATATACAAGAAGCCAAGGTGGGCGATGTGATTGCGGTAAACTGGCAAGATAACCTGGGTTATGAAGGCCATGGTCAGGTCACGGTGTCGGCCTGATTTTTAATCGCTAATTTTATTGATTAATAATATTTATCAATAAAATTAGAATAATCAATTTTACATATAGTATGTGGTTGCTTAAAATGCATCCATTCGCTGTTGAAACACAGCAAATTTTAATTAAGTCCTGTTTAATAAATCATAAAGGAGAACTAAATGTCATTGATTAACACACAAGTACAACCATTCAAGGCGCAAGCATTCCACAACGGTAAGTTTATCGAAGTGACTGAAGAGTCTTTGAAAGGCAAATGGTCTGTGTTGATTTTTATGCCAGCAGCGTTCACTTTCAACTGCCCAACGGAAGTTGAAGATGCGGCTGACAACTACGCAGAATTCCAGAAGGCTGGTGCTGAAGTGTACATCGTGACCACCGATACGCATTTCTCCCACAAGGTTTGGCACGAGACTTCACCAGCAGTGGGCAAAGCAAAATTCCCACTGGTTGGCGACCCAACTCACCAATTGACACGTGCATTTGACGTGCATATTGATGAAGAGGGTCTGGCATTGCGCGGTACATTCGTGATCAACGCTGATGGCGTAATCAAAACTGCTGAAGTACATAGCAACGAAATCGCCCGTGATGTAAAAGAAACATTGCGTAAGTTGAAAGCAGCGCAATACACCGCTGCTCACCCAGGCCAGGTTTGCCCAGCCAAATGGAACGACGGTGCTGCAACATTGACACCATCTTTGGACTTGGTAGGTAAGATCTAAATCTCTTTGAGATGACTTGAGCACAGCCCTGCGCAAGCAGGGCGCTCAGGTAAAGTCACCCGGTTGTCTTTAATATGGCGGTGGTTTTACCTGAGCGAGCTTCCCCCAACCATGTTTGATCGCCATACGATATGGCCACGGCTTGTTGTTGCCGCAAGGTTTAGACAAGCGCGTGAATTTGGAGAATAAAAAATGTTAGACGATACCTTAAAGACACAACTGCAAACCTACCTAGGCATGCTGCGTCAGCCTATCCGTCTGATCGCATCCCTGGACAACAGCGACAATGCTGCAAAAATGCGCGAGCTGTTGCAAGAGATTGCTGCGTTATCAGACAAAGTCAGCCTGGACGAAACTGGAGATGATGCTCGTAAACCTTCTTTCGTGATTGCCAAAGAGGGCGAGACCCGTGGCGTGCGTTTTGCGGCGATTCCATTAGGCCATGAGTTCACTTCACTGGTGCTGGCTCTGTTATGGACTGGCGGCCATCCGCCCAAAGTGGAGCAGGATGTGCTCGACCAGATCAAGGCGCTCGACAGCGATTTGAACTTTGAAGTCTATATGAGCTTGTCTTGCCATAACTGCCCGGACGTGGTGCAGGCAACCACCTTGATGACGGTATTTAATCCGCGCATCAATGTGACGGTGATTGATGGCGGCTTGTATCAGGACGAAGTCAATGCGCGTAACGTGATGGCGGTGCCTGCCACCTTCTTGAATGGCGAGATGTTTGCCTCTGGCCGTATGCTGGTGGAAGAGTTTCTGGCTAAAGTCGATACTGGTGCAGTTGCAAAAGAAGCCGAGAAAATCAGCGCCAGAGAACCGTTTGATGTACTGGTGGTTGGCGGCGGCCCAGCGGGTGCTTCAGCTGCGATTTATGCAGCCCGTAAAGGCATTCGTACCGGCATCGTCGCTGACCGTTTTGGTGGTCAGGTCAACGACACCCTGGCGATTGAAAACTTTATTTCTGTCAAGGAAACCGAAGGGCCAAAACTGGTGGCAGCACTTGAAGAACACGTGAAAACCTATGACGTGGATATCATGCCGTTGCAACGTGCGGTTGGCCTGAGTGAACCACAAAAGGACAACAAACATGCTGGCCTGATTGAGGTGAAGCTGGAAAGTGGCGCGACCCTGCGTAGCAAGTCTGTCATTCTGGCCACGGGTGCACGTTGGAAAAACCTCAACGTGCCTGGTGAAGTGGAATACAAAAACAAGGGTGTGGCCTATTGCCCGCATTGTGATGGCCCTTTGTTTAAAGGCAAGCACGTGGCGGTAGTCGGTGGCGGTAACTCTGGTGTTGAGGCAGCGATTGACCTGGCCGGTGTGGTCGGGCATGTCACCTTGCTGCAATTTGACACCGAGCTTAAAGCCGATGCCGTGCTGCAACGCAAGTTGCGTTCACTGCAAAACGTGACTATTTTAACCAGCGCGCAAACCACTGAAATCACCGGTGATGGTACACGTGTCAATGGTCTGACTTACCTGGATCGCGTCAGCGGCGAGAGCAAGCATGTCGCACTGGAAGGCGTGTTTATCCAGATTGGCCTGGTGCCGAATAGTGACTGGTTAAAAGGCAGCGTGAACCTGAGCAAATATGGTGAAATTGAGATCAACAACCATAATGCCACTTCATTGCCAGGCGTGTTTGCGGCGGGGGATGTGACTACGATCCCTTACAAGCAAATTGTGATTGCCATGGGTGAAGGGTCTAATGCAGCGCTGGGTGCGTTTGATTACCTGATTCGCCAGTAAGTGTAGTAGCAATAAAAAACCTGCTTCGGCAGGTTTTTTATTTGGGGTGACTTGGAAAACTGATCAGGAAACTAAAGACAATGAAACCGCTTCGGCGACCTTGATACCATCCACCGCGGCGGACAAAATACCACCGGCATAGCCCGCGCCTTCACCACACGGAAATAAGCCTTTGGTATTGATACTTTGCAGACTTTCATCATCTCGCTTGATACGGATAGGGCTAGACGTACGGGTTTCCACACCCGTCAAAATGCCATCTTTCAGATCAAAGTTTGGAATCTGTTTAGCAAAGGCTGGAATCGCTTCGCGAATGGCTTCAATGGCGAAAGTGGGCAACGCCGACTCAAGGTTGGTGAGATGTACGCCAGGGGTGTAAGACGGTGTCACTTCACCAAATTCGGTAGACGGCTTATTCGCCAGGAAATCACCAATCAATTGCCCGGGCGCGGAATAATTACTGCCGCCCAGCACAAACGCCTGGCTTTCCAATTGGCGCTGTAATTCAATGCCGGCTAATGGATGATCGGGGTAATCGACTTCAGGCGTGATGCCGACCACAATGCCTGCATTCGCATTGCGCTCGTTACGGCTGTATTGACTCATGCCGTTAGTCACGACGCGATTAGGTTCAGAAGTGGCCGCGACGACGGTGCCACCTGGACACATGCAAAAACTATACACGCTACGGCCATTTTTGGCATGGTGTACCAGTTTGTAGTCCGCGGCGCCCAGCTTTTGCAGAATATCGTCGCTATAACTTTTGCCGTAGCGCGCACGGTCAATCAGGCTTTGCGGATGTTCGATACGGAAGCCAATCGAGAACGGCTTGGCTTCGATATAAATGCCTTTTTCATGCACCATTTCAAAAGTGTCACGGGCGCTGTGGCCCACGGCCAGTACCAGGTGGTTGGTTGGCAGGTATTCACCGGTATGCACGGTGACGCCCTGTACCTGTTGGTCTTTGACATCAATATCGGTCACGCGCTGGCTAAAGCGGATTTCTCCGCCCAGGCTGATGATAGTGCTACGCATTTCCTCCACCATGCTTACCAGCTTGAAGGTACCGATGTGTGGATGGCTGATGTAGAGAATTTCTTCTGGCGCGCCAGCTTTAACAAATTCCTGCAGCACTTTGCGGCCGTAATGTTTGGTGTCTTTAATCTGGCTGTAGAGTTTGCCGTCAGAGAATGTACCGGCGCCGCCTTCACCAAACTGCACGTTGGATTCTGGGTTCAATTCGCGTTTACGCCATAATCCCCAGGTGTCTTTGGTACGTTGACGGACTTCCTTGCCACGTTCCAGCACAATCGGTTTGAAGCCCGCCTGGGCGAGAATCAGCGCAGCAAAAATGCCGGCGGGGCCAAAGCCAACCACGACCGGTCTATGCGTGTTTTCTACAGCCTTTTCGGGCGCGGTCGTGGCAAATTGATAAGTGGTATCCGGCGCGGGTTTGATATGCGGGTCTTTTTTAAACTTGGCTAAAATTCTCGCCTCATTTTTGACTTCGGCATCAATGTTATACACATACAAGATCGCATGCGATTTTCGCGCATCTACACCGCGTTTAAAAATCTCAAAACGGATTAATTCGCTTTCAGGAATTTCCAGCCGTTTGAGAATTGCCGCCTTGATCTGGTCGTCCTGATGTTTGAGGGTTTCAGCGTGTACCAGCGGTAGTTTGATTTCGGTAATGCGTAACATAAAGGTCTCGTGGATAGTGGTTATCTATCAAAACTCTATTTTATTATAATCAGACTAGTCGTATCATAGATTTTATTCGGCTTCGATTTAATCTGCGCAAAAAAATGACGATATAAACATCGTATGTTTAATTACAAGCGACGAATAATTATCCCGTTAATCATTGCTACTGCACTGTTGTGCGTTTCAATGGTGTGGCTGTTTATTGCCATGTATCAGCTTGTCTATTATTCAGAACAAAAAGACCTGGTCGACCGGCAGCGCTATGACATTGTGGCGCTGGGCAAAGCCATTACTAATGCTGAAAGCGGACAGCGCGGCTACTTGCTCACAGGCCATACCTTGTTTCTGGATACCTTGGAGCAGGGGCGTATCGAGACCAGGCAAGTCATGGCAAAGCTGGATAAGCAATCGCTGGATGTGACTGAGATAAGGCCTGAGCTGGAAAGAGTCAAACAGCTAGTGCATCAGAAATTTGACGTCATGGACCAGAGTATCCAGGTGCAATTGCATGCAGGCGAGTTTTCGCCACATTTGTCGCTGAGCAAGGACAAGGGGCGTGAGGTGATGAAGCTGATTGATGATCAGCTGGACGCGATTGATGGCAAGTTGCAGCGAATGAGGGAAAGCTTTGAGCAGGAAATCCGCAAGCGCATGTTTGCCTCTGTGGTGGGCGCGATTCTACTGGGGGTGCTGATTATTGGCGTATTGCTATTCTCTTATCGCAGTACAACGCATTTGCTGGAACAAGTGCTGGAAAATCAGGCCGTCGCCAAACAAGCCAGCCATCAGGCGGATCACGACTTACTGACCGGCTTGCCTAATCGTCGCAGTGTCGATGTGCATCTGGCCAATACGTATCAATTGGCCAGGCATACCTCCAAGCAGTTTGCGGTGCTTTTTATGGATCTTGACGGCTTCAAGCTGGTGAATGATAAATATGGCCACGGCGTAGGCGATGCGTTGCTGATAGAAGTGGCTGATATGTTTAAAAAAGTACTCAGGCAATCTGACTTTCTGGCGCGCCAAGGCGGGGACGAGTTTGTGCTGGTGGTTGGCAGTTATTTATATCGCCACGAATTGACGCAGTTAGCAGAGCGCCTGATCAGATTATTTGCGCAGCCGGTGGTAGTACGCGGTATCCCGTTGGAGATCGGTGTCAGTATCGGTATCGCCGAGTATCCGCACCATGGCAAGCATGTGAAACAGCTGCTGCATGTGGCGGATAAGGCGATGTATGACTCGAAGAAAAACGGCAAAAACCGCTACAGTTTTGGGTCAGAATAAATGCACTTAGAACACGTCTTGCAGCATCTTTTTCAGTGACTGCACGGTGACCGCTTTTTTAGCCGTCAGTGACCATTCATCCAATGCCTCTAGCACCGCCATCAAGGTTGGCAAGTCCCGGCGCAGATAGCGCAAGCAGTAAGCAATCACTTCGTCTGGCAGTTTCATGCCGCGATCGCGGGCATGCGCGCGCAGGGCATCGGCTTTTTCATCGTCACTGAGCGGATGTAACTGGTAGACCAGTCCCCAGGCCAACCGCGTGGCCAGGTCGTCACGCAAGCCCATTTGTGTAGGCGCATGGTTGCCTGCAGTGACTAATACACCGCCTTCTGCTTTGATCTGGTTGTAGGTATCAAACAGCACGATTTGTGATTCTTCATCCAGTGTGTGCACATCGTCTGCAATGTGCGCGCCCATGTCTTGCGCGGCGAGCAGTAAATGGCTTTTACCACTGCCGGATTCTCCCCACAGGTAAATAAAGCGGGTGGTGGCCTGGCCAGCCAGGACGGCATGCACACTGGCAAGCGCCTCCTGGTTTTGGCCAACGATATAGTTATCAAAACTCGGCGCAGCCGGTGGTTGAATATTGAGCAGCAGTTGTTTCACAGCGGTCGTTTCAGGTGTCTGGAATCACTCGTCCAGGGTTTGAATAATTTGCGGTTGGCTGCTTAAATAAGCTTCGCTACGCAAATAACTTTGTTTGGTGTGGCGCACCCCTACAGCAATGGCGGCACTGACAGGTAATGCCAGCAATACGCCTGCAAAGCCAAATAACTGGCCGCCTGCCATCAACGCCAGAATGACAATGACGGGATGCAGGCCGATGCGGTCACCGACCAGAATCGGGGTGAGGATAAAGCTTTCTACCAACTGGCCGACACCAAACACCAGTAACACTGGCACGACTTCTGGCAACGAGGCAAACTGCAATAAGGCCAGCACCACCGCGAGGACAAATGCCAGCGCAAACCCCAGGTAGGGTACAAAACTCAGCAAACCGGCAATCATGCCGATAGAAAGTGCCATATCCAGGCCAGCCAGCCATAAGCTGACACTGTAAAACACACATAATGACAGCATGACCGACAATTGGCCGCGCAAGAATTCGGCAACGACACGATCGATTTCAACCGACATGTTTTTGGCCCTGCCGACCCAGTCGCGCGGAATCAATTCGCCGATTTCGGCCACCATGTCATCCCAGTCGCGCAAGAAGTAAAACAGCACTACCGGTAACAAACAGATATTGGCAAAGATACCAATCAGGCTCAGGCTTTTCTGGCCAGCGTTGAGCAGAAAGGTGCCTATCATGCTGCCCGCGGTTTGCCAGTGCTCGGTGATCAGCTTTTGTACGTCGGCGTGATTCATGTCGAGGTGGATGCCGAATCGTTGCAGCAGCCATGGCTCGACTTGCTGGTGAAAGTGATCAAGTAGCAGCGGCAGGCGTTGAGCGATCAGCATGGATTGCTGTTGTAGCAAGGGGATAATAATGAGCAACAGGCCGGTAACGACCAGGATGACGCCCAGCATCACCAGCAGCGTTGCCAGTGTGCGGCCAATTTGCCAGCCCTTAATGCCGGTTTCACTCAGGCGGTCTACCAGCGGATCCAGCATATAGGCAATCACCGCCGCCGCCAGAAACGGGGTCAGGATAGGTTCCAGCAGGTAAAACAGGTAGATGAAGACCGCCGTCACAAGCCACCAGCGATGATCGCTGACAAATTGGGTGGCGACAGATTTCTGATGATCCTGGTCTGACATGGGCGTGTGTGACGCATCCGCACAATCCGGCATAGGTCGAAGCGGCAAGATGCGTTAAAATAATGATTATTTTAAAATTATACTGAATTTCAACGCTGTATCGCGCTTTGTTATAAACATCTGCGCTGCTTACAGTGGTTCACCTGATTAATCGCATTGAAAGAAACGAGAGTATCTTGACGACTTCTTCTGATAAAACTTCACTCACCTATCGTGATGCTGGTGTCGATATGGAGGCTGGTGATGCCTTGGTCGAGCAAATCAAGCCGTTTGCCAAGCGCACCATGCGCCCGGAAGTGATGGGCGGGATTGGCGGCTTTGGCTCGCTGTTTGCCATGCCTAAAAAATTCAAGGAGCCAGTACTGGTGTCCGGCACCGATGGCGTGGGTACCAAGCTGAAACTGGCTTTCCAGCTGGATAAGCATGATACCGTGGGTATCGACCTGGTGGCCATGAGTGTGAACGATATCCTGGTGCAAGGCGCTGAGCCGCTGTTTTTCCTCGATTATTTTGCCTGTGGCAAACTCGAAGTTGGCACCGCTGCCGCGGTGATTAAAGGGATTGCCCTCGGCTGTGAAGAGTCAGGTTGTGCGCTGGTGGGTGGTGAAACGGCTGAAATGCCAGGCATGTATCCGGCTGGTGAATACGACCTGGCTGGCTTCGCCGTCGGTTGTGTCGATAAAGCCAATATCATTGATGGTTCTACCATCAAAGTCGGTGATGTGGTGTTAGGCCTGGCTTCCAGCGGAGCGCACTCCAATGGCTATTCGCTGATCCGCAAGCTGATTGAAAAATCCGGTATCGATATGGAATCCGATTTTCATGGTCGTCGCTTTAAAGACGTGGTCATGGCACCAACCAAGTTGTATGTGAAGTCTATTCTCAAGTTGCTGGACACCCTGCCAGTGAAAGGCATGGCGCATATCACGGGTGGCGGTATTACCGAAAATATTCCACGCGTGTTGCCAGCAGGCCTGACAGCGGAAGTGCAAAAATCCAGCTGGACCTTGCCACCGTTGTTCCAGTGGTTACAGGCACAAGGCAATATTGAGCCGATTGAAATGTACCGCACATTTAACTGTGGTATCGGCATGGCAGTGATTGTGGCGGCTGAGCATGCAGAGCAAGCGCAAGCTATGCTGGCTGACGCGGGCGAGACGGTGTACCGCATTGGCCAGATTCGTGCGCAACAAGCAGGTGAAGCACCAACCGTGGTCGTGTAATGCGTGATGGTGTAATGCTGCTTTTCAGCAATCACAAGCGCATCGCGGCCAGTCTGTTAGCCACGATGCTGCTGTTGGTATCGCCTGCATTGTCAGCGGCGCCCAAGCAGTTGACGCTCAAATATGACTTGCTGCAACAGGGCATCACCATCGGCACGGTCAAAGACCAGTTGAGTGTAACCGGCAACCGTTATCAAATCGCATCGCTGGCTGAGGGTAAAGGAATCTATAAGCTCATGGGTGAGCGCACACTCTCCAGCCAGGGCCAGGTGATTGCTAATGCCTTGCGACCCAATCGTTTTGAGTCTCGTCAGTCCAAGCACCCAGATAAAGCACTGATCAGTGATTTTGACTGGTCAAAAAAAGTGCTCAAAATGCAGATTAAAGATGAGCAGGCGACAGACAAGTTATCCAAGGGCACACAGGATTTATTAAGTGTGATGTATTGCTGGATGTGGCAACCGCCCAAGGACAAGCAGGTGAGTTTTGCCGTTGCCAACGGTAAAAAACTGGCACCACATACGTTTGTGGTGACTGAGCAAACTACGCCATTGCAGACTGAAGCGGGGACGTTTAATGTGATTAAACTGACAGATGCAGATGGTGAGAAAACCCTGTATCTGGCCAAGGATAAAGGTTATTTGCCACTGAAGTTGGTGATTCAGGATGATGGTAAACGCATGGAACAGGTGATCACCAGTATCACCGGACAGTAACAGGTTCTGCAGCGAGAGAAAGCGCGTGATGCAAGCATCAGCTCTGCGACACTGGATTCAACAGCATGTTTCATGGCCACTGGTGCTGGCACTCTGCTTGTCGTTACTACTGCATGTGTTTGCGTTTAGTGAAGTGAATTGGCGCAACTGGTTTGACAATGAAGTGCGTGCGCCTTCTGTATTGCAGGCACGATTATTACCGCCTCCTGCACCGCCTGTCTCTACTGCGTTGGCAAAGCCTGTGTCGCCGCTCAACTCACCCAAAAAGCAAGCTGCACCGCCGCCTGCGCAGGCTCCCGCTGTGACGCCAACGCCAGCAGCTGAATCGGCCACTGTGACAGATACGCCGCAGGCGCCATTGGCCGATGCTGAGTCGCCAGCCATCAGTGAGGAGGATACGCAAACCAGCTTGGCAGAAATCAATGCCTGGCATGAAATGGATCACCCTGAGGCTGTGCCGGATGATGCACAGCCGCCGCCTTACCAGCATGTGAGGACTGACTTTGTGGTGTTTGTGAATGGCGAAGAGCGGCCCGCAGGCAGTGCAGAAATTGAGTATGTTCGCGATACATCGGCCACTTATCGTTTGCGTTGGCTGGTGGAAGGGCGCGGTCTGTTAAAATTGCTATATCCCTCGCTAGAGCAGCAAAGCTCAGGCGAAGTGGGCCCTGGCGGTTTGAAGCCGCAATTGTATCGCTATGCCTTTGGCAGCCGCGCCAGTAAAACTTATGAAGCTGTGTTTGACTGGGAAACCAATGTGATTACCCTGAAAACAGCCAAGGGTGAGCAGCGCCGGGATTTGCGCGTCAATACGCAAGATATCCTCAGTTTTATGTACCAGTTTATGTTTGTGCCGCCGTTGCAAGAAATGCATGTGACGCTGACCAATGGCCGCCGCGTTGGTGAATATGAATATACGTTTGAAGGCGAAGATAGCCTGGTGATTGCTGACCAGACCATTCAGACGGTGCACATTGTGCACACACGTGGCGATACCGACGAAAAAGTAGAACTATGGCTGGCCAGCGATTATCGCTATGTGCCGGTCAAAATTAAAAAGCTGGAGAAAAACGGCATGGTGATTGAGCAAGTCGCCACGCGGTTGATCACCGAATAATGTAAGTATTTGAAGGATTCTGATGAACCAATCCCTGATGCGCCAGACGGCGATGTTGTTAAACGACATACTGAAATTCGAAAGTCCGGCCGATGCCAAGCTCAGCGAATTTTTTCGCCAACATCGTGAGTTAGGTACCAAAGACCGTGCATGGGTGGCTGAAACCGCTTATGGTGTCTTGCGCCGTTATCGTTACCTGCGCGAAGTCTCTGTCAGTGAGACAGACGAGCAGGAAGATACGCGTAAACTGATTATTGCCTGGTGGCTCAAGATTGAAGGCAAAAGCATCCGCGATCTGGATGAGATGCTGGATGAACGCCAAAAAGAATGGGCCGTGGCCATTAAAAGCAAAAACAGTGAAGGCTTTGCGCCAGCTGTGCTGGCCGATGTACGCGACTGGTTCTGGAACAAGCTGGTCGAGCAATATGGCGAGGCTGAGGCGATGACCATTTGCCGCAGCATGTTTGAGCAAGCGAGCCTCGATTTACGCGTGAATACCATCAAGTCCAACCGTGAAGAAGTGCTGGCGCGCATGCTGGCAGAAAACACAGTGAAAGATAACGTCATCGCCCCAACCCCTTATTCACCTGTGGGCATCCGTATGGGCGCACGTCTCAATATCGGCAAACACATCCTGTTCACCGAAGGCAAAATTGAAGTGCAGGACGAAGGCAGTCAGTTGTTGAGCTACCTAGTCGCGCCTAAACGCGGGCAAATGGTGGCCGATTTATGTGCAGGTGCTGGCGGTAAAACCCTGGCACTGGGCGCACTCATGAAAAACACCGGCCGTTTATATGCGTTTGATGTGTCTGAAAAACGCCTGAATAACCTGGGTCAACGCCTCAAGCGTAGTGGTTTGTCTAACCTGCAAGCGCAACTCATCAATAACGAAAACGACTTGAAACTCAAACGCCTCAACGGCAAATTTGACCGCGTGTTGGTCGATGCGCCATGTAGTGGCCTGGGTACCTTGCGCCGTAACCCTGACCTGAAGTGGCGTCAGGCGGAAGAAGATGTCGCCGAGTTAAACGTCAAACAAACCAATATCCTCGCCCGTGCCGCCAAACTATGTAAAGCAGGCGGCCGTGTGGTATATGCCACATGCAGTTTGTTGCGTGACGAAAACGAAGCCATTGCCGAAGCGTTTTTACAAACGCATCCAGAGTTTAAATTGGTGCCTGCCAATGAAGTGCTGGCGCAGCAGAATATCGTGCTGGATACCGGTGAATATTTGAAGTTACTGCCGCATCTGCATGGCACAGATGGTTTTTTTGCAGCGGTGTTTGAAAAAGCGGCTTAGCTATTAGCTGCCTCTGGGCAGCCTTTTTACTCGATCAGGTGGTCTGCTTGCATTTGTTTGATCGCATGTGCAGCAACCTCTTGATTGGTGCTTGTCGGTGCATACACTTCGGCGCGGTAATGCCATACAGCGCTTGATTCAGTGGCAGGGCGTATCCAGATATCTACGGTGTAGTTTTGTAAATACTTTGCGGCAGCGACTTTACCTGATTCCAACGTAATGGAGAGAATATGGCTAGGTTTATGCCGTTGAGATGCTTCCATCAATTTGGATAAGTTATTTATTTCATATCCTTTGACCGTATATTCACTGACTGGAATGCCTGCGTGATTCAACTGCTGTTGCAGTTCTACTGCGACTGCATAGGCTTGATGATTCAAAATGTCTTTGCGATTTTGTTCAGGCCGAACAATCATGAGTTGATTGATATTGCCCAAGGGGCCGCGTTTTACTTCTGAAGTTGCTTTAATATCACTACCCGTACTGGCGCAAGATGCAAGAAAAATGAATCCGGCAAAAGTGATCGCGTAGTTTTTTATTAGCATCATTATCCTTATTTCTATATTAGCCATGAGCGTGATTAAGCTTTCTGAATTTAGGATTGTCAGCAAGGTATTTCATCTTCTGGTATGAGTATTAATATATGTAAACTTTATACGTGTTGGTAGTTTTGCACAATGTAATTATTTTTAAGGATGTCGTGTAAATGAAAAGCATTGGACTCAATGGACAAATCTTTTTCGCCGCTACCGCCGCGGTGGCACTTGGCCTTTTTGCACATGGCAAACAAGTCGATAGCGCTTTATACGCCGCCAACCTGGTCGGCACCCTGTTTATCGACCTACTCAAAATGGTGATGATCCCGCTGGTATTTTGTGCCATCGTCACCGGCATTGCCAATCTCCGTCAGCATAGTCAAATTGATATTGTCTGGAAAACCACGCTATTGTTTTTTGCCACGACTACCATCATTGCAGTCGTTATCGGCTTGGGTGCCAGTCATCTTTTCCAGCCTGGAGCAGGTTTGCACCTCAATATGTTTGCCGATGCCCTGCAGCAGTTTGAAGCCAAGCAGCTCACCTTGCCTGAGTTTTTCACGCAATTTCTGCACGGCATCTTTATGAACCCGTTCAAGGCGCTGGCTGAGGGCAATATCCTGGCCATTGTGGCTTTTGCCTTGTTGCTGGGGATTGCGCTGGTAGTATCTGCCGAGCGTTACCCACACTTGCTGGCTGTGTTTGAAGAAGGCATGGCGGTGGCGATGCAGATGATCAACTGGATTATGCGCCTGGCACCTTTGGGCATTGCCGCGTTGCTATTCAAACTGGTCGCCACGCAGGATGTGAGCCTGTTTGCCAGCTTGACCAAGTTTATGCTGGTGGTGACAGGGACCACCTTGTTTCATGGTCTGGTCGTGCTGCCACTCTTGTTATTCCTGCTTACCGGCAAACGTCCCTGGTGGTTTTTACAGCGGGCACGTGAGTCCCTGCTCACGGCATTTGCCACCAGTTCGAGCAATGCCACCATGCCGGTGACCATGCGTTGCGCGACAGAAAATATGCAGGTGAAGCCTGAAATTGCAGGCTTTGTGGTGCCGCTGGGCGCCACCGTGAATATGGATGGGACCGCATTGTACGAAGCTGCGGCTGCCTTGTTTGTAGCACAACTGGCTGGTATTGATTTGTCACTCGGGCAGCAGCTGGTGGTGTGCTTTACCACTATGATCGCCGCCATGGGCGCACCGGGTATCCCGAGTGCGGGTATGGTCACCATGGTTATGGTATTGCAAAGCGTGGGCTTGCCCGCTGAGGCCATTGCCATTTTATTACCGATAGACCGCTTGCTGGATACTGTACGCACCGCGGTGAATGTGGAAGGCGACATGATAGGTAGCCTGGTGGTACAGCATCGAATCGAAAAATTAGTGCAATAAACCGCCATGACTGAATTAATCATCAAACCTGCCCAGGTGCAGGATGCCGATGCCATTTCGGCACTGGTCAATCGTGCTTATCGCGGCGAAAGCAGCCGGGCAGGCTGGACCACGGAGGCGGATCTGCTGGATGGCAAACGCACGACGACCGGCGATGTACTGGCATTGTTAAATCGTCATAATGCCGTGATCCTGACTGGGTGGGTCGCGGAGACGCTGATGGTCACGCTGTGTGCCGAATGGCATGCGGATGAACAAGTCGCGCATCTGGGTATGATTGCCGTAGAGCCAACGGCACAGAATCGTGGCTATGGTAAAAAGATAATTCTGGCGGCCGAGCAATTGTCGGTTGAGCGCTGGGGCGCGCCTGCCAGTCAAATGGCGGTGGTTAGTGTGAGGCAGGCGCTGATTGCGTTTTACCAGCGGCTTGGGTACCAGGCGACGGGGGAATTAAAGCCTTTTCCTTATCTGCCGGAGATGTGGCAGGCGAAGGTGGAGAATATGCAGTTGATCACTTTACAAAAGAATTTGATCGTTTAATGGATTGCTGGATTAGGCTGGGAAAGTAATTCTTTGGCGGGTTGGTTGGGAGGTTGCTTTTCGCCGTTTCGGCGAGTTACTTTTCTTTGCTTGCACAAAGAACAAGTAACCAAAAGAAATGCACCCCAACTTCCGCTTGTATCCTGTGCTACTCGGTTTGCCGGGCGTCCATCGAAATTGGCTACGGCCACTACGTTTAACATTGCTACGCAATGTTAGCCTACGCCGCAACACTTCGTTAGTTGTCACCCTGACAAGCCACACAAGACGTGGTTTGTTGCGGAACTCGGACAGCCGATGGCCGAAGACTCCCGCCAACCCTGCGTTGCTCGGCGCGGCAGATGGGGACCCCGAACGCCACCGTTTAGCAGGTTTAACAAAAGAATCCGGTTTTTAAACCGTCCAAACTAAATCCATGCAAGTTAGATGAGATAAATCCCATCTCATCACGCTGAGTAGCGCAGGCGAAGTGGGAGTAGTCGGCCATCGGCTGTTCGAGTTCCGCGGTGGCTTGCGGGTTGTGCAAGCCGCTAGGGCGAGTTTCGATGGACGCCCACTTTGTTGAGCAACGCAAGGGAGCCTTTAGGCCGTGATGGCTGGGTGCCCTCCTCTTTGGTTACTTTCTGAGGGGCAAGCATCAGAAAGTGACTCGCCGACAAGGCGAAAAGAAAAGTATTGAACACACATATAAATTAAACAGTTCCCTTGACCATTCCCGCAAACCCACGTAAATTCCATAACCTTATGAACAAGCAATTCCTCCAATCTACTGTTGTGGTGATGAACCGAAAGGCATTGTGGCTAGTCGCCACATCGTGCTGCGGTTGCTGCTTGTCGTAATTTTTTTGCAACCGCGGGCTCTCCGCGGTTGATCTTGTCATACCCTTCCCGGTGAGCCCCATTGATTCAGGGCTCATATGAAAGATTCTACCCATCCGTATTACGGTGCCATGCTGGTGCTGGTATCGTCCGTGGCCTTTTCGTCGAAAGCGATTATGGTCAAGCTGGCTTACGCTTATCATCTTGATGCAGCGACTTTGATCGCTTTGCGGATGGCGTTTGCTATTCCGTTCTTTGCCGGGTTAGGCTGGTGGACGATGCGTCAAGGCGTGCCTATGTCCATGACTGGTAAAGATTGGGTGACGTTGCTGTTGCTCGCGGTGGTCGGTGGTTATGGTTCGATGTGGCTGAACTTTGAAGGTCTGCGCTATGTGTCGGCCGGGCTGGAGCGGGTGATTCTGTTTCTGTATCCAACGCTGGTGGTGGCCATGAGTGCGGTATTTCTCAAACATCACATTACCCGTCGCGAGTGGTTTGCCATGGTGACCAGTTATGCGGGTGTGGTGCTGGTGGTCTGGCATGATGTTGAGCTGGCCGGGCTGGATTCTGCCGATACACTGTATGGTGCGTGGCTGGTATCGCTGAGCGCTATTGTGTATGCGGGTTATTTACTGGTGAGTGGGCAATTGATCCCCAAGTTGGGCGCTAGCCGGTTTACTGCGATGACCATGAGTTTGGCGGCGTTTGCCAGTGCCGTCCATTTTGGCACCAGTGGCTCATTTGACCATATGACTATGTTGCCTAACGCAGTATATGCGCTGGCTTTTCTGATGGCGCTGATTGCGACGGTATTGCCTTCGGTACTGATGAATATGGGCATACACCAGCTCGGTAGCCGCAAGGCGGCATTGATCAGTGCGATTGGGCCAGTGTCGACGATTGTGCTGGCTTACCTGTTTCTGGGCGAGTCACTCTCCTGGATACAGGGCTTGGGCACTGCGCTGGTGCTGGCCGGGGTGATGGCGGTGAGCCTGGAAAATAAGCCACGCATATCTGCAACAGCCACGGCCAAAGCTTAATCTGTAGTGACAGGTTTTTAGCGATAATTAACGCTCAAGTTAAGCGTTGGCTCGCTTCGGTCTGTTTCTTATGTGATTCGTTGCCAATCAAAGAATGGGCCGGGGTCGGTTTTGCGTCCCGGCGCAATATCTGAATGCCCGACAATGTGCCTGATGGCATAGCGTTGTCGCAAGGCATTGATCAGTGCTTGCAAGCTGATGTATTGCACATCTTCAAACACCTCAATGTCACTGCCTTCGAGTTCTATGCCGATTGAAAAGTCATTGCAACGTTCGCGGCCCTGCCATTGTGAGAGTCCGGCATGCCAGGCGCGCTGGTTACAGCTCACAAATTGTAATAATTCACCTGTGCGACGTATGAGAAAGTGTGACGAGACCTTGAGGTGAGCAATCTCGGCGTAATAAGAGTGTTCCTGCGGGTTTAACTGGTTGGTGAACAATTGCATAATACCCGGGCCGCCATACTGGTCGGGCGGCAGGCTGATATTGTGGATGACGATCATATCCACTTCGGCAGGCTGTGGTCGTTCATCCTGGTTGGGCGACAATATATATTGCACTGAGCTGGCGAGGCCAGCGGAGTCAATGTGAATAGCAGAGACAGGTGTTTGCGACATGCGAACATTGTAGGTGAATTTGGGCGAATTGCGTTATGATTCCGCCCGCATGCACACGTTTGTCATGCACATGCGGGGCAGGCGGTGGCCGCATGCAAGATCGATTACCGCCAGACAGGAACAGTCATGGTTTTTCTACAATTATTGCTAATGTTGCTGCTGATTTTGGTAGCGGCTGAAGTCTTTACCAATGCCCTGGAACATTTGGGTGAGCGGCTGGGTATTTCCGAAGGGGTGACCGGCTCTATTTTTGCCGCCGTGGGCACGGCATTGCCGGAGACGCTGGTGCCGTTGCTGGCCATTTTTTCCTATACCTCATCAACCGGCGACAGTCATGCCGGGCACGATATCGGTGTCGGCGCCATCTTGGGCGCACCGTTGATGCTGGCGACGCTGTCTATCAGCTTAATGGCGTTCTCGGTGTTGAAGCGTCGTGGCGCGCATGGGCATATCCGTCCTGAGCGTACTGGCCTGATTCGGGACCTCAACTTCTTTATTCTGGCCTTTATTTTCGCCACCATCGCCATGTTTATTCCGCACACCGAAGCATTGGTGCGTTACGGCATCAGCATCCTGATGATTTTGACCTACTTTGTGTATGTGCTGATGACGATTAAAGCGTCCAAAGGCCTGGTAGAAGAGGGGCATGCGACTGAGGCTGAAGACATCATGATGTTATCCAGACTCGGTTTGCCGACCAATATGGCGACCATTGTGTTGCAATTGCTGATTGGCCTGGGGCTGTTGATTGCAGGTGCCAAAGGCTTTATTAACGAGGTGGAAACCGCGGCGGCGATTTTAGGCGTGTCTGCTTTGCTGCTGTCTTTACTGATTATCCCGATTGCGACTGAGTTGCCAGAAAAAGTGAACAGCATTTTGTGGATACGCAAAGGTAAAGATACCTTGGCGTTTGGCAATATCACAGGCGCCATGGTGTTTCAGGGCACACTGTTACCAGCCATTGGTATTATGCTGACTGACTGGGCCCCAAGACAGGAAGTCGCTTTAGGCATATTGATTACCTTGCTGGCAGCCATTTGGGTACGTTACCGCATTGCCAAAGGCGGCTTACTGGTGTGGCATTTGCTGGTGAATGGCTTGTTCTACCTAGCCTATCTGGCGATTGTGTTGAGTTAATCAAACAGATGTTAAAAGGGCGACTATGCAGTCGCCCTTTTTTATTGGCTATTTTATTCCTCGTCGCCTTCGGCATCGTCCAAGTCGGCATCTTGCTCTTTAGATAGGCCAAGTTTGGACAAACGATAGCGCAGAGTACGGAAGCTGATGCCTAATAATTTAGCCGCTGCTGTTTTGTTGTTATTGGTTTTTTCCAACGCCTGCAAAATAGTGCGTTTTTCAATATCTTCCAGATAGTCAGACAAGCTGATATCCATAGGCAACATGGTGCTACTGCCTGGGGTTGCCTGCGCCGTTGGCTGACTTTCGCGTGGTGGTGTGGCGGCGAGAATGGCCGGGATTGGCTGGCTGGGCTCTTCCAGGTTGGGGGCATTCCAGGGTAGCACCGGCTTGTCGCTGAGGCTGGTGGGCATCTCATCCAGTGACAGGTCTTCAACCGTAATGGTGACCCCGTCACATAATGCCAGCGCACGTTCCAGCATATTTTCAAGCTCACGCACATTGCCATGAAAAGGCAGTTGCTGAATATAGACCTTGGCTTCGTCTGCGATGCCGGGGATGCCGATAGCCTGCATCTGGCATAGCTTACCTAGCAAGCGTTCAGTTAGCTCAGGGATATCTTCCGGCCGCTCGCGCAAGGACGGCATTTTGAGTTGAATGACGTTCAGGCGGTAATATAAGTCCTGGCGGAATTCGCCTTTTTCCATCATGGCATTCAGGTTTTTGTGTGTGGCGGAAATAATGCGCACATCCACCGCTTCTTCACTGGTACTGCCGACGACGCGTACTTTTTTCTCCTGGATTGCACGCAGCAGTTTGACTTGCATAGCCAGCGGTAAATCTGCGACTTCGTCGAGGAACAGCGTGCCGCCGTTGGCCGCCTGGAACAAGCCTAGCGTATCCTGGATCGCCCCGGTAAACGATCCTTTTTTATAACCAAAGAATTCGCTTTCCATCAGGTTTTCGGGGATGGCGCCGCAGTTCACGGCGATAAAGGACTGATCCTTACGCGAGCTGTTGAGGTGAATCAGCCTGGCAGCCAGTTCTTTCCCGCTGCCGGATTCGCCGCTGATATAAACGGGTGCCTGGCTGCGCGCCAGTTTGGCGATCATGGTGCGCACGTAAGCCATGGCGGGTGACGCGCCAATCAGGTCTACCGTATTGGCACCCTGCGATTCTTTTTGTGAAGACAGTTTGAGCGCAGACTCTACCAGTGGGCGTAATTGTTTAAGCGAAATCGGCTTGGTGATGTAATCATAGGCGCCCGCTTTTAAAGCAGAAACCGCATTTTCTGCACTGCCGTAAGCGGTAATTACTGCGACTGGAAGGCCAGGGAATTGCGCATTGATATATTGCACCAGCTCCAGCCCAAGGCCATCTGGCAGTCGCATATCTGTCAGGCACAGGTCATAGCTGAATGAGTTCAGCATGTGTTTTGCGTCCGTCACCGAGCTGGCACTTTCTGCTTGTATGCCCATGCGTTCTAGGGTCAGTACCACGAGTTCGCGGATATCGGTCTCGTCATCGACGACCAGGCAGCGATAAGAGTTTGCCATTTAAACGATTGCCTTTTTAACTGTCAGTGAAAATTGCGTGCCATTGGCACTACTGGTGTAATTTAATTTTGCGCCATTGGCTTCGGCCAGTTCGCGGGCGATAAATAAGCCCAGGCCGGTGCCAGTTTTTTCCGTGGTCATGAACGGTTCAAACAAATGCGGCTGTATTTTTGGATCCAGGCCGCTACCGTCATCTTTCACGTGCACGTGAATGAATTGACCGCTTTTATCGCTCACCACTTTAAGTTGCAAACTGAGGGCATGCTGCTGGCTATGCCGCCAGCCATTTTTACATAAATTCCACAAAATCTGGTTGATATGCCTGCGGTCAAACACGATCGCGCTTTCTTTGGCTGGCAGATCCAATGTAAAGCTGCTGAGGTCTATCTTTTCCACGGCACAGAATTGCTGGTAGAACTCTTGCACAAAGTGGTTGATATTAAGCTGTTCCTGATTGGTGCGGTCGCGGCGGTTGAGTTCTAGCACGTCCTTGATAATTTGATCCAGCCGTTGCACATTGTCAGAAATGATTTGCAGCATACGCTGCGTGCCAGGTTGCTGTGTGTCTTCCTGCATCAATTGTGTCGCATGGCTGATCGCACTGAGCGGATTGCGGATTTCGTGCGCAATATTGGCGGTCAGTCTCCCCAATGCCGCCAGCTTCACCTGGTGCGCCTGGGTTTGAATTTGTGACCAGTCTTCAATAAAAATCACCACACCATTATCAATACTTTCAGAAATGGGGTGGAAGCGTATGCCCAGGTCGCGATTGTTAATACCGAGTTTGGTGGCGTCAGTCGCGGCGAGCTTGTTGGCCGGGGAGGATTGCAGTGATTGCATCACGGCAGGCATTAGCTCTGCGAGCGGGGTTTGCAGTTGGATGGCGGCTTGCAGCGTCATCTCTTCCAGCCCTAGCAGTTTGCACGCTTGCTGGTTGTAGTGTTTAAGTTGCTGATGCTGGTCAATCACCAGCACGCCATTCGGCATCTCTTGCGTAATCAGCGCATTGGTTTTAGCCAGGTATTCAATATCCTGGCCGCGCTGTGTCGCAAGATTTTCACTGCGTTGCATGCGCGCCGTCAATGTTTGCGCCAGCCAGGCGGTGGCGAAGCAGCTTAGGGAAAGGACCACCGCATTGCTGAAATCGTTGAGTGGCAAGTTACGATGGATGATCTGGAAGGTGTTTTCGAGCAAGATGCCGATGGTGGCAATGGCGGCATAAAACAAGGCAAAACGGCCATCACTGATCAGGCCGGCAAAAATAATGTTCACAATCAGCAGTAAGCCGATGCCGCTCTGGTTGCCCGGCAAAAAGTGCATCATCAGCACTAAAAACACGATATCCAGGCTGGTCTGGATTTTTAATGCCATGCCACGCTTGCATTGCAGTGATTCAAAGCTAACGCTGACGGCAATCGCGTACAAAAAGAAAATCAACAGTAACCAGAATGAGAGTGAAGGCTCTGAGGGGGCGTTTCTAAAGTAGGGCCAGAGCTGGCTGCCGAACAACATGCCTGAGGCGCCCAGGCGGAACAGGCTGTAAAGCCGCAGATGCTGGCTGTCTGGTGTTTTTTCGAGGGCGGTGATCGTGGTTGCCGTCATGCAACTGACTCCGTAGTCGTGCGGCTGGCGGCGCAGGCGTGACGTGTGTGCGACGGATCGAGCAGGGTGATAGAATTTATTTTTTTGGTCGTCATAAAGGGTGGCCGAACTTTCGCTACTATCGGGCTTATTCTAACAGTAAATAAATTTAAAACTGATATACTCGCAACGGACAGGGAGATAAAACGGTGCATATTTCTGTGATGACAGCTCATAATTCACAACAATATCGCGAAAAAAGCACGTGCGTCAGTGGCAAACACTGGTGATCTCGGGGAAGAGGATTTGTAGTGGCGAGTGCGCAAGAAATATCGGATTTTTTACGACAAGTTGAAAAGCGGGCATTCAGGCAAACCGCGTATGCGGTGCGTGATGACCATGCTGCGTTGGATATTGTGCAGGATGCCATGTTAAAACTGGCTGATAAATATGCCAGCAAACCTGTTGAAGAATACCCCATGTTGTTCCAGCGTATCCTGCAAAATACCATGCGGGATTACTGGCGTCGGCAGAAGGTGCGTAACCTGTGGACCACGCTGTTTTCGTCTTTCGGCCAGTCCGATGACGAAGATTATGATCCGCTGGAAACCATAGAGGTTGAAAGTGCAGGCAGTGACCCCTCTGACCAATTGGAGCGGTCGCAAATCATGGCCCTGATCGAAAAGGCATTGGCAAAATTACCTTTACGTCAACGAGAAGCATTCGTGCTGCGTTATTGGGAAGAGTTGGATGTTGCTGAAACGGCATCGGTCATGGGTTGTTCAGAAGGAAGTGTCAAAACGCATTGTTCGAGAGCGGTCAGTGCGTTATCTACATTGTTAGAGCAAGCCGGGATCGGAACCCGCAAGTTACTAAAGAAGGAGTAAAGCCATGAGGAAACAACGTCATCCAGAAGACGACTTGCCTACCCCTCTGCGCGAAGGTGTTGAGTGGCTGAAGCACGATGATCGGCCTTTACCGGCTGAGGTAGAAGCTCGACTGGCAGAAGCGCGACTGGCTGCATTAGCGAAATTTGCACAATCAAGCCAGTCTGGGCATGCTTGGGCAGATGTATTGTCCTGGGCCTCTTTTGGCCATCCGAGGATGGCCGGTATGGCGGCCTTGTCTGTATTTTTTGCGGTCGGGCTATTTGTCCTGTCCGCCAGCAATAACGATGATGCGATGCTGCTGAGCGATGATTTGCCTGTCGAGGCTTTTGTCGATAGCGGATTCGACGCCTGGCAATATTCAGAAAATATTTGAATGGCCAGCTGGATTGAAAGCAATATTTGGCTGGATGAAGAAAATAATGTGTCAATGGAACAATGAGAAATGATGCAAAATCATTCTGTTTTATTAGGGTGGGTAGTATGGGCTGTGTGCACAAGCGGTAGTTTGCCTGTGAGTGCTCGTGCGGCTGAATATGATTCTGGCCAGCGCTGGCTGGCGATGGCGGATATCGGCGCGATCAAAAATGATCTGTCACCTGCTGATCCTGCTGCCAATGTGACGTGGTCGCACCTGACTGATCAGCAGCGCGCAGTGTTATCGCCTTTGGGTGGTGAGTGGGATACGCTACGCCCATGGCAGCGCGAGAAAATGCTGGATATTGCCAAAGAATACCCCAAGATGGATGCGCAGAAACAGCAGCGCATTCAGCATCAATTGGTGAAATGGAGCCGCATGACGCCGTATGAGCGTGAAAATGCGCGCAAGCGTTATCAGCAGTTTCAGAGTTTGAGCCCTGAGAAAAAAGACGTGCTACGCAAGCAGTGGAAAGAGCATAAGCAAAAAGCTGCGATTACTGAGGGCTATGATCCTGAGTTTGATGGTGCTGAACATTAGTTAGCCTGTGGTGGCGCTAAATCAAATGGCGCTGACAATAAAAAACCCGCGAATCTCGCGGGTTTTTTATTGTATTCGGTTGACTGTTAATTGGCTTCGTCGCCCAGTGTTTTGCTCATTGACAGCCCAGTCAGCACAATGCCACCGTCGTTGTGTGAGGTCAGGGTGCTGTAGTTATGTTCCATCCATTTTTTGATGCGTCTGGCATCGCCGATACGGGTCAGTTTGCCAACGGAATCCAGCAACACCAGAATCAGCGGCTCGCCAGCAATGGTCGCCTGCATCACCAGGCAGCGTCCAGCTTCGCTGATATACCCTGTTTTTGATAAACCAATTTCCCAGCTGCTGTTGGTGCTTTCACGTACCAGCGCATTGGTGTTGTGGAAGTGTATAGGCTGGCGTCTGCTGCCAACATTCAGGTCGTAGTCAGAAGTCGTCGTGATTTGACGAATCAAGGGGTATTGATACGCCGCGTGTACCATTTTTGCCAGGTCCATGGCCGTAGACACGTTGTTGCTGGTGAGGCCGGTAGAGTCTTCAAAATGGGTGTTCATCATGCCCAGGCTGGCCGCCTTGGCATTCATGTCTTGAATAAAGCGCGCTTTGCCGCCCGGGTAGTTGGTGGCCAGCGCAGAGGCGGCGCGATTCTCTGAAGCGATTAATGCCAGGTTCAGCATGTCTTCGCGCGTCATGGTCGTGCCAACCGGCAGGCGTGAAGAGGTGCCTTTCAGGTAATCCACGTCCATTTCAGTAATCGAGACCTGGTCATTCAAATTCAGTTTTGCATCTAGCACCACCATGGCAGTCATCAGTTTAGTCACTGAGGCGATGGGTGTCGGCGTATCCAGATTTTTGGAATAAATGATTTCGTGCGTGTTCTGGTTCATCACCAGCGCTTTGGTGGAGGCGATGGACAGGTTGCCATGGCTACCGGATTTACCTTCGAAAGAATCAAACATTTCTGCATCAATCGCAGGTCTGGCTGATTTTCTGGCATGCGCATGCAGTTTAACCGGGCGCATGGATTTGGTTTTGTCCGGGTTGACGCGGTATTGTGAGGATCGCGTGCTGTATTTCTTGCTCTTGGCGGCAGAAACGGTCTGTTTTTTAGAAGGTGACTTTGCTATGGCTTGACCCGCAGGTGCAAAAGCGATGGAACACATTAGCAACACTTTAAGGCAATGCTTGTAAAAACTCATAATCAACCTTCCGAAAACCCGACTCATTATTGCCCAGTTATTATTCAGAGTCAATCACTTATCGCAATTTTTTCGTGTAAAAAATTAAACCGCTTTTTGACTTACCTGAATAAGTTTTGGCGCGTTTCGCAGACTGTGGCACAATAATTATCTACTAAACTTTTGATTTTTAAATCATATGTCAGCAGGCTTGAAATACTTCTTTTCTAAAGACCACACATGGGCTGCTCAGTCCGAAGATGGGGCATGGTTGGTCGGGATCACTGATTACGCACAGAATATGCTGGGTGATGTGGTGTTTGTGGATCCGCCAAAAGTCGGCCAGTCCGTGGAACAATTCAGTGTGTGTGGCTTGATTGAGTCGGTCAAAACAGGCTCGGATATTTATGCGCCTTTGTCCGGCGTAGTACAGGCCATTAATGAAGAAGCACTGTCTTCGCCGGAGAAGATCAACGATCATCCGTACGCTACCTGGTTATTCAAGCTGGCGCCTGATGCCAGTGGTGTGGCGTCTTTGCTGGACCAGGCGGCTTACGACGCGCAGCTCTAAATCACTGCGCTTTTGGCGCAGCGGCTACTCTACTTTTCTGATTTTGAGTGTCGGTTCGGCGTAGAGTAAATCCGCCAGGTGTAATGTCACCATTTTGCCCGGTTGTGCTTGTTTACCAAGTGTCAGCATAGGGTGATGTATGTTGAGGTCGCGGCTGGCTAATCCCAGAAAAAACAGCATAGTCAGCATAAATGGTAATTTGAGTGAGAGTTGTTGCATATCGTGCTCCTTAAAGTCTTTTCAATTCAAATACATCGCTGTGCTTTTGGTGATTTGTAACGCGAATCAGGTATAATTTGCACTTGGTGAAATTTTTCCAGCAAGTTGCCCTTCAGGTTGTGTTAACAAATGCCTATCTACGATTTTCAATGTACCGCGTGTGGTTACCAGCAAGAGCTGATGCGCAAAGTGTCCGCGCCTTCTGTTGAGGCGTGCCCCAAGTGTGCGCAAGAGACATTTAGCAAGCAGGTGTCTGCTCCTAATTTTCAACTGACCGGTAGTGGCTGGTACGCGACCGATTTCAAAAACAAGCCGGCAACAAGCAGCAGTAAATCCACAGAATCTGCCACAACGACCGAGGCTGCCAAGTGCAACCCAGGTTGTGCCTGCCATTAAAAAACAAGACGCATGAAAAAATATTTCATTACAGGTTTGCTGGTACTGGTCCCATTATTTATTACGGTGTGGGTGCTCAAAACTTTAGTGCAAACACTGGATCAAAGTTTGCTGTTGCTGCCGGTTGCCTGGCGCCCGGAAGCCTTGCTCGGTGTGGATATTCCGGGCTTTGGTGTCATATTGACCGTGGCGATTGTGCTGGCGACTGGCCTGGTGGCAACCAATATCTTCGGCCAGCAGTTGATCGAGTTGTGGGAAGGCTTGCTGATCCGCGTGCCGGTCGTTAAATCCATTTATTCCAGCGTCAAGCAAGTGTCTGACACGCTGTTCTCGGATTCCGGCAATGCATTCCGCCAGGCATTGTTGATTCAGTATCCACGCCAGGGTTCATGGACCATCGCCTTTTTGACCGGTATGCCCGGCGGTGATGTTGCCAACCATTTACAGGGCGAGTATGTCAGCGTTTATGTGCCGACCACGCCTAACCCGACTTCTGGGTTCTTTCTCATGCTGCCTAAGTCCGAAGTGATAGAACTCGATATGAGTGTGGATCAGGCCTTGAAATACATCATCAGCATGGGTACAGTGGCGCCCTTGCCTAAACATCATTAACTGCAACACCACTTTAACTTTATAAAATTATTATGATGCGTACACATTATTGCGGTCACCTGAACCGCGAACATATCGGACAAACCGTGACACTGTGTGGCTGGGCCCACCGTCGTCGCGACCACGGGGGCGTGATTTTTATTGATTTGCGTGATCGCGAAGGCCTGGCGCAAATTGTGATTGACCCGGATACCAAAGACGCATTCGCCATTGCTGAAACCGTACGTAGCGAGTTTGTCTTGCGTGTGGTGTGTAAAGTGCGCGCGCGCCCTGAAGGCACCGTTAACCCGAACTTGCCTACCGGTGAAGTCGAGATGCTGGCGACTGAAATTGAAGTGTTGAACGCTTCATTGACGCCACCATTCATGCTGGATGACGACAACCTGACCGAGACTGTGCGTCTGGAGCATCGTTATATCGACCTGCGTCGCCCTGCCATGCAGAAAAACCTTATGTTGCGTTACAAGGTGGCGAAAAACCTGCGTGACTATCTGGATGATAACGGCTTTATCGAGGTTGAAACACCGATGCTGACACGTTCGACACCTGAGGGTGCGCGTGACTACCTGGTGCCATCCCGCGTACATCACGGCATGTTCTTTGCCTTGCCGCAATCGCCACAATTGTTTAAACAATTGTTGATGGTGTCCGGTTTTGATCGTTACTTCCAGATCACCAAATGTTTCCGTGACGAAGATTTGCGTGCGGACCGCCAGCCAGAATTCACCCAGGTC
The DNA here is from genome assembly GCF_000576615.1 of Methylophilus sp. OH31. Taxonomy (NCBI): domain Bacteria; kingdom Pseudomonadati; phylum Pseudomonadota; class Betaproteobacteria; order Nitrosomonadales; family Methylophilaceae; genus Methylophilus; species Methylophilus sp. OH31. The sequence goes on along the minus strand of NZ_BAUS01000010.1, from coordinate 49,107 downwards.
GATATTGAAACTTCCTTCCTGGAAGAAAATGAAATCATGGATATCGTCGAAGAGATGATCCGCCGCATGCTGAAAAAAATTCAGGATGTCGATCTGCCTGCCAAATTTCCACGCATGCCTTTCTCTGAAGCGATGAACCGTTATGGTTCAGATAAACCAGACATGCGCGTGACACTGGAAATCACTGAACTCAGCGATGTGATGAAAGATGTCGACTTTAAAGTGTTTGCCGGTGCCGCCAATATGGCTGGTGGCCGTGTGGCGGCGATCCGCGTGCCTAACGGCGCTGCGATCAGCCGTTCTGAAATTGATGCCTACACCGAGTTTGTTAAAATCTACGGTGCCAAAGGCCTGGCTTATATCAAGATCAATGACATCACCAAATTGAATGAAGAAGGCCTGCAAAGCCCGATTGTGAAAAATATTCACGTCAATGCGCTGCAAGCCATTATTGAGCGCACAGGCGCACAAAACGGCGACATCGTCTTCTTCGGTGCCGATAAAGCCAAAATCGTGAACGAAGCGCTGGGTGCCTTGCGTACCAAGGTCGGCCACGAAAAAGGCCATGTCGATGGCCGTCAGTGGGCGCCATTGTGGGTGGTGGATTTCCCGATGTTCGAGCACGATGAAGACGGTGACCGTTGGGTGGCCTTGCATCACCCGTTCACTGCGCCTAAAGATGGCCATGAAGATTTGCTGGTCAGCAATCCAGGCGCTTGTTTGTCCAAAGCCTATGACATGGTATTAAACGGCTGGGAAGTGGGCGGCGGTTCTGTGCGTATCCACAAACAAGACATCCAGTCCAAAGTGTTTGATGCACTGAAAATCAGCAAGGAAGAGGCGCAAGAGAAGTTCGGCTTCTTGCTGGATGCATTGCAGTACGGTGCACCTCCGCACGGTGGTCTGGCTTTTGGCCTGGATCGCCTGGTGACCTTGATGGCAGGTGCCGAGTCTATCCGTGACGTGATTGCTTTCCCGAAAACCCAGCGCGCGCAATGTCTGATGACCAATGCGCCGAACGAGGTCGACGAGAAACAATTGCGCGAATTACATATTCGCGTACGTCAGCAAAACGCAGCTGGCAGCTAAGCCTGGCTGGCTTGTGTGACAACTCACACGAACTCTTTAAACGCGTCTGCCTTGGGTGGGCGCGTTTTTTATTGGCGGTAACCGTATGATTAATTTGAGTGCGCACATTAGGACGATTGCCGATTATCCGAAAGCAGGCATCCAGTTTCGCGATATCACGACCTTGCTCAAGGATCCGCTGGCATTTAATGCTACGATTGATGCGCTGGCCTTGCATTATGCGGATGTCGTGCTGGATAAGGTGGTCGGTATTGAGGCGCGCGGGTTTATTGTAGGTGCCGCCCTTGCCAATCGATTAAAGCTGGGGTTTGTGCCGGTGCGTAAGCCAGGTAAATTGCCAGCCAGTGTCATTCGGCAGTCTTACGCGCTTGAGTATGGTGAAGATGCGCTCGAGTTGCATGCCGATGCGATTGTTGCCGGTGAACGTGTGTTGCTGATTGATGATTTGATAGCAACCGGCGGCACGGCGTTAGCCGCGCTTGGCTTGATACGGCAGTTGGGTGGTGTGGTGGAGCATGCCGGATTCGTTATTGACTTGCCTGCCTTGTCTGGCATGCAACATTTACAGGCCAGCGGCGTCCAAACCTTTGCCCTGTGTCAATTTGAAGGACACTGATTTTTGTACTATATTGCGCAGACGCTTTGCACACACTTTTGATACGGCACTAAATAGATTGGAAAATCATGCCATTGACAGGAATTGATCACGTCAACTTTCGCACCGATCGCGACACCATGCATCTGTTGCGCGATTTTTATTGCGATGTGCTGGGCTTGACGGTTGGTAAACGGGTGGCCAGCACGACGTATGGCTACTGGTTGTATATTGGCAAGCAGGCCGTGGTACACCTGGCGGAATATAAAACCGCTGAGCCACCGCAACTGCACGTGCATGGCGTCTATGACCATGTTTCATTCAACTGTAACGACATGGATGCGATGGAAGCCAATCTGCAGGCGCGGGGCGTGACTTATACCACACGTATCCTGGCCAATGGTATCCGTCAGATCAATATGCGCGACCCGGCGGGCAATGGCGTGGAATTAAACTTTTCCGAATATGCAGACCCGAATTACGAGATGCGACCTTCAGGTGACCCAAGTAAGATTTGATCGCGAGTGTGATGTGCATCACATATTCTGATGGTTAAAGCATAAGAAAATCCTTTTCATGCAAATGAAATCAATAATCAGCAGATGGGGAAATGTATGAAGAAAACATGGGTGATGATGTTAGGTGTGTTGGCCTTTGGGTTGACCGGTTTGGCGCAGGCAGAAGCTGATCCAAAATTATGGGCGGTGGTCAAAGAGGCATTCTTTCCCAAGCGCGATATTCAGGAAGTCGACTTTCTTAAAATTGAAGCGCCGCGCCGCGCCGAGAGCGGTGCACAAGTGCCGGTGACGTTTATCTATGACAAGGCAGCGGCCAATGGCGTGGTGCTGAAGAAGCTGTATGTTATTGTCGATGCCAACCCGATTCAATTGGCCTCGACCTACCATTTAACCGACATGCTGAACGGCTTTCAGATGGCAACCCGTATCCGCCAGGAAACGGATTCTTTTGTCAGGTTGATTGGTGAAACGGCCGATGGCAAGCTATATATGGGCAAGCGTGAAATTCGCGCGGCGGGTGGCTGCGGCGGTACCGTGGATAATAATGAAGCCGAGGTGCGCGCGGCCGCCGGCAAAATTAAATTGAACGTGGATGCGCCCAAGTTTGGTGAACCAGCCACGGCGACCTTCAATATTCGCCACGTGATGCGTACCGGCTTGCAGCGCGACCTGGTCTCACAAGGTTATGTGCCTGCGTTTTACATCAATAAGGCGACCTTTACCTACAATGGTAAAGAAGTGATGACGGTGGATGTCGGTGTGGGGACCAGTGAAGATCCTTATATGAAATTCAGTTTTATTCCAGACGCGCCGGGCAAGCTGGAGGTGGTGGCCACCGACAATGAAGGTAAAACCTTTACGCAAACCTTGGATGTCCACAGCTAGATGAAATGTTGCAGATCAGGCCTCTTTTAGAGGCCTTTTTTGTTTTATGGCAAATGACTGTTTAATCGCAGTGCTAAAATAACCGCTTTAGGAAAGGGGACAAAGTGAAAAGTTTTCGTAAAGAGCTGTGGTTTAACATTTCCGCGCGTATGGACTTCAAGAATATTACGCAGGATGTGGTGGCGTGTGTTCGCGAGAGTGGCGTTAGAGAAGGTCTGGTGTTGATCAACGCCATGCATATTTCTGCCAGTGTATTTATTAACGACGACGAGCGCGGTCTGCACCATGACTACAAAGTGTGGCTGGAAAAACTGGCCCCGCATGAGCCTGTGAGTGGCTACCGCCACAATGATACCGGCGAGGATAATGCCGATGCGCATATCAAGCGCCAGATCATGGGCCGTGAAGTAGTGGTAGCGATTACTGAAGGTCAGCTGGATTTTGGCCCCTGGGAACAAATTTTTTACGGTGAGTTTGATGGCCGCCGCAATAAGCGCGTGCTGGTGAAAATTATCGGTGAGTAAATGCAAACACTGCGTGTTGAAATGGAAATACGGTAATGAAGTCTCCTGAGTTATTAGCCCCGGCGGGTGACCTAGACCGCATGCGTACCGCGTTTGATTATGGTGCGGATGCAGTCTATGCGGGCCAGCCGCGCTACAGCCTGCGGGTGCGTGAAAATGATTTCTCGATGCAGAATCTGGCGATTGGTATTACAGAGGCGCATGCACGTGGCAAAAAGTTTTTTGTCGCCAGCAATATTTCGCCGCACAACGCCAAGGTGAAAACCTATATGCGCGATATGGCGCCGGTGATAGATATGCAACCGGATGCACTGATTATGGCCGACCCTGGCCTGATCATGATGGTGCGCGAGCAATGGCCGGAGATGCCTATTCATTTATCCGTGCAGGCCAATGCGGTCAATTACGCTGCGGTCAAATTCTGGCAGCGCATGGGACTCACGCGCGTGATTCTGTCACGTGAATTATCCCTCGATGAAATTGCCGAAATCCGCCAGGAGTGCCCGGAGATGGAACTGGAAGTGTTTGTACACGGTGCTTTGTGTATCGCCTATTCCGGCCGTTGTTTATTGTCTGGCTATTTCAACTCGCGTGACCCCAACCAAGGCACCTGTACCAACAGTTGCCGTTGGGATTACAAAGTGCACGACGCGCAGCCGGATGCAGCAGGCGTGATCCGTTTGAAAGAGTTTGATTTTCAGGCGGAAATGGAGAAATCCAGTTTATCTTCTTGTGGTTCCTTGCCGCGGCATCCGGCAGCCGAGCAGGTGTACTTGATTGAGGAAAAAGGTCGTCCTGGCGAATTGCTGCCTATCATGGAAGACGAGCACGGCACCTATATCATGAACAGTAAAGATTTGCGCGCGATTGAGCATGTGGAAAAACTGATTGCGCTGGGCGTGGATTCACTCAAGATCGAGGGCCGCACCAAGTCACGTTACTACGTGGCTCGCACCAGCCAGAACTATCGTCAGGCGATTGATGATGCCGTGGCGGGACGCCCGTTTGACTGGCGTTTGCTGGGCGAGCTGGAAAACCTGGCTAACCGTGGTTATACCGATGGTTTTTACCAGCGCCACCATACTGCCGAGCACCAGAATTACGTACAAGGGCATTCCAGCGCCAACCGAAGTTTGTATGTCGGTGATGTCGTGGATTACGATGTCGAGCGCGGTCTTGCCTCGATTCAGGCACGTAATAAATTTGCCGTGGGTGATAGATTGCAATTAATCCACCCCAGCGGTAATCGCGATATTGTGGTTGAGCAGTTGTTCGATAAGCGGGGTGAACCCGTACAGCAAGCCGCAGGCAGCGGCCATTTCGTGAAATTGCCAATTGCCGCCACGGCCTTGCATAATGCAATGGTCGCCAGGTATTTGAGTTAATCAGTGATCGACGCCATATAAAACCATAAGGGGAGCAGTGCTCCCTTTTTTGCTATGTTATGGCAGCTGGCAAATCAGCTATGGATATAACTTTCCAGTTGCTTGATAAGCTCTTGCTGGTGGCTGATGGTTTCTTTGAGGATGTCGCCAATCGACAGCATGCCCAGCATTTTTCCATTGTCGACCACAGGCAGGTGGCGGATGCGTTTTTCCAGCATGGTGCTCATGGCCGATTCCACCATCTCTGCCGGTTTGCCGGTAATCACCTTCTCGGTCATGACTTCGCTGATGGTGGTGGTTTTGGATGAGCGGCCTTTGAGGATCACTTCGCGTGCATAGTCTCGTTCAGAGAAAATGCCGACCAGTTCGCCATCCTTGATCACCGCCAGTGCACCGATCTGGTATTCCGCCAGGATGACCAATGCATCGTACACCGGTCGGTTGGGCGCAATACTGATGATGCCTTGGTGTGTTTTATGAGAGAGTACTTGTTGAAGCGTCTTCATCACTTCCTCCTTTCATAGGGCACGGATAGTTAATATACACCGATGTGGTAGTTAGTAACATATTTGTTTCACTTAAATTTGCCCAGTTGACATAATTAGCTAGCTAACTATAATGTAGCTAATTATGTTGCAACTTAGAGATCTCCCTACCCAAGAAATTTTGCAGCGGTTTGCCCAACGGTACCCCGCAGCAGATGTGACGTCTATTGCCAGCTTTTTAATGCTGCTGCGGGTGGCGACTGATTTGTCCGTGGCGCTGGACGCCTGCCTGAGCAAGCATGATTTGCTGCAAGGCCGTTGGTGGGTGCTGATTTTACTTATGCGCGAAGCTGACCTGACGTCTACGCCTTCAGTGCTGGCGGAAAAGCTGGGCGTGACGCGTGCAACCATGACTGGTTTGCTCGACGGCCTGGAGCAGGGCGGCCTGGTACAGCGTATCTCTGTGCCTGAAGACCGGCGTAGTGTCAAAATCCAGCTCACAGCGGCAGGCCAGGCCAAACTGGATGCCGTGATGCCGGATTACTACACACGCTTACGGTTGTGCATGCGGGGCTTAAGTGAGCAGCAACGCAATGATTTGCAAGCGATTTTAGGTGTGATAGACCTCGGGATGTCTGCCTGGGATTTTAATCAGTAAATTCAATTTTTAATGAAAGAGTTTCACCATGGCAACTGTTGTAGATACTTTAATCGCATTGAACCAGCAATTTGACGCCGCGTTTAACAGCAAAAATGCCCAGGCGATTGCGGCCTTGTATGCCAATGACGCGATTGTGATGCCAGCACCTGCCGGTCAGGTGGTCAAAGGTCGTCAGGCGGTGGCCGAGTTTTTCGGTGGCTTGATTGAGGCTGGCGTGATTGAACATGCGCTGACCATGAAAGAAGCGGTGGTGACTGACACGCTGGCAACACAAACCGGTAATTGGGCAGGTGCCTTGATCGGCGAAGATGGTGTCAAGCAGCAGTTTGGCGGCAATGTACAGGTTGTTTTCCAGAAACAAGCGGATGGCCAATGGCTGGCTGTGACACATATCTGGAATTAATACACAGGGAACATACTTCGATGGAACAAGGCTCATGGATCAACTGATCAAACAACGTTCGCAAGCGCTGACCGCGCTGCTGGTACTCACCATCATCTGGGGCTATAACTGGGTGGTGATGAAGAGCGCGCTGCAATATGCCGGGCCGTTCCAGTTTGCGGCCATGCGTACGTTTTTTGGTGCGCTGGTGTTGTTCCTGGTGTTGTATGTGACGCGCCGTCCCATGGGTTTAACCGAGTTTCCGACCATGCTGCTGTTGGGTATTTTGCAGAATGTCGGTTTTACCGGTGTGCTTATGTGGGCGCTGGTAGAGGGCGGCGCGGGTAAAACGGCCGTGCTGACCTATACCATGCCTTTCTGGACCTTGCTGTTTGCCTGGCCGATGCTGGGCGAACGTGTGCACGGCTGGCAATGGCTGGCCGTCATTGCCGCGGTGCTTGGCATGCTGTTTATTTTCGATCCGCTACATATCCGTGCGGATAGTTTTAGTATGTTGCTGGCCGTGTTGTCTGGCGTGTCATGGGCGTTGTCGGCCATCATGACCAAGCAGTTGCACAGGCGCCATCCGAACTTGGACTTGATCAACCTGACGGCATGGCCGATGTTGCTGGGTTCCTTGCCCATGGTGCTGATCGCCTGGCTGGTGCCTGCGCCAGCGATTGATTGGTCGCCTTATTTGATCGGTGCCGTATTGTTTAACGTGGTGCTGTGTGGTGCGCTGGCCTGGTTATTATGGCTGTTTGCCTTGCAGCGGTTGCCTGCTGGCGTGGCGAGTATGGCCTCCATGCTGGCGCCGGTGATCGGCGTGATTGCGGCCTGGATACAGCTGAACGAAGTGCCGGATCATCTGGAAATGATAGGGATGGCGTTGATTATCTTTTCGCTCAGCCTGATTTCGATCCTCATGATGCGACCCGGTTACGGCAAAAGCCAATAATTGAAGCCGACTTTATAAAAGGTCTGACATTGTCAGGCCTTTTTTGTTGTGTACGACGGTCGTTTGGTGATTGGGCGGCTGTGGTAAAATCAGCGGCTTAAATTACTTCAACAACGTTGTTAAAAAATACAAGGAAGCACTATGGCTGGGCATAGTAAATGGGCCAATATTCAGCACCGTAAAGGCCGTCAGGACGCCAAACGCGGCAAAATCTTTACCAAGCTGATCAAGGAAATCACGGTTTCTGCGCGCATGGGTGGTGGCGATACCGCCATGAACCCGCGTTTGCGTGCGGCGGTGGCTGCAGCTAAAGAAGAGAATATGCCGTCAGACAATATCACGCGTGCCATTAAAAAAGGTACGGGCGAACTGGAAGGCGTGAGTTATGAAGAGATTCGTTATGAAGGCTATGGCATCAATGGTGCCGCCATTATTATTGACTGCCTGACTGATAACCGCCAGCGCGCCGTCATGGACGTGCGCCATGCCTTAACCAAGCATGGTGGCAATCTGGGCACCGATGGCAGCGTGGCGTTTATGTTCAAGCACTGTGGCCAATTGGTGTTTGAGCCGGGTGTCTCCGAAGATGCGGTGATGGAAGTCGCGCTCGAAGCAGGCGCAGAAGATGTGATTGCGGATGAAGACGGCAGTATTGAAGTGGTCACTGCACCAAACGACTTTATCACCGTGAAAGAGGCGCTGGAAGCGGCCGGGCTGAAAGCAGTGATGGCACAAGTTACGATGAAATCACTTAATGAAGTGGTTTTCACAGGTGATGATGCAGTCAAAATGCAAAAAATCCTCGATATGCTGGAAGACCTGGATGACGTGCAGGATGTGTACACTTCTGCCGTGATTGAAGAGGTTTAATTGGTGCTGTTCGCTGGCATGTGGTCAACAGCTTGCTAATGGCCGTACACCGCATATTGGGCATAGACCCTGGCTTAAGAGTGACCGGCTTTGGTGTGATCGAAGCGGTGGATGGCAAGTTGTCGTATGTCACCAGCGGCGTGATTAAAACGGCTTCTGCTAAAAAGAGTGCAGAGGGCGAGCCAGAAAAAGAAGCCTTGCCGGAGCGCCTTAAAGTGATCCTGGATGGTTTGTTTGAGGTGATCGCCACCTATCAGCCGACACAAGTGGCGATTGAAAAAGTCTTTGTGAACGTCAACCCGCAATCGACCTTGTTGCTGGGACAGGCGCGTGGCGCGGCGATTTCAGCAGCAGTGATCCGGCAATTGCCGGTGGCCGAATATACGGCGTTGCAGGTGAAGCAGGCTGTGGTCGGTAATGGCCATGCACAAAAAGAGCAAGTGCAAGAGATGGTCAAACGCTTGCTCAAATTACCTGCAACCCCCAGTCCGGATTCAGCAGACGCATTAGCGTGTGCCATCTGTCATGCGCATGGTGGGCAGGGCCTGGGGGCATTGGCCACCACCGGTTTAAGAGTCAGAAATGGAAGATTAATATGATTGCGCGTTTGCAAGGCCGTTTGCTGGAAAAGTCGCCGCCCCTGATTGTGATTGATTGCAATGGCGTCGGCTATGAAGTGGAGGTGCCCATGAGCACTTTCTACAACTTGCCTGAGCTGGGCCAGCCGTTGCAAATATTGACGCATATGGTGGTGCGTGAAGATGCGCAATTACTGTATGGGTTTGGCAGCGAGCAGGAAAAAAATACCTTCAAGCAATTGCTGAAGGTGAACGGTATTGGTGCCAAGTCTGCGCTGTCTATTCTCAGTGGCGTTAGCGTCAATGATTTAATGCTGGCCGTCAGCCAGCAAGAAGTCTCATTGCTCACGCGTATTCCTGGTATCGGCAAAAAAACCGCCGAGCGTTTGCTGCTGGAGCTCAAAGACAAGTTTGTCGTGACTGGCTCTACTTCGGCGCAGCCTTCGGCTAAAGCGGCCACGGACGATATTCTCAATGCGCTGGTGGCGCTGGGTTATAACGAGCGTGAAGCTTCTGCGACCGTCAAATTGCTGGAACCAGGCATCAGTGTCAGCGATGGTATACGCCAGGCTTTGAAGTATCTGGCCAAGTGAGGCATCGCAGTCAATAGCCATGGTCTGTGATAGTCAAACGCCGCATGGTATCATGACAAAAAATAACTTCTCCCAGTGACTGACAATACGCGACCGGCAATGAGGGTTTTTGTTGACTAAATTTGCTTTGCACTTCACTACCGACCACCCATGATTGAAACTGATAGACTCGTCGCTCCTGCCACTGCCAGCACCCAAGAGGAGGCGCTGGAACGTGCATTGCGCCCCAAAGTACTGGATGAGTATGTGGGGCAGGAAAAAGCGCGCGGTCAACTCGAAATTTTTATCAATGCCGCCCGTGGCCGCCAGGAAGCGCTGGATCATGTGCTGCTGTTCGGCCCTCCCGGTCTCGGTAAAACCACGCTTGCCCATATTATTGCCAAAGAAATGGGCGTCAATCTACGCATGACTTCGGGCCCGGTGCTGGAGCGTGCTGGCGATCTGGCCGCGTTGCTGACCAATCTTGAACCTAACGATGTCCTGTTTATTGACGAAATCCACCGCCTAAGCCCGGTGGTTGAAGAGATTTTGTACCCGGCCATGGAAGATTACCGGCTGGATATCATGATCGGCGAAGGCCCGGCTGCGCGCAGTGTGCGCCTGGATTTGCCGCCATTTACGCTGGTGGGTGCCACCACGCGTGCCGGTATGCTGACCAATCCCTTACGTGATCGTTTTGGTATCGTTGCACGGCTGGAATTTTACAGCCATGACGAATTGGCCAAGATTGTCAGCCGTTCTGCCAACTTGCTTGAAGTCGAGATGCAGCAGGCGGGCGCTTCTGAAATTGCGCGCCGCGCACGTGGCACGCCACGTATTGCCAACCGTTTGCTACGCCGCGTGCGCGATTACGCGCAGGTGAAGTCTGATGGCGTGGTGACGGATAAAGTGGCGGACGCAGCGTTGAAAATGCTGGATGTCGATCAGCAGGGGCTGGACGTGATGGACCGTAAACTGTTGCAGGCTGTGGTTGAGAAGTTTGGTGGCGGGCCAGTGGGCCTGGATAACCTGGCGGCGGCCATTGGTGAAGAGCGCGATACGATTGAGGATGTGCTGGAACCTTATTTGATCCAGCAAGGCTATATCATGCGTACCCCGCGCGGTCGTGTCGCCACCCTGATGACTTATCAGCATTTTGGCCTGAAAGCCCCTGCCAGCATGACCTCTGGCGAGCTGTGGCAAAGCGCCGGGCAATAATATGTTTGTGTGGCCGGTGCGTGTGTATTACGAAGATACCGATGCGGGTGGCGTGGTGTATCACAGTCGCTACCTGAACTTTATGGAGCGCGCACGGACAGAATGGTTGCGCGTTGCGGGTTTTGCCCAGGCTGCGTTAAAGCAACAAGAGCAGGTGCTGTTTGTGGTACACAGCATGCAACTGCAATTTAAAAAACCAGCCAGGCTGGATGACCAGTTACAGGTAGTATCACGCTTGATCGAGATGAAGCGTGGCAGTTTTAGCTGCCAGCAGCAGATTACGTGTGGCGAAACGATTTTAATAGAGGCGCAGGTCAAGGTGGCCTGCGTGGATGCGGATTCATTTAAACCAACGGGTATTCCGGCCCGACTCAAAATTGCACTGGAGTCTTCATGAATGTAGCGAACGATATGTCGATTTTTACCCTGGTGAGTGGGGCCAGTTTACCAGTCCAACTGGTGATGCTGATCCTGCTGCTGACCTCACTGGTCTCCTGGTGGTATATCTTCATTAAAGTATTTTCATTGAAGGCTGCCAATGAAAATGTAGACCAGTTTGAGGCGCAGTTCTGGTCCGGTGGTGATTTGAACGAATTGTATGAGCGCATTACTGCAGGCAGAAAAACACCCCAGGGCATGGCCAGTATTTTCCAGGCGGGCCTCAAGGAGTTTATCCGTTACAAACAGCAAAAAGATACCGAAGTGAGTGACGTGATGGAAGCCACACGTCGCGCCATGCGTGCCTCTTATAACCGTGAACTGGATTACCTGGATTCGCATTTGCCATTCCTTGCGTCAGTCGGTTCCGTCAGCCCTTACATCGGCCTGTTTGGCACGGTATGGGGCATTATGAACGCGTTCCGTGGTTTGTCTAATGTGGCGCAAGCTACGCTGAGCCAAGTGGCACCAGGCATTGCTGAAGCACTGGTGGCGACGGCGATCGGCCTGTTTGCGGCGATTCCGGCCGTGATTGCCTATAACCGCTTTGCGGCAGGGGTTGACCGTCTGTCCGTGCGCTACGAGAGCTTTATCGAAGAATTTACCAACATTTTGCAACGTAGAGCCTGATTGGAGTCGCGATGAGCAGAACGCGTAAACGGCGCATGATGAACCAGATTAACGTCGTGCCTTATATCGACGTCACGCTGGTGTTGCTGGTGATTTTTATGGTGACCGCCCCCATGACCAATCCTGGCATGGTAGAGCTACCCAAAGTTGGTCAGGCACTTAAGCAAAGTGGCGACCCGATTGTGGTCACTGTGCAAAAAGAGGGCACCGTTCTCATGGATGGCAAGGAAATGCAGCGCGATGACATGCTGGCATTGATCCGCCAGCGTCTGGCTGAGGCGGAAAAGCCTGTGGTAGTGTCTGCTGACAAGAACACGCCTTATGGTGAAGTGGTGTCAGTCATGGATTTATTGAAGCAGGCGCAAGTGAATCAGGTTGGCTTGTTGTTTCAAAACGAAAAGTAAGCGTTTAGTGATTTAAAACAGATGAAGATCGTATTGTCGCCACAAGATCAGGTCATACGCAAACGCGCAGCCATGCTGTCTGTGCTGATGCATGTGCTGCTATTTCTGGGCATGATTTTCATGGTCGACTGGAAAGCCGTGCACGTGAATCCTAGCGTGATGGAAGCTACTCTGTGGGATAGTTTGCCCAGTAAGCAGCCATCCAAGCCGGCCGCAAAACCTGTGGAGCCTACTCCACCGCCGCCGCGGCCTGAGCCAGAACCCAAACCACCCGAGCCTAAGCCGCCAGAAAAAGTGGCCCCGCCGGAGCCGCAAGTCAAACAAGCGGAACAAGAAGCGGAAATTGCACTCAAAAAACGGGAAGATGAGAAAAAACGTCTCTTAGACGAAGAGAAAAAGAAAGAACTTGAGCAGAAAAAGCAGGAAGAAAAACTGAAGAAAATTCAGGAAGCGCTGCGCAAGCAAGAGGAAGAGGATAAGCTGAAAAAGATTCAGGACGCCATGCGTCAACAGGATATGGATGCGCAGCAATCAGCCGCAGCCGGTGCGGTTGATCCTTCTGTGCTTAGCTATTACATGGGGCTGATGAGTCGCAAGATTCGCAATAATGTTAACTCTGGCTTGTGTCCAGTGACCAATCCGGAGTTGCTGGTTGACATACAAATGACCAATTCGGGTGATATATCTGGTATGCCCAAGCTGGTCAAAGGTTCCGGTGATGCTGTTTGTGATGACGCGGTGATCCGCGCCATTTTGGCTGCAAAACCGTTTGATATGCCCGATGATCCGGCCGCCCGCAAGAAAATGGTGGATCAGATACGTTTGAAGTTCAGGCCGCGTAGCTAATAGAGCAATGACGCTGAACAAGCTTTTCGTTATAATTCTTGTATATAAGCAAACCAAAATGAATAAAACTGTAACCATGCAAAATCTCAAAAATGGTTTGATCCATTTTTTGTCTCACACAATTGGTGCTAGCCTACTGGTGTGGATGTTCACGCTGCCGGCCCAGGCTGCTCTGGAGCTCGAGATCAGTGGCGGTAGCGCGATCCAGATCCCGATTGCGATTCTGCCCATGGCGGAATCCGGTAGCGCCCAATCTGGCAGCCGTTTGCATGAAATTATCAGCAACGATTTGCGCGGTAGCGGCATGTTCCGCATTATCAATACCAGCGGCATGCCTGCGTTGCCAACCAATGCTGCGCAAATTAAATACACTGACTGGACGGCATTGAAAGCGCAAGGCCTAAGCTTGGGTGAAGTGCAACAAGCGGGCGGTAATTTAAAAGTGTCTGTGCAAGTGATGGATGTGTTGCGCCAAACTGCTTTGCTGCAACTGACCTACACCGTCTCGCCCAGCCAGTACCGCCATGTGGCGCATTTGATTGCTGACCAGATCTATGAAAAATTCACCGGCCAACCAGGCGCGTTTTCGACACGCATCGCCTATGTAACCAAAGTTGGTAAGCGTTTCACTTTGCAGATTGCAGATTACGATGGCTTTAATGCGCAAACGCTGGTGTCATCCAATGAGCCGATTATTTCACCTTCCTGGTCGCCTGATGGCAGCAAAATGGCCTATGTGTCATTTGAGAAAAAGAAACCCATCGTATTTGTGCAATCCCTGTACACTGGTGAGCGTAAAATTGTTGCCAATTTTAAAGGCAATAACAGTGCGCCAGCCTGGTCGCCCGATGGCAGCAAGCTGGCTGTCGTATTGACCTATGGTGCTAACTCACAGATTTATACCATTTCTGCCGATGGTTCTAATTTGCAGCAAGTGACGAAGAGTAGTGCGATTGATACATCGCCTGCATTCTCACCGGATGGGCAATGGATATACTTCACTTCTGATCGTGGCGGGCGCCCGCAAGTGTATAAAGTGTCCGCGTCCGGTGGCTCGGCTTCACGGGTAACCTTTGAAGGCAGTTATAATGATGGTCCGCGCTTTTCGCCAGATGGTAAATATCTGACCTATATCCGCAATGATGGCGGTGCATTCAAGGTGGCGGTGCAGGATCTGGGCAGCGGTGATGTCAAAGTGCTCAGCACTGGCTCGCAAGATGAATCACCCAGCTTTGCCCCTAATTCGCGTACCATTATGTACGCAACCCGTGTTGGCGGCAAAGGCACGCTGGCGACCGTCACTGTTGATGGTCTGGTCAGGCAGCGTTTGTCAGAAGCGGGTGGAGATATTCGTGAACCTGCATGGGGACCTGCACAAGCAGCGCCCAAGTAGTCTATCCGTGGTCAATCTATTTAGTCACTCATTTTAAGGAGAAAGTATGAACAAGACAATTTGGACAGTTGCAGCACTTGCATTGGTGTTGACTGCTTGTAAAAGCACCCCGATGAACCCGGCAAAAGTGGAAGATTCCAGCGTGACTCGCCCAATTGCCAAATCACAAAGCAACACTGGTGCTGACAGCTCTGCCAGCACAGACAAAATTAATATCAAAACCGTTGATGTTGACAGCAGCAAAGATGAGTTGAGCGCTGCTGAGTTGGCTAAACGTCAAGTGTTCTTTGATTATGACAGCGATGCGATTCGTGAAGAGTACAAAGGCCTGGTAGCTAACCACGCTAAATACCTGGTTGCGCACCCGCAAACTAAAGTGGTGCTGCAAGGCAACACCGATGAGCGCGGTACCCACGAGTACAACCTGGCATTGGGTCAGCGTCGTTCAGTAGCGGTTAAAAACGCGCTGAATGTATTGGGCGTGAGCGATAGCCAAATCGAAACCGTGAGCTACGGTGAAGAGCGTTCGAAGCAGAATTGTGCTGATGACGGTTGCTTCCAGCAAGACCGTCGCGTAGACATCGTCTATGCAGGTCAGTAATTTGCGACTCTCTGTTGCTTTGATTACCCTGGGCCTGACAGTGTCGACTGTCAGCCAGGCAGCCTTGTTTGACGATACCGAGGCCCGGAAGCGGATCTTCGAGCTGGAAAACAAGCAAACGACTGACCATGATGCGCAACAAAAAGCCATCACTGACCTGACGCGTACCCAGCAGTCGCTGGACCGGCGTGTGCAAAGCCTGGAAGCCCTGATTAACGGTAAGGGCTTGCTGGATATGCAAAATCAGCTGGAGCAGATGAGGCAGGATGTGGCACAGCTCAAGGGGGATCTTGAGCTTGTGACGCATCAGCTGGAGGATATGCGTACCAAGCAAGGGGCTGCATACACTGATCTTGATACGCGTGTGCGCAAGCTGGAA
Organism: Methylophilus sp. OH31; assembly: GCF_000576615.1. Classification (NCBI taxonomy): domain Bacteria; kingdom Pseudomonadati; phylum Pseudomonadota; class Betaproteobacteria; order Nitrosomonadales; family Methylophilaceae; genus Methylophilus; species Methylophilus sp. OH31. Next base: position 33,696 of record NZ_BAUS01000010.1, on the reverse strand, counting down.
ACGTTGGCGCAGTCAGTCAGCAGTGGGCAATTGCCAGTGTCATCATCTAACGGTAATGGCGGTAGTGCGGCAGATGCGAAAGCGGATGTGTCACAGCAGGAAGCCAATGCGTTTGCTGAAGCAGAGTCTTTAAATCAGGCTGGCAAGTACAAAGAGGCGTTTAATGCTTATGATGCCTTTTTGAAAAGCCATGCAGGCAGCAAGCTGGTGCCGGATGCGCTGTATGGCATGGGCTACACGCAGTTTGCGCTCAAGAGCTACAAATCTTCTGCTGCGACGCAGCAAAAGTTTTTGGATAGTTATGCTGCGCATGCCTTGGCGCCTAATGCCATGTTGAGTTTGGCTAACAGCCAGATTCAATTAGGCCAGATTCCGGCGGCCAAAAAGACTTTGAAAGACCTGATTGCCGCTTATCCGTCAGCAGAAGTGACGCCAAGTGCGCAAAAACGTTTGAAAGTGCTGGAAAGTATCAAATAGCAGAATTTCGCGAGTTCGGCGATAATAGCGGGCAGATAGCAATATCTGCCCGTTTACTTTTTATATCCCCATGACCACACTCAGAATTTTCGAGATTTTCTATTCCTTGCAGGGCGAAAGCTCGCGCGTTGGCCTGCCTACTATTTTTATCCGCCTGACTGGTTGTCCGCTACGTTGTGGCTATTGTGATACCGAGTATGCGTTTAAAGGTGGCAACAATATGACGCTGGATGACATCATGCAGCAGATTGCGGCTTATGGGACGCCTTATGTCTGTGTGACGGGCGGCGAGCCATTGGCGCAAAAGCCATGTATTGAATTATTGACTCGCTTGAGTGATGCTGGTTACCAGGTGTCATTGGAGACCAGTGGTGCTATGGATATTGCGCCAGTCGATCCGCGCGTCAAAGTGATCATGGACATTAAAACGCCTGGTTCTGGCGAAGTGGACAAAAACCGTTGGGAAAACCTGGCTTTGCTCAAAGCGGAGGACGAAGTGAAATGGGTGATTTGCAGTCGCGAAGATTTTGACTGGGCCAAGCAGATGTTACAAACCCGGCCATTTCCAGCGGACTGTGACCAATTATTTTCCCCGAGTTTTCATGATGTCAGTGGCGAAACGCTGGCCAGCTGGATTTTGCAGGATCACCTCAAGGTGCGCATGCAATTGCAATTGCACAAAATCCTCTGGGGCGAGAAACAAGGAGTTTAAGCTTGCTTGCAACACATAAACCCAAAGCCGTGATTTTGCTCTCCGGCGGGCTTGATTCCAGCACGGTGCTGGCGATTGCCAAATCACAAGGCTATGACTGTTATTGCCTGAGCCTGGATTATCACCAGCGCCATAATGTCGAATTGGTGGCGGCGCAACGCGTGGCGGTTGCACTGGGTGCCACCGAACATAAAACTGTGCAGCTGGATTTGTCGCTGTTTGGTGGTTCGGCGCTCACTGACAGCAATATCGCTGTGCCAGAGCAGGAAACACAAGGTATTCCCGTGACTTATGTGCCTGCGCGCAACACTATTATGTTATCGTTGGCGCTGGCCTGGGCAGAGGTATTGCAGGCACGCGATATTTTTATCGGCGTCAATGCACTGGATTATTCCGGCTACCCGGATTGCCGGGGTGAATATGTCAAAGCTTTCCAGCAAATGGCCAACCTGGCGACCAAGGCGGCAGTAGAGGGCCAGACGATTACGGTGCATGCGCCATTAATAGAGATGACCAAAGCGGATATTATTCGCAGCGGCCATGCGTTGGGGCTGGATTACGGGTTAACCGTCTCCTGCTATCAGGCCAATCAGCAGGGCGCGGCCTGTGGGGTGTGTGATTCCTGTCGTTTCCGCAAAGCAGGGTTTGCGCAAGCCGGAGTGGCTGATCCTACACCGTATGTAGGCGCATCTTCTGGTGCGTGAAAAACACTTGCCATGCTTTGATAATATCAAGTATAATCCGCGCCTTTCTGCAAAGAAATTCAATTTTAAGAGAACAAGATTATGGTCGTTATTCGTTTATCACGTGGTGGCTCCAAAAAGAACCCGTTCTACAGCCTGGTTGTAGCAGATTCGCGCAACCGTCGTGACGGTCGTTTTATCGAGCGCGTTGGTTTCTACAATCCATCTGCACGCGCTGGCGCTGAAGGCTTGCGTATCGATGAAGCACGTACACAATACTGGGTGGACAACGGTGCACAACTGTCTGAGACCGTGGCACGTTTGGTAAAATTCCACGCTAAAGGCGCTGAAGGTATGGCTGCTGTTAAAGCGAAAGAAGTTGCCAAAGCTGAAGCTGCTAAAGAAAAAGCAATCGCTGAAGCTGCTGCCAAGTTGAAAGCTGAAGCTGACGCCGCCGCTGCAGAAGCTGCCGCTAAAGCGGAAGCCGATGCTAAAGCCAAAGCAGAGGCTGATGCAGCTGCTGCCGCAGAAGCCGCTGCTGCTGAAACACCAGCTGCTGAGTAATTGTTTTTAGCGCCTTAATTCAGATGGCGTTTGAAAACATGGTCGTAATGGGGCGCATCGTCGCCCCATATGGCGTTTATGGCTGGGTGAAAGTGGTGCCGGATACGGAGTATCTGGACGGCTTGCTGGATTATGATGCCTGGTGGGTAGGTAAAGCGCCGAATTGGCGTGAAGCAACGGTTGAACAAGCCAAGCTTCACAATGACGTGTTGCTGATCAAGCTGGCGGGAGTGGCTGATCGTGATGCAGCGTTTGCCTTGAAAGGGCAGCAAATCGCCGTACCGCGTGAGTCGCTGCCTGAGCCTGAAGAAGGTGAGTATTACTGGTCAGACTTGATTGGATTGAGTGTGACCAATACGCAGGGTGTGGCTTTTGGCAACATTACGCAGGTGTTTGAAACTGGCGCGAATGATGTGCTTGTGGTCCGTGAAGCGCAGCCAACCAGCGTTAAAGGTAAAGATGGCAAGTTGCAGCAGGAGTACCGTGAGCGCTTGATTCCGTTTACCAGTGAAGCGGTGCCCGAGGTGGACTTGCAAGCAGGCACTGTGCTGGTAGATTGGGATGCTGATTTTTAAAGAAGGTGGCTCTCATGATGCAGATTGAAGTCATCAGTTTGTTTCCTGAGATGTTCGCGGCACTGACGGAATACGGCATTACCAGCCGTGCCAGGCAACGTGGTTTGTATCAGTTAACGCTGACCAATCCTCGCCAATATACGCAGGATGTGCACCATACGGTCGATGATAGACCTTATGGTGGTGGCCCTGGCATGGTGATGCTGGCTGAGCCGCTGACTGCTGCGATTGGTGATGCCAAAGCGCGGTTGCAGGCACAAGGATTGTCACCCAGGGTGATCCATTTGTCACCACGCGGTAAACCGCTGACGCATGAAAAGGTGTTGCAGCTAAAAGAATGTCAGGGGCTGGTGTTGTTAGCCAGTCGCTATGAAGGCGTAGACCAGCGTGTGCTGGATACACTGGTGGATGAGGAAGTCTCCATTGGTGACTATGTATTAAGTGGTGGTGAGTTACCCGCCATGGTGCTGCTGGATGCGATCATTCGGCAGTTACCAGGCGCGTTGGGTGATGCTGATTCGGCACAGGAAGATTCGTTTGTGAATGGCCTGCTGGATTATCCGCACTACACGCGCCCGGAAGAATTTGCAGGATTGAAGGTGCCCGAAGTATTACTTTCCGGGCATCATGAAAAGATTAGACAATGGCGATTACAGCAATCGCTACTGCTAACAAGGGCGAAACGCCCGGATTTATTGGCCGAAAGGCCGTTGACGAAAGAAGAGGCTAGGCTACTCAAGGATGTAGAGTAGGAACGAGCTCTTTACAATTAAAAGGAACCAATATGGCAGACATTATCAAAATGTTAGAGCAAGAAGAAATTGCTCGTTTGAACAAAACCATCCCTAGCTTTGCGCCAGGCGACACAGTGATCGTTGGTGTAAACGTGGTTGAAGGTACACGTAAACGTGTGCAGGCTTACGAAGGCGTTGTGATCGCCAAGCGTAACAGAGGCCTGAACTCCTCATTCATCGTGCGTAAAATCTCTTCAGGTGAAGGTGTTGAGCGTACATTCCAGACTTACTCTCCACAAATCGCTTCTATCGAAGTGAAACGCCGTGGTGATGTTCGCCGCGCTAAACTGTACTACTTGCGTGAGCGTTCAGGTAAATCTGCACGTATTAAAGAGAAATTGGTTGCGCGCGAGAAAGACATCGCTGCAAACAACGCTTAATTTAAACGTTGCACCAAAAAGCCCGGATTTCGATCTGGGCTTTTTTATTGCCTGTTGCCGCTGCGCTTGGTTGCAGCCTGGGCAAGATTGCAGTTTAATAGCGTGATGAAGAGCCTTTATGATGAACTTGATGCCTTAGTCCCGGCGCCATTCGGCTTCGTCGGCGTACGCTGTGATGAGGCAGGCGAAACCTTGCAGTTTTTGTTGCATGCCTTACCGGTCAAGGCTCGGCCGAATCTGCGTGCACAAGCGGTGGCTGACCAAGTGGCGGCCTATCTCGATAATCCAAACCATGATTGGCAACAGATTAGCAGTAATCGTGGCACCCCATTTCAGCAAGGTGTATGGCAAGCCATGCGTGAAATTCCCGTCGGTGAAACGCGCACCTATGGCCAGTTAGCTGCTGCGGTAAAGTCTGGTCCGCGTGCAGTTGCGAATGCCTGTGGCGCCAACCCCTTGCCTTTGTTTAATCCTTGTCACCGCATCGTGGCTAGCAATGGCCTGGGCGGTTTTATGCAAGGCATAGACGGCGGCTTGGAGATCAAACGCTGGTTGTTGGCGCATGAGCAGCGACACAAATAAGCGATCACATGCGGCAAAAAAAGAATGCTGTAGCAGTCACAGCGCATTTTCCTGAAATTGATGTTTTTATCGACCAGCTATGGCTGGAAGATGGCTTGTCAGCCAACACCCTATCAAGCTATCGCAATGATTTAAAGGGCTTTGCCGAGTGGTGTGGCAAGCAATCGTTAGTGCTGTGGGGTGTGCAATCACACCATGTTCAGGAATACCTCGCCCATCGCTTTCCGTTAGTCAAAGTTCGCAGTATCAATCGCTTGATTGCAACCCTGCGCCGGTTTTACCGCTATGCCTTACTGGCTAACCTGATCAAGCAAGATCCGACGCTGCATATCGAAGCGCCAAAAATGCCAAAATCACTGCCCAAGACCTTGAGTGAGTCGCAGGTGGAAGATTTACTGTATGCGCCGGATGTGAATGCACCGTTGGGTCTGCGCGATCGCGCTATGCTGGAATTGTTGTATGCCAGTGGTTTGCGCGTCTCCGAGTTGGTTAATGTGAGTATTGCCGAAGTCAGTACGCAAGATGGGGTAGTGCGGGTGACGGGCAAGGGCAGTAAGACGCGCTTGGTACCTATGGGGCAAGAAGCGGCAGAATGGATCGACCGCTACCTTGCTATCGCGCGGCCTGAAATATTAAAAGGCGGCCTGAGTGATGCGGTATTTGTCACCACGCGCGGCGCGGCCATGACGCGGCATGCATTCTGGCACATTATTCAGCGTTATGCAGTGCAAGCCGGTATCTCTCAACATATCAGCCCGCATGTGCTGCGCCATGCGTTTGCTACACATTTGCTCAATCATGGCGCGGATTTGCGCGTGGTGCAGATGTTATTGGGGCATGCGGATATTTCGACCACGCAGATTTATACGCATGTGGCCAGGGAGAGGTTGCAGCAGTTGCATAAGGTGCATCATCCGAGAGGGTAGACTTTAGAGGATGTTACGTGCTCTGTCAGAGTTGAATGCTGATGGTTTGTAGTATGAGTTTCTATCAAAATAAAGGTGTAATACCTTTATTCCAATATCAGAGTCAAATGTTAGGTTATCGAAAAGTGCGTATTTCTCAATTAGAGCTTTAAACTTTTCTCCTGTTCCTGCTAATCCATTGTAATAGAAGAAAACCATTTCGACCCAGGATAGCTGACTTCTGAATATGCTTACATAAAGCCATTTTTGTTCCTTAGTAAGTCTTTCTTCTGGCAGTCCATCGATCCAGCTTATTAACTTGTAACCTGTTCTGAAGAGGCTATCTAGCTGATATTCATTTTGATAATAAAGATAAGACCATTGTTTGTGAATATGGCCTGCAACGTTTCCTTGAAAATCTGTAGCGATGATTTCAACTTTTTTGTAAGAGCTGTGATTGTAAAAAGTGCTTCTATAAGAATTGTTAAACTCATTAGCCAATTTCTGCTGACCAAAGTTGTTATTATCTCGAACACACATTGAACTGAAAATCGCATAATCACTAAGAGAATGTTGTAATAGGTTATAAAGTGCCTCTTTACCTACTATGCGATTTTGGGGAGGGGTTGTTGTTGATATTGTATTGATTAGGTCTCTGTAAGTGCTTAGCCAAGCGAAGAATGTTTGTTCAAAGCTTTGTAATTCAATAGCTTTATTTTGAGCATTTAGCGCGAATGATGAGTTTGCAATCTCTTTGCGTGTAAGCTCTAGTTCATTTCTTGATAGTTTTAATTCTGTTGATTGATAAAGAATTGTTGCTAATAAAGCTAAAAATGAAGCAAAGCCAAAAATCGGGTTAAGCAGGCCGCCAAAATAATCCCCAAGTTGTCCGAATTCGGCTCTGAGCGTGCTAGATTCATTTGTACTTATTTGTATGATCGGCAACACTTGCCCACCAAAAGAGATTGAATACGGAAGGTAAACGGTTTTATAGGCAAAGAGAGCAATTATCAAAACAATCGAAAAAATTATTATTTTGCCAGTATGTCTTTGTATGCAAGCTGGAAATTTATGTCTCATTTTGATCGCTCAATTTGAATCCCTAAAGCCTTCAACCCCGGTAATATCCCCGGTTTACTCACTTTTAACTTCACATTCTGCGCTTTAAATTCCTGCAGAATCAGCTGGCACACATGCTCACCCAGGGCTTCAACCAGTTTAAAGCTGTGTTCTGCTAATGTTTCCCGAATGCGGGCAGCCACTTGCCCATAATCAATCGTGTCTTCAATCGCATCGGTCTGGCAGGCTTTGCTAAAGTCATAGCCGATTTCGATATCCAGAATGACAGTCTGCGCGACCGCGCGCTCCCACTCGGGAACGCCGAGTTTGGTTTGCACTTTGACTTGTTCGAGAAAGATAATATCCATTGAGGTGCACCCTTGTTGTTATTTCCGCGCAGGCCGGAATCCAGTATGATTCGGCATCATACAACATCGTGCGGTGGCTGGCATAAGCGGCTGCATTTCAGTGGAATTTAAAGCATGAACGAAATTGGGTTTGATATTGAGGCGCTGGTGTGGGTTGTGGCGGCTTATTTGATTGGGTCGATTGCCTTTGGCATTATCATCAGCAAGCTGTATCGCCTGCCTGATCCACGCACGGTGGGCAGTGGCAATATCGGCGCGACCAATGTGGCGCGTAGCGGTAAGAAATCCGCTGCGATTCTGACTTTACTGGGTGATGCTTTTAAAGGCTGGTTGCCGACCTGGTTGGCATTGCAAGCCGGGATGTTAATGGATGTGGTCGCGTTGGTGGGCCTGGCGGTATTTATTGGGCATTTGTACCCGATTTACCATAAGTTCAAAGGCGGTAAAGGCGTGGCGACAGCGCTGGGAGTGATGATTGCGTTTTCCGGCTGGTTGGCGTTAAGTGTGGTGGCAGTCTGGCTGGTTGTGTTTTTAATCAGCCGCATTTCTTCTTTGTCTGCCTTGGTGGCTGCAATATTGGCCCCCGTGATTGCCTGGCAGTTCTTGTCACCTTATCCGGTGTATGTGGCGGTGGTGGTTGTGATGACGGCGTTTCTGATTATTCGCCATCAGGGCAATATTGAGAAGTTGCTGGCAGGCACTGAAAGCCGCTTCGGCAAAAAATAGCCAACCATATTTAGGCGGGGGCTTTGAGCTCCGATAAATCCCAGCGCGGGCGGATGCTGAAGCTGTAATCTTGTTTCACTGCTTGCATGGCGTGTAAACGCATGGCACCGGCAAACGCAATCATGGCACCATTATCGGTGCAGAACTCCAGCCGTGGGTAACTGACGCTGATGCCGCGCTTGCTGGCGGCTTCGTTCAGCCTGATGCGCAGGCGCTTGTTGGCACCCACGCCGCCCGAGACCACCAGCCGTTTGAGCTTGGTTTGCTTGAGTGCTTTCAGGCACTTGTGCACCAGAATCTCGGTGACAGATTCCTGAAACTCCCAGGCAATATCTTTGACGGTGTCATCATCCAGTTGTGGCTGGTTGTTCACCAGCGTGAGCACCGCTGTTTTGAGGCCGCTAAAGCTGAAGTTCAAATCCGGGCTGTTGAGCATGGGGCGCGGTAGTTGAAAATGCGGTTTGCCCTGGTCTCCTAGTTTGGAGACGGCCGGTCCGCCGGGATAACCTAACCCAAGTAATTTAGCGGTTTTGTCGAATGCTTCGCCAGCGGCGTCATCCAGCGTATCACCTAAGAGCTCATATTGGCCGATACCGTCTACGCGCATCAGTTGGCTGTGGCCGCCTGAAACCAGCAAGGCTACAAACGGGAAGGCTGGCGGATTTTCTTCCAGCATGGGCGCCAGCAAATGGCCCTCCAGGTGGTGCACGCCGATGGTGGGTACATTGAGCGCCATGGCCAGTGATTGCGCAACGCTGGTGCCTACCAGCAAGGCGCCCGCCAGGCCAGGGCCTTGTGTATAAGCGATGCCTTCTATGTCTTGCAGGGTTTTATCGGCCTCTGCCAGGACTTGTTGGGTCAGTGGTAACGCGCGGCGGATGTGGTCGCGTGAAGCGAGTTCTGGCACCACGCCACCATAAGCGGCATGCATGTCTACTTGTGAGTGCAGGGCGTGCGCCAGCAGCCCGCGGCGCGTGTCGTACAACGCTATCCCGGTTTCATCACAAGAAGATTCAATGCCCAATACCAACATACGTGCTTTCTCGCAGACAATATTTTGCGGAAATGATTGATAAATCCAAATAAGCGCGATAGAATACGCGGTTTTCAGTGCTGCATCAATCCGCATGCACGATTTGCCAACCATTTTTGAAGGATAGGGATTTACATGACCGCTATTCGTGTGAAAGAGAACGAACCGTTTGACGTTGCAATGCGCCGCTTCAAGCGTTTGATTGAAAAAACCGGTTTGTTGAACGACTTGCGTGCACGCGAGTTCTACGAGAAGCCAACTTGGGAACGTAAACGTAAAGCCGCTGCTGCGGTTAAACGTCAGTACCGTCGTCTGCGCAACCAACAGTTGCCGACAAAACTCTACTAATTTTTAGTGGAAGTGAACGGTTAGCCGCTTTCAGGTTAACCGATGATGCGAAGGTTGTGGGTTTCCGCAACCTTTAGCTATTTATACAGCCCATATTTAAGCCTCCATTCAGATAAAGATATTTCTATGAGCCTGAAAGCACAAATCTCCGAAGACATGAAAACCGCCATGCGTGCGAAAGACATGCAAAAGCTGGGTGTGATTCGTTTGTTGCAAGCGGCGATCAAGCAACGCGAAGTCGACGAGCGTATTGAGCTGGATGATGATGCCGTGATTGCGGCGATTGAGAAAATGCTCAAGCAGCGCCGTGATTCGATTGCTGCGTTTGAAGGTGCTAACCGCCACGACCTGGCGGATCAGGAAAAGTTTGAAGTCACTGTATTGCAGGCTTATCTGCCAGCGCAATTGTCTGAGGATGAAATCAACGCCATCATTGCCAAGGTTATTGCTGAAACGGGTGCTGCGGGTGCCAAAGACATGGGTAAAGTGGTGGGTGCGGTGAAACCGCTGGTCGCAGGTAAGGCAGATATGGCAAAAGTCTCTGGCCTGATCAAGGCTGCCTTGGGTTAATTAGTCTTTAACCGCATCAACAACGGGGCGCATTTGGCGCCCTTTGTTTTTTAGTGCGCATAAGCGATACTTGCATCTATGATCCCCGAAAGTTTTATTCAAGAACTGCTCAATCGCGTAGATATTGTCGAAGTCATCGACAAGGCAGTACCGCTGAAAAAAGCCGGGGCCAATTATTCGGCCTGCTGCCCGTTCCATAACGAAAAATCCCCCAGTTTTACCGTCAGTCCGACCAAGCAGTTTTACCATTGTTTTGGTTGTGGTGCGCACGGCTCCGCCTTGAGCTTTTTGATGGAGTATAACGGCCTTAGTTTTGTTGAGGCCATACACGACCTGGCCAAACAGATTGGCATGATTGTGCCGCAAGAGCAGCGCGACCCTAATCAACCGGCTTCCCCTTCAAAGGCGGTGTTATTGAGTTTGCAAGAGACCTTGCAACAAGCCGCCAACTATTACAAAGCAGAATTGAAAAAATCACCGCGCGCGATTGATTACCTGAAAAACCGCGGTTTAAGCGGTCAGGTCGCGGCCAAGTTCCAGGTTGGTTATGCCCCGGCTGGCTGGCAAAATCTGCAAACAGTGTTCCCGCAATATGAGGCTGAGGCGCTGGAGACGGCCGGGCTGGTGGTGCAGAATGAGCAAGGGCGCCGTTACGACCGCTTTCGTGACCGTATTATTTTCCCCATCCATAACCAAAAAGGCGAAGTAATTGGCTTTGGCGGGCGCGTGATTAACCCCGAAGATACGCCAAAGTATTACAACTCGCCGGAAACACCGCTGTTTCAAAAAGGCCATGAATTATATGGCTTGTTTATGGCGCGTCGCGCCATCCGTGATGCAGGCCGCGTGTTGGTGGTTGAAGGGTATATGGATGTAGTGGCACTGGCGCAATATGGCATTGAATATGCCGTCGCGGCGCTGGGTACAGCAACTACCCCGTTTCATATTGCCAAGCTGATGCGGCAAACCGATGAAATTGTATTCAGTTTTGATGGCGACAAAGCCGGGCGCACGGCGGCCTGGCGCGCGGTAATGAACGCTTTGCCTGCGATTAAAGATGGTCTCAAGTTGCGTTTTTTATTTTTGCCTGCCGAACATGACCCGGATAGTTTTGTGCGTGAATTTGGTAAAGAGGCATTTGAAGCTGAAATGGATAAAGCAATGCCGCTGTCGCAATACATTATCCAGCATTTGAGCGAGCATAACCCGATGGCTTCGCAAGAGGATAAGCTGCAGTTTTTGAATGATGCCGAGCCTATTCTCAAGCAAATTCAGGCGCCGCGCTATGCCATGTTGTTGCGCAAAAAAGTGGCCGAGATGACCGGCTTGGCCGGCGGCGAAATGCAGCGCATGCTCAAGTTGCCAGATCCGGTTAAAACCAAACAAAAGCCTGCGCGCCAGCGTTCGCGCACACCGCTATCGCTGTATGTGCGCCTTGCCTTGATGTTGCTGATGCGGCCGCAATGGGCTAAGCCGGCGTTGATGACAGAGATTGTCGGCGAAGGCGATGAAGAGCAGATGTTACGTGTGGTGTTGAGGGCTGCTGTTGCCAAGCCGGAAGCGCGGCCAGTGGTATTGCTGCAAATGATCACACCGTATATTTCTGAGGTTTTGCGACACCAATTGCAACGTGAGTTGTCTTTATTGGACGAAACGCTGGACTTCACGCTTGAATTTGAGGGGGCGTGTACCCAATTATCAGACATGGCAATCATTGCGCGTGAAAAGTCCTTGTTAGGGCGGCTGACTGAAAAGCCATTTTCTACGCTGTCGGACGCAGAGCGTGAGGCCCTGCGGCAGTTAACCAGCAAGCGCTAGTCAGCAATTCCCTAAAAACCGTGTGGGCATGCTTAAAAAATATGCAAAAATCTGGTAAAATAAAGGGTTTCCCGTAATGTTAAATCGAGTGATGTGACAGTAGCGGTAGCCAGCACTCGGCATCAATCATTTTAGAGGTGGAATCGGCCATGGCCAGACCCAAAGCAGATAAGAGTTTAGACAAAGAACTCGGAATTAACGAAGTCGAAACACACAAAGACCCCGCCACCCAGGCAATGGATGCCGAGGCACGCCGTACGCGCCTGAAAACCCTGATTGTTCTGGGTAAAGAGCGTGGTTATTTGACCTACGCCGAGATTAATGACCATTTGCCGGATGACGTACAAGACTCCGAGCAGATCGAGAGCATTATCGGCATGATCAATGACATGGGTATCCAGGTCTATGAAGAAGCGCCGGATGCCGAAGTATTGCTGATGTCTGATGCGCCTCCGGCGGTGACTGACGAAGATGCTGCCGAAGAAGCCGAGCAAGCGCTGGCGACGGTAGACTCAGAGTTCGGTCGTACGACTGACCCTGTGCGTATGTATATGCGTGAAATGGGCACGGTTGACCTGCTGACACGTGAGGGTGAAATTGAGATCGCCAAGCGTATCGAAGATGGCCTCAAGCACATGGTGCATGCGATTGCCGCCTGTCCGACCACCATCGCACAATTGCTGGAGATGGTAGATAAGGTCGAAAAAGACGAGATGAGCGTCGACGAACTGGTAGACGGTTTGATTGACAGTGATCTCGGCCTGGATGACGCTTTGGCAGTGGCTGACGCAGAAGAAGAGGAAGCTGCTGACGAAGAAGAGGAAGAGGACGACGAAGATGGCGATGCTAAAGCATCCGCCTTGTCTGCCGAAGCGCTGGCCAGACTCAAAGACGAAGTCCTGTCTCGCTTTGCCGTCATTCGCGCTGCAAATACGCAAATGAACAGCATTCGTGAAGCCAAAGGTACCAATGATGCCGAGTACAAAACCCTGCATCAACAGGTGCTGGATGAACTGACGGCTTTCCGTTTCTCTGCCAAGCAAGTAGAAGCACTGTGTGACCAGGTGCGCAACATGGTAGAAGAAGTGCGCACGCATGAACGCAAAATCATGGATTTCTGTGTTGAAAAAGCCAACATGCCGCGTCAGCAATTTATTAAAAGCTTTGTCGGCAACGAAATCAACCTCAGCTGGTTAGATGGTGAACTTGCTGGTAAGCCTGCCTACGCAGAGCGTTTAAGCCGTTTCAGACACTCGATTCTTGACCAGCAAGAGCGCCTGCAAAACCTGCAGAACCGTGTTGGCTTGCCAATTAAAGAGTTGCGTGAAATCAACAAACAAATGACCACCGGTGAAGCACGTGCCCGTCGCGCTAAACGCGAAATGATTGAGGCCAACTTGCGTCTGGTGATTTCTATCGCCAAAAAATACACCAACCGTGGCTTGCAATTCCTTGATTTGATTCAGGAAGGCAACATCGGCCTGATGAAAGCCGTGGATAAATTTGAATACCGTCGTGGTTACAAATTTTCTACCTATGCAACATGGTGGATCCGTCAGGCCATCACGCGTTCGATCGCTGACCAGGCGCGTACCATCCGTATTCCGGTGCACATGATCGAAACCATCAATAAGATGAACCGCATCAGCCGCCAGATTCTGCAAGAAACTGGTCTGGAACCTGATCCGGCAACCTTGGCTGAAAAAATGGAAATGCCGGAAGAAAAAATCCGCAAAATCCTCAAAATCAGCAAAGAGCCTATTTCGATGGAAACGCCGATTGGTGACGACGAAGACAGCCACTTGGGCGACTTTATTGAAGACAACACCACACTGGCGCCAATGGACGCAGCGGTTTACGCCAGCCTGCGCGACGCAACCAGTGAAGTGCTGGAGTCACTGACCCCGCGCGAAGCCAAAGTACTGCGCATGCGCTTTGGTATTGAAATGAACACCGACCACACCCTGGAAGAAGTGGGCAAACAGTTTGACGTGACGCGTGAACGTATCCGTCAGATCGAAGCAAAAGCACTACGCAAGTTGCGCCACCCAACGCGCTCCGAACGTCTGCGCAGCTTCCTCGAAAACGGTCAGGATTAGTTTATAATCCCACGCTTTCCGGCCCCTTAGCTCATGCTTGGTTAGAGCAGCGGACTCATAATCCGTTGGTGCTGTGTTCGACTCACAGAGGGGCCACCAAAAATCGCTGTAAATCAAAGGGTTACGTTAATTCGTAGCCCTTTGTTTTTTTGTCATCTCGCAAAAAGTTCAACCGATGTTCTGTAATCACTCTTGTCCGACCCATATTTATGGATCTTAATTAAGGCCGATAACAATAGTATTTGTTGATTGGTTGTGCGTTCGCACTCGGAGAACTTGGTAGATAATCCCTTGTGAGTAAAGTGTTTAGATTTTTCTCGGATTGGAAAGAACGGCCATAAAAGGCCGTTTATAAGCTTCTTGTCAAAGTCGATCAAAAGGGCTGATGACTGATTTTGTTGCTTGCAGCACATGCGTGTAAATCATAGTGGTTTGTAAGCTGCGATGCCCTAGTAGCAATTGAATCGTGCGGATGTCGGTACCTGAGTGCAATAAGTGTGTTGCAAAAGAATGACGTAGTGTGTGAATAGATGCATGTTTTCTGATATCGGACTTAATAACTGCAGAGCGAAACGCCCTTTGAAGGGTAGTGTCAGCCATATGCCAACGTACCAGGTGTTGATCCTTCCAAGGCCTCAAAATAGAAGAAGGAAACACAAACTGCCAGCCAAGTGTACGCGAAGCTAATGGATATTTTGTATACAGAGCATTTGGCATCACTGCATAACCACCACCTTTGAGTACATCCGTGGAGTGTAGTTGGGCGACCTTGATTAGATGTTCTTGAAGGCTAGTGATCAGCATGGCCGGAAGAATAGTTGTTCTATCTTTGCCGCCTTTGCCATCTCGCACGACCAAGGTTTTCGAGCTAAAGTCTAAGTCTTTTATGCGCAGCCCAATGCACTCACTAATTCTTAACCCTGCCCCATAAATAAGTTGAGCCATTAATTGGCAAGTGCCATTCATCATGGTCAATACATTGGTAACCTCATCTACCGTTAAAACAACGGGAACTGTATGTCGACGTTGAATACGCTGGAGATTAGCCATTTGGCCTAATGGCTTTTGTAGGACGGCTGAGTATAAGAAAACGATTGCGTTCAAAGCAATCGTTTGAGTCGAGGCAGAAACTTTTCGATCCCGAGCAAGATGATTCAAAAACAGTTCAACTTCTGCTGAACCCATAATTTGAGGGTGGCGTTTATTGTGAAAGTAAATGAATCTTCGAATCCAGTGAGAGTAAGCTTCTTCAGTGCGTGGGCTGAAGTGTCGTCTTCGACACACAGTGCTTACCTGATCCATTAGACGCGGCGGGTTAGATAGATTTTGACCCCATAAATGTAGCTCCTAAACAGTGGTTGAAAATGATGAAGTTTACCTAAATTAAAAGTGGTTGCGTCCGCAATTACACTTAATTATTATACGGACAGGTTTCCTTCTAAACATAAGAAATAATTGGAACGACGCATGAGAGTTTCCCTTTTAAGAATATTATTATGCGGACAGATGCGTCCGGTTAATAACTGTTAGGGTTTATTAAGCATATGACCAATTTTGCTTTTTATGCTTCATTTTTCATTACCGCTATTTCAGCGGTGGCAATATATTTCAGAACCAAAAAACATATCAATAGCGCTGTTATTTCAACCAAGTTAGCTAAAAACAGATATTTACCGCTAGTCCTTCTCTTTGGTGTTTTGTCAGGTTTAGTATTATTTCCTACTCTGGTTTTTGTTTTTAATTATTTTGGCTTTCCCTCAACATATGGTCATGGTGAGGTTCTAATTGCCGCACCAGTTTTTAACTTTTTGTTTGCTTTAGTTATTGGTATTGTTGGTCGTGTCGTTTTAAGTTGGGAGCCAATGCAGTGGTAAACCCTAACCCATCATTCAAGCGGGACGCCTAACGGCGCCCCTTAATTCAAACGTTAGGCCATAGACATGCATGCATCTATTTCCCGCAAGCTTTGGCTAGTGCTTTTAGCTTGCCTTTCTCTCGTTGCCGCTCACTTGGGGCTTTACCTCACCGTTGCGAAGTTTGTGCCAGCACCTAAAGTTTGGTCTATGCTTCTATCCGTAGATTCGCTGACTGGAATTTCTCACTGGAGCATTGTGGCGTTTATTTGTGCTGGGCTCGTCATCTCTTGCATATGGCCAACGCGTGCCCGTGCTTTTTCCCTTATCTTGGTCGCCATTCTTTTTAACTTGTTTGTTTTGTTGTTGACTGGGCCACTCGTTATATATGGTCCAGGCCACATTTTAGCCACGATAATATGGGTCACTGTTGCTTTACGTTACATAAAGGCGCTTCCTCGTGTCCCATGTTAGGCCTAACCCATCACTCAAGCGGGACCTGCTAAAGCAGGCCCCTTAATTCAAACGTTAGGACTGTCTATGAAATGGTTAGATAAACTATTAGGACGAAACAACGAAGGTCCTATCGAAGATGACCTAAATCCGTCCATCCCTGAAGTCAAAGCTGATCCAGAAACTGAAGCTATGCTTCAGGCTACTTACGAAGCACGAGATGCATTTTACAAAACTCTGGGTAAAGTTGATTCCGACGTAATAGCGCCTCTTATTAATCCTGCCTTTATGGGAGGTCCTAGTTGGCCCACCTTGCGCCAAGCTTGGAAAGTTATTAGGCGCCCAGAATCAATTATTATTGCAAGTGATGGTCTATCTGACCCGTTTGAAGATGAAAAAATTCCACTTGGTTTTCGAGTTGAGGTTTGCGCTGAAATGGTAGGTACGATTGAGAATATTGCAGGTTCATGGCTCTTTGACTTAGTCCATCAGGTGAGTCAGAACGTAGCCTATCATGGTGGTTTTGACCAATTGATTGAACGCTATGAAACAGTCTCTACCATCTTGCCTATTCCTGAAGCCCCTTCTTTGTTCAGAAATGAGAAGGATGAGGTAGGATTAATCATTGGATTCCCTGCCAAAACTATTCCCAAAGGTTTTGAAACTCCTTTTGGATTTGTAAAATTGTTAGTAGTAACACTTCTTCATCCAGATGAGCTTGCATTTATTGAAAGTGGAGAGGAAATGGAGATTTTGAGAAAACAGCTAGTCGAAAAGTTGCAAAAAACTAAAACAGCGCACTTGTGCGTTACTGATAGGCTATCAGTAATTGAATAGTCCTAACCCATCAGTCAAGCGGGACTGGCGAAATTGCGCTTTGAATAATCAATTATTAATAACGAGGGTCGAGCCACCATTGTCGCCAGCCCCTTACTTCACACGTTAGGTATTACCGTGAACTCTCAAGAACCTGAAATCAAACCATCTCCATATCAAGTCGGCGAAATCATTATTGCCGGCTTGTTTGAATTCCCGTTCGACTCTTTTGTGACGCAAAGAGATGCAAACCTCTTTTCAACGGCAACAATTACTAGATTTGATTTTTTAAATGAGTTGTTTCTACTGTCTGTGGCCGCAACAATGCATGCCGTTGAAACTGCGGGGATTTCATCAGATTTGGTTAATAACATATTCAAGGGGATGACAGATAAACTGGCTGCTTCGAGCAATGAAATGGCAGCATTTGCCCATAAAAATATCGAAGAGGCATATCCTTACTACGTTGAGGCTTCTGAGCAAGTTATAACCAATCCAGAAGACGATTTGGATTTGTCAGAAATTGAGTTGGCTTTTGGAGATCGCTTATTTTTCTACGGCGAGGAGTCTGATGAGCGTGGTAAGGCTTGCGTTCTCTTGTGTGCAGCAACACCAAAAGCAGTTTGGCCTGCACAGCTAAATGGAGCCTCTGCAACTCTTGCATGGTCTGGGCTTGTAAATGCTCAATAATTTACCTAACCCATCATTCAAGCGGGACTGGCTAAAGCCAGCCCCTTAATTCAAACGTTAGGGCAAAAAGTGCGCGTCATTTTAGTTGCAATATGTTTACTAACTTCGGTTTACGTATCTGCCACAGAAATACAAGAGTGGGTGAAGCTAGCAGAATCAGGAAATTCGGAAGCCATGTATAACGTTTTTGTTGAAACCATGAAATTGGGCAGCCATGAACATCCACTTCCCGAAAAGGAAATAGAAAAAGCCAAATATTGGTTGCTTAAAGCTGCGGAAAATAATAATTGGCGTGCAGCCTATGTACTCCAACTTTGCTATGAAAAGGGTTGTATGGGGCTACCTATTGATAGTGAGAAGTCTGTTTATTACAAAAATATAGTGGCTAAATTTGGCCCTAACCCATCGTTCAAGCAGGACCAGCTAAAGCTGGCTCCTTAACTCAGACGTTGGGCATCATGATAGAACGTTCATTAGCATGGTATCCGTTATCAGATATAGACTGTCCATTTGGGTCTATCTCGTATTCATACCATCGTGGAAAGAAACTATCAGTTACTCTGCATGGCGAGCGTACGCTAAATCTCAATTTCACTACAGTAACTGCGGTTCGTTTTGAGTTGGAATGTCCTGGATATGACCCAATTCCACGACCATTACCAGTTCTTGAACAAAATCCATACTATACGTTTCCGTTACTTATAATCGAAAACTCGCAATGGAGCGAACAGTTTATCCCAATATACGGAGAGCTATTTCACTTTGTACTTATTAGCTCAGATGATCTTGTGCAAATAATAGCCAATCCAAACGTTCTGGCAGAGTGGGTGGCGTAAACTATGCCCAACCAATCAGTCAAGCGGGACTGGCGAAAAGGTGCTTTTATGAAGTGTTTATTAATAACAAGGGCTGAGCAACCAGTGTCGCCAGCCCCTTACTTGAAACGTTAGGCAGATATGGTGTTCTGGCTCATTCCACTGATAGTCATAGCTATAATTGCAGGTCGCTATTTCTACCGACCAAGCTGGGAGTATTTACGCAACCGAGAACCCGATAAAATGCGATGGGTCGGCATGTACTCTCCTAAAGATTTGCCAGTGGTAGAGGATGCTCTGGACGACATAAAGAATGCATTCTTGCTTCGGAACGATGATGTATTTCGCCTTCTTCCCAATGATTTTCTTCTCGATGTTTATAAATCTGCATACCCTCATAAGGGGGGCAGATACTCTCGAGTTCGAGAATTTGGCTCTATTTCTCAGGCAAAAAGGAATCACAGAGAACATACTGGTTGAGTTAACAAATCCAACAGTCGGAGACATCATAAATCTATGCCTAACCCATCATTCAAGCGGGACGCCTAAAGGCGCCCCTTAATTCAGACGTTAGAAAGCAAAATGGCTTACTCACTTTACATAGAGCGCAACAATAGTGAAATAACCCTCGATGAGTGGATTGCTGCTATTAATCAAATTAGCAGTGTTCGGCTAGACAATGATGATTCGACTGCAAAAAACCCAAAGACTGGTGAGAAAATCACCATTAGAGGAAATGTGGGCGATGCCTCAATTCTTTTTGGATCTTCAGGTTTTCTTGGGTTTGGTAAAAAATCTGAGTGGGTAAAAGTGTTTAGTTTCCGTAGAGGTAAAGCATCATTCAATGCCTCTCATGATATTGAGTCTCCAAAAAATCCAACACACATTGCTGCGGCTGCCTTGGCCAAATACTTGAATGCTCAAATCGTAGGTGATGAAGGTGAAACCTATGAGTGGTAAGCCTTTTAACCCATCAGTCAAGCGGGACTGGCGAAAAGGTGCTTCTATGATATGTTTATTAATAACGCGGGGTGAGCCAGCATTGTCGCCAGCCCCTTACTTTAAACGTTAAGGCTTATCTCATGCGCATTACCGAAATGGAAGGCAAGGTCTTTCGTAGTCCAAAGGGCGATGAATATGGTGTCATCCGCGCCCTCCAAGGTTCGCGGCCAACAATCCTGGATGGCGAGGTGTTTGCGGATGATGGTAGCGGTAACTTCTTCGTGTTGCTGCCGTCTGGGGCAGTCGCTTTCTGGGACCATGAAACGAGTGAAAGTACAGTTCTGGCCGAGTCCTTGGCTTCATTCTTCTCAGCGTTGCTAACCCCCGAGCCGGTAATTTTGCGTGAAGGCCAAGTCAAGTCGGTGTGGATAGATCCCGAGTTCGCGAAGGAGTTTGGTTTGCGGGACGGCAGCAAATGAATTAGCACCTGACCTTAACCCTGCAATACATCAGACGGGTTACGCGCGCCGATGCTTTCCACGTTAATTGAAAGGGTTGATTCAGACTATAAAGAGGTACAACAAAAGTTCAACGCTATAGTTAGATGACACGTCTACTTAGTTGCATGACGTAATCTAAGTATATGTATTGTTGCGTAATGGTAAGCATAGTGCCTCAACAATGTGGACTCATAATCCGTTGGTGCTGTGTTCGACTCACAGAGGGGCCACCATTTATAGAGAGACTCAAGGTTAACGCCTTGGGTCTTTTTTGTTTTGGTGTGTTAATCTAATTACTAACAATCAAACACATTTGATGCTACTGCCTGACTTTTCTTTAGGGAATCAAGTTGCCATTTATAGCTGAGAGAATGCCTGCTGAGGCAAAAGAGAGATTGCCCTTTACAGTGGCAACTGATCACATGGGGAGTAAAGCGACACTAGATCTCTGGGCAGTAGACCAAGCCAGAAATGCCTACATAGTTCTTGTTCGAAAAGAGGGCGGTCCGTACGAAGGTACTCAAATTACAAAGCATTATGTTTTAAATTGGCAAGGCAACTTAATTAGGATTTCAGCTGACCCGCTTGATAAAACCTTTAGTGAAGATGGTGCGACGATGCATTGGCGGATTAATAAATTAGAAATTCCTGAAACACTAAATAGTATGAATGTGGAAATTACACACTTAATCAAAGATGCCTTTAGAGCCATAGGTGAGGTTTTCAATGGTGAGCGATTCCATGCAGTCGATGTTGAATTCAAAATTACGCCATATGTGACTCATTCAAATAATGGTGGTTCCAATTAAGATTTTATTTCAAGTTTAATCGACGCACCCGACGACTCGTCGCCTTTGGATGCGCTACATGACTGAGTAGGCAACGAGAGTTTCGTCAGGTCGTCAAGTTGCGACAAATCGTTTTTTTCTCCAAAACTTCATCCGCCTCGCAGCCCCCAAACCTGTCTATAGTCACACGCCTTGAGCCATAGCCAAAAAATCGGGGGGCTGGCTGATACGACGGTAATCCCGGTTGAGATCGTTGGCCGTTATGTTGGCTTGGCGAGGGAGTCGGAGCTTGTCCAGCAGGGAGTGACTAGCGTTGATAATCAGATTCGATTGTTAGGTGGGCAGTTCATCATGAGAGACTCAAGGTCAACGCCTTGGGTCTTTTTGTTTTGTGGTGAGGTAAAGCTAGTTCCAATTCATTTGAATGTAAATAAATAATCGTAATGTGCTTGAGGGTAGGTACAAGAGGAAACTAAAATAATTATGAATAGCAAAGTGCTCGCTCAGAAGCTGGGATGGACACTATTTTTACTGTGGATATGTTACGTTCCAGAGGTTAAGTTGGACATTGATGATGCTTATGTGAAGTCTGGTACATTAAAACTTTCTGGATCTCGCAACGGTTCTTACCATCTTTTTAATGGTAAGGCTGTGTGCGAGAAAATGATTTGGTTTGGATGCAGCTCAGGATTACTCCGAAACTCAGCGCTTCAGATGGTTGATGATGGAAAAACGCCAGTTGAGTTGGTTTTTGCACCAAACCGTGGAAATGCAATTTGGAATGAAGACATTGTTATTGAAGTGAGGGCATTTGGTGCTGTAGTGCCTGGATACTCCAAAGCTGAAATGATTGAAAGAATGCAGTCTTTTCAAAATCGATATTTAGCTTCTATGATTAATTTACTTATCTTCTTTCCAATTATTTTGTTTCCTCAGATTTTAAAGGTATTTGTAAGAACGGATTAACCCTACGACTTATCGCCTTTCAATACGCTAAATGGCTGAGAGGGCAGCGTCGGCTTTGTCGGGTCATCAATCCACAAATTCAGCTCACACACTAAAAACTCACCCGCCTGCAGCTCCAAACCCTACCCATAGTTGCACGTCTGGACCCACAGTAAGACAAACAGGGATTGGTAATACGACGGTAATCCCGGTGGCAATCGTTGGCCGTTATGTTGGCTTAGCGTTGGAACTTGGAGTTTTCCAAGCGGAAGTGTCTACCGGTGATATTAAAGTTCGATGCTCAAGTGGGCAGTTCAAGATGAGACTTGAGGTTAACGCCTTGGGTCTTTTTTGTTTTGGGTGAGGTAAACTAGAACTACGCTAACTGTACTGATTTACTATCGGAGTAACCAAAAATGTTAAGTAGGCAGCAATGGCAATGGTGCGCAGATAATTATCGGAAAGTGCGCATTTTTTGTTTGATTGGATTCACTTTGATTCTCACTTTTTACATGATTTTGGTTGTTCATACTGGAATCAAAAAGGGAAAGTCATGGATTCCTTATGCTCCGCAAGTCTCAGTTCGTGAAAAATTTAACTGTGATGAAAAAATAAAAGTATACCGAGCAACTCATGCCGTCGAACCTATGCCCAAAATCAATCAGGCTAACGGTTGGCTTTTAGAACGCTATTATGCTCTTGCATTTGATGCGGATTGGTCACTTAAAGTTTTTCCTGAGTGTTTGGGAGCTACGTTAGCGGATCTTAAAGATGACCCCAATCCTTTCGTCATTAGTGTATATGACACTCAGGCTAATCAGCTTGTCTACAAAATAACGAGAGAATAAAAAGAGTTTAATCTCATCTGGGTTGATTGAGTGGGCAGCGTCGGTTCCGTCAGGTCGTCAATTCGAAAATTCAGCTTACACCCCTATTTCATCCACTCGCAGCCTAGGACCTTGCTCATATTCACTCGTCTTGAGCCATGGCCAAGCAATCAGCGGCTGGTCGATGCGACGGTGATCTCGGTGAGAGTCGTTGACTATAATATTGATCGGGCGTGCGATCTTGTAGTTGACTGTAATAACTTTCTTGGACAATACTTCAACTAAATAACAAAAATTAAAGGGGTGGATGTGAAAGTTAGTCGAATGATATGGGGCGTAGTTTTGTTAACTACGATGTTACTCACTGCTGGTTGTGCATCTATTGATGACAGTCCAGGTGATCCTAATTTGAGCAAGCAGGGGATTCTCATCGTGGCTGGCGAGGGCTTCAATCCACGCTACGATGATCCCAAAGATATAAAAGCCTCGTCCACTTGGTTCATAACATCTCAAAAGGTTGCAGAAGCCTTGTATGCAGACTTGGATAAACGTCATGTTAAAACTCAATTGTTTATCAATTCAAACTCTAATCTTGACTCCCAAACCTTAGTTGCACAGTTAATTGCCCAGAATAAGCGGGATGGCCTCATACGAGTCAAAA
This sequence comes from Methylophilus sp. OH31, assembly GCF_000576615.1. Taxonomy (NCBI): domain Bacteria; kingdom Pseudomonadati; phylum Pseudomonadota; class Betaproteobacteria; order Nitrosomonadales; family Methylophilaceae; genus Methylophilus; species Methylophilus sp. OH31. The sequence continues at coordinate 10,713 of NZ_BAUS01000010.1, read as the reverse complement.
TCGTACATGTCAAAAATGCCACAGAGAATACTATTAACCTGATCTTGGCATATTCATCTTTGCAGTATGGCAGGAATAATCAAGGTGAAACAGTCACTCTTGGTAAAGGCATGGAGCAGAGTTATACGTTACTAGGAAAGAATTTCGAAGGGTCTCAAACACCATTAACTGCATTCACAAGTGACTTCACTAGTAGACTTAAAAAAGCTGGATATATTTGAGCGTCTTTTGTTCTACTTATACTGTTAAAGGTTAATTAAAAGCATTATGCATCTAATTAAAGCGCTTCTCTTTGTATTGGTATTAGCCTTTATTATTTCTTGTCCAGCCCACTCAGAGGAAAGCCCGAGTGTGTCTTCATATAGCACAATCGTTTCTACTCCGATATTCAGCCAGAATTTAGTGCATGGCTTGCCTAGTGGATGGAAGCTGGTTAATCCTGGAAAAGCAAATCGTCCTGAAGGAATGCTTTTTAGTCTAAATTATGCTTTAGATGGCCAAACCCCCGCCAATTGGACAGAGCTTATTACAGTTACTGGTTTCAAGAACCTGGCACAAAATGCAAATGCAACTCCTAAAGCTCTAATTGGCAAAATGGCTGGACAAAAAGAGTCTGTTTGCCCTGACAATTCAGTAGCCGTTTCTGGCGGGGATGTGGCATTCGGTGAGGTTCGCGGTCATGTAGCAGTGCTAGGTTGCGGTAAATTGCCAAATGACCTTGGGGGAATGAAAGCTGGAGAAGGTGAAATAGGTGTATATATTGTCCTTAAGGGAGCTAATGACATGTATGTCATTCAGCGTATGCAGCGTGTTTCGTCATTTGAGCCTGAGTCGCAGCCTATAACGCCCCAGGATCTGGATGAGTTACTTAAGTCCCTCTCTCCCATTGGCTTATGTGAGTTAACTGATACCCCCAATCAATGCCAACCAAAGCTTGGCGGTAAGAAATGAAAATTAAGTGCTAAAACTCATAATCCGTTGGTGCTGTGTTCGACTCACAGAGGGGCCACCATTTATAGAGAGACTCAAGGTTAACGCCTTGGGTCTTTTTTGTTTTTTGGGTGAGGTAAATCCCCCCTTGAATTACAGGTTCTTTTGCAATCAGATCTAGTTGATCAAATGTGAGTTAATCTGCGCCGATAGGCGGTGCCGACTAAACCGAACCCTAATATCATCAAACAATAAGTTTCTGATTCAGGGACAGTACTGACTGATACCAAGGACCAAATTCCAGGGTTGCCCATATTCCCTTTAGATGCATAGTCAGGTAAAGGTACTAAAGTATCGTCCCATTGCATGCCTAAGTAAAAATTTACTGTCTCAATTCTTCTATCAAGGTGAGTTCCAGTCAACTGCCATTGAGTAATATTTCCAGAGTTATCAAAAACGAACTTTGAAAAGAAAGTAGCATTCAACAAAGAAAATGTTGTTACACCGTCGGAAATGGTCGCACTAACAATACCGTTATTATCAATTAAAGTGGTATCGGTATAAATGTTATCAAAAGTTACAGACGCCGTAAGATGGGTGACTGCTGTTAAAAGCATAGGGTCATCAATAACCGTATCTAAAGTATTACCTGTGTATTGATAGTTAGTTTGAGCTGCCGATGTATAGCCTGTTGCGAGTAGAGCTAGGTAAATTGATAGTAGTGCTTTCATCCAAATCTTCATGTTAATCCTCTCGATTTAAGAATTTATATAAATAGATCAACTGCTCAAAGGTTAAGGCATGTATCTCCTGGCAAATGCAAATTCAGGGAGCTAGAGCACCTTATGACAAATTTAAGTGTGTAATAAATTAATCTACTGGCTATGGCTCCGTAACTAAACCCCTCATGCTCTATAAACAGTCCATAGTTGCATACGATACTTTTATTTCGGGAGGCTTTTTGCCTTTTGTATTTCTCCTTGTTTGACGTGTTCAGCGTCGTTCCAGCAGGTATTTCTTTCCTCGAGTGCAATCCCATTGCACTTGGTTATGGCAACTTCATGGTTACCATTCGCATGTGCGATCAATGCAGCATAACGAGTTTTTGCAGTTGGATGCGTATTAGCATGAAGCTCAGCCCGGTCGATGTCTTGTTTAGTGCTCGCTTTTGCAATACAAACATCGCTTTCGTTCCAGTTCAATGTGTCACAAACCTTAATGCCCTGTTGGTATTCAAATGCAATGGATTGTTGTAATTTCAATATTTCCTTTTTGGTTAGTTCTGATGCACTTGCTAGGGTATGACACCCTAGACTCAAGCTGACAACTAATGCCACATAACGTAGATACATGTTGGTGTCCTTTAGGTTATAGAGTCTGAACACTGCTTAGAGTCCTGATTCTGAGAGTCTTAGAGCCAGCAAAGCTCGCGTACTGTTTATCATTTAGCCATGCTCTTATCCAGCGGTCTGTCTGATAAGTAACTTAGTGAGCAGAGTATGAATTGTATTTGTGTGCTAGCAGACGGAGCATCATTCTGTCTTTGTTTAGACTTCGATGATGAGGTCAGTAGGTTCTTTATAAAATGAATAGGAATGCCAAAATGGATACCGTAAAAGCTACTACTTGTTTTTTGATGTCTAATAACAGACCATGGGAGAAGCCCCGTAGTCGTTCTTCAAACCAATCCAGAGACGATAAAGAAAATTATCCCTCTTCAGAGCATAGAGTAAAAACAAGCTATGGGCACACAAGTGCCGATGTCGAAAACCAAATTCTAGATTGGTTAGAGGATATGAAAGGTGATGGAGAAAATAAACCGGTTTAATACAGAAATTCAAAAGCCCACCTCATACATTCAATGTACTTGCCAGCTTTTCGCCTTTCGATGCGCTATATGGCTGGTTGGATAACACCGGATTCGTCATGTCGTCGAGTCGCAACTAGCTAACTTGTATCTCTGTAGACCACCTACGGCAGCCCATAGTCGTACGTCTTGAGCCATAGCCCAACAATCAGAGGCGGGCTGATACGACGGTAATCCCGGTGGCAATCGTTGGCCGTTATGTTGGCTTGGCGTGAGAGTTGGGATTCATCCAGGCGGAAGTCACTTAGCGTTAGTACGAGATTCGATTGTTAGGTGGGCAGTACACATGAGAGGCTCAAGGTTAACGCCTTGGGTCTTTTTTGTTTTTGGACGGGCGTGGGCGCTCAGTCCTAGAGTTCCACAAGTTAGTTGAAGCTCTTACCCTTGGTGATGTCGTAAGTCACACGATTCAAAAATGTAATATAGACTGATATGAATGCTTGTTTATTACGTAACATTGACAGGCCTTTTCCAGCAATGCTAATGAATTCAAAATATGCATCTGACCACGGCTGTAATGTAAAATCTGCGCTTGCTGCAATGTGCTGGCAGCTTTGTTAATTCCCGAGCGCCGCACGCCTAGTAGGTTGGCCAATAGTGCTTGTGTCATTGTAAAATTTGTACGAGAAATACGGTCACTGTGGGTGAGGAGTAAGCATGCCAAACGCTGCTGCAAATCGTGCAAGCCATGGCATATAGCGGCTTGTGCAAACTGAGCATTGATCACTGCAATATACGCATCCAGCACCTGGCTAAAACTCTTATTTTTAGTCTTGAGCGTGTACAAATGCCGCACTGAAATGCGCAAGGCAGCACCAGAGCTTAGAACTGTTGCAGTGTATGGCTCAAAATGCACTCCGAGGGCTGGAGCAATCCCTATCATTCCTTCATTACCAATCAAAGCCAATGCAATTGGCTTGTCATTTTGCTGTTGCATGACTAATGCAATTACGCTCCCAGTAGGGAAGTAGGCATATTCGATCGGTACCTCAGGTCTGTTTAGCTGTTGACTCGGCAAGAGTTCTACCCAATCACCATGTTTAAGCAACTGATCATGGCAATGTCGATCCGTCTGACCAATCAGTCGATTGTGATGCAGGGCATGTTTCATAAATTTACGATAACACTCTCAAGAATCGTGGTTCTGTTCGTTCGCACACATGTAACACTTAAATTATCAAAGCCTGGCTATGTATGCTGACAGACAGTAATAAAGATGCAGTCTCTGCACAATAGAGATGCATGGATCACTATGTAGTGACCACAATGTCGAAGAAAGGGATGACATGAACCTAGAAACCAAATTGATAGTACTTGATACACTCACACTGTATCGAAGTAAAAAAGCGTATTCATATGCAGCCGATAATAGTGGCTCAGCGGCATTTTTTGAGTTATCGCAGAGTGATGGCTGCACCATCAAGGTAACGACTAATCTGCTTATCGAAGCATGGCATGGAGGGTGGTACGGTGCGGGGATAGGGCTGTTGATTGGAGCTTATATTTTATTCTTCCCGTTATGGATTACTGTTTCTCCAGCTTGGTATACCAGCGCGCCCTGGTATGTGATTCTTGCCATTACGACCATCACTAGCATGCTGTTATTCAGTTCTAGTGCCGCCGTGCTTGGAGCGCATGTGTTGAACTCTGACTTGAAAAAGGGCCTAGCCATCGCCAAGAGCGAAGCAGCCTTATTGATGATGCCTGTGCATTTCAGGGAGTAGTCGGTCAAATTCAGTTTTCACCACTTGATAACACTCACAAACTCTTTTCTCTAGCTTGGGGCGATCAAGCACATGGATATGGCCGCGAGAATACTCTATCAATCCGGCACGTTGTAGTTTGCCTGCAGCCTCTGTGACCCCTTCGCGGCGTACACCTAACATATTGGCGATCAGTTCTTGAGTCATATCCAAGTCGTCCGAAGATAACCTGTCCAAACTCAGCAATAACCATCGACACAACTGCTGCTCAATAGAGTGGTGCCGATTACATACGGCCGTTTGGGCCATTTGTGTAATTAACGCTTGGGTATAGCGTAACAACAACTGCATCATGGGCCCTGCACGGTTAAACTCCAGCTTCAACAGACTGGAGCGCATTCGATAACCATATCCGGCACTTTGTACGACGGCACGACTCGGGGTAGTCTCACCACCCATGAACAGAGATACGCCCAAAATACCTTCGTTGCCTACCACCGCAATCTCAGCCGAAGCACCACTTTCCAGAACGTATAATAAAGAAACAATCGCAGTCGTTGGAAAGTAAACATGTTTTAAATGCCCACCAGACTCATACAATGCTTGCCCGAGTGGCATGGAAATATATTCGAGTGTGTCTTGAATGCGACTGTAATCAGCTTCTGGCAGCGCGTCCAGTAAATGATTTTGTTTCGGGGAGTGTAGGGCGTGCATTGGAGCCTCTTTTATTTGAGTGCCGTCTCAGCATAGTACAAGCCACTATACGCTTATGTACGATAGCGTACATAAGCTATTTAAAGGAAGTCATGTTCGTTGTCGCACGGACATACCGGGTTTTGACAAATAGAATCGCAAACAGAGACTTCTTAAACCGTTCTTCAGCATTTACTAGACAACTATGACTAGCGTGGCTAGAGCGATAAAGGAACCATCATGAAACGATTGGGCCCAGTTTTCAGCATCACCCTATTAATGATCAGCCTTAATGCATCGCCAGCTTCAGTTGACCTGAAGGAGCTCAATAATTGTAGTAACAACAGTGAATACAAAAGCATGGATAGCAACAAGGATGGTCAGATTTCCAAATCAGAATTTATTAGGTTTCAAGAGCAGTATTTTGACAAAGTCAAACAAAAAGGCAGCATGGTCATTATGGAGGAGCTGGACGAAGTAACAAACCATACCTCAATTAATCACATGGCCATTGAGGCAGCATCGGGCAGCACCGATGTCAAGGGTAGGGGCGATGCCGTTAACAGAAGTAAGTATTAGTCGGTTGACCTGGCTCTTATAGAGATAATGCGTGAATGGCTGCTGAGACTATCACCTAGTCTAAGGCTTGGTAGTATGGAGCAAGTGATCCCAGATATTTGAGGTTACACCAAAATATATGTTTGGCGAACTGTGATGTAAACAATGCATTTTACGTCGTTGTTGCAGCCAATGTGAGCGTGGGGGATCCCAGTGATGAATCGCATGGTGCGTGATGGCATAGGCTAAGTATCCGATTAACAATCCGAGTGTAAATGTCATGGCTACCGCCGGCGTTAATAACCAATACAGAGGCAAATACACGGTCAACGCAATGGTGCCTAGGCTGACTACTGTAGCAGTACAAATAAAAGCACGTGGTTGCCTGTGATGCTCGCTATGCCAGTGTGAGAAAGGGAGATAACGATGCAGTATAAAGCGATGCAAGCAATATTCTATAAGGCTCCAGCTTAAGCTGCCGAGCAGGATACATGTAGCCACAGACCAGACTGACAAAGCTACAGGGTGCAAAACCAGATAGCAAGCCAGCAGTATCACTGCCAAAAAATATACTGCAAAATCAACCATGTATGCGAATTTGCTGTGCTTAATCAACAATAATGCATCAACTGAATGTTTAAAGTCTGCCATGATATGATGACAATATCGCTAAGCGATTTTGATCTGATTGATGACACTTTTAACGCCCGGTGTATTCCAGGCCGAGTGATTAGCAACTTCACGCTCCGTCCAGCTATCCACATAACCCGAGAGTGTGATTTCGCTGTCGTTTATATGAATCGCAACGTGTTTTAAACCTTCTACGGCACATCTTTTCAAGGCTTGCTCAATATCGCCTTTAACTATGGCACCTTTAACCTTGGGCTTGATCGCTAGCTGGTTGCTCAGACCCACGACGCCCATCAAGTTGCATAAAGCATAACCGATATTACGTTTTTGAAACTCCCATCCAACAAAACCGGTCAAGGTAACCCAGCCACTGTTGACCATGATTGTTACCGAATTGTTATACAAATCATTAGACCAGCGCACAACATTCTCGGCTGATTTGGCGATATCGGCATCAGTGCGCTCAGTTCTGGTAAGTAGTTTTACATCTATTTTGACGGCTAGAGCTTTCACGCCGGAGACTCGTTGTGTAGCATCCTCAGCACGCCGTTTTTCGGCAAAGGTATCCACATGTCCCGCCAGAGTGATTGCGCCCTCTTTTGCCTCAACATTGATATTAGCGGCATTAACAGATGGTTCCCATTCTAGTTCATTCAATACGTCCTGCCGCAGTTGCAAATCTGTTTTCATGCTTGCCTCCTTGACGCGCGTGTTAAGTCATCATGCTATAAGCAGCGGGTAGGGCGCACTGTTCGTTAACGTACACTATTAGAATGAATTATAAAAAAGCGCCATATGAGTGGCGCTTTCTTACAATTTAGAACTTAACTAAATCGCGTGATTTAATCCTACTTTTTCAGGCGTCTGCTTCCGATCAATCCAATTAAGCCAATGCCGGCCAGCATCATGATGTTAGCCGAAGCTTCAGGGACTGTGGTAGTAGGGCTAAAACCTGCAGCATTGGAGCCGATACCATCCAGTATGCCAAAATTTCCTGGCTGATAGCTGGTCGCGTTGGTACGAATGATTTGGATAAAGCTAGTGGTACCCGGCGGGATATCTGCAACACTCACAGGGGAAAAGTTAAGACCAATTACCCCGGCCATTGTCCGATCAGCATAAGTCGAAATCTCGGTCCCATTGGTAAAAATGCCAAATCCGGCCGCCGTCTGATAAACATCTACAGCATTAGTCCCCAGACTACTAAAGTCAAAGGCCGTCATTCTGTCGATGCCATTCTGAGAGGTGGCGTTATTGGTAAATTGATAATAAAAATCCAAACCAGAAGCCGTGCTGTAAACAGCGGTTCTTGCAGTGCCGTTGTAACTTAGATTGCTGATCACAGTGGTAGCAGTGTCCAGCAAAGTACCACCAAATCCGCTGGCCACAATATCTACATTAGCTGTGGGTGAGTTCACCAATAATGCGGTTGCGTGCGCATTACCGATCACACTGGCCAAGGCAAGCGCAGTGACTAAACATTTAAATTTAAATTGCATGCTGATCTCCTGGATGAATGGTTAAATGGACAGAGCGGTTATCAAAAAAATCACTGCTCTGGACACGCATCATTGCGTATTGAGATAGGAGGCTCTGTTCGCTGAGACACAGTTGGTTTAAATAGTTTTGAAGCCTTAAAGGATTGAGCGGCATACTCCGTAACGCGGCTTTAAGGATTAGGGCGATGAGACGAAACATGCGCAACTAGAGGTTCGATAGCGTACAGACTATGCGCGACTTTCTCCGCAAAATGAGCGCTACTCCAGACATCTTCGTTTTGCAGGCGAAAGGGTTAGCATGCCATCTTATCAACATCACCTCTCCTGTGTTTTTCGACATCATGCTGATGCATTAGCAGCATGGGATATCCTCGCTTACCAAGGCATGCCGGTTAGGCAGATGTCTATTGAGCCTAGCCTACCCACTCTGCCTGAGCTTGTGCAAAGAACCCGTAGTCAATACGCCTTTAACAATATGTTGTTACTAGGGGGAGTCGGTGCCACAACGGGTCTACTACTGGCCAGTCTGGCTGAGTTGGCACTGATTGCGATCCATGCACCGTTATTAAACACGGGGCTAGTTATCACTACCCTAGCATTGCTTGGCTCTGGTGTTACCTTAGGCTTGACGCTAGGAGCTGTCTGCGGGGCAATTATGCAGTCTCCCCAGACAAATGGAAGGCAGTCAGTCAAGAGACTAAATGGCTTTTATGATTGGATGCATAGCGGTCTTCGCAACCAGAAGATGCAATTATCCGTCAACACGTTTTCAGCAGTAGAAACAGCCATGGTTACTAGGATCATGCATGATGCATCGGTCAGCCTATTTCGCGATTATCGTATCGTACACCGTTAAGAAACGGTTAATGTTTTTAAGTTACAGGAGTGCAATATGCGCACATATAATTTTATCAAGCTCGTTCTTGTTATCGCTGCCCTGTCATTGGATTTGAGCGCTTGCAGTAATTCTGATACTACTCGGGATACTAGTGCTGAAATGGACGATGCGTTAACACAACCTGGTCATCGCTTAGACGTGCTTGCAGACAAAGTGACAGTAGAAAGTGAACGGATCAAAGCGCAGTTACTAGATGCTCTTATTACTACAAAAGTCAAAGCGGCATTTTTGGCGGATGTGACTCTTGCTGAAGCTGGTATCCAAGTGAGCACGCTTGATGGGATAGTGACTCTGACCGGGAATGTTCAGTCACTTGCTGTGAGTGAAAAAGCCTCGGAAACTTCCCGACACATTTCGGAAGTCAAAGAGGTAACTAACGCGCTCACCATCAAAACGTGACATCACGCTCTCTAAACACAAGGAGAAAATCATGGACTGGGATCTGATACAGGCAAACTGGACGCCACTGGAAAGCATGATTCATAGCCAATGGAGCCGACTGACTCAAGATAATATTTATATGATTGCTGGGAAACGCGATCTGTTAGGGGCGAAATTGCAACAAATCTACGGTATCAATAAAGATGAAGCGAATAAACAAATTAATGCATTTGCAAACTCAATGCAGGCAATCATTCATGTAAAGTAAGTCATCAATTGAGCTACCTAGCCACCATTGCGTTTTTCTTTCAAGTGGCAGGCTTGGTTTGATTGTGACTATCCTACCCATTTTAGTGTTATCAAAGCACATGCAAACCAGGCAAGACCGCTGGCCCAGTGATAGATGGATACCCCGTTACTTTAGGAAACGCGCCTCATGCACGGATTTATACAAAACATTAAACAACGCAGTGAGCTTAATACGGACTTCCGGCGTGTTTTATATACAGCAAAATATAGTCAGTTGGTACTGATGCTGCTCAAGCCAGGTCAAGAAACCGGGTTCGATACCCATATGCAGGATCAGTTTTTCAGATTAGAAAAAGGCATGGGGCATGTCATTATGGGCGGCGTAACTACAGAAATATATAGTGGCTTTGGCATTCTCGTGCCTGCGGGAGCCAATCACAATATTATTAATACGGGTCAAATTGATATGCAGTTATATATCATCTACTCACCACCTAATCATTTAGATGGCTCGGTATACCATACTAGCTTACAAGCCAGTGCTGTGAGTAAGCACTTTGACGGTCAAACCACTGAATAGATGGGCGCTAAAGAGTTATTGTCTGCTGTGTTGGCTAACGAACAATCAGTCCTGAGCATTTAGAATAAAGTAGAAAGCTGACTGCTGAAAACCCTTAGTAGTCATTTATTGTTCTACAACATAAAGGATTAAAATGATGTCAATTTCTAATGAAGCAAGTGGATTACACCAACAAGCAGCAAGCGATCATGAAGCCGCGGCCAAGCATCATAAAAGTGCCATGGATAGTCATAATAAAAACAATATTTCAGAAGCCAAAGAAAATGCAAAAAAGGCTATGGAAGCCTGTAATTCCGCACAAAAAAAATCTGAGTCTGCTTGCAGTTCAACCGAAAAATAAGTGAAGTGATTATTTGATTCTTCTCAAGAAGAAATCAATCCCGCTGAGGCGGGATTTTTACTATCTTTAAAATCTCCCATAAGGTCACGGTCAATGGGTGTGTGTGGGGGCAAGCTCTAACATATATTGAATTCTGCATGACGCACTCGACGACTCGTCGCCTTTCGATGCGCTATATGGCTGGTTGGATAACACCGGATTCGTCATGTCGTCGAGTCGCAACTAGCTAACTTGTATCTCTGTAGACCACCTACGGCAGCCCATAGTCGCACGTCTGAAGCCATAGCCATGCAATCACGGGCTGGATGACACGACGGTAATTCCGGCGGCAATCGTTGGTCGTTATGCTGGCTTGGCGTGGTAATTAGGAGTTTTCCAGGCGGGA
>NZ_BAUS01000011.1:0-115154 GCF_000576615.1 Methylophilus sp. OH31 | reverse complement strand
TGGCTGTGGTGTCTGCACCCAACTCGGCTTTGTTGATGTAGCCGTCGTTGTTACTATCGGTGTCGATCGTCACAATCGGCGCACCAGGCGCAACTGTATCGATAATTGCAGAATCAGAAGTCGATGGCGAAACTTGGCCAGATTGATTAGTAATGCTGGCTGTTACTGTTAACGTTGCCCCTTGTGCAGGAACAGGTACAGGCACAACGACAAATCCTTGAGCAATATCAGCCCCCGACAACTCGACGCTAATCGTACCACCATTGTGTACAACATTTAATACATCACCTGGCTCCAGCCCAGTTGGCAGCGTTACCGTTGCCCTTGTTGTAGGGTTATTGTCCAACTCACCTGCATTTAAATAGCCATTATTATCAACATCATCTGACAATGTAATCACAGGCGCACCACTTGCAGGGCTCAGATAAACATAATTAGGGGCAATACCACCAGCTGTAGCCACACCACCTGCACCAGTACCGCCATCATAGTTGGCGCCACCGGCATTTTGTGTCTGGATTCTGTCCAGGTTCACAAAGCTGGCATTACCATCACTACCGGCCTCACCTGCAGCTGGGCTGTCTAATACTTCGGTGATATCACGGCCTTCATTTAACGCGGTCAACACCGCATCAAAAACCGTTTGATTCACAGCATTCTCAGAGACATCAGAAACATCAACCTGGGCTAAATTGTCTGTAATCTTAACTGTTTGTGCTTCAGCAAAATTCACGGTTTCACCATTAGCCAATTTCACGGCAACTGCCGCACCAGAGGCAGTGATGACTTTGTCACCGGCATGAAGCACTTCGCCGACTTTCAACATATGGCGATTGCCACTGGCATCAACTACGATAGCCATACCCTGAATATTTGTAACAGTTCCGATTACTGTAGCCATTTTGATCCTCACTTAAGATTGAGACAATTCTAATAGTGTCGTATTAGACGCCAATCCAAAACAGAAATCTATTGTACTAAAGTACAATGCCTGGACCAGCCTTAGAGGCCATTATGCTTGCCAACCAACGCTAGCAGATATAAAAAAAGCGGTGCCTATTTGGCACCGCTTTTTTACACTCCCGACACGCAGGAGCTAAGCTCAATATTACTGAGCGACAGACTGGAATCGAATGACCTCAACGCGACGGTTGGCATCATTACCACTCACAGGGTCATTTTCAGCGATCGGTTGCGAGAAACCGTAGCCTTTGACTGCAATGCGCTGCGCATCCAGGCCTTTTTTCACTAAGTAATCAGCAACCGCCTTAGCACGCTTCTCTGACAACAGCAGGTTGTACTTCTCTTTCGAAGTATTACGCTTGTCGGTATGACCTGCAATTTCGACCTTGTCATTACCCCACTCTTTAACCACGTCATACACGATATCCAGATCCGCATAAGACTCTGGCAAGATGATGGCGCTATTTGCCTGGAACAAGATGCGAGGCGTGAACTTCATGGTCGCTTTTTCTTGTGCTTTAGGCTTAAAGGCTTCACCTTCCCAAGGTTTGGCATTGGCTAACAATGCTGCCTTATCTGGTACAACCTGCGTAGGCGCAACAGCCTTACACACATTCTCGCGATCCATGTACTCTTCACGTGGATACTCACCCACGTCAGCACGCGTCACACCCAGCTTGCTCAACAACAAACCTTGACCAGCATAGGTTCTGGCGTAAGCAGTACTGAGGTCCATTTCCGCATTGGTAAAGTTACGGCGTGACTGGAAGTATTCATTCTCCGTATCCAACAAGTCAAGCAAGGTACGTTGACCGATATCATATTGCTTACGATAGGCCAGGCGTGCATTCTCGATGGAGTCCTGATGTTGCTTGCGATAAGCTACTTGCTCACTCAACTGCTTGATATTGTTGTAAGCGATAGCAACTAACTGACGTGTATCAATACACGCTTTATCGCGCAAATCATGTGAGCGATTTAAAGTTTGTACGGCAGAATCCAGATTAGATTTATCTGTGAATCCATTAAAAATATTCCAGCTGGCAGTGACTTCCAACGTATCTGCAGCTAAAGTACTGTTTCTACTTGCGTCATTCACATCCAAAACTTTGCGGCCCTGCAAGTCCAGACGCGGCATGAATGGTGCTTTTTTGCCTGAAACGGATTTTTCTACTGCAATGATATTCTCAATGGCTGCAAGGATATTTGGGTTTTGCTTGTAAGCTGCATCCAACACCTGATCTGCGCTACCAGCCAAGCCATCACCTGTCAGCATGACTTCGTTTACGGTCTCTGGCGGCAACTCACCCACCAGACGCTGGAAGCGGGCAGACACATCATATAGGTTTGTGGTTTCAGTCAGCAGGTTTGCTTCAGCCAAGGCCAAACGACCAGTCGCCTGCTCCAAATCCACCTTCTTACCTACACCGGCATCCACGCGTGATTTGATTTTGTCAAAAACCTGCTTATGCACCACAAAGTTATCTTGTGCATAAGACACCAGACGGCGATAGCGCAACAAATCAAAATAAGCAGTTGCCGTATCCAGCGCCACGCCTTGCATTTGACCCTGCAGCTCATAGAAGCGAGATTTGGCCACATGATCCAGGCGACCAACTTCAGACGGCGTTGCCAGACCATCAAAAATCATTTGACGCAAGGTCAAGGTGGATTGCTGGTTAGGCGTAAAAGTGTTATTAACGTTTGGCGTCAGGCGCTCTTGGTTTCTGAACGTTTGATCCACCGTCAAATTTGGCAGGTATCGACCTTTGGCGGCAGATTCATCGAACTCTGCTGCTTTGAATGCATGAAAGGTGGCTTGAACTTCCGGGTTCTCGGAGACAGCCTTTTCAATTATTTTCTCTAAAGTCTCTGGGCTAGCAGCTAATACCAAAGACGAGTAAGAAAATACCCCCATCAATAGTGCCGAGGCGATTTTTTTTAGTTTCATGTGCAGACTCTTAACAAGTTATAAAGATTCATCCAGAACCAGTATAACCACGGAATTGTGTCGGCACAAGGGCATATGGCCTATCCAAGTAGGCACTTAGATAGGCTTTTAGTGAAAAATGTCACATATTTCACAGGTGAGACAGCAAAAATTTTGAAAAAATCTGATTAAATTCATTAATTTACAAAAATAAACATAAATTAAAAATATTAATCAATCATGAGTTTAAATGTAATTTATTCAAAGAATCTTTTTGCACATTATCATCATGGGAGAAGTGTCCCTGCGCTGATTTACCTTGCAACACCAATGCCAAGTGCAAACGATCACGCACTTTTAAGGTGTCGAATACCGACGTCAGGTGTGCTTTGACTGTACGCTCGGAAATAGACAGCGTGCGTGCAATTTCTTTATTGCTATTACCTCTGGCCGCCTCAAGTGCAACTTCACGCTCGCGCTTGGTCAAGCCCTCTAAAATTTCTTCCGTGGCATCGGGCTGCGGATTACCCCGTGTCGTTAGCGTGATCAGATGCTTAAGTACATCCCTGCCTAACCAAACCCCGCCATGTGAAACAACACTATAAACTTCTTGCAGCACGTGCTGATGCGCATAAGCGTGCAAATAGCCTACAGCACCCAACTCAAGGGCCTGCATGGCTTCAGCCTGTTCCGGGTTATTTGATAACACGATCACTTTGGCCGAGGGCAAGAAGGTTAATATCTGCTGTACGTGCTTACGCCACTGCTGACCTTGTTCAATTTGCGCATGTACCCAGATGATAGAAGCCCCCGCAACATCAGCGGACACAACATCAGCAATGGTCGTTAACTGCGGGAAAGCCTTGAGCCAGGATTCTACAGATTGTTTTAATGTAGTGATAAATATATGCTTCATAGTAATTAGCGCTCGGTTAGTGCGTAAGATTTAGCTTTTAACACTGGTTTTAATAAATAGGACAGCACTGTTTTCTTCCCGGTTAAAATATCAACCTGTGCCACCATGCCCGGAATAATCGGCAAGTGGTCGCCCAGAGTATTCTGGTCTGTTCTTACCTTAACGACATAATATGCATTACCTTTATCGTCTATGGTGGAATCTGCTGCAATATCTTGCACCGAGCCATCCAAACTGCCATAAATGGTGTAATCATAGGCCGTCAGCTTGATCACCGCAGGCTGTTGCGGGCGAATAAACGCAATATCTTTGGTTTGTACTTTAGCCTCAATCACCAGCGCATCATCTGAAGGTACCACCTCCATGACTTCTTTTCCTGGCTGAATCACGCCACCGACGGTGTTGTAATAAAGCTTGCTGACTTTGCCGTTGACCGGTGAGGTCAATGTCGATTGTTTCACTTTATCGGAAAGCGCAAGGCTTGATTGCGTCAGGCTATTGATTTTTGCTGTGGTTTCGTTCAAGTCTGTACGCACCTTGCTCATGAAAGACTGCTGCGCTTCTGATACTTTACGACGCGCTTCTGAAATAGCCGCCGTCAAGCGCCCCATCTGCGCCGATGCCTGGTCGATATCGCCTTTGGCACGGTTAGCATCACGTTCCAGCCTTAATATCTCGATTTCTGAAACCGCACCACTATTTAATAATGGTCGATTGGCAGCCAGCTCTTTACTGGTCGAATCATAGGTCTTAATAGCAACCTCTTTTTTAAACTGCACTTCTGACAGTTCGCGTTCACGTTGCGACAACTGGTCCCTGGCGATATTAATCTGTGAGTTCAGTTCGTCTCTGCCTGCATTAAACAGTTGCAACTCTTGCAAGTAGGTATCAGGCGTTTTTTGCTGTACTTCGCTAGGCGGGTTAAAACTGCCACCATTCGCCAGTGCCTTCAGGCGCGCCTCTTTGGCCTTGAGTGACAAATACTGGCTTTCGTTCTCTTTTAACGATGAAATGGCCCGTGTTTCGTCAATTTTAATCAAGGGCTGACCACGCTTAACAGTATCGCCTAGCTGCACCATGATATCGACCACAATACCGCCATCCAAAGACTGCACCACCTGAATCTGGCGGGAGGGAATCACACGACCTTCACCACGCGTCACCTCGTCGACCTTGGCCACACTGGCCCAGATAAGTAACACCAGCAGAATCGCTAAAATGCCGTACATAATTAATTTGGCATGCAACATGGTGTCTTCTATCATCACATCATGTGCTTGCTCGGACCATGTGCGTGCTTCAGCCGTCTCGGTTTTAATGACCTTGTCTACCAGCGCATGCACAGGCTTGCCGAGGCGCACCCATATACTGTCCGGCTTGGTGACTTCACCTAGTTGATCGAATATTTTTTTTGCCATATTGTTATCTCGCCTTACCTACTTTGCCGGCGCGCAGCGCAGCAGTGACGTCCTCTTTATTACCATCTGCGACCACTTGACCAGAATCAATCACAATCAAACGCTCTGCCAGCTCTAACATGGCGTTACGGTGACTGATCACAATCATGGTTTTATCCGCAGTGGCTTCGGCGATATTACGTTTTACAGTTTCCTCACCGGAGTGATCCATGGCACTGGTCGGCTCATCCAGCAATACAATTTGCGGCTGCGTCACAAACGCACGCGCAATGCCCACGCCCTGGCGTTGCCCCCCAGACAAGGTATCCCCGCGCTCGCCGACTTCCAGGTCAAAGCCCTTGGGATGCGCGTTCACAAACTCGGCAATACCGCCCACTTGTGCCGCCTGTAACACAGAGCGATCGTCAGCATGCGGATGGCGCAAAGTAATATTTTCACGTAACGAGCCATAAAACAAATGGTTATCTTGTTGCACGTAGCCAATGCTGCGGCGCAATTCCGCCGGGTCAATTTGACGTGCATCAATGCCATCAATCAAAATCGCACCTTCAGTCGGCTGATACAGCCCAAGAATCAGTTTGTTAATCGTCGTTTTGCCTGAACCCATGCGACCAATCAGGCCAACGTGCTCACCAGGACGAATCCTGAAAGAAACCCGGTTAAGAGCCAGTTCGTCAGAGCCAGGATATTTAAAGGAGACATTCTTAAACTCGATTTCGCCCTTGAATGCCGGGCGAGACAAGAAGTTAACCCCTTTATTACGCTCCACCGGTTTACCCATCACTTCATCCAGTGACTTCAGGGAGGTCGCCGCCGTGTGATACTGCGTAAACAGGCCAGCGATTTGCGAAATAGGTGCCAAGCCACGGCTGGTCAATTGCGAGCAGGCAATCAAGCCACCCATGGTTAAATCGCCATTCGAGATCAAATACACGCCTAAAATCACAATGGCAACGCTAATGATCTGTTGCAAGGCATAGGTGCCATTGGTAATAGAAGATGACAGCAGCTTGAGTTTGCTTCCCACCTCAGACAGGAACAGCGCGCTTTTCTCCCACTTGCCCTGCATCTGCCCTTCCACCCCCATAGACTTCACGGTTTCCAGCCCAACCAGGCTTTCAATCAAGGTCGCATTGCGCTGGGCGCTGGCACGGTACATGGTTTCTGAAAGGTCATGCATCTTGGTTTGCACGCTGAGCGAATAAATCAGCACCACCGCACCACCGATGAGCGCCGGCAACACCATATATGGACTAATCCATGCAATCACAATCAGGAAAATAATGCCAAATGGCAGGTCAATCAATGTCACTACCGTGGCCGAGGTAATAAAGTCACGCACACTTTCAAACGAGCGTAGATTAGAAGCAAATGAACCGACCGAGGTTGGCTTGGCTTCATAGCGTGTGCCCAATACCTTTTCCATAATCTGTGCACTGAGCTTGACGTCAATACGGGCGCTGGCCCAGTCCAGAAAATAGGCGCGCATGGAACGCAATAACAAATCGCCCAGGACAATCAACGCAACGCCGATACCCAAGACCCACAAGGTTTCTACCGCTTTGTTAGGCACTACCCTGTCATACACGTTCATGGTAAACAGCGGCATGGCCAGGGCAAAAATATTGATCAGCAATGCAGCGACCATTACATCGCGATAAATCCCTTTGTTTTCGGCCAATGTACCCCAGAACCAGTGGCGGACTTGCACCCGGCCCACTTCTGGCGTACGTGCATCAAACATAAAGGTTTGCTTGGTAATTAAAGCATAGCCAGTATATTCGGCAGCCAGATCAGCCAGACTCATGGTCACGGCATCGGGCGACAAGTCTGGAAACACTACTTGCGCGAAATGCTGGCTTTCATCGATTTTGATCAGTTGGCAAGCGCGGTGATTATTCAGCAGCAAGGTGACATCGGCCTGCGGTTGCAGCAGTGTCGCAATCGCTCCCTGCTTCACCACCACCTCCAGCCGCAAACGTTCAGCCGAGCGTTTGAACAACTCCGGATTAAGCTTGCCCCCTTCCAGCGGCAAACCGGAAGTTAAAGCATCACGCGTTGTGGCTAGTCGATTATGGCGACAAATATAAAGGAGACACTCCAGCAGAGCGTCTTTTGCGGTTTGATTAAAATATGGCGTCGTTTCCATGGCAGATGACTTATTATTATCCTTATCCGAGTTAAACCAGTGACTGATTTACCGACTGTTGATTGTATGGGGTGTTAAGCCATGTCAAAACGATGAGTATATGGCATAACACCCCGAAATTACAAAAATTGACACTTTCACAGCGCACCAAACTGTAAGTTTTCCTGTACGAAGGGGCCAGTCACCGCCTCAATACCAATGGAATTCAAACTATCCAGCTCTTCCTGGCCCTGCACACCCTCCGCAATTGGCACAATCCCCATCGTGCGCACCATCATGCATAAACCGCGCATGAGTGATTGCTGCTGTGGCCGCAAATGAATGTCGCGAATCAGTGACGCATCAAACTTGATGTAATCCAAGCCAAGTTCATGCAAATCACCCAATTGTGCCAGGCGGGTTGATACATGCTCCATGCCAACCATGCAACCCAGGGATTTCGCCAGGTGCACAAATTCCTTAAATTTCACAAAGTCGCTAAATGCAGCCTCCTCCGAAACCTCAAAGCTTAATCGTGCTGGCGTCGTGATGCTAAGCATCAGGGATTGCAATTTATCCTTATATTCGTCACTGCGCATGGCGGCCGCTGAGACATTCACACTGAGGCTGGCATTATTTTTCGTCAGCATATCGACGGCGTATTCCAGTGCCAACCCATCCAGTGTTTTAATCATATCAAGCTGGCTAGCCCAATCAATAAACGCGCCTGCGGCCAGCCATTGATCCCCTTCATCAATATGCAAACGCAGCGGGCACTCGTAGTGATACAGCTGCTGATCGCGCTGCATGACCGGGTAGCAGGCCAGTTTGATCTGTTTTTGCTCAATGGCTTGCAAGAATTGCTCTTTCCATTGATTGAGGTAATTTTTTCTCGAGGTGACAATACTGTTGGCATTCATCACCCGCATCGGCGTGGATGCCTGATCTTCAGCCAAGTCTAGAATAAACTGCATCACCCGATAAATATCGACAAAGTCATCGCCTTTTTTAGTTTTGGTATGCGTCACCACAAACTGGAACTGCAATAGCTGTTGTGCCGCATTCAGTTTTTCCAGCACCAGTTTCAGCTCAGTCGTGACGGCAAAATCATCCAGTGGCTGGCGACTGAAAATACCGAACACGCCACCTGCAAGGCGGCCACACACCACATCCTGGTAATGGTCCATCTGTTGCTGTATGGTATCCCCTACCTTTTTAATCAACTGGTTGGTCATGCTATAACCCAATTGCTTATCAATGTCAGGCAAGTTGCGTAGTTGTACCAAAATCAGCACGCCTTCGACAAACCCTTCGTGCTTGAGGGCTACCGAAGCCGTATTGGTAAAATGTGACTGATTCATCAAACCAGTCACTTCATCGTAGTTAATTTGCTGGTTAAAGGTATTCAGGCGCTCAGATTCTGCCGTGACCATGGATTTAACACGGTCAGACAGCGTATTCATGGTGCGTACCAGTTTCTGGAACTCTTCTGTCGCCGGCTCTTCGATGGTGATGTACTTGCGCTCGCCCAAGGCCTCGGCTTGTGCAATCACTTCGTCCAGCGGTCTCAGGATTTTCTTCAATGAGAAACCAGAAACCACATAACTCAGCAGCGCAACGATCAATGTCCACAACACAGCATGGCGTGAGGTTTCCCATAGTTGGTCATAGGCCAGTGACGGTTCGCTCTCCAGCTCCAGGGTGCCATATTGCTGCCAGCCGGACTGGATATTGGCCACGCCAGGCTGGATATTGACAGAAAACACCGACTGAAACCAGGCAGGTGCGATGGAGTGCGGATGGCGGTTCACCCGCTCGATCATCAGCTTGTTATCTGGCGAAATAATGGCAATGCGGCGATAGTGCCCCATATCAAACTGGGCACTGATAATCAGCTCTACCGTGACATTGTCTTTCTGGATATTGGAAAGCGTAATTGCCAGCCCGTTGGCGTTATCGTTATTCTTCTTTTGCAGTTGCTCAGCCATGTAACGGTGATCGTCATAGACACCCAAAAACAGGCATCCTGCCGCCACCATTAAAATAATGACAGATATCGCAATGCGTATTTGTTTTACCAAAGACATTTGAAAGCCCTCTTACTTTCCTGGGGGAGACCAGATAATGGCCCGCCGCTAATGCAGGCTTTGACCACTAGCCTAGCATTAAGCCCCCATAATAACCACACCCCTAACAGGTTTTTAATCATTCCAACCCATCCTGTCGCATACGCGTCAATACATCGCGCCATTTGGAGATATTGGAAGGCGAACCTGCCCGCATATTCGGGTTATTTGCTACGAATAACCCTTTATCATTAAAGCTGAATACTGGAGACAAATCACCGCGCCTGGAGGCGGGCAATAATTCAAAATTGAGGTTATCGAGTACCAATGGATCGCTATTCGGCGTCGCATAATAGGTCAATACCATATGCGGGCGAATGGAGCCGCTAGGCATGCGCGCCCGCACATAAGTCAGCCGCAACTTGTCTTGCGACACGCCCAGCTTTTTCAACAAGGTATATTTGGCAATACTGAAATCTTCACAGTCACCGGCGCCTTTGCCAAAGGTTTCCAGCGGACTGGCCCAGTAATCTTCCACGCCCCACAAGGTAATATCATCCACAAACAACACATGCTGATTGGTAAAATCATTCACCATATGTACCTTGGTCATCTCGCTGGCACCGGCCACCTGGGCGAACATCTCATTCATGCGCATGACATTCTGGTAAGCCTCTTCGCCATAGCGCTGCCGAATTTTTTCCAGCATGGCC
This sequence comes from Methylophilus sp. OH31, assembly GCF_000576615.1. Taxonomy (NCBI): domain Bacteria; kingdom Pseudomonadati; phylum Pseudomonadota; class Betaproteobacteria; order Nitrosomonadales; family Methylophilaceae; genus Methylophilus; species Methylophilus sp. OH31. The sequence continues at coordinate 105,020 of NZ_BAUS01000011.1, read as the reverse complement.
AGCACATAGTCATCCGCCTGTATCTGCGACCATAGCAGGCACAGCCCCAGGCACAAGCCTGTCAGCAAGCGGACAAAAGATGAGTTTACGTGGCGTCTCATGTGAAATTCATTCCCAGTGAGCGATTATGTCACGGCTAAATCAAGCACAATTTACCAAACAAAGCGGTTTTAATCGACAATTTCAGTACGCCGCACCTACCGGCTCATTACAAGCAAACCACATTCAACCAAAGACAAGTGTGGCTGGATTGGGTAAAATATCGGCTTTTGAATCGATAAGTTTTTTACTCATGACGTCTCTCACCACGCTCAATGCACTGTCACCACTGGATGGTCGCTATCAATCCAAACTCGATCCTTTACGTCCTTTTTTCAGTGAATATGCGCTGATTAAATACAGGGCGCTGGTTGAAGTGGCGTGGTTGAAAGCACTCAGCGCAGCGCCTGAACTGGCAGAAATCGCACCGTTCAGCCCTGAAACCATCACCGAGCTGGATGCTGCCATTACCGCCTTCAGCGAAGCGGATGCGACGCAAGTCAAGGCGATTGAAGCACGCACCAATCATGATGTAAAAGCACTCGAATACTGGCTGAAAGAAAAGTTTGACGGTAACCCGGAGATCAAAAAGGCCAGCGAATTCATTCACTTTGCCTGTACCTCGGAAGACATTAATAACCTGTCGCATGCCCTGATGCTGAAATCTGCGCGCGATGCCGTCATGCAACCTAACCTGCAAACGGTGATTGCACGCCTGACAGAACTCGCGCATGCATTGGCTGATCAGCCAATGCTGTCTCGTACACACGGCCAAACTGCCAGCCCTTCCACCATGGGTAAAGAACTGGCCAACGTGGTCTACCGCCTGCAACGCCAATTCAAGCAACTGCAAGCCAATGAAGTGCTAGGCAAAATCAACGGTGCCGTGGGTAACTTTAACGCACACCTGTCTGCCTACCCCGAGTTTGACTGGGAAGGCTTTGCCAAACGCTTTGTTGAGTCACTGGGTTTGACCTACAACCCGATGACCATCCAGATTGAGCCACACGACTATATGGCTGAAATGTATGACACCCTGTCACGCATCAATACTATTCTGATCGACCTTAACCGCGATATCTGGGGCTATATTTCTGTTGGCTATTTCAAGCAGAAAGTCAAAGCTGGTGAAATCGGCTCTTCTACCATGCCGCATAAGGTCAACCCGATTGACTTCGAAAACTCTGAAGGCAATCTTGGGCTGGCGAATGCTGTGTTGCGCCACCTGGCGGAGAAACTGCCTATCTCTCGCTGGCAGCGTGACCTGACCGACTCTACTGTATTGCGCAATATGGGGGTGGCATTTGGCTACACTTTGCTGGGCTATGACTCTTGCCTGCGCGGTTTAAACAAGCTGGAAGTGAATCCGCAACGTCTGGCAGAAGACCTGGACAATAGCTGGGAAGTGCTGGCTGAGCCGATCCAGACCGTGATGCGTCGTTATGGCATTGAAAATCCATACGAGCAATTAAAAGAACTGACGCGCGGCAAAGGTGGCATCAACAAACAATCATTGCATGCGTTTATTGAAACCCTGCAAATTCCAGCTGAAGCCAAACAGGCATTACTGACCCTCACCCCTGCAACTTATACCGGCAAGGCCAGTCAACTAGTGAAGCATATTTAAACCATAGTCTTTACCAAGTCGATTTGATCCGGGATTTTCTTGCTCATCATGTAAAACATCCCGCTTATGAACAGGCAGCACACATGTTGTACCGCTGCCTGCTCTGGGCAAACGTCACGTGCAAGCAGTTAATGCACTTGGCGCTGACTTTGACAGCACTAGCCTTGACAGCACTAACCCTGATGGTGCTGACTACCACCTGTCAGGCTCAAGATAGCCCTTGGTTTGACGTCAAACCAGGCAACAGCTACCAGACACGCTTCTCACTTGCTAACGATGCAAGCGCCGAAGACACTTCGGCCTTGCGCGAGCTGCTGCAAAAACACCTGACCATACACGAAGCCATGCAAAACCCGCGCATGAACGACAGTGAATGGCGCCGATTAGTACAAAAAACCCCACAGGAAATCGCTGATCTGCTGGCAACCGAAGGCTATTTCAAAACAAAAACCATCAGTGTGCAACCAACCGCCAATCTGGCTGAGTTCCATATCAAGCTGCCACCACAAGCCAAAGTGAGTCAGGTCAACGTAGCCATCACTGGCGAAATCCAGCAAGCCAGCCATCAATCAACATTGGAAGCCGCCCAGAAAAGCTGGCCACTGCCCGTCAACAGCCCCTTTACCCAGCAAGCCTGGAGTACGGCCAAACGCGAATTACTGGCGACATTGCTGCGCGCAGAATTCCCCAATGCCAGAATCACCACGTCACAAGCCATGGTCAATCCGCAAACACAAGCGGTGTTAATTACGCTGGCAATGGACTCTGGTCCCGCAGTACGCATCGGTGAAGTCCGTATTCACGGATTGCAGCACTACCAAGAGTCACTGGTGCGCCCGCTTAATACGCTAAAAACCGGCGCGCCATATCGCCAGGCTGATTTACTCACGTTGCAAAACAGTTTTATGGCCACCGGCAAATTTCGCTCGGTGGATGTCGTTGCCAAAACCGAAGCACTCAATGCCGATCATAGTGCCGACATAGACGTGACCGTGCACGAAATGGAACAAAATACCTTCCGCATTGGTACAGGCGCCAGCACCAATACTGGCGCCCGTATTGTGTTTAACTACACTGACCGCAACCTGTTTGACCGTGGCCTATTGTGGGATAGCAGTTTGCGGCTGGAACAACGCCTGCAAGCTGTCACTTCCAATATCACCTTCCTCACTGATGATAAAGGCTACCGGGACAGCATCCAGAATAGCGTCACACGCACAGACCTCGAAGGCCAAATCACTACCGCCGTGCAAAACGGTGTACGTCGTTACTGGGGTCAACCTAGTATTTTTGAACAATATATAGGGGCCAATTTATTATATGAATTCTTGACCGTGGATGGGGAATCTTCGCAATTCAACAAAGCCGCGACGCTGGCCTATGGCCTGAATATGCGCAAGCTGGATCATCCGCTGGCCCCCACTAAAGGCTGGATTTTAAATACCCAGTTCCAACTGGCCCCGTTGGACAAGTTGTCAGATGGTCGGTTTCTGCAATCGCAAGCCCGGTTGCAAGCGTTTTATCCACTGACGCAATCCACGCAATGGCTGGGCCGTATCGAAGTGGGCTCGGTCACGGGTGCGCGCAGTGTGCCAGCCACTTACTTGTTCAGGGCGGGTGGTGACCAATCCGTGCGTGGCTACGCCTTCCAGTCACTGGGTGTCAAAGAAGCAGATGCCATTGTTGGTGGCCGTGTGCTACTCACCGGCAGCAGCGAAGTCGTGCAATGGCTGACCTCATCCTGGGGCGCTGCCGTATTTGTCGATTTTGGTCATGCCGCCAATAGCTGGAAAGACTATGACCCGGCCTTTGGTTATGGTCTGGGGATACGCTGGCGCAGCCCGATTGGCCCGGTAGGCGTGGACGTTGCCTATGGCGAAGAAACCAAAGAATACCGTTTGCACTTTAACCTGGGCGTGAATTTCTGATGTCACTCACTCACACTTTCAACCGACTGTTCAACATGCTGCTTATCAGCATGCTGTGCCTGTCACTGATCATCACACCGCAAATGGTGTGGGCGGCCAATGTACTGCTGATGACTAGCTTGAAGGAGTTTGAATCTGACCTGGGTAACGCCACCCTGAAGGTAGAAGGCATAGATTCCAATATGCGCCTGGGCGTCACGCCCAAAGGCGAACTGACTGTATCGCACTTCCGTGCCAGGCAGATCACCCTGCGCTTCAAATCGGCCACAGAAGTCACGCCAACGCCTAAAGCCGGGCAAGCACCGTTACCTGCACATATCCATATTCCACTGCCGTTTCACTTGCTGTCTGGCCAGATTGACCGGCTCACCATTATCCAGGGTGCAAGCACGTCGGATATCACTCAGATTCAATTCGACCTGGACGCCGACAACCAGGCCATGCAGTTCCGTATAGCCGAAGCGCACAGCCCCTGGGGCAAAGTCAGTACGCATTTTCAAATGCAAAATGCCGCACCATTTGCTTTAAATGGCTGGATGGACGTTCAGCAAGCACAAGGCGGCACTCCCTACCATCTGCGCACTGAGCTGCACGGCGACCTCACCCGGCTGGAGATTGCCGCCAATCATCATTACCAGCCACAAGCCAGGCCATTTGCCATCGTGCCTGCCGCCGAGACTACCAATGCTCAGGCCGAAGATATGCTGCAAATCAGCGCCTCGATTGGCCTTGATGAAACACGCCAGAGCCACCTGCTAGTGCATCTGCAGCAATTGCAAGCCAAGCATATCCATCCGCAATTGGCTGGCCATATGGACTTAAAAATCATCGCCGATGGCAGCCTGACCGAACAAGGCCAGATCCTGGCCACCATAGATGCTGGCGATAGTCGCTTGCAAGGCCAGCCATTGATCGTCCGTGGCACAGCCAGCCTGCAAGGATCACAACTGACAACAATGGATCTGCTCGCGCAACTGGATAAAAACACACTCACTGTGAAAGTAGACCCCGAACCTTCAGGTAACAATCGCAGTACATTGGTTTGGCAGGCAGACCTGGCCAATCTTGCACAATTGATGCCAGGCTTTGCAGGCCGGGTCAAAGGTGCAGGTAGGGTGCAACAATCACCAGACGGCTTTGCCACGACGTATCAACTCGCTGGCCAGCAACTGCAGTTACCACAAGGCCTATCACTGAGTACCTTTGAGGCGCAAGGCCAGGCGGCCAGCCAGTCACAGTCGTCACTGGAAAACCATATCAAACTGCGCGGGTTGTCACAACAGAATGCACGTGGCATAGACAGCCCGCCGATTGATGCTGAACTCGACCTGAGCGGATCGCTGGCAAAACATCACTTCGCGTTGAAAATCAATGATGCCGACCCGCTACTGCAACGCAACCTGCTGTTGGCGCTAGATGGTAGCTGGCAAGAAAATACCTGGCAGGCACAACTCACGCAGTTGCAAGACGCCAATGGCAAAGTATTTCAACTGGCGCATCCCGCCAGTCTGAAATGGCAAAACGAACAAGGCTTACAGCTGCAAAGCCTGGTTGTTAATGCCCTGGCAGGACAATTGCAACTGGACCAACTGCACTATCGCCCAGCCAGAGCAGCCAACCCTCTGACACAACAATTATCCGAAAAAGTGCAGTTCAGCAGCCAGGGCGCACTCAAGGCATTTCCATTGCAAGCTGTGATGGCATGGCTGGCGCCCGCGCAGCCTGAAGCCTTGCCTGCAGACCACTTGCGCGTTTCAGCACAATGGCAACTGGCGCTGGACGAACAGCTCAACGGAACATTACATCTTGAGCGCGCATCAGGTGACTGGCAAGTCTACGACAGCAGCCAGGCGCAGTGGCAAGCGCTGGGCATACAGTCATTATTGGCTGATATCCAGGCGCAGAACAATCGCGTCAGCGTGCAAAGCAGCATACGTGCAGACACCGCGATAGATCTGCAATTGACTGGCAACACCGTGGTGACACCAACACAAAGCGGAATAGTGATTCAACGCTCAGCGCCAATCTCGGCCCAACTCAAAGCCAATCTCTCAAAACTTGACTGGCTGGCCAAGCTCATGCCGGAGTTGCAGCCAGCAGGCCAATTGCTGATAGATGCCCAGGCCAGCGGTGTGATTGCCCAGCCACAACTGCAAGGCAGTATTCAAGGCCAGGCCCTTGCCATACAAATACCGTCACAAGGCTTGTGGCTGGAGCAAGGCAGCTTGAATGCTAAACTGGCAGGAGACCAGGTCAACATTGAACACATCCACTTTGCTGGCAAAAGTGGCGAACTCAATGGCAACGGCCTGTTGACCTTTAAAGAAGACCGCTGGCAACTGGATGCCGCGATGCAACTTAACAAATTACAGGCGCTGTCCAGGGTAGATCGCTGGGTGCAACTCAGCGGCAATACCAAGCTCAGCATGAACAGCGAGCAAACCACACTCAGCGGCAAGCTCAAGATACATAAAGGCCTGTTTGAGCTGCCTAAAGCCGACAAACCCAAGCTGGACGAAGATGTCGTCATTGAATCGCCGCAAGCCAGCCAGGCTGAGCCAACGTCAAAACTGGTCTTTAACGACTTTGCGCTCGATTTTGGCGACAAACCACTGGTATTACCTTTCAAGGAATCCGAGCAATTCATGTTGCGTGGCCAAGGGCTCAATGGCGCCCTCAGTGGCAATATGCAGCTTAACGGTATGCTGGACGAGCTCACTGCGGCCGGTACACTGGAAATCACCGGCACCTATATCGCTTACGGACAGTCATTGAATATCGAAACAGGCCGCCTGATATTTAGCGGCAAACTACCCAATATCGGCCTGGATGTGCTGGCAACACGACAAGTAGAAAGTACCAAAGTTGGTCTTCAAATCAATGGCAGCCTGCAAACCCCGCAACTAAAACTGGTCTCAACGCCTGATACCAGCAACGAAAATAAGATTTCACTATTGGTACTGGGCCAACCCATGTCGCAAGTCGGCAGCAGTGATATGGCCTTGTTATCTGTTGCAGCAGGCGCGCTGTTATCACAAGGCGACTCCGTCTCGCTGCAAACCAAGATTGCGCAAGCGGTTGGCCTGGATAGCATAGATGTACGTGGCACTGGCCCCACCAATTACGCTGTCAGCGTCGGCAAGCGGATCAATCGTAACCTGGTAGTTGGCTACGAAAAAAGCATTGTCGGCCTGTTAAATGTTGGTAAACTCACCTACCAACTGACCAAACGCATCTCCATCGAAACCAGAACCGGCTCTGATAATGCACTGGATATATTTTATGGTTTTAGCTTTGACTAAATATAGAGCATGATGACTCAGGACACTAAAAAACCAACGCTAGCCTTGCAGATGATGTAGGAATTACAATGAATATTAGTCACTCCATTAAAGCGTGCCTACAAATTTGCAGCATCCTGCCTCAAGACGATCTTGCGAGAAATAAACATGAAAACAAATATTGTTTTGATCGATTATGAAAACGTACAACCTAAAAATCTTTCATTATTAAATCAAGAGCACTTTTTCGTATTGGTTTTCTTGGGAGAGCATCAAACCAAAATCTCACTAGAGATTGCCAAGACGCTGCAACCTTTGGGAAACAAAGCAGATTACATCCGAATTGATGGAAATGGCGCCAATGCGCTGGACTTTCATATTGCATTCTATATAGGCAAACTCGCCAAAGACCTTCCCAACAGCTTCTTTCACATTATTTCCAAAGACAAGGGATTTGACCCGCTTATCCGTCATCTGAAATCTCAAAAAATATTGTGTGCCAGATCTACCAAGCTGGAGGATATGCCGCTATTCAGAATTTCTGAAGCGAATACAGCCGATGATAAAGTAGCAGCCATTATTGACAACCTGAAACAACGCGGTAGCTCAAAACCAAGAAAAGAGAAGACATTACTGACCACTATACAATCTCTTTTCAGACATAAAAACATAGATCAAGATGAAGTTAAAAAGCTGCTGGACACGCTGAAAGCCGGTAATCTGATTACAGTTGATGCAAATAGCAACGTCAGTTACAAATTGGACCCTAGCGTATGATTAGGCCCTTGAGCCGATTTATAATTATTTTAAGTTTCATATATACCTCTCTGGCATCCGCTGATGAGAAGCTTTCACCCAATCAAACGAAAGCCATCCACACATTGGTGCAAGCGATAGAGGCAACCCATCTCTATCAAAACCGTCACCGTATTGAATGTCTGTACTTTTTTCCTGAAACTGATGGCAAGAAATACATCATTATCGCTGTGCATGAAAAGCACTCAGAAACATGTGGCGGCGACAAAGAAACATGGCCCATCGTAGACCGTTTTAACATATCCAGCCCTTATTCGAATATGAAGAAAATTGAATGGCTGAATCCAGCGAGTGAAGAACGCTTACATTTCCAGAACTACGCTAAAAAGGAAAATAAAAAAAGTCATGCATCGCATTCAAATTAACAAGCTGCTTTGTAGATTGTGTTTTTGCTTATTTTTTTTACAAATAGATAGTGTTTTTGCATGTCCTATGGAGGGCAATTGGCATGGTAAATTAGGAAATAAATCTATCACCATGCAATTAGGTTTAACGACCTTCGAAAACCAAAGCCATGGAAGTTATTTTTACGATCAGTCAGGTGAAGAGCTTTTCTTAAACTATGATATTGAGAAAGATGCTTGGACAGAACAAACAATGTCTGGAATTGTGACCGGGCACATCACTGCAATCAGTTGTGATGAGGAAACACTCACAGCTATTTGGCACTCTACAAATAATCAAAGCTCATACGCTATAACGGCTGTTCGAACTGAAACGTATCACTCATCATGGCATATTCCGCTAGAGTTAGATAAAAAGACTTATCACTTCAGGCAACACGCCTATCGAATTCTAAAAGGCAAAGGGACTAACTCTTACACTATCCAAATCACTGATGCTGATGCGGGGAAAGAAAAGCTTAATGTTGAACTGACGAAACGTTTACAGGAAACGCTTGATGAGCATTTGTCTTGTTTTCATGAAGTTCGGAACATGCAATCCCAAGGTAACGGCTATGCAGAAAGTACCTACAAAATTATTGATTGGAATACAGCATACTTGGTTCTTTACAGTAGCTGGGAACAATACTGTGGGCAGGCACATCCTTTATACAGTGCCGGAGGAAACGTTTTCAGTCTTCAAACAGGTCATGAAGTAGATACAAGCAAGTGGTTAAAACAAAACACTTTACTTGACACAAAATTTAAACAAATAGACAAAAATAAACCTCTTGGTAAGTTACTGGAGAAGAGGTATCTTGCTTCACTAGAGAAGGAAATGGTTGAGTCATGTACAGCTAGTGTCGATTTTTATAATTTCCCATGGGTAACTCGAGCAGGGTTTTTCTTTCGTACATCATCATCTTACGCTGCGAATGCCTGCAATAGCGACGTTTTGATTCCATTTTCACTTATAAATCCTTACTTAACACAAACAGGTAAAAGGGCCATTAGGTCATTTCAGCAAAAAGATGATTGAAATTCTTGTACTTTATTATTCACAAGGCGGGGCCGTCAAAGAGATGGCACAATTGATTGCGCGTGGCGTGGAAAGTGTCACCGGGGTAACCGCGCGCGTACGCACGGTGCCTAAAGTCTCTGCCAACTGTGAGGCAATCGAAGCCGACATTCCTGCCTCCGGGGCGCCTTATGCTACGTTGCAGGATCTGGAAGACTGTGCCGGGCTGGCCTTGGGCAGCCCGACGCGTTTTGGTAATATGGCCGCACCCATGAAGTATTTTCTTGATGGCACCGCTGGGCTGTGGCTCAAGGGTGCTCTGATCGGCAAGCCAGCGGCAGTATTCACCTCCAGTGGCTCACTGCATGGCGGTAACGAAATGACACTGATGACCATGATGATTCCGCTGATGCACCACGGCATGCTGATGTTAGGACTGCCCTATTCCGAACCGCAATTGGGTACCACCAAAACAGGCGGCACGCCTTATGGCGCGAGTCACATCGGTGGTGCCATGGATGACCAGCCAATATCTGATGATGAGAAGAAGTTGTGCATGGCGCTGGGGAAACGCCTGGCCGAAACTGCACTCAAATTGCAATAACCGTTTTTCAGGAAAAGTACGCTATGTCTGCTGCCCTCGCCCATGAAGCCCGCCAGTTTCTGTTTTCAACCCGCCATGCCATTTTGTCGACACATTCGATGAAATATCCTGGCTTTCCATTTGGCTCGGTAGCGCCGTTTGTCTGCAACCAGCAGGCTGAGCCGATCATATTAATCAGCACGATTGCCGAGCACACTAAAAACATCCTCGAAAATCCGAAAGTCTCCTTGCTGGTATTTTCAGGCGCAGATGATTTGCAGGCCAATGCGCGGTTGACCCTGATGGGCGAAGCCGTTCATTGCGACAAACAGGACGAAGATTTGCGTGCACGTTATCTGCGCTACTTGCCACAGGCCGCCAGCTACTTTGATATGCATGATTTTCATTTTTACCGCATCCAGGTTGAACAGGTGCGCTATATCGCCGGTTTTGGGCGCATGGGCTGGTTTGAAGGCCATGCGCTGAATGATGGCCTGGCAGAGAGTATGTTATCAGCGCAAGAAGGCGGCATCGTTGCGCATATGAACGAAGACCACAAAGACAGCTTGCTGCAATATTGCCAGCATGTGCATGGGGTGGCAGCTGATCACGCAGAAATGGTTGGCCTGGATGCCGACGGCTTTGATGTGCAATATCATCAAGGCGAAGAAATACATGGCCAGTTACGTTTTCAATTTGAACAACCCGTATTAAACGCGATGGATGCACGCAAAGCACTGGTCGCCTTATCACAAGCCTGCCGATCATGATTCCACGTATTTTATCCATCAGCCGCATCGCGGCAAGTATCAGCCTGCTTGGCCTCATTGTGTTGTGCCTGGGTTGGGAAATTTTCTGGGCGCCACTGCGGGCCGGTGGCAGCCTGTTATTCCTCAAAACCTTGCCATTACTGCTACCGCTATTTGGCATTTTGCGCGGGAAACGCTATACCTACCAATGGTCTGGCATGCTGATCCTGTTCTACTTTACCGAAGGTGCGGTCAGAACCTGGTCAGAATCAGGTTTATCGCGCTGGCTGGCAGCCAGCGAAGTCATACTGAGCCTGATTTTCTTTGCCAGCGTCATTGCCTATGCAAAATATACAGGCCGCCGTTACCAGCTTGCCTGAGCTGGCTGTTGTAACGTTCATCAACGGTCTATTTTTGCAGTAAATTCTTTCATGCGCAGGCGCTGACAAGCCTGGTAAACCTTATATAATATCGGGCATGAGAATTCTGTTATCCAATGATGATGGCTACCTGGCACCCGGTCTAAACGCGCTAGCCACCCACTTAAGCAAAATTGCCGATATCACGGTGGTGGCGCCGGAACGTAATCGCAGCGGCGCCAGCAACTCCTTAACACTGGATCGCCCCTTAAGCGTCAAGCAAGCGGCCAATGGCTTTTATTACGTCAATGGCACACCCACCGATTGCGTCCATATTGCCCTCACTGGCCTCATGCAGGAAATGCCGGACATGGTCATCAGCGGTATTAATGATGGCGCCAACATGGGCGACGATACCATTTACTCAGGCACTGTCGCCGCTGCGACTGAGGGCTACCTGCTGGGCATTCCTTCATTTGCCGTCTCTATGGCGCAACACCAGCCCGCGCACTTTGAAACTGCCGCAAAAATTGTGGTTGAGCTGGTCAAACAATATAACCACAGTGAATTTACTGAGCCCACGCTACTGAATATCAACGTGCCGGATGTACCATTGCAAGATATCAAAGGGCGCCAAATTACCCGCCTGGGTAAACGCCACAAAGCCGAACCGGTGATTCAATTGCAAACCCCGCGTGGCGAAACGGTCTATTGGGTAGGCGCAGCCGGGCAACCGAACGACGGCGGCGAAGGTACAGACTTTCATGCGGTGGCACAAGGCTATGTTTCCATCTCCCCTATCCAGGTAGACCTGACCCGGCACTCCCAAATTGCAACCATGCAACAATGGCTGCAAGCCAAGAATTAAGTATTATGGCGATTCCTAGAACATCAAGTAAAACCGGCATAGGCATGACCTCGTCACGCACGCGTGAACGCATGCTGACCCGCCTGCGCGAGCAAGGCATTCAGGATGAAGTGGTGATTGCGGCTATGGCCGATATTCCGCGCCACATCTTTGTCGATGAAGCACTGTCTATCCGCGCCTATGAAGATGTTTCATTGCCGATTGGTTATGGCCAAACCATTTCACAACCCTATATTGTGGCAAAAATGACGCAAATTTTGCGTAATGGCAAACCGTTGAACAAGGTACTTGAAATCGGTACTGGCTGCGGCTATCAAACAGCCGTCTTATCACGTGTCAGTGCAGAGGTTTACTCATTAGAGCGCATTCGGCCACTGGTGATGAAGGCCAGAAACCATTTGCGTACCCTCAAATGCACCAACGTCAAACTCGACCACGCCGATGGCAGCCTGGGTTTGAAGAGTTATGGTCCGTTTGATGCCATTATGGTAACGGCCGCGGCCAGTCATGTGCCACAAGAACTGGTTGAACAACTGGCCGTTGGCGGCCGCATGGTGATCCCGGTCGGCACCAACGAGCAAGTATTACATCTGATCGAACGCACCGCACAAGGTGTACAACAAATCGCGCTGGAACCAGTGAAGTTTGTTCCATTGTTGGGAGGCACTGCTTTATCATGAATTTACGCACTTTGCTAACGGTATGGGGTGCAGCCTGCACACTGGCAGCTTGCGCGCTGAACTCACCCATGCCGCGTGCGCCAGTCAGCAGCAGCCCGGCCACAAGCGGCGAAAGTAAAGCAGCCACACCAACAGTGCCGACGATAGGTGCCAGCCAGTATCTGGTGCAAAAAGGCGATACGCTGTACAGCATAGGCCGTAAATTTGGTATTCCATTTATGAAGCTGGCCGACATTAACCAGTTGCAGGCGCCCTATGAGATCCATGTCGGCCAAGTGTTGAACCTCAATGCCAAGGCCTCCACGGTCAGCAACAAAGTCAATGAAGCAGCCAGTACCGCTGATGATGCAGAAGTTGTGACCTCCGCCATTAGCCGCCCGGATATGAACGCCGCAGGTGACACCGCAGCAACGTCAGCCGCAAACAATCCAGCGCCCGCTTCAGCAGATGCTGGCAAAAATGCCACAAGCAGCGATATAGAAGCGATTGCTGATGGTGATATTCAATGGCAATGGCCTTTGGCAGGCAAAGTCAGCACCAGCTTTGACGCACAAACCAACAAGGGCCTCAATATTACCGGTAACGCAGGCCAGGCAATTAATGCAGCCGGTGCAGGCAAAGTGATCTACAGTGGTATGGATGTGCGTGGGTATGGCAAGCTGATTATTATCAAACATAACAGCAACCTGCTATCCGTCTATGCACATCAAGGTAACTCTTTGGTCAAAGAAGGTGCTTTTGTGGCATCAGGTGAAAAACTTGCTAACTTACCAGCCGCAGCCAATAACAAGTCACCCATGCTACATTTTGAAATCAGGCAAAAAGGCAAACCAGTTGACCCTATCAGCTATTTGCCAGCGAATCCGGCTACAATAAGTAGCAATAGTTAAGCCCGCACTGCCTGACGGGCTCGCAAAACCAGCCTTGCGCCTCTGACCTCTTGCGCATGGTTGCTGTTTGAAAGGAGTGCCGTATGGATCCAAACCGTTACAGCAAAAACCGTACGATTCGCCCCGATAGTGCCTGGCAAGTTGTACAGGCACTCGTCACCCTGGGGCTGATGCTCTGCGGCTTTATCGGCATCGCCGTACACGTGTTTGGCAGTGACCAAGGCCCGGCAGACTGGTTACAATGGGTCACGGCGACACCCATCAACGGTGTGATCGCGTTTATCCTGCTGATAGTCGTCGTCGCTTTTCACCGTTACATCACCCATATTAGCAACCAGCAACGCCGCTCTGCCAGCGAGCTGCCTGTCTATGCCATGATGCTGATTGGCGTTTATTTCATTTATACACTGATCACCACAGGTCATTGGTAAGCACACCCCACCAACAGCGTTGATGGCAGGGCGTTACGCATCAATCAAGCGGTTTTAACCAGCGCTGCAGGTTGCACAGCACATCTGTTCATGCCGCTGAAGATTGCCTTGATCGAAGCCGTCACAATATTGGTATCCATGCCCACGCCATAGCAGACCTTGCCCTGGCAGACGACCTCGACAAATGCACAAGCCATCGCCTCCCCGGCTGAACTGCTTGCCCCCAGCGAGCGCTCTTCAAAACTGCGTACCTGCACCTGAATACCGATATTCTGCAGCGCATGAATCGCAGCATCGACCGGCCCATTACCATGCCCACTGGCAATGGTTGGCACACCATCTACAGCAATATGCATGCGGATCGCCTGTCCTTGTGCGTGTGTCTCCAGCTGGTAATCCTGAAAGTGCATCGGCACTACCGCAGCCACATAATGCGCATTAAACAGTTGCCACAGCTCGGCAGGCCCAACTTCGCTGCCATGCTGATCCGTATATTGCTGCACCACGCCAGAAAACTCCACCTGCATACGTCGAGGCATCACCACCCCATAGTGGCTTTCCATCAGGTAAGCCACCCCGCCCTTGCCTGACTGGCTGTTGACACGAATAATCGAATCATAATTACGGCCCAGGTCTTTGGGGTCTATCGGCAGGTAAGGCACATTCCAGCGTGCATCTGCTTGCTGACTGGCAAAGCCCTTTTTGATCGCATCCTGGTGTGAGCCCGAAAACGCCGTGAATACCAGATCACCCGCATAAGGATGGCGCGGATGAATCTCGATCTGCGTGCACTCTTCTACCGTACGCCCAATCGCATCAATATCAGAAAAATCCAGGCCCGGATGCACGCCTTGCGTATACATATTCAGTGCCACAGTTACCAGGTCAACATTACCCGTACGCTCACCATGCCCAAATAGGCAACCTTCGACACGATCAGCACCCGCCATGATGCCAAGCTCAGTCGCTGCCACGGCTGTGCCGCGGTCATTATGCGGATGCAGGCTCAGAATGATGCTATCGCGGCGCGCCAGATTACGATGCATCCACTCAATCTGGTCTGCATACACATTTGGGCTGGCAACCTCTACCGTTGCCGGGCAATTGATAATCACTTTGCGCGCTGGTGTTGCTTCCCAAGCCTCGGTGACCGCATCGCAGACCTCTTTGGAAAACGCAAGTTCAGTCGCAGTAAAGGTCTCTGGACTATATTGCATGATGATTTCCGTTTCCGGCATATCAGCTGCCAGCACCTTAACCAGTTTCACAGAATCCACCGCCATCGCCTTCACTTCCGCCTTGCTCATATTGAATACGACCTCCCTAAACGTAGGTGAAATCGCATTGTAAATATGCACAATCACACGACGCGCACCACGCACTGACTCCATGGTGCGACGTATCAGGTGCTCACGCGCCTGTGTCAATACTTCTATCGTAACATCGTCGGGAATGCGTTTTTCCTCAATCAGGCTGCGCACAAAATTAAAATCAGTTTGCGAAGCCGAAGGAAACGCCACTTCAATCTCTTTAAACCCCATTTGGCACAGCATATTAAACATGCGCAGTTTTTTATCTGCATCCATCGGCTCAAACAATGACTGATTGCCGTCACGCAGATCGGTGCTCATCCAGATCGGCGGCTGGGTAATCACGGCATTCGGCCATTGGCGGTCTTTGAGGCTCACGGGGGGGAAGGTCTGATATTTTTGTGCGGATTGTGTCTGCATGCTGTGCTCCATATGTTTTGTTTTTGACAGAAGACATGATAGAGCTTTGGCAAAAAATTAAATTGCTAATTTAGCCAAAATAAGACAATTTAAAAAATATTATTTCAATATTTTAATTATTTTGGTAATATTATTTCAATATTAAATTAAAGTTGAAATTTAAATGAAATTAGACCGATTCGACAAAGCCATTCTCAGCATCCTGCAAACGGACGGACATATCAGCAACCAGGAACTCGCTGACCGCATTGGCCTCTCTCCTGCGCCATGCCTGAGAAGAGTTAAAGCACTAGAACAAGCAGGCCTGATTCTAGGTTATCAGGCATTGGTCGATGCCAAAAAGCTTGGATTGAGCCTGATGGCACTCATCGGTATTTCGATGGATCAACATACCCCCGAACGTTTTGCCAACTTTGAAAGCAGCATCGTTAATATTCCTGAGGTGCTGGAATGCCTGTTGATTACCGGCCAGCAATCGGACTATTTGCTTAAGGTTGTTGTGAGGGACATGGATGATTACCAGCATCTGTTACTGCATAAAATTACCAAAATTGCAGGGGTTACCGGCGTACATACCAGTTTTGTATTGAGGAATGTGGTGGCACGGGCGAAAGTACCAGTGGATTAGGAGTGAACAAGAAACATGAATTTAGCCAATGTTTACATAGGAATGTAGCGTTTTCTTTCGCCTCTCGGCGAGTCACTTTCTGGTGCTTGTCCCCCAGAAAGTAACCAAAGAGGAGGACACCCAGCCATCACGGCCTACGGCGCCCTTGCGTTGCTCAACAAAATAAGCGGTCACGAAACTCGCCCTAGCAGCTTGCACACGACGCAAGCTGCCGCGGTGCTCAAACAGTCGCTCCCTCTACTCTTATTTTGTCTCCGCTACTCAGCGTGATGGGATGGGATTTATCTCGCCAAACTCACATTGAATAAATGCGGACGGTTCAAAAATCAGATTCTTTTGTTAAACCTGCTAAACGATGGCGCTCGCGGGTGGTCGGGGTCCCCATCTGCCGCGCCGAGCAACGCAGGGTTGGCGGGAGTTTTCGGCCATCGGCTGTCCGAGCTCCGCAACAAGCCACGTTCTGTGTGGCTTGTCAGGGCGAGTTTCGATGGGCGCCCGGCAAACCGAGTAGCGCAAGGAAAAAGCGGAAGCTGGGGTGTCTTGTTCTTTGCCTTCTTTCTTATGGACAAGCATAAGAAAGAAGGTCGCCTAGAGGCGAAATAGAATTACTCATGAAACAACCTTCGCTTTGTGCAAGCAAAGAAAAGTAACTCGCTGCAAAAGCGAAAAGCCATGCAATGCATGGCTTTTTAAATACAACAATCAGCAATTATTGCTTGGCATCTTCCGCCTTGTAATACTCCCGCACAGCTGTCATATCAAACTCACGTGCCCATTTGATAATCTCATCCAATGCCGGCGCACCAATCTCACCCACTTGCGCATGAATACCTGCGCGCTCGCGAATCACCAGCAATCCTGGAATTTGCTTCACTTCGAAATACTCAGAAATCTCCGGGTCAGTTTCAGTATTCACCATCCCAAACACGATGTCTGGATTTTTGGCCGCAGCCGCCTCAAACGTCGGCGTGAATGCCACGCAAGGATCACACCAAGGTGCCCAGAAATCGACAACCACGAACGCATTGCTTTCGATGGTTTCTTTAAAGTTATCTTTGGTCAGTGTTACAACCGCCATACTATCTCCAGTCCAAAAAATTGTTTTTTTATAGGTCTTATTTTAACAGACGAAACTGCTGCCAGAGAAATTTTCATTGGATGTTGATACACAAATGCCCACAAACAAAAAAAGCCGGCAATCGCCGACTTTTTTGTTTTACACGCTTGAATTAAGCGTTGTATTTTCTTCTACGTACCAACACAATGGCACCCAGACCTGCCATCAACAAGCCATAAGTTTCTGGCTCTGGTACAGCAGTAATTCTGAATGCATAGTTGAGACTGGTGACACTGTTGTCTCTAATAAAGGCAGAGGCTGCTGAATTAATGTTAGATGCCTCAAATGAATCTACCGGGCCATAGTACAAACCATTGTATTTGTTGCTGTAGTCTTGTGCGAACTGTGCGCCACCATAACCAATCACGTCATACCAACCCTGAAAGTTAATATTTAATGGATTGTTATCAATGGTGCTGATGACATAATCGGAAGCTGAGCCGCCGAATAACAGTGCAGCCGCTTCTTGTGCAGTGTAGGCTAATGGGCCATTAGTGGCATCATAAGCACTATCGCTCCACTCAGGTGCTGCATCGTTATAAACAGACCAGCTGCCAACGAAACTATAACTAGCTGCGTTTGCCAGTGACACGCCAGCGAACAAGGCGGCAGCTACCAGTGTTTTAAACAAACGTGATATCGACATCTTCTCTCTCCTCAAAGAATAGGCCTGTATTAGCAGGCATTTTTTTAATTAAACTTATAGTGATGAGCAATCCTAAATCATCAAATAAAATAACTCAACAACAATCTTATTGATTAGCGGCTTATCTACCCAAACGGGCCAATGCCGCATGGGCAGATGTGACGAATTACTGACCTTGCCGAATTACTGACCTTGCCATAGGCCATTAAAAAATAACTCATCTAGTGGTTTGCGGCTACGGGCAGCTACCTCACGGGCTTTATCCTCTTCCGATAATCCCTCTATGGCAGCCTGATAGCCAACCGTCACCATGGCTAAAATCTGGTAACGTTCAGGCACTTTAAAGGTGGTGCGTGCCTTGTCGGCATCAAAGCCCCCCATCTGGTGAGCCATCAAACCCAGAGCAGTGGCTTGCAAGCAGAGGTTCTCAGTAGCAGCACCGGTATCATATGCTGCCCATTTATTGGGTTTGTCATTATGGCCAAACAAGGTATCCGCACAAATCAACAACAGCACAGGCGCGTTGACGGCCCAGCCTTGATTGCCCGGAACCAGACAATCAAATGCCGCCTGCCAGGCTTGCATGTTATCTGCCTTGTTACAGAATACATAACGCCACGGTTGATCGCCAAAGCACGAAGGCGCCCAGCGGGCAGCTTCAAGCAGGCTGACCACTTGCTCCTGACTGACAGCTTTGCCCGCATCATAGGCGCGACCGCTCCAGCGGTTGGCAAGCAACTCATGGATGGCTTGTTGGGTAATAGCAGGTTTTTGCATGGTCAAATCCTCACAGTTGTTTTTTCAAAAGATACAGTAACTCTAACGCCTGCTTAGGGGTTAAGTCATCTGGCTGAATACGTTCCAATTCTGCAACCAGCGGGTGCAAAGGTGGCTCCTCTGGTATATGGCTTGCTGCAAACAGGTCATTTTGCGGCGTGGCGGCAATGGTCTGATTTTCGAGTTGCTGCAATTTGCGCTTGGCCAATTGCACGACGGACTTGGGGATTCCAGCCAGTTGCGCGACCTGGATACCATAGCTCATGGTGGCCGCGCCCTCTTCTACCTTGTGCAAAAAGACAATGCCTTGGCCATGCTCAACCGCATCCAGATGTACATTGGCGGCGTGTTTGGCCTCATCGACAATGCGTGTCAGCTCAAAGTAGTGCGTGGCAAACAAAGTCAGAGATTTGTTTTTTTCCAGTAACTGTTTAGCCACCGCCCATGCCAGGCTCAAACCATCAAAAGTGCTGGTGCCGCGGCCGATCTCATCGAGCAATACCAGGCTGTTCGCGCTGGCATTATTCAGGATATTGGCGGTTTCCGTCATCTCCACCATAAAGGTTGAGCGGCCACCTGCCAGGTCATCAGAAGCACCAATACGGGTGAAAATACGGTCAATATCCCCAATCACCGCAACTTGTGCTGGCACAAAACTGCCGCAATAGGCCAACAACACAATCAGCGCTGTCTGCCGCATAAATGTCGATTTACCACCCATGTTGGGGCCAGTGATCAATAGCAACTGGCGATACGGATTGAGCGCCACATCGTTGGCCACATAAGGCTGGGCGATACTTTCCACCACCGGATGGCGGCCATGCTGGATATCCAGGCCGATATCTGGCCGGAATTCCGGCTGTATATAATGAAGCGCACGGGCACGCTCGGCAAAACAGGCCAATACATCTAACGTCGCCACAGCCGTGGCAATCCGTTGCAAGTTTGCGATATGCGGCAACAACGCCTCCAGCACTTGCTCATATAGCATTTTTTCACGTGCCAGCGCCCGCTCGTTGGCACTCAACACTTTGTCTTCAAATGCTTTTAATTCAGGCGTAATAAAGCGTTCTACATTTTTCAAGGTCTGGCGACGACGATACTCGGGCGGTGCACTTTCAGCTTGCAAGCGGCTGATTTCGATATAAAAGCCATGTACGCTGTTGTATTCCACCTTGAGGTTAGCGATGCCGGTACGCGCCTTTTCAGCGGCTTCAAATTGCAGCAAAAAGTCACCATGATCAGTCTGAATCGCACGCAGTTCATCTAACTCAGCATCATAGCCAGTCGCAATCACCCCGCCTTCGCGCAGCACTGCCGAAGGCTCGGCCTGGATTGCCTGAACCAATACCTGCAACGCATCAGCAGGTACTTGCAACTCTGCCAGCAAGCCTTTTAACAAGCTGGATTCAGGTGGTGGCAACGTGGTGACAATCGTGGGTAGTTGTAACAAGCTATCGCGCAGGCCCGACAAATCGCGTGGCCTGGCAGATTTAAGTGCCACGCGCGCAGTCATGCGCTCAATATCACCAATCGGATGCAGCACCTGCTGCAACGTACTATCCAGGAATTGCTCCAGCAACTCAGCCACAGCCAAATGACGCTGCTGTATGGTGTGTTGATTGCGCAGAGGATGATGCAACCAATGGCGCAACAAACGTGCACCCATGGCTGTTTGGGTCGAATTGAGCAGCGAGTATAAGGTCGGCGTCGTTTCACCGCGTATCGTTGTATCTATTTCCAGATTGCGGCGGGTCGCAGCATCTAGTTGCAGATAATGATCGCCCTGTTCCACGCGCAAACCCACAATATGCGGCAACGCGGTGCGTTGGGTATGTTTGACATACTCAAGCAAAGCGCCCGCAGCAGTCACGGCCGCAGGCATTTCACCACAGCCAAAACCACCCAGATCATGGGTATTAAACTGCTGCGTCAGGCTGCGATTAGCAGTATCCAGATCAAACTGCCATGGTGCCAGGCGCTTTTTGGCACAGCGGCATTGCTGCAGCACGTCTGAACTATGGTCTTCCGCAATCACCAACTCCGCCGGATGAATACGCTCCAGCTCCTGCGACAAATGCCCGGGCGCAATTTCACTCAACACAAACTCACCCGAGGCCAGGTTAAGCCGTGCCAAGCCCAGCACACCCTCACCTTTAGCCACACACAGCAAAGTATTATCGCGTGTTTCGTCCAGCAGCGCGGCATCCGTCAAGGTACCAGGCGTGAGGATACGCGTCACCTCACGCGCCACCGGTCCTTTAGAGGTCGCCGGATCGCCCACCTGCTCGCAAATCGCCACCGCCTCACCCATCTTTGCCAGTTTGGCCAGATACCCCTCGGCCGCGTGATAAGGCAAGCCAGCCATTTTAATCGGCTCACCATTACTGGCACCACGACGGGTCAGCGTAATCCCAAGCAAACGCGACGCTTTTTCAGCATCCTCAAAAAACAGTTCGTAAAAATCGCCCATGCGGTAAAACAGCAGCATATCGGGATACTGTGCTTTCAACGTCAGGTATTGACGCATCATGGGGGTATGGTTTTCGAAGGACATGCAGAGATACTTTTGATTTAGAGATGTTGGAATAAATAGCCACTGCATCTTACAACAAAAGCATGTTTTTTGCTGAGCGTGCTTTTGGAAAGACAATGATGGAAGAAAGTTATTCTTAACATTTAGAGATGTGAGTTTTAAGCTGCACTCTCTTTCGCCTCTAGGCGAGTCACTTTCTGGTGCTTGTCCCCCAGAAAGTAACCAAAGAGGAAGACACCCAGCCATCACGGCCTTCGGCTCCCTTGCGTTGCTCAAATTAGGACTTTCGTCCGTTGCTTTGCCGGACTTAAGCATAAGCCGGTCACGAAACTCATCCTAGCGGGCTGCACACTACGCAGCCCACCGCGGGATTCGGACAGTCGCTCCCTCTACTCTTATTTTGTCTCCGCTACTCAGCGTGATGGAATGGGGATTTATCTCGCCAAACTCACATAGTAGAAGTTTGAACGGTTAAAAAACAGATTGGTTTGTTAAGAGCATTAATGGTGGCACTCACTAGGTGTTCGGGGTCCCCATCTGCCGCGCCGAGCAACGCAGGATTGGCGGGAGTAGTCGGCAAGCAACTGTTTGAGCTCCGCAGGAGCGAGTTTTTGATTGCCGCCCGGCAAACCGAGTAGCGCAGGAAACAAGCGGAAGCTAGGGTGCACTTTCTTTTGGTTACTTGTTCTTTGTGCAAGCAAAGAAAAGTAACTCGCCGAAAAGGCGAAAAACAACCTTACGGATAAGCATAGTAAAGAATGACCTTCCCAACCAATCAGCCACAAAAAATAAACCCGGACATCTCTATCCGGGTTCATCATTCAACATCAGAAAAAACTACATGCCCAATGTCGGCGTCTTGATACGCTCAGTCAGATGTGGCGCAATCACCTGTAGCATTTGTCCAAACACTTTCGGGTTGGCTGCCACAATATTACCCGTACGCAACCAGCTTTCATTGCCTTCAAAGTCACCGACAATCCCGCCAGCCTCCTGTACTAACAAGGCGCCCGCTGCAATATCCCACGGTGACAGGTTGATCTCGAAGAAACCGTCAGTGAACCCAGCGGCAACATAGGCCAGATCCAGCGCGGCAGAGCCAGGTCGGCGTAAACCGGCGGTTTTCTTGGCCATGTCGCGGAAAATGTTGATATAGGTATCCAGATAGCTGAAATCCTTGAATGGGAACCCAGTGGAAAGCAATGCTTCTTGCAATTTGGTACGCTGGGTGACGCGAATACGGCGGTTGTTCAAAAACGCACCGCTGCCTCTGGTGGCGGTAAACAGGTCATTGCGCACCGGGTCGTAAATCACGGCCTGGGTCAGCACGCCTTTTTCTTGCAGGGCAATTGAAATACAGTAAGCCGGGAAGTTATGCAAAAAGTTAGTGGTGCCATCTAGCGGGTCGATAATCCAGATATTGTCGGATTCGCTATTGGTTTTACCCGTTTCTTCGCCATAAAAACCGTGGTTTGGATAAGCTTCTTTTAAGATATTGATAATGGCTTGCTCGGCATTGCGGTCGATTTCGCTCACAAAATCGTTAGTGTCTTTTTGCTCGACTTTTAAGGCGCCGATGTCCATGGCGCCACGGTTGATGATTTTGCCTGCTTCACGCGCGGCGCGAATGGCGACATTCAGGATTGGATGCATGCTGTGGGATCTTGATTCACTGATAAAATGCTATTTTAGCTTTTTACACGCTTAGCCACAAACACAACGGCAAAATTTACCCATGTCACTCAATACTGAATCCGCCATTTTTTCAAATATCCGCGTCGTTTTATGCCAAACCAGCCATCCTGGCAACATTGGCTCCACGGCGCGCGCCATGAAAACCATGGGCTTAAGCCGTCTTTACCTGGTGCGCCCAAAACACTTTCCAGATAGCGAAGCCACCTCATTGGCAGTCAATGCCGCCGACCTGCTGGAAACAGCCGTCGTGACAGAAACCCTGGAGGAAGCGCTCGCCGACTGCCAGTTTGTGATTGGGGTCAGCGGCAAGGAACGCTCACTGTCACAACAGGTGATGACGGTGCGTGAGGCGGCGCAAGAGGTAAAGTCCGTTGCCAGCCATAGTCAGGTCGCACTGGTGTTTGGTACCGAGATGAGCGGTCTGAGTAATGCCGAGGCTGACCTTTGTCATGTGCTGGCAACAATTCCTGCCAATCCTGAGTACACCTCGCTCAACCTGGCGCAGGCGGTACAAATCATGAGCTACGAAACGCGCATGGCGATCACGACCGGCGAATTACATTACGCCGAGAAGCCGATCGAGCTCGCCACACAGGATGATCTGGAGCGTTTTTACGAGCATATGCGCGAGGTACTGGAACATATCGGCTATATCAATCCACGTGCGCCGAAAAAGCTGTTTGAACGCCTGCGCCGCCTCTATGGCCGTAGCCGATTGGAAAAAGAAGAGGTCAATTTGTTACGTGGCATTTTGACGCTGACCGTCAATCCGAAAAAACATGACAAATATTAAAATTGACCATAGGCGCGCATGCTGGCTTTAGACGTGCGCTTAACTTAATGGCATAATGCGCGCATGTTTAAGCACCTCAAAGAAGATATTTCGATTGTGTTTGACCGCGATCCGGCGGCTCGCACACATTTTGAAATTCTGACCACCTACCCTGGTGTGCATGCCTTGATTCTGCATCGTTTCAGCCATTGGTTGTGGAGTCACCGCCTGTATTGGCTAGGGCGCGCGCTCTCCCACTTCGGGCGCTGGATCACCGGCATCGAAATCCACCCTGGCGCCACCATTGGCCGCCGCGTGTTTATTGATCATGGCATGGGGGTCGTGGTGGGTGAAACTGCCATCATTGGCGATGATTGCACGCTCTATCATGGCGTCACCCTCGGCGGTACTAGCTGGAACAAAGGCAAACGCCACCCTACACTGGAATCTGGCGTGGTGATTGGCGCAGGTGCCAAGGTGCTAGGGCCAATTACGATTGGTAAAAACGCCAAAATTGGCTCTAACGCCGTGGTGGTCAAGGATGTGCCGGACGGCGCCACAGCAGTTGGCATTCCGGCCCGCATCCTCGAAGAAGAAAAAGCCAAACAGCGCCAGGATGCCGCGCAAAAAATGGGCTTCAGCGCCTACGCGGTTGGCAACGATGAAAATGACCCCATGATCAAAGCGATTAACAGCCTGCTGGATCATGCCCACAAGCAAGAGGCAGAAATCGCCGAGCTGAAAGTGCAATTAGCCAAACTCAATGATGTTGAAACAGACAGCAACGTCGGTGAAGCCTTTGCCAAAAAGCCAGAGTAACTGCCCGCAAAGGCAAGTAGCGCCTACCTCAAACCATCGCCCAGCATGACTTGAACTTTTCAAGCATAATAATTGACTAAAACAGTAGGTTATTATACAATTCAACTCTGTTTTAAAAGGTCATCTCAAGATGCGATTAACCACCAAAGGACGTTTTGCTGTTACCGCGATGCTGGACATCGCGCTCTACGAAGCGGACAAGCCAGTCACCTTGGCTGGCATCAGTGAGCGTCAAAGCATTTCACTATCTTATCTTGAACAATTATTTAGCCGCTTACGCAAGCAAGGTCTGGTTTCCAGCGTGCGCGGGCCAGGCGGTGGTTATCGTATTGCCAAATCGCACCACGAGATTTCAGTCTCTGACATTATCACAGCCGTGGACGAACAAATTGATGCGACGCAATGTGGCGGCAATGAAAACTGCCATGACGAAGGCCGCTGCATGACGCACGAGCTCTGGGCGTCATTAAATAGCAAGATTCTGGATTATTTGTCCGGCGTTAGCCTGGCAGATATGGTCGAGATGCAACGCAAAAAAGGCGCGGGCACAGTGGTCTTCGCACCGAGAAAATGTGGCTCTGAAGCAACCATTGCCGCCTAAGATTTGGCTATGACAACGAAAACCGTTTTCCTGGATCACAACAGCACCACGGCATTAAAACCGCAGGTACTGGAAGCGATGCTACCCTGGTTAACCCAGGCGACTGGCAATCCGACCAGCCGCCACGTCTATGGCCGCAATGCACGTGAGGCGATGGAGCTAGCCAGAAAGCAGATTGCCGAGTGCGTCGGTGTTCAGGCGTCACAAGTCGTGTTTACTTCCGGCGGCACTGAAGCGAATAATTTTGCGATTAAAGGTATTACGGCCAACCTGAACCCGTTACAGCTACTGATCAGTGCCATTGAGCATCCATGCGTGACCCGCCCGGCACAATCGCTGGCCTGGCATGACTGGAAAGTCACCCAGCTTGGCGTCAACAGTCAGGGCGTGATTGACCTCGCGCTAGCAGAGCAAACATTGAACACACGCACGGGTTTAGTTTCGGCCATGTTGGCAAACAATGAAACCGGCGCCATACAGCCGATAGCCGAGTTGGCGCAATTGGCAAAAGCACATGGTGCGTTATTGCATACCGATGCCGTACAGGCCTTCGGCAAAATCGCCGTCGACATGCATGCGCTTGGCGTACATGCAATGACGATATCAAGCCACAAGATTGGTGGCCCGATTGGTGTCGGCGCCTTGATTCTTGATAAACGCGTAGATATTGCACCCTTATTGCATGGCGGTGGCCAGGAACGTGGCCTGCGTAGCGGCACTGAAAATGTCGCAGGCATTGTCGGTTTTGCCCGGGCTTGCCAATTGGCGATGGAAACGCTGGACGCGCGCCACACCGTCGTACAAAAATTGCGTGACCAGTTGGAAACCGGCTTAAACAAGTTAGGCGCCACGATTTTTGCGTCACAAGCCGAGCGCCTGCCAAACACCAGTTTCTTTGCCATCACCAATATTGAAGGCGAAACCTTGGTGACGGCACTCGATAAAGCTGGTTTTGCGGTTGCCAGCGGCTCGGCCTGCTCCAGTGATAGTACAGAGCCCAGCCATGTCTTACTGGCAATGGACATCACGCCAGACCTGGCACGCGGTGCGGTGCGCGTCAGCCTGAGCGATAGCAATACCAGTGAAGAAATCACACAGTTTTTAGCAGCGTTGCAGCAACAAGTGCAGCGTCTGAAAGGATTAAATGCCGTTGCGGCATAGACTTTAATTGAAAGAGCATGAGACATGTCTGAAAGAAAGCCGATTTATCTGGATTACTCTGCAACCACACCGGTAGACCCACGTGTGGCGCAAAAAATGATTCCTTACCTGACCGAAGACTTTGGCAACCCGGCTTCGCGTAGCCACCCGTATGGCTGGACCGCAGAGCACGCCGTAGAAAATGCGCGTGAAGAAGTCGCCAAGCTGGTCAATGCCGACCCACGCGAAATCGTGTGGACCTCAGGCGCGACGGAGTCGAATAACCTGGCGATTAAAGGTGCCGCGCACTTTTATGCTGGTAGCAAAGGCAAGCACATTATCACCGCAGCCACTGAGCACAAAGCCGTACTGGATACCGTACGTGAATTGGAGCGTGAAGGCTACGAAGCGACTTACCTGCAACCAGAAGCCGATGGCCTGATTTCGCTTGAGAAATTCAAAGCCGCGATTCGTCCGGATACTGTGCTGGCATCTATTATGCTGGTCAATAACGAAATCGGCGTGATCCAGGACATCACCGCCCTGGGTAATGTCTGCCGTGCCAATAATGTGATTTTCCATGTCGATGCGGCGCAAGCCACCGGTAAAGTCGCGATTGACCTGGAAACGCTGCCCGTGGATTTGATGAGCTTTTCTGCGCACAAAACCTACGGCCCTAAAGGCATAGGCGCATTATATGTGCGCCGTAAACCGCGTATTCGTATTGAAGCGCAGATGCACGGCGGTGGTCATGAGCGCGGTATGCGTTCCGGCACACTGGCCACGCACCAGATTGCAGGGATGGGCGAGGCTTTCCGCATCGCACGCGAAGAAATGGCTAGCGAAAACGAGCGTATCCGCGCACTGCGTGACCGCTTGCTGAACGGCCTGCTGCAAATTGAAGAAACTTACGTCAACGGTGACCTCGATCATCGCGTGCCGCATAACCTCAACGTTAGCTTTAACTACGTTGAAGGCGAGTCACTGATCATGGCAATCAAGGATATTGCTGTTTCCTCTGGCTCCGCATGCACCTCTGCCAGCCTGGAGCCTAGCTATGTGTTACGTGCCTTGGGCCGCTCCGACGAACTGGCACACAGCTCTATCCGTTTCAGCATTGGCCGCTTTACTACTGAAGCCGATGTGGATTACACCATTGACCTGTTAAAGAGCAAAATTGGAAAATTGCGTGAACTGTCCCCATTATGGGAGATGTTCAAGGATGGAATTGATTTGTCCAAAGTAGAATGGGCGGAACATTAAAAATTGTTCTTTCATCGCCTGGCGGCGTTGTCGACATGCTTGTTTAGATACACTAAACGGCGCATGTCTCCGCCTTGCCAGACAATGAAATCTGCAATTTTTATTCACTAAAGAAATATTTTTTATAATTAAAACGCGAATACTCCTCCGAATATCGCGATTTAATTGATAGGAGCAACAACATGGCTTACTCAGATAAAGTATTGGACCACTACGAAAATCCACGTAACGTGGGTTCTCTGGACAAAAATGACCCGAATGTGGGCACCGGCATGGTCGGCGCGCCTGCGTGTGGTGACGTGATGAAATTGCAAATCAAGGTGAATGATGCAGGCGTGATTGAAGATGCCAAATTCAAGACCTATGGTTGCGGTTCTGCGATTGCTTCCAGCTCGCTGGTGACCGAATGGTTAAAAGGCAAAACGCTGGATCAGGCACAAGAAATCAAGAATTCTGCCATCGCGGAAGAGCTCGCTTTGCCACCAGTCAAAATCCACTGCTCAGTACTGGCAGAAGACGCAATCAAATCTGCGATTGCTGACTTAAAATCCAAGCAAGGCTAAGCGTATGGCAATTACCCTGACTGAAACAGCAGCTAACCGTGTCGAGAAGTTCCTGGCCAACCGTGGCAAGGGCCTTGGCTTACGCCTGGGCGTCAAAACCACCGGCTGTTCAGGCATGGCCTACACCCTGGAATTTGTGGACGAAATGCAAGCAGAAGATGTGTCATTTGAAAGCCACGGCGTCAAGGTGATTGTCGACCCGAAAAGCCTGGTCTATATCGATGGCACTGAGCTCGACTTTACCAAGGAAGGCTTGAACGAAGGCTTTAAGTTCAACAATCCAAACGTCAAAGACGAGTGCGGCTGCGGCGAGTCGTTTACTGTTTAATTGTTGCTGCAAATACACGCAGCGTCTGCCTGACGCTGCGGCCAATAGACTATGCAAAACTACTTCGCCCTCTTTCAGCTGCCGCAACAGTTTGAGCTGGACTTGACCGTACTGGATGGCCAGTACCGCAAGTTACAAGCGGAAGTACATCCGGATAAATTTGTGAATGCTTCGCCCGCCGACCGCATGCAATCCATGCAAATGGCCACACTGGTGAATGAAGCTTACCAGGCACTCAAACAGCCGACATCTCGCGCCCGCTACTTGCTGCAACTGCAGGGCATTGCCACCGATGAAGAAAATAACACCGCCATGCCTGGTGATTTTTTAATGGCGCAAATGGAATGGCGTGAAGCCATGGATGACGCCAGGCTTGGTAAAGATATTCCAGCACTGGATGCATTACTCAAAGAAATGCGAATACAGGCAAAAACCTTGCAGCAGCAAGTGGCCAACGAGATTGTGGCCGCCCCGACGCAAGCAGCACTGACCGTCCGCAAGCTGCGGTTTATTGATAAAGTGAGTGAAGATGTGAATCAGCTGATCGCTCAGTTGGAAGATTAGAGTTTCATGGCCTTATTACAGATTTCAGAACCTGGATTGTCCCCCGCCCCACATCAGCACAAATTGGCAGTGGGCATTGATCTGGGTACCACCAACTCACTCGTCGCCACTGTACGCAGCGGCATGAGCACTGTGTTGCATGACGAGCATGGGCACGCCTTGTTGCCTTCTGTGGTTCGCTATCTGCAGGATGCCACCATTGTCGGCCACGAAGCGCAGGCGGCACAAAGCCAGGATCCGATCAATACGATTGTCTCGGTCAAGCGCTTTATGGGCCGCGCCTTGCACGACATTACCGACAGAGCGCATATCCCCTATCATTTTGTTGAAAATGATAGCTCGCAAGGCATCCTCGAAATCAAAACACGTGCAGGTTTGAAAAGCCCGGTCGAGATTTCTGCCGATATATTAAAAACCCTGAAAGCACGTGCTGAAAAAGCATTGGGCGGCGAACTGACCGGCGCGGTGATTACCGTACCCGCCTATTTTGATGACGCGCAACGCCAGGCGACCAAAGACGCTGCACGCCTTGCCGGCTTGCATGTGTTACGCCTGCTCAATGAGCCCACGGCTGCTGCGGTCGCCTACGGTCTGGATAATGCAGCCGAAGGCGTCTATGTGATTTATGACCTCGGTGGCGGCACATTTGATATTTCAATTTTGCGCCTGAGTAAAGGTGTGTTTGAAGTATTGGCCACCAATGGTGACTCGGCATTAGGCGGTGACGACTTTGACCACCGCATTTTTTGCTGGGTGCTGGATCAGGTGCGCAGTAAAACCGCAGACTTTAAACCACTCAACGAAGAAGATACCCGCCTGCTGCTCACCAAATCGCGCCAGGCCAAAGAATGGCTGACCGATAATCATGAAGCTAACATCGTCTGTAAATTAAGCAACGGCGCCCTGGTCGATGAAACCTTGTCGGTGGCCCAATTTGTGGCGCTCACTGAACATCTGGTGATTAAAACCTTAAGCCCTACGCGCAAAGCCATGCGCGATGCCGGATTAAGCATAGACGAGATCAAAGGCGTGGTACTGGTCGGCGGTGCAACACGCATGCCACATATCCGCCATGCCGTGCAGGCATTCTTCGAGCAGGAACCGTTGACCAACCTCGACCCGGACAAAGTCGTCGCGCTTGGTGCGGCCATACAAGCCAATGTCCTGGCCGGCAACCGCAGTGGCGATGAATTACTGTTACTGGACATCACGCCACTGTCACTCGGCCTGGAAACCATGGGTGGATTGGTAGAAAAAGTGATTCCTCGCAATTCAACGTTGCCGATTGCACGTGCACAGGACTTTACCACCTATAAAGACGGCCAAACCGCCATGGCGATTCATGTCGTGCAAGGTGAGCGTGAACTGGTCAGTGACTGTCGTTCATTGGCACGATTTGAACTGCGTGGCATTCCGCCGATGGCCGCTGGGGCCGCCCGCATTCGCGTCACCTTTCAAGTCGATGCAGATGGCCTGTTATCCGTCAGTGCGCGCGAACAGACCAATGGCGTGGAAGCCAACATCACGGTAAAGCCCTCTTATGGCCTCAACGAAGACCAGATCACCAACATGCTCAAAAACTCATTTGGCGCGGCCGAAAGCGACAAAGCTGCCCGCATGTTGCGTGAAGCCGTGGTCGACGCACAACGCCTGATAGAGGCGATTCAAGCCGCACTGCTTGAAGATGGTGACACACTGCTGAGTGCAGATGAGCGTCAACAGATACAAACGCACATAGATGCCCTGCTGGCCTTATGCCAGGGCACGGATAGCCATGCGGTTAAACAGGCGAGCGATGCACTCAACCATGCCACAGAAGACTTTGCCGCCAAGCGCATGGACGCCTCGGTACAAAAAGCCCTTGCCGGCAAAAACCTGGATTCACTGGAACTCTAAAATATGCCAAAAATTAATGTATTACCGCATCCTGAAATCTGCCCGCAAGGCGCCGTGATCGAAGCCGAAAAAGGCACTTCAATCTGCGATGCACTGTTAAAGCACGATATTGATATTGATAATGCCTGTGGCGGCGTCTGTGCCTGTACCACCTGCCATGTGGTGGTACGTGAGGGCTTTAACAGCCTGAATGAGATTGAAGAAGATGAAGACGATATGCTGGATCGCGCCTGGGGCCTGACGCCGCAGTCCCGTTTGTCCTGCCAGGCCATTTTGCAGGAAACCGATGTCACGGTAGAGATTCCCAAATACAGCATTAACCTGGCCAAAGAAGGCCATCATTAATCACCTTCAAGCCAAATAAAAAGCCGATGCATGCATCGGCTTTTTAGTTTCACCTAATCAGCGCTTAGCCAATAAAAGTATCTTCCAGGAAATCCACTTTACCGGTAGAGATATCATAGACTGCACCGACAATGCCGATCTGCTTGCTTTGCAACATATCATCAATAATGTCACTGCAACGAATGATGGTATCGATCTGATATTTCACATTCAAGGCGCAAATTTTCTCCACAAAATCACTGTTTTTTGAATTGCGCTGGGCCGGATCAGTAATGGTCTTTTCGTGACGGATAGACGGTTTAATCAGGTTGATAATCTCGCCAATATGCCCATCTTTAAAATCATCGCAAGCCGCTTTCACCGCGCCGCAAGAGGAATGGCCCATCACTACAATCAGTTTGCTGCCCAGGTATTTGCTGCCAAACTCCAGGCTGCCGATGGCTTTATCTGAAGCAATATTACCTGCCAGGCGCACGCTGAACACATCGCCCAATGCCTGGTCAAATAACAACTCCACTGGTGCACGTGAGTCACTGCAGCTCAAAAAGGACGAAAACGGATGTTGTTTATCCTTGGTGATTTGGATCAGGCTTTTGAAATCTTTGTCCTGTTCGCGGTCGGTAATAAAACGGTGATTACCTTCAACCAAGATATCCAGTGCTTCACGCGCGGTCATTTTGTCGCGGTCCAGTAATGGGTGCTTGTACATAGTGTCTATCCTCTACTAATTAATTGTTTTGCATGGCTTATACGCCATGCTTTTTGGTTAATGCCCCAGCATATGCTTGGGTGGTTTGAAATCAATGGTTTCTACATCAATATTTTTCAATTTGGCATGCTGCTGATAGCCATAGATGAATTCCACGACATCATAGGCGATCGATTTACTATTGGTACAATCGATCACGACTTTGCTATTCGGTGGAATGGCTTCCAACACTTCCAGGATACTTGCCTTGTTAAAGAACGAGACTTCTTCCGCCAGCACGAGCTCATACACTTCCTTACCCTCTTTGGTAGAGCGTGTTTGTTTGATGTAGTGCGAATTGCGGTAGCTGTGATGCAAGGTGAAGAACACGGCGACTACCAAGCCTAAGCCAATCCCCGTCAGCAAATCGGTAAATACGATCGCGACAATGGTCACAATAAACGGAATAAACTGCTCCCAGCCTAGCTGGTACATTTGCTTGAACAGTTTGGGTTTTGCCAGTTTGTAACCCACCATAATCAGGATGGTGGCCAGGCTGGCCAAAGGAATCAGGTTGAGGAAGCTGGCAATGGTGATGGCGCTAAGCAACAACCAGAAGCCATGCAAGATCGCAGATAACTTGGTTTGCGCACCAAAGGTTACGTTGGCACTGCTACGCACAATCACTTGCGTAATGGGCAAGCCACCAATCAGGCCTGAGACAATATTGCCTAAACCCTGTGCCTTGAGTTCTTTGTTGGTTGGCGTCACGCGTTTATGCACATCCAGTTTGTCCGTCGCTTCGACACAAAGCAGGGTTTCCAAGCTGGCGACAATAGCCATCACCAAGGCGGTTTTAATCACCAGCGGCTGCGTCACCTGGCTAAAATCAGGATGCGTAAAGAAGCTGGCAAACTCACCCAAGCTACTCGCCACTGGCAAACGTACGATCTGGTCGTCACTTAATGTGAAATTCAACCAGCCGCGCATAAATGCCACATTGAGCAGGATACCAACCAGCACCACCACAATCGGCCCTTGCAGCAATTGGAAAATCCGGTGTTTCTTGGTCAGCACCGTATCCCACAGGATCAGAATCGCAAAAGACACAGCAGCAATCAATACCGCGCCTGGCGTTAACAGGTCCCATGCCTGCAAAATATCGCTGAACGTATCATGGCCGGCAAACGCGTCAAAAGACTCATCACCCTCATAGTCCGCATCGTAACCAAATGCATGGGGAATCTGCTTCAGGATAATCAACAATCCTATGCCTGTGAGCATGCCGGTAATCACTGAAGAAGGCACAAAATAAGCAATAAAGCCCGCTTTAAACTGCCCGAGCAAAAACTGGAACACGCCAGCGAGAACCACCGCGGCCAGAAAAACCTCATAAGAGCCCAAGTTGCCAATCGCTGCCATCACAATCACGGCCAAGCCAGCGGCGGGGCCACTCACACCGAGCTGCGAGCCGCTGGCCAGGCCAACGACGATGCCGCCGATAATCCCGGCAATCACGCCCGAAAATAGTGGCGCACCAGATGCCAGGGCGATACCCAAACAAAGTGGCAATGCCACAAAAAACACGACAATGGAGGCCGGCAAGTCTCGATTGATGTGCTTGAACAAGTCTAGCGGACTAGACCCCTGCACAGAGGTTGACATGGTGTATATCCTTCACAAACAAAATTATTGTTATATTGTTAATTTTTATAATTGACGTTATGACACACAAAACCCCGCAATCATGCGGGGTTATTGTTCAGAGCAGTGGTCAGCTTATGCTTAATCAGCTGAAGTGTCTGCATTAAAAGGGCGTCTACCGATAAAGTTTAAACGCATTTGCTGGTGCTTATCGAAGCCTTTTTCAGGCTTGTCGGTGACGATGCCAGCACCTACCCATTTTTCATCCGGATTTTGCTTGGCAACCGGGGTTTTGGCATAAGGGCGCTTACCTAAAAAATTGTGCTGATGCATCTGGTTAACCGTGGCGTCCTGATCAATCGACTCTTCCGCCAATGCATTAGCCATTAAACCAAATGTCACCAAGAGTGCCAATAATAATTTACTCATTTTTCGCTCCTACATAATTTGTTTGTGTATACACCTGTGGCAGGTGTAAGGCCATTATGTTCCAACAACCTTACGCAACACTGACTAGTAAGCGCGCTTGCCCAGGGAGTGCATTTTCAAGACTTGCTGCTGGTTTGTCTGGTCCACTCTCAGTGTGGCACCTACCCAGGCTTGATCAGCCTCTGCTTTGGCTACCACTGGTTGCTGGTATGCACGTTTTCCCAAAAACTGTACATGATGTGTATTGTGAACAGTTTCACCGGCATTGGTTTCAACTGCTTGTGCTGGCAAAGCCAGACTTAAACCCAGAATCATTGCTGCTACGGTTGTGAATGTACGCATGGTGTATCTCCTTTAAATTGTCATTCAGACAAGTTGTTCTGTTGGTGTGAATCTTGATGCATTCACGATGGATTGCATTTTGCCCGTCTATTGTCATCAAAAAATCTACCGATATAGGTAGTTCGGTATATACTAAACGGCATATGCCGAATGACAGCCCCCCACCGACAGAAAGTGCATTTGCCTTACGCAACTCGCTGAAACAAACACAAGTGCAAATGGCACATGACCGACTGTTTGAGCGACTTGGTCAGAAACTGTTCAACAGTGGCTGGTCAGAAGAACTGATGCAATGGTTGCTGGATGAAGTCTGCATGCAGTTTGGCGCACCACATGGCCTGATCAGCCAGCAACATGCCGGCGCATTAAAGATATTGGCACAGCGCGGCAAAACCTTCCCTATCGGTGCGCGCGTGCCCATGCTGGGCGCACTGGGGCAATGGCTCAAAGAGCCGCTACACTTTGAAGTGCATAGCCAGTTTGTACCCAGCTTGTGGACGCTGCAAACCAATAATGAGCCGACGCCATTACATTGTTATCACTTGCCGATCGCCTGCCAGCAACGCGCCGTTGGTTTACTCGGCCTTATCACCGGCAACCCCTTAAGTCCGGCCAGCTTGCAAGTGTTGCATAGCGTATGCGGCTTGCTGGGGTTTGCCCTGCAAGGACAGGCGCAAGCCAATAGCACCATTGATGACAGTTATCTGCAAAAACTTACGCCGCGTGAACGTGAGGTATTCGCCCTGTTACCTTCCGGCCCCAGCAACGCCGCGCTGGCACAAAAACTGGGGATTTCCCCGGGCACGGTTAAAATCCATATTGAACGGATTTTAAGCAAGCTGGACCTGAATGACCGCACGCAAGCTGCAGTCAAAGCGGTTGAAGCCGGGTTTAAGAGTGACGGTTTATGATGCAGCCACTATTCAACACCATGACCCAGCTCACCAGCCGCCTGAATCACTTATGGCAGGATTTATCGCTGACTACCAAAGGCATCGTCCTCAATGCTTTGCCGCTCACGGTGTTACTCGGCTCACTGGCCTTGATTTTTGAAAGTGAACAGCAGGCTGCCCTGCTGGAAAGACGCGTGCAAAACGCCCTGCAAATCCAGCAGGACATTCAAACCCTGCAAACCCTGTTACTCGAAGCCTCAACCGGTGTGCGCGATTTCCTGCTCACAGGTAACCGCCAGTTTCTGGGTGGTTATGAAAGTGCCAGGCAAAGTATGCCGCACCTGCTGAGCTCGCTGGAGCACAACCTGGATGACCGCTCGCAACAACACTTATTACAGGTGATTCACCCACTGGTGGCAAAAAACCTGGACGACCTGGCGATTCTCGCCAGCCATAGCGAAGACGAAGCCGATGAAGCCCTGATTGGTAAATTCAGCTCACAGGGCAATGCCTTGAATCAATTGCGTGCCCACCTTGACCGCATGAGCCTGCGCGAATCCACCATCGTCAACCAGGATAAAAAAGAAGTCATTTATGAACGCAAACGCAATTTACGCATCACGCTGATGGCCGTAATTGCAGGCGTGGTTGGCTCGCTGATTGGCGTCTGGCTGTTTACCCAAACCATTGTTGCCCGCGTCAAAACCATACGCGACAGCGCCATCCACCTGGTCAAGGGCGAGCCGCTGGCCCTGCCCAGCATTAGCCGTGATGAATTAGGTGAGCTCACCAGTGAGTTGGAACACGCCTCACAATTGCTGACCCAAAGCGCCCAGGAAGCGCACCTGGCGCGCGTAGAAGCGGAAGAAGCCAGTGCCGCCAAGAGTAACTTTTTATCACGTACCAGCCATGAGCTGCGCACGCCATTAAACGCGATTTTGGGCTTTGCGCAGATCCTCGAAAACGACTTGCCGGAAGGTCGGCAAAAAGACAGCGCCACGCTGATTCATAATGCCGGCCAACACTTACTGAAGCTGATTAACGAAGTACTGGATATTTCGCGCATTGAAAGTGGCGATATCAGCATGTCTATGGAAGTCATCGCCCTGAATTTACTGCTAGAAGAAGCTTATCACTACCTCAAACCGCTGGAAAAAGTACGCGATATCACCATAGAAACGCATTTCGAGCCTGATTTGAAAGTGTGCGCCGACCGTCAGCGCTTGCTGCAGGTGATTTTAAACCTGCTGGCCAATGCCTTGAAATACGGTCCGGAAAATACCAGTGTCAGCTTCAGCGCTTATCGGCAGCAAGGCCAAATCCGGGTGGATGTGCAGGATCAGGGCCAGGGGATTCCCGCCGCCCTGCGCTCGCGGCTATTCACACCGTTTGACCGGTTGGGCGCAGAACGCACAGTGACGGAAGGGACTGGTTTGGGACTGGTACTCAGCAAACAGCTGATGGATGCCATGGGCGGCCAGATTGGTGTGGCCGAAGCGCAAAGCCTGTTCTGGATCAGCCTGCCGGAAACCGGGCAGGCAATTCATAATTCCCTGCCGCAAGCCGAAGCAAGCACAGCACTGAACGCGCGCCCTGCTGCTGCCACCAGCCAGGCCAAGCGCCATATCCTGTATGTGGAAGATAACCATAGCAATCAGGCCTTGATAGAAGCCATTATGAGCAAGCATCGCCACCTTAAGCTGCACCTGGCGGCCAGCTTGCAGGAAAGCATGGTCTGGCTACGCGATATGCAGCCAGACTTACTATTGCTGGACCTGAACCTGCCTGATGGCTCGGGGGAGTCGCTTATTCAGCATATCCAGGCCAGCCGTCAGGACTTGCAAGCCACTCCCATCGTCGTGTTAAGTGCAGACGCCCTGCCGGACACCATACAGCGGCTTAACGCGCTGGGCATCACACATTACTTTACCAAGCCGTTGAATGTCGCGGCCTTTAACCAGTTACTGCTAAAACTCCTGCCCGAGACCCCATGAATATTGAACAATTACGTGCCTCTAAAATCCTGATTATTGACGATGCTGAAGCCAACTTACGTCTGCTTGAAGAGCTGCTGACCAAAGAAGGCTTTGAGCAGGTGATCAGCACCACGGATTCCACCAAAACCATGGACCTGGTGAATGCTTTCCAGCCCGACCTGATTTTGCTGGATTTAATGATGCCAGTGCTGGATGGTTTTGCCGTGCTCGACCAGCTCTCTCACCATGTCGGACCACATGATTTCTTGCCGGTGCTGGTACTGACCGCGGATGCGACCATTGCCACGCGGCGCAAAGCGCTGGCATTGGGTGCCAAAGACTTTTTAACCAAGCCGTTTGATCATATGGAAGCCATGCTCAGGGTATGGAACCTGCTGGAAACGCGCTGGTTATTTAATCAACTCAAAACGCACCAACCCAACTTACACTTGCCCAGCATGCACGAGAGTTAAGCCATGCATGAAAATTAAGCATGGATTAATCCGCGCCATGTATCGTGAATACTCAACACACAAGGAGAACACGATGCGTAAAGCCTCAAACAAATCCCTTAGCCTGCTCATGATTGCCCTGTTTTTAAGCGCGATGACCTGTCAGCCTGTACTGGCAGACGATGACGATGATGACGTACAAAAGATGTCTGAAAAAGCCAAAGCGTTTGGCCTGATTTCACATGAAGAAGCGCAAAGCAAAGCGCTGGCAGCCAAACCCGGCGTGGTGAAAGAAGTAGAGCTGGAACGCAGGAAATTTCGCGCTGGCTGGGACTACGAAGTTGAAATCGTCGATAGCAATGGTGCCGAATGGGAAGTCACTATTGATGCCAAAACCGGCAAGGTCAACAGTATCAACCGCGACTGGTTTTAAACCTTAAACGCTGGAGCCTGCCAAGGTAGGTGCCAGCGTCATCTTGATGCGCAAACCACCCAGTCGCTCAGAATGCGTGAGCGAAATCTGGCCGTGGTAATGGTGCACGATATCCTGCACGATCGCCAGCCCCAAGCCACTGCCTGGCTTGGATTCATCCATACGCATGCCACGCTGTAACAAAGTGTCCAAGGTCGGCGCACTGCTGCCGGGACCGTCATCTTCAACCACAATCTCAATAGTATCTTGTATGCTGTTTTGTACAGAAATATGCAGTTGTACCTGGCCGTGACACCATTTAAAAGCGTTATCAAGCACATTACCCAATAATTCCAGCATATCTTCACGGTCAACCATTAAACGTGCCTGACCATCATGTTGCCAGGCGAATGCCACGGTTTTATCACTGTAAATCTTCTGCAAAGTCGTCACCAGTTTGGGTAACTCCAGTTCCAGATCAGTCTGCTGGCTGGTGTAGGCATCGCCCATCAGCCGCGCGCGTTTTAACTCACGCTCCACATCGTGGTGTATGTCCTCGCTACAGTGCTGTATCATCTGCCGCAACTGCGTATCCCCTGCCTCTGATCCATTACCTGCCAGCAATTGCAGCTGCGCCAGGCGGGTTTTGAGTCCATGTGCCAGGTTACCTATCGCCAGGCGCGAGCGCCGGGTTTTCTGGCTGGTTGTTTTCAGGATACGGTTAAACTCGTTGACCAGCGGCATCACCTCAGCCGGGCCATTGGCACTGATCTGTTGCAACTCGCCACTGGCAACTTTTGCCAGGCTCTCCTTAATCTGTTGCAAAGGCTGCAGCGTATTGACGACAATCCAGCGCTGTAACGCCAGCAATGCCAGCAACCCCAGCAGGGAAAACACCCCATACAGCCAATGAAACAGGCGCAGGCTTTGCTGTAACTCAACCAGACTCTCTGCAATATAAATAGTGATGGTGTGTTGCTGTTTGCGGTAAGCATGCCCTAATAGCAGCAAGGGTTGCGACTCCGGGCCAGTGACATGGGTGACGCGTTCATCACCGACCTTGAGCGCGCTCACCGGCATATCGACATCCCACCAGGAGCGAGACTGTATCTTGTGGATGGCCTCCTTGCGCTCATTATCTAGCAGCACAATAAAATAGCGGCCTGAAAACGGTCGCTGGTAACTGCTTGTGATGAGTCGTGGCTCCAGCGCCAATTCGCCGCGCGCATTCACTGACACGCCTGCCAGCAGGCCCTCGGCTTCCTGTTGCATACGTGCCGTCATTTGCGACTGAACTAAATGGTCTATGGTAAAGGTGACCACCGCCCATTGCAGTGTCAGCAGGCCAACCAGGCTCAGCGTCAAGCCCAGCGACAACTGTCTGCGCAGCGACTTCATGCGTCCACACCTGGCATCAGACCGGTAAACGCATAGCCCTGGCCGCGCTTGGTCTGGATACGGTCGGCGCCGACTTTCTGCCGCAGGCGGTTGATATAGACCTCAATCACATTGCTGTCTTTGTCTGCATCATAGGCATAAACATGCTCGGTCAACTCGGTTTTAGAAAAAATCCGACCGGGATGTAACATCAGGTAGCGCAGTAACCTGAACTCGGTACCCGTCAATGCATGTGCGGTTTCGCCCTGCCAGACCGTCTGTGTCTGCTCGTCCAGGCTTAAATCTGCCACCACCAGTGCGCTATTCACCACGCCCACGCTGCGCTTATGCACCGCACCGATACGCGCCAGCAACTCCTCCATATGAAAAGGTTTGGTCACATAATCATCGGCTCCGAGGTTAAATGCCTCGACTTTCTCTTGCCAGCTGCTGCGCGCGGTTAATACAATCACCGGCATACTGTCTGCTTGTGCACGCCAAATGGCCAGCACGTCCAGGCCAGGCTTGCCAGGCAAGCCTAAATCCAGGATCGCCAGGTCATATGGCTCAAGCACGCCTTGTATACTGGCTTCGCCGCCTTCTTGCAGCCAGTCACAGGCATAACCCGCAGCCTTGAGTGCTTGCTGCGTCTGTGCGCCAAGCACAGCATCGTCTTCTACCAGCAGCAACCGCATATTAGTCGTCTTGCTCCATTTTCAGTAACTGTCCACTCTTGGCATCCAGTTTCAATTCCCACACCTGGCTCGCAGCATCCAGTATCTCAACCTCATAAATATAACGCCCGTGCTTTTTCTCCAGTTCGACCTCGAGAATCTCGCCGGGTTTATAGCTTTTGGCTTTTTGGGAGATTTTTTCCAGGCTCAAAATGTCGCCTTTCGCCGATAAGCGCCCGGCGTTGGCGGGGCTTTCACCCGAATCTGCGCGCGGCAGGTAAACCAGCGCAAGCAATACAAGCACTAGCGCGAAAAGCGCCATCCATATACGGCGTTGCATCCAAAACATAGGCTCAACACTCCTGAAAACCACCGAAATCGACCAAAGTTTAACAGTATTCATCTTAAACCAAGCTGAATTCCGTCCATCTGGCGGCCAGGCAAATGCATGACCGCATGTAAAGTACAGATTAATTGATGAGAGACACTTTAAAAAACGCACAACCGCTACAATATGAGATTGAGCCTTTAACACCGAATACGCACGCCCATGCTTTTTTTATCCCATACTTCCAGCGCCAGATTACCTACCCAGTTTGGTGCGTTTGATATCCATGTATTTACGGATAACCGCAATGGCGTGGAACATATTGCCTTGGCCTGCGGTGAACTGCAGCGTGCCAGCGAGCCACTGGTAAGAGTGCATTCTGAGTGTTTGACCGGTGATGTGTTTGGCTCCACACGTTGCGACTGCGGTGAACAACTGCATCACGCACAACGCCTGATCCAGGAAACTGGCCAGGGCTTGATTCTGTATTTAAAAAACCATGAAGGGCGCGGCATCGGCCTGACCAACAAAATGCGTGCCTATGCCTTGCAAGACCAGGGCATGGATACAGTAGAAGCCAATGTGGCACTAGGTTTACCGATTGACGCACGTACCTATGAGGCCGCTGCTGACATGCTGGGCTACTTTGAAATCAATCGCATCCGTTTGCTTTCTAATAACCAGGAAAAGCGATCCGCCTTGCAATCGTTAGGGATCAGTATTCATCAGCAAGTGCCGCTGCTGACCACACCGACCGCAGAAAATCTCAAGTACCTGCAAACCAAGTCCAGCAAACTGGGCCATATGATCCCAGACCTGGGATAACCAGCTGCCAGCCTCATAAATACTGGTTATAAGCCGCAAAGCAAATGTTATAAACCAGCCCTCATGGCGGGGCTATACTCCTTGTTCGTCACAATAAAACCTCAAGGAGAGACAGGCGATGCAGCAAGAGACGATATCCATCCATGGCGGCTATAGCCCCGACCCGACCACCAAGGCGGTGGCGGTGCCCGTGTATCAAACGACCTCTTACGCCTTTGACAACACCCAGCATGGCGCAGACCTGTTTGACCTCAAGGTACAGGGCAATATTTACACGCGCATCATGAACCCGACCACCGCCGTATTGGAGGAGCGCCTGGCGCAACTCGAAGGTGGCATAGGCGCATTGGCACTGGCCTCAGGCATGGCTGCAATCACTTATGCCATTCAAACCATTGCCGAGGCTGGCGACAATATTGTCTCAGTCTCTACGCTCTATGGCGGCACTTATAATTTATTTGCCCATACTCTGCCCAAGCAAGGCATAGAAGTCAGGTTTTTTGATTATCGCGACCCGGCCTCGCTGGAAAAGCTCATAGACAGCCGCACCAAACTGGTATTCGCCGAAACCATAGGTAACCCCTTGGGCAATGTGGTAGACCTCGCTGCCATTAGCGCCGCTGCGCATAAACATGGCGTGCCGGTGATTGTGGACAATACCGTTGCTACGCCTATCCTGGCAAAACCATTCGCGCATGGTGTCGATATTGTCGTACATTCGCTCACCAAATACATCGGTGGGCATGGCAACTCGATAGGCGGCATCATCGTCGATAGCGGCAAATTTCCGTGGGGTGAACATGCGGACAGATTTCCTAGCCTCAATACACCGGACCCAAGTTACCACGGCGTTAACTATGTAGAAGCACTCGGCCCTGCTGCCTACATCGCCCGTGCGCGCGTAGTGCCACTGCGTAACACAGGGGCCGCCATCAGTCCGTTTAACAGCTTTCTGATCCTGCAAGGGCTGGAAACACTGGCGCTGCGTATTGAGCGGCATAGTAGCAATGCCTTGGCGGTAGCCAATTACTTGCAGCAACACCCCAAGGTCAAATGGGTTAAATATGCCGGGCTGACAGACCATCCTGACCATGCCTTGGTGCAAAAATACCTGAAGGGGCAAGCTTCGGGGATATTGTCTTTTGGCGTGCAAGATGGGCTACAAGGCGGCACGCGTTTTATTGATGCACTGCAACTATTCACCCGCCTGGTGAATATCGGCGATGCCAAAAGCCTGGCCTGCCACCCGGCAACCACCACCCACCGTCAACTGAATGCTGAAGAACTCGCCCGCGCGGGAGTGAGTGAAGACATGGTAAGGCTGTCGGTAGGCATTGAGCATATTGACGACCTGATTGCTGACCTGGAGCAGGCGCTGGCCCAGGTCTAAATCATCCAGCATCACCTTGATGATTGCAGACGGCTTGTGTCAGTCTGCAATCATCGCTAAAGTGCTACGCCATGCAGCATACTTTCGTCGCAGATATTCTCACCAATCCCAATAACGCCAAAATACTGGCACGCTGGCATCACTTATCCCTGCCGGATAGCTGGCTGGTGGCAGGATGCCTGTTCCAAACGGTCTGGAACCGTTTGTCTGCCAAATCGCCGGAAGCTGACATCAAGGATTACGATATCTTCTACTTTGACGCCACGGATGTCTCTGCAGAAGCTGAACAGGCACGCCAGGAAGAAGCCAAGGCCCTCTTTCATGACCTCAATAT
Organism: Methylophilus sp. OH31; assembly: GCF_000576615.1. NCBI lineage: Bacteria > Pseudomonadati > Pseudomonadota > Betaproteobacteria > Nitrosomonadales > Methylophilaceae > Methylophilus > Methylophilus sp. OH31. Next base: position 62,184 of record NZ_BAUS01000011.1, on the reverse strand, counting down.
CACGGTCGAGGTGTGCAACCAGGCCAGGGTACACTTGTGGTATGAAAGCCACTTTGGCTATCCCTACACCCAGTTACACAACAGCCAGCAAGGCATAGACCGCTTCCTGATTCCATCGACTTGTGTTGGCATCAATCCGGATGCGGTATATGCACCGCATGGCTTTGAGCCGCTCTATCAAGGCATTCTGTCCATCAATCCGCTGACGCCACATCGTGACCTTTACGAAAGCAAGGCCAACTCTTACCAGCAAAGATGGCCCTGGTTACGCCGTCTTGAATCATGATTTTAAACGCCCTATTTACTGCCCCTTCAGGAAATCACCTATGAAATCGCTGCCATTACTGATCACCACGATACTGCTCTCAAGCTTGGTCACCACAGCACATGCTGCCGATGCCTACCTCGGCCAGTTTCTTTACCAATATGACGGCGGCAGTATTTACCGGGTCACGGTCAAGGAAGCCAAATCCATGTCGTGGCTATGCATTAAGGGAGATGAAAAAGGCGCGCACGGTGTAGAAACACCTGAACGTTTTACCGTGGCCGACAAGGTTTACTTTGCAACCTGGGTAGAAAAAACAGGCATCAATGTCACCCAGGTCATCAACCTGAACACCATGAAGGTATATTCAACCATTATTGACGGCAAACAACGCTATGTAATTTCAGGCAACATCGTGCGTGAAAAATAATCACGCACTCATCATCACCCGGTTGCGGCCTGCATGCTTGGCCTGGTACAGCGCTTTATCTGCCTCGGCGATCACAGACTCATAGTCAATTTTGCCCTTGGCCAACGCGCCGCCGATACTGACGGTCAGCGCAATACTGTCGCCGCCCGGCGCCTGGATACGTGTTTGTGCGACCTTGCTGCGGATATTCTCTGCAACATGCATGGCCGTGGTCGCATCAGCCTCGACCAGAATCAATAGCATTTCTTCACCGCCATACCGGAATACAAAGTCTGATGGCCGCACAGACTCGGTCATTAAGGTCGCCACCTTTTGCAAAGCTATGTCCCCGGCAGCATGGCCATAGCTATCATTCACGGTTTTGAAGTGATCGAGGTCGAGAATCAGGATGGCAAAACCGATGGCGCCTGCACGTTTTTGCAAGGCAATTTCGCGCGATAACACGGTATGGATAAACCGTCGGTTCAACAACCGGGTCAGGCTGTCACGCGCGTTATCCAGCTCAATATGCGAATCAAAAATCTCATTAATGACAAATTTGATTTTGACCAGGTCCTGCTGAATCAACTGGAATTGGCTGCCAATCGCCGCGCGGTCATCATACTGCGTGGTTTCAAGGTTTGGCAAAATCTGCTGATCAATTTTAGCGATACATTCGGCAATATTTTGTAACTTGGGGGTGCGTTCAAACATCAGGCTGGCTTTATGCAAAAACCACATGCCAAATTCAGACTTGGCCAGTCGTGGCAAACCGATATCGGAGGGGCTATAAAACCAGGCCAGGATATTGCGCTCCCATTCGGTGAGAAATGCGCGTTGACGCTCTCTTTCCATGGCGATATTGCTGCCTATCACCGCCAGCCGATAGGACTCATCAAGCCGTGTTTGATCAGAAATCGACTGCATATAGCCATGGTTGCGAATCTCGTACGACAGGCCGATCAGATGATTCACATACATCACCGACTGCATTTTTTCCTGGTCTGTCCACGCTTGCATGAGGATATGCCGCAAAATACAGGCATTGATCATGCGCAGGCTTTTCGACACCGAATGCGCCGGGTAGCCAACGCGCGACAATTTCATGCCTAGCGCATGCTGCTCCTGCACGAAGTGGTTTACATCTGAAAACTGCATGCTAAACAGCTGATACACCCACTCTTCAAACACGGCCGTCCATTTGGCGCGCATCTCATCCGTATTAAGCACCTTGCTCAATATCGGGTCGGTGCTCAGATAATGCCGGTAACCGGTGAGTAACTCCTGCATATTGTCGCTGATCAAGTCATAGACTTGCTTAATCACCGCAGGCGGAGTGCCCGTGATAATAGCCTGCCATTCTTCAGTGACCAGCATTTGAGCATATTCTGGAAGATTACCAGTATCAGGGGTGTGTTCGTCGTACGTCATCGCTTTACCATTGATTTCTCATATGCACCACCATGGCTAACATAATGTTAGCAAGTATCATGGAGTGACAAGACATGATAACGTTATTCTATTTATGTCATTAAACATTGATTTAATTTAATATTTAATAACAAAAAGTCAATCATTATCATTTAAATCTGAATAAGAATAGACTAGAGTAGATAAAAAAACAGGCGAGCACGTTGCTCGCCTGCATCATTTATTTAGCAATGAATCACTATTTAAAACACACGCAGTTGTGTCGGCTTCAGATACACCGTTTCACCTTGCTGGAAATTCAACTGGTTAAACTGTTCACGTCCAAGCTCAACATCCACATATTGCTCATTGTCTGTACGCTTGATTTCGAGGCGCACCAGAGAGCCGACAGAATGCACATAGGTTAAGGCACCAGGGATGCTGTTGGCTTCTGCCACGCGGCTCACGGCAATTTCATACGGGCGCACAAAGCCTTTGCCTTGCGGCGTTTCGAACGCATTCACATTGCCCAAAAACTCATACACAAAAGGCGTGGCTGGCTGGTCGTAAACACCTTGCGGTGAACCTACCTGCTCTACCTGGCCGTGATTCATGACCACGATGGTATCCGCTACCTCCAGCGCTTCTTCCTGATCGTGCGTCACAAACACACTGGTGACATGCAACTCATCGTGCAGGCGACGCAACCAGCGGCGCAGGTCTTTACGCACTTTGGCATCCAGCGCGCCAAACGGCTCGTCCAGCAACAAGACTTTCGGCTCGACTGCCAGGGCGCGCGCCAGGGCGATACGCTGACGCTGGCCACCGGATAATTGCGGTGGATAGCGATCTGCCAGCCAGTCGAGTTGTACTAACTTGAGTAAATCATGCACGCGTTTCTTGATTTCAGCATCTGACGGGCGGGTCTCTTTTGGACGCACGCGCAGGCCAAAAGCCACGTTCTCGAACACTGTCATATGGCGGAACAGTGCATAGTGCTGGAATACAAACCCTACCTGGCGCTCACGCACATCACGATGCGTGGTATCCACGCCATCAAACAGCACTTGGCCGCTATCAGGGGATTCCAGGCCAGCAATAATGCGCAACAAGGTGGTTTTACCGCAACCGGAAGGGCCCAGCAGTGCGACCAGCTCGCCAGACGGCACTTGCAGGTTGATGTCACGCAGCGCGCTAAACTGGCCAAAGCCTTTGTTAATGTGTTGAATGGTAATGCTCATCTTAAGCCGTCACTTCCTTTTCAATATTGGCGGCATCACGCGAAGCCTGCCATTCGACATAGGTTTTTAAAACCAGGGTCACCAGCGCCAGCAACGTCAGCAATGAAGCAACAGCAAACGCAGCGGCATAGTTATATTCGTTGTACAAAATCTCGACATGCAGCGGCATGGTGTTGGTCAGGCCACGGATATGCCCAGACACTACAGACACGGCACCAAACTCACCCATCGCCCGCGCATTGGTCAGAATCACACCGTAAATCAACCCCCACTTCACATTAGGCAAGGTCACGTGCCACAGCATTTTCCAGCCGGAGGCGCCTAATACTAAGGCCGCCTCCTCCTCTTCTTTGCCTTGCGCCTGCATCAGCGGAATCAACTCACGTGCCACAAACGGGAAAGTCACAAAAATGGTCGCCAGTACAATGCCAGGCACCGCAAAGACCACTTTCAGGTCATGATCAATTAACCACTCGCCAAACCAGCCTTGCAGGCCAAAAATCAGCACAAAGATCAAACCGGCAATCACCGGCGATACGGCAAATGGCAAATCAATCAAGGTAATCAGAAAGCTCTTGCCTCTAAAGTCGAATTTGGTAATTGCCCAGGCCGCGGCAACACCAAATACCAAATTAAGTGGCACCGATATCAGGGAAGCAATCAGGGTTAGCTTCATGGCTGACAAGGCATCTGCCTCGGTAATCGCCGCCAGATAGACGCCCCAACCTTTACGCAAGGCCTCAGAAAACACGGCGGCCAGCGGAATCAGCAAAAACAGCCCCAAAAAAGCAAGGGCCAGCCCGATCAGGCCCCAGCGTACCCAGGCAGGCTCAGAGGTTGCTCGTTTAAAAGCCACTTTGCCCTGATATTGTTGAAATTGTGTGTTATGCATAAACTTTCTATTCAATTAAATATTGAGCCAGCGCAGTCATTTACCGGCACAGCCAATTATTTATTGCCATGGCGATGATTGCTCCACCACTGCAATAGATTGATCAGCAGCAGCAAAACGAAAGAAATCACCAGCATCACTACTGCAATCGCGGTCGCTCCAGCGTAATCGTATTGCTCCAGCTTGGTAATAATCATCAGTGGCGTAATCTCAGAGATCATCGGCATATTGCCTGCAATAAAGATCACCGAACCGTACTCACCCACGGCGCGGGCGAATGCCAGCGAAAAACCGGTGAGCAATGCAGGCCAGATAGCTGGCAGGATAATTTTGTAAAAGGTTTGCCAACGGTTGGCACCCAGGCTGGCAGCGGCTTCTTCAGCCTCTGCACTGAAATCCTCCAGCACAGGCTGCACCGTACGCACGACAAATGGCAGACCGATGAAGGTGAGTGCCACCACGACGCCCAGCGGCGTAAAGGCCACTTTAATACCATGTGGTTCCAGCCACTGGCCTAACCAGCCATTCGGCGCATAAATCGCGGTCAATGCGATACCGGCAACGGCAGTGGGCAAGGCAAAGGGCAAGTCAACCAGGGCATCGAGCACTTTTTTGCCAAAGAACTGGTAACGCACCAGCACCCAGGCGGTCAGTAAGCCGAACACCAGGTTAATCACGGCAGCCAGCAATGAGGCACCAAAAGTCAGTTTATAGGTAGCGACTACCCGTGGCGTGGTCACTACAGCCCAAAATTCATGCCAGCTCAGCTCAGTGGTGCGTAGAAAAACAGCGGCTAGCGGGATCAATACAATCAGGCTTAAATAAACCAGCGTGACCCCCAATGACAGCCCGAAGCCGGGAAGTAGATGTTTCTTTTTTTGTGATGCCATGTTGTGTAGTGACAAGGTTGTGTGGTGACAAGTGTAAACAGGCGCTAATGTAGCTGGATTCTTTTAAATCTCAAAAGAATAGATAATCATTAATTTATAAGCGCCTGTTATATTGAAGAAGGGATGATTACGCTACTTTAGGTGAACGGTGCTGGTATTGGTCATTAATGACCTTGGCCACTACCGGCGCCGCCAATAAATTACCTTGCAGCACGGTCGCGCCAGAAGCAATTGCAATATCCAGTTGCTGCTGTGTTTCTATACCAAGAATCACCGGGATGCTGCCCAAATCCTGCACGGTCGCCACCAGGCCTTTGAGGGCTTTGGCTAACGCTGGTTGTTGTGCTGCCTGATGAATGACCGACACATCAAACTTGATGTAGTCATGATGGGCATTCCATAAACGGTACAACTTACTCTGATGGCCGCCCACATGGTCAAACGCAATCTGATAGCCCAGCGCACGGTAGTTCTCGATGGCAGAAATCAGGTGCTTGTCCTGCTCAATCAGGGACTCGTTAATCTCGAGCACGACACGATGCGTAGGCACTGAGTATTTATGCAGGATCTGCTCAAACACCTTGCCGTGTGCGCTGACTTCAAGCAGCAACTTGGGGTGCACGTTCAAAAACAGCAAACCATTTTCCTGATGAATCGCACGATAGTTCAACACGTGCTGCGAGCGGCAGACGCGGTCAAACTGTACCAGCTTGCCGGATTGCTCGGCATAGGTGAATGCAAACTCAGGCGTACTGCCCAGCGTGCCAAACAAAGATGGGCGGATCAAGGCTTCGTAGCCGTAGATATCGCCTTGTTTGGCATCATAAATAGGCTGAAAAGCCGTTTTGAGATGCACGCCGATAAAGGTACTCTCATACTCACCCGAACTGGCTTCTAACAGCCCCAACTCTTCCAGATCCAGCGACAGCGCCTGCTTTAACTCGGCGCGTAACTGTACGACATGTTCTGGTTCCTGATTTGATTGACGTTGCGTCATCGTGACTCCTTCCTGCGAGACTACTTTGTACTTCTGAAAAATCTGCTTACTTCTGGTAAATCTGGTCGAAAATACCGCCATCGCTAAAATGCGTGTTTTCAGCCTCGTTCCAACTACCAAATACCTGCTTGACCGTGAACGTATGTAACTTCTTGAATGCCGGTTGCGCCACTTCGCTCACTTGCGGACGCAAATAATGCTTGGCGGCCAGCGCTTGCCCTTGTGGTGAGAAATGGAACTCGAGATAAGCCTGCGCTACTTTGCGTGTGCCTTTTTTATCGACCACTTTATCCACCAATGACACCGGATTCTCGGCCAATACGGTCACAGACGGATACACCACTTCATATTTGTCCTCACCCAGTTCTTTTTGCAACAGGTAGACTTCATTTTCAAACGTCACCAGCACATCGCCGATTTCACGCTGGGCAAAAGTGGTGGTCGCACCACGGCCGCCGGTATCCAGTACGGGCACATGCTTGAACAACTCTGTCACAAACTGGCGCGCTTTCACTGCATCGCCGCCTTTTTGTGTGATATAGCCCCAGGCCGCCAGATAACTATATTTACCGTTACCGGACGTCTTAGGGTTAGGAATCACCGAAGTCACGCCTGGACGCACCAGGTCATCCCAGTCTTTGACTTGTTTAGGATTGCCTTTACGCACCAGAAATACCGTTGGTGAAGCACTGGGCACGCTATTATTGGGTAAACGTGTTTGCCAGTTGGCCGGGATCAGTTTGCCTTTTTGTGCCAGGATATCAATGTCGGCACTACGGTTCATGGTAATCACATCTGCCGGCAAGCCGTCGACCACGGAGCGCGCCTGTTTGGTTGAGCCGCCGTGTGACTGGTTGATGGTCACCGTTTCGCCAGTTTTCTCTTTCCAGTACTGCACAAACGCCGGATTGAAATCCTTATAAAATTCCCTGGTCACATCATAAGACGCATTCAACAACTCGGCGGCTTGCAGTGACACACTGCTCAACAACACGGCCAGTAAGGCACTGCGCAACACAAACGGCATACATAACTCCCTTATTATTTTGAAACTGGCCTGAACTATACCGACAATCCCATATTTTTAAAAAGAATAAAAAATAATATATTTATAATATAAAAATATATATAAAAAGGCAGATAAGTGGCCTCTACTGCATTGCAAATGCTGATGCAGTAGAGTAATTTTATAGGGGCAAAAGGGTTGCTTAAATCAATGTTGCAGCACCTTTTGCAAGCCCGCCCACTAAATAACCAAATGGAATAAGCAAATAATCAATAATTATTTGACTTCGACCCTGTTCAATTACAGCCGTTTATTTTATAGTGGGCGAATATTAAAGCTGACTAGACCACTAGAAGCCAGTTTGCACTATTCGTGCAGCTGGCTTTTTGCGTTTTTAGCAGCTAAAACGGATACTGACAGGACAAATTGACGATGCAAGAAATCGCGATTGAGCACATCGTGCAAGAACTGGCCAACATACGAGAAAGCGCGTTACAACAACGCCAGCGCTTATCACAACCACCGAAACTCCCTTCTCGCAAGGCCTTGGGTCAATGCGTAGAATGGCTGGCAGCAGCCCTATTCCCCAATCGGCTGGGCGATCCTGACATTCAGGCCAATGCCATTAATTTCTACGTCGGGACAACGCTGGATAAAGCACTGCGAGAGTTACAGCATCAGATTCGCCTGGAACTGGCCTTCAAGTCGCCCAGTGAACCGATCAACCAGTTTCGCACGCAAGCACATAATTTCACCGCCCAGTTTTCAGAGCAATTACCTCATATCCGTTTGCAACTGGATACAGATCTGGAGGCCGCCTACCAGGGCGACCCGGCAGCAGACAGTGTGGATGAAATCCTGGTCAGCTACCCCGGCATCCTGGCCTTGATTCATTACCGCATTGCTCATGTACTGCATGGCCTGGGGCTGACCATTATTGCGCGTTTAATGACCGAAATTGCCCATTCGCAAACGGGGATTGATATCCATCCTGGTGCGCAAATTGGGGATCACTTTTTTATCGACCATGGCACGGGCGTCGTGATTGGCGAAACCGCCATTATTGGCAGTCATGTCCGCCTGTATCAGGCCGTGACATTGGGTGCCAAAAACTTTCCCAAAGATGCCAATGGCCATCTGGTCAAAAAGTTTGAACGTCACCCGATTCTGGAGGACCACGTAGTGGTGTATGCCGGTGCCACGATTCTAGGCCGCATCACGATCGGCAAACATTCCATTATTGGCGGCAATGTCTGGGTCACCCGCAGCGTGCCCGCCAATAGTCATGTCACACAAGCACACTCGGATGCCAAACCGATTCCGGTGGCTGCTTGATTTTTAACCACTCAGTTTTTAGCCGCTAATTAATTAGTTTAATAAGGAGAATAATCGTATGTCTGAACAACCCACCCAAAGCGCCTTAGGCGATGTCGCCGCACGAACGCTTGCCAATGCCACCAAATCGGTGCCCATGCTCAGCACCATCAGCCCACGCTGGCTGGTGCATTTGCTCAATTGGGTACCGGTAGAAGCTGGTATTTACCGCGTCAACAAGGCCAAAGATCCTAACGCCATTACGGTCGATTGCTCTAACAAAGACGAAAAAGAATTGCCAGCGACTTTTGTCGACTACGAAGAATGGGGCCGTGAATATGTGTTGAATGCCGTCAACACCGTGGTAGACGTACATACCCGCGTGTCTGACCTTTACAGCAGCCCGCACAACCAGATTAAAGAGCAATTGCGCCTGACCATTGAAGTGGTGAAAGAGCGTCAGGAAAGCGAACTGATCAATAACAAGGAATACGGCCTGCTGAACAACGTGGCCAAGTCACAAACGGTAAAAACCCGTAACGGCTTCCCTACCCCGGACGACCTGGATGAATTGCTGACCAAAGTCTGGAAAGAGCCTGCGTTCTTCCTGGCGCACCCGAAAGCGATTGCTGCCTTTGGCCGTGAGTGCACCCGTCGCGGCGTGCCACCACCAACCGTGTCCCTGTTTGGCTCACAATTCCTGACCTGGCGCGGCGTACCGCTGATTCCTAGCGACAAACTGCCTATCGCCAATGGCAAATCCAAAATCCTGCTGTTGCGCGTAGGCGAAAGCAAACAAGGCGTGATTGGCTTGTATCAACCGAACCTGCCAGGTCAACAAACCATGGGCTTGTCTGTGCGCTTCATGGGTATCAACCATAAAGCGATTGCGTCCTACCTGGTCTCCCTGTATTGCTCACTGGCAGTGCTGACCGAAGATGCGATTGCCGTACTGGAAGATGTCGGAGTTGACCATTACTATGACTACAAGTAATTCTATCGATTTAGCGAGCTTTGAGCCGGAGGCGATATTAGCCTCACTGCCGGGTGAGCATCCGAAGATGACGGCTGCGCTGGGCGTGGGTCGCGAACTGGAAAACACAGGGGTGCTGGATACCGCCACCCTGACGCAACTGGTAAATGATCTTTACGCCGAGGGCTTTCCGGCCACCGCCCCGTTTGCCGCAGCAGACTTTGCGCAATCATTGGCCGCTGGACATACACCACAACCGTCTGTGCCAGCCACTGACTCATTGACCACGAAACTGGGCAATGCAGGGGGCAGCTCTTTGGGCGTATCGTCACCTAGCTACGTTCAGTCGCAAGTGCAACCCGTTACGCTGGAAACACAGGCGCAGCAACTCACTTACGCGCCTGGCGTGGAAACATTGGCCAGTGATCCGCTGCATAACCATCCGGCACACCTGAATGTGTTGCAGCCTGACGCCGCTTACCTGGCACCGGCCGCATTTGCCGGGCTGGGCATTGAGATTCCCTATCAGCAGGAGCTTGATCGCTGGTTGGGCACAGGTACGGGCCAGTCTCCGTCATCAGCAGCATCCACGCAACCGGCCAACAAACCATCTGCGGGCAGCGCGCAATCATTCTATTTTTTGCAAACTGAGCCAGCCGTCATCGGTAGCCTGCCCGCCTCTGCGCATCCAGCCTTTGATGTGCATGCCGTGCGCCGCGATTTCCCGATTCTGAACGAGCGCGTCAACGGTCGTCAGTTAGTCTGGTTTGATAACGCCGCAACCACGCATAAACCCCAGGTAGTCATAGACCGTATCAGCTATTTCTATCAACACGAAAACTCCAATATTCACCGTGCTGCGCATGAACTGGCGGCGCGTGCGACGGATGCTTATGAAGATGCGCGTGAAACCGTGCGCCGCTTTATCAATGCACCGTCGGTGAATAACGTGATTTTTGTACGTGGTACCACCGAGGCCATTAACCTGGTGGCCAAAACCTGGGGCAAGAAACATCTGGGCGCTGGTGACGAGATTGTGGTCTCCAACCTTGAGCATCACGCCAATATCGTGCCCTGGCAGCAGCTATGCCAGGAAACAGGCGCGGTGATCAAGGTGATTCCGGTCGATGATAGTGGGCAGATCTTGCTGGAGGAATACCAGAAATTGCTGACGGCAAAAACCAAGCTGGTGTCTTTCACGCAAGTGTCGAATGCTTTGGGCACCGTCACGCCGGCGCAGGAAATGATTGCCATGGCACACCGGGTTGGCGCCAAGGTATTACTGGACGGCGCACAATCCGTCTCGCATCTGCGTACGGACGTGCAAACGCTGGATGCTGACTTTTTTGTGTTCTCCGGACACAAGATTTTCGGCCCAACCGGTATTGGTGCGCTGTATGGCAAAGCAGACGTGTTGCAAGACATGCCTGCCTGGCAAGGTGGCGGTAATATGATTCAAGATGTCACCTTTGAAAAAACGGTGTATCACCCAGCGCCAGCCAAGTTTGAAGCAGGCACCGGCAACATCGCGGATGCCGTGGGTTTAGGCGCAGCACTGAAATATGTGGAACGCCTGGGCATTGAGAACATCGCTGCCTACGAGCATGCTTTGCTTGAATACGCGACCGCAGCCATGAGCCAGATCCCCAACCTGCGTTTGATTGGTACCGCCAAACACAAAGCCAGCGTGCTGTCATTTGCACTCAAAGGCTACCAGAGTGAAGAAGTCGGTGCAGCGCTGAATGAAGAAGGCATTGCCGTGCGTTCTGGCCATCATTGCGCGCAACCCATCTTGCGCCGCTTTGGTGTCGAAACCACGGTGCGTCCTTCATTGGCGTTTTACAACACCTATGAAGAAATTGACCGCATGATTGCGGTGTTGCAGCGTTTGGCGTCTTATCACGCTTAAGCGCACGTAATCTCGGCCGCAACGGGCGTACAGTGGCACATCACTGTACGCCCTTTTTGTTTGCTCACACGCTTCTGTTGTGACATTCTGTGCAAGCCTCTGTAAAATCACTCACACCAGCCCACAGGGTTGAGGCTCCCTACAATCAGGTATCAATAAAAGCTGACCGATGAAATTTGATCCGCGCAATAACAAATTCACTGCAATTTTTACCAGAGAAATGCTGGAGGCCACACTGCCTTCAGTTCTGCTGATCTGCCTGGCCCTGTTTTTTGCCTACAAATTCATAGACCCGGCGCCACCACGTAAGATTGTGATCGCTACCGGTGAAGCCGATTTAAACTACAACGCCTATGCCGCTATCTACGGCGTCTACTTGCAAAAGGAAGGCATCACGCTGGAGTTGCGCAAAACGTCAGGCGACACGGAAAACCTGCGTTTGCTCAAAGATCCGGAGTCCGACGTCGATATTGCCTTTATCCAGGATGGCATGGCCCATAGCGAAGGTGCGGGCTCATTGCTATCGCTAGGCAGCTTGTATTATCAGCCGGTATGGATTTTTTGCCGCTGCAAAGCCACTACCACGCATTTATCAGCGCTCAAAGGCAAACGTATTGCTATCGGCTATGCTGGTAATGGCACCCATACCCTGGTAAGCACACTACTCACAGAAAGTGGCATTAACAATAGCAATACCAAGCTCGTGTCTATTGGCGGCGAAGAAGCCGCGACTGCGCTAAGACAGGGCAAACTGGATGCCGCACTGTTTGTGGATGTCGCCAATTCTGGCATGATTCACGAAATGGTGACTGACAAACGCCTGCGCTTGCTGAGCATGGATACCGCAGAAGCTTTTTCACGAAAATTCGCCTTTATGCACCATCTGGTGCTGCCTGAAGGCGCCATGGACCTGGCGCGCAACATTCCGGGGCATGATGTGCACTTAGTAGCGCCTACAGCCACGCTGGTAGTGAAAGAAAGCATGCACCCTGCCCTGGCCTATCTGATGATGAAAGTGATTGCCGAGGTACATGGCGGCCCTAGCCTGTTTAATACCAAAGGCGAGTTTCCTTCAGCCAAAGATACCGACTTCCCGCTGAGTACGCAGGCGCTTAACTTTTACAAATCCGGCTTACCGATTATTGATAAATACCTGCCGTTCTGGGCCGCGACATTTGTGAACCGTACTTTGATTGTGATCTTGCCATTACTGGCTTTATTGATCCCGCTGACCAAGATTATCCCGATGGTGTATGTGTGGCTGGTCAAACGCAAACTCTTCCGTTATTACGGCGAGTTGCGCTTTCTTGATACCCAATTACAAGAGATCAAGAGTGCTGCAGATGTAGAGGAATGCCTGGAAAAACTCAATGAAATTGAAGCGAAAGTGGTCAATGTGAAATTACCAGTGCCATTCTCACAATATGCTTATGAGTTACGTGCGCATATTGAACTGGTCAGGTCAAAGCTCAATCATCACAAGTTTCAACCAGCATCCGTTTAAATGCCAGGCGACACACTTATGTGCGCCTGGCGCTGACCCATTGCTGCAATGCCTGCGCTTCCATCGGCTTGGCGTATAAATACCCTTGTACCAGATCACAGCCCAGGCTTTTCAGGTATTCAGCTTGAGCTTCCGTCTCCACGCCTTCTGCCACGATCTGGTAATGCAAGTTTTTGCCGAGCACGACAATCGCACTGGTGACCGCTTCTGAACGCTCTTTGCCAGGCACGTCATTGACAAAAGAACGATCCACTTTTAAATAATCGCCGGGGATATCACGCAAGTAAGCCAGGCATGAATAGCCAGTGCCAAAATCATCAATCGCCAGTTTGACCCCAAGCTGTTTTAGCGCCTGCAAACTATCGGTGCCCTTGCAATCAGAATGAATCAGCGCACTCTCGGTCAGCTCAATCACCAGGCGTTCTGCGGACAGGCCGGTTTCGCGCAAAACTTGCAACACATAATCGGTAAATCCCGGCGAGCGCAGTTGCATGGGAGAAACATTGACTGACACTTTGACCTTGCTCAACGCCCCCTCTTGCCAGGCGGCCACCTGCTGGCAGGCCGCTTTAAGCACCCAGGCACCCATAGGCACAATCAGGCCGGTTAGCTCTGCTACACCAATAAATTTGGCGGGCGGTACCACGCCTTGTTGCGGATGTTGCCAGCGAATCAAGGCTTCTACACCGACCAGTTCGCCGGTCATAAAATTCAGCTGCGGCTGGTAAACCAGGTAAAACTCCTGATGTGCAATCGCCGCCTCCAGCTCGCTGGCAAATGCCAGGTCTTCAGGTGGCAAGACTTGCTCATGCATCACGCCTTTGCGGTAATAAGTAAAAGTCATGATACAGACGACGGAAATCAATGCCAGCGTGATGATCAACGGTGTCAAACGGTAATCATGCTTAAAATAAACACCAACACCACCGAGGACGATCGCGCATAAAAACAGCAAACTGACGATCCAGCGCAGATGCTTACCGGTGTCGTCCATCAATAACAGATAGCTCATTGAGGTTTGCGACACCTGCTTGGCAAGCAAGGCAGAGGCACAAAGCAAGCCGCCCAAACAAGACAGCAGAGACAGCTGGCCATAAGCATCCGGGATACCATATGCTCGCGCCAGTAAACCAGTCACCGGCATCAGCAACGCGACACTGAGTACCGCCTGGCTTGCGCGGTTACATTGAAAGTGGCATAACAAAAAGCCTGCGATCACCAGCAACGACATGCCGAAATCGGTCGCAATCTGGCCATGGCTGACCACTTGTGAAAAACTGTTGATGGAAGCAATATGACTAAAAGAGGCGTGGCTGTTTAATAGCCAATAAGTTTGCAGCATATAGCCGAGTAACACGCTGCCAATCAGCCAGCCGATCAGAGGATGCTCACGCCTGGTGTCGTAAATGACGCGCAAACTCACCGCGACAAAAATGAGGTAGCTCACACTCTGCAACACACTTAATTCAAAGGTGTGGTGCAACTCACTCAATGGGAAACCTAGCAGCACGCTCACAATGCTGGCAAGCGCCAGCCAAGGAGAGTACTTCTGTACTGTTCTAAGAAATCGATGCCGCATGTACTGGCGTTGCGTTGTACATTCCTGAACAGTTACAGCTGACCAGTCAATGCTGGATACTGACATGTTGCCCCCTGTCGCTATCTATTATTATTGCCTGCGCTGGCAGGCAGTTTTGTTTTACTATAGGCGCAAGTACATTGAAATCAACATAAAAGAAAACAGGGTTTTATCATCCTTTAAATCAAATTAAATTGATACTCATGGATGATTCGCTATGGAACAGCGTGTTTTTATAAATAGGGCCACCTCAACAACAGGCATGGCCATCGCCACTGATTAAGTGCTTGCTGATGCAGTCTCTACGGGCAGATTGTTCGCCACCCATTGTTGTAAAGCCTGGGCTTCCAGCGGCCGGGCAAACAGAAAACCTTGTGCGATATCGCAGCCTATGCCTTTGAGAAAACCGGCCTGGGCTTCAGTTTCGATGCCTTCGGCAATAATACGGTAATCCAGGCTCTTGCCTAAGCTGACGATGGCCTGAATCACCGCCTCGGCCTTGTTATGGCCAGGCAATTCCATCACAAATGAACGGTCCACTTTTAAATAGTCGCCAGGAATATCGCGCAGGTAAGACAAGCACGAATATCCGGTGCCAAAATCGTCAATCGCCAGCTTGATACCCGCTTGTTTCAGGCGATGCATGATGCGGGCATTTTCACCATCATCCTGCACGAAAGAGCTTTCGGTGAGTTCCACCACCAGCCGCTGTGGTGGGAAGCCAGTTTCAGCCAGGATTTGTAAAATATCCTCTACCAGTGTGCCTGATTTGAGTTGCAGGGCGGAGACATTCACCGCCACTTCGATTTTGCCTAACACAGGGTCATGGTGCCATTGCGCAGCCTGTGTGCAAGCCGTGCGCATGACCCATTTGCCTAAAGGTACAATCAGGCCGGTCAATTCGGCCACCCGGATAAACTTTTCTGGAGAAATAATGCCTTTTTCCGGATGTCGCCAGCGTACCAGGGCCTCGACGCCTTTTAACTTGCCGGTATTGAAATCGACTTGTGGTTGATACACCATAAAGAACTGGTGACTATCCAACGCAGCTTCCAGTTGGCTGGCAAAGTCCATATCGGTCGCTGGCAACACTTGTTCATTGCTTTGCCCTTTGCGGTAATAGGTGACAGTCATCGTATAGACAATCGCTAAAATCGCTACTACAACCAAAGCAGGCAATGCGCGCATATTGTCTTCAAACTCAACACCGGCTCTGGCCAGCATAATGGCGAAAAAGCTTAAGAAAACGATACTGAAGCGTATCTGCTTGCCATTATCGTCCATCAGCAACAAGTAACTCATGGGCGGATGCGACGCGTGCCTGGCCAATAAACCAAAAGCGCACAACAAGCCGCTTAGGGTTGCCAGCGGCGGCATCAGGCCGTAAGGACGTGCAATGCCGCACAAAAACCCCAGTAGCGGAATCAATGGAATCATGACGGCGACGCACAAAATAGCCTGGCTGGTGGCTAGCCAGCCAGAACGCTGGAAGAGATAGGAAATGGCAATCAGACACGCCAGCAAAGCGCCTGAGGCATATTCCACCAGCCTCGAGTCTTGTTGCACCTGTATGTCATTCGCGATGCGCAGCAACTGCGCAGTATCGTTAAAGTCGGCGGCGTAAGGAGAAAGTTGCACCATGAACAAACTGATGGTGACCAGTGACATGGTGAGCATGGCCAGATTGGTGCGACCGTTTTCCAGCAGCAAATTGTAGCTGACCAGAATAAAGGTGAGATAAGTCAGTAATTGTGCCAGCCAGACATTGTTATCAACGTCTAACAGGTAATGCGGAAATCCCAGCAAGCCACAGACCATGCTGGCCATGGCCAAAAAATGGGTATTGTCCTGCACTTTACGCACAAGACGATGACGCATAAACTGCCGCTGCGTTATATTTTCGTTGAGTGGCGCTGCCAGTTCGCCAATCCCGGTTTGACTCATTATTTACCCTTTAACCGCTATCACTGCATCATTCTCTGCCACAAGCAAAAAAGATTCTTGAGTCAGGTCATTAAACCTTAAATCTCAATAGTGTTATCGGTTAAACAAACGGATAAATTTAGACCTAATTTAAAAAAAATTAATAATTATGGCCGGGGCATGGTAAAGCGCACGATCAGGCCGCCTCGAGCACGCGCTGCATGCCATCCGCGCTATTGCGTGTATATACGACCTTGAGGCCACGCTTGTGTGCCACATGCTTGATGCGGTACATCATGGAATGATTGAGCCAGCCGGTGACCAACACAATCACATTGACGTTTGCCGGTAGCTCGCGCTTGACGTCGCCAGGCTTCCTGCCGGTCCAGTGATCAATTTTATCGATCCCTTGTGCCTGCAATACCTGTTTGATGCCTTCAATACGGTCACCACCAATCACTAATGCTTTTGACATGAAACACTCTCCTTGTTGTAGAGAAAGAAAAAGGCATTGGGTAAATGCCTTTTTCTGTTGATCAAATCTTATTTCTGGTAAATCTCGTCAAACACGCCGCCATCGGCAAAATGTGTTTTCTGAGCCTTTTGCCAGCCGCCAAACACATCGTCAATCTTGATCAAATTGACCTTTGGAAACTGTTTTTCGTATTTCTTGGCGACAGACTCCAGGGTTGGGCGGTAGTAATTCTTCGCCGCAATTTCCTGGCCTTCTTCACTATACAAATACTGCAAATATGCTTCTGCCACGGCTTGCGTATTGTGGCGCTTGACGTTTTTGTCGACCACCGTCACAGGCGGCTCAGCCAAAATCGACAAGGATGGCACCACGATATCGAACTTGTCCGGGCCCAACTCTTTCTGCGCCAGGAAAGCCTCGTTCTCCCATGCCAGCAACACATCACCAATGCCGCGTTCGACAAATGTGGTGGTTGAGCCACGGGCACCGCTATCCAGCACCGGCACGTTTTTAAACAGCTTTTTCAGGAAGTCTTTGGCCTTGGCATCGTCGTTATTGTTCTGCTTGAGTGCATAAGCATAAGCAGCTAGGTAGTTCCAGCGTGCACCACCCGAGGTTTTCGGGTTAGGTGTAATCACCGAAGTCCCTGGTTTCACCAGATCATTCCAGTCCTTGATATTTTTCGGGTTGCCTTTACGCACCAGAAACACAATGGTGGAGGTATAAGGTGAGCTGTTATGCGGCAGACGTTTTTGCCAGTCTGGCCCAAACAAACGGCCTTTGCTGCCCACTTCGTCAATGTCGTAAGACAATGCCAGTGTCACCACATCCGCCTGCAAACCATCGATTACTGAACGCGCCTGCTTGCCGGAGCCACCGTGTGATTGCTTGATAATCACATTGTCGCCTGTTTTGGCTTTCCAGTACTTGGCAAATGCATCGTTGTAGTCTTGGTACAACTCACGGGTCGGGTCGTATGACACATTGAGCAGGTTCACATCGGCAGCCCCAGACAATAATGGGAATGTCAGGGTGAGCGCCAGTAAAGCATGTTTTAAACTATGATTGAATCTCATCATATTCCCTTGTTATTAGAAGCCGTATAAAGTCAGCTCGGTATAGAAGAAGTTGGACGTATCGGAACGATTGGCTTGCCCCGCAACCAGGCGTGACGTTGTCTTCACAAAATCGCCAGCCCAGAAGTGCGCATAACCCAGATTCAAAGCAGCATACTGACTCAATGGGAAACGAACTCTTAAATCGAACTCTTTACCTAAGTCCCTGCCAGCATTACCCGTGACATCCTGCAAATTGTTACCTGCTGCCCAACGGTCTGTTGCGCTATCCAGGCGATACCAGCTAAAGCCTGTATCTACTTTCACATTATCCAAAAATGGCACTTTAGGATCGAACTCTGCACGTATTTTGGCTGCGCGAATATTATTCATTTGAATATAGTCATTATTAGACCAAGGACGTGCAAACCCGAACAAACGGTCAAAACCCTGATTGTCGGAAGTATCCGTCGCAGTCGTACCAGAGACTTTATCGCCGCTCGCTACGCCATAAGAACCGCTGAAACGTGGTTTCCATGAATGCTTGTTAAAGGTATAGCCAACTTCTGCGGTATAGGCATAAGCATCGTGATCAACATTGATATAGCGGCCTGTTGCCAAACTGCCAGTATAGCGTTGCACTTCACCCCATTGTTTGCTGTAGCTCGCGTCATAGTCCCATTGTGTTCCTGGAACCACACCATACACGCGCACACCACCGGTGTTAATCTCACGATCAATACTAGCTCTTGTCTGTTGTATCGCTGTGTAAACACTGCGGTCACTATATGCGGTACCGTTACCGTCATACTCAACCCTGTTACCATTCTGCTTCAGGTAAAAGTAATAAGGCTGAATCGTCACATAGTCAGACCAGCCGCGCCAGTCACCCACCAGGCCGTAAAATTTCTGGGCATGATCAACTTGGTCCAATTGGTTGGCAAAGCGCTGTACCGGTTGTACGGCAAAAGCTTCCAACTGCCAGTCATTTTTCTTTTCGCCGATATTGGCACGGATACCCTGGAAAGTATTGGTCGTGTTGCGCCACTCGTTACGTGCGATCAAACGACGATCCAGATCTTCCCAAGCCAGACGACCACCACGTACCCAGAATGGACGATTGTTACCCAGGTCATCTTTGCCAAAAATACTTTCTTTGAAATACAGTTCCAGATAGGCCTGTAAAAAGTCAGCATGGTCAATATCTTTTGGGTCGTTGGATAAACGACGATCAGTACTATCATTGTAATCACTGTGATTACGACGGGAATCCTGCACTTCAACCGCGAAACGGAACGGGTCTAAAATGTTTTTCAGGCCCAAATAAGCGCGTGAACGCAACAGGAGTGGATCATCAATATTTTCTTGCGCACGGCGAAAATCGTTTTGACGGCTTTCGTAACGGGCGCGATATTCAAAGCCAATGTCCAGCCAGTCAACATCAGCAAAACTGTCGTAATCTTTCAACCATGTTTTGTTTAATTGTTTTACGTATCTTGGTGGCTCGGTTTCTTTTTGTGTGCCATAACTACGGCGCTCAACATAATAGCCACTTGCTGCTTTGGCAGCCGCTTTTTCTTCAGCCTTGATTTCTTCCAGGCGTGCTTTTACTTTCTTTTGTTGCTCAGCATCCTCTACTTGTGTCTCGGCCAGCTGTACCTCTTCTGCCGCCGCGGCCACGCCATTACCCAGCCACCACACACCTGCGGTTGCCAGTGCAAGGCTTAATTTCTTTAACTGCATGTATTATCTCCCGTTAATTAATGACTTCCAGCAGCCTGGTCAGTGCTCAGTAAAATCTTATCAACTACTTCTTGGGTTTTATCTGGTGATCAAAGCGCACTTTCTCACGCCGTTCAATTTGCGTCACCCGCCCATCATGTACTGTAATTTCAATAGAACCATAACCGGTATCCTTCTGCACAGCCGCAATGGCCGCCGCAACAATCGCCAACAAGGCTTCGTCAGCTTGTGTTTCCGGTTTGTTTAATACTGTAGACATGATGCCCCTCACTGCATTGAATGAAGGGCATTATTTCAGACTATTTATATTTTAAAAAATAATTATTCGTTATTTTTATATTACTTTTAACTATATATGAAATAAAAAAAATCCCGCAAGGCTGCGGGATTTCAATTTAAGTTTTGATACGGTTGTTATTAGAAGTTGTATTGCAGTTGTACGCGCAACGCTTCTGCTTTGAAGTTATCGTAATCTTCCCTGGCTGGCAGATTATTTGCAGCACTCGCGGTTGCACGGTTACCTGTCACGAGGTTAGTACGATTCATTCGGTGGTAGACAGCTGTCAACTCAACCTCTGGTGCCAGTTGCCACTCCAAACCGAACTCCCAGTCATTGACATGGTTTTCAGGTGAGTTAGTTTCCGCTTTGTTATAGCCATCAAAGTACTGCCATTTGATAAACGGAATCAATGTGCCATTGGTACTCAAGAACTGGAAGTTATCGATTTTATACATGGCTTGTACATAACCACCGTTCAGGCTTTTCTTTTCAATCACGTTTTTCGTAATGTCCAGACCCGGTGTGTTACCCCAGTTCCACTCGGCCTGAATACCAAAAGGCTGTGGGTACATGATAAAGCTGATACCTACGCGCTCGTCTTCAATACCGTTTCGGCCTGAAAGAGGCGTGCCAGTGCCCAAGGTAGGCGCTGGAGAAGATGCCAATACGCCAGTCACAGGGTTGCGGCGGCTGTAATTGCCAGTGGTTGAAATGTAGTCGCCTTTATAAGCTTGAATGCCTGCTTCGTAGATCTGGCCACTTTGTGTTTTCCATGGGTAAGTCAGACGTGAAACCACATGGTAGTTGTCGTTCTGGTCACGGGCGTTAGCGCCTTGGCCGTTATACAAGCCCAACGCAAACATACCGTAGTTGCCGGAGTGTTTGAGGCCACTCTTGTTGATTTCTTCAAACAAAGCCTGGATATTGGTTGGTGTGTAGTAGTAGAACGCACCCAGGTCACGCTCATCGCGCACCGCACTGTTCAAGGCATCGTTACGGTCTAATGCCAGGCGGTTTGAACTTGACTGCAGGTTTTCAAAACCATATGGCACTTTGGATTGACCTACGCGTACACGGTGTACACGCTCTTTATCAATATAAACATCGCCATAGGCATCACGCAGCTGGGCAAAGTTACCGGCACCACTCGCATTAGAGTTGGATGTACCGCCCACAGAGCTAGCGAAATCTGGCTGGATGTAGTAGCTCAGGTGATCACCATAATCACCAAAAATGATGATACGCGCACGGCGGATCAAGAAGTTCTTATCTGCATCACCCAATGAGTGGTCATCACCTACGGAGCGGTCTGACCACAGGTTAACCCCTTCATCGCCACCCAGCATCTGGGTATTGCGAACCTGCACATAGCCACGCATATTGACACGGCTAGTCCAGCTCTTGCTTTCTTTCTTTTTCTGCACTTCAACTTCATTAGTACGGCCCTTCATCAACAAAGCGCCTTCTTCTTCAGTCAAAACACCTTTGCTAATCAGCGCCTGAACCAGATCAGTCGTTGAATCAGCATACGATACAGACGTCAAACCTGTTAACAGACCACCGGCCAAGGTTGCCATCAACAAACGACGAAACTTCAAATTCATTTTTATCCCCTGTTATAAGATTACATGTGTGTATCCGGGACGTATTTTGAATTTTCAATATGACAGTTTGATGACAAACCTTACACATTTCTTACAAGCAGACTACTAGTAACAAAAAAGCCACCCTTACTGGGTGGCTCTATGTTACTTTGATGAGTTTAGCTCTCTGCACGCATGTGTGGGAACAGAATCACATCACGTATGCTCGGGCTATCGGTAATCAGCATCACCAGGCGGTCAATGCCAATGCCGCAACCACCGGTCGGCGGCATGCCATATTCCAAAGCACGGATAAAATCCGCATCGTAGTACATGGCTTCCTGGTCACCCGCCTCTTTGGCTTTCATTTGCGCATGGAAGCGCGCTGCCTGGTCTTCAGCATCGTTCAACTCGCTAAAGCCATTGGCCATTTCGCGGCCAGTGATAAACAGCTCAAACCGTTCGGTGATTTCAGGCTGCTTATCTGAAGCACGTGCCAGCGGTGAGACCTCCACCGGGTAATCGATAATATAAGTAGGCTGCCACAGTTGGCTTTCTGCTGTTTCTTCAAACAGGGATAACTGCAATGAGCCCAGGCCTGCGTGAGCAAATGGTTTCACGCCAAACTTCAATAACTCTTGACGGATAAAGTCAGCGTCATTGAGTTGCGCCAGCGTATATTGCGGCGCATATTTCTGGATCGCGCCCACAATGGTCAAACGCTCAAACGGCTTGCTTAAATCCACTTCTTTGCCAGCGTAGCTCAACACCGCAGTGCCGTTCGCGGCAATCGCTGCGGCACGGATACATTGCTCGGTAAAGTCCATCAGCCATTGATAGTCTGTGTAGGCCGCGTAGAACTCCATCATGGTGAACTCAGGATTATGGCGAACGCTGAGGCCTTCATTACGGAAGTTACGGTTGATTTCAAATACACGCTCAAAGCCGCCGACAATCAGCCGCTTCAAATAAAGCTCTGGCGCAATGCGCATAAACATCTGCATATCTAATGCATTGTGATGCGTGACAAACGGTTTGGCTGACGCACCACCAGGAATCGGGTGCAGCATAGGTGTTTCAACCTCGAGAAACTCGTTGTCATTCATAAACTGACGAATCGCCGCCACCACTTTTGAGCGTGCCTTAAACGTGGCGCGGGTTTCTTCAGACGTGATCAAATCGACATAACGCTGACGATATTTGATTTCCTGATCTTGCAAACCATGAAATTTTTCCGGCAATGGGCGCAGTGACTTGGTGAGTAAACGCAACTCAGTGACATGTACAGAAAGCTCGCCAGTGCGGGTTTTAAACAAACGTCCGCGCGCACCCAGAATGTCGCCCATGTCCCAGTGCTTAAAGCTCTCGTAGAGCGCTTCACCGATTTCATCACGTGCGACATACAATTGAATACGTGCGGTGCTGTCCTGAATCGTTGCAAAACTGGCTTTGCCCATCACACGTTTCAGCATCATGCGACCAGCAACCACAACGACGATCTCTTGCGGATCCAGCGTTTCTTTCTCGCTGGCAGCATACGTCTCTTGCAAAACAGCCGCTTTATGCTCAGGCTTAAAGTCGTTAGGAAAAGTAGCCACTTGTGCTGATTGCGCTTGTTCGCGCAGCAAGCGCAACTTTTCGCGACGCTCTGCAATCACGTGGTTCTCATCAACGACTGACTCTGTCGCGCTGTCTGGGTTGGAGTGTTGTGCTGTCATAAAGTATCCGGCAATCTTCTGCGTTATTCGTAAACCCGCTATTTTAGCATTGTTACATCCAATTTTTGGACTCTTGATCGCTAGGTGCCTCATGCTTTTCAGGCAAATGGATACGTATCATAAAACCATGCGGATTAAGATTGGTTGCGTTGACAAAACCACCATGCGCCTCAACGATATGCTTGGTCATCGCCAGGCCAATGCCATGCCCATCCACTTGTGATGCGCGACGACCGCGTACAAATGGCCTGAAAATCTGCTCCAGCTCCTGCGGTTCCACGCCCTGGCCTTGATCCTGCACTTCCAGAATCACCTCTCCCGTGCGTGCGCTGTGTTGCAATTCAATCGCCACCACGCCATTCTCCGGACCATATTTCACGGCATTGCGGATCACATTATCGATCGCACGCTGCAGCAACTCCAGCTGGCCATCTACCACTACAGCATCTGCTGGCATCTCGAGATGCAGCT
Organism: Methylophilus sp. OH31; assembly: GCF_000576615.1. Classification (NCBI taxonomy): domain Bacteria; kingdom Pseudomonadati; phylum Pseudomonadota; class Betaproteobacteria; order Nitrosomonadales; family Methylophilaceae; genus Methylophilus; species Methylophilus sp. OH31. The sequence goes on along the minus strand of NZ_BAUS01000011.1, from coordinate 38,547 downwards.
TGGCTTCATGCTTCTCAAAGAGCACATCGCCCACAATACCGGTCAATAGCCCTTTTAAATCCACCTCAGTTTTTTGCAGCTTTTGCATGCCTGATTCAAAACGAAAGATTTCCAGCAACTCGGAGATCATGCGCTCCATGCGCACAGCTTCCAGCTCCACACGCTGTAAAGAGCTTTGCATTTTTTTGGGATTCTGCATCACCAGGCCCACCGACATCTGTATCCTGGCCAGTGGCGAGCGTAGCTCATGGGAAACATGGTGCAGCATTTTGGACTGGCTTTTGATCATATTATTGAGGCGTAATGCCATCAAATCAAACGCTTCACCAAGCTCAGCAAACTCATCATGGCTGGCCTTGATTTTAGGGCTGACCCTGACTAGCAGATCGCCTTCTGCGGCACTCTTTAAATGCTCAAGCAACAACTTGATGGGATGCGAAATAGACCAGGCCAGGACGCCGGCAAAAATCGTGCTGGAGATAAGGCTGTATATCAAAACAGAGAAAGGCAAACTAAAAAGTTGCCTCTCAGTCCAGCGTTGGTCGGTCTTGGCGGAGAGTGGTTCAGCCTTTAACGCGTTTGGCGTTGTCTCACAGCTGCTTCCAGACGAACAAATCTGCGAGACTTCATGATGCTCAGGTGTTTGTTGATGGGCCTGCCACTCGATAATATTACCAACGATAAGATCGGTGGAGACGAGCGCCAGAAAAAATGCTAAAAATAACTTCCAGAACAGGCGCCCCATAACCCTCGCATTAAATCACTTACTCTCTAACAAGTTGATATCCGACGCGGTAAATGGTTTGTATCACATTCACACCGCCAGATACTTCTGATATTTTTTGACGGATACTGCTCAAATGCACGTCAATACTACGGTCATACTTCACTAGCGGACGTCCCAGTGCCTTAATGGACAAATCTTCTTTGCTGACGATAGTACCTGCATGTTTAGCCAGAATTTCAATCAGGCTAAATTCGGTGCTGGTAAACACAATCGGCTTATCCACCCAAAACACTTTTCTACGTTCACTGGAAACCACCAGTTGGCCAACCACGATATCGTTGCCTTTTGGCGTGTCACTGGTGTGACGACGCAAAATCGCACGAATTCTGGCAACCAACTCTCTTGGCAGACAAGGTTTCTGCACGTAGTCATCCGCGCCGCCTTCCAAACCTTCAATGCGGCCCTCGTTGTCGTCTTTAGCCGTGAGCATCAGCACAGGAATATCAGAATGTTGTCTGACATTCCGTAACGTCTGCAATCCGTCCTGACCTGGCATCATTACATCAAGAATCACCAAGTCGAATTTACCGGCAAGCACGTATTGCTCACCCGTCAATCCATCATGCGCAGTCGTCACCGCAAAGCCCTCTTGCGTCAGAAACTCCTTCAGCATATTGGCTAATTCAACATCATCGTCAATCAACAGCAGCTTGCTCATTTATGTCCTTTTTTAAAAGATAACACAAGGCTTATCCTAATATTTAGCCTCGGAATATTATGAACAATTAAATTGATTAACAAGCGTAAATGGCCTAACTTTACCCAAGTTTTCAAACTGTATCAAAAATGTTAAACAATTTTAAAGTATACATTAAAGTTTTATGATGCTAAATGGCTAATCAGCCGTAAATGCCTCACACAACTGACTCAGCAATTGCCCAAACAGTGGCAATACATCTTCCGCGCTATGCGGGCTGTCATCATCAGTGGTCGCAATCATATAACTAATGGTCACTTTATCCAGATTTTCCCGGTATTCCTGCCAATGCTCAGATTCTGCTTCGGCAATCAGTTTAAATTTATGAAAACCGGATTCGATAATCTCGGCCAGCATTTCTGGCGCAAGCCCGTCAAACAAGGTTTTACCGATTGTAATTTGTGCCCTATCGTAGTCGGGCTGCAGCCCTTCCTGCGTCAGCGGCATAAACAAGAAGGCGTAGACCATCAAGCCAAAGCATTGATACACGCCTAGCATGTCAAAATCATTTTGCAATTCTTCTGCCGGGTGACGATCCGCAGACTGAATCGCTTTAAAAGTTAAAAAACTCGCCAGATAATGCACCGAGTCTTCGACATCCCCATTAGCAAAAGCGGCCACGGCTTGCGCCTCTGACTGGCCCCCAGCATGCGTCTGCGCCTGACACAGCTGATGCATGAATCTCAAACGCTCTTCATAAGTCATTTCCATGATGATCCCTTTATTAATATCGTCGTGTTACTCAATCTCAGGCAGTGCTTCCAGTTTTTCCTGCACATCCAGCCACTGCTCCTCGATCGAATCGAGTTGTTTTTGATGCTCACCTTGCGCAATCAATAAGGCCTGCAATGTTTCACGTTGCCCGACATCGTAAATCGCACTATCAGCCAGGCGGTGTTCAACGTCCTGCTTTTCTTGCGTGAGCTTGGTCAATTGGGTTTCCAGTGCAGCCAGCGTTTTGAGCAAAGGCCTGCGCTCTACCAGGCGTGCCTGCCTGTCAGCTTTTTGCTGATGATAGCTATTCTGCTTGACTGCCGCAGGTCGACTCGCAGCGACTTCTGCTTGCGCTGTCTTCAGCAAAGATACTTTGTAATCTTCCAGGTCGCCATCAAACACACTGGCCTGGCCATCAGCCACCAACACAAATTTTTCGCAACAAGTGGCAAGCAGCGTGCGATCGTGCGACACCATCACCATGCCGCCCTCATATGCCTGCAAAGCCATGGACAAAGCGTGCCGCATTTCAATATCCAGATGGTTGGTCGGCTCATCCAGCAAAATCAGGTTAGGCCGCTGCCAGATCAGCATGGCCAATGCCAGGCGTGATTTTTCGCCACCAGAAAATGGTCCGCAAGCTGCTTTGGCCATTTCACCCCTGAAATCAAAACCGCCTAAAAAATCTAACAATTCCTGTTCTCTCGCAGTGGCATCCAGCCGCTGCAAATGTTGCAACGGTGAGTCACTGGCAACCAGTTGTTCAAGCTGGTGCTGAGCAAAATAGCCTATACGCAAATCCTTGCCTTCCACCCGTTCGCCCGACAACAGGGTTGCTGACTGTGCCAGCGCTTTAATCAAGGTGGATTTACCAGCACCATTTTTACCCAGCAAGCCAATACGTTCGCCAGGACGAATTGCCAGATGCTCAAGTTTCACCAGGGTTTGTCCCGCATAACCCAGTGCGACCCGATTCATCACCAATAAGGGATCCGGCGCTGAACCCAGGTCACGAAAACTGAAACTGAAGGGAGAGTCTACGTGCGCGGCACTGATGCGCTCCATGCGCTCAAGCGCCTTGATACGGCTTTGCGCCTGGCGTGCCTTGGTCGCCTGTGCGCGAAAACGATCAATGTATTTCTGCAAATGCGCCATTTGCTGCTGTTGCTTTTGGTAACTGGCTTGCTGCAATGTCAGTTTTTCAGCCCGCTGGCGCTCAAAATCGCTATAGCCGCCACGATATAAAGTGAGCTGCTGTTGTTCGATATGCAGGATATGATTGACGGTATTATCGAGGAATTCCCTATCATGCGAAATGAGCAGCAAGGTACCACGATAAGCGCTCAGCCAGCCCTCCAGCCAGATCACGGCTTCAATATCCAGGTGATTGGTCGGCTCATCCAGCAGTAACAAATCCGAACGGCACATTAACGCGCGCGCCAGGTTGAGGCGCATGCGCCAGCCACCTGAAAAATCGCTGACTGGGCGGCTCAACTGTGATTGAGAAAAGCCCAGACCGGCCAATAAGGCACTGGCCCTGGCTTCTGCGCTATAGCCGTCAATATCCGCCAATCGCTGATGCCACTCGGCGACATGTAACGGGTCATGGCTTTCGCCAGCGTCGGCTTGCGCAAGCTTTACTTGCAAAGTGCGCAGCTCTTCATCACCATCCAGGGTATATTCGAGTGCAGATTGCGTTAGCGCGGGCGTTTCCTGTGCCACATGCGCAATCACCCATTGCGGTGGCATCAGCAACTCACCCACATCTGCCGTGAGCTCACCACGCAGTAAAGCAAACAAGGTCGACTTACCAGCACCATTGGCGCCGGTAAGGCCGACGCGATGCCCCGGATGCAACTGAAAACTGGCCGCTTCGACCAGCGTTTTACCTGCCCTGGAAAAAGTCAGTTGTTTAAACTGAATCACTGACAATCACTTTCATTTAAAAACGAAATTGCAAAAGAGTGGCATTTTAAACGAATCATTCATGCTCATGCTGAATAATTCCGCAGTCAACAGGCAGTTCTGCTGCGGCTGCGCAACTGTTTTCGAGTAAAATGGTCAGTTATAGCTAAATCACCCTCAACCCTTGTTCAACGCCCTTATGCCTCTGCAAAAAATCAAACGCTGGCTGGTTTCACTCATGATTGTTATTTTTGTCATGCTGGCAGGCATTATTGGCGTCATTCAGTTCTATGTGTTTCCACATATTGATGACTACAGAGGCCGCATTGAGCAAGCGCTGAGCCAATCGCTCAAACAGCAAGTCACCATCGCCCACATTGGCATTCGCTGGCGCGGCCTAGCACCACAAGTGACACTGGGCAAGGTCACTGTGTTTGATACCGAGCACCGCCCTGCGCTTGAGTTATCGCAAGTGACTACCCGCTTGTCGTGGAGCAGCCTGGTGCTGCTTTCGCCTTCATTGGTCAGCCTCAGCATAGACGCGCCTAACTTAGTCATCAGGCGTACAGTCAATGGTGAGCTGTTTCTAGCGGGCATCTCCATGTCAGGGCAAGGCAACCCGGCCTTTGCCAACTGGCTGCTGGCGCAACGGCGCATCAAAATCTCTCACGCTACAATCACCTGGCTAGACGAACAACGCCAGGCGCCGCCCCTATTGCTGGAGGATTTGAATATTGAAATATTAACGCCAGTCTGGCAGCGCCTGCTGCACCGTCATAGCATCCATATCGACAGCCTGGTCTCAACCGGGACAAAGCAGCGCATCACCCTGGAATCAGTCGTGGTCGGTCATGATGTGGCTAAACCTGAAGCATGGCATGGCGAAATTTCGCTACGTTTGCCAGAAACCGATTTAGCCGCCTGGAGCCCCTGGTTAGACCTGCCACTCAAGGTGAATACGGGCAAAGGCAACCTGACCACCACGCTGGCATTCGACGCACTGCAATTGCAACGCCTGGCTGCGCAAGTGCAACTGAGCGATGTAGCAGTCAAACCCGCTAATGAGCCACAAACCTTTGTCGCCAAAACCGTGGCTGGCGAGTTGCGCTGGCAACGTGTTGAGCAACGCTTTATGGTCACGCTCAAGCACTTTTCTGCCAACGTCCAGCCTGGTTTGGTACTAGAGGATAGCAATGGTGAGCTGCAATGGGATGACAAAGGCCATGAAGGCACAATCACGGTTAAAAAATTCAGCCTGACCCAAGGCAATTTATTTGCGCAATGGTTACCGCCTGACTCAAAAATAGCAACATACCTGGAAAATATGGCGCCCGCAGGCAATGCCTCTCAAATCAAAGCGCGCTGGCTATATCAACAAGATCAGTGGCGTGATTATGCCGTCGAGGCCAAATTCAATGCGCTGCACACGCAAGCTTATGCCAGCATTCCTGGCCTGGATAACTGGTCTGGGCAATTATCACTACACCCCAATGCAGGCAGCGTGGAACTGGATACCAGCAAGGCGACTATTGAGCTGGCTGGCCTGCTACGCTGGCCATTACCCATAGACCGTTTGCAGGGTGAAGTGGAGTGGAGTCATAACGGCCAGAAAACCTTGATCAGCACCCGCAACTTGCAGTTTAGTAACCCTCACCTGGCCTTGCGCACCAATATGGAATACCAGTTAGGCGCAGCAGGCGGCGACACCATACAACTACAAAGCCAAATCGAGCGTGGCGATGCAAAGTTTGCGCCGTTTTACTACCCCTTGATTCTGGGTGAAACGACCTTGCACTGGCTGGATAGCTCGATTCTCGGTGGCCAAATCCGGCGTGGTGAAGTAATCGTCAAAGGCCGGGTCAGTGACTTCCCTTACGTCAATCAGGCCCAGCAATCTGATCCCTCCCTGGGCCTATTCCGTGTGACGGCTCAAGTAGACCGCGCCAGCCTGGAATATGGCACTGACTGGCCAGTGATCCAAAATATCGACGCCTTTCTCAAGTTTGAGGGCAAGCGCATGGATATCGCAGTTAAAAACGGCAGCACGGTCGGCCAGCACATTACGCAAGCACAGGTCGAGATTCCGCTACTGGATGCCGACTGGCCTATGCTTAACGTCAAAGCGGCAGCCACCGGTACCGTCGAGCAAGGTGTGAAGTTCGTCAACACCAGTCCGGTAAGACAAGTCACTATGGGCTTTACCGACTTTTTGAAAACCACAGGCAATGCAGAACTTAAACTGGCATTGCAAGTGCCCCTTAACGATGTCGACGCCAGCCAGTTTCAAGGCGATTACAACATCAAAAATGGGCATATTGCCGCCAACCCGCAAATTGCCATGCCGGAAATGAGCAATATCAATGGCCATTTAAAATTCAACGAAAAAGGCCTGCAAGCGCAAGGCATACAGTTATCGATGTTTGATAATCCTGCCAGCGTCAGCCTGAGTACCCGATCTGATAAATCTGTGATTATTCAGGGCAGTGGCCGCATCACCGATGCTGCGCTCAAAAAACTGGATAACAACCCGATTACCCGCGCTTTGCACGGTACGACGGACTGGAAAAGCAATCTGTTGATCCAGGCGCCGAATATCCGACTGGATATCCGCTCACAGTTGATCGGCATGGCGATTGACCTGCCAGAACCCGCAAAGAAAAGCGTAGAGACCCCCGCCAGCCTGACGATACGTTTTCGCCAGGAAAGCAACCAGCCAGACAAAATCGCTATTCATTACAACGACTGGATTCATGCCAACTTTTTGCGTAATGCGAATAGCCCAGCCGCTGTCAGTGCCGGTGAAATTGCGATCAACACGCCGCCTCGTTTACCCACGGCGGATGGCATTAATTTGCGCGCAGACTTTCAAAAACTGAACGTGGATGAGTGGTTAGCCTACCTCAACCAGGGTAGTGGCAACCAGGCTGCGGAGTCATCCTCACTGGCATTGAATCAAATAGAACTGACTGCGGGCACCCTGCATGTGTTTGACCGCAACTTGCATCAAATCAAGCTGAATATTGCGCCAGACAATGATCGACTCAAGCTGGCGATACAAAGCCAGGAACTGGCAGGCGATGCAGACTGGATTTCAGGTAAACCCAGCAAACTGGTGGCTAAACTGAACTACCTGCGTATTCCACGCAGCATGGACACCGATAACAACACCAATCCGACAGAAGTCCGTCGCCTGGACATGACTTACCCTGAACTGGACATCACCGCACAAGATTTTCAGTTTGGCGACAAACAATTGGGCAGCCTGGATTTAAAAGCCTATAACAGCGGTGAAAGCTGGGTCATACAGCGCATGAACATCAGCAACAGCGATAGCCAGCTCTCAGCCGACGGCACCTGGCGTAACTCGGTACGCAGCCCGCAAACCATGCTCAAATTCAACCTGACTTCAAGCAATCTGGGCAAAACCTTGCAACGTTTTCAACCAGGTGGCGAAATGGTGAAAGGCGGCACCGGTAATATGAATGGTCAGTTGGGCTGGCCAGGCAGTCCGCATGAGTTCGCCGTGGAAAGACTGGATGGTAACTTCACCATGCAACTGGAAAAAGGCCAGATTTTGAAAGTGCAGCCAGGCGTTGGACGCTTGCTGGGCTTATTGAGTTTGCAAAGCCTGCCACGTCGTTTAACACTAGACTTCCGCGACCTGTTTAGCGAAGGCTTCGCGTTTGACAAGATCAACTCTACCGCCAATATCAAGGACGGCATTTTGCGTAGTGATGACTTGTTTATGACCGGCCCGGCTGCTGAGGCCAGAATCAAAGGTGAAACCAATTTAAAAACGGAAACGCAACGCCTGCGGGTGAAAGTCGTGCCACATATTAGCGACTCGGTTTCCCTGGCGGCGCTGGCGGGTGGGCCGATTGTCGGCGTAGCTGCGTTTGTCGCACAAAAATTACTCAAGGACCCGCTTAACAAAATCAGTGCCAGTGAGTATATGATTACAGGCACCTGGGATAATCCGCAAGAGGCAGAGGTTGATAAAAAGGCCCCTGCACCTGCTCAACCCTTGAAAACGCTGCACTAATGACCACATTATTATTTCAACGGAAAACTTGCCATGGCAGAGAAAAAAACTAAAAAACTGAAATCAGCCGCCAATGATGACATTGTCAAAGTGGCCGCGGTTCAAATGGCGTCCAGCCCTAATGTGGCTGCCAATTTGGTAGAAGCCAAACGCCTGATTGAAATGGCCGCCAAAGCTGGTGCCAAACTGGTCGTGCTGCCAGAGTATTTTTGCATCATGGGCCTCAAGGATTTTGACAAAGTCACTATCCGCGAAAAACCGGATGATGGCCCGATTCAGCAGTTTTTGAGCAAAACAGCCAAGGCCTTTAAACTCTGGATTGTTGCAGGCAGTGTGCCACTCGAAAGCAATTATGCCAACAAAGTGCGTAACAGTTGCCTGGTCTACAACGACAAGGGCGAGCAAGTCGCGCGCTATGACAAAATCCACTTGTTCGGTTTGGACATGGGCACCGAACATTACCATGAAGAAAACACCATAGAGCCAGGCGATACCGTAGTAACGGTGGACACGCCGTTTGGCCGCATCGGCCTCTCTATTTGCTACGATTTGCGCTTCCCGGAGCTGTTCCGTGCCATGGGCGACGTTGACATGATCGTGGTGCCATCGGCCTTTACCGAAACCACAGGCAAAGCGCATTGGGAAACACTGGTACGTGCACGTGCAGTAGAAAACCTCAGTTATGTGATTGCTTCAGCCCAGGGCGGCTACCATTTGTCTGGCCGCGAAACACACGGCAACAGCATGATTGTAGATCCGTGGGGCGTGGTGCTGGACCGCCTGCCACGTGGCTCTGGCATTGTGGTGGCCAACGTCAACCGCAACTATATTAAAAACCTGCGCCAGAGCTTGCCTGCGCTCAAACACAAAACCATTAAGGCGATTTAATGAAAACACTGAGCGCCATGCTGGCACTCTTTGCTTCAGATTGACTCCAACACTCACGATTAAAACAAGTGACTTAACTATGCAAACGCTACTCACCACTGCCAACGACTTGCTACTCCGCCCGGCCGGATTGGACCACAGCGCTTTAACCAATGTATTGTCCGGCATGATGACGCACAACATCGACTACGCCGATTTGTATTTTCAATACAGCCGTAGCGAATCGTGGGGCCTGGAAGAAGGTCAGGTCAAATCCGGCAGCTTCAATATCGATCAGGGCGTGGGCGTACGCGCAGTCAGTGGTGAAAAAACCGCCTTTGCCTATTCTGACGACATCCACCTCGACGCCTTGCAACAGGCGGCACAGGCCACGCGCGCCATTGCCAACCTGGGCCAGGAAAAAACCGGTCACAGCATTATCACCCGCAGCCATACGCCGCTCTACTTACCGCAAGACCCGATTGCCAGCCTGAGCGCAGATGCCAAGGTCAAACTACTGGAGAAACTCGAGCGTTATGCCAAGGCGCAAGACCCACGTATCACGCAAGTAATGGCGTCCATTGCCGCAGAATATGAAGTCGTATTAGTCGCACGCAGTGATGGCGTGATGGCTGGCGATGTCAGGCCCTTAGTGCGTTTATCCTTGCAAGTGATTGCCGAGCACAACGGCCGCCGCGAGCAAGGTTCCAGCGGTGGTGGTGGTCGTTTCGATTACAGCTACTTCACCGATGAAGTATTACAAGACTACGCCCAAAAAGCTGCGCATCAGGCGCTGGTCAACCTGGAAGCACGCCCTGCCCCGGCTGGCAGTATGACAGTTGTACTCGGCAACGGCTGGCCAGGCATTTTGTTGCACGAAGCCATTGGCCACGGCCTGGAAGGTGACTTCAACCGCAAAGGCAGCAGCGCCTTCAGCAATATGATCGGCCAACAAGTCGCCGCCAAAGGCATCACCATCGTCGACGACGGCACGATACAGGATCGCCGTGGCTCGCTGACCATGGACGATGAAGGTAACGCGCCACAAAACACCGTGCTCATTGAAGACGGCATCCTGCGCGGCTACATACAAGACACGCTCAATGCCAGACTGATGGGCATGGGCCTCACCGGCAATGCGCGTCGCGAGAGCTATGCGCATATCCCTATGCCCCGCATGACTAATACCTATATGCTCAATGGCGACAAAGACCCGCAAGAGATCATCAAATCGGTGAAAAAAGGCCTCTACGCAGCTAACTTTGGTGGTGGCCAGGTCGATATCACCAGCGGCAAATTCGTGTTTAGTGCCGCCGAAGCCTATATGATCGAAGACGGCAAAATTACCTACCCAGTCAAAGGCGCCACCCTGATTGGTAATGGGCCAGATGTGCTGACCAAAGTCAGCATGATCGGTAATGACATGACACTGGATAGCGGCGTTGGCACCTGCGGTAAAGAAGGCCAGAGCGTGCCGGTAGGCGTTGGGCAACCAACATTGAAAATTGATGGATTGACGGTAGGCGGCACGTCAGCCTAATATCTATCAGAGAGTAAAAAAGCTGCCTAAAGGGCAGCTTTTTTATTTAGTCGTTAACGGGCTTTGAGATGATTCACTCCCAGCCACGCAATATAACCATAACACAATACCGGCAACACGAACGCATGATGCAAGCCTATGCGATCGGCCAACAACCCAGTCAACAACGGCACCACCGCGCCACCCAAAATGGCAGTGGCCAGCAGGCCTGAGCCCTTTTTCTCCTGACCGGGCTTGAGGCTTTTAATACCCAGTGTAAAAATGGTCGGAAACATAATGGAGTTGCACAAACCGACCAGCACCATGCTGACGACAGCCAGCATGCCGGCCGTGTTCATGGAGTAAATAATCAAAATAATCGCCAGTATTGCATGCACACTGAGCACTTTAGCCGGGGCAAATGCCTTGAGCGTAAAAATACCAATAAAACGCCCCAGCATGGCGCCGCCCCAGTACAGCGCAATCAATGATGCGGCTTCTGCCTCCGGCATCTGTGTCAGCTCTTTAATGTAGTTGACCAGAAAACTACCAATCGCGACCTCGGCACCGACATAGCAAAAAATACCCACCATGCCTAACATCAGTCCACGGTCAGCCAGCACCTCACGCCAGAGACTCTCATCCTTTTCTGCGCTGTCCATTCCGGCCAGATTCAGGCGCGACAACACAAGAGCAATCGCCACCAGCACGCCAGCAATGAACAAATAAGGATAAACCACGCCTTCTGCATGGCTGGAATGTGCCAGTGCAGAAAGGATGAAATAAGCACCAAAGAAAGGCGCAATAAAAGTACCTAACGAATTAAACGCTTGCGCCATGGTCAGGCGTGAAGAAGCTGTCTCTTTAGGACCGATCACTGACACGCATGGGTTAGCCGCCACTTGCAGCAATACAATACCAGAGGCCAGCACAAACAAAGCGCCGAGGAACAAGGGATAAGCATGCAATGCCACTGCCGGATAAAATAGCAGACAGCCTAATGCCGCCAGTGAGAATCCAATCACCATGCCGGTTTGGTAACCGACCTTTTCAATCAGATTGCTAAACGGGATTGACGTCAGGCCATAGGCCGCAAAAAAACAAAACTGCACCAGCGCAGCCTGGCTGTAACTCAAGTCGAAAACCGCTTTGAGATACGGCACCAGGATATCGTTTAGACAGGTAATAAAGCCCATCATAAAGAACAATATAATCAGTGAGGTGAGTGCTTTTTTATACATAGCGTCTTTCAAATTAAATCAGCGAGTAACTACAGCATAAATGCCGTGGCTTTGGAAGTTGCTTTTGGTGCAATGCCCTTTTTTAAGCTTGATGCGGCCAATAATTCAACCTCAAACACAAAAATGAACCGGTCGAATTTAATCCACATCAAATCGAATGCCGATTTAGGCTTGACGCTGGGCATAGCTCCCTCTTAATATAGCTTTACAGCGACCACAAGTCGACGCTATTTCATTTAACTCTAGACCACGGAGAATTATTGTATGGCAGCTACCAAAACCACGGCATCATCCGCTAAAAAAACCACCTCCGCAAAAAAAGCAGCACCCAAGCCAGCTTCAGACAAATCAGCAAAACCGGCAGTGACGCGCAAGAAAACCGTTAAACCTGCGATTATCACCAGTGAAGAACGTTACAAAATGATTGAGGTTGCGGCCTACTATATTGCCGAAAAAAAAGGCTTTGGCCATTCCCATATGGACTATTGGTTAGAGGCTGAGCAAGAGATTAATGCCAAATTGAATGCCTGATTGCCAGACTGGCTATTTATTGAGGCTGGCGCGTACGTGGCAGCAACGGTGCCGAAGTGAACTGGATATCGGCACCGCTATGCTGCGCATATTGTAAGAACCCCAGCACTTCGGGGTGGCTCAAGCGCAAACCATAAGCAATGTAAGGGTATTCGGAGAGTGGCACCTGCTTCTGGAAGAACGGCCAATGAGCACTCGGGTTGTAAAAACGCTCGACCAGGCTGGTAATCGCCAATAGTTCGTATTGGCCCAGGGCATTGAGCACCAGCCATGGCCCGCCTGAGTCACCGAGCGTAGGCATGGCAATCGTATGGTCATATTGGTCCATTTCATTCAGGCGATTCACGGCCAGCAAGGCCTTCTCGGCATGTACCAGTTCTTGTGTATACGCAAACTGGGTTTGCGCTTGCAGATGTAGCATCTCATCCATCTCGCGGTATGCTTTAGGTAATACCTGATAAAAGTCGGATAAATCACGCACAGGTTTACGTTCACCGCAACGCGGATGCCGCGTATCGGCTTCGCCATACCCTCGCCCATAACCGCAAATCATCAACAGGTCAGGCAAGGCATCGTCAAGCCGAATGCGTAAAGGCTGTATCAGGCTGGTCACTTTTGCCTCAAACACCAGCACGGCAACGTCTTGGGTTAAATCCTCTGCAACCACCTCAAACGGCCGGTAAAAGGCCTGTTTCAGGCTAATATCTTCTATGCCCAGCAGCTCAGGCTGCGCAATAGAAAGCATAGGCAAGCTCATGGCGCCGGTCAAACGCACCTCTTTCAGGCAATGCGCGGCCGTAATGAGTGTCAGTGGTTTGAGGCCCACAATCGCGGCACTACAAATCGAATCGTAATACTCCCACTTCTCTGCCGAGTGCAAAAAATGGGCATGCTGAACACTTAACTTGACGGTGGAAATAGCCATTCCCGGAAATGTCAGCCCATGAATAATGGCCTGACTGGAATGCCCGATTGTCAGCCCCATACAGACTACTAACACGGGCATCACTCGCCTGAGCAGCTTTATGCTCACCTGCCGCATTTGCCTGAGCCAATCCGCTTCAGCGCAGACTTCTACTCGCGTTATTTTTTAACTCAATGGGCCCAAAACAGCTTGCGAGCGAAGGGTCATCGTTATCACAGGAAATAAAACTGCTGCCATCTGGTTTAAATAACAAAAAACTGGTTTGCTCGCTATTCACTTCCGACGTTTGCCGGGTGCAATCCTGCGCTTTGTTACTGAGCGTTACCCGATGATTCAGCTTGAAAAACCCATGTTCATTCGGCTGTGGCGTCACCTCATAATGCGCTTCCAGTTGTTCATCGCCACTGGTAAACACGGCGCTGCCATCCTCTTTAAACCAATAGCTTTCCAAACAGCCAGTCTCAGGCAGTCGCGATTCCCAATAACCGATCACAGGGTGTTTGAGTGATCGTGGATCTGCTTCAGCGATCACTTGCATGCTGGCCAACAAGGCACAACAAGCAAACAATGATTTCAGAACAGTGTGTTTTTCATTGACTCGCTGATAACGCATTGCATCCCCCAAGGTTGAAATGATGTAAAGCTGTCAGCGATTGTCATTGAAAAAAATTAACGGCAAATAGTGAATGATTCCCTACGATAGCCACAATACTTCCCTGCCTCAAGCATCCGCCTTTACGCGCGTCATCGGCAGGCAATAAAAAACCCCGGAAAACCGGGGTTTTGGGCGCCGATTCAGGCTGAATTACTTCATGACACGGTTACGGTATTCACCAGTACGGGTATCGATCTCAATTCTGTCGCCCTGGCTCACAAACAGTGGCACCGGGATTTCAAAACCAGTCGCAATCTTGGCTGGTTTCATGACTTTACCTGACGTATCGCCTTTTACAGCTGGCTCGGTGTAAGTGATTTCACGCACAACGGTGGTTGGCAATTCGATAGAAATGGCTTTACCGTCATAGAAACGCACTTCACATGGCATACCATCTTCCAGGTATGGCAGCGCATCTTCCATAAACTCGGCATCCACGTCGTACTGGTTATACTCAGCGTCCATAAATACGTAGGTTGGATCCGCAAAGTAGGAGTAAGTCACTTCTTTCTTTTCCAGTACGATCACATCAAACTTGTCTTGTGCGCTATAAACGTTTTCGCTTGGCGCTTCAGTCAACAGGTTTTTCATTTTCATTTTCACCACAGCCGCATTACGGCCGGATTTGTTGTATTCGGTTTTTACAACTACCATCGGGTCGTTGCCAATCATCACTACGTTGCCAACGCGGAGGTCTTGAGCGATTTTCATAAATAAGCCTTAATTTGTATGCGGGATTTGAAAGCGCGGAATTATACCCGATGTGCACGACATTTCTCAATAAAAATCACCAAGTTAGTCGCCAGGTCAGCCTGCTTGGATTGGGTCACTTTAAAGGCATGGGCGTGCTGCGTAAACTGCGGCAGCACGGCTAGCAAAGACGGCCAATGGGCGGCTTGCCAATCCCCTTGGGCCCACGCCAGCATGGCATGATGGATGACGTCGCGGAGTGCCGCATCAGCCTGCGCCAGATAATGTGCCATAAACGCGTTGAGTTTTAACAGATGCGTGTCTTCGCTTTGCTGATAAGGCAGCCAGATCATCGGCTTGCCCGCCCATAAGGCACGAATCCAGCTATCTTCACCGCGCACGAAGTTAAAGTCGCACAAGCAAAGCAAACGGTCGTAATCAGTTTGCGACAAAAACGGAATCACCAAAAATTCGCATTGTTCGTGCTGGATGCGCTCACCTACCTGCACATTGTTTACGCCAAGCACAGCAGCCAACATGGGGGCTACTGTCTGTGGCACCAATACACGTACAGGTACAGTTGAAATCTGCAAGCTTTCCACCAGCGCAGCCAATGGCGCATGTGCATAACAAAATAACGATACAGTGAGCTGATCAGGGGCTGGCGCCAAGCCTAAATCATGCCACGCAGCGCTGGCTTGCAATCCAGGCAAACTAGCTTCACGGAGTAGCCCCCCTGTCGTCGGGGTAAAGCCAGGATAAAAGAAATGACGCACCAGGCCATTGGCTTGCGGCGAAGGTTGCGCGTGAAAACTGTCAACCCAGCTTTCTGCTGATAAATAATCAACGTTGACCCAAATCGAGCGCTGGCCGAGCATGTGTTGCTGGTAAGTCTCAGGTAAACCGCAGCCAAACGTTTCTATCACCACATCGGCCGCTTGTGAAAAGTCAGCACTTTCGGACCAATGCTGCAACTGGATACGCGCATGCCCTGCACCCGCAAACTGCTGCGCCAGCGCCAGATCATCTACCCACAAACGCATACTGATTTCGTATTCATCGGCCAGTTGGCGCGCCAGCCGCCAGCACACGCCTATATCGCCAAAGTTATCGACGACCTTGCAAAAAATATCCCACGTGAATGTTGTTTGTGCTGGACGAGTCATCTGGCAAAAGCATTGATACCGCTAAAAAGTCATTGATTGTATCTTAATTCATGTAACGGATAACCATATGGCGTCATGCTCGGTGCCAAAGTACAAGCCTTTATTTAAGCGACTGGCAGACCTATCCCCTGCTTAATTTCACTACACCTGTTGCAATTGATAATGATTATCATTACTATAAATAAGCGAGTAATCGCAATCCATGACGATATTAACCAGATCAAAAATAAGGCAGGAAATTGATATGAATATGTGGCAAGCACGTGCATTAACAGCAATTATCGGCAGTTTATTAAGCAGCGCAGTATGGGCGAATAGCTGTACTTACACCCCAGATGAAAAAAGCTTTAAATTCTCCTTCACCGCATTTGGTGCGCCAGACAAATCCTATGTCGTGACCAAGAATACCTTTAAAAAATATCAACTGGCCTCTGCCACCGGCAAGCTCGAAGGCGCGACCATTGAGATCGACAGCACCTCTCTGGATACCTCAAATGATTTAAATAATGGCAAGGGCGGCACCTGGGATCCAGCACTGGCAACCATCCGCAATATGAATGTCGTGACTGGCCTGTTCAAAAACTTTGCCAACCCGGGCAAGATTACCGCCAAAATTGAGAAAATCCAGGGTAATGACTTACAGTTGGCTGTCACCATGAATGACGTGACCAAAGTGGTGCCGATGAAGATTACTGAGAAAAATGGTCATTTACTCGCCAAAGGTACGCTGGATATTATCAAGGACTTCAATGGCGGCAGTGCTTTTGAAAAGTTCGGGCGCATTTGTACCCAGGCCTTCCATCAAGGCAAGACCTGGACCGATGTCGATATTGAGTTTGAAGTAGATGCAAAGAAAAGCTGCAAGTAAAAAAGCAGAAAGCAAGCACTAAAAGGCAAAGCCCCTATCGACGATGACCAGGGGCTTTGTTGACGCGATCATAAACACTATTCAGTCAGTACAGTCGCCATTTCAGCTGTTTTTAACCAGGTCAGTTGCAACACCTTGGCATCAGTAGAAGCTCTATGCTGCTGCAATGCGAAGGCGTCACGTATGGATTGCTTGGTCTCATGCCAGACGGCCTGTTGCTCAGGAGTCAAGGTGACACTTAAATCTTCCAGCTTAAAGCGCGGACTGAAGCCAGCGGCTTCATACAGGCTATGTAACCAGACAAAATCCTGGTACCAGCCATCGGTATACACGGTTTGACCAGCAAACACACGGTTCAGGTGCGTTGCAATTTCCTTTGCAGTTTGACCATTTGCCTCTAATGACTGCCGGGACTGTTGGTGCAGTTTTTCAGCCTCTTTATCCCAATGCAGCCAGTCAGCATGTGGTTGCACCTGTGCACTCCATACGTCGCCATTCGCATCGACGTAGCCAATCTCGACCGGGTAACTACCCACGCCGAAACCTGAAGCTTCAATATCTAATATGACTGGTGGAACCATCAATGCTGACCTGTGTGTATCTCTCTATCAATTAATCTGCGACTGCATGCAACTTAGGTTTATCTGGCTATTCAACGGCACAAAAACGCTTGGCTTTAATGAGCATTGAGATTATACGCAATTAGTCTAAACTGAGGACTGAACTTACTGTGACCTTACTGGACAAACTAAAGTCACAAATACTTGTTAGGGAGAAAAAAATGCATAAAATTATTACAGTCTCAGTGTTAACAGCGGCGATTGGCTTGTCTGGTTGCGCAAACATGAGCGAAACCCAAAAAGGCACCGCTAAAGGCGCAGGCATTGGCGCTGCTGCGGGCGGTGTCATTGGCGCAGTTGCCGGTGGTGGCAAAGGGGCAGTCATTGGTGCAGCCGTAGGCGCTGGTGCTGGCGCGATTGCTGGCAACATCTGGTCCAAAAAGATGGAGGCACAGAAACAGGAAATGGAACAGGCCACAGCCGGCACAGGGGTGGCCGTGACCAAAACGGAAAATAACCAGCTGAAACTGGAGATTCCGAGTGATATTTCATTTGATAAAGGCAAATCCAATATCAAACCGAATTTCCGCCCCATCCTGGATAAATTTGCAACCGGTTTACAAAATAACGCTGCCGCACGCGTCACCATCGTCGGTCATACTGACAGCAGTGGCTCAGATGCCATCAATGATCCATTATCGGTGAATCGTGCTGCCAGTGCCCGTAGTTACCTGGCTGAACGCGGTATTGCCTTTAACCGCATCACCATTGATGGCCGCGGCTCACATGAACCGTTAGCGGCAAACGACACCGAAGCGAACCGCGCGAAAAACCGTCGTGTAGAGATCTTCGTCGCTGAACCTGAACCTCAGACAGCGCCAAAATAAGCTTTAGATGACAAGAAAAAAGCCGACTATGCAGTCGGCTTTTTTCATGCGCAATGCGCATCTAACAGATAATTCAATCAATCAATAAAGGCGCAACAAATGCAAAAAAAGCACCAATCATAAAAATCACCACCGAAAACCCGTAAATCCACACACTCTGGCGTCGTGTTTGCGTACATAACGCTGCCAGTTGTGGATCAGTGGGGCACGGCAACAAACGCGCGCGCCATTGCATCCACCCAGCGATCAGCAGCATCGCACCAGCCAACCCAAAGACCAGTGGCTTATGCTCACTGGCCCAGATCAGTTGCGGAAAATAACTGATCAAGCTAGTGAGCGTTGCCACAGAGCCGATGGCCACCAGCGTCGCAGGTAATGCGCAGCAAATCAGTGTGGAGCCGCTGGTAAACAATGACAGCAGATTGAGCCGTTTGCTGGCTTGCAGAGGATTCATTTCTGTCGCCATCACTTGCCGCCCGCCTTCTCGGCCTGGGCCACTTCTGCCTGAATGGCGTCCACCGTCTGGTTGACGCGCTCCAGCTTACTCACTGAATATCCGGCATCCTGAATCACCTTGCTAAACGACTCATTGGAGACATCCTGGCCGTCTTTTAATTGCAAAGCAACCACACGGCTTTTCAGGTCAACAAACGCGGCTTGTTTTTGTGGCAGGGCATTGAGTTTTTTCTCAATGCCTTTGGCACAAAACGCGCACACCATGCCGTTGACTTCGGCCTTGATCGTCGTCACCGCAAACGCAGCTGGGGTTAAAGCAGATAACATCAAAGTCACTAATAGTTTTTTCATTTCAATATCCTTTAAAAATAGCATTGGTTAAAACACAAACATGGCATTCAGGCGCGGCGCAAAGCCCTCGCCCTGCCATGGATTGGTCACACCAAATTCAAGAAAATAATTTTTGTTGATCAATCGTAGCGCCGGGGTGATTTGCAAGCCAGGATCGTTGTTACGCATGGTTTTAGCCTCAATCACAAACCACGGCTGCGTTTCATTAAAACCCGCTTCATAGAACGAAAAACCGGCTTGCACGGCAGCAGTGTCATAGTTCATCCCAGGCGCGCGAACCATGCGTGCCTTGGCCAGAAAATACAGCCGGGTAGATTCGACATCAAATTGCAGGCTGGGCGTGTAGGCAAAGCCGTCATACTGGCCACGTGCCTCGCCAATGCTGCCGTTAAACCAGACGTTGGCTTGCGCCGCAGGCAGGTTCCAGCGTTTAATGAGGCCGGTGTAATTGATGCCGGAGATGGTGGTCGCCTGCTCACCTTTGCCCGACATGCGCATCTGCTCAACGCCGATGGCATGCCCGAGAGCAGGCGAATAGTTCAACATCCATTCCTGGTTATAGCGACCGATTTCGGTCATGAGCATGGCGCTGTCTTCAAAGCCCATCAGTGCCGCCGCGTGCAGTGGCAAAGCAATCTGGCTTAAAAGGATGGCGCCGAGTGCAACGTGATGTTGCTTAAGCATAAAGCCTCCCTATTCAATCAATCAAACAAAAGCTGGACGGACTTGTCCTGTGTGTTAGCTGAATATGGGTGGTTTGATGGCAGGGGGATAAGTTTGTGAATGCACGGGATCTGCCTCAAACAACGGGGCAGCAGCCGTCTGTGCAACGATGGCAACGCGCGGGAAAGTCTCAAAATGGGCAACGCCGGTGCCTACCATGCAAAACCCACACACTGTGCAATGATGCTTGGACGGCGCATGGTTGTCAGTCGCGTGTTGCATCTGTTGATGATCATCTGCCATGTGGTGGCAAGGCATCTTGGCCGACGGCGACTGGGCAACGACGCTGTTCAACGCCTGCTCCGCGAACGACATTTGCAAGGACATGACGTTAGCCGCCATGACAAAGCATGGCAACCAGCAAATCAGGAACAGGCAAAGACGTTTACGCATATAAGGCTAAGATAAAGCTAAAAATGAATTAGTTCAAGTCGCGGCGGATATTTTTTAAAAGTGCTTCATTGGTAACGAATATCGATAATTTCATATTCAGTGTCTGCGCCCGGCGTCACCACGCGTATGGTGTCACCCAGATTTTTGGCCAACAGCGCTTTTGCCATTGGTGACACCCATGAAATATAGCCCTGCGTCGGGTCCAGTTCATCCTGGCCAACGATACGAATCGTCATTTCGCTGTCATCGCCCAGGTTAAACAGCGTCACCCAGGCACCAAAATACACTTTCTCGGTATTGGTCTGCGTATTGCTGTAGACAATCTCTGCGGCATCCATGCGCTTGGTCAAAAAACGAATCCGCCCATCAATCTGGCGCAAGCGCTTTTTGCCATAAATATAATCACCGTTTTCGCTGCGGTCACCATTACCAGCGGCCCAGCTCACCACACGCACCACTTCCGGTCTATCCACCTTGATCAGGTATTGAAACTCTTTTTCCAGCGCGGCGTAGCCTTCCGGCGTAATGTAATTTTTTTGTTCAGCCATGTCATTCCAAGTCCATTGCGTACGTAGTTATCGCCACGTCCGATCTATTCGGCTCCTATCATACAACGTATTCCTGCGGCAGCCATCACTGCCTTTTGCTTGGCCAGCAACGTCGCTTTATGAATCTTTTGTGAAGCTTTCTTGAAAAGGCTTCATTTGCCAATTTATTTTACGTAAATGAGTTGTGCGTCACAAAGCGTGATGTGCATGGCAACGCAATGTTGCTGATTTATCCAAGAGTTATCGTAAGGAATTGCATGAAAAAATCTATCGCCCGTTTGAATGTAGGCACCCGGCTGTTTCTGGGTTACGCGCTGCTGATCCTGTTTACCACCTTTATTTTTGTCATCGCCTGGCGTGGCTTCAACCACATTCATCACACCTGGCAGCATTTTGAAAACATACAGCTGGTGAAAAGGACACAGATTGAAAACGCCAGCAAAGGCCTGGGCGATGCGGTGCATCATTTTAAAAACTATGTGCTACGTGGCGGACGTGAAGCCAGCAAATTTCAGCACAGTATGGATGATATTGATCAGGCCATGAAGGCTTATGCGGCGACAGGCGAACTCAATCAGCAAGAGAAAGAGATTCTAGGCAATATTACCCTGGCCATTACCACCTACCGCGACGCGATAGCACGCTGCGAAGCGTTGAAGAATGACGGCATGAGCGTGACTGACATTGACAGCACGGTGAAAGGTGCAGACAAGCCCTTGAGTCACTCGTTGCGCTTGCTGATGGATATGAATATTGCGGGCGTGACTGATGCTTCGAGCCAGTTTGCCTCCACCATTGCCAAAGCCAATAAACAAATTGAAATTGCCTTGTTGATTGCGGTGGTAATGGCGATGGCCATCGCCTGGAAAATGACACGCTCGATTACCACGCCGCTCAAGCAGGCATTGACCTTGTCACAGCATATCGCCAACGGTGAGTTCATTAGTCAAGACGCAGCGACGGGCAATGACGAAACCGGGAAATTGCTGCGTGAAATGCACCGTATGCAATCGACCATTCAAAGCATTGTGCAATCACTCAACGAGATGTCCAGCCAGCACCGCGCCGGCATGATTGATTACCGCATTGATAGCACATCATTTAACGGTGCATATCAGCAACTCACCACCGGCATTAACCAGATGGTAGAAGAACATATTCTGGCACAGACGAAATCCCTGCAAGTGGTGACGGCCTTTGGCCAGGGCGACTTCAACCAGCCACTGGAAACCTTCCCCGGCCAGCGCAGCTATATCAATCAAAGCATTGAGCAGGTGCGCCAAAACTTCAACCTGTTGATGAACGACGTGCATACCCTGTCGCAGGCCGCCGAGCAGGGGCAACTGAATATTCGCGTCGATGTGTCACGCCACCAGGGGGAGTTCCAACAGATTGTGGCAGGTTTTAACCAGACCCTGGACGCCGTCGTCGTGCCCCTGCAAACCACTGCCCGCTACCTGGACCAAATGGCCACAGGTCATATTCCAACACAGATTGAAGAGCACTTTGTGGGTGACTTTAACCTGATGCAAAGCAGCCTCAAGCATTGCACAGGCGCTATTCATCAACTGATTGCGGATGTACACCACCTGGCCTCTGCAGCACAACAAGGCCAATTAAATACCCGCGTCGACGTTGAAGCGCATGCGGGTGACTTCCGCAAAATTATCCAGGGCATTAACCAGACGCTGGATGCGGTAGTCTCACCGTTGCATGTGGCCGCAGATTGCGTCAAACGTATTGCCGCCGGTGATATTCCTGCACCTATCCACAATCAATACCACGGTGACTTCAAGGTGCTGATTAACAACCTGAACACCTGCATTTTGGCGGTGAATCGCCTGGTAGAAGATACACGCCAGATTGCAGGCGAAGCACAGCAAGGCCAGTTGTATAGTCTGGTGAATGTCTCTACTCACGCGGGTGACTTTAGGGAAGTGTTGCAAGGCTCACAAGACATTCTGCAACGTATGGTGGCGCCGATACAAACCGTCAAGCAAGCGGCTGAAACCATCCATGTCGCGGCTGCTGAAATTGAAAAAGGCAACAATGACCTGTCGCGCCGCACTGAAACGCAAGCCAATGCCTTGCAGGAAACCTCAGCTAACCTGGAAACCTTGACCTCTAACATCAGGCAAACCGCCGAGCATGCCCAACAAGCCAGCCTGCAAGCGAACCAGGCGAACCAGATGGCCTTGCAAGGGGGGGAAGCCTTCAATGCCTTGACCACCACCATGCAAGGGATTAATGAAACCTCGGCACAAATTGCGCAAATTACCAGCGTGATTGACAGCATCGCCTTCCAGACCAATATCCTGGCACTGAATGCTGCCGTAGAAGCCGCACGCGCTGGCGAAGAAGGCCGCGGCTTTGCGGTGGTTGCCGGCGAAGTACGTAACCTGGCCAAACGCTCGGCCGCCTCAGCCAAAGAGATCAAGGAGCTGATCGCCGCCTCCGTCTCGCAAACCAACGCCAGCGCCAAGCAAGTGGGCCAGGCAGGCCACACCATGCATGAAATTGTCAACGCCGTACAGCAAGTTTCCCACAGCATACAGGCGATTTCTGCCGCCTCCAGCCAGCAAAGCAGCGGCCTGGAACAAATCTATGAGTCTATGACATCCATCGATGAAACCACACAGCAGAATGCAGCGCTGGTAGAAGAAGCGGCCGCCGCCGCGGAAAGCATGCTGGAACAGGTACACACGCTGGTTGAATCCGTGAACCAATTCAAAATCAATGCCGACGAGGCGAGTGAATTCGACTCCTTACGCCTGATTGCTTAATTCTTCAGGCTAAACGACCATGCGCCTTCACTGGCGCATGGTCGTTTGACAGCTGACGTCACGCCATGTCTTACAAGCGTCTGGTTTCGATTAACTTGCCATCCAATGGATTAATCAACTGCAACTCTAATGCAGTATCCACCGCGCCTTGCTCCAGTGCGGTCCAATCCAGCGGGCTGAAGTTCAAGGCCACATCCGCCGGGAACTCCACGCGTTTACTCATGGCAGCAGCGGATTGATGATTGACAAACACTTTCAAGTCAAACGCCACTGGCTGGCCAGCACTTTGCAAACGTACACTGCGGCAGGCATTATCATGTTGCAATTGTATGGTTTGCTGTGCTTGTAGTTGCAGCCCACTGAGCTCATAGCGGCGCTGGTTATCGTAACTGGTGAGCGTGAGCGTCAGTTGCTTGTTGGCGGTTTGATCGCCTGCCTGAAACACAAATGATTGTTGCCGGCTACCAGCCAGAGACAAGGTGACCATATCACTGCTATTTTGTATTGAATTGGCCGTCAACATCAGCTTTGCTCCACCCGAGATAAACCCCAGTTGATAATCGCCCTGCGCTTGATTGCGTACCTTCAGTGTCAGTGCCCGTTTATTGCGCAATACCTCGCCCAACATCGCCGAACTCTGTACATGCTCGCTGACATCACGAGCGACTGTCTGTGTCGTATCGCTGGCAGCGGAGTGAGTGAGTGGCTGTGTATGAATGCCGGTTTTAAACTTGGTCGACAGTTTGCCTATACGCTGCGCAGTTGAGCTTTGTTCTGGCGCCTGCCGGGGAAATGTTCTCACCAAGTCGGGGTTCACATGCAAGACCACATCGGGATACATCTTGCCGCGCACTAAAGGTTGGTTCAGATAATAAAGATTAAACTGCTGACGTTTAAACAATTGACTCAGATTGCGACTGGTTTTGATTTTGCCTACTTGTCTGGCGACATCAGAAAATGTTCTCTGCGCGTGGTGCTCAACCGGGAACAAGTTTTTAATACGCGTCACCCGATCAGTATTCAAGCTGCCATCGGCATTGATCAAAGTCTCACCTTGCTCATTGCTGACCTGCTCCAGCTCACTCGAATCACTGGCAAAAATCAAATACATGCCGCCGGTAATAAAGGTCAAAAATGCTTCCCAAAACGGTGTTCTTGGCTGCGTCGATAACTCACTAAACGGCATGGCAAACATGCGCCCGCCATTAAACAAGCCCTGCCCGCCTTTCCACGTTTTCTCTTTGCCATGCTGATAGACAAAAGTATTAGTTTTGGGGTTGATGGTAATCACCTTATCCCCGCCTTCATTGCTGTTACTTTTGGGGAAAGGCGAATTGGGATTGGCGACATAAATACGCCACTCTTCATCACTGCGTTTTTCCCAGCGATATGGCAGCACCACATGGCCGCCCACCGGCGAGATATCTTCGGATAAACACAACAGACTATAGTTTTTCTGCTCAAACGCCGCTTGCGAAAACTCAAAGTTTTGTACCGGATCCCACATGCGGCCACTTTTGATCGCATCAATCATGTAGCCCACCTGGCTACCGCCCAGTTGATAACCGAACTTGATGGAAATATCCCTGGTACGCTGGGCATCAAAACCATATTGTGAAATAAATGGCCGTGAACTGGACACCCCTTTTAACGCATAAATAGCCTCCAGGCACATGCCAAAACAAGTACCGGTTTTGGCTGCGCCTTTGTACACCGTTTCATAAAATGCCTTGTTAAACGGATGGAACAACCAGGTATCATCGGCCTCAAGATCACTAAAGGTAGCAGCACAGGTGTCAAAACTTAGCTCGGCAATCTTAGGATTTTTAAAACTCCAGAACAGGTTTTCCCTGAAATGGCTGCTATCGGTCGGGTCTACCACACGCTGATCTGTAAACACGGTAAAACTGGCGCGAAACTTGCCATCCGGGCCACGCGCAAACGACCCGAGATCATTGCCTTGCAGGTCTGGCAAAGAGCTATCCCATAGGGTTTCAATGCCGAATGACTTACTGAATTGTGCAATCAGGTCATCGTTGAAGTTCAAGCCAGCGTCAACATCAAACGCCTGCATATTGACGGTTAAAATGGCATTGCCATCATTGATGGGACAATCACAAATAAACCCTTCATCAGGGTTGCTGAAGGTTTTGGTGCCTTGATTAGAATATTCGCCAAACTGCTTTTCAAAGCGTTTTTGCTGGCCTTGCACATGATCAATCAGCACTTGCGTACGTACCAGTAAGTCATCATCGTCTTCATCCGTTTCCAGCCGGGTGACCACCAATTTGAGCCGGTTAATCAAACTGACTTGTCGATTCGCCGCCTGCCACACCAAAATGCCGTGTTGAAAATTATTGAAACGGCATACATCGTTAGGCGAATTGGTTTCATCTGAGAGAGGGAAGCCCAGCTCGCCCGCCGGGCCATGATGGTGGGTTTG
The DNA here is from genome assembly GCF_000576615.1 of Methylophilus sp. OH31. Classification (NCBI taxonomy): domain Bacteria; kingdom Pseudomonadati; phylum Pseudomonadota; class Betaproteobacteria; order Nitrosomonadales; family Methylophilaceae; genus Methylophilus; species Methylophilus sp. OH31. The sequence goes on along the minus strand of NZ_BAUS01000011.1, from coordinate 12,796 downwards.
GTAAGCTGTCAGCAAATCCCCATGCACCTCATGCGCCCCGGTTGCAGCACTCCAGTAAATGGTGCCGGATTGAAAATGACTCACTGCACCAATTTGCTGGCTGCCATTGAATACCGGCTGCTCATCACTGATTGGGTAACCCAGAAATGCATTTTCTGTGCCCATACTGCGGTACTTCTGCAAAATGGCGCCGTGTACTTCAAACGCGCCTGTTGCTGGATGCCAGTAAATATCGGCCTGATCGCATTGCACGGCATAACCACCGCCAGCGGAAAGTCTCTGATCATTCAACGGCAAACCCAGCGCCCCCTGCAGGTCACCATGCGCACGATATGCCTGATAACACTCGCCATAGATGACCACACTGCTACCACTTGCCCTGACGACGATCATGCCGCGCTCAAAGTAGCAGGCCTCACCGCGCTCGCCCGTCGGCAGCGTATCTGAAATAGGAAACCCCATGTAATCACGGATTGCCTGCTGCGTCCCTGTCACCATATCATTGGCCAGCATGCTGGATTTCCACTTGTTTTCTACCGCCTCAGACAACACATGCGCGCCATAATCAGCATGATAGAAAATCATGCCATGTTCAAAATCCTGAAAAAAACCTAAGCCGTTAGGCGTGGCTTGCTCCTCGTTTACTGCACGGCCTAACGGCCCCTGCTCGCCTCCCAGCGCTTGGTACTTCTGTTGAATCTCAGTCATGGCACTCTCCCTTTATGGTATTTTTTTGGTATCTATATGGTTCCATAACGGATTTATAAATGCAATAAATATTTACAATATAAATAATTAAGTTAACAAGTTACCGTCGGAAATGCATGCGCATCCATTGATTTGTCGTTTTATAATGCAGAGATGATGCATGATTACGATGAATTGATTGCCAGGCTCAAGGTCAGTGAAAAGACCTCTGAACCTTACTATCAACAGCTCAAACGCAATATCCTGACGCTGATTGAAACCGGGGCCATTGAAAATGGCAGCGGCTTGCCTTCAGAGCGTATGCTGGCGGAAGCACTGAACCTCAGTAGAACAACGGTGCGCCGCTGCTATGAAGAGTTACGTGCCAGTGGACAAATTGATAGCGATGGCCGTGCAGGCACACTGGTCAAAGCAGCGCCAAAAATCTGTCCGTCCTTGGGTAAATTAAAAGGCTTTACCGAAGAAATGCGTGAAGTAGGCATTACCGCTTCGACACGCATTGTTTCGCATGAGGTAGTCACTGACCGTACCATCGCCTCTATTTTCCAGCGCCCCTCTACCTCGACATTCTTGCGCCTGATCAGAATCCGCTTGGGCAATGAAGTGCCGATGACGCGCGAAGTGGCCTGGTATGATTTAACACTGGCGCCTGGCATGGCAGACTGGGATACCTCGGGATCGGCATACAACCACCTCGAGCAGCAATGTGGCATTAAGCTGAGCTGGGCGGAGCAATCGATAGAAGCCGTGATGAGTAGCGATGAAGAGTCCAGGGTGTTTGATTTCAGGCAAAGCAGCCCGTGCTTGCTGCTCAAACGCAAGTCTTACTCGCAACAGCAGCAACTGGTGGAGTACGTGGAGGGCACCTTCCGTGGTGATGCCTATACTTACCGGATCAAACTGGAAGTGTAGCCTGGCGCTGATGCATGAATGTGCTGACCTGCGCGGCGTCTGGCAAGGCGCCCAGCACGCCCGGCTGTTGGGCAACGATAGCGCCGCAAGCGTTGGCAAACTGTAATGCTTGTGGCAACGCATCTCCACGCGCCAAGGCCACGCACAGCGCCGCAGCAAAAGCATCCCCGGCCCCCAGCGTGTCGACTGCCGCAACTGCAAACGCAGGGGAAATAACCCACTCCCCGGCCTGCGTCATGGCCACGCTACCCCATGCCCCCAGCGTCACCACCAGCAACTCGCCTGACCACGTTTGGTAAAACCGGCTGATCGCTTGTTGTAATGCATTGATTGTGATCTCAGGCGACTGCGCTACAAGCTCGGCAGGCCACGCCAGCAACTGTGCTGCCTCAGATTGATTTAATATAAGCATGCTGGTCTGCGCAAGTAGAGCAGGCGGAATTACCTGCCAGGGAGAAGGATTCAATACAGTCTGCCGCCCGGCTTGCCTGGCGAATGCAAAAGCGCTCTCAATCGCCGCCAATGAAGTCTCAAACTGTGCATAGACCAGTGTTGCCGCTTGTATAGAGGCCGCCGCATTGGCAACATGCGCTGCCGTTAACAATCGGTTAGGGCCAAGATAGACACTGACCATATTGGCGCCGTCGGCGCCGATCAAGCCTGCGCCATGGCCTGATTGTGGCGACAGCCGGTAAACGTAAATCGGCGCAATAGCGTGTTGTTGCAACACTTGCAAAGCAGCCTCTGCTGCGGCATCTTCACCGAGCGCGATAATGACCGATACTGGGGCTCCCAGTCGACGGGCGGCCACGGCCACATTGAAGCCTTTACCGCCAGTCTCGCTAGCCATAGCAGTCGCTGCCACTGACTCGCCTGCCCGTGGCAAACGCTCAACCGACCAGCAGCAGGCCTGAATAAAGCTGGCAACAACAAAAAGTGACACGCTACGCGTCAATCATCTTTAATGACATCCACATCATAAACATAATGACTGGTCTCGCCAAAGCAGCTTGAAGGCACGCCTTTATGCTCTTTGTACATCACGCGTACCCGCTCCCCGGCCAGTTGATTCACTTTGCTAATCACGGCAGGATCGCGCACAGTAAAGTAAAACTTCTCGGCCTGTGTGCCCGGCACAGTCACCAATACCAACTCGCCTTCCCAGGTTTTACACACCCAGCCTTTATGAGCCAGCTTTTGCACATAGCCGATGCGCTCACCATCAGAGTAGACCCAGCTCAGGCTGCCCCAGGTATAGAGGCCAAGCAGTACGACCGGCAACAGGAGAATCCAGAAAACCCATTTTAAAAATTTGGCAAAAGCCGACATGTCACTACTCCGCAAGTTTTTTATCGTTTGTTCATCGCATTATCTTATAAAATGTTGCGCTGAACATAATAATTCCTGCCGATATCTATTCATGACTCTTGCTGCCAATCCCGACACCGCACCTGTGATTCTCTGCGCCTCGGCACGTCTGGCACAAGGCATCCGGCAATGGTTACAACAAACCTATCAGCAACAAGGCCAGTCACAATGGCAAGCGCCACAGGTATTCCCGTTGCAAGACTGGCTCAACCAGCGCCTGGAGTACGCCATCTTGTGTGGGCAAATCGACATCGCACAAGCGCCGCTGGGCATGCTTTCCAGTACACAAGAAGCACTGCTTTGGGAACAGGCGATTCAGCACTGTTTACGCCAGCATGCGGCTATCGATTTATTTAATACCAATGGCCTGGCCAGCGCAGCCATGGAGGCCAACCGCTACCTGATTGAGTGGAATATCAGCCTGGACATGGCGACAATCAGCGAGGAAACACGGCAGTTTTTACACTGGCGCCAACAGTTCCAAACCTTGTGCAAGCAAAGTGGCACTCTGGAGAGTGTACGTTACCAGACCTGGCAGCTCGAACAACTCAGTCAGCATGCACTGCCCTTGCCTACCAGCATACAACTGGCTGGATTTGATCGTATCAACCCGCATGTGCAGACACTCATCACCATACTGCAATCCGCAGGCGTGCAGATAACAACGTTTGACAACAGTGTGCCTGCGCAACAGACACAACGCATGACATTTGCCGAGGCCATGGACGAAATGCGCGCGGCAGTGCATTGGGCGCAGCAACAATTGGCCGCCGATCCGCAAGCAAAACTGGCAATGGTCGTACCCGACCTGGATAGCCAACGCGAAACCCTGGCCAACCTGCTCGACGATACCTTCCACCCCGAAGCCCTGCATCCAGCGCAGGCAGAATCACCCCGCTGTTATGAGTTTTCACTCGGGCTGCCGTTGAGTCGCTGGCCGTTAGTGCATAGCGCACTTAATGTGCTGCGCCTGGCATTCCAGGCCACGCCATTGCCTCAATCCGAACTGTCTGCGTTACTGGCTGATATTTACTGGTCACAAGCACTCTATGAAGCCGACGCGCGCGCCGCACTGGATGCCGAAATGCGCCGCCAGTTGCCGCTGCAAGTCAACGCCTATACCTTTGCCCGCTTTGTGGCGCGCAAGCAGCAGGATGAATACCCGATTCTGTGTCCTGCGCTGCACGCAGACCTAGCCAGCTTGTTAACGCAGGCCAAACAAACGCCACGCAAGCAAGTCCCTTCTGCCTGGGTGGCAAGTTTTACTGAACTGCTGACAGCCACGCACTGGCCGGGCGAGCGCGGCTTATCCAGCCATGAACATCAATGCCAGACCAAATTTAAAGCGGTATTGACGCAACTATCGGCGCTCGATGGCTGGTTAGGGCCTATCGATGCCATGAGCGCCTTACACAGGCTGTCACAACTGTGCCAGGCACAAATTTTCCAGCCGCAAACCGTGCGATTACCGAATATCACCGTCATGGGCATGCTGGAAGCCAGTGCACAGCCGCTGGATGGCGTATGGGTGATGGGCATGAACGACCATGTATGGCCGCCATTGTCACGCACCAACGCGCTGATTCCAGCTGAATTACAACGGCAGGCAGGCACGCCCAATACCAGCAGCGAAGTGCAAATGGCGTTTGCCAGCCAGATTCACCAGCGACTGTTACGCTCGGCCAAACAAGTCATTTTTTCATCGGCCCGCCAGGATGGTGACCGTTTGCTGCGTATGAGCCCGCTTATCCAGGCCATCCCGGAAATAACTGCCACCGCAGGGGCCGCTACGCTGGCGGAAACGCTGGCAGGCAATAGCACCCAAGACTGGCAATGGCTGGATGACCATCAGGCCCCGCCCATCCTGGAAGGCGAACATATCAGCGGCGGCACAGGTTTGCTGCGCGCGCAGGCGCTCTGCCCGGCCTGGGCGTTTTATCAATACCGCCTCAAGGCACGCAAACTAGAAACGCCGCATAACGGGCTGGATGCCATGCAACGCGGCGACCTGATTCACCGCGTACTGGCCGCATTCTGGTCACAACAATCGACACTAGCCTGGCAGGCCGTCAATATAGAAGCTTTAAAAACCCAACTCGACCAGATTGCGGCTGAGGTCATCGCTGCGTTTAATACTGAGTTCGCGCAACCATTCTCTGTCGTGTTTTGCCAACTGGAAGCCGAGCGCCTGAGTAAGCTGGCGCTGACCTGGTTATGGGAGGTGGAACGCGAACGTCCGCAAGCATTTGCTGTGACCTCAGTCGAACAAGTCTACAAACCGCTGATTGAAGGCATACAGATCAAACTGGTGATTGACCGCGTCGATACGCTGGATGATGGCCGCCTGGTGGTGGTGGATTACAAAACCGGCAGTATGCCCGATTTTAAAAACTGGGCGTCGGACAAAATCAGCGAACCACAATTACCGATTTATGCCGCCTTTCTGCTACAAGATGCCGACATTGCCGCCGTCTGCTTTGGCAAGCTGCGACTGACCGATGGCGGCTTTGCCGGTGTTGCCGCCGAAGACGACATCGTGCCCGGCATCAAAGCCTTTAACCACGAGAAGAATAAATTGTTTGACCCTGCACAGTTCCCTGACTGGCCATCGGTGCTGGCGCATTGGCACACCCAGATTACGCGTACGGCGCAAGCACTCAAAGCCGGTGAAGCCGCCGTGGTATTTGAGTCGGAGCAAGATCTGGACTATTGCGATGTGTTGCCTTTGTTGCGTCTGCCAGAACGGCAATTGCAATTTGAGCACCTTCAGGCGGGAGGCGGCGCATGAAAATGACTGAGTCCGACTTCCAGCAAGCGCTGGCGCTGGATGCGGCCAACCGTGAGCGTGCGCTGGATATCGAATCCTTTATTGTCGAAGCCCCGGCCGGTGCCGGTAAAACCGAGCTACTGACGCAGCGCTTTCTCAAGCTGCTGCAAACGGTGCAGGCACCAGAAGAAATTATCGCCATTACTTTTACTAACAAGGCTGCGTCGGAAATGCGGGCGCGTATCCTGGATAGCCTGTTGCTGGCCGCGGCTGGCGTGCCGCCGGAAGCACCGCATAAACAAATCACTTATGCCCTGGGGCAACAAGCCTTGCAGCGTTCAGCTGAATTGCAATGGCATTTGCTGGAAAGCCCGGCGCGCCTGCGCATTTACACTATCGATTCGCTGTGCGCCAACCTGGCGCGCCAAATGCCCTTATTGAGCCGTTTTGGCACACAACCGGCCGTCACCGAAGATGCCTGGGCGTATTACCGTGAAGCAGCTGGCCTGGCGCTGCAAACCATGGATGAAGACGGCTTGGGCGAACCTGTGCGCCGCGTGCTGCGCTATATGGATAATGACCAGGCAAGGCTGGAAAGCCTGCTCATGTCCATGCTGGCCAAGCGTGAGCAATGGCTGCATTTAAGTCAGGCCAAAGACCATACGCAGGCACAAACGGCCTTGATTTATCTGATAGAAAGCGAATTGCAAGCAGCGCTGAGTGCCATCCCTGCCCGCCTGCAACAAGCGCTGATGCCGATTGCGCGTTACGCGGCCAGCCAATTACCGCCTGAGCATGCGTTATCGGCTTTACTGGACTGGCAAATACCATTGACTGCCAGCATCGAGGACCTGCCTGCCTGGCGCGCGCTGACAGAGTTGCTGCTCACCAGTAGTGGTGGCTTGCGCAAACGGCTGGATAAAAACATGGGCTTGCCAGCGACCGACGAGGCCAAGCCCTATAAAGAAGCCCTGACTGAACTGTTGGCAGGCCTTGCTCAGCACAGCGACAGTGAACGTTACCTGGCACGCATCCGCCTGTTACCGGATGCTGACGGTGCAGACGACGCCATGATTCAGGCGCTGAGCCAGTTATTGAATATTGCCGCCGCGCAATTGTGGCTGTGTTTTCAGGCGCAAAATGAAGTCGACTTTGTCGAAATCGCCCAACGCGCGTTTCAGGCACTGCAAGAAGGCGATGAAGCCACCGAGCTGGCCATGCGGCTGGATTACCGCATCCAGCATTTACTGGTCGATGAGTTTCAGGATACCAGCCCGATGCAGATCGACCTGCTCAAGGCGCTGACGCGCGGCTGGCAGCCGGGCGATGGCCGTACGCTGTTTGCTGTTGGCGACCCCATGCAATCGATTTACCGTTTCCGCAAAGCCAATGTCGGCCTGTTCCTCAATGCAGCGTTGCACGGCATCGCCGATATTGCGCTGACACCGCTCAAACTGTGGCGCAATAACCGATCCTGTCCGCCTGTAGTGGAATGGATCAACCAGACCTTTGCTGGCATGCTGCCAGCGCACGATGCGCCACAGCAAGGCGCCATTGCTTACCGGCCATTTGTTGCCACGCGCGCCGAGGCCACAGGTGCCGGTGTATTTGTGCACCCCTTGATCACACCAGTGAATAGCGAAGACGAAGAACCGGCCGATATCCGCCACCTGGAAGCCGAGCAAATTATCCGCATCATTCAGCAAACACGCGCCGACAAACCTGGCGCCAGCATTGCCGTGCTGGTGCGCGCGCGCAAACATTTACATGCACTGGTGACGGAAATGCGCAGGAACCACAGCGAGTTAAGCTTCCAGGCGGTAGAAATTGAAGAGCTGGCCAATCGCCAGATTGTGCAGGACCTGCTCACGCTGACGCATGCGCTGCATCAACGCGCCGACCGCGTGCACTGGCTGGCACTATTGCGCGCACCCTGGTGCGGGCTGACGCTGGCCGATATGCATGCGTTGATTGGACAGGATGGCCAACGCAGTGTGCTCAGCCTGCTGCAAAATGAACAAGTACTTGCGCGATTGAGTGAAGATGGTCAGGCACGCGCCCGCCATGTGCGCGACGTGATGCAAAGCGCACTACACTGGCGTGGCCGCACCTCGGTCAGCCGCTGGGTGCATAACACCTGGCTGCGGCTGGGCGGCGCGCATTGTCTGTGGAATGAAAGTGATGTGCAGGATGTGCAGGCCTTTTTTGCCCGTATCGCCGCGTTAGAACAACACGGCCAGTTTAATCCGCAAGCACTGGCTGAAGATGTGCAAAAACTCTACGCCGCCCCAGACGCCAAAGCCGATGCCAGTTTGCAGTTTATGACCATCCACAAATCCAAAGGGCTGGAGTTTGACACCGTGATCCTGCCCGGACTGGATGGCGGAAACCCACCCGATGACGCCAAGCTGGTGATCTGGGAAGAAGTCCCCATGGAGAATGGCCATACCGAACTGGTCGCCGCACCGTTTGTGCCCACAGTGCTCAAACGCCAGCAGGTTAGCATCACCACCTATGACTATTTAAACGACCTGGATAAAACCCGCGCCAGCTATGAAGATGCACGCGTGCTGTATGTGGCAGCGACCCGCGCCGAGCGGCAATTGCATTTACTGGGTGCCGCCAAGCCAGACAAAAGCGGCGAACCACAAGCACGCAAAAACAGTTTTCTGCACCTGCTCTGGCCTGCTATCCAAGCGTGGTTTACCAACGAACATGATATCGTCAGCCGCTATCCCAACGCGCAGCAAGAAGCCGATATTCGCCAATTTGTGCCCAAGCTGATCCGCTTACGCGAGGCCAGCACGCCTGCGATATTGCAGGCCAGCCAGCACGAAGCAATTACAGGCTACCAAGCGGAAGCCAGTGAAAGTAAGGCCAGCCGACTGGAGGCTGATATCGGCACTCTCGCCCACTTGTATTTGCAACTGGTGGCTGAACAAGGGTTAGCGGCCTGGCAAACGCATGAGAAAAATGCATTTCTGTCGCTGCATCCCCCTATGCAGCGTTGGTTTAAACAACAGGGTTATACGGACAGCGAAGCAAGCCAGGGTGCGAGCCAGGTGGCAACGCTGTTAACAACCACGTTGCAATCCACAGAGGGGCGCTGGGTATTACAGCCACATACACAAGCCGCCTCAGAATTGGCGATTGAACAACTCAGTGCAGGCAAAAAGATCATAGACCGGACGTTTGTCGCCGATGGCGTGCGCTGGATTGTCGACTATAAATCCATGCCAGTATCAGCCAAGGATGATCTCATCGTATTAGCCACGGCATTCAAATTGCAATTGGCTGACTATGCGCAGTTATTCCGAGCGGAGGGCCTGCCGGTTAAAACCGCAATTCTATTTTTAAGCACAGGCCAATTAGCGCCTGTTGAGATGCCCTGAGGAAACATGATGATAGAAAAACAAGCTATTTTGGACGCGTTTAACTTCCGCCATGCCTGTAAGGAGTTTGATGCCAGTAAACAGATTCCCGCCGAAGAATTTGAGCTCATTCTAGAAGCTGCCCGCCTCTCACCCAGCTCATTCGGTTTTGAACCCTGGCATTTTATCGTGGTGCAAGACAAGGCACTGCGCGAAAGCCTCAAACAACACGCTTGGGGCGCACCGCTCAAGCTGGATACAGCCAGCCATTTTGTGTTGTGCCTGGCGATGAAATCGCCGTTCCTGGATGCAGATAGCCCTTACCTGCCACAGTTTATGCGTGAAGTGCAGCACCACCCGGAAGACATCGCCAAGATGCGCCTGGGCTTTTACAAACAGTTCCAGCAATCGGACTTTGACCTTACGGATGAACGAAAACTGTTCGACTGGGCCAGCAAACAATGCTATTTGCCATTGGCAAATATGATGACGGTGGCTGCCATGCGCGGCATAGACTCATGCCCGATTGAAGGCTTTAAACAAAAAGAAACTGACGCCCTGCTGGCAGAGCAATTCGGCGTTAATTTGCAAGAGTATGGTTTGGCTTATATGGTCGCCTTTGGCTACCGTAAACACGAGCCGAAAGCGAAAACGCGTAGAGCCTTGTCGCAAGTGGTCACGTGGAAGTAAGTGCGCTCTGTGACCGTTCAAATACCGACCCACAGGACGCCGCTCACCTGGATACACCATTTAAATTGTTAAATCGTTGGCCTTAAAGAGCTATTTAAATCTCTTGCCTAGCTTTGATAGAGTCTTATTTCAATATCAATTCAGTGGGGTGATGGATGAAATCTGTATTATCAAAGGTATTCGCTTGCAGCGCACTCATGTTGGCAAGTGTGGCTGCCAACGCCACTGTAGACCCTTCGACCCCAATGTATGTGATTGTGCATGCAGACCTCAGCCTGTTAGCGCTTGTAGCCGTTGCGGATGATGATCAGGCTGACAGCTCAGAGGCAGAAACCATGCTCGCCTAAAAGCTGCAAGTACTGGCATGGTGTTGCGCATTAGATGACGCAGACAATCATGTTGGTGCCCTGCTTAAATAAAAAGGCCGGTTGACGGCCTTTTTACTTTTTCACACGTAGTTACCTACAACACCAAGGTGTCCCGTTTTCATTCCCACAGAACTTTTGTGACTGTTTGAAACTGACTGATTACTCTGCCTCGTTTTTGAAATGCCGACGCACATACCAGGCCAAGAACACCACGCCCAAGGCAGCAATCACGTAATGTGACTCATGGAAATAGACTTTCAAGTCCTCCCAATGCTCGCCTGTTTTCATGCCAACATAACCAAGCACAAAACACCAGATCAATGACCCCACAAAGGTATAAAGCACAAAGCGCGTCATGTTCATACGTGCCACCCCGGCCGGGAAAGCGATAAATGTACGCACCGCAGGCAGTAACCGTGCAATGAAAATAATGATCTCACCATGACTCTCAAACCAGCGGTCCGCCATATCAAGGTCTTTTTTACTGATCAACACATACTTGCCATACTTTTCCGCTAATGGACGGCCACCATACAAGCCCACGTAATACGCCGGAATCGACCCGACCACACAGCCTATAGCACCCGCCAGAGCGATACCCCATAAGGTTAAATCTCCCTTGCTCACAAGAAAACCGGCAAATGGCATGATAATTTCTGAAGGTAATGGGATACAGGCAGACTCAATCGCCATCAACAATACGATGCCACCATAACCCATATTGGCAATGACAGCGATAATCCAGCTCGCCACGGCGGCTAATAACTTTTCTAGCATTTAAACTTACCTAATCAACTCTTTATGCGCAATATAACAGTTTAATAAAACAAGACAAACGGACTATTGTGATTAATTGTAAATCCCTGTATTGTCATGCAAAAAAACAAACAGGGAAAAACAATAATGCAGGTGCAATTTAACCAATGGCAGTCTATTAACTTACAAGACTTTTCTAATAGCTTTGGCGACATCACAGATTCAGTTAAAGACACGGATAACACACTGACAAGCTTAGCATCCCAGTCAATTTACTTTTATGATGGTAGTAATAGCACAGGCTACGGAAGTTGGGGCAGCTATGATATTTCTGTAAAAGGAAGTAACTTTTTAGGTAGTTCGCCTAGAGCTACTTACGTAAAACTCACGGACTCTGGTGAAAAATATGAGTTCAACGGAAGCATCAATATATCGAACACAGTCTGGGGTTACGTTATTAATGGCGGTACGTTTAGCTCGCTTACACATTCTGATGCTGCTGTAACTGACTATATTATCAAGGGCTCATTTACATACTCGCCCACATTTAATAACTCCATTAATGGCGGCACAATTACGTCCGCAACAGTTAATCCATCAAGTGGAAAGCTGACGCTAACTGGAACACTTAACATTGATTTCAACGAGGTAATTACCAGCGGAACAATTAGCTCAATCAGTTATACCTCTCCAGATGGCAAAAGCTTCAGTATCAGCAATGCACTGATTGATGCTGCAGACCTGCAATCAATACTGCAAGGTGCCGGTTCCAGTACAGACTTCTCAACATTAAGCAGCTTCTTATTGAGTAGCTCATACTTAACAGGTAATGACACGATTACAGGTGATAGCCAAAACAACACTCTTGACGGTGGCGCAGGCGTAGACAAACTCATCGGTGGCGCTGGCGATGATACATACATCGTCGACCTCGTTCGTACAGGCACTACCGCTGCTAACTTCAAGGTCGCTCTGCAAGATACCATCACTGAAGCCACCAATGCAGGCAGTGATACCGTGCAACTGCGCTTACTCAGTGGCACAGACTTCAGCACCATGGCCAATGCAACTACCCTCACCCTCGGTGCCAACCTCGAGAATCTGAATGCCTTAGACACAGGCTCTACCAAGCTCAACCTCACAGGTAATGCCCTCGCCAACACTCTCACTGGCAATGATGCTAACAATATCCTTGATGGCGGGGCTGGTGTAGATACTCTTATCGGTGGTCTCGGTGATGATACCTATATGCTTGACCTCAAGGTCTCTGCCGGCAACATCGTGTTTGATGACTCTATCACAGAACTCGACGGCAATAACGAAGGGATCGATACCATCAAACTACGTGGCACAGCTACGCTTGCCACAGCAGCAACTCTCACCCTGGATAATGACTGGGCCAACATCGAGATCCTTGATGCTTCTGCTACAGGCTCAACCAAGCTCAACCTCACAGGTAACAACCTGGGCAACACACTGATCGGCAATGCCGCCGCGAACATCCTGACCGGGGGTACTGGCGACGACACCCTTAACGGCGGCGCCGGAATCGATACCATGATCGGTGGGGCGGGCAATGATACATACATCGTCGATAACATCGCTGATATCGTGACCGAAGACTCTAATGAAGGCACTGACCTGGTCAAAGCCAGTGTCAGTTACACGCTGGGCGCAAACATTGAGAACCTGGAACTGACTGGCACTGCCGCCATCAATGGCACCGGTAATGGTTTAGATAACGTCATCAAAGGGAATGCTGGTAACAACGTTCTGGATGGCGGTGCAGGTGCTGACCGTATGGAGGGTGGCAAAGGCAACGATACCTATATCGTCGATGACGAAGATGATGAAGT
>NZ_BAUS01000012.1:0-294054 GCF_000576615.1 Methylophilus sp. OH31 | reverse complement strand
TGATTGACGGTATTGCGTTCCAGACCAACATCCTGGCGTTGAACGCAGCGGTAGAAGCAGCAAGAGCGGGTGAGCAGGGCCGTGGCTTTGCGGTAGTAGCGGGTGAAGTACGTAACCTGGCCCAACGTTCAGCCAGTGCAGCGAAAGAGATTAAAGAGCTGATCACAGACTCTGTGAATAAAACCACAGAAGGCACCAAGCTGGTAGAGAATGCAGGTAACACCATGGACGAAGTGGTATCTTCAGTACAACGTGTGGCCGACATCATCAGCGAGATCTCCGCGGCATCTACCGAGCAAACGACAGGTATTGATCAAGTGAACCAGGCTGTGACCAGCATGGATGAAACCACGCAGCAGAATGCGGCCTTGGTAGAAGAGGCAGCAGCTGCAGCTGAATCCCTGGTTGATCAGGCTAACCAATTGGCCGATGCGATCAGCCAGTTTAAACTCGAGGGTCGTGTCGGCGGTGGGTTTGGCCACAGCAGTCAATCCGGCGGGTTTAAAGCCAGCACCCATACCCATGCGGCACTACCGCCAGTGTCCAGTAGCTTCGGCGGTGGATCGTCCGGGCGACCGGTGGCGGCCCCCAAACCGCATGCGACGCCAGCGCCTAAGATCTCTGCCAAAACCGGCACCGATGATAGTGATTGGGAAGAGTTTTAACTAGCTTCAACATAAAAAACCGGCTGCTTATTCAGCCGGTTTTTTTATATCTGCTTCCAGGCATCCTGCTGCCAGCCCTTGTAACACGCCACTCTGGCCATTACGCACATTTGAATTTCTTTAGGGTTGCAATTACAGCAAAAGAGCCGAGATTCCCCTTTTTACAGGCAATTCAATTCGGGCTTGCATGCTTAATAATCACCAACATAGGCCAAGAAACAAAACAAACAGGCCAGTAACTGGGATTTTGAATCAATTAAGGAGTGGCAAGCATGTCCTCACCATCGTTAAATGGATTGACGTTGAGTACATTGGCGGGAAAATTTTCTCACATGAAACTAAAGTCACAGTTGGGCTTGATGCTGGCTGTACTTGGTTCAGGCATTGTCACGACCAGCTATCTGGATAATTTAGGCGATCGCGAATTAGCGATTCATGGCGCGCATTATCAGCAAATCATTAATCATAAAGACTTGATCGCCGATGTATTGCCCCCGCCTGAATATCTGATCGAATCCTGGCTCACCGTGCTTGAAATGGTGTCTTTAAACAACCAGCCTTTGCAAGCGCTGGTGGATAAAGGCAACACACTGAAAAAATCCTTTGAAGAGCGCCACACTTATTGGCAAACCCAACTGCCGGAATCTACTTTGAAAAGCAGTGTGATTGGCCCTTTGTTTGAGAGTGGCAATCAATTTTTCAACGTGCGTGATAACGAAGTGATTCCTGCTATCCGCAGTGGTGACAAAAAGCAAATTGATCAGGCACTGGAAAGATTGCAGGCTGCGTATCAAAAGCATAGACTGGCAGTTGACGCTGTAGTCAAACAGGCCAGTGATGGCGCGTTACGCATAGAGCAACAAACGCCGGTATTGATTAACCACAATGAGTGGGTTAATTATGGCCTGAATATTGGCCTGATTCTGTTCACTGTGGCGGTGGGTTCGTTGTTGATAGGATCTATCAGACGTAATGTGGGTGGTGAAACCTACGAAGCATTAGAAGCGGCCAAAGGCATTGCCAACGGCGACTTTAGTAGCAGTTCAGAGTTGCACGCGAACAGCGATGATAATGTGATTCACGCTTTAAACCTGGCAAAAGCGACCTTGCGCACATTGGATCAGCAAATGACTTATGTCGTGGCTGAGCATGCCAAAGGCAACATCAAGGCTGTGATTGATGTCGACAGGTTTAGCGGTGAATATTGCAATATGGCGCAGGATATTAATCGCATGCTGACGATGCATGCCGATATCCTGCACAAAACCAGCCAGTCCATGCAGTTGCTGGGGCAAGGTAATTTTGGCGCCCAGCTGGAGTCGCTACCAGGCGATTTAAATGCCTTGAATGTCAGTTTTGACAGCTTGAAGAATAACGTTAAAACACTGATTTCAGATATGGCGCAGGTTTCTGCGGCCCATGCCCAAGGTGAGATTGATGCCTTGCTGGATATCAGCCAGTTTGATGGCGACTTTAAAGCGGTGGCAGAAGGCGTGAACCACATGGTGACGGCCTATGTCCGCGATACAGAGAAGTTTATTGCGGTGATGGACAATATTGGCCGTGGCGACCTGACAGTACAACTGGAGGCCATGCCTGGCCAGAAAGCCGCCATGAACAAGAGCGTGGACCGCATCCGCGGTAACCTGAAAGGCATTGTCGACTCTGTTAACTGGGTCAATGCCGAGCATGAAAAGGGCAATATTGACATGACCTTGCGTGCAGATATGTTTAAAGGCCAGTTCTCCGTGCTCGCTGCCAGCATCAACCAGATTGTGGCCGGACACATTGAATTGAACCAAAAAGCCATGGCCTGTGTGCAGGCGTTTGGCGATGGCGACTTTGACGCGCCATTAGAGCGGTTTCCTGGCCAAAAAGCCCAAATTAATCAAACCATTGAACAAGTACGCAGTAATTTGAAAGCATTGAATGCCGATGCGCAAATGCTGGCAGAAGCTGCCCGTGAAGGCCGCGTGACTGTGCGCGCCAATGCCGCGAAACATCCTGGCGACTATCGCAAAATTGTTGAGGGCATGAACCAGACGCTGGATATGATTGTTGAGCCGGTGCTGACCGTGAAAGCGGCTGCCGAGTCTATCAACATTGCTGCCAAGGAAATCGCACAAGGCAATGCGGATCTCAGCCGTCGTACTGAGGACCAGGCCGCGAATCTTGAAAAAACAGCTTCTAGCATGGATGAACTGGCTTCAACCGTGAAACAGAATGCTGATAACGCTAAACAGGCCAATCATCTGGCTGCACAAGCCTCAGAAGTGGCGGTGAAGGGTGGCGAAGTGGTCAATGCGGTGGTAAGCACCATGAGTGATATCAACGAAAGCGCACGCAAGATTGAAGACATTATTTCTGTCATCGACAGCATTGCTTTCCAGACCAATATCCTGGCGCTGAATGCGGCCGTGGAAGCAGCGCGTGCCGGTGAGCAGGGTCGAGGCTTTGCGGTGGTAGCCAACGAGGTGGGTAATTTGGCCCAGCGTTCGTCAGTCGCCGCACGTGAAATTAAAGAGTTGATTAACGATTCCGTTAACAAAACGGCAGAGGGTAGTCGCCAGGTAGAAGAAGCTGGCAACACCATGCATGAAATTGTGGATTCTGTGAAACGCGTCAGCGTCATTATCGGTGAGATCGCTTCGGCGTCTAACGAGCAAAGTGCAGGCATTGCCCTGGTAAACGATGCCGTGATCCGCATGGATGATGTGACCCAGCAGAATACTGCGTTGGTAGAACAAGCTGCCGCAGCGGCTGAATCGCTCATGGATCATTCAAATGAGCTGGCAACGGCTGTCGGTGTATTTATTGTGGATGGGCACGCAAAAGTGTCCGGCCATCAAGTTGGAAATGCGGGCTGGGGCGAATCATATCGCCAGGTCAGCAACGGTTAGGGCGGTTGCTATCGTCCTTTAATAAGTAGTACTTTTTATCAGGAGTTAAAAAAATGGCTGTGATTGATCGAGTGTTAATTGGTGAAGGTTTGGTTATCGAGGATCGCCCAGAGGGTGGCCTGGATTTGAAAAATGTGGCGCACATTGACTTAATTATGGGCCCACGCGGTAGCGCTGCAGAAGACGCATTTTGTCGTACGCTCACCGACCAAAAACAAGGGGTAAACGGTTTATTGGCGATTGCAGCGCCAAACATGATGGTAAAACCAAACACAGTGATGTTTAACAAAGTGACCATCAAAGATGGCCGTCAGGCAACACAAATGTTTGGCCCGGCGCAACGTGGCGTAGCGATGGCAGTGATGGATTGCGTTGCTGATGGCACGATTCCACTGGAAGAAGCAGATGACGTGTTTATTTGCGTTGGCGTATTCATTGACAGCAAAGCTGACATGGATGACCGTATCCAGGACTGGAACTATCGCGCAACCAAAATCGCGATTAAAGCCGCTGTTGCCCGTGAGCCTAAAGCCGCTGATGTGGTGAAACAATACAAAGAAGCCTTGCATCCATTTGCAGCGCAAACACCAGAAGCACAAAACCGTCGTGCTGATGACCAGTCTGCTGCATTGGCGATCTCTCAAATGCAAGAGCGCAGCAAATATGCACGCACGAGCGCTGAAGCCAAAGCCAAAGAAGAAAAGCAGGTTGAATTGGCTATTGCACAAATGAAAGATCGTATCGATACAACAAAGGCTTAATTTCCGGCCAATGTTAACCCAACGGATTTGCATAGGATAACGAAGTGAGTGCATTGAAAAAACAAGAACAGGAAGAGCGCGAGTTTTTGTTTACGCGCGATGATTTCGTCAGAATTAAAAGCCTGATTTATCGCCATGCAGGCATTTCATTATCCGATGCAAAGACCGATATGGTGTACAGCCGTATTGGTCGGCGTTTGCGTGCATTGGATATGCTCAGCTTCAAACAGTATCTGGACACGTTGGAAAAACATAACAATGCAGATGAGTGGCAGGCATTTACCAATGCACTGACCACGAATCTGACCTCATTCTTTCGGGAAGAGCATCACTTTCCGATATTAGCAGAACATTTGACCAAGCTTGCCGCACGCAAGCTGGCAAAACCGATCCGCATCTGGTGTTCAGCCGCATCGACCGGGGAGGAACCCTATTCGATCGCCATCACTGCATGCGAAGCGTTTAATACACTCAAGCCACCGGTTGAAATTATTGCCACTGACATTGACACCAATGTGCTGGCAACTGCCGCGGCTGGGGTTTACCCTCTGGATCGCATCAAGAAAATGGATGATGCCAGAGTACGCAAGTTTTTTGAAAGAGGCACCGGCAAGCACGATGGACTGGTGCGTATGAAGAAGGGCCTGCGTGAGTTGATTCATTTCCATCAGCTCAATTTGCTGGATACACAATGGCCATTTAACGATGGTTTTGACATCATCTTTTGTCGCAACGTCATGATTTATTTTGACAAACCGACACAAGGCAAAATTATTGATAAGTTTGTCACCCTCATGCATGAAGACAGCTTGTTGCTGGCCGGACATTCGGAAAACTTTTTATATGTTTCCGATCACCTGCAACTGTTAGGAAAAACCGTCTATAAATTAAAAACCAGTGGCGCGGCACGTTCCAGCCTGTTTACGCATCGGAAATCGACATGAGTGTCATGCAAGAAGAAATTTCGAACACCCTGTATTTTGACAGGACGTTTAACACCAACGCCGCCAAAATATCACCAGGGGAGTATTACTACACCGATAAAGACATGCTGATCGTCACCGTGCTTGGCTCGTGTGTGTCTGCCTGTATCCGTGACAGCCGGACCGGCATTGGTGGCATGAATCACTTTATGTTGCCGGAAGGTGGCAGTGCGGATAAAGACAGCCCGGTATCAGAATCTATGCGTTATGGCACTTATGCCATGGAGGTGTTGATTAACCAATTATTGCGTAATGGCGCCAAGCGTGAAAATCTCGAAGCCAAAATTTTTGGCGGCGGTAATGTCTTGCGCAGCTTTACCACCAATAACGTCGGTGACCGCAATGCGGCCTTCGTGAAAAAATATCTCAAGGAAGAGGGCATTAAAGTGACCGGCGAAGACTTGCTGGATATTTATCCGCGCAAGGTCTATTTTTTTCCAAAAACCGGCAAGGTATTGGTTAAAAAACTGAAACAACTGAACAACTACACATTGGTCAAACGCGAACAAGCTTACTCGAGCAAGTTGCAGACAAACGATGTGGGTGGGGATATCGATTTGTTTTAATAATAATTAAAAAAGAGGACATGCCATGAAAACAAAAGTACTCGTCATTGATGACTCTGCGTTAATACGCAGTCTGCTGAGCGAAATTATCAATGACACCAAGGATCTGGAAGTGGTGGGCACTGCACCGGATCCGCTGGTTGCGCGAGAAATGATCAAGCAACTGAATCCGGACGTGCTGACGCTGGATGTGGAAATGCCACGCATGGACGGCCTGGATTTTCTGGAAAAGCTCATGCGTTTGCGCCCGATGCCAGTGCTGATGGTCTCTACGCTGACTGAAAAGGGCTCAGAGATCACATTGCGCGCGTTGGAACTGGGTGCAACAGATTTTGTGACCAAGCCTAAAATGGGGATTTCGCAAGGCATGCAACAGTATGCTGACGAAATTACAGACAAAATCCGTACGGCCTCCAGAGCGAAAGTCAGTACCTTGCAAAGCATTGCCAAAGCCTCTAATACACAGGTGCAGCAAAATGCGATCCGCAACCCACTCATCAGTAGTGAAAAATTATTGATTATTGGCGCATCTACCGGCGGTACAGAGGCGATTAAGTCAGTGTTGATGCAAATGCCATCTGATTGTCCAGGTATTTTGATTACCCAGCATATGCCGGCAGGGTTTACTAAATCTTTTGCTGAGCGCTTAAATACCTTGTGCAAAATTGCGGTTAAAGAGGCGGTGGATGGCGAACGTGTGCTGCCCGGCCATGCCTATATTGCACCAGGTGATAAACATCTGTTATTGGGCAGAAGCGGCGCCAACTATGTGACCAAGCTGTCAGACAGTGAGCCCGTCAATAGACATAAGCCTTCAGTCGATGTATTGTTTGATTCTGCAGCGACCAATGCGGGTAAGAACGCAGTGGGGATTATCCTGACCGGCATGGGCAAGGATGGGGCGGCAGGGATGCTGCGCATGAAAAATGCCGGTGCCTATAATTTCTCGCAAAATGAAGAAAGCTGCGTAGTGTATGGCATGCCGCGCGAGGCAGTCGCGCACGGTGGCGTCCATGAGGTGGGTCATTTAAAAGACCTGCCACGAATGGTGCTACATTATTTAGCTACTAATAGTGAACGTGCCCTGCGTGTTTAACGTAGTGGTGAACAAACAGACAATTCCCGGTTTTATCGACAATAGCATTGTGCGTCACATGTCAGATAATCAATGCTACGGGATAGGTAACTAATGATAGTGGAGTAACAAATGGGCAACCCTAATACAAAATTTCTGGTAGTGGACGACTTTTCCACCATGCGTAGAATCGTACGTAACCTGCTCAAGGAGTTGGGTTATAACAATGTGGAAGAGGCCGAAGATGGCGCGGATGCATTGAACAAATTGCGTAATGGTGATTTTGAGTTTGTAGTTTCTGACTGGAATATGCCGAACATGGATGGTTTAACCATGTTGCAGAATATTCGTGCAGACAACAAATTATCCAAGCTGCCGGTATTGATGGTCACGGCCGAAGCGAAGAAAGAAAACATTATTGCGGCGGCACAAGCGAAAGCCAATGGTTATGTGGTGAAACCATTTACGGCCGCTACCCTGGAAGAGAAATTATCCAAAATCTTTGAAAAATTGGAAAAAGGCGAGGTGTAACCATGACCGAAGCTGTCAATCCGAATCAGGACAATCTTGTCGTGGACATCGCTTCCACCATGATGCAAGAGCTGAACGGAAATCAACAAGAAGAAATGATCAGCCGTATTGGCCACATGACACGCTCATTGCATGACAATTTGAGCGGATTGGGCTACGACAAGGTGCTGGAGCAGGTGGCTCAGGAGATTCCTGATGCGCGTGACCGCTTGAGTTATGTCGCAAAAATGACAGAGCAGGCCGCAGAGCGTGTGTTAAATGCCACAGACCAGGCGACACCGCTGCAGTCTGAATTGGCGGACCGTGCGACTGCGTTAAAACAGCGCTGGGAAGAGGTGATGCAACGCGCATCGCTGAAATCAGAATATGATGCCGTGGTGCAAGAAACATTGGCTTATTTATCACTGGCCAACGAGCATACCACCACGACTAAATCGTTGCTGATGGATATTATGATGGCGCAGGACTTCCAGGATCTGACCGGCCAGGTGATTAAAAAAGTCACTAGCCTGGCACAAGACCTTGAAAGGCAATTGGTGCAAGTGCTGGTGGACTTTGCACCGCCAGTCAAAAAAGATGATGATTCCTTGCTGAATGGCCCACAAATCGACCCGCATAATACCGTCGACGTCGTGGCTAACCAGGAGCAGGTGGATGACCTGTTGGACAGCCTTGGCTTTTAAGTGCTACAGACCATGGTCTACAAAAAAGGCATCTCACGATGCCTTTTTTATTTATTGAAATCCAATGCGCTGTTCTGGCTGAAGTGCGGCTAATTCGTCATCGGAATACAAGCGGCCGCGCGTAATAAAAGCCATACCGCTACCACAATCAAGCGAAAATGAACCACTGGAACCCGGCATGGCATCCAGAATGGTATGCGTGCTGTGCATGAAGCTGAAATGGCTATCGCTCATATAAAAAATAGCGCCGCCTGGTAATTCACCCAGCTTGACGTCTGCCGGACTAGGCCGGAACTCTGCAGCTGGCAGGCACATCGGCCCGCTACCTTCACAGCAGCCACCAGACTGAAAAAACACGATAGGGCCATGTTGTGCGGTGAGTTGCTCAATCAGCGTCACTGCGGATGGTGTTGCAGAAACACGCTCTGTCATTACTCTTCCCCTGTTAATGTTTGCATGATGTGATTATAGATAAAAAAAGGAGCGAAAAATTCGCTCCTTTTTTTAAGCCGTTATATTCGTCAGGCATTTACCCGGCAATTAGAAGAATCCTAATTTTTTCGGGCTGTAGCTGACCAGCATGTTTTTGGTTTGCTGGTAATGATCCAGCATCATTTTGTGCGTTTCACGGCCGATACCAGACTCTTTGTAGCCACCAAATGCCGCATGCGCTGGATACGCATGGTAACAGTTGGTCCATACACGGCCAGCCTTAATACCACGACCCATACGGTAAGCACGGCTGCCATCACGCGTCCATACTCCTGAGCCCAGGCCAAAGATGGTGTCGTTCGCAATGCTCAAGGCTTCTGCTTCATCTTTAAATGTCGTCACTGCCAATACCGGCCCAAAAATTTCTTCCTGGAAGATACGCATTTTGTTGTGGCCTTTGAACAGTGTTGGCTTGACGTAGTAGCCTTCAGCCAGATCGCCACCCAACACATTACGCTCACCGCCACACAGTAGTTGCGCGCCTTCCTGGCGACCGATGTCCATGTAAGACAAGATCTTGTTCACTTGATCCTGGGAGGCTTGTGCGCCGATCATGGTGTTTGGATCCAGCGGGTTACCTTGCTTGATGGCCGCTACGCGTGGCAATACACGTTCCATAAACTTGTCGTAAATGGATTCTTGAATCAATGCACGGGAAGGACAGGTACAGACTTCGCCCTGGTTAAATGCAAACAACACCAGGCCTTCAACGGCTTTATCCAGGAAGTCATCGTCAGCTGCCATGATGTCTTCAAAGAATACGTTAGGCGATTTACCGCCCAATTCCAGGGTGGCCGGGATCAGGTTGCTCGCCGCGGCTTGTGCAATGTAGCGGCCAGTGGCAGTAGAGCCAGTAAAGGCGATTTTGGCGATACGCTTGCTGGTAGACAATGGTGCGCCGACTTCGCGGCCAAAACCGTTGACGACGTTGATCACCCCAGGTGGCAGCAAATCTGCAATCACTTCCATCAAAATCAGCAGGCTGATCGGGGTGAACTCTGCTGGCTTCATGACCACCACGTTACCCGCTGCAACCGCCGGTGCCAGTTTCCAGGCGGCCATCAGGATAGGGAAGTTCCAAGGAATAATTTGACCGACAACGCCTAGTGGCTCGTGGAAGTGGTAAGCCACGGTATTTTCGTCCAGCTCACTGATGCTGCCTTCTTGTGCGCGCAAAGCACCAGCAAAGTAGCGGAAGTGGTCTGCGGCCAATGGAATGTCGGCATTCAGTGTTTCACGGATAGGTTTGCCGTTGTCTACGGTTTCTGCAGTCGCAATCAGCTCAAGGTTCTGCTCAATGCGGTCAGCAATCTTCAACAATAAGTTAGAACGTTCAACCACTGAGGTTTTACCCCATTTGTCCGCCGCCGCGTGTGCAGCGTCCAACGCCAGTTCCACATCTTCAGCACTGGAACGTGCAGCTTGGGTATATGGCTTGCCGGTAATTGGTGAAATCGCATCAAAATACTCACCTTTAACTGGTGCTACCCATTTGCCACCGATAAAGTTGTCATACTTGGCTTTGTATGGGACTTTTACACCCATCGCTTTTAAAAGGTCCAAACTCATAGTTACTCCTGTACTTTTTGTATTAGTGTCGTAGCAGAACTGCTCTCCAAACCGCTTACATCAAATCGCAACTAGATATCGCGATAAACATCCGTTAACACCTTATTTTACAAGGCTTAGGCGTCTGTTTGTGTGCTAAACATTAAACCTTCATAGTGACAAAAGCAAGCCTTTTCAGATAACTTTTTTATGATTTATAAGATAGAAGAGTGCGGTTATCACACACTGTTTCATGGCCAGTTTGTGTGGGTATTCACATGAAAATAATCGATTAAATTATTTGGCGGCGACGAGTTTTATGGGCTATAATCGCGCCTTCTTTCGGAGAGATGGATGAGCGGTTTAAGTCACCACCCTGGAAAGGTGGCATAGGGGCAACTCTATCGAGGGTTCGAATCCCTCTCTCTCCGCCAAATATAAAAAGCACCCCTCGGGGTGCTTTTTTGTTTTCAGAGGTATTATCTCGCAGTGTTATTTCTTTTTATCGCTTTTAAGAGTTTCCGTGGGGAGTGTCTTTTTGCCGCTAATGCTGACATCTTTTTTCAGGTTGGCTAATGTTGCCTGGCCAATGCCTGGGACTTGATCCAATTCATCTACAGATTTAAAGCCGCCGCTTTTTTTGCGATATTCAATGATGGCTTGTGCTTTTGCCGGGCCGATGCCATTCAGGCTTTCTAATTCGGCCTGGCTGGCGGTATTGATATCGACAACGGCATAAGCGGCTGGTAACAGAATGAAATACATTAAATAAGCCAGTATGGTTTGCTTCATATATCCTCCGTATGTTCAAAAATAAAAAACAGGCTCAATGGCCTGTTTTTTATTGTACTGACTCGCTATAGATACAAATGCACGTGCGGCTTAATATTGTTAATTTATATTAAATATTTTTAATTATCGTGTTTAGTGCAACAAGCGGGGCAGGCGCTTGTGTAATGGGGCGACCAATCACCAGGTAGTGTGCGCCTAGTGTTAATGCTTGTTCTGGTGTGACGATTCTGGTTTGATCGTCCTGGTTAGCGTCAAGTGGGCGAATGCCAGGCGTCACCAGGCAAAAAGCAGCACCTAAAGCTTCTTTAAGCATCTGCGCCTCTTGTGCCGAGCAGACCACGCCATTCAAACCCGCTTGTTGCGTCATGGTGGCCAGTGCTAACACATGCTCATTTAAAGAGCGTTGTATGCCCAGGCTATGCAACGTTTCTTCATCCATGCTGGTTAATACAGTGACGGCAATTAACAGGGGGGCATTGCTGCCAAAGGCTTTGTCCAGGCCTTCACGTGCCGCTTGCATCATGGGTAAGCCGCCACTGGCATGGACATTTAACATCCAGACGCCAAGGTTAGCCGCTGCCTGGCAGGCTTTGGCGACAGTATTGGGAATATCGTGGAATTTTAAATCCAGAAAAACATCGTATTCGCGTTTGACCAGTGACTCCACAAACGCCGGACCGGCGGCCGTAAATAACTCTTTGCCGACTTTGAGTTTGCAGAGTGTTGGGTCCAGGCGGTCGACGAGGGCGGTGGCAGACGCAGCATCTGCGTAGTCCAGGGCGACAATAATTTTGCTATCAGTCATAGGTGGTGAATGTGTTCCGGTTAATGAAAGCTACTTGCGTTTGAGCAGTTTAATATCTCTGATGGTCGCCTCAGTCGGCTCTGGTGGCAGTGATTCCCAGGCGTTACAGGCCGGGCATTGCCAGTGATATTGCTTGGCGCGGAAACCACACTGGTCGCAATAGTATGCGGCGCGGTCACCAATAGCATTGCGCACGGTCTGTTGCATCAGTTGCAAGTCGTGCTGTTCGTCCTCCAGCATGGCACGCGCTTGCAGCAACTGATCCAGCGACTTCAGGCTAGGCTTGCGTATCAGCTCATTACGCGCCAGTTTGGCGGCTTTGTCAGCGCCTTCTGCTTGCAGGGTCGCTTCATAAAGCACAGACATCATGCTGCTGATTTGATAGGTTTCCAGGTATTGATGTAATTGGTTCAGGCCTTCGCTTAGCCCTTTGCTAATCTTGTTGGATTCAGCGTCACTTTCGCCATAAAGTAGTGAATAGCTTTTGAGCATTTTTTGCGCAACCAGGCCCAAGTGTTCCGGTGCCTGCATTTCAATGCGTTTCCAGAGCGCGATGGCGTCTGTATGGTGGCCTTGCTGCGCGGCGATGTCACCTAGCAACACATTGGCGCGCACGCAGTTTTTATTAGCGTCCAACGCTTGCTCCAGCTGTGTTTTAGCGTGCGCCCAATCCTGGCGGATCATCGCATTGGCGGCCAATTCGCAGTAATATTGTGCCACCTCTTTGCGGTAAGAAATCCCAGACGAGCGTTCTAGCTCCGTTGCACTGGCAATCGCTTGCGACCATTCTCGCTCTTTGACATAGATTTCAAGCAAATGTCGCAAGGCGGCTTGTTCATAGCGTGTATGACGCAAGGTTTTGAAAATCTCTTCAGCGCGGTCATACAAACCGGCTTTAAAGTAATCCTGCGCTAATTCGACCTTGATCGATGTCGATTGTTGTTCGGTGAGCTCATAGTTCTCGAGCAAGTTCATATGCAGGTGGATAGCGCGGTCTGTTTCCCCGGTACGACGGAACAGGCTACCCAGCACAAAGTGCAGTTCCAGAGAGTCTTTGTTGAGATAGAGCGCTTCACTAAACGCATCAACGGCTTTATGGTACTGATCTGCAATCAGCAGGTTCAGACCTTTAAAATAGGTGGCTGGTAGTGAGGTGGATTCAGCAATTAATTGCTTGATATCCACGCGGGCGGCAATCCAGCCCAAGGTAAAAAACAGCGGCAGAATCAATAGCCACCAATATTCAAATTCAACCAGCATAGGGGGTCTCTTTTCAGGTCAGGCTTTATTTTACCCAAGCAGTGGTCGATGCGCTATGAATAGCGTTGATCACAGGTAAAAAAAACGGTATCCGAAGATACCGTTTTTTGCTTACTACTTAATCAAAAAATTAAGATTCGATAGCGTCTACGCGGTCACGCAGCTCTTTACCCGCTTTAAAGTGCGGTACGTACTTGGCCGGCACTTGTACTTTTGTACCAGTTTTCGGGTTACGTCCTAGACGAGGCGGGCGGTAGTTGAGGCTAAAGCTGCCAAAACCGCGTATTTCGATACGCTCACCCGTCGCCAGGTTTTCCGTCATCGCATCGAGGATGGTTTTGACGGATAACTCGGCATCCTTAAGCACTAATTGCGGAAAGCGCTGGGCAAGCAAGTCTATCAGTTCAGATCTTGTCATGATCTAAAACCTTCTTACTTTTTGCTGTCCAGCTTGGCTTTCAACAAAGCACCCAAGTTGGTTGTGCCAGCAGAAGCTTCGTCGATCATTACATCGTCAGCTTTTGCTTTCTTGGCTTTTGGTTTGCCAGATTTGTCGTCACCAATCGGAGCGCTGTTGCCGCTAGGATCTTCGGTCAATTGTTTCACGCCCAGAGAGATACGCTCTTTCTCAACGTCAATGCCCAGGATAACTGCTTGTAGCTCGTCACCTTTTTTGAAGTTGCGGATTGCTTCTTCGCCAGACTGTGTCCAGGACAGGTCAGACAAGTGAACCAAGCCATCGATGCCGCCTGGCAGACCGATAAATACGCCAAAGTCAGTAATAGACTTGATTTGGCCAGATACTTTGTCGCCTTTAGCGTGCGTTGCAGCGAAATCATCCCATGGGTTTGGTTTGCACTGTTTCATACCCAGTGACAAACGACGACGGTCTTCGTCGATTTCCAGGATCATGACTTCAACTTCGTCGCCCAATTGAGCGATTTTGCCCGGGTGGATGTTCTTGTTAGTCCAGTCCATCTCAGACACGTGTACCAAACCTTCGATGCCTGGTTCCACTTCAACAAACGCGCCGTAGTCGGTCAGGTTAGATACTTTACCGAACAGGCGTGTGCCTACTGGGTAACGGCGGCTCAATGCCACCCATGGGTCGTCGCCCAGTTGTTTGATGCCCAGAGAAACACGGTTTTTCTCTTGGTCGAACTTCAGGATCTTGGCTTCAACTTCTTCACCAACGGTCAGCACTTCAGATGGGTGCTTCACACGGCGCCATGCCAGGTCAGTGATGTGCAACAGGCCATCGATACCACCCAGATCCACGAACGCGCCGTAGTCGGTGATGTTTTTAACGATACCTTTGATCACTGCGCCTTCAGTCAGGCTGCCCAACAGTGCTTCACGGTCGGCACCCAGGGTGTCTTCCATCACTGCGCGGCGGGAAACCACGATGTTGTTACGCTTACGGTCCAGTTTGATGACTTTGAAGTCCCACTCTTTGTTTTCGTAAGGAGTAGTATCTTTTACTGGACGAATGTCTACCAGTGAACCTGGCAAGAATGCCATGATGCCGCTGACAGAAACACGCAGACCGCCTTTAACACGGCTGCTGACAAAACCTTTGACCACGCGGCCTTCGTTCATGGCTTCTTCCAGATCCAGCCATGCTTGCATTTTCTTCGCTTTTTCGCGAGACAGTTGTGTAGAACCAAAACCATCTTCCAGCTTTTCAATCGCTACTTTAACGAAGTCGCCAACGGCAACTTCCAGCTCGCCTTGAGCATTTTTAAATTCGCTAGCGTTGATCACGCTCTCGGATTTCAGGCCAGCGTTAACGATAACGAAATCATTGTCTACAGAAACTACTTCGGCGGTGATCACTTCACCTGCGCGCATTTCCTGGCGAGCCAGGCTTTCTTCGAAGAGGGCTGCAAAAGATTCCATGGAAGAGGATGTATTAGAAATAGAAGCCATTAAAAAATTGTCCAATTTTTACTCGCATGAACGACAGACATCCTTCAGCGAGCCACTGTCACGCAGGTGCGCAAACAATGGAAAAGGTTAAAAAATATTGCCCAAGCATGACTTGAGCAATCCGAATCCAAAACTATACACAAAAAAATTATTGAGTTCAATGACTTATGCGGTTTTTTATGCCGTTTGGCCGCCTTTTTTAAAGGCTTCGATAATGATGTTCACGGCTTGCTCGATATTCTTGTCTGTTGTATCAAGCAAAATAGCATCTGGCAATTGTTTCAAAGGCGCAGCGGCACGCTGGCTATCGCGCAAATCACGTTGTTGCAAATCTTCCAGAATAAGTGTGTAGTCGGCAGATTCACCGCGTTGCAGTAATTGCTCATAACGGCGTTTGGCACGCGTTTCGACGGCAGCAGTCAGGAAAATTTTCAACCCGGCATCCGGGAAAATCACCGAGCCAATGTCGCGGCCATCGCCTACCAGCCCCGGCGCTTGCCTGAAGTTGCGTTGTGTCTGGAGCAGGGCGGTACGCACGTCTGGATGCACGGCCACTTCAGACGCGCCTTTGCCCATTTGCTCGGTGCGGATATGGGCGCTGACTTGTTCGCCATTCAAATAGGCTTCACCGTTCTCGAACCTGATATCCAACTTGCCAGCAATCGCCGCCAGCTTACTGGCGTCAGACCAGGCGACGTTTTGTTGATAGGCCGCATAAGCCAGAAGCCGGTAAATGGCCCCAGAATCCAGGTAGTGGAAGCCAAAATGTTTGGCCACGCGCTCGGCGACGCTGCCTTTACCAGAAGCGGAGGGGCCATCAATAGCGATGACTGGAGGAAGAGAGATATTAGACATAAATTTTACTTATCAAATGCTTTTAAACAATGAATTGGATTTTGATTTTGCGCTTTTGTAACATGTAACCATCGTATTCAAGGAGCCTACCATGATTAAAACCGCCTCATTCGCCATGCTGCATTTCAGCGTTGCTTTTACCGTTGCCTATCTGCTGACTGGCAGCCTGCTAGTGGGCGGGCTGATGGCGCTGGTTGAGCCAGCTTGCAATACCGTCGTGTTTTATTTTCACGAGCGTGCCTGGCAGCGTCACCAGCATGGCCATGCTGTTACACCGGCAGAGCCGGATGAGCATGAGTGGGCGTATGCGGCTTGAGCAGCTTAACGCGCAATACTGGTAAATACTTTAAAGTATTCTGGAAACGTTTTGCCCACGCACTTTGGATCATTAATGGTAATCGGCACACCAGCCAGGCTGATCAGTGAAAAACACATGGCCATGCGGTGATCATCGTAAGTGTCGATCACTGCATTCGGCGTCAGTTGTGCCGGTGGCGTGACTTGAATGTAATCAGCGCCTTCCACGACAGTGGCGCCTACTTTGCGTAATTCTGTGGCCATGGCAGCAATACGGTCTGTTTCCTTGACGCGCCAGCTGGCGATATTGCGTAACGTGGTTGTGCCCTGGGCGAATATCGCCATTACACCCAAGGTCATGGCGGCATCCGGAATATGGTTGCAATCCAAGTCTATTGCTTGCAGTGATTGTGTTTTTTCGGCGCGCACATGGTTGTCACCGTAGCTGATACGGCCACCCATCAGGTTGGCGGCTTCTGCAAAGCGGATATCGCCTTGAATACTCTGCTCGCCAACGCCGTTAACAGTGACATCGCCAGCCAAAATACCTGCTGCAATAAAGTAAGAGGCGCTTGAAGCATCGCCCTCTACATAAATCTCGCCCGGCGATTGATAACGCGCCGCTGCCGGAATATGAAAACGCTCCCAGCCATCCCGCTGCACGGTGACACCAAAACGCTGCATCAGGTTAAGCGTGATTTCAATATAAGGTTTTGAGATCAGTTCGCCGACGACCTCAATGCTGGCCGCTTGACCAGTTAATGGTAGTGCCATCAGTAACGCAGTTAGAAACTGGCTGGATACATCGCCGCGGATTTTGATCGCCTGGCTGACATCCAGCTGGGCAGGGGAAATCTGCAGGGGAGGGTAGCCATCGTTTGCCTGGTATGTTACTTGGGCACCGGCTTGCCTTAATGCATCGACCAGATCGCCGATCGGGCGTTCGTGCATGCGCGCAATGCCGTGCAAGTGATAGTCGCCGCCAGAAAAAGCCAGCGCAGCCGTGAGTGGCCTGAACGCCGTGCCAGCATTGCCTAAAAATAAATCGGCCTGTTTGTTGGGAAAATTGCCACCACAACCGGTGACCTGCCAGGCATTTTCGCCAATGTTTTCCAGTTTAACGCCTAAAGCCGTTAAGGCTTCCAGCATCCTGGCCGTGTCGTCTGAGGCCAATAAATCGCGAATGACTGTTACGCCATCGGCAAGTGCCGCCAGCAACAAGGTGCGGTTAGAGATGCTTTTGGAGCCTGGCAGCGTAATCGCGCCTTGTGCCTGGTGTGCAGCGGGTAAATGCAGTTGTTCCATAATGTAGACTAATTATTGAGTTTTAGACTTGGCCCAGTCGTTGCGCGCACGGCTGGCATGATCAAACAGGGCTTGTAGCGCATTGCCGTTACCTTGCTCCAGCAAGCTGGTCATCTCGCTCAGCGCTTGCTGGTAAGCATTCAGTTCACGTAATAATGCGTCTTTGTTTGCCAGTGCAATATCGCGCCACATTTCAGGATGACTGCCCGCAATGCGTGTAAAGTCACGGAAACCACTGGCAGCAAATTTAAACAGTAATTCGGCGTTATCGCGTTTGGCCAGATCCTCTACCAAGGCGAACGCCAATAAATGCGGCAGATGGCTGACTGCGGCAAACACACTATCGTGTTCCTGCGCAGTCATGCTCGAAACGATGGCGCCACATTGTTGCCACAGCGTGGTCACTTTGGCGAGCGCGTTAGCATCTGTGTCTGCATTGGGTGTCAGAATGACATTTTTGCCGATATATAAATCTGCCATTGCAGCTGATGGGCCACTTTTTTCAGCGCCGGCAATGGGGTGGCCGCCGACAAACTGGCCGACTTTATCGCCTAACTCAGCCTTTGCATAAGCCATGACATCTGATTTGGTACTGCCTGCATCTGTAATGACAGTTGCATCATTTAAGTGTGGATAAATGGCACGCAAAATAAGCGGTGTTTGTGCAACCGGTGCAGCAATCAATACCAGGTCGGCGCCTTGTAACGCCTTGCCGATATCGGTTTCTACCGTGTCAATCAAGCCAAGTTGAAGCGCCTCTTGTAAACTCTGGCCAGAACGACCGACGCCGGTGATTTGTGGTGAGTGCGGTTGTTTTTTCAGTGCAAGTGCCACTGAGCCCCCGATCAAACCTACCCCGAAAATCACAATTTTTTTGAACATAAACGAATTGTACCATGTCATATAAATGCGCTTGAAGTTTGGTTCACCAGCTTTTCAAGCGTATAATCCCAAGATTGCATTGGGGCTGACCCGGTTTCGACGTGGGTTGCAAAGCAGTGCAGGGCATACCGAGGATTCAGGTTCCCTCGTAAATCCATCTGAACAAGTATAGTCGCAAACGACGAAACTTACGCTTTAGCCGCTTAATCCCGGCTGAACGCTGCACCGAAGAGCTTCTCGGTCGGGCTGGGTAACCGGCAGCAGCGTCATTTAGAGAAGATCGTGGTGTATTGGGTTACTTAATACATCATTAAATCCAAGGTGACTCGCTTTACAGTTGCTTGCTCGTTGGTGAGTGTACGGTTAAATTAAACAACACAGCTAAGTATGTAGAACTGTCTGTGGAGGGCTTGCGGACGGGGGTTCGATTCCCCCCAGCTCCACCAAACAAAGTAGTTGAAGAAGTGATTTTAAGATATTGTTTTAAAATATCTTTTAAATGAAATAAGTAGGGTGATATAAAAAAGCCAGTCCAATGTGACTGGCTTTTTTACGTCTGTTTCCAGTCGATAAAATGGTATTTTAATTATCCTAGCAACAGTTCCTTTTTTAAACGCTTGCAGTAACGTCGCTTGGTGAGCGTGTTCATCTCATCAAACAGCATCATTTTCCATAAATACTTGGTTTCAACTAATTCTGCATCTAGCGTGGTTTCATCGGCATAGCTTTTTAATACTCTTTGACGGTGGCCGATACGATAGGGTGCAAATGCCCGCCTCTTAATGATGTTCAATTTGATATCAGGCGCAGTTTGTTTTCCGGATAGCCATCGATCGATCACATCTGATTTGACATCCAGTAGCTGCCTGAGCTCAGCGATGGACAGCGTTCCCAGATATTCACCAATCTTGAGGCACCAAATTAAGCTGTATTGTGTATGTAATTTCTTTAAGCGTTTTCTGTCTTGCATAGCAACTCCCGTAAAACCTTGCAAACCACATCTGGATATTAACACTTGTTTTGCCTATGTTAATTAAACTGATGCGACTATTGTTAAATCATTTAAGTGTGTATTTACGGCAATGGCATTGATACAGTTGTATTATTATTCGTATAATGTATATTATGTTAAATTATTGGTTCAGCTGTTACCCTGTTGCTTGAATAGAAAATCACGTTGTTGAAATCTGGTGAATGCTTAATCTGCATCATCTGCGTGCTCGTCGAAGATCTCTCTGAAACGATTGGCGAGTTTTTTGAATGCGTTGAGTATGACGGGGTCAAAATGCGCTGGCTGTGTTCGGCCATCACCTTGCATGATGATTTGCAACGTGAGTTCATGCGTAAATGCGGATTTATATGGGCGCTTGCTGCGTAGCGCATCATATACATCACTCATCATCATGATGCGTGCCGATAATGGGATTTCCTCGCCTTTTAAGCCATTGGGGTAACCACTTCCATCCCAGCGCTCGTGATGATTCAAGGCGATTTCTGCACCCATGATGGTAAATGGCGAGGTGCTTTTGCCGTGTCCAAGAATGCTGTTACCTAATACGGTATGTGTTTTCATGACTTCCCATTCCTCATCAGTGTGCGGGCCTGGCTTGAGCAAGATATGGTCCGGAATCCCAATTTTTCCGACATCATGTAATGGGCTGGCATGATAAATGGTGTCAATAAAATTTGAGTCCATGCCCAAATCGGCGGCCAGTTCCTTACAGTAAAAGGCAATGCGGTGAATATGGTCGCCGGTTTCTTTGTCCCTAAATTCGGCGGCACGCATAATGCTGAACATGGAGTCAAAATAACTGGTGAGCAATTGCGCGGTTCGCTCTTCTACCTGTATCTCCAGTGTATGGCTATAGTCAGTCAGAAAGTCGTTATATTCTTTCAGGCGCAGCAAGTTACGCACCCTGATCCAAAGCTCGGCCCTGTCTACGGGTTTGGTGACAAACTCTTCAACACCGCATTGCAAGGCACGCATTCTCGAGGTGCGGTCTATCAGCGCCGTAAGCATAATAATCGGTATGATTTTCGTCGCTTCATTATTTTTCAATTGCTCAGCCAGCTCGAAGCCGTTCAATACCGGCATCATGGCATCCAGCAGAATCAGGTCTGGTTGATGGCTTAAGGTCATTTCAAGCGCCATTTTGCCATCGTGGGCTTGTAGTGTGGCGTAGCCTTCAGCGGTGAGCAACGCTTCCAGATAGGCGCGATTATTTTCTTCATCATCGACAATCAGAATGGTCTTGCGCGTGACTTTCATATCCATGTGCCGGGTCCCCTGCGAGCTTATTTTCTGGTGAAATCTGCTTTAAAGTAAGGCATCCACTGTTTGCAGAAATTCTTTATAGCGGATAGGTTTGGCGATATAGCTGTCGCACCCTGCCTGGCGCATTTTCTCTTCATCCCCCTTCATGGCAAAGGCGGTGAGCGCGATGATCTTGATATGACTGGTTTGACTGTCTTCTTTAAGCAGTCGTGTCGCAGTCAGGCCATCCATGCCTGGGAGCTGAATATCCATGAGGATCACTTCGGGTAACAAGCTGCGTGCAATACCAAGGCCATCCAGGGCGTTAACGGCCTGCAATACCTCGTGCCCTGCGCTTTCAAGCAACAGCTGCGCCAGTTTCATATTGTTAGGATTGTCTTCAACAATAAGTATTCTTGCCATGCTCGCCTCTATGTTCTTTATATTATGGCTGCTTGGCCTGGCCAGCCAATGCGCGATGCACTTCACTTAAAAAGTTACCGTGATTAAATTCAGACTTTTCGAGAACGGCTAATACATGGCCCTTGAGAATGTGGTGTTCTTCAGGCGCCAGAAATTTTGAGGTGACAATAATGATCGGAATTTTTGCCGTGCGTTTGTCCTGTTTCAACTCTTCGACTACCTCAAAGCCATTGGCTTCGGGCATCATCAAATCGAGGATAATCAGGTCAGGTTTCTGTTGTTTTGCAATTTGAGTGGCCTCATGGCCGCCATAAGCCCGCATCACCGAGTATCGGGCATGCTCAAGGTAAGATGAAATGATTTCTACAGCTTTAGGGTCATCGTCGACAACCAGTACCTTCACGCTTGCTTGATCATTGGCCGGGGATGTAAACCCCAGTTTGCCAAGCGCAGTTTGCAAATCATCGGCAGACACCGGTTTTTGCAATACCTGTGCGGCACCGAGTGATAAGCCTCGATTACTGTCAGCGACAATAGACAGGATAACCACCGGAATATGGGCCAGTTTCTGATTGGCCTTGAGTTTAGCCAAAAATTCCCAGCCATCCATGCCCGGCAGCAAAATATCCAGCGTAATTAAATCGGGCGGTGCAGCATCTGCCAAAATGGCCAGGGCAATTTCGGCCGTGGCCGCGCGCGTCACGCGGCAATGGTCAGACTCCAGTTGCAACCTGATCAAATCGGCGGCACGGTCATCATCCTCCAGGACCAGCACATGCGGTGATTCTTTATTTAATAACTGACTAGCGGTTTCTTTTGCCTGGTTAATGGTATTTGCAGGGGCCAGCAGGTTGACCTTATATTGCAGCCAGACAGTGAACGTACTGCCCTCCCCTGGTGTACTGCTGACTGCGACTGCTCCACCATGCAGTTCTGCCAGTTTGCGCACGAGCGCTAACCCTAGCCCTGTGCCTTCAAAACGCCTAGAAAGCGTGCTTTCCAGTTGAACAAAGGGTTGGAACAGCCGCTCAATGTCCTGCGCCTCAATACCTATCCCGGTATCAGTAATGGATATCTGGATGAACTGTTGCGCGTTACCTATGGACGATATCTGGTGCTGCGGAATATCTTTGATTTGCTCAAGGACGGCTGCGCGTTCAAGCAGGGTCGCTTGCAAGGTAATCTGCCCGCCTTCGGGCGTAAATTTTACGGCATTCGACAACAGGTTATAAATAATCTGTTTCACCTTGCGTGCATCCAGCCACGCATTGCCCAAGTCTTCCGATAAATCTGCTTGCAGTTTGATATGTTGCGTCGCTGCTTTTTCCTTAACAATAGAGAGGCTGTTTTGCAGCAGCACTTGAACATCGGCGATCTCCGGCTCAAGCTCCATGCGGCCTGCTTCAATTTTTGATAGATCCAGTACATCATTAATCAATGACAGCAGGTGTTGCCCGCTTTCAAAAATATCACTGACGTATTCTTTTTGCTTATCGGCCAACGGCCCAACGAAGCCATCCCGCAATATCTCTGAGAAACCGATAATTGCATTGAGTGGTGTGCGTAATTCATGCGACATCGTGGCCAGGAATTCAGATTTCATGCGGTCTGCTTCGAGTAGCTGCTCATTTTTCGAGCCGATTTCTTCGCTGCGCAGGTGCAATTGCTCGGCCAATAACTTGAGATCGCCATATTGCTGAATATTATGCAGCGCGACACCAAGCTGTGCGGACAGGCGCTCAATAAAGGTTTGGTCACGCTCGGTAATAGCCTGGCTGGCGGCAAGCACCAGCACGGCCAGGCGCTTCTCCTGATAAGTGACCGGGCAGATGATGATGCCGGCCGGCTTGATAGACACCAGCCCCGTTTCAATAGTCAGTGATGGCAGCACATCAATATCGCTTAGTATCAGTGTCTGGTTCTTTTGAATAGCCTCACCGATTATGCCATGGCCCAATTTAAACTCATTGAGAATGTCTACCGGGGCCGCATGTGTGCTTTCAAGGCGATAGCATCCACTCCATTCGTCATAGCCATAAATGGCCGAGACCGGCAGCGCATGATTGTTGGCCAGGATATCCAGCATGCCTGACAAAATCTTCGAGCGGTCATAATTGGCATTAAATAACCTTAAGACCTTACTATGCGTTTGGTCATAAGTCGCTGCATGGGTTAGGTCGACTTCAATCTGTTTAAAGTCGCTGACATTGCGTGCAACCATGGATAAATGTGTCGGCACGCCATCACTGTCCTTATGCACCACAATCACCTGCGAGACCGGAATTTCTATGCCAGTACGGGTAATGTATGCCGACTCCCCGCTCCAGACACCAGTACTCAATGCAGCAGGAATCGCCTTGTGCTGGATTAAATCTGCCGCCCATTCTGGCCGCATATGTGCAATGCCCTGAAATGCGATGTCTTCATTCTCACCAATGCCCAGCAGCTTGCGCCCGCCTCTATTCAGGTAAAAATAATCCCCCTGCAGGTTTGCATTGGCGATGAGGTCCGGTGAAGCATCAAGGATATCCGTGAGTCGCCTTTGTTCTGCAGAGGCTTGTTTGCGAATATGGAGATCGCGCTGAATACGCCAGATCAGCAGTGGGAAAAAAATCAAAATGGCGATAGACATCACCGCAAACAGCGTCAGCAGGTCTTTGGCGTGGCTCTGTTCAGATAGTGTGCGGTCGGTAAGCAGGTTCTGTTCTTCAAGTGACATCGCACTAAAGACCCCACGGATTTCAAGCATATCTTCGCGGCGGATATAGTCTTTGCGCAGGATCTCTTTTAGTTTGTCGGCCGAAGTGGTGCGCGCAGTCTCGATAATGTGATTAAA
This sequence comes from Methylophilus sp. OH31, assembly GCF_000576615.1. Lineage (NCBI taxonomy): Bacteria > Pseudomonadati > Pseudomonadota > Betaproteobacteria > Nitrosomonadales > Methylophilaceae > Methylophilus > Methylophilus sp. OH31. The sequence continues at coordinate 270,212 of NZ_BAUS01000012.1, read as the reverse complement.
GTAAATAATCCGCTTATCAATCAATTGCCTTAATTGGGTGATTTGCTGCTGCTGGAAGTAGTTATCTTTGGTCAGCACGGCAAGTTCTGTGACATCTTTTTGCAAGTCGGCTAACGCAGCATCGCGGCGTGTAATAGAGCTATCATCAGCCGTGAGCAGAAAGCCTCGCTGTGAAACTTCCAGTTGATTGAAGAGCACCAGGCCTTTATCCAGCTTGGAGATGACTTCGTTGGTGTGGCTGACCCAGCGGTTATTTTCAGCAAAGCGCTGCAGGTAAACCATGCTGGTAATGCCAAGCAACACGAGTAATGCGAAGAAACTGATGAATCCATAAATAATGACGGATTCCAGCGCCCACACTTCTTTTTTTTGCGAACTCATACTGATGAAACCTTGCGACTAAGCATTATGACTCCCTTCTTGTTTTTAACATCAAGGATCAATCAGTTTCGGTACTTGCGCTGCAAGAGCTATTAAATACTAAATTAAGAAAACACGTAAGTATTTTATTTGTATCAATTAAATTGTGTGAGGATGGTAAAGAGCACGCTGTTTATAAACACGCGCTGAATAGCGGTCAGGTGTGTTTTATCATTGAATAAAAAAAAGGGCGCTAAGCGCCCTTTTTTGCTTACCAAATAAGTGGAAACTTATTTAGCTTTACGACGGCTTACCAAGCCCATCAAGCCTAAGCCAGCCAGCATCAAAGCATATGAATCAGCTTCTGGTACTGGAGTCAGCGGGTTGATGTTGAAGCTAACGTTGAAGTCGCCGCCCAAAGAACCAGACAGTTTGCCGGTAGCAGTCAGGAAATAAGTACCAGCTGCCAGGCTAGTCAATGTGGTCACAGCTTCGCCGTTCGCATCGTAAAAACCATAGTTCATAAATGTCACGTCATACTGTGCATTGTTGCCTGTGGTGATTTCTGTGATGCTGTATGAAAAATCAGACACTTGAGTCAGGTTGATTTCATAAATATCTTCAAAGTATGGGCCTCTGGTATTCAAGGCGCCAGTATTTTTAGTGAAATCTGCATCAGCGATCAGGCGAATAAAATCCAGACTTTGGCTGGTTGTGTAAGCGCCAAAGTCTTGCGCTTGTGCTGCAGACATAGATGCAATGCCGAATACGCCAGCAACTGCCATTTTTTTCAGGGTTTGAAACATTACGACTTCTCCAAGGATTAATGCTAACTAAAAAACTATACTCATTATTTGTGACAACCATTAGATACACAATAGTACTAACGGGCTACTCCACGGCTTATTTTTATAATCATAAAACTGCAATTTTAAAATCGCAGCTATTCTAACTGTTTACGCGATATTCTGTAAACCTAACAATATGTTTTTCAAGAAAAAAATGCCATTTTTAGCCATTAAGAAAATGCATAGCAATCAATCTAATTGATTGGAATTTTAAAAAAGGATTAATGCTTTGACGGTAATTTAAATGTCAAAATACGGTCGCCTTGTTTAAACCCAAACAGAGAGTTACCGCCACTCACTACCGCAATATATTGTTCGCCATTGATTTGATAGGTGATTGGTGGTGCATTGACGCCATATTCAGATGAAAATTGCCATAGTGATTGGCCAGTTTGACTATCATAGGCCGCAAACTTTCCATCGCCCTCCCCGCAAAATAATAAACCGCCCGCTGTGGCTAGCACGCCGCCTACCAATGGCTGGCTGGTTTTGTGCTGCCAGGCAATCTGCCCGGATTTAAGGTCAATGGCACTTAATAAACCCCAGCGCGCATCATCTGTTGGCTCGCTGGCGGCGTAGCGGATAGGCTTCTCGCCCGCGTTGACTTCGGTTTCATGCACGCTGTATTTGATCGGGCTGTGCATGGCCGCGACATACACCTTTTGTTGATGCTCATCAACGCTGACGGGTGACCAGTTCGCACCACCCAGTATGCCCGGGTAGACAATGGTGCCTGCAGGGCTCGGCTTTTTAAATAGATTATGTTGTGGCACAAATGGCACCGATTTAGCCAGGAACTGTCCATTGGTGCGGTCATGAATATAGAACCAGCCCGTTTTACTGGCCTGGCCGACGGCGGCGATGATTTTTCCCTGGTGGTTGTAATTAAACAATACCGGCGGGCTCGCCAAATCATATCCCCATAAGTCATGTGGCACTTGCTGGTAGTGCCATTTGTATTTGCCGGTTGCTGTATCCAGTGCGACCAGGGAAACGGTGTAAAGATTGTCGCCAGGCCGGGAAACATCATTCATTTGTGGTGAAGGGTTACCCGTGCCAAAATACAGGGTATGGCTGGCGGTATCAATGGCTGGCGTGCTCCACGCTGAGCCGCCACCAAAGCGCGCAGCGTCCGGATAGTCTTTCAGGGCGGCTTGTTCTGCCGCAATATCACGATCGAATTGACTGCCATCAGCCGTTTTTGTTGCAAAGTGCCCTTCCCAGCCTTGCTTGGGAATCGTGTCGAATTGCCATACCTGATGACCGTCATTGGCATCAAACGCCGCCAGAAAACCTGGGCGGCCATAGCGCCCGGTGACGCCGATTACCGCGCCCAAGGGCGCATCACTGCGCGGGTTGTCGATATGCAGGCCGTAACCGACGCCGGTAATACCAATGATGACTTTATGCTGATAAACCACTGGTGCCATGGCGATGCCAACGCCAGTGCCGCCGGTGACTTTGCGTGTTTTATTCGGGTCAGTGCCGCTTAAGGCATCCTGGTGTTCGGTATTCACCTGATTGGCTGCCACATCAATATCCCACAATTTTTGCCCGCTCTGGGCATCAAGCGCGATCAGCCTGGCATCTACCGTGCCGATAAACACCTTGCCTTCTGCCACTGCGACACCGCGATTGGCCGGGCCGCAGCACATTTGCCAGTCTGCTTTGTGTGCGTGCGTGTATTTCCATAATTGCTTGCCGCTGGCAGCGTCCAGGGCTATCACATGATTAAACGGCAGGCTGACATACATGATGCCATTCACGACGATAGGCGTGGCTTGAAATGTCGCTTTCACCCCTGTTTCTACAGACCATGCCGCTTGTAACTGGGCAACATTGTGCTGATTGATCTGCGACAACGCTGAAAAACGCTGCGATGACATATTCAAGCCATAACTAGGCCAGTCAACATGATCTTTGCTCTGGGCAACAGGTTTTGTGTGGTGTGTGCATGCCAATAACAGGCATGAAAAGCCAATCGTGGCATAACGGAAAATACGTTTTTGTGGCGCAGTTTTCATATAAGATGTCCTGAACTATACAGGTTAGTATACATCTAAACGCGAGCCTGTTGCCAAGAGCAAAACGTTAAAAAAATATTTAAAGGATGAAACTAAATATGGCAAAGAATAGACCTATACTATAGAAATTAATTTGCACACTAATAATAATCATGACAATTAAATCCGCGAAAACATCGATTGCACTCACGCTTGCTGAAAAAGGATCGTTGCCTGATGCATTGATTCGCAAAGGCATCAGAATGCTTTGTAAAACCAGGCTGCAAGAAATTGCTGACGGCGATTGTGCGCATACGCAAGCCAGCCTGATTGCGTTTATTGAGCAGATGCAGTTAGCAGATATCGCCCCACTCCCTGAAAAAGCAAATGCACAGCATTATGAAATTCCAGCCGCTTTTTATCAGTATTGTTTAGGCATGAACCGCAAATACAGTAGCTGCTTTTGGCTGCCGGATACGCATACCCTTGATGAAGCGGAACACCTGTCACTCGCGCAAACCTGTGCGCACGCTTGCCTGGGCGGTCCTTTGAAAATACTGGAGCTCGGTTGTGGTTGGGGCTCTCTGACGTTATGGATGGCCAGCCATTATCCTAACGCGCAGATTACGGCAGTCTCCAATTCGGCGTCGCAACGTGAATATATATTGCAGCAAGCACAAGCCCGTGGATTATCCAATATTCATATCATCACAGCAGACATGAATGTATTTGATACTGACCAGACCTTTGATCGTGTGGTGTCTGTCGAAATGTTCGAGCACATGCGTAATTACCAGGTGCTCTATGCCAAAGTCGCACGTTGGCTCAAGCCTGATGGGTTGTTCTTTAAACATATCTTTGTACATCGCACCGCGGCTTATCCCTTTGACGTCAAAGCCGAAGATGACTGGATGAGCCAGTATTTTTTTAGTGGCGGCATGATGCCAAGCGATGACTTGCCACTTTACTTTCAGGATGACCTCAAAATCATCAATAAATGGCGGTGGAGTGGCACGCATTATGAAAAAACAGCTAATGCCTGGCTGGCGAACATGGATCAGCACCATGATGCACTGACCCCCGTTTTGCAGTCAATTTATGGTGATGCGGATGCCGAGATCTGGCGTCAACGCTGGCGCATTTTCTTTATGGCATGTGCCGAATTGTTTGGCTACAACCAGGGACAAACCTGGTGGGTCAGTCATTACTTGTTCTCGAAAAGATAATGCCAAAGATACAACATGGCTTCTAACAAGTGGGTTGTATTTAATTTTGTGAGCTTCCAGCTATGGTGGTGGGCTTGCATATTATCTGCAAAGCCTGGTTTAGGTTGGGCGGTCTTGCTGTTAGTGATTGCGGCCTGCTGTGTGCATTTGCAATGGATAGAAAGCTGGCGGCATGCCTTGCCCCTGCTGATCACAACCTTGTTAGGCTGCATATTGGACCAAATTGCTTACACGCTAGGTTGGTTAAGCTTTAAGCACCATCACACATGGCCAGCATTTATCCCGCTGTGGATGATTGCGTTATGGCTGGCCTTTTCCATGACGCTCAATGTCAGTATGCGTTGGTTACAAGGCAGAATAATACTGGCGGCCATATTGGGGGGGATGTTTGGTCCTTTGGCTTACCTTGGTGCACAGCAATTAAAGGTCATCGATTTGCCATCCTCTTCATGGAGCCTGCTTTGGGTGACGGTCGAATGGGCGGTAGTCATGCCCTTGCTGCTCTGGATACGTCGCAGATTTAATGAAACATTATCGACAGGGCCTACATGATTTACCAGTATGCATTGATTGTCATTGTGGTGTTCGCCCTCAGCGGCTGGTTACTGAGTTTTGCCACGCATCATTACAGCCATGTAGACAGCATGTGGAGCTTGTTTATGGCCATCACCGCCTATACCAGCGCCCTGTTTGCCCTTGATTTATCGTCACGCGCAGTATTGGCCCTTGTGGCGGTGACGCTATGGGCGCTTCGTCTCAGTATTTTCCTTACCTGGCGTAACTGGGGAGCAGAAGACCATCGCTATCAGACAATACGCCAAAATAACGAACCACACTTTTGGTTTAAGAGCCTCTATATCATTTTTGCCTTTCAGGCCTTATTGGCCTGGGTGATCTCTTATCCACTTTATGCCGCAGTGATTAGCCAGACGGCATTAAACCGGTTTGATCTGGCGGGAGCCCTGTTATTTTTGCTCGGCTTTTACTGGGAAGTCGTCGCTGATTGGCAACTGATGCAATTTCGTCGCCAGCCAGACAACCAGGGGGCCGTGTTGCAAACCGGGCTCTGGCGCTATAGTCGCCATCCTAACTATTTTGGGGAATGCCTGATCTGGTGGGGTTTTGGCCTGCTTGGCGTTGCCAGTGGCCATCCTTGGAGCTGGTTATCTCCAGTCATCATGACGTTTTTGCTACTGAAAGTCAGTGGTGTCAGCCTGATGGAGAAAACCATATACAGCCGTCGCCCAGGCTATGCAGACTATGTCCGCAATACCAATACGTTTATTCCTGGGCTGCCTAAAAAGGATAGCCCGGATGCATAAAACGCTCGGTATTGTGCCGCTCACGGCGTGGATGCTGGCAATGCCAAGTGCCGAGGCAAAAGAGTGGTCTTTTGATGTTTGGCTCGACAAACAGAAAATTGGCACGCATATCTTCTCTCTTGACCAGAACCACTTGCAAAGCCGGGCTCGTTTTAAAGTCAAAGTGTTGTTTATTAACGCCTACCGCTACCAACACCAGGCTGACGAAACCTGGCAGGGCCAATGCCTGAGTCAATTGACCGCGCATACTGAAGAGAACAAAGAGATTACTGATGTCAGAGGCCAGCAGCAAGATGATCAATTTGTGATTGAGCAAAAGGCCGGCAAGCAGTTGCTGCCTGCTTGTGTCATGACTTTTGCATACTGGAATCCAGAGATACTCAAGCAAACCCGTTTGCTCAACCCGCAAAATGCCGAATACCTGGATGTAACGGTCACCGATGAAGGCCGGCAGACCATACAAGTAAAAGGGCAAAATATTGTGGCACAGCAATACCGTTTAAATGGCAAATATCAGGGCAAGGAAAAATTGAAGATCACTGTATGGTATGACGAGCAACAGGATTGGGTGGCCCTGGAATCCATCACGCCTGAGGGTTATAAAATCACATATAAACTTATTTAATCAATATGTTAAAAATTTTATTTAAAGTGATTTGTATGATGAGTGTGTTTGGATTGACGGCATGCCAGAATTTGCCACCCATCAAGACCGTGCAACATGTGGACCTAGCACGTTTTATGGGCGATTGGTATGTCATTGCAGCGATACCAACATTCATTGAACGCGACCCTTACAATCCGATTGAGCAGTATCGCCAGCATGCAGATGGTTCAATTGCCACAACGTTTACCTTTAACAAGGGTGGCTTTGACGGACCGCTCAAAAGCTATCATCCAACGGGCTATGTGCTACCCGGGAGCGGTAATGCAGAGTGGCGTATGCAATTTGTCTGGCCATTTAAATCTGAATACCTGATTGCTTATTTGAGTGAGGATTACCAGCACACGGTGATTGCCAGAAACAAGCGCGATTATGTCTGGCTGATGTCACGTCAACCACGTATCGATCCAAAAACCTATGGCGAGCTGGTCGCCAAGATCAAAGCCATGGGCTATGACACCAGCAAATTACAGGTTTTTCCACATCAAAAATAAAAAATAGCGGATGCATTAGTTTTGCGAGAGGGTGTGACATGCAACATAGATTTTCAGGCTTGCTATGGCGGCTGGTTGGCTGGTTAGATAATCACCGCTACCAACCGCCAAAAACAGCCAGTGCCGAGAGCATTGACTGGTGGCGCGTGCTGCCTTTTGTCGCCCTGCATCTTGCCTTGGTGGCATTGTTCTGGGTCGGCTGGAGCCCTTTTGCGGTGATATTTGCCATCCTGATGTATGTGGTGCGCATGTTTGCCATTACCGGCTTTTACCATCGTTATTTTGCCCACAAGACTTTTCAGACTTCACGCATCGCGCAATTTATATTCGCATTGATCGGCGCTACTGCAGTTCAACGTGGGCCATTATGGTGGGCTGCGCATCATCGTTGCCATCACATGCATGCCGACCAGCCGCTAGATGTGCATTCGCCGCACCAGCATGGCTTGCTATGGAGTCACTTAGGATGGTTTTTAAGTCACGCCAACTTTAAAACGCAGCTTGATCGGGTGCGTGAGCTTAGCCGCTATCGTGAACTTTGCTGGCTGGATCGCTTTGATAGCCTGATCCCGATTGCTTTTGCTGCCATTATTTACAGCCTTGGCGCGTTATTGCAAGCGCGTGCCCCAGTCTTGCAGACCAGCGGCTGGCAGTTAATTGTCTGGGGCTTTGTGGTGTCTACCATTGCCCTTTACCATGCCACTTTCTGTGTCAACTCACTGGCGCACGTCTGGGGCAGCCGTCGTTATGCGACACGTGACCACAGCCGCAATAATTTACTCATCGCCATTTTGACCCTGGGTGAAGGCTGGCACAATAACCACCACCACTTCCCGGGATCAGCCAAGCAGGGGTTTTACTGGTGGGAAATTGACCTGACCTACTACGGGCTCAAATTACTCGCTGCCCTGGGCATTATCTGGCAACTCAAGCAGGTTCCGCTAGAGATTCGGGCGCAGCATGCTAGCAAAGAGGACCGTGCATGAAGGTCGCCATCATTGGTGGCGGCATTGCTGGCAATACCCTCGCCTACTCGCTGCACAAACAACACCAGATCACCCTGTTTGAAGCCAATGATTACCTGGGCGGCCATACCCATACGCATCAGATCGACATCGCTGGTGACAGTCATGCGGTGGATACCGGATTTATCGTATTTAACGATAAATCCTATCCCGAGTTTGAGCGCCTGTTGCGTGAAACGGGGGTCGCCTGGCGAGACAGCGAAATGAGCTTTAGTGTGCGTAACGAAGTCAGCGGCCTGGAATATAACGGAACTTCACTCAACAGCCTGTTTGCCCAACGACGTAACCTGTTGTCTCCGCGTTTCTATCGTATGGTCAAAGACATTTTACGTTTTAACAAACAATCACTGGCTTTGCTGGCCCCAGGCAACGAAATACGCCTGGGTGACTATTTGCATCAGCATGGCTACTCCGCGCAATTTATCCGCGACTACATTATTCCCATGGGGGCAGCGATCTGGTCTACGGATGCAGAGCAGATGCTGCAATTCCCGGCACGCTTTTTTGTGCGTTTTTTCCACCATCATGGCATGCTCAGCATAGACCAGCGCCCGCAATGGCGAACCATCGTCGGTGGTTCAGCGCGCTATCTCGAAGCCTTGTCTTCAGGTTATCAGCATCGTATTCAGCTTACATCCCCTGTCAGTGCCGTGAAACGTCATACGCAAGGGGTCACTGTGATCACAAAAAACGGGCAATCCCAGTCGTTTGATTATGTGTTTTTTGCCTGTCATAGTGATGAAGCCTTACAGATACTAGGCACTGAAGCCACTGATAAAGAGCGTGACGTGCTCGGCGCCATCCCTTATCAGGACAACACGGTTTTCCTGCATACGGATGCCAGGCTGATGCCAAAGCGAAAGCTGGCATGGGCAGCGTGGAACTATCATGTGACAGCGACGCCGGTGGGTAAAGTACAAGTGACTTATAACATGAACATCTTGCAGGGTATCCGCTCCGCCGAGCCTTTACTGGTCACGCTGAATTACACAGAGGCCATTGATCCGGCAAAAGTGATCAAAAAGTTGCATTACCGTCATCCTTTATACACGCTGGCAGGCGCCAGGGCACAAAGTAGGCATGCCGAGATCAGCGGACCTCAACGCACAGCTTACGCCGGTGCTTATTGGCGCAACGGCTTTCATGAAGATGGCGTCGTCAGCGCATTAAGCGCGATTGAACACTTTAAAGCGGCGACGACATGACCGAAGTCCGTACACCTGCTTTACATAGTGCGATTTATACCGGATGGGTCAGTCATCAGCGATTGCAACCCAAATTACATGGCTTTCGCTACCAGCTGTTTATGCTGTATATCGATCTTGAAGAGCTGCCGACCCTATTCAAAAGCACCCGTCTATGGTCTTACCTGACACCCAATCTGGCGTATTTCAGTCGCAAGGATTACCTGGGCTCGCCTGATAAACCGCTGGCGATTTGTGTGCGTGACCTGGTCGAGCAAGAGACCGGGCAGCGGCCGCTGGGCCGCATCGGGCTGCTGACACATTGTCGCTACTGGGGTGTTTGCTTTAACCCGGTCAGTTTTTATTATTGCCATAACAGCGAAGGTGAATTACAAGCCATCGTCAGCCATATTACCAATACGCCATGGAAGGAGCGCTTTGCCTATGTGCATGCGGTGCAGCAAGGCGCGCCCCTGTTGTTCCAGTTTAAAAAAAACTTTCATGTCTCGCCTTTTATGCCTATGCAGATTGACTACCAATGGCAATTTTCGATACCTGGTGAGGCGCTCAGTGTGCATATGCAAAACTGGCAGCAGGATCAGGCCATGTTCTTCGCTACCTTGAAAATGCAGCGCCAGCCTTGGCAGGCCAGCGCGCTGAACCGCATGTTACTCAGCTATCCCTGGATGACATTGAAAGTGATCTGGGGCATTTATTGGCAAGCACTGCGCTTATGGTTTAAAAAAATACCGTTTTATCCACACCCAGACCAGCGTACTCAACGCGGAGATTGATCATGACCACAGCCCCCTCCCCCCTTGCAGTATCCGCCGATACTTTAACCAAGCCATTAAAGTCCAAAAGTCGCGCAAAATGGGTAGCGCAGCTGGCAAAGTCGCAAGTACTTAAGCGATTGGCTGGCTTGGCAATGGGTCAGTTAACTTTGATTGACGGTGATGAGCGCCATGTGTTCGGCCAAGCGAATACAGGTGGTCTACAGGCGACGATTACCGTGCATGATGCTCGCTTTTACGGTGAAATTGCCTTTGGCGGCAGCATCGGGGCCGGAGAAGCTTATATGCTCGGCTATTGGCAGGCAGACACATTAAGCAATGTTATTCGCCTGATGGTACTTAACCAGTCTGTGATGGATACCCTGGAGGGCGGCTATCAGTGGTTGACCAAGCCTGTGTTGAAAGTCTTTCACTGGTTAAACAGTAATAGCGAAGCTGGCAGCCAAAAAAACATCGCGGCCCACTATGATTTAGGTAACGACTTGTTCAAGTTATTCCTAGACCCCACCATGATGTATTCGTCGGCCATGTTTGACGGTGATATCACCGACTTGCAAGCCGCTTCAGAGCGAAAATTACAAGTGATTTGTGATAAGTTGCAGCTTTCTCCTGCTGATCACGTTGTTGAGATTGGGACTGGCTGGGGTGGTTTTGCCATTTATGCGGCTAAACATTACGGCTGCCAGGTGACGACCACCACTATTTCCCAACAGCAGTACCTGCTGGCGCAAGCGAGGGTGCGTGAAGAAGGTCTGCAAGAGCAGATCACAGTGCTGAAGCAGGATTACCGCCACTTGCAAGGCCAGTTTGATAAGCTCGTGTCCATTGAAATGATAGAAGCCGTTGGTCATCAGTATTACGATACCTATTTCAACAAAGTGAGCCATCTGCTCAAAGCTGACGGTGCTGCGCTGATTCAGGCGATTACCATTGCCGACCAGCGCTATGCCAGTGCTATCCGTTCGGTTGATTTTATTCAACGCTATATATTCCCGGGGTCTAACATTCCTTCCAATACGGCCATGCTTACCAGCATAACGCGGGCGAGTGATTTACGGCTGGTGGATTTGCAAGACATAGGTTTGCATTACGCCACGACTTTACGCTTATGGCGCGAAAATTTTTTCGCGCAAATCGACGCCGTTCGGCAATTAGGCTATAGCGACACGTTTATCCGCATGTGGGACTTTTACCTGAGCTATTGCGAAGGGGGCTTTGCCGAATGTGCCTTGGGGGATGTGCATCTGTTACTGGCCAAACCTGGCTACCGGGCCGCCAAGCGGGTTTAATGGGCCCGTGCGGCGTGATACACTTGCCAGCCTATGAGTACGCATGCAGTTTTAGAGTGGCGCGACGGCTTGCCCTACTCTACACAATTCGATGATGTTTATTTTTCAGTCAACCCAGATCATCCACAGCATGGGCTGGCTGAAACGCGCCATGTCTTTCTGCAGCACAACCAGTTAGAGGCAAGATGGCAGCAACTGCCGACTGACTGCCCCAGCCATTTTGTGATTATTGAAACCGGTTTTGGCAGCGGCCTCAATTTTCTGGCTACTCTGCAATTGTGGCGTGACACTGCGCCTGCCAACGCGCACTTGCATTTTTTCAGCATAGAAATCGCCCCGTTTACCCTGCAAGACTTGCAGATGGCACATGCACATTTCCCTGAACTGGCCGATATCAGCCAGGCTTTATGCCAACAATATCATTTATTGCAACCTGGGATTAATCAGCTGGAGCTGCCAGCATTCTCCACCAGTTTGACCTTGTGTATTGGTGACAGCGAGCAGATGTTGCCGCAACTGCAATTACAGGTGGATGCCTGGTTTCTGGATGGATTCGCGCCAGCCAAAAATCCACAAATGTGGCAGCCTTATCTATTTGAATGTATGGCCAGATGTGCGCATGCCGGGACAACATTTGCCACGTTTACCAGCGCCGGGCTGGTTAAGCGCGGTTTGCAGACGGTTGGGTTCCAGGTTGAAAAAGCACGTGGGTTTGGCAAAAAACGTGAAATGTTATGCGGCGTATGGCCGCTATCTGAGCAATGCCCCTCTTCTACTTCGTTGCCTAAAGTGGCAATCATTGGTGCCGGTATTGCGGGTTGCAGTAGCGCCTGGCATCTGGCCAGCTTAGGCTGCGAGGTACATGTGTTTGAACGTGCAGATCAACTTGCCAGTGGCGCCTCCGGCAATCCCAGGGGCATGCTCTACCCACGGTTGAATGCTGAAAAACCGCAAAACGATCAATTGGCGTGGCGTAGTTATAGTTTTAGCCTGCGTCACTATGCCAGCCTGAATTTGGGTGAGGATGGCTTTCAAAGCTGTGGTTTGTTACAACTGGGCAGCAATCCTCGCGAGCATAAACGGGTACAGAAAGTGGCCAGCCGATATGCGCATTTAGGCATGCTACAACAGCTGGATGCAACACAGGCCAGTGCACAGGCCGGGGTTAACCTGGCGCATGAGTGCCTGTATTTTGCAGCTGGCGCCTGGGTCAATCCGACCGCAGCATGTGCACGCATGATAGCCCATCCCAATATCACGCTATATCTTCAGCAAGATATTTGCCAATTGACCTCCCAAAAGTCTGGCTGGCAGCTAGCCAACCAGGCAGGAACAATTAATGATTATTTTGATGCCGTGATTGTCTGTAATGCCGCAGAAGCCGCCAGCTTATTGCCAGAAAGCGGCATGTGGCTAAATCCGGTGCGTGGCCAGATGGGTATGATTGCCGGGCAGGCGTCTATGCAATCGCTCAAGGTGATTTTATGCGGGGACGGTTACCTGACACCGCTTTCTCAAGGCCAGCATGCCATGGGGGCTACTTTTGCACCAGGTGATAGTAGTACAGAGCTTCGCGAACAGGATAATCTGAGCAACCTCGATATGGTGAGCAAGTTAAGTCCGCAATTCGATCATGCAAGCAGCGCGGAAGTGACTTTTGCGCGCGCATCGTCCAGGTGTGGTTCTCCGGATTATTTGCCTTATGTCGGGCCTGTGCTGGCGGCAACAACGTTTAATGCTCAAAGTACGCCGATCACCGAGTTTACAGCGCTACCAGCGCCACAAGGCCTATATGTGCATGTTGCGCATGGCAGCAAAGGTTTGATGACCGCGCCTTATTGTGCAGCCATACTGGCCAGACGCTTGTTAAGCGACTTTGGCACCAGATTGCCACAATTGACCGAAGACAGCTTCTGGCACGGTTTGCATCCGCAGCGTCATTTGTTTAAGCAGCTGGGTTGGAAGTCTTTGCTTAATCCTTTTACTGGGCAGACGTCAGCATGAGTGCGAGTATTCAACAGTTAAAACAGCAGTTAGCGCGCACGCCGCAAGACCCTGAGTTGCATTATGAATTGGGGCGGCATTATCTGGCACTCAAGCAAGCTGAAGATGCTGAGCAGGCTTTTCTTCAGGCGCTAAGGTGGGCGCCAGATCATCCACAAATATTGATGCAACTCGGCAATGTGGCCAGTTTGCGCGGAGATGAGTCAGTCGCCTCACATTATTTCAGGCAATCGTTAGCGCAAGATGCGCAACAGGCCGATGTGCATTTCAACCTGGCCAATAGCTTGCGCAAACTGGGAGAGCCTGCGCTGGCGATTCAGCATTACCAGCAGTCGCTCGCGCTGGCGCCTGGCGATGCAGAGTGTCACAACAATCTGGGCAATGCCTACCGTGAACAAGGCCAGTTAGATTTGGCCGTGTCTGCCTATGCACAGGCCATTAAACTTGATCCGCAGCTACTGCATGCCAAAGTACACTGGATTCATCAAAAACAGCATATGGCCGACTGGCAAGGTCTGGATGCCGCCATTGCCGAAGTGCGCGCTGCGTTAGCACAATCCCCACAGGCGCAGATCCCGCCATTTGCATTTTTGGCGATGCCGGGCACCACAGCGGCTGAGCAACTGGCGTGTGCAAGCAACTGGGCACAACTGCATTATGGCCATATACAGCCGTTAGCCGCCACACAACAGTCTAGCCAGCCAGAAAATCAGCAGCGCATTAAAATTGCCTACCTTTCTTCTGATTTCCGTCGTCACCCCTTGGCGTATTTGGTCACAGACGTGATTGCAGCGCACGATCATCAGCAATTCGAAGTGTTTTTATATAGCAACAGCAAAGACGATCACTCAAGCGAACGCCTAGCCTTGTTTGCCGCCGCCAATCATTGGATAGACATCACCAGCACGCCTGATGTGGCAGTCGCCGCACATATGCAACGCATGGGGATTGATGTGCTGGTAGATTTAACCGGCTATACGCAAAATAGCCGTAGCGGCATTGCCGCCTACCGCCCTGCCCGCACCCACATTAACTGGCTGGGTTATCCCGGTAGTATGGGAATGGTCAATGGTCAGCCGCTGTTTGACGCCATGATTGTGGATGGCACATTAAATGACGTGGTTTTGGCCGAACAGCCTGTAGTGTTGCCATGCTACCAGGCAAACAATGCACAACGCCCCATGGCTGAGGCTGACACGCGCAAAGCGCATGGCCTGCCTGAGCAGGGGTTTGTATTTTGTTGCCTGAACCAGAGTTTTAAAATCACGCCTGATGTGTTTGCCAGTTGGATGCGCATTTTGCAGCAAGTGCCAGGCAGCGTATTGTGGCTATTGCATTGCAATCAATGGGCCACGCAGCATCTGCAACAACAGGCGCAAGCAGCTGGCATTGCCGCCGATCGCTTGATTTTTGCGCCACGCACCAGCATTGCGCAACATATTGCCAGGCAACAGCATGCCGATCTGATGCTGGATACGGCACCCTATAACGCGCACACCACCGCCAGTGATGCTTTATGGCAAGGGATTCCCCTGCTCGCGGTGGCCAGTGATACCTTCCCGGCACGGGTCAGTGCCAGTTTACTCAAGCATATCGGGCTGGATGAATGCATCTGCGCCGATTGGACGGCGCTTGAACAGCGCGCTATCACTTTGGCGCATGATGCAAGCGCACTGGCATTGCTCAAGTCCAAAGTGAAAAGCCAGGCCGGTGTGCTGTTTGAGCCGCACACATTCTGCCTGCAATTGGAGCAGGCTTATCGGCAATTGCTGTCTCGTGCTTAGTCAGACTCGCCAACGCTGACCGACAAGATGCCTGCGGCAATAATGCAACAGCCGCCTATCATTTCCATCACCGACATGGTTTCCTGCGCCAGAAAATAAGCGGCAATCGCGGCCACAATCAACTCGGACATAAACAACACTGACGCCTGGATAGCGGGTATTTTGGTCACGCCATATTGCACCAGCAAAGTCGCTGAAACCAGCAATAAGGCAATCACCAAGAAAGTGATGGTCACATAGGAGGTGAAGGTTGATGCCGTGATAAACGCCATGCCAGCGATGCCGGATTGCCAAAGTAATACCGCGAATGACAAGCCAAAGACACCCAGCCATACCAGCATGCCTTTGGCGGCAATCGTCAAATGCGTAGAAAAGCGGGTCATGACATTGGTTAAAGAAAAGCCTATACCGGCAGAGAGCGCCAGCCAGTCCGAGGTGGATTGCGGCCATGGCCACATCCATTCACCATTGGTCAGCATTAACACTGCGCCTAATAACGATAATGAAATGGCCAGCAGTTGCGGTTTATGCCATGGCTCATGCAGCCAGACTCTCGCCAGTAACAAGGTCCATAGCGGCGACAGGTAGAACAGCAGCATCACGCGCATGACTTCACCATCAATAATCGCCAATACATAAGCCAGGTTGGTCCAGCCCGCGATCAGGCTCAGCCAATAGGCCGAGGTAGGGACGTGCAGTATGCAGTTGAATCGCCGCCAAAACAGCATGCCACCTATCAGCAACGCCAGGCTATAACTCAATAAACTGGATTGCACGCCAGACAAGCCGATATCGTTGAGCAAGCGGTAGGGATACCAGATGACGCCCCAGCATAATGCGCCATAGATCAATGCCGCTGAGGCCGTATATTTTTGCCCGGAAGCTTTTTGTTTATGTGACAGGCTCACTTATAATACACACCTATGAATCCAAATTTAAACCTACTTCAGCCCTATCCGTTTCAACGCTTGCGCGATCTGTTTCAAGGCCTGACGCCTAACCCGGCGTTTAGTCCTGTCAACTTGTCGATTGGTGAGCCTAAACACGCCACGCCGAGTATCATTAGTGACGCACTCGCCAGTAATCTGGGGGGATTGGCCAGCTATCCTACCACAATAGGCATACCAGCCTTGCGTGAAGCGATTAATCAGTGGCTGCAGCGTCGCTACAACATTCCCGCCCTCAATATCGATAAAGCGATTTTGCCGGTGAATGGCAGCCGCGAGGCCCTGTTTGCCTTTGCACAGGCAGTCATTGATACCAGTGTTGCACAGCAGCCAGTGGTAATTTCACCCAACCCGTTTTACCAGATTTATGAAGGTGCGGCCTTTTTAGCCGGTGCGCAGCCCTACTTTATCAACACCACGCCAGACAATGACTTTGTCATGGACCTGACACAAGTACCGGTCGATATCCTCAAGCGTACCCAATTGGTGTTTGTATGTAGCCCAGGTAACCCATCCGGTAAGGTCATGGATATTCAGGCCTGGAAAACCCTGTTTGAGCTGTCCGACCAATACGGTTTTGTGATTGCGTCAGATGAGTGTTATTCAGAGATCTATTTTGATGAGAATAATCCACCGGTTGGCGCATTGCAGGCAGCACATCAGCTAGGTCGCGATTTTAGCAGTGTCGTCATGTTCAGCTCACTCTCCAAACGCTCGAATGTGCCTGGCATGCGTTCTGGCTTTGTCGCAGGCGATGCAGATATCGTTGAGAAATTTGCCTTGTATCGCACCTACCACGGCTGCGCCATGAGCCCGGCAGTGCAAGCTGCCAGTGTAGTGGCCTGGAATGACGAAGCACATGTGATCCATAACCGTGCGTTATACAGCGAGAAATTCAGTGCAGTGACACCACTGCTGCAACAAGTCTGGCCACACACGCAGTTGCCAGATGCGGCATTTTATTTATGGATTAATACACAAAAAGATGACACCGTTGTTGCCAGGCAGTTGTATCAGGAGTTGAATATTACGGTGTTGCCAGGCTCTTTTCTGGCGCGTGAAGCGCATGGCCTAAACCCCGGCAAAGGCTTTATTCGTATGGCGCTGGTGGCGTCGACTGAAGAAACGATTGCCGCCGCCCAAAGAATAAAGGACTACCTCAAGTAATGAACATGCATTAAAACAAAAAAGCCGGTTGCAAATGCAAACCGGCTTTTTTATGACAAGCAAAAATTAAGCAAATTTTCTGCGAGCAATCAAACCAATGATACCCAAACCAACCAGCATCAGTGCATTAGACTCTGGTTCTGGCACTGGCACTGTTTCGTGTGCAGTAAACGTCAGTTTATTTGACAAGGTAACATTCAATGCACCAGGATTAAATTTAAACTGGTAGTCATTGCCCGCCGCAATATCAATAAATGTGAAGGTTGTTGTCGAGTCGAAGGCCAGCGTTGGGATGTGGTAGGATGTGATTAAAGTATTTGAAGAGTTATACAGGCTGAAAGTAGAGCCAATACCGATACCCAGCAAAGCTTTAAAGTCTACAGTGACAGTAGAGTCAGAGCTCAGGTCAAATAAATACACATCGGGCAACCAAACAGCACCAATTTGCAACAAAGATTGTTCAGACACCGGGCCAGCATTCAAGTCACCCAGATCAGTCACGTTTGTGGTCGCAAACGCCTGATGTGAGAAACTGATGGCAGAGATTAATGCCATAGATCCCAATACATTAGATACTTTCATACCTACTCCTCAATTAAAAAACAAGAAAACTTTTAATTAAGCAGAATGTGATTTACGCAAAGAGACCAGACCCATCATGGTCAGGCCAACCAGCATCAACAAGCCCAGATCTGGCTCAGGTACTGGGGTAGTCACATTAAAGCTCAAGAAATATTGTCCGCCGCTAAAACCATCAGCCGTGCCAGAGACACGTAATTGGTAAGCACCGGGCGTCAGAATAGATGGCGTTGTTATTAAGTTGTTGTCAATATCGTACAGGCCATAGGTAAAAGTGCTATCTACAATATTGTAGGCAGCCTCAGGCATTTCAGTAATAAAGTAAGAAAGTGAGGCTGGTACTTGAAGGTCAAGATCAAACACATCATTAAATTCGAATGCGCCAATCACACCTGCATCACGGTTAACAACACCCAGCAGATCTGTGGTGCCATAACTCAAAGTCACATTGGTCGCTTGCGCATAGCCAGTGAAGGCAATCATTGCCGCGGTGACAATTGATAATTTTTTCAGCCAATGCATGAACATGGTAATTCTCCTCAGTACAGTTAATTATTAGCCATCTTATTATTTAATACGGCTATTTTATATAGCCCATATTGGCCAATTACTTCATTTTTATTTATTTGTTGTTTATCTTTTTGTTTATTTCTAAGCAAAAAGCAGACCAGCGCAAGTGAAATCGTTTAACAGGCTGATTTTATTAGTATTTTTACGATTGTAACAATAAGCCAACTAGGATGGATGCATGAATTGCACCACTTTTCAGAACGAAATGTTTGTAATGCACCATTTCAATGCGTCTATTTTACTCGCGTCTTGGGGAAAGTAGCAAAGAAATTTGTCAGAAATATGACAGCATCATGAATGCTTTACAGGGGTAGGCATTCATTCTTGGATGTTTAAACATCCAAGAATGAAAGTTACTGGACTATTGTTTTTGCTCCCATTGCCATGCATGCGTCACAATGGTGTCCAGCGCAGTATAGGTCGGTTGCCACGCCAATATGCTTCTGGCACGCTTGGCATCAGCCACCAGTCTGGCTGGATCCCCTTCACGTCTTGGGCCGTTAATCACCGTGACCTGTTTGCCTGATACCTTCTGCACGGCATCAATTACTTCTTGCACCGAAAAACCTGAACCATTTCCCAGATTAAAGCGGTCGCTAGCACCGCCTTTATTTAAGTATTCCAATGCTGCCAAGTGCGCAGCGCATAAATCCACAATATGGATATAGTCGCGAATGCAGGTACCATCGGGGGTGTCGTAATCACGGCCAAATACCTGGATATTTTCGCGCCGACCGGAAGCTGCCTGCAGAATTAAAGGAATCAAGTGGGTTTCCGGATCATGACGCTCCCCCAATTGCCCCTCAGGGTCGGCCCCAGCCGCATTAAAGTAACGCAAGCATACCGAGCGCAGATCAAATGCTTTCTCATAGTCGGCCAGCACTTGTTCTATCATCCACTTTGACCGCCCATAAGGATTCAATGGGCGATTAGGATGTGCTTCATCAATAGGCACGTAATCTGGCTCGCCAAATACTGCCGCAGTCGATGAGAAAATGAATTTCTTCACTTCAAATTGCAACATGGCATCTAGCAGGTTCAGCGTATTGGTCACATTGTTACGGTAGTAGATATCTGGCTTGCGCACGGACTCACCTACCTGGATATAAGAGGCAAAATGCATAACCGCCTCTGGCTGATGCTGCTTAAATACTTGGGCCAGGCATGCTGGGTCTGCCAAATCACCCTCAACAAAGGTGCCACCTAGCACCGCATCGCGGTGACCACTGGACAAATTATCCAGTGTGATCACCTCGTGGCCGGCGCCCAGCAACATTTTGACCATATGTGAGCCAATATAACCTGCCCCACCTACTACTAGAACTCGCATTGTTGAATCCTTTCAGATGCTGCTATTTAATAAACTGTTTAAAAAATCTCAAGTTAGCCTAGAGTGTTTTTACTTGCTTTCTTTGAATGCAATATATAAAAATTGGATGATATCTACTGAATATCTTTTCAATAGTCTTTTGGGCTCCTGGCACAACCTGAATAGCCACTCCAAGCGTAGCTTTTGTATTACGATGGGTGCGCGAATCTTATTGCCTGACCAAAAATCGAAGAGTGCGCCAACGCCGAAAATGTAAGAAGCATTGAGTTGGCTCTGATTTGTCAAAATCCACTTCTCTTGCATTGGATTACCCATCGCAACAAGTAGAATATCTGTACCTGCGGTATTAATCGTGCCCACAATTTCATCATTGTCTTGATGGTCAAAATAGCCGTCTCTCACACCTACAACTTGGTGCCGTGGAAAACGTAAAGCAATATATTCTTTTGCTTTCAAAACTACTTCTGGTTTGGCGCCAAGCAGGAAAATAT
This sequence comes from Methylophilus sp. OH31, assembly GCF_000576615.1. Classification (NCBI taxonomy): domain Bacteria; kingdom Pseudomonadati; phylum Pseudomonadota; class Betaproteobacteria; order Nitrosomonadales; family Methylophilaceae; genus Methylophilus; species Methylophilus sp. OH31. The sequence goes on along the minus strand of NZ_BAUS01000012.1, from coordinate 250,131 downwards.
TTAACTGTTCAGGATGATGTGATAAGAAAAAAGGCGAAAAGTCCGTACCATTTAAATTATCGCTAAATGTTTTTCCATGTACGAGTTTGGACGCTATATTTAAGGCAATACCGTCATTGGCAATTAATACATTTTCAATATCAGGGGTTGATGCCTGAAATAGCGCACGACAGTTGACAATGAAGTTGCTATTAGCAAATAGTAATATCGTTTTTTTTGATTGCTGTCGACGCTGCTGCAATATTTTAAGTAAATGCTCTGAGGTCGTGCTTAGAATTGAAACGCCAGCGATATTAATTAAATCAGTTGAGGTTTCTGCCTCACGATGAGAATGAGTCATGAATTACTTTCGGGCAGTTGGTCAGTGTTAGATGGCATTCGGCCACCACCCCATTGGCATTATTTAATAGTTTTAAAGTGTATTTTTGCGATTCTACACCAGAAAATATTCAGTTTCGTCAGAAGACTATCATTTAAAATAGCACCATAAAATGTATTTTTCGTTAAAAAACTGCGGGGTGGAAAAAATGCCGCATTATGTTGTATGCTTGTGCTAGTTAGTCTGCTTTGTACTCTGCAGATGTTCAGCTAGATTGGTTATACAGCAATGATAAAAAACATCTCCGAAATTCCCTCCGATACACAGCTTGAAGCTGATGTTTGCATTATAGGTTCTGGTGCTGCTGGGCTAGCTGTAGCACTTTCACTTGCTGGCCGTGGGCTCAAGATTATTTTACTAGAATCTGGTACAGAAGTATTTTCTAAAAAAACGCAGAAACTATATGCCGGTGAATTGACTGATGAAAAGCTACACAGCCCGCCTGATAAATACCGACATCGACGCTTCGGAGGTTCCACCGCTATTTGGGGCGGGCGTTGCATGCCATTTGACCCTATTGATTTTAAGCAACGTGATTACATCCCGCAAAGTGGCTGGCCTATCACCCATGCCGATTTGGCGCCCTACTTTCCTGTTGCCAATAGATTACTTGAGGCCGGTGAGTATGCTTACGATGCAGACACAGTATTTGGCATAAACAAGCCTATGTTTCAAGGCTTCGCCAGTGATATCTTAATGACCAATAACATGGAGCGATTTTCATGTCCAACCAACGTCGGTAGTCGCTATCGTCAACGATTGTCACTGGCAGATGATATTCAAGTAATCTTGGGGGCAAACTGTACTGGCATTAGACTCAATACTACTGCCGACCACGTTGATCATCTGGATGTCGCTAGTCTGGATGGTAAAAAAATGGCAGTTAAAGCCAAACAAATAGTAGTAGCAACAGGAGGCATTGAGGTTGCTCGACTGCTATTAGCATCAAATGATATTTGCAAAACTGGCATAGGTAACCAGCAAGATCTGGTGGGGCGCTATTATCAGTGCCATATTGCAGGCAATCTAGGCAAACTAACTATTTTAGGGCCTACATCAAATGTGAGGCATGGCTATGAGGTCTCTGCTGAAGGTATTTATTGTCGACGACGGCTTTCTCTTACCGAGGAAACTCAACAAAAAATAAAAGCAGGCAACATGGTTGCCAGGTTGCACTTCCCCAAAATCGTTGACCCCTCACATAAGGTTGGTGTTTTATCAGGACTGTTCCTAGCTAAAAATTTTATTAGTTACGAATATGGAAAGCGTCTCAAAGATGGCCAGGCATCTTTGAGTACATACTTAAAGCATTTTTCTAATATCATTTTAGATCCCATTGATACATTTAGGTTTCTGTATCACTGGCTGACTAAGCGGACATTAGCAAAGCGCAAATTCCCCTCTGTCATTCTAAGTAATAAAAGTAACCAGTTCACTTTAGAAATTCATAGTGAGCAGTACCCAAACCCTGATAGTCGCATCACTTTAATTGATGAATGCGACGCACTTGGAATGCCGCGCGTGAAGGTTGATTGGCGATATTTACCTGCTGATATTGAGTCTGTACGTCGCTCATTGGATGTATTTGTTGAGGAGTTCAGGAAAAGTGGCGTCGGTAACTTTGAATTCGATGCCTCAAAATTGGAAGAAGATTTGACTCGATTCGGTGCCTACGGCGGTCATCATATTGGCACTGCCAGAATGGGCAAAGATCCAGAAACTTCAGTGGTGGATGCTAACTGTAAGGTGCATCATGTAGATAATCTTTATATCGCCAGTTCAGCAGTTTTCCCGACCAGTGGCCAGGCCAACCCAACACTTACAATTGCTGCACTTAGCCTGCGGCTGGCAGATCATCTCGCGCAAAAAATGCAGGCGCCCTGTCAATCAAAGCACGTGGTTATTTGAGGTAATGTAAATGAAAGTATTGATTCTTGGTGCGACCGGTCACGTTGGTAGTCGCTTAGTTACGCATCTCAATCGGCAAGGTTACGAAACAATAGCCGCATCCAGAGGGCGTTTAAATACGAACATTCCAGGGCGTATCACGCTTGATAGTTTAAACCTGGAGGCATTGACTCATTACCTCAAAGGCGTTGATGCCGTGGTCAATTGTGTTGCTGGTGATAAACACTCAATTGGTAAAGGGGCTGATATCTTGGTACAAGCTGCGATCGTTGCAGGTAAACCAAAGATCATCCACTTGAGTACGATGTCTGTCTATGGCGGTCATGAGGGGAATATTACTGAATCTCACGCATTTGATCCAACTTACGGCTGGTACGCTGCTGCAAAATGTGAAGCTGAGACTTATATGCAAAAATATGCGGCGGCTGGCGGGCAAGTTATTTCATTTAGACCTGGATGCGTACATGGGCCTGGTAGCCACCTATGGGTAAGCCGCCCTGCAAACTTGTTAAGAACATACAGGCTTGGGGATTTAGGTGATGCTGGCGATGGTTGGAGTAACCTAGTGCATGTGGATGATGTCGTGCGTGCCATTCATGTAGGTTTGAAGATATCTAAAAAAGCGGGGGAGGCGTTGTTTTACAACCTGGCAGCCCCTGATAGCCCGCGATGGAATCAATATTTGTTTGATCTGGCTAATGGTATTGACGCGACGCCGATTAAACGTATCAGTCGACTGCAACTCAAGCTGGACTCAAAAATACTGAGCCCAGCGATTAAAATTGCACAAATTTTGTGCCGTAAAGCAAGGCGGGATGCTTCTTGGTTACCAGAACCGCTTCCACCTAGCCTATCCAGACTTTTTGAGCAGCATATTTTTCTGAATGCTGAGAAGTTTAGCAACGAATATGATTTTACTTACATGAGTTACTCACAAAGCCTTCAGGAGTCTATCTCCTGGTATAACGATATTAAGTATTAGCAACATAGATCATATGAAAACAGAGACAAATAACAGGTATGCTTTTGCAGATGGTCTACGAGGGTTGGCGGCACTCTGGGTAGTCTTTTACCATTTATTTCATGGTGATCATGTGACCCAACTGAGCCTGTTTCTTGGACATTCGTTATCTGCCATTATTTTTGAATACGGTAATCTCGGGGTTCCCATATTTTTTGTATTAAGTGGCTTTGTCATGGCAGTCACCACCAACAAAAAAATCATGGGGGTTTCGCAATCAGCCAAATTCATGCTTAGAAGATTCATAAGACTTTCCCCGCCCTACTATTTTGGGATTATAGTTACCCTGATACTTTTATACGTTAAGACCCGCTTTGTAGAGCCAACCATTTCATTTCCAGATATGAAAGCTATTGTTGCCCATGTGTTTTACATGCAAGGGTTCTTAGGTATCAAACAAATCAATGTTGTGTACTGGACGCTGTGCTATGAAATCCAGTTTTATTTGGTATTTAGCCTAGTGATTTATTTGGCCTCTCGCTTCAGCCAAGACAGCCTTAATCATTTTCTTGTATTGATATTCTTCACCATGCCAGGCCTATTATGGCTGGGACTGGTATCTGAGCCAACTCCCCTGCAAACTTATACCAGTCACCATCTCATCTTTATCAACTATTGGTATGCATTTAGTGCAGGTGCGGTCGTTGGCTGGTCAATAACCCGTTATAACAGGTTTTATTTTGAAAAATATTTGATGCTATTTTATGTAGCAACCATAGCCATCGGATATATCAAAATGGATGCATTCGCAGTCACTGCAGGTTTAACGGCTTTGATTCTACATCTGGCATTATATAAAAACAAAATGGATAGCTGGTTAAACTTTAAGCCATTACAAACTCTAGGCTTAATTTCTTACAGTTTATATTTAATACATAATAATCTGCTTGGTATTGTTGCTAGGCTTATCAGAAAAACGCTAGATACAGGAGTTGTCACAGATCTGATCGTTGCGATAGTATGTACCCTGACTTGCTTGATTTCCGCGTTTTTAATGTATATGTATATTGAAAAACCAGTCATCAAGCTTAGCCAAAAGATTAAGTATTAAGTAGCCTCAGAAGGTTTATTCAAGTTTGATTAAGTCCCCTGCTACACTTGATGGTCCTTCTATGCCGCTGGTTGCAACCACTGTAATATCGTAATCATCCAGAGGCCAGGTAAATGTAACTGCCTGGTCATTCTCTAGATTATAGGAGTCATAAATCACATAATCGTTTTTTTGTGGATTGCGAATAACAAATCTCAATTTGGCACCACCAGTGGTTTTTGCTTTAAGTTGATACTTAATACCTTTCTTAGGTTTGGCCCAGTCAATCGTACTCACAGAGCGTCCTGAGGAGTTAGCCTGCACAATTGGCTCTTCTGTAGCGTCGAATTCTAATACTTGCTTATACGAATTAAATTTACCAAGTACATTACATGAGGTTTCGCACTTTTCACTGTCTGGCAAATAATTGTACCCCCTCGCCCATGGCCCCCTCATAGATAATATATTTAGATTCTTGTTCGCTTGATAGCTAACACCATTACCATCGACCCAGCCTTGCACTGAAGTAACCGCTCTTAACGCTGAATGCAGTCCTCTAAACTCAGCATAAGATAAATTGGTAGTCGTCCATGTATTTGCACCGATCTCCGAGTAAATAACAAATGGTGTACCGTAATTTCTATCAACAACATATGCGCCATAAGTTTTAAGCGTATTTGCAATTTTCTTAATCAATGGTGTTTGAATTGATGCTGTATTAAAACCAGGAGGCAACATCAATAATGTACCTTCTGGAATTGAGCCTGTGTAGTTACCTGTGTTGTTATCAGTAGAGGTAGAGGGGAAAACGTAATCTTTAGATAAAGCATTATCTGTGAGCGATATTGCTAAGGCATGTCTAAACATGTTATCACCATCATCTACTTCATGCTTTCGAATCATGCCTGCGCAGGCCGCGATACCCGTTGCTCGCCCACCATGATAGAAATGTGCTGGGTCACCCCATCCACGACCATCAAGGGGAGTCCAAGCATATAGCAATGTCGTCCATTCACCATTTACTTTTTTCAATCGATAAAATGAGTGAATGATTTTGTTCTCAACATCAAATATATCTGCATGGGCATCAGCCCCTGATGCTGGTAAAACATCCTCAGGCCAATGAGGAATTGTAATTTCTGATGTCAGCACCTCTGCATCTCTATCATGCACACCACCATAACCTGGACCAACCTTGAGCGTTACGGATGAGTGACTTGCATCTGTAAGAAAGCAAGAGGCGGAATATGCTGGCGTGTAAGCAGTTGGGTTATAAAGAGAATTGGGAATCACATAGTTTGAAAAAACTGGTGAAACTGGCCGACTATTCCAAAATGAGTCTAATGCAAACGGACGCTCATATGTACCATAATCTACTGAAAAAGCGTTTGTAGCGAACAGAAAATTAACTATGATTAATTGGCTAGCTAACTTGGCTTTGCGATACTTCATCTTGGAACTCCTTTTAGCAATCTCATGAAATTATTTATTTGTTATATTTTATTAACCAATATTTACATAATAAAAGATTAATTGCTATTGATGTAGTAATTATTTTTAAATTAGAAATAAAAAAAGGCACCTAAGTGCCTTTAAACATTTGATAAGTATTATGAGGAGCGAAGCAATGCTCGAGACTTTTCTCTAAAAGGTTTCTCTATTAATAAATAAGTAATATGCGAAACTATAAATGCTATCAACAAAAATAGAGTAATTAACCCTGCTGCTTCCAGGGCAGAGAATTGTGGTGTTGATATCCCATGGATCATCAATTCTGGTCGGTGAAATAATATTCGGATAACTTGCTGATAGCACCAAAGTACCGCGCCATGAGCCATATATAGTGAATAAGAAATGGTTCCTAGCCATACAAGCCATGCATGTGAAAGAATCCTTTTAAAGACATTTGCAGGGCTGAGGGTGATAGCCGCAATCAATAATGCACTGACTGGATATATGAAGAGCGCTGTACCAGTATATCCTTGCGCTGTGGACGCAATAATAATGATCCAGAATATTGAGAGAGGAATAAGCCATATACTTAACTTATATACCCCATCATGAGGATATTTTTTTACTTTTTGTATACCGTAGGCAGTTAAGCATCCAACAAAAAAACCAGCTAAGCATCTCAGCATGAAATTGTAATGTTCCGGATCAAATGCATACAAAACATAAATGCTGACAATTGCAATCGACGCAAAAACTAGCGTTTTAAACTCTCTGAACCAGTGGATGATGAGTGCAAAAATAACATACGTATAGAACTCCGCGCTAATTGACCATGCTGGGCTATTAAAGGACATAGCGGTTTCATTAGGCCAGAAAGCTTTTACTAGAAAAAGCTCTCTTAAAAAAGCAGCTAAATTATTTTGTACAAACGGTGCTTTACTATGGCTTTCAATACCAAAGTAGGCTTGCAAAATATATTTGAGGGTTTCAATCCCTAATGCAACAAGTAGAAAAGTTAGATGTACCGGATATAAACGGCCAAATCGCAGGAATTGAAACTGTAGAACCTCTTTTGCAGAGTTCAGCTTATTGCCATAAGCTGAGTAAATTACAAAGCCCGACAAAACAAAAAACAAGTCGACCATGATCCCGCCACCTCTAATTAACGGGATCTGATGCAGAAAACTATTCCAGCCTGGAATGTGGTACATCACTACGATTAAAGCAGCTATACCGCGAATACTCTCTAACTCATCAATTTTATTTTTATTATTTGCAATCGAGCTCATTTTGCTTACTTTCAGATTAATACGTTATCAAGTTAGTCTTTTCTGGACTTTACCCATTCCACTTGCCTGTTCACAAAAAAACCAAGATATAGCTTGATTTTACGGAAAGCATAGACAGGAGCAAATGTTAGTAATGCTTTCATCGATAAGATATTGCGGCCGTGTTTTATCCAGGCGATTAAAACAAAACTATTGAAAATCACAAATAACAATACTCCCGCTCCCCATGGGAAAAGCTGCCCAGAGATTAGAGCAATGCAGGCTGAAATACTTGCAAATACGAATGCAAGCAAAAATAGTAATGCGAGCGGTGGGACGCATAAATCAAGCGCCATAGCGATCATTTGAATGTCAAAGGTTTTAAGTCCGCGCCACAATAATGGTAGCCCTTCTTGGGCAATCATCCCGAGATGCCCGTGCTCCCAGCGTTTACGTTGAGATTGTTCTCCTTCACTATGCTCTGGAAACAAGCTACTTACAAAAGCCTCGGGACAAAACTTTGGCGCCAATTGCTGATTTGTCAGGTCAATACCCAGTTTCATATCTTCTACAATACTGCCATGTGCTAAATTGGCATCAGCTATTTGTTTCCAAGGAAAAGCCATACCAGAGCCCATAAGCAGCATCGGCATTCTTAAGCGATAGAATCCAAGCGCGCGCGTCCAACTTTTTACAACATAAGCAAATTCGGACAATCGGGTCGGCACTTTGGCTTCTGCCGGAGATTGAATAAGGTATAACCCTTGTACCGCCCGCTGATGCAACGTGACTGCCTGAGCAAGTGCGGAAATACAGTCTTTGGAAATCTGGCAATCTGCATCAAAAATAACCAGAATTTCGGGCGGATTTTGCTTTAAAAATTGAATACCATAATCTAGCGCATATCCCTTACCACGAAGGTCTTTATTTTGCCGTTCAATCGCCTCCACCCCCATTGCTTGCGCTAACTCAGCAGTATTATCTACACAATTGTCTGCAATAACGACTATACGGGTATGCTCAGTCGCTTGTGCTTGAATAGAGCGTAAAGTTTCCTGTATGCCTTTAGCTTCGTTGTGCGCTGGGATAAGTACCGCAACGCTCGCCAAGGAGTTTTCAATTTTTCTTAACTTAAAGCCGGGCAAAACTGCAAACAGAATTTGAATGGAAAATACTATGACAGGAATAGCCAGGATGATAAAAACTATCCAGTAAAGCCCACTTAAAATACTTTCCATTCTCTTCTTATCCCTATGCTTTTACGAAATAATTACTGATCTTTTAATAAAGTAGCAGAAATGCTTGATTGGTTATCGACACCACTGGTTAATACTAATTTTGGTACGAAACTATCTACTGGCCATTCAAAAGTGACTGATTGCCCATCTGGCACATTGCCAGTTTCATAGACTAATTTTCGCGTAGCACCATCAAGTACTTTTAAGTTTAACTGTGCACCACCAGTCGCCGTGACGGATAGTTTATAGCGCTCACCTTTTTGGGGCTTAGCCCACAAAACCGTGTGCATTGAGCGACCAGATTCATTGGATTGTACTGTTTTACGGCCGCTTCCGGAAAAAACAATGGATTGATTATAAGAGTCATATTTTCCTAGTGCCTGCCCGGACTCTAGGTACCATGGTCCTCTCATAGATAAAACATTTACATTTGCATTGGGTTGGAAGTTGTTTCCTTCAGCATCAAGGTAACCGGAGACTGATGTTACCTTGCGTAATTGTTTGCGGAGTAATTGTAACTCCTCAGCTGCGGCATTGTTCCAAAGCCCCTTGTGTATATCTAGTGAGCCGCCTCGTTCTACATAAATTACGTAAGGTGTCCCATAGTTTTCATCTACAACATAGGCTCCGTGCACTTGTAATGTTTTGGCAATCTTCTTGATTTCTGGCGTCTTGAATACATTAATATCGAAATCTGCAGGCAACATGATGAGCGATCCTTCAGAAATCGGTCCCTTGTTTTTATCCACAAAACGATCAGAAATTGTCGCAGGAAAAATATAAGGCGGATTTGCTGATAGTGAGTTATGTGTCAAAGAAATGGCTAGCGCATGATGATAGAGTGGCTCGCCATCACTAATTTCATGTTTGCGAATGATGCCTGCACAGGCAGGAACGCCTGTCGCACGAGCGCCTTGATGGTAATGTGCCGCATCTGCCCAACCTGAGCCTTTCATCGGCATCCATCCATAATGCGTAGCTCGCCATTCACCATCTACTTTTTTCAACTGCCAGAAAGAGTGGATTATGCCAGTTGCTACATCAAAAATATCAGCGTGCCCATCACCCCCGCTCGCTGGAATTAAGTCAGCAGGCCAATGAGGAAGTATTAGCTCCTCATGAAAGGTTTCTGCATCAGCATCAAAGACCCCTTTTTGTCCCTTTGTACCCTTAATTTTCATAGGCTGATCTGAGGTAGTTGCATAGAAACAACCCGTAGAATATTGGCCATTGTGGATGGATGGGAAGTAGTCAGAAGTCGGAATCACAAAGTCACTAAATACCGGATTCAACGGTTTACTGTTCCACAAAGAGTTTTTAGCAAAAGGGGTTAAATAAGTTTGGTCTTGAGCACCGTAGCTCACTTCATTGCTGCAACCAATACATAAAGATATTAATGTGGCAGAGATTAGTTTAAAACTTTTCACCATAATATTATCCAATACTGTTAGTTAGCCTCAGAAATGTAACTGGAAAGCTTGGAAAGCTCTTTGTCCAGATTGAATTCGTTTTCAACATATATTCTGGCTGCCTGGCTTATACGCAAACGTAAATCCGGATCTTTGATATAGCGTGATATGGCATTCTTTAAAGCGTCTTCATCCGCGGGCGGAACAATCAGTCCGGTGACGCCGTGTTCAATCAACTCACTCACTCCGCCAACATTAGTACCCACTACCGGAATACCAGAAGCCATGGCCTCCATAAATGACACAGGAACGCCTTCTGCAAAACTGGGTAAGACGAAAATATCACTTTCCAATAGTTTGGCTCTCACAGTCTGTTGGTTCGCGTAGCCATGAAACAAAATATTTTCTTTTAAATCATTCTTAGCCACCAGCTGTTCCAGGTGTACTCTTTCCGGGCCATCGCCAATCAATGTTAATTCAAAAGTCGTGCCTTCTTGCTTCAGTTTAATCAGGCTATTAATCATTACCCCCACCCCTTTTTCAGGGGCCAATCGGCCCACGTAAATGAGCTTTGCAGGCTGGCCTTGAACAACAGTTGGTGCAGATTGCACAGTTTGATAATGGTTAAAATCAATCCCGCAATGCACGATTTTTAATTTATGCCAGTCAGCGGCGTCTGAAAACAGCATAATCTGGCTTTGGCAATAGTGGCTAATGCATGCCACAAACTTAGAGTACTTAAGTTTTAAGTCAAGCGCCCACACTAATGGTTCAAAGAAAATATGGGGGCCATGTATCGTAATACTGTACCCTACCCCCGATTGCAAAGATGCCAGCATGGTAATCGTGCCACTGCTATCACCAAAATGATTATGGACATGCTCAATTTGATGTTTTTTTAATAGCTGCACCAAAAGCAGGGATTCCTGAAAATAAAAAAGCTGGTACAAAAATCCTTTAATACCAGGTCTTGCGCTTTTCAGCGCAATTTTCCAGGCATGTAAATAGCGTCTGGTATTAAATAATAATCCCTGAATATTTAACCAGGCGAGCAAAAGCGGGTTAAATGGCAATAGGTAATCTGTTTCATCAAAGATTTTTTTTACCTCTGGGCTGATTAAATGCTCACCGCCCGGTTTGTTAGTCGAAATGGTAAAGACTTGATGCCCCAATTGGCGCAATCCCGTTACTTCTCTTTGAATAAAAGTATCGGTGGCTCTTGGATAGATACTGGTGAAGTAAGCAATACGCATTTGATGCACTCTTGAGATGATGTTATTTAAAAAGTCAGCCACTAGGCTGACTTTAGAGGTAGTTTATGACTTTAGTGCGTGCGCCCAAGGCATAGGCGGCTGTTCTGGACATGAAGTTTTCATTATCTGTACACCGGTATTATCGCGCGCATTCTGTATTGCCAAAGTGACTTCATTCAAATGCAACGCAAAGTCCGCAGAGGTTCTAGGCGGACGTTGCTCCTTAATCGCGCTTAATAATTCCATTGGTCCTAGGGCAAAATTCATTTTTGTATTACCTTTTTTAGGCCCCATGGGGTGCGATGGGCCTGACAGTTTTAACTTTCTTGTAAACAAGCTGTTAATCAACTTTCTATGTAAGACATAACGGCGTCTGGTTTTTACAACCGCTGCGTTATTCCAGGACTCATTTACTTCGATGACGCCTTGCTCGCAAATAATACGCAGCCCGTGATTGTGTGGTGCAACAATCCCACAGGTGATACGTGCGATCAGCCCACATTTGAAAAATAAAGTCGCTGTAGAGTAATCAGGTGCTGTTTGTTGATTATTTGGTAACTTATCTTTGATGATCTCTGCCGAGGCTGCAATCACCTTTTCTATCGGACCAAAAATCATCATCAGCCAGGATAAATAATATCCAGCGTGTTCCAGAGTGCAGCCTACTTTGAACTCATCTTCAGCTGGCCATGGCGCACCAGACTCACTGATCCATTTTTGATAAGGGGCTTGCGATATAAAATCATCATCCAGCTCCGCATAAACCAGCAGTGGTTTGCCCATGAGCTTTTCACGTACAGCCAGCCAAACTGTCTGCGCTACCTGGCTTAAATAGCTGCAGGGCGCTGAGGCGAGATAAAGGTCTTTTTCAGCGGCAATTCTATGTAATTCAAAAGCATCTTCCATTTTGATACTCAGCGGCTTTTCACTATACACATTGTAACCAGCTTCAAGACAAGCCTTGCTCACCGTAAAGTGTGCATGTGGATTCGTAAGATTCAAGATCAACATTGGACGTTCTTGGGCATCTGAAGTATTAAGCAACTCTTCCAAAGACGCTGCAGTAGGCACATGCCAATAGTCAGCAAAAACCTTTAGTCGTTGCTGATTGATATCATAGGCCTTCAGTACTTTAACTTCTGGAAAAGTTTGCAGGGATCGCATGTAAAAATCAGCGACATATCCAGTCCCTATAATTGAAACGGTGTACATAACCAACCACTTATAAAATAAAAAACTTTTTTGCTTGTGCTGTCGCTCATGATTAAAGCGCAAGCACGCTAATCATCAAGTACGGTGTACTTTCAATTCATGTGACTGCATTTTTGTTTGTGACAATTTAACGCTGCTGAGCGATATACCAACAGTAAACCATAAATACCATTCATAAATGAGATAGTCGATGAGGTTGTCTGAGTAGGACATAAACAAGTATTCAATCATCATTACAATAACCATGAAGATCAATAGTTTGTTTCTTTTATATACAGTTAAAAGAGCCTTAAGATGTGCATATAAAAGATACAAAAATGAGAGTAGTCCAAATATTCCAAGTTCAAAGAACAACTGCACATAAACGCTGTGAGCATTAATTTCTACAGTTTGCATTTGATATGCGTTAGCCTTGATAATGCTTGTAGAGTAATGAATAAAGCTCGCTAGCCCGTACCCAAACAAATAATGCGTTTTTGACATCCAGTTTATGGCATCAGTCCATACTTGTTTACGCCATGCATATGAATTCAATCTACCATACCCATCGGCACCAAAGTTTGAGCCCTGGGCCAAATCCATCACACGGTCCCTGATCTCTGGAATTAATAGTGCCAAAAATGGCGCGAGTAGAACTGGGAGCAAGAGTTTTCTCTCATGAAATGAAGCATACAAAAGAAAAAATACATAACAAGCAACCCATGTAGACCTGGTCTTTGTCATCAACAAGAAAAAGCATAAAAGCACTATGTATACCGGCAAAAACTTATTAAATGTTGGAGAAACCAAAGATGGCTTAGCTCTCCACAAATAAAAGGAAACGGTAATTACAATGACCAGATATGGGGCATAAGTATTCGGATGGGGAAAGGTGCTTTGTAGACGAAGGCCTTCATTCAAAGAGTGATAAAAACCACTCAGGCCGAATGTCATACTAAGTATTGCATAGATTGATGGGATAAACGATGAGTACACAATCATCTTCATCCACTTAGAGAAGTCTTCCTGTGTTTGAACAACATAGAGCCCAAGTGTAAACATTGAACAATAAGAAACAAATAATAAAAAAACCTTCAAGCTTGCAACGAATGCTGGTGCATAAAATATTGAAACAAAAGCAAGCGTGAGAAAAATGATCCAAGATAGCTTGATTGAATCAAGTTTTATATCGTATTTAAGTGGTTTTTCAAAAACCATCAGTATCGCGATAAGAATAACTAAAGCGTTTAGAACTGCACCTAAACCGAAGCTACCTAATTTGATTGCATTGAAAATTGAGTCTAAAGAGGCTCGACTTAGAATAACCAATATGAAGAAAAAGTATCTGTTAAATACAAATACTAAGCCCAATATAATCGCAACCGGCAATGCGGCAAGATAGGCATAATGCTTTCCTGAAATCTGAACCAATATAAGTGAAACTAACCCAAAAAATAAGGCTGCAAAAACTGCCAACAGTGAAAATATCACTTTTGATTTGTTAATGTTTAATTGGGCCATTTCTGCAACCTGTATGTCATCTCAATTATTTAATCATTATTATTGTAAGCAATTGAGTTTTATTGATCTAACAACTCAACACTTACAAACTGGCGACGCTTGATTTTTCTGGTCACCCAGTTTTTTACGGCATACCACTCATCAAGCTCCCTGCTATTTTTGAGTGTAAAAAACATATACTTGATTAGCATACATAAAGTATGGCGTGTAGATAATACCTTGCGATAAGCTAATTCTCGTGACAATCCATTTGACTTGCCGAGTACGCAGCTTAAAGTATCTGACATCTTATTGAATCTGCCTGCCAGATCATGATGGGATACATTAGGCACTATTTCTAGCACTGTACCACCATATGTGCAAAATGGCGCCGGATCAAACCTTTCAATACTGTGCCTGGCTGAAAACGAAGCCGCAAGATATCGTGAAATTTTAATCGAGAGTGAAATTTGGTCTAAAAACTTTGTAGCCCCTACATTATTGCCATGCCATCTGTATTTGATTAACACCTCATCAATATTGAGGCACTTTCCCAGCACACCTAGCTGGCCAAATAAATAGTAATCCTCGGCCAATCCATTGACGACTAGTTGCTCAGACTCAGGTAGAAGATTGATAAAATCGATACCATACCTCATAGCTAAAGCTTGAATTGTCGAAAACCGCATCATCACTGTCGGATGTATGATTGGATTTTTAAAGAAAAAAGCTGCTTGTAACCTTGCAATATCCGTAGGGACTTTAATTAAGCCGGTCTCTTTACCTGCACCATCAATTTTTAATGCGTGACCACCAATGACATCAATATGTGGATGGCGTGCAAAAGCCGCCAAAGACTTTTCCATTCTATCGGGAAAGGCGACATCATCTGCATCATGGCGCATGACGAAATCGCATTGACACAGCTCAAGACCTTTGTTCAATAATCCAGACAAGCCCACCGCGTCTAAGAATTGGAATACCACTATACGTTGGTCGGCCTTTGCGTAATCAAGCGCCATCTCATAGCTGCCGTCAGTAGAGCCATGATCCAGTACAATCAAACGCCAGTCAGAAAAGTTTTGATTAATTATGCTATCTATTGCTTCTGCGAGATAAGCGACACCATTTTTTACCGGGAGTAATACATCTATTTTAGCCATGTTCGAGGCCCTGTTTATTCGCTAAAAGTATTTTGATTTTTTGACAGGTTTGTTTGATCTGGCAACAAACAACTCTTTCGCAATCGTAAAATGCAAACGCGCTCGTCCAGTTCTTCCCCTCACTCTTGCAACTACAGCTCTAAAGAGCCTCATAATAATATTACGATAACCCAACATTTCACGATGCGTATAATAAGCTAAAGCAATTTGCTCATTAATAATTTTTTGATCATTCATATTTACATTAAGATATTTCGCTTCATAAGCTTTCACTCGATAAAAGTAAGCCTCTTTTTCTCGCAAGTAATATGCGGCCCACTCTTGATCTTCAGCTGAAAAAACCTCCTCTAAAAATGGCCGTTGCTGAATATGCAATGTTTTTAACATCGTACAAGAATTAGACGCTGCCAGATCTAGACTAAAATTATATTTAGTTACCATTGCTGGCTCCCAATTCTCACTTTCATTAATAGCGGGAGTCAAACAAAAACCAAGGTAGTTCTCAATCGAAAAACTCTCTAACGCCAATCCCTTTTCAATTAAAGAGCGATCATTCAAGAGGACATGTGAGCTTATGATTAATACAAGTTCAGTTTTTACATAGTCTACGCCGATATTAATTGCCTTCGAAAAGTTGAACTCCTCATCAGGATAATCAACAACTTGAAGACCTAGCTTTTTGATAGCTTCTTTTTGGCTATAGTCTTTTGATGAATCAACAATCACATAATCAGATGGAGGGATCGTTTGCATTTTTAAGGCATCTAGAACCTTAAGTAGCAAAGGTAGGCTATTGTATGTTCGGATAACAGCCGAATAGTCTTTATGTGTTCTCATTATCAAAAACTCGAAATCGGATTGAAAAAACTATTAATTACAGATAGCGATGTACCATTCTTTAAAATCCAGCCAGGACTAAAATGATTATCATCCCAAAAAATTGGTGCATTATTAGCATCAAAATAATCACAACTACCTCTTTTACAAAAAGTGCTTCTCAAATCAACTGTGATTAAATGGTTTTTACTTTTTAACCGATTTACTACGGCATCTAAGAACATGTCGCCATTATTACTAGCCCATTCTTTATCAATATAAGTTGAGGGTGGCTTAACTCCCCACATCCGATATCTTTTCCAGACATGGCCGATTGCTACAGGCGAGTATGGTGTTGGTTTAACAATCACCACTTTGACTTTCTTTTCAATTAGCGTATCCAGAAACTCAGCCATGCTGTTTATTGCATAATCTCTATTTTGCTCAATATTTAGTTCAGGACAATGCGGATATTTCTTGGCACAAACCCCAGGTCTATCCCAATCAATAGAGTACCAGTTACCTGAAATCACAATCACATCAAATTGGTTTTTTTGAATTAAGCGCTCAATTTTCTGGAAGCTTTGATCGCAGCTCCACCCTTGATCATGTCTATTTAATCCTGGCAAAGGCGGACAGCCAATCGTAATAGCAAATGTTACAGATGCGTTTTTTAAGTTATGTACAAACCATGGGTACAAATGCTCGGCATGAGAGTCTCCCATAAGCAAAACCTTTTGCGGTGCATTCTCATTTAACGTCAAAGTCTGCAGTGATTGAGCCGGCAGTAGTTTAGAGTTTTCATACTTACCTGGAAGTTTTAAAGCTGTTGAATATTCTTCTGGATAAGAAATAATATTCGGTCTGTTTGCAGCGCCATTAGTCCAGACAATGGCGGTCACCAATATGCAAACCAGACCATAAGGAATCACTACTTTTAACAAACTATACAGCGAAACATTTTTCGTGCGGAATACTTGCTCAATCCATCGATAAGAAATGTAGCCAAAGATAATACTTAGTATTAATCCGGCAACTGCAATAGACTTAGGGACAACAGCTAATCCATAAAAGTTGATTGCGATGACGACTGGCCAATGCCACAAGTAAATTGAGTAGGACCAGTTGCCTAAAGACTGAGTAACTTTATTAGACTCAAGCCTGGACCAAAACGAATTCGATTCCTCAGCCAAAATATAAATAGCTGTAGCAATCACCGGAATAAGTGCGAAGCGGCCTGGCCAAACTGACTCCCATACCCCACCACGACCCAACCAGACACATGCAGCAAACATTGCCACCGATAAACACTTAAAATAGCCCGCATGCTGCTTAACCCATAAATTGAGTTTGGTATTCTTCAACAAAAGTACATGGCCACCAATAAGCATTTCCCAAGCTCGTGAAGGCAAAGAGAAAAAGGCTTTGGGCTGATCAATTAATGTTAAATGTAGTGAATAAAAAAATGACGAAAGTGTCAGCGTTAGCAATATTAAATTCAACAGTTGCTTGGAGTATAGTCGCTTACTCCAGCCAGAACTCACCGCCGTGGCTACTTTGTAAAGTGCAAAAACTATCAGCGGATAAGCACAATAAAACTGCCACTCGACAGACAATGACCAACTGTGCAAAAACCATCTTTCTTCAATCCCTGAGGAGAAGTAACCTACACCTTTGGCAAACTCAGCATTGCTTATAAACAAGAGTGCTTTGATCGCACTCTCGGCAAACTTCATATAGTCATCGGCAGGTAATAAAATAGCCCCAAACAAGCTCAATGCTAAAACTAGCCCAATAAGCGCAGGCCATATTCTTGTCGCACGCGAATAAATAAACTTGATATAGCTAAAGCTATTCTTATCGAGCATATTCACAATAATTTGAGTCATCAAATACCCGGAAATTACAAAGAATATGTCTACCCCAATAAACCCAACGCCAAAGCCTTTGACTTTAAAATGATAGAAGACGACAGATACTACAGCTAATGCTCTAAGTGCATTAATATCATATCGAAAATTGGGTTTTAACAGGTTCTTATTCACAGCATGCTTAAATTGTTTGTTAGCCGTTAGGTGGAGTTATTTGATTAAGTGATTTTGATACTGATTGATAATCGACTCTCTCAATTTTAAATAGGTGTCCTTATTTTTAATTTGGAGATAGTCTGTTTCAGATGGAAGGACTTCTTCAGTGTTTGTTTTGTACCAAAAAAGATCTAGGAACGAGGCGATTCGAGCATCATTCTCAGGCTCTGCATGAATGAAAATAACAGGAACTTGCATAGCAAGACAGGGTAATGCAACATGAATTCTGTTGGTAATAACGAGTTTACTGGCACATAAATCATTTAGCCTGGCTTCAGCCAATTCTACTTTCCTGGGTGCAGCTGTGTTTTCTTCGCAATTTTGTGTTGCATATTGAATATTCTTTATCTGGTACTTATCAATAATGCTATTCAACAAATGTCTTGCGTCACTAGTGTGACCGTCAGGATTATTTAAATGTGCATCAACAACTAGGCATTCAATGGTTTTTTCAACATCACGTTTATTGAGTGTTAACGTGGGGCAGCCAGAGTAATAGGCATTGATACCAACCGAGCTTAATGCCGTTTGCGTCGCAAAATCTCTACAACCTATCGGAGTATGTTCTTTAAAATAGTTAACTGCTTGCTTTGAATTTAAGATGTGTTTGTTTGCTAGATGAAAGCCTATAAAGATCGGAGTAATAGCCTTAGTGGGTGGAAATGAGTTTTCATCATGAGAAAACCAGCCATTTAAGATAGCCTTGCGTTTAAATATTGAGAAAACCTTTGAAAGTCTTTCTCTTGGAACATATTTAACATTAAAGTCGAGAGCTCTCAAAAGATCATGGCTAGCAATAGACTGCACCTCGTCACCAATATTGGTTAACTTGGGATAGGAAAGTACATATACACTTTTTTTGTCATATATCAATCCATTAAGTGGTGAGCGCAATATCAAATCTCTAATATTTAATAAAGTTTTCTTAATTTGTTTTTTTATCATTTCAACATCGACCTAAAATAAATATCTAAATAATGCCATTGAGCCCAGATTAAAGTAAGGATCTTAGCTTTCTGAACACTCTTGTAACTAGTAAAGACTCAATTTTATTTTTATAAGCCTTATGCTCTTGTAACGAGCCTTCGATGAAGGGATATTCAAATAAAATATTGAGAACATTTTGTGGGATTGAATATAAATTATCTAATTTAGAATGTATTGACAATAACTCATTCAGAAAGCTACCTGAAGGAGGCGGTAAATTTTTAGGAATCTTATATATCGAGTAAATTTCATTCCACAGGTGAACACAAAAACTATTCTTGATAATTTCATTCGATGCATCCTTTAGTGAAGGGTCGAAGAAGTAACTCATATCATTAAAGTTTATGGGGTAAAACAGATGCTTATCTACCACCTGATCGACCATTTGCAACTCACTCACTGTTTTGGTAATTAATCTGGGGCCGATTTCCCCCCAAACAAATTCTTTACCAATTTCGCTAAGCTTTTTTGACACCAGATTATTAAATTGCTCATTGTCAGAGAACATGACGGCACCATTAACCAACTCATCACTTTCCCAACCAAAAACAAAGGACCCCTGTTTGCTCTCAGCAAGTGCAATCCATTCGCTGACATTCTTTAAGCAAAACACATCAGTGTCGAACCACCAACCAGCCTTTAACTTACATAATTCATATCTAAATGCATCAGAGAAGGCGGCGAGATTTCCCTTCTTCCCTGCTTGTGTGTATGAATAGACTTCAGAGAGTGGCAAAACCTCCCCCCCATCCTTGAGTATTGCACCATCTGGTATGGCTAATTCGCCATAAGAGTAAACATGTACTTTAAAGCCGTTCTTTACGAATGACTCAATACACTTGGCTTCGTACAGTGATAGCGAATTCCCCACCCATAAAAAATTTGCAATATCTGCGTGCATGTTAAATATTCCAAGTCATCTAAATTAATTCACTCAAACCGTTTAAATTTTTTCAGAACTGTTGTTAAAACTTTCAAGAGTTCTGATTCAGGACCAGATGGCTTATTCATCAGTAGCCATAACAATAAATTCAAACCGGCATAAACAAGAAAAGCAGAGAGCACCATACCTATGACCTGTAGTGCTAACTCAAATGTGCTACTACTCTCAAATGAGGCATTTGTTTGAATCACTAAGAGAAAATACGCCATACCAAGCACACTGGCGATAGCTCTAGCATTTGAGTTCACTTGCTCCCATATGCTGATCCCTAACATCTTACTAATCAAATGCATATTAATCAGTAGCGATATTGACCCACTGATGGCACGGCCGAAAATAACGCCCATTAGTCCAAAATAAAACAAACCGCCGATAATTATTGGAAGCCTAATAATGAAGTTAAGCATATCTCTATAAAAAAGAGTTTTTGTTTTACCAACAGCCATTGCAATTGGGTGCACTTGGGAGCCAATTGTCTGCAAAACATATATACATGAAATAACTTGAATGACCTGAACTGAAGGCAGCCACTTTGCCCCCATAAGTAATAAAACCAAGGGGTAAGAAATCGCAGCAAAACCAATGCCGAGTGGTAATGCGATGGCTGTAATAAGTGTTTGAGATTTTACATATGCATTTCGCAATCTCTCCTTATCTTCAGCAATATGAGAGAACCCCGGAAAGAGAGTGTTTTCAAGTGGCTGGATGGCTTCACGTGTTGGAAGCCCAGCCAAGTTGTCGCCCACAGTATAGAAACCTAAAGATTTACTTCCTAGCTGACTTCCAATTAACAGTTGATCAAATTTCCAATTTAGGGTGTTTACAATTTTACCAAGTGTAAGCCAAATCGAAAAAGACCAGATATCACGAAGGTGCAGATAAGTAAACTTAGGTTTATAACTTATGATGAGATAAGAAACTAAAACCCCAACAAGTTGAGAGGTAATAACGCCAGCAATCAATGCCCAATAGCTGCGGAACAAAAAGGCAAAAACTACTGAAACAATAACTGACATTAATTTCTGCGAGACTGTGACCACAAATTCTTGCCAAAAAATTAACTTTTTAGTCAATACAACCATCTTAGGGTTTGTAAAGCCCGAGATCAGAATTGAGCCACTAATAATCCACATGATATTAGTCAGCCTAACGTCATGATAATAGTTGGCTATAAATTCAGAAGAAAGCCAAAATATAAAAGCAAGGAAAACGCCTCTTGTCAGATTCAGACTCCAGGCTGTGTGAAAGTGCTCCTCTGATGGTTCTTTGATATGAATTAAAGCAGATGCCAAAGATAAATCTGTTACTGCCTCTATAATTGCAAGTAAGGCTAGAACAATTGCAACTAAACCAAAGTCTTCAGGTGTTAATAATCTGGCAAGTATTATCGTGCTGATCAGGGCCAGAAAATTAATAATTAGTTTCGCGGCACCCAGCCAGAAAACTCCAATAAAAAGCTTTTCTTTCATTTATACCTGTCAGGAGTTTAAGTATCGGGCTCCCCTAAAAGCCAATACTTAATATTCAACTAATTTTATTTTTATGGAACGAGTAAACCGGGGCTTTTCTGCTCGACTGCCAGAACAAACTCTTTGATAAAGCGCTCTTGCAGCGCATAAGCCTCGCTAGCCTTCGCTTCATCAGAAATCGCTGAAGAAACCCGGACTAGAATGCCATCATCCAGACGTCCTTTAAGTAACCCGTCTTCAATAATTTTTGAGCGCATCTGCAATCCAGATGTCATGGTTCTATCACCGACTCGAATCCAATAACTGACAGCCTCAAGATGGTTTTGACCATAATAGAGCTGCTGCTTGCCAATAACTTGTGTACTTTTGCTTAGGTTGGAAAACACTTTCTCTTTAGACTTAAGCATTTGATAGCCTTGCGCCGGATAACAGATATCTGGCTGGTGTATTTTCACATCCTGGCGTTGCTCTTTGGCATAAGCTAGCGCAACCATTACTTGCTGACCATCCTTGTTTACATAAGTACGCATTAAGGTGTCATCGTACAACTGGTTAATCAAGCTTTTTTCATCACTAACCATACTGACTTGTGGTGCTGACTGTTGAATTTCCATCCAGTCGTTAATCACGCGTGGAATATTCTCTTCAAAATTGCTCTCATTCTTTGCAAAATGCGCATGTGGCTTTAGAAACGTTGCTAGCCCTGAAAATACGAGGCTAATTAGCAATAACTGTAGCGCTGATATCAGCTTTACATGTGGTAGTTTGAGGTACAGGTCTTTCATTGCTATCGCTAATCCTGGCTCAGCAAGCTCTTAATGTTAAATTTTTCAGCAATCTTTTGAATCACGGAATCAATCACGATAATCAAAATGAGTGCAGTCAGAAAAAGCACCATACCAGAGAAGTTATGCAAGAAACCCTGCCCTGCTTCGTCGCCCATGTGGTATGTAATCAGTGCCAGTGTGCAAACACGCAGCACATTGGATGTAAAAGATACAGGCACAATTAACACTGCCAGCAAGACATTTCGCCAGAAGGCCTGATGATTAATCACATTAATATACAGCAAGCCTATAGCCTCTAATGTGAACAAAGAGTTAAGCCCGGCACAGGCATCAGCGACCAGCAGTTTATATTGGCCAATTTGCAGAATTACCCCTGAACGCGCGATCGGGTAATCAAGCGCATAGAGCAGATGATCGGCAGCATAGGAGACGGCAATCTTCATGGGCTGAGTCAATATATCAATGACTGAGGCTGGCCATGGCATTAAAAATATAAAAAAGAATAATGCAAACCAATATTTGTAAGCGATTTGCAAGCCAAATAACAGGCAAATCACCCCGCACAATATTAAGACCAGTGACAGGATAGAAAAGATATAAACGCTTTGTGAATATCCAACAATGTAGATACTGGCGCCAATCAATATTAAAAACCAACCCAATATTGGAGATGGCTTAAAAGCCTGAGGCTTTTCCAAAATTTGTTTAGTTTTAAAATAAAAAAACCAGATACCAATACCAAGAACAATCGGGCCATGTGATTGGGTATCGTTATTCCAAACCGTGGTGAACAAATCATAAAAGACCGGTACAAACAGCACAAGGATTGACAGTAATATTGCCAAGTAGCCTAACAGTTTTTGGCGAGCGCCATTGTTGCCAGTCATTGGCAGGGACGATAGCGACATATTAACTAGTCCACATTCAATGCGACTTGCACTTCAATGCCTAACCCACGGCACGTTTCAATCGCATCTTGGGTATCTTTGAAGCTGGTTTTATGTTGTTGGGTGGAAACTAATACCCCACCTACTTTTTTGGCGACAATCTGTGCGTCAGAGGATTCGAGTATAGGGGATGTATCAATAATAATGACATCGAATTGCTCTGAAAATGTAGCTAGCAGTTCATCAAGTGTATTTTTATTTAGCAACTCTTGCGGGTTGGGTGGTACAGCTCCCGCAGTTAACACGCTCAGATTGAGCAAAGATGAAATCCTTACGACCACATCAATAGAAGCGCGACCAACCAAGATGTCTGACAAGCCATGATTATTATTGAGTTTAAATAATTTATGTTGTTGTGGTGATCTCAGGTTGGCATCAATAAGTAAGGTACGTTCACCAAGCTGAGAGAATACCACTGCCAAATTACCTGCAAGGTTACTCACACCATCGCCACCTTTGGGTGAGGATATGGCGATGGTTTTAAATCCACGCTCAAACCAGCGTAGCATCAAGTGTGTCCGTAATGAACGCAAAGACTCAACTTGCTTTGAAAAAGGATCAAAAGCGGCCACAAGGGTGTTGCTAAAAGAAGTTTTTTCCGGTGTTAAATACGGATAATCAAACTGATAAGATAAAGCTTGATTGATATCTTCCATCGTAACAAAGCCCAATGCCAGTGCCGCCTCTCCAAAGCGCATAGACTTTTCTTTCTGGAATTTCAATATGCGCTCAGCGTCTTTATCCGTGATTTTCCCCATATCAAGCAAGAGGTGCCCAATACTGGAAGACACCGTTTTCAACGGCGCTTTGTTTTCTGTTTCAATAATATTCATACGCGATCACTTTGCTTGATAAATTGTTTTGATGACAAGTGAGCCTTTAGGCGGTTTTGATACTGTATTCATAAACTGGAATTTCACCCAATGAAAGGATGTCATCTTTACTGCGCACACGGCGATCCAAAAACTCGGCCACTAACGCAAAAAAACAGCCTAGCATTGTGCCTACAATCAGTGAGAATGGAATAATCAGCAGTAAACTCGGGTTGTTAGGTGAGGATGGCGGTGTAGCCGTTTCCAATACGGCAATATCCGCCTGATTTGATTGGCCCTCTAATATGGTCTGACTGAAGCGGTTATTGACAGAGGCGAGTGCATTTTGAGCGATTTCAACCTCTTTCTCCATAATTGAAAGTTCTGAGCGGGATCTGTTTAACGTCAGCACCTTTTGTTTTTGGCGTTCCAATTGTGTTTTAACATCACCTAAACGCTGAGAGTTAATATTTGCACTGTTACTCAAACCAACAACAGTCCTGTCAATTTCTGTTTGCAGCTGGCTTCTGAGTTTTGAGGCCTCGGCTTCGGCAGCAATGTAGGATGGATGGTTTTTGCTATATCGCTGGCCCATTTCGGCCAGTTTTGACTCGGCCGTGACTAGGTTTACTCGCAAATTCTGGATGATGGGGTTGAGCGCAACATCAGGTGAGTCGCTCATATTTTTTGCGGCATCGTTTCTTCTGGAGTTAGCCTCAATAGATTGCGATTGCATCAAACTATACTGAGTGGATAAGTCCCTTAATTTAGAGCTCTCCACATCGTAAGTATCTAATATACTCGTCAACCCATGCTCCTGTTGATAGTTTGAAAGTTTTTCCTGAGCTTTCTGCAAGTTATCACGTAATACTTTGGTTTGCTCAGACAAATAATGTGAGGCTTTAATCGCTGGATCCATCTTTAACTTCAGGCTTACATTGATATAGGATTCAGCGAATGCATTTGCCATCGTTGCTGCAAATGTAGGCTCTACACCTTTATAGGAAATGTTAATGACACTACTCTCCCTTGAAGGTGTTACATCCAATTTGCTAGATAAGCGATCAGCTAACCAGTCGACAATGTCCGATTTAACATTGCCACTCTTAGTGGCATTGGCGTAGTCACGCTTGATAGAGTCTATCTCTATCAGATTTAAATGCTTAACTACATCAACTGCTACATTCTTACTTTTAATAATGTCAATTTGAGTACCCATATAGCCTGGTAATAATTGAGCCGGCATGGATACGCCAGTCACTGGATCTACCCCTTTGTAGTTAAGCAGTACTGTCGCTGTCGCTAAAAAGTTTTTCGGCAACAGCATGCTCACTGTCACTGCTGTCAGTAAAGTAATCACCGCTACCAGTAAGATGATGTAACGTCGAACTTTTAAGATTATTGCTAGTTGTAAAAAATTCATATGGCTGCCTGATTAAATTAAAGCAAACTTTCTTCGATGAACAACACATCTTCGTCCATCAGGGTGCTTGTGAGATCGGATGATTGTTTGACCAATGCGCCTTCCGCATTTTTACGATGCAACTTCACTGAACGTTGTGTTCCACGTACGGTTAAACCGCCTGCTTTTGCAATTGCTTGCATTATCGTCATATTCTTATCAATCTTGTACATGCCAGGGCGTTGTACTTCACCATAAATGTAAACTTGCGGCGCTTTCGGAATATAAACGACATCACCAGGCGTGAGCTCTTTATTTAATTCACTGGCAGGAGATCTAAACAAGTCATCGATATTGATCTCCTGAGTAACTGCCGTGCCAGATCGAGAGGTCGTAAAAAACAACGTTTCGCCAGCTGTTTCGTTTGCACCGCCAGCCAATGCGACGAAATCACTAATTTTACGCGTACCACCTTGAATGCCGTATTTACCTGGTCTCAATACCTGACCAGCAACAGCCACATCGCGCACACTAATATAAACGGTCTCTCCACCAACCAATCCTAGATCTTGCACATTCAAATTACGATGCTCAATTACTTCATTCAAATCATATTCGCTACGTTTTTCACCGCGCACTACAGTGATAATTTCTGAGGCTTCAGAGGTTAAACCACCAGCTTCCGCGAGAATATCTTTCACATCAGTTGGGTGCGTGATGGGATATCTGCCAGGTTTAAGGACACCACCCAATACAGAGACTGTTTTGCTTTTAAACTCGAGAATTAACACCGAAACCTGAGGATTGGCAATAAAGCCGCCACGTTTCAATTGCTCTGCAATTCTTTTTTCCGCTTGAATGGTAGTTAAACCACCTACACCAACCTCACCAATTAAAGGTAGTGTAATTTCACCAGTTTCAGCTACTCGCGTTTCCCGCGTTAAATCAGCATCGCCATATACAACTATTCTAAGAGAGTCCCCTGCACCGAGCGTATAGTCTGCATGGGCTAACGCACTAAACAGCGTAAACACCGCTACTAATAAATATTTAAAATATCGCGTCATACTCTTGTTCTCTTCAATTTAAAATTTCGGAATAGTTAACCACGAGAAGATTAACTTTTTATTTACTTTATTGGACGACTACTTTTTTTGAATCACTTGCAACTGAACCTGCTCTAGTTTCGAATACCTCAACTTTGGCAAGCGCCTTTAACCGATTAATTTCTTTTGCAACATACTCCTGCTGACGTTTGTCTGTGAGCATATGAGTCGCAATTTGTTCTGCTTGTGATGCTTGAACAGAGTATGGCTCAATTGACGATATAGACTTTACGATCACCTTATTAGTATCGTGAGCAAATAACAAATCCCCCGTTTTAAGATTTTTTATTTTGTCTAACAACGGGAGCGGTAAGCCATCCGTAGAAAATCGATTATTCACAGTCTGATATTTAATCCCTTTTTCATCCAGCAACTGACGCAGTAAGTCCAAGCTCGTCACTTCAGACTCTAACCAATGTAAGTCCAATTGATCAACGTTGTTCTCGAATACAGTGTCAACTGTATTAAATATTTTACGCTGAGAAAAGTATTGCGGATGTTCGCCAATAAACTGCTGTATTTCCTTATCGTTAGGAGGTGGCAATTTAGCCAGTTTTTTAGCAATATAGGCCTGAGCATAAACCTGAGCTTTGGCGGAGGTGATAGCCTCTTGCACCTCTGGGGTACGATCTAAATTTAATTTTAAAGATTCTTGTACCAAAAGCTGCCTGTCAATTAAACCAGTTATCAATTTTTGAGACAACTGCACAGGGTCATTTACTTTGGTTTTAATTTTCTGCAACTCTATCTTGAGCTGAGCAACTGTAATTTCATCTCCGTTAACTTGGGCAACTATTTGCGACGTTTGTTTAGTTGACTCATCTGATGAGCAAGCCGCCAGAAACACAGCATATGTGGCAGGATTAAGTAATATTTTAATTATTATTCTTTTATACAAAATGAATCCCATTAGTAAAGATTAAATTTTCAACTCAATATTCACACTGGTCAGTGTGTCATCAAAGTTGAATCTGGAGACATTTGAATTACGGCTAGACTTCGTACTTCTTAAGGAAAAACCTATGTTTTTTGTTGGATTCCATCCAATAAAGCCTGCAAAAGCATCCTCTTTATCCAACCGGCTAGAGTCAAATTGTCCTCGGCCACCAAAATCCCTTTCAGTGTATCTAAGATTGATACCTGCTTGAATTTTAGAAGTGACTTCATAAGAAATTTGTGCAGTAACCGTGTCTGAAATTGAGTACGCGGTAGATTCAGTTTCAAATGGGGCTAAAATTCTCGTCAAACCAAAACTCGACTTAATTTTGCCTGTAATCATTAAATCATAATTCAAATATCCAACATAAGATTGGTAGTTTCGAATAGTGAAGTTATCATATTCTCTTTCAAGATAGCCTATCTTGCCAATTAGTTTGCTCCTACCTGGATCCTGCAAAAATAAATCTACCTCATATTCCCTTTCAGAGTATCCATTATCAAAAGCAATTATAGGGTCAAGAGGTCGTTTTTTATATTCCCCCTTCCTTGAGTGACCAAGGAAGGTAATCATTGCTCCAGAAGGAAAGCTGTAAGCGGCTCCGTAATCTAAACCGGTAGAGTCAAAATCAGAGATTGCCGTAAATGTTTCAGTATTCTCAAGGCTTGCTTGGCTAACGCCTAATATCAAGCTCCAAACTTTATGAGGTGAGTATTGTGCTCTGAACTGATTATCTGTCAGCGTTCTAATATTTCTTGTGGTATTTAAGAAATCACCAAAGCTGTTGAGAGATTGGGTTCTTTGGGACGACAAAGTGCCAGTTAAATTTGGAGTTAAAGACCAAAGCCATGATCCATTGTAGTTGGTGGCTGCAAAGTCAAGATAGTCGTTTTCATTATATTTATTATCCACATACGAAATATCCAAAACGAATCGCTGCAAAGAATATGTTTTGTCTAATTTCACCCCAAAAATTGAAGTCGTGATTTGCTCAGCAACCTCATTATTAGAGCGTCTGAACAAATTACTATCATAGGTTTTATTCATTGAGGCTTTAAACTGTAGCGTATCTAGCTCATCAGCCATACTTATAAGTGGCATTGCAACAAAGATTAGTGCGGCCCAGTATTGAATTGGTCGATGTAGATTTACTTTATGGGATTGCTTGCAGGGTGACATGAGTTTTTAAGCAATAACAAATATGATATTTGAGTTACATTCTAACCTGTAAACATGCATTTATTGCTACCAAAATTTAACTTTTTGGTAGCTGCAATGAGAATTATTAAATCAGCTTTACAGTATACGCAAGCTTTCAAGTCGGTTTTATGACATTTAGGCTGCATTCGCACTGCCATTCGGCGATTGATGTTAAGCATTAATTTGGTTAAACTCAAACGGTATATAGAAATAAGTAATCCATGAAAAAAACTATCAGACCGCCAATTAGAACAATCTCCGGATTATCTTCGGGGCCCCGAAGCCCCCTTTACTTCATCGAATCCATTGTAGAGCCCCTCGTATTAGTCTTTTTTATGTGGGGCATTTTTATTTATTTCGAAGACAGAATTCCCATCTCTATCTTCTTCACCTCGATATTGCTGTTTTCGGTGACTTTTCCTAGCGGTGCAAAAATTCGCCTGGGATTTTGGAAAATGGTGCGGGATGTCATTTTTCAATGGCTTTTGCTTGCGGGCATGGTACTGGTATTTGCGCGGATTACGGGCTACATCACGCTGTATACCCCAGAAATTATATACACCTGGTTAATAGGAACGCCGATTGCCCAGATTCTTGCGTTAACGGCGCTGAAGGAGCTCTCTCCGTTCTTTATCAGCCTGCAGGGCCCTATCAAAAATGCAGTCATTATCGGCCTCAATGAACAAGGCCTGGCCGTAGCAAACAACTTGCTGGCAGATGAGTATAGCCGTGTTTCTGTATTAGGCTTCTTTGAGGATCGTGCGCCGGAACGTGCGCCGCAAGACCATGGCTTTGAAATTCTGGGCGCCCTGACGGACATTCCTGCCTATTGCAAGAGCAACCAGATTCATACGATCTATATTGCGCTGCCAATGTCTAGTCACCCGCGTATTTTGAAATTGTTGGATGATTTAAAAGACACCACCGCTTCCATCTACTTTGTGCCGGATATTTTCGTCACAGACTTGATTCAAGGCCGTGTGTCTGACGTCAATGGTATTCCGGTAGTGTCGGTATGTGAAACACCTTTTACCGGCGTGGATGGTTTAATTAAACGTACAGCAGATATTTTGTTCTCGCTGTTTGTATTGATATTGATTTCACCTATCTTGTTAGGGGTCGCCTTAGGGGTGAAGCTCACCTCCCCTGGCCCCATTATTTTCAAGCAACGGCGCTATGGTTTGGATGGTGAGGAAATTCTGGTCTATAAGTTCCGCTCAATGACTGTTACGGAAGATGGCGTTACAGTCACTCAAGCAACAAGGAATGACCAGAGGATTACTCCGCTGGGTGCCTTCCTGCGTAAATCGTCATTAGATGAGTTGCCGCAGTTTATTAATGTGTTGCAAGGACGCATGAGTGTGGTTGGCCCACGCCCGCATGCCGTGGCGCATAACGAAGAGTACCGCAAGCTGATTAAAGGCTATATGGTGCGTCATAAGGTAAAACCGGGCATTACCGGCTGGGCACAGGTCAATGGCTTCCGTGGCGAAACCGACACGCTGGAAAAGATGGAGCAGCGCGTGCACTATGACCTGGAGTATTTGCGCAACTGGAGCCCGCGTCTGGACATGCTGATCGTGGCTAAGACCGCATGGTTAACGATCGTCGGCCAGGATGGCGCTTATTAGTAATTAGTATATATCGTTAAAAATGCCCGCCGCATAATGGCGGGCATTTTTATTTAATCAAGCCCAAATAAATCTCGTGTATAGACTTTACTCATCACATCCTCTAACTCATTCGTTTTTCGGTTAGTGACAATCACATCAGCCACTTGTTTAAAGTGGTTTAAGTCACTTATCACCTTGGAGTGATAAAACTCTTCAGCCTCCAATGCAGGTTCATAAACAACCACCTCAATGCCACGCGCTTTTATGCGCTTCATAATGCCCTGAATAGACGATGCCCTGAAATTATCTGAGCCTGTTTTCATCGCCAGTCGATAGATACCTACCACCTTGGGGTTTTGTTTAATAATACTCATAGCAACAAAATCTTTGCGCGTCGTATTGGCATCCACAATGGCATTGATGAGATTCTGCGGTACCTGCGAGTAATTTGCTAACAATTGCTTGGTATCTTTAGGCAAACAGTAGCCGCCATAGCCAAATGATGGGTTGTTGTAGTGATTGCCAATACGTGGATCCATACAAACGCCTTCAATAATCTGGCGCGTATTCAAATTATGTGTCTCGGCATAAGTGTCCAGCTCGTTAAAATAAGCGACACGCATGGCAAGAAAGGTATTGGCAAACAACTTGATAGCTTCGGCCTCGGAGCTATTGGTTAACAGGACAGGTGTATCTGGCTTGAGGCTGCTATCTTTAAGTAAGTTGGCAAACTTCTGTGCTCGCTCAGACACCTCGCCAACCACAATGCGCGATGGATGCAAGTTATCGTATAGCGCTTTGCCTTCACGTAAAAACTCCGGCGAGAAAATCAAGTTGCCACAGTTGAGCTTGGCACGGATTTTTTCAGTATAGCCAACAGGAACCGTCGACTTGATTACCATGACTGCCTCAGGATTGATGGCCATCACATCTTTAATCACCGCCTCAACAGATTTTGTATTGAAGTAATTGGTTTCTGCATCGTAATCGGTGGGGGTAGCAATTACCACAAACTCGGCATTTGTATAGGCTTCGTTTTTATCAGTAGTTGCTTTGAAGTTTAATGATTTGTTAATCAAGAAATCTTCAATTTCATGATCAGCAATAGGAGATTTCTTTTGGTTAAGTAGTGCCACTTTCTCCGCCACAATATCCAGCGCGACAATTTCATTTTTTTGCGATAACAAAACCGCAAGCGACAAGCCCACATAACCAGTACCAGCAATAGCAATTTTCATTAGGACAGCTCACAGATCGTTAATAAAAAGTTCACAGATAATAACAATATAAAATATTTATGTTATTTAATTAGAATATGTGATGCCATTGCATTCAACATTCCCCCCACCCAATCCGTACGCAAGCAATCCAATACCTGCACATCGTCCATGCCACGTAACCAGGTGAGCTGGCGTTTGGCGAGCTGGCGAGTGGCGTATACACCATGCTCTCCCAAAGTAGCTAAATCAATATCACCATTCAAATATTGCAACGCTTGCCGGTAACCAACGCAGCGCATACTGGGACTATCCACCGTGAGTTGCGGATACTCAAGCAACAAGCTTTTGACCTCATCTACAAAGCCATGCTTGAGCATGATCTGAAAGCGTTCGGCAATGCGCTGATGCAAGACACTGCGATCACTTGGCATCAAGGCAAGTTTAAGGATATTGAACGGTAACGATACTTTTTGCGACTGCGCACGTAAAGCACTCATGGATTTACCGCTGATGCGGTAAACCTCTAATGCGCGTTCTATGCGCTGCGAGTCTGTGGTGTGAATCTTGGCGGCAACGGCCGGATCGATGCTAGCCAATTGCGCATGCATTGCTGGCCAGCCTGCAGCATTCGCCTCCGCTTCAATCTGGGCACGGATGGTTAAATCGGCTTCTGGCAGATCACTCAGGCCATGTTGCAAGGCATTGAAATACAACATAGTGCCACCGACCAGCACTGGGATACGACCATGAGCAGTCGCTGTATGCATCAGTGCCAGGGCGTCTTTGGCAAATTGTGCCGCAGAGTATTGTTCCAGCGGTGAAATAAGATCGATTAAGTGATGCGGCGCCTGGCGCAAGGTCTCGGCGTCGGGTTTAGCGGTGCCGATATCCATGCCGCGATATACCAGTGCGGAATCGACACTGATAATCTCAACCGGAAAGCGCTGTGCTAAAGCAATGGTCGCCGCGGTTTTGCCGCTGGCAGTGGGACCCATTAAAAAGATTGCCGGTGGCAAACCGGCATGATGATTGGTGCGCATACAGTTGAAACTGGGCTAACGAAAAATAGTGACGCAGAACACTGAAACTAATCGTATTTGACGTAGCTGAAGCGCAGGTCACTCTGTGGCGTACCTTCCAGTGCAGAGCCTGCTTGTAACTGCGGCTGCCATTGCACCACTTCTTCAATTTTGCGTGCCAGTTCGATGTCTTTCATCGTAATGCCTTTGGCGCTGTGTGTGCACAGTTTGACGATGACAAAGGCATAGGACACGGTTAAGTCTGGATGATGCCAGGCAGCTTCGGCCAGATGACCAACGGTGTTGACCACCATCAGTGTACCCTTCCAGCTGTTGGTTTTATATTTACGGCGGATCCAGCCATCCTCATACACCCAATGCGGTAATGATTCAGAAAAATGTTGCTGGATTTCTTGCTCGGTGAGTACCTGGTCGGTCATAACGCCCTCCTGACTATAGGCTACTAAAGCGTGACAGTATACCTCAGCTCGCCGTCGAGCTTAAGCGCGGCTTTCGTCCAGTAATGAAAGCATGGCGGTGATCACCGTCAGGTCGGCACTGGTGCCTGGATTAATTTTTTCCTGCTTGAGAGCCTGATCCCATTTTAGTAAATCAGGCATGTAGTGTTTCGGGTTCTCCAGGGCAACAAAGACCTGGTAATGCGCACTGGCGGCCTGCTGTACTTCTACTGCTCTGGCCTGGCCATATTTTCTGGCGATATGGCTGTCTGGTACGCTCGCCAGCCAATATAAATAAACGGCCGTTAACGCCCAGGCAGGCCGCTGCCAGCGCTGGTAACAATCAGTGTAAAGCGGTATCGCAGCCGTAAAAATACTGGCATAGCCATCCACGTACTGGCGTGCCACCATGTCATTCGCGCTGGCTAATTGCATGGCTTGCAGCAAGGTGATTTGCGGCGCCTGTGATACGTCATGCTCGTCGCGCTGACCCATGCCGGCCGGGCTGACCAGGCGGATGCCCTCATAGACCGAGGCTGCATCGTCCACGGTGGTTTGCTGTAACACTTGCTGCAAACCAGCTGACAGCGATAACTGTGGATATTGCAAATAAGCTTGCACCACGGGCGCAGCCAGCAAAATAATACCCAAATTGGTATTGCAACCTACTTTGGCGTGGGTCGCCTGCAAAGCGTGCAAGATACGCTGGCCCAGTGTCCGCGTGCCGAATAGCTGATCATCACACAATGCTGGCGCAGAAACTTCGGCGCTATGGATAAAGTCCTGTACCCGCATGCCATGGCCATCGGCAAAAATATGCACATTGCCAGACTTGAGGGCTTCCAGTTCGGCCAGGCAGGCGTTCAGGTAGGCTTGCTGTACGCCTGCGCTCATGGCTGGCCTTCTGCCACGTTGGCCAATTGCAGTAAATCATTCACCAATACATCGGCAATCTCAAAATGGGTAATACTTTGCAGGCCGCGCCAGGCTGGAATACTGTTGACTTCGATCACCCATAACTTGCCATGTTTATCGCGCATCACATCTACACCTGCATAATCAATGCCTACAGCCTGCGCAGCTTTGACGCCAATGTCAGCCACATCGACCTCATCACATGCGCTGCAGCGTGCACCACGCGCCACGTTATGCAGCCAGCTATCGCCCTGCCGTTTCATGACCGCAATGGGCTCGCCGCGCACTACAAATACGCGGTAATCATGCTGATAAGGACCGCAATCAATCTTCTCTTGCAGGTAATAAACGCCATCGACAAACTGGTCTTGCGGTAGTGCAAACTGCGCACGTGTTTCGATTAAGCGTACGCCCTTGCCTTGTGAACCGAATAGCGGCTTGATCACCAGTGTTTTTCCGGCATCCAGCGCTTGCTGCATAATGCCATGCGCCACGTCACGGTGCTCGCACACCCACGTATTAGGCGTGGCCACGCCCTGCTCAGCCAGCAATTGGCTGGTCAGGCCTTTGTCCACAGTGGTTTCAATGGCACGCGCGTGGTTATAAATGGTCATCCCCTGGCGTTGCAAGGTATGCAAAAGATTCATGCGCGTGATAATTTGCTGCGTAGTACCGGCAGCGACACCACGTACAAATGCCAATGGTGCGCGCTGACTCAAACCGGGAATATGTACAGTGACCTGCTGTTGAAGGATGCTGATATGGCAACTATCGAGTGACACCATATGTGCATGCCAGCCGCGGCGTGCAAATGCCTGTGCCAGGCTTTGGCCATGCCAGCCACCAGCCTGGGCCACTTCGTCAGTGAAAATGGGAATAACTTGCATGATAAAAATGACTGCGTGGGCGAATAACAGCGTTACGCGGTACTCGAAATCCTCATGTACTCAATGTACATTCCGGTTTCTGCGTTCCGTGCGCCTTGTTCTTCATCCCACTCGTACATTTTAATTAAGAAAATACGTTATAACTACCCACCAAATGATTGATTCAAAAGGTCTTCATTGAATTTTCCGGTAAAGAATGTTTTGCCGGATTTAAGGTTAGTCACGCTTACTTTGGCTGGCGAGAACAACATCGGGTCAATCTGGTAAAAGTCCATATTCACCGCTTTAAACACGTCGGCAAACGGACGACCATAGTCTTTAGAGGATGAAGAAGGTAATTGTTGTGCCAGCTGCTCAGCAGCGGCATCGTCAGTATTGACGAACAACTGCACAAAACCACCAAACAGGATGGCGTCATTGGTACGGCCCATGCCGACAATAAAGTCTGGCGATGGCGCAGGGATAGGTGCAACGCCATAGCCATCGACAATGGCACTCAAGTCAAAATGCAAGGTGTGGCATTTGTGCAATGCAACCTCCAGCACGCGCGCGGTCACTTGCAGTGAACCGGCAACGCTGCGTGTGGGCGTCAGAATAAAAGTCAGCTTGTTGGCAGCTAAACCGGTGTCCCTGGCGACTTTTTCAATAACTTGCACTGGCGGCACTTTATCGGTTTCCAGTACTAATACCGTTTGTTCGCCTTTGTCGCTGTAGTTGATATCCTTAAACACCTCTTCGCGCTGGGCAATGGCACGTGCCGGGCCGCTACCGAGTGAGAAAAATTTTTCGTGTGACAATGCCCAACCGGCATACTGACTGCCTAAACAGGCAATCACCGGCTGTTTGGCCGTCACCACGACACTCAGTGGCCAATTGGCAAACTGTGGCACATGGCGCAAAGCAACACTGCCCAAACCACCCATGCAAATCTCGGCAATAATACGACCAGCTTCCAGCCCGCCCGGCGCCTGAATGCCGGCGTCAACGATGGTCGCGCCGCTTTCATGCGTAGATACCGCACAGCCCAGGGCTGGTGCGTTGGCAATCAGCCCGGCCACCAGCGGTGCACTATATTCTTGTACGCTAATGGATGTTGAATTCGATGTTGTCACAGACATAAGTCCCCCATAATTTTTCTAAACGTGTTTTTTTATCCAGCAAAGCCTGTTGTACTTCGCGGTCTGATTGCCCTTCTGCATAGACACTGCAAATGGGCTGCCCAGCGGTGATATTGCCACCACAAGGCCTGTCTTCCAGCCAGTCTGGAAAGCTTAACTGGCTGACATCTATCGTTTTTCTCGCATACATGATGCAATGACTGGCCGCGTTTCTTTGTTGCGCTAGCGCAGGCACAGCCTCATGCAAGAAACTGGCCATATGCGCTTGTATTAATGGCAGCGCCATATATAAACGCATACTGGCACTCAGCCTTGGATTGACTTCAATGACATGTAATGTGCCTTCATGCCAAATCGCATCAATACTATTGATGCCAACCAAACCTAATGCTGGCACCAGTGCCTGCAATACATGATTTGCGGCTTCATATAGCAACGCATCATGCAAACGTGTGGCGCCAGCATAAGCGTAACTGCCTGCATGTTGCCTGAGTGCATGCACACCTATCAAGGTGACAGACTGCGCATGCGCTAAAAATAATATACCTATTACCTGCCCCGGCTGGAATGCTTGCCAGTAGCCACGCTCAACTTCATTTATCTCGGATTGCCAATGTTGTACATGGCAGCCACCGCACTGCCCTGCCTGCTTATATAACCACTGCCCTGTTGTTGGTTGAGTGTCAGCAATTGACGGCGATTGCACACTATGTGCATCGCAACATGCCTTTAGCCATTGCGGGGTTTTCACACGACCAACCGTTGCGGGCAGATTAGCAAGTAAAGCATAACGGGCAGACAACACACCGTAGCTTGCCAGATTGGCTTCCAATCCCGAGCCGATCAAGACTGCATCGGGCTGAAAAGCATCTAATGCTGCAAACAAACCTGCCATTTCATCGCCAGGCTGCTGTTCGCATAGACCTGGCCATTGATATACCGATTGTGCGGCCTGCCGCGTATCCGCATCTGCAAACGCATCGACGGCGAATACGCTAAATCCTTCTTGTTGCGCCATCTGGCTATAGATGCGCGCACTTTGAGACAAGATTGCCAGCCGCAAGAATCACCTTATTCTACGTGTGCACAGGCATATTCATAGGCCTGATGATAATCAATATGCATCGGGCTTTCGCTTTGCAGCATCTGCTCCAGCAATTTGTTCTGTGTGACATACTTCAGTTGACCAATGGCCAACGCGCCAAACCCTGCCACTTGCGTGCCTTCAATCAGACCGCCATTAGAGAAGGTATCGACACCCTCAATCCCGGAGGGCGGCACAGCGTTGACATCAGCCACGACTTTCAGTGTTTTGGAGTTGGCAAACTGGGCCACTTCCAGCACACGAATGCCTGCTGGTGTGGCGCACAACGCAACGGTTGCTTCATTTAAGACGGCAATTTTGGCGGCTTCAGTACTGCCATCAACGACTTGCAATGTCACGCCATAGCTGGAGGACAATTTATCCACATAGGCTTGCATGCTCTCTACGCCAGCATGCGCCACCATAAATACCGTTGATCCCTGGCGGGCAGCAATCAATGCGGCGGTGGAGCCAACGGTGCCACTGGCACCAAAAATAGCGATTTTTTCTTTGCCCAGGCCGCTGCCAGATTTTTGCAAATAGAAATCAACCTTGGCCAGCATGGCTGCCGCGGTAGTAAATGCACCAGAAGGATCAGAAAATGTGTGGCATTCAAATGGCTTAAACATGGCACTGCGTGCCTGTTTCTGCATCTCGAGGGCAACCTGGATATCGCGGCCACCAAAGAACAGCGCCTGTTGCTTTAAACCACTCGGACTGCGGGAGAAAATCGCATCTTGCGTCAGCGCAACGATTTCATTCAAGGTCACATCGGTGTAAGAAATA
Source organism: Methylophilus sp. OH31 (assembly GCF_000576615.1). Classification (NCBI taxonomy): domain Bacteria; kingdom Pseudomonadati; phylum Pseudomonadota; class Betaproteobacteria; order Nitrosomonadales; family Methylophilaceae; genus Methylophilus; species Methylophilus sp. OH31. The sequence continues at coordinate 212,725 of NZ_BAUS01000012.1, read as the reverse complement.
ATTTTTTCGTAGCCGGCATCAAACGCCATATTCACATCAAATGGGCTGGCATTTTTTGCGGCTGTAAACAAATGCATAATACTGGTTTTTTTCATTATTCCCCCCGGAACCGTTCGTTAATCAAACCTACAGCCAATATACACACTTCCAGCGCAGTTCAAAATAAAGAGTAGACCGTGAAAATCATAACTTTTCAAAATTATCTTAAAAAGTTTTAATTTGCCACATCTTCTATCTTAATACATGCAGGCTGATTCACTGCCGCGCTGACCAGAAAACCGAGCGTGGTCTGCTCTGCATATTTTTTAAGGAATTGCATTTGCATGGCGATCGCCTCGGCACGCGATGGTAGCAGCACAAAACCTGTCGGCCCCCAGGAGGTTTGCCCGACACCGGCATAGCCCTGCTGCTGCAATGTTTGCAAGATGCCGGCGACCGCTTTGCTGGCATAGGCGCCGCCTTGTGCAGGCGCAAAGTACTCAGCATTGTAGGCTTGCAGTGCACCGATAAACTGGCTGAACCCGGCAAAGTCTTGCTCGATGAGTGCTGGCAGGCCCAGGCTCAATAACTGTTGCTGTATCGCTTGTGTGGCCGCCAATGATTGTGGTGCCAACTGTTTGAATGCGGTTTTCTCGCCTTGTCCATGCAAACCGTCGCGGCTGTTGTCCATAATCAATAAAAAATGCCAGTCAGACGGAAACGCATGACGCGCCAGCATAGGCGGCACTATCGTTTGCGCATTGCGGCCGCCATCAATCACCAAGCCACCATGTTTAAATGTGGCTATGCCGATGCCTGAACGGGCGCCACGCTGGTGAATCGCAGCAATCGCGGCGGCTTCTACTGGTCTATCTAATAAACTGTTGGCTGCTGCGCCTAACGCCAGGGCCATTTGTGTGCCTGAGCCCAGGCCGCCATGACGTGGAATCGCCTGTTGAATGGTCACGTTCAGCTCGGCTTGCGTTTCGCAGACAGCTAAATGGCGTTGCAAGATGGCAGAGGCCCATGGATCCAATGCCAGCTGTTGCGGGCCGCCACTAATACTTAATGAAGTTTGAAAGGCATCAATCGCGACGCCGACGCTGCCAAACTGACGTTGAGTCTCTCGACTCAGGTTGAAAAAACCGAGATGTAGGCGACCATAAGTGGTCACACTGACCCTGCGCTCTGCGGGAATTACTGCATTCATGGCGTTTTATTATATTGATGCTAAAAAAAATGAATTGCCACCCTTATGGCGACGTGACATTAAAACATGATTTTGGCATAATGACCGTTATAAAAGTCATTCTGTAATCAGACGATGTCCGGCAAACAGCCTCTATTTATCGAATTCAATCCGTTGCATTCCGCGATAGATTACCACCAGTTTTAAAATAATTAAGGGTTTTATATGGTAAGTCATGTTATTCCATTTGAGAATCTACGAAACACTGATGTGCCGTCCGTAGGGGGCAAAAATGCTTCTTTGGGCGAAATGATTTCTCAACTCACAGCCAAGGGCGTACGCGTACCTACCGGCTTTGCGACCACCGCAGATGCTTATCGTGAGTTTTTGGCGCAAGGTGGATTAAACAACAAGATCAACGACTTGCTTGATAAACTGAATGCAGACGACACTCAGGAATTGGCCCGTGTTGGCTCACAAATTCGCCAGTGGATTATGGAAGCCGAGTTTCCACAAGCCCTGCAAACAGCGATTGCTGAAAACTATGCCAAACTGATTGAAAGATCAGCACAAGGCACTACCTTCGCGGTGCGTTCATCTGCGACGGCAGAAGACTTGCCAGATGCCTCTTTCGCTGGTCAGCAAGAGTCTTTCCTGAATATCCATGGCCTGGAAAACATTAACCACGCCATTAAAGAAGTATTTGCTTCTTTGTATAACGACCGTGCGATCTCCTACCGCGTACACAAAGGCTTTGTGCATGCAGATGTGGCTTTGTCCGCAGGCGTGCAACAAATGGTGCGTTCAGACATCGGCTGTGCCGGTGTGATGTTTACCATTGATACTGAATCTGGTCACCGCGATGTGGCCTTCATTACCTCCTCTTACGGCTTAGGTGAAACCGTGGTGCAAGGTGCCGTCAACCCGGATGAGTTCTATGTGCATAAACCATTGCTGGCACAAGGCAAGCCAGCCATCGTCCGCCGCACTATGGGTTCAAAACTGATCAAAATGATCTTTTCTGATGCCACCCAGGCAGGTAAATCCACGCATACCGTGGACGTTGATGCTGCAGAAAGCAATCGTTACTCCCTGACAGACGCAGATATTCTGGAACTGGCTAGCTACGCGATGACGATTGAGCAACACTATGGCTGCCCAATGGACATTGAGTGGGGTAAAAACGGCCTGGATAACAAGCTGTACATCCTGCAAGCACGTCCTGAGACTGTGAAATCGCAAGAAGCGGCTAAAAACATCACTGAAACCTTCAAACTGCAAAAGCATTCCTCCGTGCCTGTGGTTGCCGGCCGTGCTGTGACGCAGAAAGTAGGCGTGGGCCCGGTACGTATCGTGCTGGATCCGGCCGATATGCATGAAGTTCAACCAGGCGACGTGCTGGTTGCCGACATGACCGACCCTAACTGGGAACCCGTGATGAAGCGTGCCAGCGCACTGGTGACCAACCGTGGCGGCCGTACCTGCCATGCGGCGATTATTGCGCGTGAACTGGGTATCCCGGCGATTGTCGGCTCAGTGAATGCCACAGATTTGCTGCGTGATGGCGAGATGGTGACAGTGTCTTGTGCTGAAGGTGAAACTGGTTTTGTTTACCATGGCGCCCTGGACTTCGAAGTGTCTACGCAATCTAACAGCGCACTGGCAAAACCGCCTTGCAAGATTATGATGAACGTCGGTAACCCTGACATGGCGTTTACCTTTGCTCAAACACCAAACGACGGTGTAGGCCTGGCACGTTTAGAGTTCGTGATTAACAACATGGTTGGCATTCACCCAAAAGCTATCTTGAATGTCGATGCCATGCCAGCGGCCATCCAGGCAACGATCAAAAACCGTGCACGTGGCTATGCCAGCCCGAAACAGTTTTATATTGATAAAGTGACAGAAGGTGTAGCGACCATTGCCGCGGCTTTCTATCCAAAACCAGTGATTGTACGTACCTCAGACTTCAAGTCTAACGAGTACAAAAAACTGGTTGGCGGTGACATTTATGAGCCGGACGAAGAAAACCCGATGATCGGCTTCCGTGGTGCGGCGCGTTATATGGCAGAAGACTTTAAAGAGTGCTTTGCCATGGAATGCCAGGCCATGAAAAAAGTGCGTGATGAACTGGGCCTGACCAACGTTGAGTTGATGATCCCATTTGTACGTACGCTGGAAGAAGCGCGCGCTGTGACTGAAATCATGGCAGAGAACGGTCTCAAACGCGGTGAAAACGGCCTGCGCCTGATCATGATGTGTGAAATCCCGGCCAATGCCTTGCTGGCAGAACAGTTCCTGGAATACTTCGATGGTTTCTCCATTGGCTCTAACGACCTGACCCAGCTGACATTAGGCATGGACCGTGACTCCGGCATTTTGGCAGACGGTTTTGACGAGCGTAACGATGCGGTGAAAGTATTGCTGAAAATGGCGATCAACACCTGTAACCGCTTGGGCAAATACGTCGGCATTTGTGGTCAGGGCCCTTCTGACCATGAAGACTTTGCCGAATGGCTGGTGGCTGAGGGCATCCAGTCTGTGTCACTCAACCCTGACACAGTGGTTGCCACCTGGCAGCGTTTGACCAAGAAGTAAACCTAGGCAGTAAACTTTAGCAATCAACTCAAGGCGTTACCATGAATCACCGTTCTGTTTTTATTATTTCTGATGGCACGGGGATTACAGCTGGCGCCTTGAGCAAACTGCTGGAACACTTTCCGAATACCAAGTTCACCACTACTCGCCTGCCCTTCACGGACAATGACGAGAAAGTGCAAGCCGCTTTTGAGCATATCCAGAAAGTGGCTGCCCAAGATGGTATTCGCCCGATTGTGATCATGTCTGTCGGTAATGGCGAACACCGCAATCACCTCAAGCAGGCCAATGCCTACTTTATTGATTTATTCCACCGCTTTATTTACCCGCTAGGCTCAGAGCTTAATCAGGAGCCACTGACTGGTGCCAGCATTGCGTATAGCGCCATGGGCAACAGCTACTCTGAGCGCATGGAAGCCATTAATTTCACGCTCAATCATGATGACGGCATGACCAATACCGGTCTGGATGAAGCTGAAGTGATCCTGATTGGTGTGTCCCGCTGCGGTAAAACACCGACCAGCATTTACCTGGCCATGCAGTTTGGCATTAAAGCCGCCAACTACCCATTGATTCCAGAAGACTTTGAACGTGGCGCCTTACCTGCGGCTTTGCAAAAAAATATCGACAAGATTTTTGGCCTGACCATCAAGCCCGAGCGTTTGCACTCTGTGCGTAACGAACGCCGCCCTGATAGTTTTTATGCCTCACTGGATAACTGCCGCAAGGAAATTGAAATTGCTGAAGGCATGATGCGCAGTGCAGGCATTCCCTGGGCAGACTCCACCAGTCGTTCGATTGAAGAACTGTCTGCGCTGATCCTGCAAAAAATTCGCCAGCGCTAAGGCTGGCGTTTTTTAAACCCTGACGGCGGCTTCTCGCCGCCTGACTTATCATGCAAATATTACGCTGCCATCGCCATTTCACGCATTGGCGTTGCTTGTACTCTTGCAGTTTGTGGTTTCAACATATCCCCACGCCAAAAGTAATAAAACTCACGACAAACACTGAGGAAAGTGTGCTGTGAACCCAGCGCATTAAACAATGGCAGGTTTCTGTCCACCATCTGGCGGTAACTATGGGATTGTTTGTGCGAAATATGGCGTAGCGACAGCAGCAGGCATTTTGCCATGCGCATGCGCTCTTTAAATACCGCGGGCTCAAAACCGCGAACCAGCGTGACTTGTTCAAAAGCATCCATGACTTGTGTTTCGTGGAGAGTCATCGCCGTCTTATCCAAATCATACCAATGCTTGAATAATTCATCCTGCGTGACCATGGCGACAGGCGTGCTGCCATTAAATACTTTGGCCTGGCTCATGGCCGCAATGGCTTTGATATCGCGCACCCAGAATGAGAAGAATTCGCGAATCACCGGCAAGATACTTGGAATTTCAGCAGGATCAATGCTGGCAATAAAACGGTCGACCGCATGTCGGTAATGGCTGCCATCACAAGGAATATCTTTCAGGAAAGCACTGACACGAATAATGATGAACTCGCGCTGTACCAGCACACGCTCACTCACACCCTGCCCGGTCAGCAACTTGACGTAAGCTTTTTGAGCTTCTTCTTCTCTGGTCATTTCCATGATTGACTCCCTTGTCGATTCTGAATAATGTCCTGCAAGCTCGCAGGCATTGACAGCTTTATATTAAAACAGGCAGTCCTTGTTCAAACATGTAATGAAATCGGTAAATGCCCCATATTTCGGGGCTTGCGCTTAAGTGGCAGTCGCTGCGACAGGCGGCTTGGGTTTGCGTGCCAACAGCAGTAACAGGCTGCTAAGCACCGTCATCCCCAGCATGGCGGCCGCCAAGGTGAAGGTCGAGTGCCATACCAAGGGGACAATCAATGCCGAGCTCACGGTAGAGCACAGCATTTGCATAAATGCCTGCGCCGAGGCGGCAGTACCGCGCAGGGTCGGATAGCAATCAAGGGCGGCGATTGATAACACAGGCATGGCTGCCGCCATACCCACGTTAAACAAGGCAATCGGTAAAATGGCTAGCCACCAGTCGCTGTGCGTGGTGGTGCTCGCCCACCATTGCACACCCACATTACAACTGGCAATGAATACCATCCAGGCAAATGCCCAGTGCAGAATGCGCGCTGGCGCCACTTTACCCGCTGTATGGCGTGAGATCCATGACCCAAGCATCATGCCAGTCACCGTAGGAATAAACAGATAGCCGAATTGCTGGCTGTTTAAATGCAAATGCTTGACCAGGAAAACCGGGCTGGCCAGCACATAAATAAAAAATGCAGAGAAGTTCAAGCCCAGGCAAGCGATGAGGCCAAGAAATACCTTATGCCTCAGCATCTTGCTATAGGTGGCGATAATCCCTTTCACCGAGAATACGATACGTTTTTCCGGTGTCATGGTCTCCGGCAGGTAGCGCACCGCCATCCATAGCGCAATCGCAGCATAAACAGATAAGAAAATGAAAATCGCTTGCCAGTGTATGCCCAGCAATACGCCGCCTAAAATGGGGGCCACTGCTGGGGCGATGCCGAATAATAACTGTACAGTTGCCATCACCCGTTGCGCTTGTGCACCAGAAAACAGGTCGCGCACCATGGCGCGTGCCACCGTGTTGCCCGCCCCGCCACTCACGCCTTGCAAGGCGCGGAACAGCCACAAGGTCTGCACGTTGGGGGCAAATGCACAGCCCAGGCTCGCCAGCGCGAAAATGGCCAGTCCCCATTTAATAGTGGTGATGCGCCCGATAGCATCTGAAATGGCGCCGTGACACAGCGTCATCATGGCATAGGGTAGCAAATACAAGGTCAGGCTCTGCTGGATCGCCAGTTCATCCGTACCAAACTCAGCGGCCATGACATGAAACGCAGGCAGATAGGTGTCAATTGCAAATGGCGCTAACGCAGCCAACCCAGCCAAGACCAGCACCAGGGTAGAAGAACGGGATTTCAACATGAACAACCTTGTAAAAAAGCAAAGGTGCCCTCAGGCACCTTTAAGATTATAAGCCACAATGGCAGGCATGCGCAGCCTTAAGGCAAGGCGTGAAACTGCTCGATTCTTTCCTTGCCACCTTCGACATATTTTTTGGAGTTTTTGTCCGTTCTGAAAATGATGGGCTGCTCACGTACCAACGGATTTTGTGAGTTGATCAACGCTTCATCAATCAAATGGCGATTAGGCGATTTAGTGCATACCGGATCCGCCATTTCAGCATCACCACTTAGCAAGTAGGACTGGCAACGGCAACCGCCCAGATCATTTTCTTTTTCGTCACAACTGCGGCAAGGCTCTTTCATCCACTCCATGCCGCGGTATTTGGTAAATGCTGGTGACTCTTTCCAGGCCCATTCCAGGCCATTTTCGCGCACATTCGGGAACGTCATACCGGGTAAGACTCGTGCCGAATGGCATGGCAAGACATCGCCATTGGCGGTCACAATCATGAATACTTCGCCCCAGCCATTCATACATTTCTTGGGCCGGTCAGCAAAGTAGTCGGGGACCACAAAGAATACCTTCATTTTATTGCCCACGCGCTCCCTGAACGCATTGGTAGCCGCTTCCGCACGATCTAATTGTTCGCGGGTAGGCATCAGTTGGTCACGGTTGACCAGGCTCCAGCCGTAATACTGCGTATTGGCCAGCTCGACATAGTCAGCCCCCAAGGCTTCAGCCATTTCCAGGATTTTGCCCACCTGGTCAATGTTATAACGGTGTATCACTACATTCAACACCATGGGGTAGCCATGCGATTTAATCATGGCTGCTACTTTTTTCTTCAACTCGAAAGTGCGCGTATTGGTAATAAAGTTGCTGATGTCTTCAGTAACATCGTGCATGGAGAGCTGGATATGGTCCAGGCCGCCTTCTTTAAACGCCTGGATACGCTTTTCAGTCAGGCCGACACCTGAGGTGATCAGGTTGCTGTAATAGCCTAACTTATGCGCTTCGGCGACAATCTCTTCAATATCATCACGCAACAAAGGCTCGCCACCAGAAATCCCCAACTGGATGGCACCCATTTTACGCGCATCACGCAAGGCGCTGATCCATTGCTCAGTCGTTAATTCATTTTTGGTGTGCTTGTCATAATCGGTCGGGTTATAACAAAACGCGCAATGTAGCGGACAGCGATAAGTGACCTCAGCCAACAACCATAAAGGCTGCTTCTGTGTGACGCTTGCTGCAACACCATTATTTAACTGTGCCATGATGCCCTCGTTTCGGATTAATTCAGCTTGCGCAACCAGGCTTTACCAACGGCCAGGTCAAACATGCCTAAAATATCATTCTCAATGTCTTCGGCATCGGGAAAGCTTGTTTTCAAATCAACAACAATCTCTCCGACCGTGGTTTTACCATCCACACGCTTCAGTATTTCACCGGCGCCCCCATGCAATTTCACCATGCCCTCAGGAAACAGGATGACGTAGCTTTGCTGCGCTTCTTCCCATTGAAAACGATGGTGCAAGGCGATGGCGTAGATATCTGAATGTTGAATGTTATTTTCCATAGAATTACTTTCGTCACTTATCTAAACTTGATCACGGGTTGACGTGTGTAGTCGCGGTCTTCCACCTTGATCTGGGTGCAGGCCAGCATAATGGCATCGGCCACTACCCATAACACATCCAGCTTGAATTGCAGGATATCCAGCGCACGCAGCTGCATATCGCGGCTCACACTGAAGTAATCCAGGGTAATGTCCAGGCCTTGCTCTACGTCGCGTCTGGCTTCTGTCAGGCGTTTTTTAAAGTAAATAAAGCCTTCTTCTTTGACCCAGGGATACATGGTTGGCCAGGAGCTGATGCGTTGCTGGTGAATATGCGGTGCAAACAGCTCGGTCAGGCTAGAGCAAACGCTTTCCTGCCAGGGGCGCTGACGGGCGAAGTTGACATAGGCATCCACCGCAAAACGCACGCCTGGCGAAACCAGCTCCAGTGAGGTGATCTGCTCGCGTGTTAAACCAACGGCCTCACCCAGCTTAACCCAGGCCTCGATGCCGCCTTCAGAGCCTTCGTAACCATCATGGTCGGTAATCCGGTGTATCCAGCCTTTACGCACCTCTTTGTCCGGGCAGTTAGACATGACTGCCGCATCTTTTTGCGGGATCATGATCTGGTAGTAATAGCGATTCGCCACCCAGCACTGTAACTGCTCTTTGCTTAACTTGCCTTCATACATCAGCACATGAATCGGGTGGTAGATATGGTAACCCTTCCCTTTTTCGCGGAGCTTGGCTTCAAACTCTTCACGGGACCATGGCAAGTTGTCGTTGCTGACTGCGTTCATATTGCTCTCCTATAGAATGATGTCCATGCCGTCGTACGCCACCTCAATCTTGTGTTGATCAAGCGTTGCGCGTTCGGCGGAATCTTCCCTTAAAATCGGGTTGGTGTTATTGATATGAATCAGCACCTTACGTACAGGCTTATCCTGACCAAACTTGTCCAACTCTTCTATCATACCGCCTGGGCCGGACTGTGGGTTATGACCAATACTGCGTGCAGTCTTGGTCATCAGGCCCATATCCAGCATCTCGGTATTGGTCCAGAACGTGCCATCGACCATAATGCAATCGGCCTGGTTCATCAAAGGCGGTAAATGTGGCTCGATTTCAGCCAGGCCAGGTGAGTACCAGCATTTTTTGCCGGTAGAAATTTCTTCAATCAACACGCCGATGGTGTCGCCAGGATGTGGGTCGTTACGGTGTGGTGAATATGGCGGTGCCGCACTCTTCAAGGCCACTGCAGTAAAGCGCAAGTTAGGCACGCCAGGGATTTCAAAACTGTGCGCGTTGCTGACATCATTGGCATCGATGGCAACTTCATGATGGTTAACGCCACAGTAATGGCCAAGGATATTCAAAATCTGGTTACCGGTGGTCAGGTCTTCGTAGACCATCTTAGTGCAGTAAATTTCACGTTTGACCTGACCCTCACGCAGCATGAACAGCCCGGTAGTATGGTCGATTTGCGCGTCAATCAATACAATGCCCTGAATGCCGGAATCACGAATGCCACGGCCAGGTTGCAACGGGGCAAATTCCTGGATTTGTTGCAATACATCAGGCGAAGCATTAAACAACACCCAGTCCACGCCATTGCTGGAGACACAAATCGATGATTGGGTGCGGCGTTTAGCCTTAATCGTGCCTTTGCGCAAACCATCACAGTTTTGACAATTACAGTTCCACTGCGGAAAGCCACCGCCAGCACCAGCCCCTAATACGTGTATATGCATAATCGCTCGTTATTCAATTCTATTCATTCATGTAAAGTTGCAAGACAGTTTCAAACTTCATCATACAACAATTGTTTGTGACTACTATGTGTTCATTGCAAGTCCTGTACAAGCTGCGTTTGCAATGTCTGTTAAGTAAGACTGGCATCATACGCATGCGTTGCATGAACAGCCTGCAACAGACAATGATTCCCTGCTCATGATTTTCATGAGCAGGCGTCAAATGGGATCATAACAGGCATAAAAAAGCCGCGCTCACTGGCGCGGCCGGTGTTTTGCCTGCTGATCGCTTACTCTTCAGCGGCCCGTTTTTCGCGACGTGCTTTGACAGATGCTGCCAGGATTTCCAATACAGTCACCGAGTCATCCCAGCCCAGGCAGGCGTCTGTAATCGATTGCCCATAATTCAGGCTGCAACCTGGCGAATGATCCTGGCGGCCTTCGTTCAAATGTGATTCCAGCATCACGCCAATAATGCGCGCATCACCCGCAGAGACTTGGCTGGCAACATCATCGACCACCGCGATCTGGTTTTTATATTGTTTTTGGCTGTTGCCATGACTGCAATCTACCATCAGCACAGGCGCCAGGCCGGCGTCCGCCAACTGGTCACACACTGCCGCCACACTTTGTGCATCATAATTAGGCGCTTTGCCGCCACGCAAAATCACATGGCAGTCTTCGTTACCCCTGGTGGCAAAAATGGCGGATTCGCCTTCTTTGGTCATCGACAAAAAGTGATGCGGGCTGGCAGCGGTTTTAATTGCATCAATGGCGACTTTGGCGCCACCATCCGTGCCATTTTTAAAGCCTACCGGGCAGGATAAGCCAGAAGCCAGTTCACGGTGGATTTGCGATTCTGTGGTGCGTGCACCAATCGCGCCCCAGCTCACCAGGTCGGCCGTATATTGTGGCGACACCACATCCAGGAACTCAGTCGCCGCCGGCATGCCAATCTCGTTCACATCCAGCAAGAAACGACGTGCTTTTTCCAGACCCAGATTAATGTCGTAAGTGCCATCCAGGTGCGGATCGTTGATCAGGCCTTTCCAGCCCACGGTAGTGCGCGGCTTCTCGAAATAAACGCGCATGACGATCAACAACTCACCTGCCAGGCGTGTGCGCACGTCCAGCAGGCGTTTAGCGTACTCCATACCGGCTTCGGTATCATGGATAGAACACGGGCCAACAATCACCAGCAGGCGGTCATCGCCCTGATGCAAAATGTGATGAATCGCAGTGCGTGTCTTCAGGATATTTTGCGTGCTGACCGTACTTTCCTGCAGGCGTGACAATAGTTCTGCCGGTTTCACTAGCGGCTTGATCTCCAGCACCCTTACATCATCGGTGGCTAATTTTTCGTATACAGTCATGACTTTAAAATCTTTTCCAGCACGTCTAAAAAGCGGGCATTTTCGCTAAACAACCCAATGCTGACGCGTAAATAATCCGGCATCTCGTAATTGGCGACCGGGCGCACAATCACCCCCTGCTTGAGCAAAGCCTGGTTCACCGCATTGGCATTGGTCACTTTAAAGCTGACAAAGTTGCCGTAGGATGGGATATAGCTCAAGCCCAGTTGCTCCAGCCCTTGTGTGATCTGTGTCATGCCCGCCTGGTTGGCAGCATAACTACGTGCTACAAAGTCCTCATCCTGCAAGGAGACGGTGGCAGCCACCTGCGCCAGGCTATTGACGTTAAATGGCTGCCGCACGCGGTTCATTAAGTCAGCCAGGGTGGCATGCATCAGGCCAAAACCCACGCGCAAGCCAGCCAGGCCATAGGCCTTGGAAAAGGTACGCGAAATAATCAGGTTTTCAAATTCTGCCAGCCAGCCAATCGCCTCAGACTTATCGACAGAAGACAAGTACTCGTCATAGGCTTCATCCAGCACCACCAGGATGTGCTTGGGCACTTGTTGCAAAAAGGCTTTTAAATCTGTTTTGCTGATCAGTGTGCCTGTTGGGTTATTTGGGTTGGCCACAAAAATCAGCTTGGTTTTAGGCGTGATCGCCTTAAAAAAACCTTGCAGGTCATGGCCAAACTCAACCGCAGGCACCACCACGCCAGTGGCGCCAACGGCTTGCGTCACCAACGGATACACCGCAAAAGCATGCTGTGAATAAATCGTTTCATCGCCTGCGCTTAGAAAAGCACGTGCTGCCAGTTCCAGAATATCGTTTGAGCCGTTACCGAACACAATCTGTGCCGGTTGTACGCCGTATTTCTGGCTCACGGCATCGCGCAAGGCAAAGCTGTTGCCATCCGGATAACGGGCAATCTCACAAATGGCTTCTTCTAATGCCATTTGTGCCTTTGGGCTCATGCCCAAGGGATTCTCATTAGAGGCTAACTTGACGATATCAGCTTCATTGAGCCCCATTTCGCGGGCTAATTCACTGATAGGTTTGCCACCCTGATATGGCGCGATGGCACGAATATTGGCAGGGGCTAATTCTGATAAAGACATAGATTGAATTAAATAATAGCGGTTGGGTAAGAGCCCAACACTTTGAGTAATGTGGCGCGTTCAGCGAGATCTTTGAGCGCTGCCTGTACGGATGGTTGCTGCTGGTGCCCTTCAATATCGACGAAAAACACGTAATTCCATAGATTTTGACGGGACGGACGGGACTCCAGCTTGGTCATGCTCACGCCATGGCGTGAAAATGGTTCCAGTAACTGCAATACCGCGCCAGGTTTGTTTTGTGCGCTCATGACCAGCGAGGTTTTGTCCTGGCCGGAAGGTGCCACGGCATGATTACCCACCACCAGGAAGCGTGTGGTGTTTTTCGGATCATCTTCGATGTTTTCGGCCAGGATATGCAAATCGAATAAATCGGCCGCACGTTTACTGGCAATCGCCGCCGCAAACGTGCCTTCACTCGCCACCAGCTCGTGGATCATTTGCGCCGCACGTGCATTGCTGGTCACCGCTTCACGCGCAGCATTTGGCAGGTGTTTATTTAGCCACTCATGGCATTGCGACAATGATTGTGCGTGAGAGAATACATGACTGATCTGGCGGATATCCTGCTGTGCGGACAACAAGCAGTGATGCACAGGCAAGGTAATCTCGCCAATGACCTGTAATGGACTGGACAACAATAAATCCAGTGTAATGCCAACGGCGCCTTCGGTAGAGTTTTCTACCGGCACCACGCCGTAATCGGCCTGCCCCGCTTCTACGGTACGAAACACTTCATCAATGCTCGCGCACACCACAGCCTGACGGCCTTCACCAAACTGCTTGAGTGCCGCCTCTTCGCTATAAGTGCCCAAGGGGCCCAGAAAAGCAATCGACAGCTCTTTTTCCAGTGCGCGACAATTGGACATCACGGCACGAAAAATATGACTCACCGCCTCAGGCGCCAATGGCCCCTGATTCTCTGACTGCAGGCGTCGAATCACTTGTGCTTCACGCTCAGGGCGATAAATCACCCCGTCATCTTTCAAGTGCCCGATTTCGCGTGCAAGCGCTGCGCGCTCATTGACAAGCGCCAGCATCTGCGTATCAATCGCATCAATTTTGTCTCTAAATTGTTTTAATAAATCAGACATTTGAAATTAATATTTAATGTAATTTATGAATGACTTTTTTCGAATTCTTGCATGAATTCGACCAAGGCTTTCACACCTTCAATTGGCATGGCATTGTAAATGCTGGCCCGCATGCCGCCTACTGAGCGATGGCCTTTTAATTGCAGCAAGCCACGTGCATCAGCTGCTTTCAAAAAGGCGTCATTGAGGCTTTCGTCACGCAAACGGAATGGAATATTCATGCGTGAGCGGTAAGCATGTTCGATGTTATTGTCATAAAACTCGGTTTGATCCAGGTAGTTGTATAACAAATCAGCCTTGGCAATATTGATTTTCTCAATCGCCTCTACGCCACCCTGCGCCAGCAACCACTCAAAGACCAGGCCAGCAATATAAATGCTGTAGGTTGGCGGTGTGTTAATCATGCTCTGGTTATCCGCCTGCGTTTTCCAGTGGAATACCGCCGGTGTTAACGGAGAGGCTTGCGCCAGCAAATCTTCACGCACAATCACCAGGCATAAACCTGCCGGGCCGATATTTTTTTGCGCACCACCATAAATCACACCATATTTGGAAACATCAATCGGGCGTGACAGGATATGTGAGGACATGTCCGCCACAATCGGCACGCCATGCGTGTCAGGGACATCCAGAAACTCGACACCGTTAATCGTTTCGTTGGTGCAGTAATGCACATAGGCCGCGTCTTTATTAAGCGTCCAGTCAGCAAAAGCGGGCACCGTCGTAAAGCCACCGACTTCAGCACTGGCGGCGATATTAATCTGACCGTAGGCTTTGGCATCTTCTACGCTGCGCTTGCTCCAGGAGCCTGTCACCACGTAATCCGCAGACTTACCGTTAAGCAAGTTCATCGGAATGATGGCATTTTCCCCAATTGCGCCGCCCTGCAAAAACAAGACTTTGTAATTGGCCGGGATGGACAGCAATTGGCGCAAATCAGCTTCGGTTTTTTCCAGGATACTGGTGAATTCTTTGCCGCGATGCGACATTTCCATCACGCTCATGCCAGAGCCATGCCAGTCAAGCATTTCGGCTTGCGCGCGCTCCAGCACTGGTTTAGGAAGCACTGCCGGTCCGGCAGAAAAGTTAAAGATCTGTTTCATGCGTGTGTTTATTCTTCGTTCTCGTCGCTCTCGACACCATCATCGTCAGTTTCTACAATTTTCTCCAGTCCTGACAACTTCTCACCTTCACCCAGGTTGATCAGGGTGACACCTTGTGCAGCACGACCCATATCGCGGATTTCCTTGACGCGGGTACGGATTAATACGCCACCGGTGGTAATCAGCATAATTTCATCTTCTGCCGTCACTAGTCTGGCCGCAACAGCCAAACCATTGCGTTCACTGATGGCAATCGCTTTCACGCCTTGTGTGCCGCGACCAGAATGGCGGAACTCGGACAATACAGTACGCTTGCCGTAACCATTTTCTGTTGCCACCAACACAGACTGTTGATCATTCTCAGCAATCAGCAAGGACAATACCTGCTGTTTGACCGCCAGCTTCATGCCGCGTACACCACGTGTTGCGCGGCCCATTGGACGGACGTCATCCTCCGTGAACCAGACGGCTTTACCACCATTGGAAACCAGCACAATGTCGTTCTGACCATTGGTCACTTCGGCACCGATCAGGTAATCACCTTCATCCAGGTTAATAGCGATAATGCCGGACTTACGTGGGTTAGCGAATTCCGTCAGCGCTGTTTTCTTCACAGTGCCCTTGGCTGTCGCCATAAATACGTAGTGACTCTCGTCGAACTCTTTCACCGGCAGGATGGCGTTGATTTTCTCGCCCTCTTCCAACGGGAACAGGTTTACAATCGGTTTGCCACGGCTGACACGGCTGCCTTGCGGTACTTCATAAACTTTTAGCCAGTAAACTCGGCCACGGCTGCTAAAACACAGGATGTAGTCATGCGTATTCGCGACAAACATCTTGTCGATAAAGTCGTCTTCTTTAGTCGCAGCCGCCTGTTTGCCACGACCGCCACGACGCTGTGCACGATACTCATCCAGCGGCTGGGATTTAACATAGCCAGTATGCGATAACGTCACCACCACATCTTGTGGCGTAATCAGGTCTTCGAGTGACAAATCTTGCGTGTTCTGCTCAATCTCGGAACGACGTTTGTCACCAAACTGTTTCTGGATTTCGTTCAGTTCTTCGACAATAATCGCGGTCACGCGCTCTGGCTTGGCCAGGATATCCAGCAAGTCGGCGATGACATCCATTACTTCTTTGTATTCGTTGACAATCTTGTCCTGTTCCAGGCCTGTCAGGCGTTGCAAGCGCATTTGCAGAATTTCCTGCGCTTGTACATCAGACAATCTATAGCCTTTTGGCGTCATGCCAAAATCGACAGACAAGCCCTCTGGACGCGAAGCTTCCATGGCAGCACGTTTGAGCATTTCCTCAACTACCGGAGAGTTCCAGCTGCGCGCCATCAACTCTTTTTTCGCTTCTGGCGGTGTTGGCGCGGCTTTGATGATGGCAATCATCTCGTCCACGTTGGCCAGTGCTACAGCCAAGCCTTCCAGCACGTGGCCGCGATCACGCGCCTTGCGCAGTTCGAACACGGTACGACGTGTCACTACTTCGCGGCGATGACGCAAGAATGCTTCCAGCATCTGCTTCAGGTTGAGCAAGCGTGGCTGGCCGTCCATCAGCGCCACCATGTTCATACCGAATGTATCTTGCAGCTGTGTCTGTTTGTAGAGGTTGTTTAGAATCACCTCTGGCACTTCGCCACGCTTCAGCTCAATGACGACGCGCATACCTGACTTGTCAGATTCGTCACGCAGATCAGAGATACCTTCAATTTTTTTCTCGTTAACCAGTTCGGCGATTTTTTCAATCAGCGTTTTCTTGTTAACCTGGTAGGGCAATTCATCAATAATGATGGACTGGCGCCCGCCTTTTTCCAAATCTTCAAAGTGGGTGCGGCCACGCATCACCACACGGCCACGGCCAGTGCGGTAACCTTCTTTCACCCCTACCGTGCCATAAATAATACCCGCAGTCGGGAAGTCAGGCGCCGGAATCAACTCGATCAACTCATCAATAGTGATTTCAGGATTTTTCAACAACGCGAAACAGGCATTCAGCACTTCATTCAGGTTGTGAGGCGGAATATTGGTCGCCATACCCACCGCAATACCCGAGCTGCCGTTAATCAGCAGGTTGGGAATACGCGCCGGCATAATCAGAGGCTCATGCTCACTACCATCGTAGTTAGGGCCAAAGTCGACGGTTTCCTTGTCGATATCTGCCAGTAACTCGTGGGCAATTTTGGACATGCGGATTTCGGTATACCGCATCGCCGCTGCATTGTCGCCATCAACCGAACCGAAGTTACCCTGGCCATCGACCAGCATGTAACGCAGGGAGAAATCCTGCGCCATACGTACGATGGTGTCATACACCGCAGTGTCGCCGTGCGGGTGGTACTTACCGATCACGTCACCAACAATACGGGCAGATTTTTTATAAGGCTTGTTGTAGTCATTGGACAGCTCGTGCATGGCAAACAGCACGCGTCTGTGCACAGGTTTTAAACCATCACGCACATCGGGAAGCGCACGGCCCACAATCACGCTCATGGCGTAATCGAGATAGCTGCGGCGCATCTCGTCTTCTAAGCTGATAGGCAGGGTTTCTTTAGCAAATTGATCTGGAGACTGACTCATTCTTGACCCAATTTATAGTTAAAAGTTATCACGCGATTTTAGCATATTTAGCGCAATCCGGCGCGCCTAATCGCGGCTGACAGGCCAATCGGGCAAAACTGAAAGGGAGTGATGATGCAAACCAGAGACGCGGACAACATTGAGGATGCACTGACGAACTATTTCTGTCAGCGCCAGTGAATGATGCTAAAAAAGGAATTTTAGAAAGCCGCGCAAATGAATGCGCGGCGCCATGAATTTAAAACTGGGTCAGCAATTGCAAATCAGCTTTTAAATCTTCAACATGCTCCAGTCCCACGGCAATCCGGACCAGGTTATCCTTGATGCCAGCTTCGACCCGCGCTTCGGCACTGACGCGACTGTGCGTGGTGGTAGCAGGATGCGTAATCGTCGATTTGGCATCGCCCAAATTGGCGGTGATGGAAATCAGGCGTGTCGCATCAATAAGAGCCCATGCAGCTTCTTGTGCTGTTTGGCCAGCACGTGGCTTCACTTCAAAGGTCACAATACCGCCGCCCAAGCGCTGCTGCTTTTGCGCGAGTGCGTATTGCGGATGCGATGGCAAGCCGGGGTAATAGACGCGCGCTACCCCAGGCTGTTGCTCCAGCCATTGCGCCAAAGCCAGGGCACGTGCGGCATGTGCGTCCATGCGCACTTGCAAGGTTTCCAACCCTTTGACGAACACCCAGGCATTAAAGGCACTCATGGTCACGCCTGCCGTGCGCAAAAAGGCATACACCGGCTCAATCAGCGCCTTGCTGCCTAGCACCGCGCCTCCCAATACCCTGCCCTGACCATCGATATATTTGGTGGCAGAATGGATGACAATATCAGCTCCCAGCTTGAGCGGTCGTTGCAATGCTGGCGTGCAAAAGCAGTTATCAACCGCCAGATAGGCGCCAGCCGCATGCGCAAGCTCCGCCAGCTTGGCAATATCACCGACTTCGGTCAGCGGGTTTGAAGGTGTTTCAGCAAAAAACAGCTTGGTATTCGGCTTGGCAGCCGCTTTCCAGGCATCCACATCTGTCAGGGAAACCAGCGTCACTTCCAGACCCCAGCGTTTCAGGATATTGGTGAATAATTGCACCGTTGTCCCAAAAATACTGCGCGATGCCACAATATGATCACCTGCACTGCAAATGCCCATGATGCAGGCGAGAATTGCAGACATACCACTCGAGGTTGCCACACACTGCTCTGCGCCTTCCAATGCGGCCAGTTTATCCTGGAACATGGTGACTGTCGGATTAGTAAAGCGTGAGTAAATATTGCCGGGCTCGGTGCCGCCAAATCGCGCTGCAGCTTGCGCTGCATTTTTAAAGCGGAAGCTGGAATTTAAAAACAGGGCCTCTGAGTTTTCGCCAAACTCGGTGGTCAAAGTGCCAGCACGCACAGCCAGCGTTTCCAAATGGTATTGATCGTTCATGATTCCTCAAACTTCTGTCCGGTGCGGACATTCCTGCACAAGCATCCTGACTTGCGCTCTGGACAATAAAAAACCCGTTTCAGCATTGCGCTAAAACGGGTCTTTGGGGCTCTCGCTTTAGCGGTATTTATAATGCGCTCGCAAGCTGAGTTTGGCTTCGTTTAAAGTTCGCCACTCAAATCAGCGCAATTTCATTAAACGCCTTTTGCTGGCGCCTGTCAACTTTTACTCGGCACCGACCAGGTCTGTAGATAACAGATTCAAATCCAGCTGCGTGGTCGAGTTAGGCGGCAATTGCTTTTTATTCATATCACTGCGCGCAGACTCAATACGGTTTAAGTAAGCCGCATCAATATCGCCAGTGACATACTTGCCATCAAAACAACTACAGTCAAATTCAGTCATGTGCGGATTGGACTTGGCAATGCTTTCACGCAAGGCATCCAGGTCCTGGTAAATCAGCGCATCAGCACCGATTTCGGCACAAATCTCTTCATCGGTACGATTAGTCGCCAACAACTCATGACGGCTAGGCATATCAATGCCATATACGTTTGGATAACGCACTGGCGGCGCCGCTGAAGCGAAGTAAACCTTGTTTGCGCCTGCATCACGTGCCATTTGCACGATTTGCTGCGAGGTGGTGCCACGCACAATAGAGTCATCTACCAGCAATACGTTTTTGCCCTTGAACTCAATGCCGATCGGGTTCAGTTTCTGGCGCACGGATTTTTTACGCAAGGCCTGGCCCGGCATAATAAATGTGCGGCCGATATAGCGGTTTTTGATAAAGCCTTCACGGTAATCCAGACCCAAGGCAATCCCTAATTGCAATGCACTCGGGCGGCTGGTATCCGGGATAGGAATCACCACATCAATTTTTTTATCCGCCCATTCGCGTTTAATCTTTTCGGCCAGCAAGGTACCCATGTCCAGGCGGGTCTGGTAAACAGAGACACCATCGATCACTGAGTCAGGGCGTGCCAGGTAAACGTATTCAAAAATACAGGAGGTCAGTTTTGGATTCGTTGCGCATTGACGACTGAATAAATTGCCGTCCATATCGATAAATACCGCCTCACCTGGCTCAACATCACGCACCATGGTGAAACCCAGTACATCCAGTGCGACGCTTTCAGAGGCGATAATATATTCAGTCCCCTTGTCGGTCACTTGCTTGCCAATCACCAGAGGGCGAATACCATGTGGGTCACGGAAGGCCAGCAAACCAAAGTTGGCGATCATCGCCACCACGGCATAAGCCCCCTTACAACGTCTGTGCACGCCAGCAACGGCATCAAACACCATATCGCTATTGAGCAAGGCGTTTTTGGATGTGCTCTCAATTTCATGTGCCAGCACGTTTAACAACACTTCTGAGTCAGAGTTGGTGTTGATGTGACGCAAGTCTTGCCTGAACATTTCAGACTTGAGTTGCTCGGAGTTGGTCAGGTTACCGTTATGGCCCAAGACGATACCGAAGGGTGAGTTGACATAGAACGGCTGTGCCTCAGCAGCACTAGACGAGCCTGCTGTCGGATAACGCACATGGGCAATACCCACATTACCGACCAGATTGCGCATATGGCGTGTGTGAAATACATCTTTCACCAGACCATTGTTTTTATGCATGTGGAAAGTGTTGCCATCACAAGTGACGATACCAGCGGCATCCTGACCACGGTGCTGTAATACCAGCAATCCGTCATACAACAACTGATTCACCGGGTTCTTGCCTACAATACCGATAATTCCACACATAGCGACATCCTATCAAACACTTGATTACAAATTAAATGGCAGATTCATCTACCCGCTGATGATCCAAATGTACGTGCCTAGCAATACTAGATGGCATCCATGGCAGTAATTTCAAGACCAACGCTTCTACTGGCGCACTGAATGTTGCATTTGTCCAGCGCGGATCCTTGGGCAAATCCGTCATGGCAGCCAGCATCACCAGGATACAGACCACCAACACGCCTTTAACAATACCAGCCAAACCGCCGAGTACTCTGTTCAGCCCGCCCAAACCGACCGCCTTGATCAAGGTAGTCAGCAACAAGGCGAGCAAGGCACTGACAAACAGCACCAGTAAAAACACCACTAAAAAAGCCGCCATGGCTTTTACCGCCTCGCCAGGAATCTGCTCTGGCATATAGGTGATGACCTCACCGTTAAAACGATTCGCCAGGTAAAAAGCCAGCACCCACCCCACTACAGAAAACAGCTCACGGATGGCGCCGCGCATCAGCCCGACCAAAATGGAGAAGCCGATAATGCCTAATACCAGATAATCAAAAACAGTCATGGCCTATATCAGGATTTGCTGGCCACAATACCGCTAAACCCGGCCGCTTCCAGTTTTTTCAAGGCAGCTGCCGCATCATTACGGGTAGCATAGGTACGCGTACGCAAGCGTAGTTTCTGACCAGCTGCATCCACTTTTTCGGTGGCTGACTCGAATCCTGCCTGCTTCAGCTTGCCTTGCAGGGTTTCCAGGTTTTTCGGGTCAGAGAACACGCCAAACTGCACAAAGAACTTACCAGTTTTTTTATCGGATGCAACAGGCTCTTCTTTAGTTTCAGGCTTGATTGCCGCAACTTTGGGTTCAACTTTGGGTTCAACTTTGGGTTCAACTTTGGGTTCAACTTTGGGTTCAACTTTGGGTTCAACTTTGGGTTCAACTTTGGGTTCAACGGTTGGTACGGGTTTAACTGGTGCAGGCGCGACAACAGGCTTGGCAGGCTCTGTTTTTACCTGTTTTTGTGGCGTTGCTACTACTGCGGGCGCAGAAACTGGCGCTTCTTCAATATTAGCCTCAGCCACTTCGGAAGCATTATTTTCTGATGTATTGGCCGCTGGTGCAGCTTCGTTATCCAATACAACTTCATCATCAGGTAACTCAAGGATAGGCTCACGGTTGGCCTGGCGATTCACCACCGTAATTTCAACGTTATCATGGCTGGATTCGATCACCCGGTCTTTAAGCACAAAGGGCAATACAATCAGCATCAAAACCACCAGGGTGATCGCACCTACCAACCGCCTGCGGGCAGTTTTCTTGAGCAACAGTTCGTTGTCTGTCAAAGCATCTCTCGCCATACTGTTTTGAGGTTCACATTCAGTTCTATGTATACACGTGGCGTTTTTACGCAACCCACTGATCAGGCGTTAATTCGAGTATTGCAGCTACAGTGAAGAATGAGCCGAACACAATAATTTTATCATTTTTTGCCGCATTTTTATAAGCCGTTCGCAATGCGGCGGGTAAATCAGCATGCAGGTGAATATGGGCCCGCGGCACTTTCTGACTTAAGCACGCTTGCAAGTAATCAAGCGCTGCTGCGCGCGGATGCTGGATGGGGGCAATATGCCACGTATCAATTACCGGGTGCAGGATGTCCACTACGCTGGCAATATCCTTATCAGACAACATGGAGAATACAGCAATCACCTGGCCGCCATCGGCACTCAGGCGCTGCAAGTTGTCACATAATGCGCGCGCAGCATGTGGGTTATGTGCCACATCCAGAATAACATCCGGCGCGTGCTGCAAGTATTGAAAACGGCCAGTGACCTCTGTGCCGGTTAACGCCTGCAACAGTTGACCTTCCGTGACTGGCAATGTTGCTTGCAAAGCACGCCCGGCAAATATTACGCTCGCGGCATTATTCCACTGGTAATGCCCAAACAAGCGCAGGTTGCCTATATCCAGCTGCCCTTGTGCATCCCGATAGTGTGCGTATTGGGTATCCGAGATATCAATCTGGTAATCCACGCCAAAACGGTTTAACTTTACCGCCAGCGTATCGGCATGCGCCAATAATGACGCTGGCGGCGCCACATCGCCGCAAATGGCAATCTGCTGCTGGCGATAAATGCCCGCCTTTTCGTGACCGATTAATTCGCGGGTATCGCCCAGAAACTCCATATGATCGAGATCAACATTGGTGACAATGGCGCAATCGGCATCGACAATATTCACCGCGTCCAGGCGCCCGCCCAGACCAACCTCAAGAATAACGACATCCAATGGCTGTTGCTCAAAGGCCCATAATGCCGCCAACGTACCCATTTCAAAATAGGTCAGTGTGATATCCCCACGTGCCTGCTCTACGGCGGCAAAGGCCTCACACAGCAACGCATCGGTAATGACATTGCTATTGAAACGAACACGCTCCTGATAATGCACCAGATGTGGCGAGGTATAACAGCCTACCTGGTAACCGGCAGCGCTATAAATACGTTCCAGCATGGCGCAGGTAGAGCCTTTGCCATTGGTACCACCAACGGTGATAACGGTAAACGGAAATTCTAGCTGCAGGCGTGCAGCGACTGTTTGCACCCTGCCCAAGCCCATCTCGATGGATTTGGGGTGCAGGGATTCGATGTAGCCGAGCCAATCCTCAACTGTTTGGGGAAGCTCGGGTATCACAAGTGGCATCAGGCAGCTTTGGTAATATTCAAGAAACTGGACAATACCTGGCTCAGTTTGGCACGCATTTCACGGCGATCAACAATCATATCGATGGCACCATGCGTCAGCAGGAACTCTGCGCGCTGGAAGCCTTCAGGCAAGGTCTCACGTACCGTTTGCTCAATCACGCGCGGGCCGGCAAAACCAATCAGCGCATTCGGTTCGGCCACAATCACATCCCCCAGCATGGCAAAGCTGGCTGACACACCGCCCATGGTCGGATCCGTCAACACGGAGACATATGGCAATCCGGCTTCAGACAGCTTGGTCAACGCGGCACTGGTTTTAGCCATTTGCATCAACGACAACAGGCCTTCTTGCATACGTGCACCGCCACTGGCAGAAATACAGATAAATGCAGACTTGTGCTGAATGGCATCTTGTACACCGCGTACGAAGCGCTCGCCAACAACAGAGCCCATGGAGCCGCCCATAAACTTGAATTCAAATACGGCAGCAACCACCGGCACGCCCTCAACCGTGCCACGCATCACAATCAGCGCATCTTTTTCTTTCACATCACGCTGGGCAGTTTTCATGCGCTCGGCGTAAGTTTTACTGTCTTTAAACTTTAAGGCATCCACCGGCGTGACGTCAGCGCCAATTTCAACACGGCCTTCTGCATCCAGCAATACATCCAGGCGAGCACGTGCGCCGAGACGGTGGTGATGACCACACTGCGGACACACTTCCAGGTTGGCATCCAGGTCAGTACGGTAAAGTACTGTTTGGCAGGCATCACATTTATGCCATAAGCCTTCTGGCACATTACGTTTTTGTACCGAGCCAACAGCACGTTTAATTTTTTGTGGAATCTTGTCTAACCAACTCATAGCTTCTCCTGCTTTTATATTGCGATATGCTGAAAACCTGAATACACCGGTCTATACAGAATCAATCGCCGTACGCAATTCTTTCGTTAATGTCTGCACATTGGCAATCAGGTTGTCGGCATTAGCGCTTTCAATCGCCAATACCATACGACTACCCACCACCACCGCATCGGCAATCGCCGCTACTTCACGTGCAGTCGCCGCGTCTTTGACACCAAAACCCACACCAATCGGCAAGCTGGTCTGCTGACGAATTTCTGCCACGCGTTTTTTCACCTCGACAATATCCAGGTTAGCCGCCCCCGTCACACCCTTGAGCGAGACATAATACAAAAAGCCTGTCGCCTGCTTCACGATCAATTCAGTACGTGATGGCTCGGTGGTAGGTGACAGCAGGAAAATACTATCAATATCCGCGCCTGCCAGTTCCTGGTTAAAGACTTCACACTCTTCAGGCGGATAATCAACCGTGAGCACGCCATCGACACCAGCCTCTTTCGCCAAGGCAACGAACTGGGTACTCCCCATCGCTTCAATCGGGTTGGCGTATCCCATCAGTACGATAGGCGTTGTTTGGTTGGTTGCGCGAAACGCTTTCACCATGGCCAATACTTTACGCAAGCCCATCTTGTGTACCAATGCACGTTCACTGGCGCGCTGGATTACCGGGCCATCCGCCATTGGATCAGAAAACGGCACACCCAGCTCAATCATATCGGCACCCGCTTCTACCAACGCATGCAACAAAGGCACCGTTTGATCAGGATGCGGATCGCCCGCTGTAATGTAGGGAATCAGTGCCTTTTTACCTTGTGCCTTGAGGGTGGCAAATACAGATTGAATGCGGGACATAAGAATGCTTTTTTAATTAATTCAAATAATGACAGTGGATCTGCAATGCATGGCTGCGCGGATGCGTTCGACAAGCGCAGTCATGCAGGCAAAAGGTCACAGGGTAATATTAGCCAAACGTGCCACGGTGTTAATGTCTTTGTCACCACGGCCAGACAGATTTACCAGCACCACCTGATCCGGAGACATGGTTCTGGCCAGTTTCTCAGCATGCGCCAAGGCGTGACTGGATTCCATCGCGGGGATAATGCCTTCAGTACGGCACAGGTTATGGAAAGCCGTCATGGCTTCCTCATCGGTAATCGCCACGTATTCAGCGCGCTTGATGTCTTTTAACCAGGCATGCTCAGGGCCAACGCCAGGATAATCCAGGCCGGCAGAGATCGAGTGCGTTTCAATAATATTGCCATCTTCATCTTGCATCAGGTAGGTACGGTTACCGTGCAACACACCGATCGGGCTATTCGCCGTTAATGGTGCCGCATGCTGGCCAGTGCTCAAACCATGACCGCCCGCTTCAACGCCAATCAGGCGCACACCTTCGACGTCAATATATGGATAGAAAATACCCATGGCATTGGAGCCGCCGCCGACACAGGCGACGATGGCATCTGGCTGACGCCCTATCATTTCCTGCATTTGATCTTTCGCTTCGATACCAATGACGGCCTGGAAATCGCGCACCATCATCGGGTAAGGATGTGGACCTGCCACAGTACCGATAATGTAGAAAGTATTGGAGATATTGGTCACCCAGTCACGCATGGCTTCATTCAATGCGTCTTTCAGGGTTTTTGAGCCACTTTCGACGGGCACCACAGTGGCGCCCAGCAGCTTCATGCGGAACACATTTGGCGCCTGGCGTTTGACATCCTCGGCTCCCATATAGACCACGCACTCCAGGCCCAGGCGGGCAGCAATCGTCGCGGTCGCCACGCCATGTTGCCCGGCACCGGTTTCCGCAATCACACGCGGCTTCCCCATGCGTTTGGCCAGCAACGCCTGGCCAATCGTATTATTGATTTTGTGCGCGCCGGTATGGTTTAAATCTTCACGCTTAAGATAGATTTGTGCTCCGCCCACTTTTTCAGACAGGCGTTTAGCATGGTAAATCGGGCTGGGACGGCCAACGAAGTGCTTGAGATCATAAGCAAATTCAGCCAGAAACTCAGGATCGTGACGGTATTTTTCATACATTACCCGCAGTTCTTCCAAGGCTTCCACCAGGGTTTCTGCGACAAAAACGCCACCAAAAGGGCCAAAATGACCGCGCTCATCTGGCATGTCATAGACTTGCATGCGTTACTCCGTATCTCGTTTTCTACTCAAACCGCCCATTACGTGCAGCATCACACTGCACCACCTGCTGCATGAATGCAGCTATTTTTTGCGGGGATTTTATCCCCTTTTGTGCTTCTACCCCGCCACTCACATCCAATGCATAAGGCTGCACCTGACGCTTGGCTTGCATGACATTTTCCGGATTTAAACCACCGGCCAATATCAATGGCTTTTGCAAACCTGCAGGGATTAGCGACCAGTCAAATGCCTCCCCTGTACCACCCACCGCTTTCTCAGAGTAGGTATCCAGCAACAAGGCTGAAGCTGACGCAAAATCAAGCTCGCATTGTACCAAATTTACCCCTGGTTTGACGCGGATTGCTTTGTAATATGGCAGATTAAATTGTGCGCAATAGTCTGCCGTCTCATCACCATGAAACTGCAAACAATCCAGCGCTGCACTTGCGATCACTTGCTGCACGTCTTCAACCGATGCATTTACAAACAGGCCAACTTTGCTTACAAAGGGCGGGAGCACTGCCATGATTGCCTGTGCTTGTGCCGCCGTGACCGCGCGTGGGCTAGGCGCATAAAACACAAAGCCCAACGCATCCGCGCCTGCAGCAATCGCTGCCAATGCATCTTCCAGGCGGGTGATTCCGCAAATTTTTACCCGGGTTCTTGTCATATGATTAATTACTCTCTTTAATCCCAGTGTGCCTCACACATTGGCAATTGCCAACTGTCGTCGTACTCGACACCGGTAAAATACAATCCATCCGGCATAAACGTGGGCGGTGACAGGCGCCTGTCTTTATGTTGCAGCAAATCGGTAAACGCGGCCGGACTTAACTTGCCCTGCCCGACATAGACTAACGCGCCCACCATATTACGAATCTGGTGCTGTAAAAAGGCATTCGCCTTAAAACTGAAAATGATGTATCGCCCATGTTGTGTAATATCGGCACGATGCATCGTGCGTATTGGCGTGCTGGCCTGGCACTCACTGGCACGAAAAGCGCTAAAATCATGCTCGCCCACTAAGCCAGGCACTGCCTGTTGCATCAATGCAATATCCAGCGGCCTGTGGTACCAGCCCACACGCCCGTGCTGGCTGGCTGGCGCCACAGCATGATTATGCAACACATACTGGTAGCTGCGCGCACGGGCACTAAACCTGGCATGAAAATCCTCAGCCACCTCAACCGCCCACAATATACGCACCCAGGCTGGCAAGTGCGCATTTGTGCCACGCACCCAGGCACTCAATGGTCTGACAACTGAAGTTTCAAAATGCGCCACTTGCATCAAGGCATGCACGCCTGAGTCGGTACGTCCGGCCGCATGTAAACGGACTTTTTCACCGCCGACCTGCTCAATGGCTCGCTCGATGGCATCTTGTACGCCTGCGGCATTTGGCTGACTTTGCCATCCTTGAAAATAGGCGCCGTGATATTCAATGCCAATCGCAATTTTCATGGCGCCTAGTATAAGGGCTGTCTGTAATTACGCCAAATCAGGCCACACTGCCGGTGAGTGGCAGTGAAAATGAACAAGGCCGGGAACCCGGCCTTGATTTACACTAATTTTGCCAGTAATTCGCTGGCTCGTTGCCGCTGACGCTCGCCACCTTCTGCGATCACCTCATCGATCAGTTCCTTGGCGCCCACCACATCTTCCATGTCAATATAGGCTTGAATCAAATCAAGTTTGGTGTTCACTTCTTCCGGTTCATCGGCGATCTCCTCAGCACTTGCCGTACCGCGATCGGCGACATCCAGGGATATCTCAGGGAAAGCAATACTATCGGCTGCGGCCTCTACGGCAGGTGTTTCATTTAACGCAGCATCCGCAGAGCCCAGGCTAATTTCCTCAATTTCCAGAGCATCGTCACTCACACGCTCGCCAATCGCATCATTCGGGCCGCCCAGCTCCAGTGACAACTCAGGCAATGAGTCAAACACGGCATCCTCACTCGACAGCGTTTGCTCACCAGTGGTTGCTGACAATGGCTTGCTGCTTGCAGCCTCTGCACTTTGCGGAACATCATCCAGGTTTAGCGAAGGCAAATCCAGGGCTTTAGGTGTCAGTGCGAGGTCATCATCAACATTTAAAGTATCGCTGACATCATCACTGGTTGGCTCTACACTTGCCACTGAGGCTGGTTCAACCTCAAAGCGTAGCGAATCCGCAGTACTGATAGCATCCTCTGAGAACGCAAGCGTTGTGTCATCTGCACGCTGAGTGGCTGGTTCGCTCGTAAACGTATCAAGCGCTAACGCATCGTCATCGCTTGTGGCAGGTAACGCATCAGCACTGGCAGCCGCCACGGCTTCTGAAGCCCCATCAAACTCCAAGGCAGGCGCTTCAAAGTTAAAGTGATATGCATCTTCTTCATTTTGTGTTTCTGCGACTGGCAGCACGGTTGCATCAGCTAAAGGTGCAACATCACTGACTGCTGCTGGCGTGGCCTGATATAGCGTGTTCTCAGGATCCAGTTTCTGCCCCATGGCGCTGACTTTGGACCAGGCAGCATCTGCCGGACCAGCTTTGGCATAGACATCACTGGCCAGGGACTCAAACGCAGCTTTATTACCCGTTGTCTGATAAATTTCCAGCAACTTCAACTTGAGCTCCTGACGCTCGGGATCTTTCTGAATCGCGTCTTTCAGAATCTCCTCAGCTTGTGCATCACGACCATAGGCCATGTACACTTCTGCTTCGGCAATCGGATCCACATCGTGCGAATCTATCATGCCACCGACACCGCTTTGCGAGAAATCCGTTAGGAAAGAAGTGTCGCCAGAAGCGGCAGCTTGCGTATCCCCGAACACCGTATTGTTCTGCATTTCGGTGGCTGGTGACGTGACAATCACATCTTCAAAATTATCGATTTGTTTTTTACGGCGAATACGGATCAATGCCCAGACACACAACAATACTGGCAAGGCGATCAATGCCAATGGCAACACCGGGCTGATGTTTTTCAGGCGTTCCAGCAATACATGCATAAACGAAGGCTGCTGTACAGTCTCTGCTGCGGGTTCCTCTACAGGCAACTCAGGCTTGGCTGGCTCTGCAGTTGGTGTCGGTTTTTCCGGCACAACCGCGGCTGGTGGCACTTTGGTTTGCTCTGCAGGCGCTTTGGCAGCCTGCTCCAACGGTTTTGGCTCTACTTTTGCATCAGGTTTTACTTCTGCTTTTGGCTCAGTTGCTGCCTGCGCAGCATTTTTCTCAGCCTGCGCCATGGCGCTATTCTTCATTTCCATCAGCTTTTTCATGTCTGCGACTTGTTTTTCAAGCGCCGCAGCACGAGACTGCTCCTCTTTGATGGCATTCGCTTTAGCGGTCGCATCCTCTGCTGCCGCTGATGCTTTAGCTGCGGCCTTGTCAGCTTGCGTGGTTGACTTAGCGTCACCGGCAGACAGCTTCAATACATCTTTGCCTGGTTTGGCTTGAGGCGCTGGTTTCTCACCTGCTGCACCAATCTTGCCTGCAGATTGCTGTGTATTGCCACCAGTTTGGCTAGCTTCGCTTTCCTTGACCACTTTTGCCAGTGAATTTTTATAGGCCTGCCAGTTGGTCGCATGCTCGGCAATCAGGCTTTTTGCCTGCGGGCGACTGACACTATCCAGCGTAGCCTGATCTGGCATGCGAATAATCTTGCCCACCTTAAGGCGATTCATGTTTTTACCATCAAACGCCTGCTGGTTAGATTGGTAAAGTGCCACCAGCATTTGCTCCACGCTGACGTTATCAGGCTTCATTTGCCTGGCAATGGCATAAAGCGTATCACCACGCTCAGTAGTCAACGCTTGCTCGGCGTTCGCAGCCTCATCCGCTGCCACCTGTTTCGGTGCGGGCACCGCTGCAGGCTTAGATTGTCGAGGTTTACTGGGTTCGGACCTGGGCTCTGGGGCGGGCTGCTGACTTGTCTCTGGCACTCGCGCCGTATTATTGGTAGTGGCTGGTGGCACTGACTGGCCTGTCACAGGTAATCCGGCCGATTCAGAAACATAATTAGAGTTAAAACCAGGCGGATCCAGTAACAAGGTGTATTCCTTGACCAGACGTCCGGTCGGCCAATCTACCTGAATCAACATATCCAGGAAGGCTTCGGTAATCGGCTGTGAGCTTGTCAGCTTAAGGATAGGCTGACCTTTGGTGTTGTTACCCACTTCAATTTTAATAAACGGATAAGAAGCCGGCTTTTCCAGCATCTGGTCCTGATAGACCTGCTCGCTGGCCAGTGTCGCCTGAATGCTGTTGAGCTCGGCTGGTGTCACCGCCAACAGCTCAATTTCCGCATTGAGCGGCTCACCAAGTTTTGAGCTGGAAATCATGCTACCCAAACCGGCAGCATGCGCCGAGAGGGCCGTACTCAAACTCAAGGCAAAGGCTATTTTTTTTAATTGAAATTTACTCACCGATTAACCCTTATTCATTCATGGCGCTTGTCAAAATAGCATCATTCACACAGCCACGCAAGCACGCCCAGGCGGCTTGGGAGCAATAAATACACCGATTTGAGGCTATAGTCCCCATTAAACCGCATTATATAAAAAGCAAAAGCCCGAAAAGACCATGATTTCATTAATAAATCATGGCTTTACGGGCCGCTATTTAATCAATTACTTAAGCTTCTACCAGAATTCTCAACATTCTGCGCAAAGGCTCTGCTGCCCCCCACAATAACTGGTCGCCCACCGTGAAAGCGGACAGGTATTCGCCACCCATCGCCAGTTTGCGCAAACGGCCTACCGGCGTGGTCAGTGTGCCGGTAATCGCCGCTGGCGTGAGCTCGCGCATACTGATCTCACGCTCGTTAGGAATCACCTTGGCCCATTCGTTGGCTTCGGCCAGCATCTGGTTGATTTCATCCAGTGGCACATCTTTGCGCAGCTTGAGTGTCAACGCCTGCGAGTGGCAGCGCATGGCACCAATGCGTACACATAAACCATCGATCACGATCGGGTTGGCTTCACGGCCTAAAATCTTGTTGGTTTCAACGCCGCCCTTCCACTCTTCTTTGCTTTGGCCATTACCCAGGTCTTTATCAATCCATGGGATCAGGCTGCCAGCCAGGGGCACACCAAAATTAGCGGTTGGCAGCGCTTCACTACGAATCGTCTCCGCCACCGTTTTGTCGATTTGCAGGATCGCAGAGGCAGGATCTGCCAGCAAGCCAGCCACAGAGGCATTCACCACCCCCATCTGGCTAATCAGCTCACGCATATTCTGAGCACCTGCACCTGAAGCCGCCTGGTAAGTCATGGATGTCGCCCACTCCACCAGATCAGCCTTAAACAGGCCGTTTAATGCCATCAGCATCAAAGACACGGTACAGTTACCGCCAACCCAGTTATTGCCGCCATTGGCTAATGCATCTTTAATGACATGCATATTGACCGGGTCTAAAATGATCACGGCGTCTTGCTCCATGCGCAAGGTTGAAGCCGCATCAATCCAGTGACCACGCCAGCCAGTCGCACGTAATTGCGAGAACACCTCACTGGTGTAATCGCCACCCTGGCAAGTCACAACCACGTCCATCTGACGCAAAGCGTTGATATCCCTGGCATCTTTTAATGCAGGAGAATCTTTACCCACTTTAGGTGCAGCACCACCTGTTTGCGAAGTCGTGAAAAATTGCGGCTCGATATCCGCAAAATCATTTTCCTGCATCATGCGCTGCATCAGCACGGACCCAACCATGCCGCGCCAGCCTACAAACCCTACTTTTAACATAGTGACTCGATATTTCAGCCGGATCATCCGGCATTAACAATAAATTATTTGGACGATTTCTGAACAGCTTCACCCGCTTGTTCAATATCTTTACCCATGCCATTAATGGTGTTGCAGCCTGCTAACACCAACACCGTCAATACTAATGTCATCCATTTCGCCATATTATTCTCCCAATGACTAATCCCTGAAGTTACCGTATTTCAATGGGAAATCGGTAATACTTTTTTTCACAAATGCGATCGCCTCTTGCAGTACATCGCGCTTGGCACCATTGACACGTACCGTATCCCCCTGGATGCTCGCCTGTACCTTCATGCCGCTATCTTTAATCAGCTTGGTGATTTTCTTGGCCAGGTCGCTATCAATGCCATCACGCACATGCAGCTCTTGCTTCACCTTGTTGCCTGAGACTTTTTGCACATCCTTGTGCTCCAGGCGCTTGGATGACTCAGGCTCTTTTTTTTCCATGGCTGGCAACAAGATGTCTTTCACCTGATCCAGCTGAAAGTCGTTGTCACCAAATAAGGTAATCACTTTGTCTTTTTCGTTAAAATCGACTTTGGCCGACGTGCCCTTGAAGTCATAACGATTGGTGATCTGCTTGACAGAAGCATCAATCGAATTTTTCAAATTGACCATATCGACTTCAGACGTAATATCAAAACTTGGCATATTTTAAAACCTCACAAGCGACGGCAGGACAAGGCGCAAGCGCGCAGACAGTACATTCAGTACGGCAAGCGCTTGCAACGCGGCCCTGCCGAGCAATCACAATTACTCGAAGTGGCAGACGTAGTCTACTGTCTCCAACACTTCAATATCGAAGCTGGAGTTACCAGGCACGGTGAATTTCTCGCCGCCCTTATAGGTTGTCCAGTTATCTTCGTCTTTTTGACGGACTTTGCACACGCCATCATTAATTTCCATCAACTCTGGTGAGCCGGTGTTAAAGGTCAATGTGCTAGGAAAAATCACGCCCACGGTACAGCGTGTGCCATTCGGGAACAACACCGTGTGGCTCACACATTTACCATCGAAATAAACGTTGGCTTTCTTTTTTACGCTGACATTATCAAATTGTGCCATTTTTAAATTCCTAATCAATACTAGTTACGACTATATCTTAAAACTGAACGGGCGGCATGAACAGCGCCGCCCGCAGAGCCTGCTTTACATGGCAGCGACGATCTGGTCACCCATTTCAGAGCAAGAAACTTTCTTGGTGCCCTCTTCGTAGATATCACCCGTGCGGTAGCCTGCTGCCAATACTTTTTTCACTGCATTTTCAATGCGGGTCGCGGCCGCTTCATTATCAAAGCTGTAACGCAACATCATCGCCACTGACAGAATCGTCGCAATCGGGTTGGCCAGGTTCTTGCCAGCAATATCCGGCGCAGAACCATGTGATGGCTCATACAAGCCTTTTTTGCTTTCATTCAAGGAAGCAGACGCCAGCATGCCGATAGAGCCGGTCAGCATCGAAGCTTCATCAGACAAGATGTCACCAAAAATGTTGCCGGTAACCATGACATCAAACTGCTTAGGATTACGAATCAGCTGCATGGCGGCATTGTCGACGTACATATGGCTCAACTCCACTTCCGGATACTCTTTAGCCACATCAATGACGATCTCTTTCCAGAACTCAGTGGTTTCCAGCACGTTGGCCTTGTCCACAGAACACAACTTCTTGCCACGCTTCATGGCGATGTCAAAAGCCACATGCGCAATGCGACGCACTTCAGGCTCGCTGTAAATCATGGTGTTGAAACCTTCACGCACGCCCTGCTCGTTAGTGCGCATGCCGCGTGGCTGGCCGAAATAAACGTCACCAGTCAGTTCACGCACGATCATGATATCCAGGCCTGCCACTACTTCTGGTTTCAAGGTAGAGGCATTCGCCAGCTCAGGAAACAGTACGGCAGGACGCAGGTTAGCGAACAAACCCAAGTCCTTGCGGATAGCTAGCAAGCCGCGCTCAGGACGCAATGGGCGGTCCAGGTTGTCGTACTGCGGACCACCGACGGCGCCCAGCAAGACGGCGTCAGCTTTACGACAGACCTCTTGCGTAAACTCAGGGTATGGATGACCGAACTGGTCATAAGCCTGGCCGCCCAAAGGCGCTTCCGTAAAGGTCATGTCCAGGCCGTCTTTTTTCAATACTTCCAGTACGCGCAACGCTTGCGCAATAATTTCCGGGCCAATGCCATCACCTGGCAATACAGCAATATTTAATGCCATTTAAAAATTCCTTTTATTTTTTGATGCATTCTCTTTGCGAGAGAAGACACGTTCCATTAAGCAAATAACCAGGGCTGACTTTGTTTGTGCTTTTCTTCAAAAGCACGGATCTCATCCGTATGCTGTAAAGTCAGGCCGATTTCATCCAGGCCGTTCAGCAGGTTGTGCTTACGGGTAGGCGTAATTTCAAAACTGAATGACTGGCCAGAAGGCGTGGTCACCGTTTGTGCGGCCAAATCGACATTCAGTGTATAGCCTTCATTGGCCAGGCATTCTTTGAACAGGCTATCGACTTGCTCAGCTGAGGCCACAATCGGCAAAATGCCATTCTTATAGCAGTTGTTAAAGAAAATGTCGGCAAAGCTAGGCGCAATAATTACGCGAAAGCCTTGGTCCTCAATCGCCCATGGCGCGTGTTCGCGCGAAGAGCCGCAACCAAAGTTATCACGCGCCAGCAGCACTTGTGCGCCCTGATAACGTGGCTGGTTCAGGACAAACTCTGTGTTAAGCGGACGGGTACTGCAATCCATGCCAGGCTCGCCATAGTTGGTATAACGCCACTCATCAAACAAGTAAGGGCCAAATCCAGAACGTTTAATCGATTTCAGAAACTGTTTCGGGATAATGGCATCGGTATCGACGTTGGCACGATCCAGCGGACAGGCCAGCCCATTTAAAGTAGTAAATGCTTTCATGATGTTCTCCTCTTATGCGCTGCGCACGTCCACAAAGTGACCGGCAATCGCAGCAGCGGCAGCCATTTCCGGACTGACCAGGTGCGTACGACCACCCGGGCCCTGGCGGCCTTCAAAGTTACGGTTAGAGGTAGAGGCACAGCGCTCACCCGGGCTCAAACGGTCTGCGTTCATGGCCAGGCACATGGAGCAACCTGGCTCACGCCACTCAAAACCAGCCTCAATAAAAATCTTGTCCAGGCCTTCAGCCTCTGCCTGGCGCTTCACCTGGCCAGAACCGGGCACGACCATCGCCAGTTTGATATTGCTGGCCACTTTTTTACCTTTGGCAACACCAGCCGCAGCGCGCAAATCCTCAATGCGGGAATTTGTGCATGAACCAATAAAAATCTTATCCAGCTGAATTTGATCAATCGGCGTATTCGCTGACAAGCCCATGTACTTCAAAGCGTTTTCGATACTGGTGCGCTTGGTTGCATCCACTTCTTTCGCCGGATCCGGCACCGTAGAGCCGATTGGCAGCACTTGCTCGGGTGAGGTGCCCCAGGTCACTTGCGGCGCAATTTCAGCACCATTCAAGGTCACCACGGTATCAAACTCTGCGTCAGCTTCAGAGTTCAGCGTAGTCCAGTAAGCCACTGCCTTGGTCCAGTGGTCACCTTTAGGCGCATGCAGACGACCTTCGAGGTAGGCCGCTGTTTTCTCGTCTGGCGCGACCAGGCCGGCACGTGCACCAGCCTCAATCGCCATATTACACAGCGTCATACGGCCTTCCATGGACAAGCTACGAATCACTTCGCCACCGAATTCAATCGCATAGCCAGTACCGCCAGCAGTTCCGATTTTGCCAATAATAGCCAATGCCACGTCTTTCGCGGTCACACCTTTGCCAAGCTGGCCATCAACACGCACCAGCATGCTTTTGGATTTTTTGGCTACCAGTGTTTGTGTTGCCAACACGTGTTCTACTTCTGAGGTACCAATACCATGCGCCAAGGCACCGAAAGCACCATGGGTAGAGGTATGGCTATCGCCACAGACCACAGTCATGCCAGGCAATGTCGTACCATTTTCAGGCCCGATGACGTGGATAATGCCCTGATCTTTGTTTTTAAACGGGAAATACACCAAAGCACCAAACTCTTTGATGTTATTGTCCAGGGTCTCTACCTGCAGACGCGAGATCGGGTCTTCAATACCTTTGTCCCAATCTTTGGTCGGTGTATTGTGGTCAGGGTTCGCCACAATACTGGAGTTACGCCATGGCTTGCGGCCAGCCATACGCAAGCCTTCAAACGCCTGCGGGCTGGTGACTTCGTGTACCAGGTGACGGTCGATATAAATCAAACAGGTGCCATCAGATTCCTCATGCACCACATGCGATTCCCACAATTTGTCGTACAGCGTTTTGCCTGCCATGACTGTTCCTTTCTTACCACGCAAATATTGATAAAACTCGCGCAGAATACCTAAGTTTTAATACCCTTACAAGAAGATAGTTTATACTAGTATTAAGACTAATAGGATAAACAAATCAAATGGATACGAGAAGGCAGGAACTGGCAGAATTTCTGCAAGCCATGCGTCAGCGTGGCACCCCGGAAGAATTCGGATTCCCTTCTGGTTCACGCCGCCGTACACAAGGTTTACGCCGCGAAGAAGTCGCACAACTGGCCAGCATCAGTGCGACCTGGTACACGTGGATAGAGCAGGCACGCGAAGTCAATGTCTCAGCCGAAGCGCTGGACAGGCTGGCAACAGCCTTGAAACTCAGTAAGTCTGAACGCAGTTATTTGTTTGATATGGCCGACAGACGTGATCCACAAGCACATCAAAACGAAGTCGATACGGCCCCGGAAACGCTGGTCGCCATGCTGAACCAGATACAGATTCCCGCCTATGTGATGGGCCGCACCTGGGATATCCTGGCCTGGAACCAGCCAGCAGGGTCATTATTTACCGGACTGCTGGACGTCGCCTGGCCAAAGACCCAGCGCCCAAACCTGCTGCGCTTTGTCTTTGCAAACCCGCAAGCCCGGCAGTTTGTCGTTAATTGGGAGATGCGTGCACGCCGCCTGGTGGCTGAGTTCCGCGCAGACTGCCGCTCGAGATTAGAGGAACCTGAGGTCAAGCAACTGGTCAGTGAGTTAAGTACCGCCAGTGTAGAATTTACCCAATTCTGGAAACAACATGATGTGCTGGAAAGGCAAGGCGGGCAACGTGAGTTCCAACACCCAGTCGATGGACTAATACATTTTCAACAGGTGACATTAAAACCCGTCGAGCAAGAGCAATTGAAATTGGTACTGTTACAACCAGCAAGCACCGCCATTTTGTGAGAAGATGTTAAGTTAACATTCAAGCATTTAGAAATATGATGAAAATAACCATACTCTTATTGATCAGCACACTCAGCCTTTGTGCAAATGCTGAAGATTCGGGCTCAGATATCCAAAACGGCTGGTATGCTCAGCTCAAAAACCACCTAACTGACGTGTGGCAAAAGGCTGATCAAACCGACTTATATGTCCCGCTGGTGACCTATCACAACAGAAGCATGTACTCGAAAGAGAAGATCGACTCGTTTAACGAGCGGCCATGGGGACTGGGCATCGGCAAGTCATACCGCGATGCTGATAGCAACTGGGATGGTTACTATGTGATGGCATTTAAAGACTCACATGACGACTGGGAACCCATTGTCGGTTATGGACATGTCAAAAATCTGGTCGGCCAGGCCAGTGGCTTAAATGCCGGCGTGGGATTAACGGCCGGGTTCACAGCCAGAAGTGATTACAACTACAAGCCGCTGCCTGTGCTGCTACCGATTGCAGCCATGGGATACGATAAAGTGATTGTCAACGCCACCTATGTGCCTGGCACAAAGGGCAATGGTAATGTGCTGTTTATGTGGTCAACGGTGGCATTTTAACTGGCGCGCAGATTAAACGCGGATCAGTTTATATTCAATCGCATCTTTCAGCGCCAGCCATGAGGCCTGAATAATGTCAGAAGAAACGCCCATGGTGGCCCAGGTGGTTTGCTGATCGGTAGACTCAATCAATACCCTCACCTTGGCCGCAGTCGCCAGGTTAGAGTCTAGCACGCGCACTTTGTAATCCACCAGCTTGATGTCCTTGATAGCCGGATAGAATGGCTCCAGCGCCTTACGCATGGCTTTATCCAGGGCATTGACCGGACCATCACCTTGCGCAGTGGCTGCCGCATCCTTGCCTTTGACGCTCAAATGGATGCTGACAGACGAGTTCAAACCATCTTCCGAAGGCTCGTAAATATTCACTTTGTAATGTTGCAAGCTGAAAAAAGGCTCAAACTTGCCCAGCAATTTTTGCATCAGCAAATCAAAAGAGCTTTCGGCATTTTCAAACTGGTAGCCTTCGTGCTCCAGCGCTTTGAGATGCTCCAGGATATTGACTGCAGCGTCAGACTCTTTGGTCAAGGCAGGATCTATTTGTTGCAATTTGCGCAAAATCGCGCCGCGCCCTGCCACCTCAGACACCAGGATATGGCGCTCATTGCCGACCGTCCCGGGATTAATATGCTCGTAAGATTTAGGGTTTTTATTCACCGCATCAATATGCATGCCGCCCTTGTGTGCAAAGGCATCATGACCCACATACGGCGCTTTATCGTTAAATGCCACATTGGCCACTTCACTGACAAAACGCGCCGCCGCCGTCAACTCAGACAATTGCGCCGGTGACACACACTCCAAGCCCAGTTTGAGTTGTACATTCGGGATAATTGATACCAGGTTGGCATTGCCACAACGCTCACCAATCCCATTGATGGTGCCTTGCACCTGTACTGCGCCTGCCTGCACGGCCGCCACTGAGTTCGCTACGGCCATTTCGCAATCGTTATGGCAATGAATACCAATTTGAACGGACGGGAAATGCTTCACCACGGTCTCTGTGATCGCAAACACTTCGTTCGGGAAGGTGCCGCCGTTTGTATCACACAATGCCAGCACATCAGCCCCAGCATCCACTGCGGCTTGCAGGGTTTGCATGGCATATTCGCGATTGGCCTTGTAACCATCGTAGAAGTGTTCAGCATCAAACACCACCTCTTTGCCCTGCGCTTTTAAATAGGCAATGGTGTCACCTATCATGGCCAGATTTTCCTGCAAGGTCGTGCGCAGGATATCGGTGACCTGGTAATCCCAGCTTTTGCCAAAAATGGCCACGGCTTGTGTGTTGGCAGAAAGTAGCGATTGCAAGTTCTTATCTTCGGCCGCGGCAATGCCGATGCGACGCGTACTGCCAAAAGCAATAATTTTGGCATGCTGCAATTGCAACTCACCGACGCGTGCGAAAAACTCAAGATCTTTAGGATTAGAACCCGGGTTTCCCGCTTCAATATAGCCTATGCCCAACTGGTCCAGGCGTTGCACGACCTTGAGTTTATCTTCAACGGAAAAAGACACGCCTTGCGCCTGCGCGCCATCACGCAACGTGGAGTCGTAAGCAATGACGCGTCGATTGGCCATAA
This sequence comes from Methylophilus sp. OH31, assembly GCF_000576615.1. Classification (NCBI taxonomy): domain Bacteria; kingdom Pseudomonadati; phylum Pseudomonadota; class Betaproteobacteria; order Nitrosomonadales; family Methylophilaceae; genus Methylophilus; species Methylophilus sp. OH31. The sequence goes on along the minus strand of NZ_BAUS01000012.1, from coordinate 173,404 downwards.
AAATTATTTTTTACGGTTGTGCAAATTAGCCGCAATACGCATACGCAAAGCATTCAGCTTGATAAAGCCGCCGGCATCTTTTTGATCGTAAGCGCCTTTGTCATCTTCAAACGTTGCAATGGTTGAATCAAACAAGGAGTCGGTCTTGCTGTCACGACCCACGACAATCACATTGCCTTTGTAAAGCTTGACGCGCACCCAGCCATTCACCGTCGCCTGTGTATGGTCGATCAGCGTTTGCAAGGCAACACGCTCAGGGCTCCACCAGTAGCCGTTGTAAATCAGGCTGGCGTAACGTGGCATCAAGTCATCTTTCAAATGCGCCACTTCGCGGTCCAATGTGATGCTTTCAATCGCACGGTGTGCTTTGAGGATAATGGTACCGCCAGGCGTTTCGTAGCAACCACGTGACTTCATGCCCACATAGCGGTTTTCCACCAGATCCAGACGGCCCACGCCGTGCTTACCACCAATACGGTTTAATTCGGCCAGAATCTCGTGTGCTTTCATGGCTTTGCCATTCAAGGCCACGATATCGCCATGTTTGAACTCAATATCCAGGTACTCGGCAGCATCAGGTGCCTTTTCCGGTGAAACCGTCCAGCGCCACATATCTTCTTCAGCTTCAGCGGAAGGATCTTCCAGGTGACGGCCTTCATAAGAGATATGCAACAAGTTCGCATCCATGGAATATGGACTGCCGCCTTGTTTATGCTTCATTTCCACCGGGATACTGTGTTTTTCGGCATAAGCCAGCAGTTTTTCACGGGACAACAAATCCCACTCACGCCATGGCGCAATAATCTGGATATTCGGGTTGAGCGCATAAGCGCCTAACTCAAAACGGACCTGGTCGTTGCCTTTACCTGTTGCCCCATGCGAAATGGCATCAGCTTTGGTTTCATTGGCAATTTCAATCAGACGCTTGGCAATCAATGGGCGTGCAATCGAAGTACCCAGCAGGTATTCGCCTTCGTACACGGTATTGGCACGGAACATCGGGAACACAAAATCACGCACAAACTCTTCACGCAAGTCGTCGATATAAATCTCGCTCACGCCAAATTTCTTGGCTTTTTCACGTGCCGGTTCCAGCTCTTCGCCTTGACCGAGATCAGCGGTAAACGTCACCACTTCACATTGATAGGTATCTTGTAACCACTTCAAAATCACGGAGGTGTCCAGACCACCGGAATAAGCCAACACCGCTTTTTTAATATCGCTCATCTAAATTATCCCAAACTGAATTCATCTGGCTTGTGAAATCAAGCCACTTTTCCTAACAACAAATACTCCATGAGTGCCTTCTGCGTGTGCAATCTGTTTTCTGCCTCATCCCACACCACGCTTTGCTTGCCATCAATCACTTCGGCAGACACTTCCTCGCCGCGGTGCGCTGGCAGGCAGTGCATAAACACCGCATCGGCCTTAGCCACTTTCATCATGTCTTCATCGACTTGCCAGTCAGCAAAATCTTTACGACGCTCTTCGTTTTCGGCTTCAAAACCCATCGATGTCCACACGTCAGTGGTCACTAAATCTGCATCACGAGCCGCTTCCATCGGATCAGCAAAAGACTCAAAGTGCGAGGTGCCATACAAATTGGCGCGCTCAGGCTCAACTTCATAGCCCGGCGGCGTAGAGACATGTACATTAAAGTCGAGGACTTCTGCCGCTTGCAACCAGGTATTGCAGACGTTATTACTGTCACCAATCCAGGCCACGGTTTTGCCTTGAATCGACCCACGATGCTCGATAAAAGTGAAAATATCAGCCAGTATCTGGCACGGGTGGTATTCGTTGGTCAGGCCATTGACCACAGGCACACGCGAGTTTTGCGCAAAGCGTTCAATAATGCTTTGCTCAAAAGTACGGATCATAACGATGTCGCTCATACGCGAAATCACTTGTGCTGCATCTTCTACCGGCTCACCGCGACCCAGTTGTGAGTCACGCGTATTGAGATAAATCGCTGAGCCGCCCAATTGCTGCATACCTGCCTCGAATGACAGGCGCGTACGCGTACTGGCTTTTTCAAAGATCATGACCAGCGTGCGGTCGACCAGCGGCCAGTATTGTTTGTAGTCTTTAAACTGCGATTTAATCCATTTGGCACGCGCAAAGATATGTTCAATCTCGTCGCGCGTCAGGTCATTAAATTGCAAAAAGTGTTTAATACTCATAATGTGTTGGGCACTTGTTCAATCAAGCGCTTGCCTTTAAAAAATTCAATATCAGTGGCGTCAGCCTGCTAACCAGTTCATCCGCTTCTTGCTTGTTCATCACCAGGGATGGCAGCAAACGAATCACTTTTTCAGAAGTCACGTTAATCAGCAATTTGGCCGCCAATGCCTGCTTGACCAACTCTGCACAAGGCCTATCCAGCTCGATGCCTATCATCATGCCAGCATTGCGGATGTTGATGACGCCAGCTTCACCTTTGAGCGCGGCAGTAAATTGCTGGCGGATGTAATCACCCACCGTGTCTGCATTTTCGCGCAGTTTCTCTTCGGCAATAATATCCAGTGTGGCCAAACCAGCAGCTGTCGCTAACGGGTTGCCGCCAAAAGTAGAGCCATGCTTGCCTGGGGTGAAGGTTTCAGCCGCAATGCCACGCGCCACACAGGCGCCAATCGGCACACCTGAGCCCAGGCCCTTGGCCAGGGTCATGACATCAGGCACGATGCCAGTATGCTGGAACGCAAACCAGGTACCGGTTCTGGCAATGCCGGATTGCACTTCGTCGAGCATGAGCAACCAGCCATTGGCATCACAAATCTCGCGCAAGCCTTGCAAATAGGCTTTGAGGCTGGCCGGAATATGCACGCCACCTTCCCCTTGCACGGGCTCGACCAGGATGGCAACCACGTTGTTTTTGTGTGAAGCGATGGTTTTTACTGCCTCAAGATCATCAAATGGCACACGCAGGAAACCACTCACCAAGGGCTCAAAACCGGCCTGCACCTTGCGATTGCCAGTAGCAGACAAGGTTGCCATGGTCCGGCCGTGAAAGCTTTGATCCATGACAATGATTTCCGGGTGGTCTATGCCTTTGTTATGGCCATACAGACGTGCCAGCTTAATGGCCGCCTCGTTGGCTTCACAACCAGAGTTACAGAAAAACACACGGTCCATGCCGGACAATTCAGCCAGTTTATCGGCCAGCGCAGATTGCTCGGCGATCTGGTAAATATTGGAGACATGTATCAACCTGGCAATTTGCGCATTGAGCGCAGCCACAAACTTTGGATGGGCATGGCCCAAACCATTTACTGCCACGCCTGACAGCGCATCCAGATAGCGATCACCGGCAGTGTCTGTCAGCCAGACGCCCTCGCCTTTGACAAACGTCACAGGCTGCCTACCATAGGTGTTCATTAAGTGTTCCGAATGCATTTCAAACCCTTTTTCAAAAAACAAAAACGGCGGCTTAAGCCGCCGTAAACGCCTTAAACCCGCTAAAAACCTAATACTGCGCGATGACTCAATCCATTCGCCATAAAAAACAACATTGGCAATGAAAGCATCAAATTGGTACGCGATGCCAGCATGGCCACACGTCGCGCTTTATTTTTTGCCGCATCATCCGCGGCAACCATACCCAGAATCTTTTTCTGGTTGGGCCAAATCAGTGCCCAGACATTAAACAGCATAATCGTACCCAACCAGGCCCCTACGCCTATCAGCTCAAATCCGTTACGCAATGCAAAGGCATCAACAAAATGTGGCCCCAGCAAAGCCGCACCGGCCAGCCAGGTCACGACAGCCGACCAGCGAAACCATAACAAGGCGCGTGGGGCAATATGTTTATTAATCCCGGCGGCTGTTCCATCCGCAGCGGCAGCCTTCAGGCCTGCCATTTGTACCAGGTTGAAGTAATAAAGCAGGCCGACCCAGGTAATGCCTGCCAGAAAATGTATCCATCGCGCGAGTGCCGGTACCAGTTCCATGGATTAGCCCCCTGCCACAATGAAATTTTTAAGGAAAAAAACCAGAGCCAGGGTTAACAGCAACCCTGAAATGACGGACCCGACAACTGATTCCAGCGGATTTTTCATACGCACCCCAATCATGTGTTCCACAGTGAGCCTGACTACTTGTCACGCTTAGGGAAAACTTGCCGCATTACGACTCGATGACGCTTGCGAACTGTTTGCCCTAACTTCAAGTCAGGATTCGTTTTTTTCTAGTTTTAAACCATTTCTGGTGAATGTCAGAGATTACCGCAAAAGCCTTTTGTTGACAAGTTCGTGCAATCACGATTGCAGCGGCTTTACAGGCGATTCAATGTCGTCTATGCAGCGTGTTTTTCGATTTATATTATAATGCGCGGCGGCATTATGATTGTGCGTTTGACATCCAGGCGCCTCAACACGGGGGAATCACAAACCATGGCAACAACTGATCTCGATGTATTGTTGGTTGGTGGCGGCATTATGAGCGCTACGCTGGCAGTTCTGCTACATCGACTCGACCCAACCCTGCATATTTGCATGGTAGAGCAACTCGATGATGTTGCCCTCGAAAGTTCAGATGCATTGAACAATGCCGGGACCGGTCACGCCGGTTATTGTGAGCTCAACTACACCCCCAAAGATAAACATGGCGACATTCAGATTCGCCGCGCCCTCGAAATTAATGCGGCCTTCGAGGTCTCGCTGCAATGCTGGTCTAGCCTGGTCAAAGAAGGCGTGTTAAATGCGGCTGATTTTATTCAGCGCGTGCCACATTTAAGTGCCGTTTGGGGCGAAGAAGATACTGCATTCTTACGCAAACGCTTTGAGACATTACAGGCGCATCCACTATTTGCCGAGATGCAATGGAGTGACCAGGCCAGTCAATTAAGCGACTGGATGCCGCTGATGATGGCGGGTCGCCAGCCTGCCGGAAAAATGTCTGCTACCCTTGTCGCACATGGTTCGGATGTGAACTTTGGTGCCCTGACACGTCAACTGGTTGCCTATTTAAAAACACGCCCAAACTTCACCTTGCTGACGCAATCGCGCGTCACCAAACTCAAGCAGCAACAGCAACGTGAACAAAGCAGCTGGCAACTGCATATCCAGCATTTACCTTCAGGACACACGCAAACCTATCAATCCAAATTTGTCTTTTTAGGTGCTGGCGGTGGTGCTTTACCTTTACTGCAACAATCTGGCATCCCGGAAGCACACGGTTATGGCGGCTTCCCGGTCAGCGGCCAATGGCTGATTTGCAACAACACGAAACTGATCAACGCGCATCATGCAAAAGTCTATAGCCAGGCGGCTGTTGGCGCACCACCCATGTCCGTGCCGCACCTGGACACACGCATGATACAAGGCCAGCCCGCGTTGCTGTTTGGCCCCTATGCCGGGTTTACCACGCGCTTCCTTAAACAAGGGTCGCGTTTTGACCTGGCCAAATCGGTCAAACTGAAAAATATCAAAAGCTTGCTCGGGGTTGGCCGCCACAATATCGACTTAACCAAATACCTGATTAAAGAAGTCTTTCAGAACCACGAGCAGCGCATGGAATCCTTGCGCGTGTTTCTGCCCGAAGCAAACAGCAATGACTGGCAGCTCGCGCATGCCGGACAGCGCGTACAAATTATCAAACGCTGCCATCAGCATTGGGGCAAACTCGAATTTGGCACTGAAATTGTTGCCAGCGCCGATGGCAGCTTAGCTGCCCTGCTTGGCGCCTCACCTGGTGCCTCGGTTAGCGTGAAAGCCATGCTGGATGTACTGCAACGCTGCTTCGCCAACCGTATGCAAAGCCAAGATTGGCAAGACAGCCTCAAATCACTGATCCCTTCTTTTGGCGAATCACTGATTGATGATGCCGCCTTGCTGGCACGGGTACGCCGCGACACATTGAGTACTTTAAATCTGGGCTAATCCCTCGGAATCTGGGCCAGCCTCGCGCTGGCTGCTTGCAGCATCAGGGTGTCACAACGGCATGACACCTTGCATAAAATGAGGATAGAAAATGAAAAAAGTTGAATTTCATCCTCGCTATTGCGGTCATGTATAAAATGATTTTTCTTGGAAGCCACTTGTTTATGCGTTCTTTTTTGTCAGATCACTCAAGCTTTAATAGCGCCATCTTTAAAAAAACAATTGCGTTTAAAACACTGAGTGCGATGCTTGCCACCCTATTGCTTGGTTGCCAGGCGACTGAGGCGCAAAAAAACCAGCCCGTTACACCCGATTTTGGACAAAATGTCCTGATCCTGGACCCCGGCATGTCCTCGACGGATATCCAAAGCAAGCTGGATGCGCTATTTAAACAACAGGAAAGCAACCAGTTTGGCCCAGAACGCTATGCCGTCCTGTTTAAGCCTGGCGTTTATCACAACAAAGTCAAACTCGGCTTTTATACGCAACTGCTAGGCTTGGGACAGTTTCCTGATGATGTGATGCTGCAAGGTGGCATTCAGGTAGAAGCACGCTGGCATGAAGAAGATGCCACACAAAACTTCTGGCGCAGCGTAGAAAACCTTTCGGTGACCCCAGACAACGGCACCATGCAATGGGCCGTGTCGCAAGCTGCGCCCCTGCGCCGCATTCATGTGCGCGGCAATATGCTGCTCGATGACAATGGCGGCTGGTCCAGCGGCGGCTTTATTGCGGATAGCCTGATTGACCAGCAAATCAATTCAGGCACGCAACAACAGTGGTTGACCAGAAATTCAACCGTTGGCAGCTGGACCAATGCCAACTGGAATATGGTTTTTGTGGGCGTTAAAAATGCACCCGATGGCGGGCACTGGCCTACCCCGCCTTACACGGTGGTCGAGAAAACGCCCCTCGTGCGTGAAAAACCATTTCTCACCATAGACGGCACAGGTGCTTACCAGGTATTCGTGCCTGCCTTGCACACCGACACGCAAGGCATCTCCTGGCAACAAGCACACGTAGCAGGTGAAACTTTGCCGCTTTCGCAGTTTTATATTGCCAAAGCGGCGGTTGATACTGCAGACAGTATCAATACCGCGCTAAGCAGTGGCAAGCACCTGTTGCTAACGCCTGGCATTTATACCTTGAACAAGCCTTTGCAAGTCACGCAACCCAATACCGTCGTTCTGGGCTTGGGCATCGCCACCCTGAAACCCGTAGCGGGTAATGTTGCCATGTCGATTGCCGATGTGGACGGCGTAAAACTGGGCGGCGTGTTATTCGACGCCGGTGAAAAAAATTCTGACGTTTTGCTGCAAATTGGCGAGCACAAGGGTGCGGTCAGTCACGCCAACAACCCCACCACCTTACATGATGTATTTTTCAGGGTGGGCGGTGCGGCCGTTGGCAATGCCACGCACAGCGTCATCATCAACAGTAATCATGTGATTGGTGACAATTTGTGGGTATGGCGTGGCGACCATGGTAATGGTATCGGCTGGGCCAGCAATAAAACCAAGCACGGTATCGTCGTCAACGGGGATGATGTGACCATGTATGGCTTGTTTGTAGAACACTTTCATGATTACCAGACCGTGTGGAACGGCGACAATGGTGCGGTCTATTTCTACCAGAGCGAGGCACCTTATGATGTGCCTGATCAGCAAAGCTGGATGAATGGGAGTGTCAATGGTTTTGCTTCTTACAAAGTGGGGGACCAGGTGACGCGCCACAAAGCGATAGGCATGGGCGTATATTGTTTTTTCAATGACAATACCAGCGTCAAACTCAATAGCGCAATTGAAGCACCGGTGAATGCGCAGATTCAATTCCAGCGCATGACCAGCGTGTCATTAGGTGGTACCGGGGAAATTACCCATATCCTCAATAACCTGGGCGATGCCGCCAGGCCAGGTAATGAAGTGGTGAGATACGCTGACTAAACATCAGTGACCTGACACAGTTATATCAATGCTAGGGTGACGAGCATTATTTTCTGAGTGCATCAGAGTCAACCATCCATTTAGGCCATGACGCCAGCCAGCAACAGTGATGATCAAATGCTGGCACAATAATAACGGTTGGCTGTTTTCCTTCAGGAAAACGCTGCTGAAACGCGATGGTCAGCAAGGGGTCAATCACACGATCATGCTCACCAATCAGATGTAATTGAGGCACGGATAATAATGCCTGCCAGAAATCTGCCGGATTGAGTGATCCGGTCAACGGACTTAAATGTTGACTCGAAGCCCAGGCTGTCGTGTCCAAATTACCGGCAATTGTCATTAATTGTGCAATGTCATGTCGCCTTGCCGCAACGAGCGCTGCTACCGCCCCACCCCCTGAATATCCAACCAAAATCAGATGCTGTGCGCGATAACGCCGCTTGAGCTCAGCGATGGCTTGATCACTCGCCTCAATCACTTCAGGCGAGAAACGATGACTAGTCCAGTATTTTGTATCACAATGACGTTGTGCCTGTACCATCACGTACTGGCAAGGTCGCGCCAGATAAACTGCCGGATGTGCCGTGTCGCTTAAAGCCAGCTTTAATGCCAGAGGGTTCTGTGGGGTGGGATCAAACGATGGGGTATGCGCATTGAGCCAAGCCAAACCATCTCCTTCAATATAAATCGTAAGCGTTTCGGTCTGTACAAGCTGGGGCGGAACAAAAGCAGCCAGTACAAAACTACCAACATTCAGATCCATGCGCTGCCAACCTGCATCGGCAACCAACTGCCCTGCAGCCATATGCCTATCATTCACAGAAGAAAATACGGCACAGGCTGTCAGCACGCCGCTGCATAGCCAAATTAAGAAATATTTCTGATAACGCATTGCGACGAATCTTTCGGTATTTAATGCAAAAAAGTCTCAAACAAAAGCCCGCATTTGCGGGCTTTTGTTATCAAGTCAGAAACTAAAAAACATCAGAATGCCATGCGAACATTAATCGATGCTGTTTGCCCAACAAAGTCACTGCGACCATCGACATCGTAACGCGCAGTAATCTCTGCAAGCTCTGTCGCATGTACCGAAACACCTACACCTGCACGAGCAATCCATGGACTCAAACCAAGCCCTTGCGTACGGAAAGAAGGGCCGCCACCCACATAGCTGGCTGCAATGCTATTCTGATTATCAAGCAAATCATAGCCCAAACCCACGTTAGCAATCAATGCCGCACGCTCCGTCAGAAGGTGTCGCAAGCGCCCTTCTACCATGGCAATAAGTTGCTCACTGGTTGCGCTATCGACTTTAAGATTCAATGCTGATGCCCCTTTCTCGGTATAAGCATCATTGCGGATCCAGAAATAATCGGCACGCACAGAAGGTGTAAATGTCGTTTTTTCATTAAGTTGAATACTACGACCAACGCCTGCGCCAATATGCGCTGTTGTGCTATCAAAATCTGATTTGGCGACGCGGTTCAAACCACCAAAATTGATGCGACGATGTCCGTCATTTTTGTTAACCCCAAAGTCAGCCTGCCAGTTAATTTCAATATCAGGATTTGATAGCAGATTGAAGCTACCATAAGTGATCAGTTGGTAAGCATCAATATCTGCACGGTTATAGTGTGCAGTTGACCTCCCGTCGACATTGCTGTTCATATATGCAAAAGCCACACCCAAGCGATGGGTATCATTCAGCTCTGCATCAGCACCAGCAATAAAACCATAGGTATTCGCCTGATAGCCTGCTACCCCATTATGATTTCCCTGATTAGCATGTGAGGCGATCGGCTTCAACCAGACATATTTGTCTCCCAGAAACTGATCTCCGGATGCTCGACCGACATTTGCCTCTTGGCGAGCCTGAATAATGCGGTTAGTCGCTCGCATGCCATTGGTGGTAACCTGATCGATACTTGCGCTCATCAGCGGCAGGGTTTGTCCCACCGCATTCGAGACTTCACGCTCAGAGCCCAGATTGGCGAAAGCATCGACGACATTCACCATATCCCCGCTTGGAGTACCCGCCACAAAAGCATCCAGCACGCGTGCGGCACCTGTCGCCTGTGTAAACCCCTGTCCAATGATACTGCTGGAAACAGTGCGTCCAAGCACCGTTTCCAGATCAATGTTATTGCCATTAATGATGACATTAAAATTAAACAATGCACTATTGTCGCTCACACTAAAAGTATTTGCAGTCGCATTATGACCATTAGTCGTGATAACTGAGGAGATAACATCATTGACTGCCAAAGTATTCGCCTGCGATACATTGATAAACAATTTAGTCCCTGTTGCAAAATTAGCATTGCCGCTAATCCATAAGGCGCTGTAGTCATAAGCGTTAGCACTATTTACACTGATGGATAAAGTCCCGGAAGCTAATTGAGTGTAGTTACCAGCAATGATTGCTGCAGGGTTTGCAAGCGCCATCGTACCTGCGTTGGTAAATCCATTGCTGGTGGTAAATTCATGAGCCATATTGAAAATAGCGCCATTGGCAACATTGAACGACCCTACGTTAAAGTCACTTTCCGCTGTAAAAGTACCATTGACGGTCACGGAGGAACTTGTACCTCCGCTGACGTTACCGGTGATGCGTCCACTATTGCCGTTAAGCGCTAAAGCAGCGCTACCCAAACCAACAAGACCATCTAGCGTACCCGTATTAATAATACCGTTGGTGACTGTACCAAAACGATTGTCAACGGCATAGAAAGAGATTGATCCTGAAGTAATGGTGCCATGATTAGTGATCGAATCAATAGTACCCTGGTTAACAAATGCTGCATCTTGTTGACTGGTAATAGTGGCCCCCGCATTATTGACAAACGCCCCCATGGTTTGCAAGTTAACGAATGTCTCGAAATACGATACGTTGTTGATACTGCCATTATTGATGAAACTGTCAATGTTACCCACATTGACAACTGCACCAAAATCACGACTATCCATACTGCCATTATTGATAAAACTATCTATATGGCCGTAATTTTCGAGTGCAAAACGATCAGAAATAATGCTTCCATTATTAATAAAGGACACGCCAGTCGCTGATGACGGTGACTCTATCGCACTCCGATTAGTGTTAGCAGGTATATTGATCCCGCCTGTGCTAGTAATCGTAACCGTTTCGTTTGCAGTTGGCGCGCAATAGTCTGTTTCGATACTACTGATCTGTATGCTCCCGCCTGCGCCACAAGAACTGGCCGCCAGAGCATGACCAGCCAGCATAGGCATGGCAGCTATAATGGCTGAAGCCAGCAATGCCTGGCGGCTGAGTTTAGCCGTGTATCCGGCATCCGTCAGCGCTTGCTGGCGGATGTGATGTATTTTTTTCATTATGACTCCCCGAAAATGGACCCTTGATATAAGGCAATGCCAGAAAGGCATTGTGGAGAGACTCTAGCAAAGTCAAAAAATAAAACCCTACGAAACCCTACAAAAAGCAGGGTTAATCGAGCGCAGTCATCTTGATACAGAGCTGGTAACCATAATTACGGATGGAGCGGATAGGATTTTCAGTGTTAATGACTGGGAACATCAGCTTCTTTCTTAGACGTACAATCGTCACCTCAAGCGAAGCTTTGCTGTATTCAAGATGCTCATGGCTCAGCAGGTCTAGTAATTGCCATGTTTCCAGGCGTTGATCTGGCGCACGCAACAAAGCATGTAGCAGTATGGTTTCCTGCTGGCTGACTTTAACCGCCGTGTTGCCATGTTTCAACACCATTCCCTGCAAATGCAGGCTGATTGTAGTACTGGCTATCACCGCCGACGTACGCTTCAAGCGACGTGACAAAGCTTGAATGGCAGCATTAATTTCATCTAGCGAAGCTGGTTTGGTCAGGTAGAGATCAGCGCCACTGTCATAACCCTGCATTTTATGGCTGGGCAATTGATTGGCGCTGATCATAATAATACCAATATCAGGATATATATGGCGCAGACGTTGTGTGAGAGTGAGTCCACTTTCCCCTGGAAGATTTACATCAATAAGCATGATATCAATACTCCCCACTTGCTTTTGTTCCGGCAGTGCCTCAGCTGACTCTAGGCCAATCACTTGATGACCTTTATTACGCAAGGTGCTGACAGTGACCTCGCGCAAAATGTCATGATCCTCTACAACAATAATATTCAAGCCGGTAGCCATAAGTGAAATCGAATCTGCGGATTTTGCATGCTGGCTGTCAGCTTGCCGCCTAATGCCTGCGCGACTGCCCTGGATAAATACAAGCCAATACCAAAGCCACTATGCTTGCGCGATGCAGGTGCCCGGTAATACTTATCAAAAAGCTGCGGCATATCTGGCAGGCTATCTACATCGTTTTCAAAAATAAAGCTGACCCCAGCAGCGTCACCAACGCCTGCTTCAGCACGGATAACAATCGAAATTCTGCTACTGTTTGGCGCGTATTTAAATGCATTCTCGAGTAGATTGCGCAAAACAAGCCGAAGCATCAATGGGTCACAGAAAAAAGGAGGGATGGCATGTACCGAAAAATCGATGCGATCCAGGCAAGCATACTCCTCTGCCAGTATTTTCAACATAGTCAATGGATCACAATGCTCAGCACTGACTGAAATTACCTGCTGCTCGATTTTTTCCAACTGGGCACAGCGATCTATCATACTGCTGATATCTACCACGCTTTGCTCCATATGCCGTCTTGACTTGTCCTGCAATGGCACTTCCCCTAACAACAGGCGAATCACCGATAATGGCGTCTTTAACTCATGGGTAATCATAGACATAAAATAGCCCATTTCATCACGCTTCTGCCGTTCCAGCCCCAACTGCTGCTGGCTTAGCTGTAGCGCAAGCTTTGCATTAGTGGTTTCGGTATAAATAGCCGCTGAGCGTTGCTGCAAAACGATATACATCAATAAAGCAGCAATCAGGCTATGCACCAGGATTGCACTGAGACTCCATTCACTGGCTGGCGACCAACCCATCATAGGGAGGATGGAAATCAGTAGCGAGAGTGTATGCAAGGCATAAATCACTTTCAAAGTTCTGCGGCTGGGAACAACCTCAGCAGGCGTATCACGGCGTGCAGTTAGCGCCAACGGCAGCAGAAGTAAAGAGACCGCAAGTACGATATGCGCATTCAATCGTAACACCTGCGAGGCATAGCCGCTAAAAAGGCCAAGTAGCAAGACTGGATAAAACCCTGCCAACCCAATCAACAAGCGCATACCCCAGCGATTAGGTTGATAAGGGGTGAGCAATACATAATGAAAAAAGATGCTAACCCAGACGATGGTTAATACTGCAATACTGGTAAATTTGTCATTCAATGCAGAGTATTCCGTGGGAATCATGGGGGCGAAATAGCCCATGATGGCAACGGCATAAATCATGTGAGATATCTGATAAAGAATGAATAGTCCGGTGAGCCACTCGGGTTTTCCGAAAAACTCGTTGGCGGCCCAGAAGGCCAGCCATAGCATGATGGCCAGGTAAAACATGATCAAAACATGCTGACGAATTTCTTTCAGGTTAGCCTCCTTGCCGGAGAGGACCTCGACATACATTAGTGCCGTGCTACTGGTCTTTAACTTGAGGTAATACACCTTGGGAGTAGGCTGCCCCTGAATCACAAATCCATGTGTAATCGCATGCCGACGCTCCCTATCCTGATACGCATAACGATCTCCAGTAGTTCTTGACAACCATTTCCCAGGATGTCCAAGATCTGCCTGATATAAGGTAATTTGGTCGAGATAGGTCGGACGTATCCTGAGCTCAAGATGCTTTTCAGCCGTGCCAGCAACAGTGATACGCAGCCATTGCGTATTCGTCGTGTAGCCGGCGATCAGTAATTGGTTAATGGGCTTGAAGGATTGGTGGCTGACCTCATCAATCCCCATGTGACCAGTCGAATCACTAAATGCAGCACGCTGCAAAATAAAATCATCTGCTCTGCTTATGTTTGGCAGCAACAAGCCAAACCACAGCACTGCGAGAAATAATAATCGACTTAACAACACAGCAGACTTTTACAATCAAGCACACTGGCATTACGCCGTTTGCTGTCCATACAAACGTTGATAAACGCTGCCTGCTTGCTTAACCAGTGTCTCATGCTGCCCTTCTTCGATAATACGACCACCGTCAAATACCAGCACACGGTCAGCCTCTTTCACCGCCGATAAGCGATGGGCAATGATAATGGTGGTGCGGCCACGCAAAAATGTGCGCATGGCTTGATGCAGCAAAGCTTCGGTGTGTGTATCCAGCATCGACGTCGCTTCATCCAAAATCACGATTTGTGGCTGCTTAAGCATCATACGAGCAATCGCCAGCCGCTGACGCTGACCGCCAGACAGGCGTACGCCGCTGCGCCCAAGTTGGGTGTCCAACCCTTCGGGCAGATCACGAACAAATTGTGCTAACTGCGCGACCTCCAGCGCTTGCCATAACGCATCATCCGCATAAGGCTGATCCAGACTCAGGTTTTGCCGCACGCTATCGTTAAACAGCATGGGTTGTTGTAACACCACGCCCAGATGCTCGCGGATTTGTGCATAGCCCAATTGTTCAATGGCCTCGCCGTTGAACAGAATCTGCCCACGGCTGGGCGCATATAAACCGAGCAGTAATTGCACTAGCGTGGATTTGCCTGCGCCTGACACACCAACCAGCGCCACCTGTTCGCCCGGCGCAATATCCAGGGTCACATCCTCCAGAATCGGGCTGCCTTCACCATAGGCAAACGTGACCTGCTGCAAACGAATCGCCGCCGGACTTTGTGTAGAAAACCCATTGACCTGCGCGGGATAATGCGGCTCTTCGTCAGCGGCCAGCACCTGGTTAATCCTGCCTAGCGCGGCTTTGGCGGCGTAATAAGATACTTGCACCGACAACAGCTCTTGCACCGGCCCCATCATGAACCATAAATAACCAAACACCGCAATCATCTGCCCAACGGAAAGGTTGGAAAACACCACCATCAGCATCGCCACTGCGCGAAAAATTTCAAAGCCAAACAGGAAAATGCCAAACGATAACCGTGATAAAGCATCTGATTTCCAGCCGGAAGCGGTCGCCGCAGCCCTCACCGCTTCGGCAGCCTGTTTGGCTTTATCCAGAAAGCGTTTATCGCTGTTGCTGGCACGTAATTGCTGCATGACTTCCAGCGTTTCAGTGACAGATTGTGACAGCATTTCAAAGGCACTGTTTTCACGCTGCTTCCACACCTTGACCTTTTTACCCAGCACCATCGTCAGCCCGATCACAAACGGGTTCAACAGCAGGATAATCAGTGCCAGTTGCCAGTGCATCCACAGCAAAACGACGGCCACACCGATGACACTGAGGATGGCCACCAGCACTTTAGCGATGGTTTCACCCAGAAACTTGTCCAGTGTTTCAATATCTGTCAGCAAGCGTGCCGTGATCTGGCCTGCGCCCAGGCTTTCATAGACCTGCATGCGGATACGGGAGAGCTTGTCTAACAGTGTCTGCCGCACGCCCAGCGTCACCTGCTTGGACAGGCCGACAAAAATACGCGTGGTGGCGACGCCTAGCAGCACACTGCCCAGACGCAAGCTCATGGTCAGCAGCGTCACCAGCAGAATGATGGCAATCGGCCCCAGCGAATCCGCCGGCAGCAGCCAGGTCATGAGTTGCGTGAGTTTGCCTGGCTGATGCAGTAGTACTTCATCTACCAGCAAGGGCATCAGCAAGGGAATAGGCACTGCCACAACGGCGCCCAAAAACGCCAGCCACTGCCCCAGCCACAAACGCCGGGATTGCAGACGCAGCTGCTGCCACAAATCACGCAATGTCAACATCACAACGACCGGAAATTAAGCTTTACCGCCAGCCAACACACGCTGACGACGAATCTCATATAAGGCAATACCACTGGCCACACTGACGTTCAGGCTTTGTACCGAACCGAACATCGGGATGGTGATCAGTGCATCACAAGTTTCCTGGGTCAAACGGCGCATGCCATCGCCTTCAGCGCCCATGACGAGTGCGATGGGGCCTTCCAGCTTGGTATTATGCAAGGAGCCTGGCGCGTCCATGGTAGTGCCAATGATATACACCCCAGCCTCTTTCAATTCGCGAATGGTGCGGGCAAGGTTGGTGACCGAGATAAACGGCACGGTCTCTGCCGCACCACTGGCGACTTTACGTACGGTGCCATTGAGGCCGACAGAACGATCTTTAGGCGCAATAATCGCGTGTACGCCCATGGCATCAGCCACGCGCAAACAGGCACCCAGGTTATGCGGGTCCTGCACGCCATCCAGAATCAGGAAAAATGGCGGCTCATCAAGGTCTGACTCCAGCACATCATGGATGTCCTTGTACGGCATAGGCGTTTCCACCACACGGGCAATCACGCCCTGGTGACGGCCATGCGCGCCAATAAAACCATCCAGACGATGACGCTCGGCCTGAATGACACGAATATTTTGCGACTTTGCCATGTCGAGTAAATCGCGCATACGCGCATCGACACGGTCTTGATCAATAATAATTTCCTGAATGCTGCTGCCATGCTGACGCATGCGACTCAACACCGCATGAAAACCAAACAGAATGCGGGTTTCTGACATAGTAACTCCTAATTTTTCTTAATGACTTTTGCTAACCTATCTACAAAAGATAAACCGCGCAAAAGATAAAACACGAATCGCGCAGGCCCAGCAACATTTTAATATTTGCTGCGCACTGCGCGAATAAATGACAAATTAACTCCAGGCGCTATTATCGTGCTTTTGCCTTGGGTTTGCCTTTATTTTTTTGTGCCGAGTGGCGACCTTTATCCTTGGCTGAACGTGATTTTCCTGCTGTCGCTTTGCCTGTCGTGGGCTTATCGCCCTGGCTACGCGGTAATTTTGCGCCTGCACTGGCAGGTTTGGCTTTTGTAGTCGCAGACTTGGCCCAAGCCGCTGGCGCTGCTTTAACAGGCGTATTCAATCCTGCCGTTTTAGCAGACCGGCCTCTTGTACCGGCCGGTTTCTCATCATCAGCGGATAATCCACCTTCCAGCTCTGCCGAGCCTTCTACGGCGCCAACCAGCGTAAAATCGATACGCGAAGTCTCCAAATCAACCCGCACCACTTTCACGGTTAAACGATCGCCCAGCCGGTAACGTACACCCGTACGCTCGCCCACCATTTCGTGACGGGCTTTATCATGAATGAAATAGTCATTGCCGAGGTCAGTCACGTGTAACAAGCCTTCAACGTAGACCTCATCCAGCGCCACAAACAAACCAAAGCTGGTCACACCAGCCACCGTGCCGCTAAATACCTCACCAACCTTATCCTGCATGTAAAAACACTTCAGCCAGTTGGTCACATCACGCGTGGCATCATCGGCACGGCGTTCGGTCATCGAGCAATGCACACCCAGTTGATGCCAGTCTTTGGCTTGATAACGCTTGCCTTCAACCACAGCCTTGATGGCACGATGCACCAGCAAGTCCGGGTAACGCCTAATTGGTGAAGTAAAGTGGGTATAAGCCTCATAAGCCAGGCCAAAGTGGCCGACATTATCCGGGCTATACACCGCTTGCTGCATAGAGCGCAACATCACGGTTTGCAGCAACTGAGCATCTGGCCGTGTCTTGATACGCTGCATGAGTTTGGCATAGTCTTTGGCACTTGGATTTTCGCCACCGCCAACACCAAAGCCAAACTCGCCCATAAACAAGCGTAAGGCTTCCAGTTTTTCAGGCGTCGGACCTTCGTGGATGCGGAACAAACAGGTTTGTTCATTTTTCAGCAAAAAGTCGGCCGCACAGACGTTGGCCGCCAACATACATTCTTCAATCAGCTTGTGGGCGTCATTACGCACCACGGGCACGATTTTGTCGATTTTGCCATTGTCATTGAACACCATCATCGTTTCAGTCGACTCAAACTCGACTGCACCGCGCTTTTCACGCTGGGTCAGCATTAACCGGAACAGGCTATTCAGGTTTTGCACATGCGGCAATAACCAGGCATATTCTTCGGTCAGGGCAGGATCTTCACCTTGTAACAAGGCATGTACCTTGGTGTAAGTCATACGCGCTTTAGACAACATCACCGACGGGTAAAACTGGTATTGTTTGACCACGCCCTGTCCGTCCACCTGCATATCACACACCATACACAAGCGCTCGACATCCGGGTTCAGCGAACACAAGCCGTTAGACAACGCCTCCGGCAGCATTGGGATCACACGGCGTGGAAAATACACGGAGTTGCCGCGATCGTAAGCGTCTTTATCCAGCGCATCGCCAGGTTGCACATAAAAACTGACATCAGCAATTGCCACCACCAGACGCCAGCCTTTGCCTTGCGGCTCAGCAAATACGGCATCATCAAAGTCGCGCGCGGTTTCGCCATCAATCGTAATCAATGGTAAATCACGTAAATCTTTGCGACCTTTGTAATCCCTGGCTTGCACGGTTCTGGGGAAATCTTCGGCCTGCTTGACCGCTGCAGGATTAAACTGATGCGGCAAATGATGTTTACGCAAGGCAATCTCGATTTCCATGCCACTGTCGGCATAGTTACCTAGGATTTCCACAATTTTGCCCATGGGGCTGGAGTGCGAAGATGGATACTCCGTCAACTCAACCGTCACGATCTGGCCGACCTGTGCGTCCATATCCAAATGATAAGGAATCAGCACATCCTGGCTGATGCGCTTATCTTCTGCGGCAACAATCGTCACGCCTTGCGCACGAATCACACGCCCTACCAACGTTTTGTTCGCGCGTTCCAGCACCTCGACCAGCTTGCCTTCGGGGCGACCTTTACGATCCACACCCGCCAGGCGCACCATGGCACGATCGCCATGCATGACCAGGGTCATCTCTTTCGGCCCCAGAAAGATGTCTTCCGGGTTCTTGGTTTTATCATCGGGCACTAAAAAGCCATAGCCATCGGTATGGCCAAACACCGTGCCAGCAATCAGGTGGATCTTATCCGGCAGGCAAAATGCCCCCTTGCGATTACGCATTAACTGGCCATCTCGCTCCATGGCGCCCAGCCTGCGATTAAAAATGTCTCGTTCATCATGGCTAATGTCGAGTAATACATAAATCTGGTCGGCGCTCAGGGGGACTCCCTGGTCCGAGAGCAATTGCAACACCAACTCGCGACTCGGTAATGGTGTTTGATATAACTCAGCTTCACGCTGGGCCTGCGGGTCATTTGCACGCAGGGATTTTTTCGTTTTTCTGGTTGACAATATTTATTCTTCCTTTAAAATGCACAGCTTCTTTAGCCCAGATGGCGAAATTGGTAGACGCGCTAGTTTCAGGTACTAGTGTTTAACGACGTGGAGGTTCGAGTCCTCTTCTGGGCACCATCAAGCAGCTTACAAGCTGCGCCAAATACAGATTCCCAAGCACTCAATTTTTTGCGTTTTTGAATAATTGCTTTTGCTTCGTTCTGAATCACCATGGCCACAGTTTAACATCTTTCATGTTTGCGTCAGATTAAACTTTAAGGCTCTTCGGCAACAACGTTACGCCCCCTCCTTAGCTTTTAAATAGTACTTAGCAATACTTGTCGTTTTGTGACAACCATGGCTTAGCCATCCTTGCCCAACACTTGTCTGCAGCATTCTCAGCAACATTTCTTTTGTATCTCTGCTTCGCGCGTAAATCATCACACCGACCTAATGAAAAGTCTCAGCATTACTTAACGCTGATCAAACTGATATCTCTTTGCCATGTCGTAATCACCTTAAATGTGAATAGCGCTTAAAAATTAACTTGTTTTAATTTAAGTTTATAATTAACATTAATTAACACTTCGTCCATTAAGTAACGAAGTGTAGTGCGTCAGACATCCACGCGTTTCAACTGAGCGTAAAAATGACGTTTAAAGGTAATTCTCTCAGCAATGGCAGTCAGTGAGAAACAAGCACCACTGCCAGCAGATTGAATTCATGTTAACTTTTAAAGAGATCTAATATGGCGATTAATCAACTTTCCCAATCTGAAACACAAAGCATTTCTGGCGGCTCCGAGTTTTTTCCAGGTTATGCATCCAGCCCTTATATTACGGGTAGCGTCTTTAGTTACTTCAACCAACCCGGTCTCGATTACCGCCCGATTTCCTGGTATCACCCAGGGTATACCCCCACACCAAGCCCATCACTTTAACGTTACTGAGACTGACGTCTGAAGCATGATTTGGCAAGCCAGATCGAATGAATATTAACTTTTGAAAGGTAGAATATGGCCATCAATCAACTTTCCCAATCTGAAACACAAACGGTTTCAGGCGGATCACAATTTTTTCCAGGCTATGCCTATAGCCCTTTTATCATGGGCAGCGTCTTTAGTTACTTCAATCAACCCGGCCTCAATTACGGCCCTATCTCATGGTACAACCCTGGATATCACGGTGGATGCATACCAGCACCTAGCCCATGCACACCACCGCCTCCACCGCCATGCGGCAGCTGCCAGCCAAGTAACCACGACCACGGCTAATCAACGATCGTGTCATTAAAAGCGCTTATAAGCGCTTGAATGCTGACAGCCAACACCTGGTGCTTCACATATCAGGTAAAACAAAAAGCCCCCTGAGTTTAGGGGGCTTTTTATATCACCAGCTTATATCAGGTCAATTACACGCGGCGACGTGAAAGTGCCATGAGCGCCCCTAAACCGAGCATCATCATTAAAGATGAAGAAGCCTCTGGCACCGGAGTCACTGTCAGCGACGCATAGGAATGCCCAACCGTAATGCACAAATCGGTGGTGGCTGAAAGACTCGCAGTCCCTAACAGGCCTAATGAGTTGATACCGATATCATCCAGCGTAATGCTCAAGGCATTGGTTTGCACCGCGCAACTAAATGTGGCCGCACTGCAACTGCTGGCAAGCACGCCATCTGCCCAGTATTTACTTTCATTGGCCCAGATGGAAGCATGCCCCAGCGGCCCCAGGTCCAAATCAACGCCCCCCGAGGCTGCCGCCGCCAGGTCAATCGAATGCCCCAGAATGCTCAGACTGGCGCCCGTAAAAGTGCTATCCCCGTTTGCCGTGAACAAGCCAGTGCTTTCATTCACCGTGACGGTGGATATTGAACTGATTAAATCCGCTTTCAGCGCCAATGCGCTAGACACATGAAGATCCAGATTCTCTACGCTCCCAGTACCGATAGCGCTATTTGACCCAGGCACAGGATTGTTTTCAAGATAGGCCCCAGAACCTGAAAAAGTGGCAGACCCCGCTTGTGTTGGCATCAGCAGTGCCAAAATCGGGTTCAAGCTTGATAACACACCGTTGCCAGCGCCACTCGTGCTCAGGCCTAGATTCAGGGTTGAATTTGTTTGCGTTGGGATTGGCGTGCCTGCGCTTGCGACACTGATATCGCCCAGCGCCACCGGTGTTGTAATGCCCACGGTTGCCTGGCCTACGATGATAGAGCCGATTGGAAATAGATTGGCTTTTGCTGTCACCTGGGCGCTTAAATCCAGGTACATGCCATAGCCGTCTGCGGCATCTGCGCTGACAGCGACTGGCGCAGCAGATGCAGCGTGGCTAAAAGCGAATAAAATGGCTGTGGTAATCAGGGAATGCTTCATCATCAATACTCTCCTAAACAAAAATAAAAACAAACGTCAATACAAATATTAACATTTGTTTGTCCTTATGTTTACATTTTTTATCAATTAAAGGAGATTTAATGTCTTACTGTGATGAATGCACCCGGTATTCAAAGATGACAATTAATCCGCTCTGGGATGGTTTATTCTCGAGGCGAACGCTAGCCTGATGCTTTAAAGCTATTTCCTTTACGATTGCCAGGCCCAGGCCAGAGCCCATGATCTCGGATTGCTCTACGCGATAAAAGCGATCAAATACTTTTTCCAGTGCATCCGGATCAATGCCCGGGCCACTATCTTCTACTTCAAATCGTAATCCATCCGCTAAGGCCGTGAGTGACAGATTAATCACGCCATGTACAGGCGTGTAGTGAATCGCATTGACGATGAGATTATTGAGCAGGATTTCAACTTCATCTGGCAGCCCCATCATGGTCACCTCGTCGGCGCGCGTGAAGCCAATATCCAGTTGTTTCTTGCGATATAACGGACCTAAATCATTCAATACTTTGATCACCAAAGGGTTTAAATGCACAGACTGCATTTCTTGTTGCCTGGCATCAGGATCCACTTTCGCCAGCGTGAGCAGCTGGTGTACCAGACGCTCCATACGTGCAACCCCACCCTGCGCTTGCTGCAGGCAATGATCTAACTCAGCTTTGTCGCCATGCTGCATGGCACTGATTTGCAGCTTGAGCGCAGTCACCGGCGTCCTGAGCTCATGTGCTGCATCACCGGTGAAGCGTTTCTGCATGGCAATGGCATTACTCACTCTTTGCATCCAGCCATTCAGCGCCTGAATAATCGGCTTCAGCTCATCAGGCGGCTGGGCGATGGTAAGCGGCGTCAGTTGATCCGCGCGTCTAATATCAATTTCAGACGATAGCGCCAGCAATGGTTTAAAGGTTTTTCGTATCACCAGCAACGCACCCAAAATCAGAAACGGCACGATCAGCAACTGCGGGATAATCAGGTGGATAGCCACTTCGCGGATGGTACGTTGCCGTAGTTTAAAGTCCTGTGCGACCACACAGATAGTGTCGCCACGCTTGGCAACAAATACCTGCCAACGCTTTTGATTTGCCCATTGCGTGGACAACCCTAGCCGTGCCGTATCGACATCAAACGCACGCTGGTGCGACTGGTAAATCACCTTTCCCTGTTGCTGTAGTTGAATCAGGTAATCCTGCTCGCCACGCATTTTGGATGGAATACTGTGTTTTGCTGGGTCGTAACGCGTCGCAAGGCTTGCTAGTTGGTCACTGCCTATGATGGTCTCGGCCAAATGCTGTAAATTGGCATCATAAAGCTCACCCAGTTCGTCCGCCGTTGACTGGTAAGATAAAAAGGACAGCAAACCGATAATGCACACGATGGCAATCGACAGGTAGACGGCCAGCTCGACCCTAATCGACCGCATCATGGTGTTTTTTGCCCAGGGAATGCGTAGCCTATGCCACGAACGGTTTGAATAATCTCTGCGCCAAATTTTTTGCGTATGGTATGCACATGCACTTCGACGGCATTGCTGTCGACCTCTCCGCCCCAGCCATACAGTTTTTCTTCCAGTTGTGTTTTTGAAAAAATCATTCCCGGCTGTGACATGAGCGCGTGCATGATGGCAAAAGTCTTGCTAGAAAGCCGCTGACTGATATCGCCCATGGTTAAGGTATAACTGGCAATATCCAGCACCACATCATTAACCCGTATCTGGTTGGAGTGCCGCTCCTCTTTACGCCTGAAAATAGCGCGTAACCGGGCCTCAATCTCTTCGACAGAAAAAGGCTTTAATACATAATCATCAGCCCCAGCATCCAGGCCTTGAATGCGGTGTTCAATCGCATCCCTGGCGGTAATAATGATCACGGGCAGTGCATTGCCTGCTTTTCTTAAAGCGGACAACAAGGCCATACCAGACTTTCCAGGCAGGCCAAGATCAAGCAACATGGCATCAAACGTTTCACCGGCCAATGCCGCTTCAGCCTGAAAAGCATCTGGCGCCCAGTAAATCGCATGCGCCCGCATGGCCTGCTGCAGGCTTTCTGCGATCATGCGGTCGTCTTCTACCAGCAATAACTTCAACGGCTCATCCTCTCTTTGAATACTGCCATTCTAACCAAGCTAGCTTAAGGGATTCTTAAAAAATCGCTTAAGTTTGCCTTAAGAAACCGCAGGCAAGATGCAACCCTGTCATCATTCACAGGGATTTATCCATGCCCAATCAGTTCAAGCAAGCAGCAAGCATGAGTATCGCATTGCTACTGGCTGCCTGCCAAACGCCACAGACGATACGGCCAGCGCAAGTCGTCGATAACATCGTCGCTGCAGACTCAACGCTGCAAGCCAACCGTAACAACGATCAAACAGGCAACGCAACAACCTTATCTGAGTATGATGCCGTGCTGTTGGCACTTAAACAGAATCCGGCCTTCAAGTCGCAGCTCAGTGATCTGGAACTGTCAAATGCGGACGTACAACAAGCCAACCAGATCGCTAACCCATCACTTTTTTATGCCTTTAGCGCCGCCAACAAACCTTATCGTTACGCAATCGAGTTTCCGATTGAAGCCTTGTTGTTGCGCCCCATGCGTCTCAAGCAAGCCCAGGCGCAGGCACAAGTCACGCAGTACCAATTGATGCAATCCGGCTTTACCCTGATTCGAGATACCCGCGTGGCCTATGCCCAGGCCGTCATTGCAGCAGAAAAACGCGAGCGCTTAAAGCAGGGACTGCAACTCAACCAGACCATCGCCAGCCTGACCAACACACGTGAACAATTAGGCGATATCAGCGCACAAGAAACCTTGCTGGCGCAAAACGAAGCCCTGCTTGCAGCCAGGGATTTGCAACTGGCCGATATGGATGCGCAACTGGCACAGACCCAGCTCATGCATATGCTGGGCTGGATGGATGGACACAAGACATTATCCCTCAGCGAGCAATTGATACCAGCCTGTTCGGCCGTCGATATTGCGCAGCTTAAAAGCGTGGCACTGAATAGCCGCCCTGACATCCTCGCCGCAGAAGCAACGATGGCCGCGGCCAAAGAAAAGCACACCCTGAGCAAATTCAACTGGTTAGGCCCATCAGTCATTGCAGATGCAACCAGCGGCCAAACCAATGGCCATGTGCTTGCCCCGGCCATCCGCATGAACTTGCCGTTATTCAACCAGAACCAGGGCCAAATTCAACGCGCCGATGCCGAACTTGCAAAGGCCCAGCAAGATGCCGAGGCGGTCAAACTCAAAGCGTCACTGGAAATCAACACAGCGCACCTGAAGTACCAGCGCGATTGCCAGGAGTGGCAGCAATTGCATACGCAACTACAACCTAATGCGCGGCAAACCATACAGTACGCAGAAAGTGCCTACCGCGATGGCGAGATTGCCTATTTAAATGTGCTGGAAAGCAGTAAACGCTTTATCAGCCTGCAATTGCGCGAAACACAATTAAAGGCCGACCTGATCAGCAATTGGTCAGACTTGATGCGCAGTACCAGCCATGCCGCCACACGCCCCTGATTCCCTATAGAAAGTCACTCTTCATGCAGATTACTCAGCGCTTGCTTCACAGACAGTTGTTTCACCTACACAAGCCCCTTCCCCTGCTCATACTGATGGCGTTCCTGGATGCTGGCGCGGTCAGCCCGGTCATGGCCGCTGACACAGGCAAGCCTCAACAGACCACGATCGCTGAAAGCCAGTTAAACCAGGTCACCCTGTCGGCAGAAGCCATTAAAAAACTGGGACTGACGACCACGCAAGCCACCGTGTCACGCCAGACCGGCATACGCAACTACCCGGCACAAGCCAGTTTGGCTCCCGAAGCCCTGGCAGCTTACAGCACCCCCATGAATGGCTATGTAACTTTTACGCCAGGCAAGCATTTACAGGTCGGCAGCCAAGTGAAAGCCGGGCAAATTTTGTTGACGATCAACCCGGTAGTGACCCCGGAAACCCGCTTAGGCCTGATGACCAGCCTGGCAGATGCAGAAGGACAATTGCAGGCTGCAGATAAACAATTGTCGGCACATCTGTTAACCCTGGGTCGTACCCGGCAACTCTGGCAACAGCATGTCGGCAGCCAGAGGGCTGTAGATGACGCACAGGCGAATGTCGCGATGGCAGAGACTAGTCTGCGCACTGCCACACAAAAGCGCGACCTGTTAAAACAAGCGGTAGAGCAAGGCTCGGCGGGTACATATCATATTAAGGCGGCCAATGATGGCATCATCAGCAACATTTACTTCAGTGCCGGCCAGCTCCTGGTTGCCGGTGCCAAGCTGGTCGACATTGTGCAACCCGGACGTTTATGGGTCACCGCCTATGTCCCCTATGCGCAAGCAGGCCAGTTAAACCTCAATGCAGAGGCGTGCCTGGCGGGTAGCGCCGGAGTATCTGCTGACTATGCACTGAAACCGGTGGTCAGCCCGCAAGAAGCAGACCCGCTGACCGGGACCCGCAAGCTGCTATATACGCTGCAATCTCAAGGTGACATTGTGCCCATGCAGCGACTGACCGTGCAGATTCCACAACGTGGACAGGCACAAACACGCCTCAGCGTGCCTTGCTCGTCCACCATTGTCGATATGAATGGCAACACCTGGTTATACGTGCAGCAGGATGAAACACACTTTGCCCGCCAACTGGTGTTTGTCACCCAGTCCGGCAAACAAGGCTGTTTATTGGCTGATCAACGCCTGGTCGGCAAGGCGGTCGTCACGCAGGGCGCACAGGAACTGTTTGCCGTAGAAACCGGTTATACCCACTAAATACAACGGGATACACTATGTTAAAAAGATTCACCATGCGCGCCATCCAGGCGCGCTACCTGGTTATTGTGCTAGCTGTGCTGCTGATGCTGGCAGGCTTTAAAACCATCCCCAATACGCCTATGGATGTTTTTCCAGAATTTGCGCCTGTCAAAGTCGAAATCCAGACGGAGGCACCGGGGCTTTCCAGTGTTGAGACTGAGCAACTGGTTTCTATTCCGATTGAGCATGCCATGAATGGCATTCCGCATATGAAAACCTTGCGTTCAAAATCGGTGCTCGGCTTATCCTCCGTCGTCATGCTGTTTGAACAAGGTACTTCGCTGGCCGAAGCCAGGCAGGCGGTACAGGAAAGACTGCTGCTGGCTGCGCAACGCTTGCCTGCCATCGTCAAACCGCCGGTCATGCTGTCCCCTTTATCCTCCATGTCACGCGTATTGAAAATTGGCTTGAGCAGTACGCAATACAACATCGCCGAACTCAGCACCAAAGCTTTATGGACCGTGCGCCCGCGCCTGATGGCCATTCCTGGCGTTGCCAATGTGGCCATTTGGGGCTTGCGTGACCAGGAACTGCATGTACGTTTTAATCCGGTCAAACTGACGCAGCACCAACTCACTGCGACGCAGGTCAGCCAGCGCCTGGCCTCAGCCATCCGCCCGGACAGTGGCGGCTACCTGGATACTGCACAGCAACGGTTGGCCGTGGCATACGACAGGCCAACGCTAGATAAAGAAGATTACCTGCAAATGACCGTCGGACTGAGCAATGGCATCCCGGTCAAACTGGGCCAGGTTGCCGAGGTGGACTGGGCACATGCACTACCGATTGGCGATGCCGTGATTAACCAGGGCGACGGTTTGTTGCTGATTGTAGAAAAACACCCTGATGCCAATACTCTGAGCGTGACACGGCAAATAGATCAGGCGCTGACTGAGTTGACACCGGCACTACATGGCGTCAATGTCGATGCCGCCATCTTCAGGCCCGCCACGTTTATTGAACAGGCACTGCATCACCTGAATCAGGCATTGGTGCTTGGCATTGGCCTGGTAGCCATCATTTTATTCCTCTTCTTGCGTAAACCAAGGGCCGCCATCATTAGCCTGGTGGCCATCCCCTTATCTTTAGTCACCGCTATGCTGCTGCTGACCTGGCTCAATGTCAGCATCAATACCATGGTGCTGGCCGGGCTGGTGATTGCCCTGGGCGAAGTAGTGGATGACTCGATTATCGATCTGGAAAACATCCTGCGGGCCATGGCGCTAAATCAGCAACAACTGCAACCCAAGCCCCTGATCAAAGTGATTGCGCAGGCGTCCTATGAAGTCCGTGGCTCGGTGATTTATGCCACGCTGATTGTGATGTCAGTCTTTATTCCGGTGTTCTTTTTACAGGGCGTCGCTGGTGCATTTTTCAAACCACTGGCCTATGGCTATTTACTGGCTATTTCTGCCTCATTACTAGTCGCACTGATCGTGACACCGGTACTAGCCTATTGTTTTTTAAAGCAGATGCCACCGCAAACGGAGCACGCATTACGCTTGCCACACCGGATGGAGCAGTGGCTGGCAAGTCGTTTAGCGAAACCCAAAATGGTGCTTGCCAGCGCCTGCCTGTTTTTGTTTGGCACACTGGCTACCCTGCCCTTTTTAGGCACAGAGTTTCTGCCAGCCTTTAAAGAAACCGACTTCCTGATGCACTTTGTGGCGCGCCCCGGTACCTCGATTACCGAGATGAAAACCATGAGTTTACGCGCCAGCCATGAACTGATGCAGATTGATGGCGTACGCAACCTGGGGGCGCACATTGGGCGCGCTGAAGTTGCCGATGAAGTGGTTGGCCCTAACTTTGGCGAGCTTTGGGTCAGTATCTCGCCAACGGTCAACTATGCAGACACCATGCAGAAAATTAACCAGGCGATTGCCGGTTACAGTGGCATTTTTACCGATGTACAAACTTACCTGAAAGAACGCACCAAGGAGGTGATGTCGGGCAACAGTGCCAGTATTGTCATTCGGCTGTTTGGTGATGACCTGGATAGCCTGCGTGAAGAGGCTGAGCAGATCCGGCAAACCATCGCCGATATTAATGGCCTGACCGACCTCAAGGTGGAATCCCAAGTCCTGATTCCGCGCATTCATGTCCGCCTCAAAAACACCGCCGCAGATCATTATGGCGTGACTGAAGCAGATATCAAGCAAGCGCTCGCCTTGATGACGCAAGGACAGGTACAGGGCGAAGTGACGGTTGGCCAGGCTCGCTTTAATGTACGCCTGATCGGTGATAGTCCGGCACAAGATAGCGTGCAGGCGCTCCGGCAAATAGCCATCCAGAGCCCGGCCGGTGCCGTCATCACCCTGGCCGATGTGGCAGAAGTCTATGTGCAAGCCACGCCGAATGAGATTAAACGCGAAGGGGCTTCCAGAAAAATTGACATTTCAGCCAACGTCGCAGGGAACGATATCGGTAGCGTGGCGAAAGAAGTTGAGGCCCGCATCAACCGACTCAAGCTGCCCGAGGGCAATTACGTCAAATTCATGGGGGAATATACCGAGCAAAAAACGGCCACCCTGACATTAGTGATATACACCTTATTAGCCTTGCTGGTGGTCTTTTTGCTGATATGGATGAGCCTGAAATCCATGCGCCTCACCGCGCTATTGTTCGCCGTGTTACCGGTCGCAGTCGCTGGCGGCTTGATCGGTATTTGGTTCATTGGCGGCGTCATGTCACTGGGCGCCATGATCGGCCTGATCGCCGTCATGGGCATTGCCGCACGCAATGGTATTTTACTGATTTCACGTTATCAGCAACTGCGGCTGACTGACGGTATCACCACGCCGCGTTTATTACTCAACGCAGTGTCAGACCGTTTCCGTGCCATCAGCATGACCACCCTGGCAACGACCATGGCCTTATTGCCTATCATTTTAAAAGGCCCGGTGTCAGGATATGAAATCGAGCACCCTTTAGCCGTGGTGGTATTTTGCGGCTTGCTGGCGGCGATGGTCGTTAACCTGGTGTTACTGCCTGCACTGATTTTGATATTTCACCCGGGAGAACACCCACACTAGCATCAAGTAGGCTGTTTTGTGATCAAGCAACACGCATCATGGCACCAAGCACCTGAATAGCCGACAGTAAAATGGCAGCGACTGCCAGAGTTGTCGGCTTTCAGCGTGTGCCCTAGAAACCCTAGAAAAAACATGCGTACTGCGTTGACAAAATGGGAGAAACACCCATTGCGAGCCGCGTCCCTGCTCGAAGTTCAAAAAACGTACACTTGGCTAAAAACGCATAAAATCATAAACTTATCGTTTCTACCAAGATGCAATCCACCGTGTTATCCACAGTTTTTGTGGAAACGAAAAATCATCAAAATGAAAATAAGGCACAAAAAAAGCTGTGTATCACTACACAGCTTTTTCAACACAAGCCCAAATTAACGGTTATTGAAAAAACCGATATTCATTACGCGGTCATTGACAAAAGTCACTTCAGTTTCTTTATAAGTGTTTTTGTCATCATATTTCACCAGGTTTTTGTAGTACCACATTTCAACCTGCACTGGCTTGGAGTTATCTTGTTGTTTGCCCATGTTGCCTATCATATTATTGGCATTGCTTGGCTTGACTGATTGCTGCTTTTTAAACGGCTGTCCCAGCTTTTCTATGACCAGTTTTTTTGATTTGCCGCTAAAGCCGCTGATAAATTCGTTTTCATCATAGGTTTTGCCAGCAAACGCGGCCGTGGCTGCAAACAGTAATGAGGTGGCAACCATCACCGCTGAAATTCTTGCGTATAACTTCATGTTTAATTCCTGTTATCCAAAATCAAAATAGCAAATTATTTTTTTGTGTAAGTATAACGCTTTATCATCAATACCGGTTGACCGTTATCGTGCGCTGGCGGCATATCACACCATGGGCGCAGGCATTAGAAATCAAGTTTCAAGCCGTCATAACCCACTTGCACATTGGCTGGTACACGCGCCTGTAAAGCCTGGTATTCCAGCTCGTGCGTCATGTGTATTAATACATTACGCTTGGCCCCTATACGCGCGATCAGTGCCAGCGATTGCTCGACACTGACATGGGTCGGATGCGGTTTTTCGCGCAAACAATCAATGAGCAATATGTCCACGCCCTGCAACAATGCATAAGAGCTTTCCGGAATCTCCGACACATCGGTCATATACACCAGGTTAGCAATCCGGTAGGCGTAAATGCGAATCTTGCCATGCATGACCGGGATAGGCGTAATCGTTTGTCCGGCTGCTTCAAACGGCGCTTCGACCACATGTGCGGCTAACACAGGCAAGTCCCAATATTGTGGAATAGGATCACGTAAGGTATAGCCAAATTTTTCCTGTATATGTGCGATCGACTCCGGGTAGCTATACAGCGGAATCTGGCAGCGGTTGATCTGGCAAAACGCGCGCAGGTCATCAATACCATGCAGGTGGTCCGCATGTGTGTGGGTATATAACACCGCATCCACGCGGTGCATGTTTTCCCGCAACGCTTGTTGGCGTAAATCCGGTGAGGTGTCGATGAGGATGACGCGGCCATCATCCAGCGTGACCATGCTGGAGCAACGCGTACGTTTATTGCGGGCATCTGTTGAGGTACACGTCGCACACGTACAGCCGACGGCAGGCGTCCCCGCGCTGGAGCCTACGCCTAGAATAGTTAATTGCATGGCTGCGCGTGTTTGAACAGGGTGAAAAAATTAACCGTCGTCGCATCAATCACCTGCTGTAATGGCACATCACGCAAACGGGCGACTTCCTCGGCCACATGACGCACATACGCCGGCTGGTTGGTTTTGCCACGGAAAGGGATAGGCGCGAGGTAGGGAGAATCAGTCTCGACCAGTACTCTGTCTAACGGCACTTTTTGCGCCACCACTTTGAGGGCTTGCGCATTTTTGAATGTGACAATACCCGAAAACGAGATATAAAAGCCCATGGCGATCGCCGCCTGTGCCACTTCCCAGCTTTCGGTAAAACAATGCATGACACCGCCAACCTCAGCTGCACCCTCCTCTTGCATGATGCGCAGGGTATCTTCGGCAGCATTGCGGGTATGGATAATCAGCGGTTTACCAGTGGATTTGGCGGCGCGGATATGGGTACGGAAACGCTCGCGCTGCCACTCCAGATCACCAGTCAGGCGGAAATAATCCAGGCCGGTTTCACCAATGGCAACCACGCGGTCATGATCAGCCAAGCTGACCAGGCCATCTACGGTGGGCTCCTGGATATCCTCGTAATCAGGATGTACGCCGACTGAGGCGTAAATATTGGGATACTGCTCGGCAATCGCCAGCACTTCGGGAAACTTGTCCAGCGTCACTGACACACACAGGGCATGGCCAACCTGATGGCTGCGCATGCTCTCAAGCACCTGGTCCATATTCTGGACCAGTTCAGGGAAATTAAGGTGGCAATGCGAATCAACTAACATGTTTTTCAACCAAGACTAAATTCAGCGCGATTCAATAGGCGCTATATCGTATTTGAAGGACGGCTGGATTTAAGCGCAGCGCCAAGAATCGCTTCTATGCGTTTCTTCGCCTCGGCACCACCATCTTTATCAGTAAACTGGATTCCGATGCCCTGCGGCTTGTTATTGGCTGCCTGCGGCGTAATCCAGATCACTTTACCGACGACTTTGAGCTTATTCGGATCATTGAGCAAGGTCAGCAGCATAAAAACCTCTTCGCCCATTTTAAACGGCTTGCTGGTCGGAATAAACAAACCGCCGCCTTTGACAAAAGGCATGTAAGCGGCGAATAAGGCTGCTTTTTCGCGAATCGCCAGCGACAAAACCCCGGGTTTTGCGGCGGCTGGTGGTAGTGTATCTGTCATAGCCCAGGCTCCAGAATGTTTACTTTAATCACCATCAAACAAGCTGGCCTTAAGCAAACATTTTTTTGTATTGCAATAATAACTGCTCCAGCTGTAACTCCTGATTGAGTGGATGCTGTGCTGTCATTTTAAAACGATTTAGCTGTTGTTGAAACGCCAGTAAGCGTGACATATTGACCGCGCCCGCCAATACCTGCAATGGTGCAGCCTCACTGGGGTGATAACGCAAGGGTTGCTGGTGGCTAGAGAGCCAGACATCCAGCAGCCATTTCTGTAACACCTGGATCGCCTGCTCCATGCCCTGCTTGATCAGCACCGGCACAGCTGCGGCAATATCGATGGTCGCGCCGCCTACCAGGTGCGGGCGCAATTGCTGGTACCAGGCATGCCAGTCAAACTCATCTTGCTGTATCGTCGTTGGTGCACCACCGCTGTAATGCCAGATCCATTCAGGATTCGGCACAGACTGGGCTTGTAACCACTGCAAACCCTGCTCGCGGCTGGGCACCGGCATTTCTACCTGCATACAACGGCTTAAAATAGTCGGCAACAAGGCCTGACGCTGATGCGAGACCAGTAAAAACTGCGTGCGCTGCGGCGGCTCTTCCAATAGTTTAAGTAAAGCGTTAGAGGCCGCTACATTCATCGCCTCCAGGGGGTGAATCAACACCACACGAATACCATCGACACGATGGGAGGTCAGCGACAAATAGTCATGCAAGGCGCGAATCTGGTCTATGAGGATTTGCTGCCGTTTGCGTGTTTTTTTCTTGCCACTATCAGCAGCATCGTCATCTTCAGGCGTAATCTCCCTGAAATCAGGATGCGCGCCTTCAGATAGCCAATGACAGGATTCACATTCACCGCAGGCAAAGCCCTGTTGTGGTCGTAAACACAGCAAAGCCGCCGCCATCGTCTGCGCAAAATGCAGTTTACCAATACCGGTTTTACCATGCAGCAATAAGGCATGGTGACGCGTATCCCCCGCTTGCATCCAATGCGAGAACAGGGAATCCTGCCAGGGATAAAGCTTATTAATCATAAAGATGAAATAATTTCTTCAACTGACTTCTTCACTTCTTCAAGTGATCGATGCGCATCTATGACATGAAAACGCTGCGGAAATTCGGCAGCCCTGGCCAGGTATTGTGCACGCAATCTGGCAAAAAATTCAGCGCCTTGCGCTTCAAATTTATCTGGCGTCCGAGCCCCGGCCAGGCGCTGCAAACTCACCTCAACCGGCACATCAAACAACAGGGTGGCATCGGGCTGCAAATCACCCTGCACCCATTGTTCTAATTGCTGCATTTTTTGCAAAGGCAGGCCGCGTGCACCGCACTGATAGGCATAAGACGCATCGGTGAAACGGTCTGACACCACAATCGCATCGCGCCGTAATGCGGGCAAAATGACTTGCTGCAAATGCTCGGCACGCGCAGCAAACATCAACAAAGATTCTGTTTCCACATGCATCTCTCTATGCAACAGGATTTCGCGCAACTCTTCCCCCAATAGAGTACCGCCGGGCTCACGTGTAGAAACCACTTCGCGGCCGCGACTGGCCAGCATTTGTAAAATCGTCGGAATATGCGTGCTCTTACCGGCACCATCCATTCCTTCCAGCGTGATAAACAAGCCCGCCAT
This sequence comes from Methylophilus sp. OH31, assembly GCF_000576615.1. Classification (NCBI taxonomy): domain Bacteria; kingdom Pseudomonadati; phylum Pseudomonadota; class Betaproteobacteria; order Nitrosomonadales; family Methylophilaceae; genus Methylophilus; species Methylophilus sp. OH31. The sequence goes on along the minus strand of NZ_BAUS01000012.1, from coordinate 139,689 downwards.
TATTCAAGATTCCCCGTATGTATATCTTGGTGCATATCGTTAGTGTTTCTTTAATTGGTAGGCGCGCACCGCCTGATTGTGTGCGTCCAGCGAACTGGTAAACACATGCCTGCCCTGGCCGTTCGCCACAAAATACAAAGCATTGGTTTTGGCCGGATGCAAGGCCGCTTGTATAGAGGCCAGCCCTGGCAAAGCAATCGGCGTCGGCGGCAAACCACTGCGCGTATACGTGTTGTAAGGCGTATCCGTCAGTAAGTCTTTTTTGGTTATATTGCCCCGGTAACGCGTACCCATGCCATAAATCACTGTGGGGTCAGTCTGCAATCGCATGCCTTTACGCAGGCGGTTAATAAACACACCGGCAATTTGCGGCCGCTCTTCTTCCACCCCGGTTTCTTTTTCGACGATGGATGCCATCACCAGCGCCTCATACATGGAGCGGTAAGGCAAGCCCGCCTCTCGTGCCTCCCAGGCCGCCGACAAATGCTGCGCCATTTTCTGGTAAGCCCGCTTGTAAAGGTCGGCATCACTGCTCTGCGCATCCAAAAAATAAGTGTCTGGAAAAAACCAGCCTTCCGGGTGCATGGCTTGCCCGCTGATTTGCTGCATCAACTCGCTATCAGACAACATCACGGTGTCATGGCGGATGCCTGGCATCTGTGCCAGTTTCTGCCTGAAGTCGGCAAACGTTTTACCTTCAATCAATTGCAGTTTAAATTGATCAAACGTGCCATGCTTGAGGATATCTATGAGCGACATCACCTGCAATGGCGTATTTAAAGCATAATCACCGGCCTGCAATTGACCACCACTGCCTGTCACTTTCACCGTCAGCAGAAAGCTATACGGTTCAGTCAGCACGCCTGCGGCAACCAGCTGATCGGCAATGCCGCGCACACTGGCCCCGGCCGGAATCTGCAGGCCTATGGTTTCTGATGCCATGGGCAATGGCCGAATCATGAAAATCACCATCCAGACTACCAATGCCACAGCGCCCAGCACCAACATGGCGACACTGTATTTCACACACTGCTTAATGAACAACATAGTTTAAATGCGCTCTTAATTCTTTGGCCCAATCATTGCTGGCAATCACCTGGTCGTCAATCTGCGTCACCTGTAATACGCCATAGACGCTATTGGCTACCACCACAGCATCGGCTGCCAGCAGGTTTTCCATAAACAAGTTGGTCGAGACCACCACCTGGCCGTGCGTTTTATACCAGTCGAGGATTTTTTGTCGCATCACGCCTGACACGCCACACTGATCCAGTGCCGGGGTCATCACCAGGCCGTCTTTGCTGATAAACAGATTACCGCTGACGGCCTCAACCACCTGGTCATAGTAATCACGCAGCACGCCATCAAAAAAGCGTGGATCTTTGAGCTCTGCACGAGCCAATACATTTTCCAGGCGATTCAGGTGCTTGATACCAGCCAGCAAGGGCTGGGAGGCCAATCGCGTCTGGCAGGTATATAAAGCCACGCCCGTCGTATAAATTTCAGGCGCATATACTGGCAGCGCACTGTGTATAAATACCCGTGTCGGCTCACAGATGGCGGGCGGCGCGTAACCACGCGCACCGTCACCGCGTGTAATCATAACCTTCACAATCCCGTTTGATAACTCTTCGCCGTCAGCAGAGGCCATCAAGTGCCTGAACTCCTGCATCAGCAACTCGGCTGAGGGGCATACAATCTGGATTTTGCTGCAATCGGCCACCAGCGTCTGATAATGCAATGGCCAGTCCTGCAATTCGCCGCCCAGCAGGCGCATGGTGCGGAAAATGCCATCGCCATAAGCAAAGCCGCGGTTGGTTGGCGCAATGCCAGATACCAATTTACCGTTGACGCAATAGCGGACTGAGCTCATGTGATGCCAGAGAAAAGAGTGATGTCGAACAAGGCTGAAACCATACCATAAATCGACGCTAACTGACGCGCTATCTGACGAAAAACCAGCCACGAACAACGGCCTAAACGCTGAAATAAAGGATTTTTGAAAGTTTATTGTAGTGATGCCGTTAACAAGATTAGCAGTAATGTATCTGTATTCTTTTTGACGAGGCATGGCGATGTCAGTTTCCAATATTCAAAGCAATGTCTCAGCCCTGTTAAACAAGGCCTACAACACCGAGACCAACGCAGCGAGCAGCGGCGATGCCGTCAGCACGCTTGCCAAAGAAAGCACCACTAACAATGACAGCGGCACAAACGCCTCGGCCAGTGCGCAAGTGACACTAGGCAGCACCGACACGGCCCCTGAAACCTATACCGCAAAAGGCTTAATGCAGCAGTTGCGCCAATATCAGCTGAGTAATGCATCGCTGATCTTTGGTAATGGCGATGCGTCGAATGACGATAGTACGGGCTTGACCAGCTTACCAGGCACATCTTCGAGCAGTGACCTGGAAAGCATGAGCCAGGACTGGGTAAGCACCATCAGCGAAAGTCCTGGTAAAGCGTCGGTCATGGTGGAAAGCAGTAAAAATAACTCCTTAAATACGATCTTTGGCGGATAAACACCCGCAGATAAGTATTTAGACAGTACCAGCAATCGCCATAAAAACGCCCGACTTCCGGGCGTTTTTATTTTTGTGGCAACCATTCGACGTCGCATATACAATTGTTAATAAATGATAAAAAACAACAATTGAAGGAGTGATGCGATGAAACCAAAAATCTTTATAGGCTCTTCACGCGAGGGTCTGGATATTGCCAATGCCATACACGCCAATTTAACCCGCGATGCCGAATGCACGGTGTGGAGCAATGGCGTGTTCCAGATTTCAGGTTCTACCCTCTACAGCCTGATCAACGCCCTGCGCAACTCGGATTTTGGCGTATTTGTATTTAGCCCGGATGACCTGACGATTATGCGCGGGCAGCAAAACCCGGTGGTACGTGACAATGTGATTTTTGAGTTAGGCCTGTTTATCGGCCGCCTGGGCGTTGAACGCTGTTTCTTTATCACCCCTGACCATGCCGCTGATTTACGGCTACCGACTGACCTGATGGGCATACTGCCCGGGCAATATGAAGCAAACCGGCACGACCAGAACTGGCTGGCCGCCACCAACCCGGTCTGCATGCAAATCCGTGCCAAGCTGATAGAGCTTAAATCGTTTCAAGATGCCACCGTGAACGCCTCAACAGCGGTGGACTCAAGCACGAACCATGAAATAAAGCATGTAATATCACATGATCCCACGGCAACAGATCAACACTTAGGACTGGAGCCACACGGCAAGGCCTATGCACTGACTGGCAATACGCATAAGCATAAAGACGCTATTAAACAAGCCGGGGCCAGCTGGAACAAAGGTTTAAAGAAATGGATTATTCGCGGTAGCGATAAAATCAAGTTTGAACGCCTGATCGCAGACGTGAACGGCAGCACACATTAACAGCGTGTGCCCAAACTCAGTTACGCTTTGACAAAATGACCGCGTGCTTTGCCACTGAGGCACTGCAGCAAGTCTGCGGTACGCAATGCCAGTGCGTAGCCCAGTACGCCACTGCCTATCACCACGGTGTCATAGCCGGCGACACTGTCATCGACCAATACCGTTAAGCCTTCAGGCAAAGCAATTGGCGGTACAGCACCGACCACATAGCCGGTCGCTTCCGGCACTTCGTCATATTCCGCCATGCGGCATTTGCGCTCACCCAAGTGGGCGCGCAATAACGCCCAATCTGCACGGCCACCACCAGCAACGGCCAGCAGGCAAAAACCACTATTTTCACCCTTGAACACCACACTGCGTACCACAGACTGCGGATCTAATCCTTGGGCGGACAGTAACTCCTCCAGCTGGCGGATCGGTTTCTGATCGTCACTCAGGGGAATTTCAATCACTTCAAATTGAATCTGCTGCTGGACTAGCAAATCAATCACCGGCGAGGTTAGATGCGTCGTCACGAACAAACTCCTTAATTAATAAATAGCTTTAATAAATGAATATAATTTATTGATATTCAGTGTATTTTGCATTGCTACCCTTGCATTTTTCGGCCGGGTATTTCTGTGCATTTAGCGCAATCTTGGCATTGGTGGCGGCGATCAAATCAATGCCACACACCTCGGCAATCCGCATCAGGTACACAAAGGTATCTGCCAGTTCCTGCCCAACCTTGTTTTTGGTTTCGGCATCCAGTTGGCGACTGTCAGACTCTGTCATCCATTGAAAATGCTCAACCACCTCAGCCGCCTCTACAATCATGGCCATGGCCAGGTTTTTAGGGGAATGAAACTGCGCCCAGTCACGCTCTTCTACAAAGGCATTCACACGTGCCCGCAATGCATCAATTGAATCAGTCATCATTTCTCCAGCATATCCGCTAACCGCGTCACGCAATTGATAGCCACAGAGGTCACAGAGATAAGCGCGAGGAAACGGATTCTCCTCTGTGCGCTCTGTGATCTCTGTGGCTTTAAATCAGATACTTTCTTCACCGCTATTTTTTTCGCGCCGATTGCTGCCTGCCACCATTTTAATCTCAAATAAACGGCATTCTAGTGGTCCGTTATACAGCAGCGTTTTCTTGCTCGGACTTAAACGCATGAGCTTAGGCATACGCAAATCATTGGTCAGGAAATAGGTATTCCAGCCGGAGAATTTCTGTTTCAGTGCTGCCGCCATTTGCGGATACAGCTCGGCCAGTGTGTCATCTTCACCGATACGCACCCCATAAGGCGGGTTCGCCACCAGCACGCCGCTGTCTGCTGGCGGTGCTACCTTGGTAAACTCCCAGTGCGACAATTGCACGGCGTCCAGCCAGCCAGCCATTTCCAGATTCTGCTTGGTGACGCGTACAGCGCGCAAATCCATGTCTGAACCGTAAATACTTTGGAAACTCACCGGTTTAACAGCTTTGGCCGCTGCGTTACGCACTTTCTTGAATGTATCAGATTCAAAGTTTTTAAGTTTTTCAAAGCCAAAGTTGCGGTTCAAGCCTGGTGCAATATTCAGCGCAATCATCACGGCCTCAAGCAGAAACGTACCGCTGCCGCACATCGGGTCCAGCAGTGCCTGGCCAGGTTGCCAGCCTGTCAGCTTTAAAATGCCTGCCGCCAGGTTTTCACGCAATGGCGCTTCAATACTGTTTTTACGGTTGCCACGCTGGTAGAGCGGATTACCGGAAGTATCCACATACAACTGGTAGCTGTCAGCCGTCAGGTATACATGTACACGCACGCCAGGCTCACGCGTATCAATATTCGGGCGGCTACCCACACTTTGGCGGAACCGGTCACAAATGGCGTCTTTGACGCGCAAGGTGATGAATTCCAGGCTTTTCAATGGGCTGCGCACCGCCGTGACTTTGACCATCATGCTGTGTTTGACATCAAACCAGTTCGGCCAGTTGATTTTGAGTGCACCCTGGTAAATATCGTCTTCTGTCAGGTATTTACCACGCCCGACCTGCATCAAAATGCGTGTCGCCACGCGTGAGTGCAAGTTAGCGTGGTAGCAGACCGAAAGCTCGCCGCTAAAACTGGCGCCGCCTTCGGTGGCTTTGATCTCACGCGCCCCGCCCTGTTTGAGTTCATCGACGAGAATAGCTTCCAGGCCACGTGGACAGGTTGCGAAGTATTGATTCATGAAATTAGCCACCGAGGGTGAACTCCTTACCGTTGTTAGGATTCGCGCCTTGCAGGCGGTCTATCAGGTCGAGAAAATTAATATTGTGGGTTTGCATGGCCTCTTGCGCGCGTTTGCGCAAGGTAGCCAGGTCTGGCATGGCTAAAGCGGATTTAAAACCAAATACGATGATATTGCCGGGTTTGCCCGTCGGCATCATGAGTACGCGTTGCTCAAAGGTTTGCTCCATGCGCTGCATATAGATATCAAACTTTTTGTCCGAACCCCACAGGTTAATGGTAAACAAGCCATCTGGCGTTAGCGCGTCTGCACAGTCATCAAAGAATGACTGGGTACAAAAATCTGGTGGCAAGCCATTGCTGCCAAAGGCATCCATCATCAGCCAGTCACAGGCACCCGGATGCTGCTGGATATGGGCAATGCCATCGCCTTCAATAATCTGCAAGCGCTCGTCATCATCTGGCACAAAGAAATGGCTGCGGGCGACCTGGATCACCTGCGGATTGAGTTCGATCACGGTTTGCTGAATTTGCGGGCAATATTGCCACACGTATTTGGCAATGGAGCCGCCACCCAGGCCGACCAAAGTCAATTGACGGCTATCCGGCTTGAATAACAGGCTGCTCAGCACGCCCCATGAATAAGCTAGCACCAGCGCGTAAGGGTCTTTGACCTTCATGCTGCTCTGTATCGTCGGCGAACCCAGATGCATGGAGCGCACGCCATCGGTCTCGGTGACTTCTACCATCTCAAAGTCAGACACAGCCTTATGGATTTTGCGGTTAAATTTAAACATTATGCACTTTCCGTCACGTCAGGCTGGGCATCATCTGTGGCCGTTACTTCAAGCGCAATTGCTTCGTCACTGGCAGCCACGTCATCACCGGCAGCGGAACTCACCTCTTCGATCACGCCCAGAAATTTGCATTCCAGCTCCATGAGTAAAGTATCTATTTTCTGTATCGCCAAGCGTACTTTACTGCCAGGCTTGGTCGCCGGCAAACTGTGTACCTTGGTCATATAAGGCAATCGTTCCAGGCGCACCAGATTTTCGCGCCACACCGTGGCATCTATTTCAGCAATGTTTTCCTGAATCAGGTACTGCAGGCACCAGTAGCGCTCCATACGCGTCTGGAACTCGTTATAGGCATTGTAAGTTTGATCAAAATTACGCATATGGCCGACAATCTCATCGCCATTGGCGGCGTAGACCGGCGCTTGCAGGGTCAATACACTGATCAATTGCCGCTGGTTAATCAAATCCACTGCACGACGTAAAGGCGAGGTACACCAGGCATATTGCGCCACGCCGAGCCCTTGGTGACCTTCGGCCTTGGTGGTCATATATACTTTACCGCCGTTTTGCGCACGGTAAATACCAGGCACATCGTGCTCAGCCAGTAACAAGCCCCATTGGCTATTGGCCGCAATCATGAGCTCAGCGACCAGTTTATCCATGGGCGAGCCGCGCTGACGATTCACAATATCAACGATGCCATCCGTCACGTAAAAATTGTAATCCACCGGCTGTGGCCGGGTCGGGTCATATTTGCCACGGGCTTTTTCCAGGCTTTCGGCAAAGTTAAACAGAAACACCAGTGATGCCCACAGCGGATGACCGCTATCTTGCGCTAAAGTGGTTTCATTGAAATAAGGTTCCAACGTGTCATGCCGCAGGTTTTCTGCAATCTGTACGCGCTCCAGGCAGCTATGCTGGTGCACAATGCTAAAGTCAGGCGCCACTTCCAGATACAGCGACAGAGCAGGCTTGGTTTCGCCTGCATCCAGGCTGAATGGCCGAATTGCGACTTCAGGCAGCATGGTAATTTTGTGCCCCGGCATATACACCGTAGACAAACGCTTCATCACCTCGTGATCCAAGGCCTCATGTGGCGCCACGCCTAATGCAGGCGCGGCAATATGAATACCGACTTGCGTATTGCCATTGGCCAAGGCCGTCACGGATAAGGCATCATCAATCTCAGTGGTAGTACTGTCATCAATACTAAACGCCTGTACTGCCGACAATGGCAAGTCATCAGGTATGTCAGCCAGCGAAAATGCCGGAAACGCGGTGCCATGGGCAAAATACTCACGTAGAAATGCCCCGAGGTGGTAATCATGCACTGAAGCAATAGCGCCTGTTGCGTACAAGACTTGCACGGGCAATTGTTTTAGCTCCGCCGCTGCCTGCTCCAGCGCCTTCCACTCCAGGCTGTTTTTATCAGGCGCATATAACAATGCATCCAATTTAGTCGCAAAGCTTTCAGGCAAAGCTTGTGCCTTGAGCTGCGCCACCATCTGCGCCATGAATTCGGCTTGCTGACGCTTCTTTTCCAAGCCAGCCAAGGCGGCTTTCAACGTATCTTCCGGCGCTGCTTTATAGCGGCCTTTGCCTTTGCGGTAAAAATACATGGGCGCCGCGTGCAACTTGAGCGCAATCGCTGCCGCTTGCTGGCGACTCGGTTTGCCACCGTAATATTCTTGCGCCAGGTCCTCGAAAGCAAACTCTGGCTCACCACAGCATTCCCATAAAAAGTCGGTATCCAGGGTGTCGGACTCCGCCTGCGCCGATTCGAGAAAGCCTGACAAACCGCCGTCAAACCGCATCAATACATTGGCGGTTTTAATTTTGCTGCGTTTGCCGGTGCTGGCCTCGACTTGCATGCTGCTATCGGCCTCAGACATGATGGAAGCGACCTTAAAGCCACCGTCTTCTTCGTAAAAAACATTCATGTGGGGAAATTAAACGTGTGGAAATCACACTTGCGCGTATTAAAACGCTATTTTACCCGAGAAGCGCAGAGTTTTTTGGCAGGCACTGAACTTTAGCCATGGATAATGACTAAAATAGCATGATGAAGCCCCTGAACTTTGACAACCGTTTTACCCGGGAACTGCCCGGCGACCCGATCTCAGACAACTATACCAGGCAGGTCAGTGACTGTTTATGGTCACCTGTGCAGCCGACACCTGTAAAAAACCCGCAATTGCTTGCTTATAGCGCTGAAGTCGCCCAACTGCTTGGGCTATCAGCTGAAGACATGCAAGACCGCGACCTGGTCCAGACATTGGGCGGCAATGGCGCCCTAGATGGCATGTTTACCTATGCCACCCGCTATGGCGGTCATCAATTCGGGCATTGGGCCGGGCAACTGGGGGATGGCCGCGCCATTTACCTGGGGGAATTGGTTCACGCGGGCAAACGCTATGAGCTACAGCTCAAAGGTGCAGGTGAAACACCCTACTCCCGCTCAGCCGATGGCCGGGCAGTACTCCGCTCCAGCTTGCGCGAATTTTTATGCTCGGAAGCCATGCATCATCTGGGGGTACCGACCACACGAGCGTTAAGCCTGGTGACTACCGGCAACCAGGTGGTGCGGGATATGTTTTACAACGGTAACCCGCAACTGGAACCAGGAGCGATTGTCTGCCGTGTCGCACCTTCATTTACGCGTTTTGGCCATTTTGAAATACTGGCCAGCCGCAACGAGTTACCGTTACTGAAACGCCTGATCGGCTTTACGCTGGACCGTGACTTTGCCGACTGGTGGCCATCCACCGGTTTGGCCTTAGACATCAACGACCCAGCACCGGCCTTGATAGAAGCATGGTTTGAAGAGGTCTGCTCACGCACGGCCGTCATGATCGCGCACTGGATGCGTGTTGGTTTTGTACATGGTGTGATGAATACCGACAATATGTCCATCCTCGGCCTGACCATCGATTATGGCCCGTATGGCTGGGTGGATAACTTTGACCCTGGCTGGACGCCGAATACCACCGATGCACAAGGCCGCCGCTATTGTTTTGGCCGCCAACCGGATATAGCGCGCTGGAACCTGGAACGGTTGGCCGAAGCGCTCGGCACCTTACTGCCGGAGACACAAGGCCTGGGGGATGGCCTGACCACTTACGACCAGACCTATATACGCGCCCTGACATCCAGCCTGGCTGACAAGTTTGGCTTTGATCACTGGCAAGACGGCGATGGCGAGCTGATTAACCATATTTTTGAGTTGATGCAACGCGCGGAAGTCGACCAAACGCTATTTTTCACACGACTGGCGAAGCTGGATATGGCGCAGCCACAACTGGCAACACTGGCAGATACTTTTTATACTGAGTCAGGGCAGCAACAATTTGGCGCCGATATTCAAACCTGGCTACATAACTACAGCCTGCGCATACAACAATCGACATTAACCCCAGAGCAACGTTTACAAAAAATGGCGGCGGCGAACCCGATTTATGTGTTGCGTAACTACCTGGCGCAAGAAGCGATTGACCTGGCAACCCAAGGTGACAACAGCCGCTTGCTGACATTATTGCAAGTATTGCGTCGCCCATATACCGAACAAGCCGGCATGGAGGCCTTTGCGCAAAAGCGCCCGGACTGGGCCAGACAAAAGGCCGGTTGCTCGATGTTGTCGTGTAGTTCATAATTTTGGCCATGCAAACTGCCGAACAACTCATCACCGATGCGGGCCTGCGCTCAACCAAAGCGCGGCTAGCCGTGTTGAACACCCTGCTCAACTCGCATACGGCACTTAGTCATACCGATATTTTAACCACGCTGCAAGGCGTCAAGGAAATTGACCGGGTAACGGTATACCGGGTGCTGGACTGGTTACAGGAGCATGCCCTCATCCATAAAATATCCACCGATGACCGCGCCTGGAAATTTCAACTGAACGCCCCTAAACGCAGTTACAAAGCCGCAGAAGCCAGCGCTAGCAGCGGTTTGTTAAGCAATCACGGCCATGCCCATTTGCAATGCCAGCGCTGTGGCACAGTCCTTTGCATTCATGAATTGGCTGCGCATATTCCGCAAGCCATTTTCGACACCTACCAAATATCCCACATCGAAATCAACCTTAAGGGCCTCTGCCCACAATGCCAACAAGCGTCGGCCCAAGACTGACTATAATAAAATAGCCACGCGACTTTCTTTTACTACTCGATTACTATCTAATAATTTTGCAACTTAGTTGCAAATAACAACAACACCCCTTAAAATGCAACTTTATTGCATTGCAACAAAGTTGCTTAAATGGTTACTCACGCACAATTATTAGCGATGCCAGCGGATGCTTATATGAATGAAGCGCAACTGGCCTTCTTTCGGCAGTTGCTGCAGGCACAACTTCAAGCCTTGCAAGACAATATGCGCCAGACCAGTGAACATCTCTCAGATCAGCAAGAAACACCAGACCCGGCCGACCGCGCCACCCAAGAGGAAACACACAACCTGGAACTGCGCACACGGGACCGCGAACGCAAGCATTTAAAAACCATTCAATCAGCCTTGCGCCGCATCCAGGATGGCAGCTATGGCTATTGCGAAGACACCGGCGAGCCGATTGGCCTGGCGAGACTATTAGCCAGGCCAACCACCAAGTTGTGCCTGGAAGCACAAGAGCGGCATGAGCGCCGCGAACGGCAATTTAACCACTAAAGGATGACCTATGAAAAAACTGCCAGTCACGGTACTTTCCGGCTTTCTTGGCGCAGGTAAAACCACCCTGCTCAACCATATCCTCAATAACCGCGAAGGCAAGCGCGTCGCAGTGATTGTCAATGATATGTCCGAGGTGAATATCGATGCGCAACTGCTGCGTGACGGCGGTGCAGCCTTGTCACGCCAGGAAGAAAAACTGGTTGAGATGAGCAATGGCTGCATTTGCTGCACCTTGCGCGAAGATTTATTGATTGAAATCACACGGCTGGCCAAAGAAAACCGCTTTGATTACCTGTTGATTGAAACCACCGGTATTTCCGAACCATTGCCTATTGCAGAAACCTTTACCTTTGCAGACGAAGACGGCGTCTCGCTGGCAGATGTCGCCGAATTGGACACCATGGTCACCGTAGTTGATGGTTATAATTTTCTCCAAGACTATGGCTCACAAGATATGCTGGGCGACCGCGGCCTATCGCTGGGCGAAGAAGATGAGCGCACGGTGGTTGACCTGCTGGTTGAGCAAATCGAGTTTTGCGACGTGTTAGTGTTGAATAAAACTGACTTGTTAACCCTGGAAGAAGTCTCAAGACTGGAAAGCATCCTCAAAACGCTCAATCCACGTGCGCAAATCATACACAGCAGCTTTGGCAAAGTGCCATTAAATCGCATCATGCATACCGGCTTGTTCGATTTTGACCAGGCCGCTGAAGCGCCTGGTTGGCTGCAAGAGCTACGTGGCGAGCATGTGCCAGAAAGCGAAGAATACGGCATCTCCAGCTTTGTTTACCGGGCACGTAAACCGTTTCATCCACAGCGTTTGTGGCAATGGCTCAACACAGAATGGCCCGGTGTCATCCGCTCCAAAGGCCGTTACTGGATCGCCTCGCGGCCAGAGTTCTGCGCCACCTGGTCGCAAGCAGGCGCAGTCACCCGCACCGAACTGGCGGGCATGTGGTGGAGCGCAACACCTCAAGAATACTGGCCACAAGATGAAGAAAGCCTGCAACACATCCACTCGCGTATGCAGACCCCTTATGGGGACCGCCAGCAAGAACTGGTGGTTATCGGCATGGGGATGGATAAAGCCACACTCACCAGGCAGTTTGATGCCTGCTTGCTGACAGAAACCGAGATTGCGCTTGGCATACAACAGTGGCGGCAATTGCCGGATCCATTCCCAGCCTGGGCGCCCAATATACAAGACGAGCAGATTGCAGCTACCGTTTGAAATCGAATCAGGCCAGGCATCAAAGCGCCTGGTCGTATATCGCCAAACGATCATGTACGAGAGGTGAGGTAAAGCAAAAGTGACACACTGTCTACCGGGTGTTTTTTATCGATGTGAAGCGGACGCTTTTCAAAACAAGCCAGATATACTCAACCTAAATGAAATAATCTAAACGGTAAAAAACACATCCAGTTCACACCGGCTGGATACATGCATACTCACAGGGAAGAAACGCATCATGCATAAAAAAACCATTGCCAGTTTCATGGCGCTGATATTGCTGCCTATGCCTGGCTACGCTGAAGAAGCCAGGGGGCAAGAGAAAGAAAATGAAGCTAGCAAGCAACGAAAAACATTCACGGATGATGAAGCCCCTGTAGAGCTAGATAGCGTAGTCGTCATCGGCAATCAGGCGCAAATCTCATCCGTGGATAAAGGCTTGGCTGGTTCGGTAGATGTCATTACCAGGCAAGAACTTGAATACGAACATGTGACCGACACGCTGGAACTTTTTAACAAAACGCCTGGCGTCGTACTGTCACGCTACAGCCAGGGCATTGTGAATACAGAAATTTCCATTCGCGGCTTTAGTGGTGATGGCGAGACACCCAATGCCAAATTGCTGGTTGATGGTATTCCTTCCAACCTGTTTTCCGGCTTGACTGAGCTGGATTATCTGTTCCCGACCAACATTCAGAGCATTCAAGTCTTTAAGGGCACCAGTGATGCCAGCACAGGTTTGTTTGCGACTGCCGGGAATTACAAAGTGGAAACGCGTAAAGATGCTGGCAAGCAGTTGCAATTCGGTTATGGCAGCTTTAATACCCGTGAAATGCAGGGCTATTTTGGTGACAAGCAAGACAATTTCACCCAGAACTATGCAATTGGCTACCGCAAGGGCAACGGCTTCCGCGACCATACCGAAAATGAAAAAATTGCGTTATCCGGCCGCTGGCAATTGGACTTTGACCAATCTACGCTGGCGCTGAGTGCTAAATACGGCAAATATAACTCGCCAGAGGCCCCTGGCTACATGCCTAAAGCACAGGCCCGCGCCAATCCAACCGGCGTCGCGCCTAATGCACTCAATGACAGGGGGGAAAAGGAATTCAAACACCTGAGCCTGCATTATGACTATTTTTTCAATAATGACCTGGATGTGAGCCTGAAGACTTACTGGCAGAATTTTGACCGTGAACGGGATGTGCGTTTTGTGGGTTCGCCGAATGTCGAACACAGGCTGGATGATCAAACATCAACAGGGCTGATTGCAAAACTAAACTGGAAAATCAATCCGCAGTGGGCTGTTGAGACGGGCTATGATATTGAGCATCAGGAAGTCAGCCAGTTTAATCAAAGGGTAAATGCGGTAGGTGTCAATATCATTCGTATCAAAGCGGATTACGACTTTACCGCACAAGGCATCTATGCCAAATTGGAAAATACACCGCTTGAATGGCTACGCTGGAACTTTGCCCTGCGCGCGGATCGGCTGGATGCAACAGCGAATGCGCCTATCATCATTGGTACAAACCTGATTCCGGCCAGGCAAATCAATACCGACTTGTACGACTCACCGACGATTGTGCAACCCAAATTCAATGCGTTTGCCAATCTGAACGCACAGCACACCCTGTTTGGCAATGCAGGTCGCAGCTTCCAAACGCCGACGGGGATCAACTTGAACCAGTTCGATACTAATAGTGGCGCAAGAATCCCAATAGATGTCGCTGTGAATGATGGCTGGGAAATTGGCCTTAAAAGTGGCTGGAGCAGTGCGCTCAATACACGAACTTCCTACTGGCAGCAGAAAGCCAAGCATGAGTTCATCAATATTGATAACTTCCGTCGCCCTTTAGGCGAGACACTCCGGCAAGGCCTGGATGCCAGTTTTGATTACAGATTGAATGACTACTTCAGCTTCTGGGGCAATGTTTCTAAAGTGTATGCCAAAATTGAAGAGCCCAATCCGCAAAACCCAGAGTTTAAAGGGCATAACATACGCGGCATTCCTGACCACACGGCTTCACTGGGTCTGCAATTCACCCCTGACTCCGACTGGATTGCGCGTATTCATATCGACCGGCAAGGGGCTTATTACATCAATGAAAGCAACTTGGGTGGCAAATACGGCGCCTACACACTGACTAGCGCGAATATTGATTACAAAACCCATTGGGGACGAGTCAGTTTGCTGGCCAACAATATTTTCGACAAATATTATGAGTATGTATACGACTTCAATTCCAATGGCAACCCAGCAGGCGTCAATTTTGCTCCCGGCGCTGGTCGCAACTTCATGCTCACCGCAACAGTGGATTTCAAATGACCGCATTATTATCCATCCAACAACTCAGCCTGCGTTTTGCCGGGCGTGAAATTTTGAAACAGCTTGATTTCAGTTTACCTGCGGGGGAAGTCGTCTCGGTACTTGGCAGCAACGGTGCAGGGAAATCTACCCTGCTCAAAAGCATCCTCGGCTTGCACACTGCGGCGCATCAAACCGGCACGATTCAAATTGCTGGCGTGAACCTTGAGCATTCACGCCACCAGGCGCTGTCGCAATTGGCTTACGTGCCTGAGCAACCGGCGGTTTACGGTCACCTGTCTGCGATTGAAAATATCCGTTATTTCCTGAGTCTGGGCGCGATCAGCCAGCCAGCGGATATCACGAGCTGTTTAACCATGGCAGGGTTGCCTGAGCATGCCTGGCAACGGCCTTGCAGTGAGTATTCCAAAGGCATGAAACAAAAAGTGATGCTGGCATTTGCACTGGCAAAACAGGCCAAACTTTTACTGCTGGATGAACCAAACTCAGGGCTGGATCCGCAGGCGACCGAAGAGTTGAACCTGTTGATTGTGCAGTGCAAAGCACGCGGCATGGGCATACTGGTGGTGACACATGACGTATTATCGGCGATGGCGTTTTCAGATCGCTTGCTGATGCTGGCAAACGGGCAATTACAGCCAGTGACCATAGACCAATCGTCACTGACCTTGGAGAGCCTCAAACGACTGTATCAGGGGCAGGCATGACTTCACTTGTCTGGAAAATCGCCATCAACGAATGGCGCCGTTTATGGCATGCGCGTATTCCGGCCCTGTTGATGCTGGTATTAGTCGTGCTGTGGGCGATTGCCGCCCTCGCCGCCCATCACCACTGGCAAGACCACGCCAATACAGTGGCAGAAGTCACACAACGCAGCCAGCAGGACTGGCAATCGCAACCCGATCGCCATCCGCACCGGGTATCCCATTTTGGTGATTTTGTGGCCAAGCCGTTGCACCCGCTCAGCGTCATTGAACCTGGTATCATCGATCAATCGGGGCACCTGGTTTACCTGGAAGCGCACAGGTTGAACAGCGCCAATTTTAATCCGGCCACTGAGGCGACCAGCCTAGGCCGTTTCCCGCTCATTACGCCCGCCATGATCGTGCAATGGTGGATGCCGCTGTTTTTGATCATGATTGCTTATGCCACCATCACCGCAGAAAAAATGACCGGCATTTTGGCTTTTATGCGCGGCAATGGTACGCCTGTCTGGGCGATCGCAACGGGGAAGTGGCTGGCACTATTCCTGCCATTTTTCACCCTGCTTTGCCTGCAAGCTTCCCTGACACTGGCCTGGAGCTGGGGCAGTGACCAGGTTTTGTTACGGTTATCACTGATGCTATTGGCGCAGGCCATGTACATTGCAGGCTGGTGCCTGCTGGTGCTTGCGGTTTCCTGGTTTAGCAAGCAACTGCATGGCGCCTTGCTGACGCTGCTGCTGTGCTGGGTATGCATCTGCATTATTTTCCCGCGCGGATTAGCCAACCTGGCGCAGATGACCTACCCGACCCAGCCGCGTACAGAGGCTGAGCATCACGCAGAAATCAAACTGAAGACCTTGGGCGACAGCCATAACCCGGACGACCCGCATTTTGCGGCATTTAAAGCAGGTATCCTCAAAAAATACCAGGTCACAAGCGTTGAAGATTTGCCGGTTAACTATAAAGGCCTGCTGATGCAGGAAGGGGAGCGCCTGACCACTGACGTCTACCGCGAACAGCAAGCCCTGCATAATGCACAACTGAACAGACAAAACATCAGCATCCGGCATTGGCTATGGCTGACACCGGCACTGGCATTGCAATACGTGCAGATGGCCAGTAGCGGCAATGACCTGGCGCATCACCAGGCGTTCATCCGGCAAGCAGAAAGCCGCCGCTATCAATTGATTCAATACCTGAATCAAATCCATACCATGAAGGTCGACCAGCACCACGATCACGACACACGCGTGTCTGCCGACTTCTGGAAAAAAGCCCCGCGCCCCGTCGTCACCCTGGCACCAGTTTCAGTGAGCCGCCACAGTGTTGAAGCAGCGCTGCTGGTCTTGCTGGGCTGGCTATTGATCCCGGGCGTACTGCTGATAAAGGTTGCAAAACGCACATGAAACAAGAACTCATTTTATTACTCAAGCAACGCAGCATATTGATACTGCTGTTGCTGAACCTGTTACTGACAGGCTTTAGTCTGTTTAATGGCTGGCAGAATATCAGCCATATACAGGCACAAATCGGTCACGCCAAACAGCAAGAAATCCTGCGCAAGCAGGATTACCTCAAGCAGCACAACCAACATGATTCACTAGATGTAGGAGAAGTTGGCTATTACGTGTTCCATAATGTTTACCACACGCCTGGCGAATGGAGCTTTATCGCGCTGGGTAACTGGCTGGTGACGCCTTATCTGCAACGCATACGCCTGTTGGGTTTGCAGGGGCAGCTTTACGATGGCGAATCGCATCATCCTGAATATGTCATGCTTGGTGGGTTCGATTATGCTTTCTGGTTAGTGTTTTTTGCGCCTCTAGTCTGTATCGTACTGTTGCATGACCTCAAAGCCAGTGAGCACCAAGCACAACGGCTGCTGTTTTTACAAAGCCTAAGCGCCCAGCCCACCCGCTTCTGGTGGCAACGTGTGGTGTCCCGCTGGCTGTTGATTGCATTAACGTTCTCGCTGCCAGTCATTGGATTTACGACCATACACGGTTTTTCGCTGACCCCGCTGCTGCAGGTGCTGATGATCACGCTGTTATATACCCTGCTGTGGACAGGGCTATGTGCAGCATTCAGCCTGCGGACGCGTGCGCTGGATGCCAATTTGAACGCACTCGCTTTAACCAGCCTCTGGTTATTGTCCTGTATCGTGTTACCTAACCTGGCGCAGCTGTGGTTACACCACCGCTACCCGGTACAAGATGGCAGCCAGATTGCTTTGCAACACCGGCAGGCCGTGCATAGCGCCTGGGACTTACCCAAAACCGACACGCTGACCCCGTTTTATGCACTGTATCCGCAATGGCAGGACACCGCGCCAGTCACCGGCCGCTTTCACTGGAAATGGTATTACGCATTTCAACATATGGCCGATGTGAAGCTGGCGCCACAAGTTGCGGCACGCGAACAGACACTGATGCAACGCGACCAGTTGACCGGCATGCTAGGCTATTTTTTACCGGCAGTATGGGTCCAACGCAGCCTGGAAAACATCGCGCACAGCAATGTCTCGGATTTACTGGCACATAGACAACGCATCACGGCCTTCCACACGCAGTTACGGCATGAGGCCTATCCTTACCTGTTTGCAGAAAAACAGTTTACGACTGAGTCGTTTGGCAACATGCCTGTGTTTGAAAATACGAATAAATAGCTGAAAAAGAGGATTCAAACTACGTAAAATCATGAGCCGCTTTTACGGATTCGCTTCAGGGTGGTTTTGAAACACTGGCGTATAGTGACAGTTATACAAGTACATCAAGCACGATGTACTACCAAACAACCAAAGGAGACTATCATGTGGACTAAACCAGCTGCGACTGAAATGCGTTTTGGCTTTGAAGTGACAATGTACGTCATGAACAAATAATCAGGATTCATCTCAAATTTTGAGATGTACCTGAACAAAAAACCGCCGAATTCCGGCGGTTTTTTATTGCCTAACAGCAATGTTCCTCTCTAAAACTGCGCCCACTCACCATCATCCGTGCCTGTACGTAATTTTCCTGAGCGCTGCACATTCACACTGACAGGTGCTTTACTGGCGCGCGCATGGATATGGCTCACGGTAGAACGTTTGTCGGCACCGCTTTCATGCCCCAGTCGAAAGGCACTTACGGCACGGACAAGGCTTTCAGCCTGATCAACCAACGACTCTGATGCCGCTGCAGCCTCTTCAACCAAGGCAGCGTTTTGCTGCGTGACCTCATCCATGGTCATCACTGCCTGATTCACCTGGTTAATACCGGTGCTTTGCTCAACAGAAGCGGCAGCAATTTCACTCATAATATCCGTCACCTGTTGCACAGAAACAACTACCTCCTGAATCGTTTTTCCGGCCTCCTCCACCAACTGACTACCTTTTGCAGTCTGGACGACAGAGTCATCAATCAGCACTTTAATTTCCTTGGCAGCCTCGGCAGAGCGTTGGGCCAAATGGCGGACTTCGGCAGCCACTACCGAGAAGCCACGCCCCTGCTCGCCAGCACGGGCAGCTTCAACCGCTGCGTTCAAAGCCAGAATATTCGTTTGAAAAGCGATGCCATCAATGACCGAAGTGATATCCTCGATCCTTTTCGCGCTTTCATTCATGGCGCTCATGGTTGTCACCACCTCACCAACCACATCACCGCCTCTCACAGCAACTTCTGAAGCTGCAGTTGCCAACTGACTGGCTTGTTTTGCATTGTCAGCATTCTGTTTAACCGTCGCTGCCAACTCTTCCATGCTGGCAGCCGTTTCCTCCAGGCTTGACGCCTGTTGCTCAGTGCGGCTGGAAAGGTCATTATTACCAACGGAAATTTCATCCGCAGCCGTATTAATCATCACCGTCGCTTCACGCACTTGCAAGATCACTTCGCTCATCTTGTCGATCAGCGCGTTCACGCCATCACACAAAGCAGCAATATCGCCTGTTTTACCCTCAAGCGACACGCGACTGCTTAAATCACCAGCTTTGGCGCCTTCAATAATCGCTTTGGTCTCTTGTACAGCATGGGCTAGTGCTTGTGCACTTTCATGCTGTGCAGTGATATCTGTCGCATACTTCACCACTTTAAAGGGTTTGCCATTCATATCCAGAATCGGGTTGTAAATGGCCTGCATCCACACAACAGCCCCACCTTTGCGGATACGCTTCACTTGCCCGACTTGTGCCTCACCACGGCGCAAAGCATCCCAAAACGCCTTGTAATCCTGGCTAGAGCGGTAAGCGGAATCGACAAACATACTGTGGTTTTTGCCTAACACTTCACTTTCGGCATAACCGGAGAGTTGCAAAAACAAGTCGTTTACCGATGTAATGGTGCCATCAAGGTCAAACGAAATCACGCCCTGGGTTCTGTGAATGCCTGAGATTTGACCGGCATTATCGGCGGCGATCAACTTGGATGCGGTGATGTCCATGGTGTAATTAACAATCTTATACGGCTTGCCTTTTAAATCGTAAATCGGATTATAAGAAGCCTGTATCCAGACTTCACGCCCACCTTTGGCAATCCGCTTGTACTGCCCCATGTCCGAGCCGCCGTGCACCAGCTTGTTCCACAAGGTCGCATAAGCTTCGCTACTGGCAAAGGTCGGTTCCAGCACTTTGCTAACATGTTGCCCGAGCAACTCGTGCTCGCTATAACCCAGCATATCCAGGTAGGTTTGGTTCACTTTAAGCACAGTGCCATCAAGGCCCAGTTCAATCACGCCCTGTGATTTGCCAATCGCCGTAATCTGGCCTTCAAAATCGGCATTTCTGAGCTTTTGTGCAGTGATATCTGCTGCATACTTCACCACTTTATAAGGCTTACCATCTGCATCTAAAATGGGGCTATAGGTCGCATCCAGCCAGATCTCCTTGCCATGCTGGCCAATACGCAAAAACTCACCGCTGACTGATTCGCCACGTGTTAACTTTTGCCAAAAGGCATGATAGTCACCACTACTGATAAATGCTGGCTCAACCAACTGACTATGCAACATGCCAACCAGCGCATCGCGTGTATAACCCAACACAGACAATAAAATATCATTGACAGCAATGATTTTGCCATCCAGGTCAAACTCTATTGACCCGGTAGAACGGTTAATCGCGGCCAATTGATTTTCAAACAATGCGGCTTGCTCGCGGGTTTCAATGGCAGACTCTTTTAAGGCATTTTCGCTGACACTGAGCAACGTCTGCATCTTTTTCAGTGCTTGCAATACTTCACTCAGCTCGTTGCTACCCTGCGCATCAATATAGGTGCTGTAGTTGCCGATGGTGATTTCCTTCACCGCACTCAGCGTTTGCGCCAGCGGCTGGGTCACTGAACGAGCAATGATCATCGCCAAGCCTAGCAGGACAGGTAATGCCAAGCCCAGGCTGGCAAAAGACCGTGCAGTGGATTGATGAGTAAAATCCAGCCCTACTTGTACGGCCAGCAATGCAAAAGCCATAGCCGCCAAGCCTATCAAGCGCTGTTTGACAGTAATGGCGCCCAATATATTTTTTAATTTATTCGCCAAGGACACGCTCACCACTTTGCCATCTACAATTGCCAGACCTTTGGCGTTGCCAGTATTAAACAATTGATAAGCAGCGGAGGCTTCGTTAATTTGTTGCCGCGTAGGCTTTCTGCGCGCGGATAAGTAACCCACGACCTGATTGTTTTCAGTTACCGGTGTTGCATTAGCCACCACCCAATAAAAGTCACCATGCTTGGTGCGGTTTTTTACTAAGCCTGTCCATGGTTTACCGGCTTTCAAGCTACGCCACATATCGGCAAAAGCGGCCGCAGGCATATCTGGGTGGCGCACAATATTGTGGCTGCTGCCAACCAACTCAGATTCACTAAAGCCACTGACTTGAATAAAGTCTTTGTTGGCATAGGTAATCACACCCTTGAGATCTGTTCTCGTCAACATAAACTGGGCATCATCAAACTGGATTTCTGTGGCCGTCACTGGCAAATTTAATTTCATAATCAATCGCTTTCTATCCCTGAGTCATTGAGACAATTTAATTTAATAATGCAGAGTCAATTCGCTACAGATTCTGGCTAGGCCACGGGCTTGCTCTTCCAAAGGCAACCCAAAAAGGACGATTTGACTCTGTGCTTCTCCCAGTTGGATAGCAGTCACACCGTACACGACACCTTGTCGCCTGATATCCATTTTGTCTGCTGGCCATGTCAGAATTTGTCTTACAAGAAACATGATTTTTATTTTTATATACAATAACTTAACCAACAAAACGAATATTGAGATAGATCAATAAAATGGCTGAATTATTTTTTTAGGATGCCGATGGCTGATCGTTAGCGCGTCAGGAACCTAATGCCGTTGTCGCTTACTAATCAAGCAATCAACAACGATTGATAATGACCGGTGAGTATTAAGCCCGAAGACATTTTGGCTTTATAATCGTTTTGAAATTTTGTTATGACGTTTTTATGGAGTCTCGCATGCGTTTACAGTCCCTTTCTGTTTTATTCCTGATCGCCACACTGAGCCAGCCAGTGTTTGCCCGCAATATTCTTAATGAACAAACAGATGCCGCTTCTGCACGGGATGCCGTGGGCGATGCCATGAGCAAATTGAGTGACCTTGAGCAAAGAATCAAATCTCAGGAAGCCCTGGTTGCACAGGAACAGGCAAAGTTAAAGCAATACCAATCCGATAAAGTGCAAGCGGAAAAAGACCTGGAAAATAAAAAAGTGATTTTCGAGCAGAAATCCAAAGTACTGGATGACGCCTGGAAGCAACGTAACGATTACTAACGGTATGTCGGCGCGTTTTATCTAAACTGTCACACGCACAGATACTTGCGAATCCGCGGGTATCTGCCTCTCCCGCTTTACGCCTCCATTAGCCCTCGACACACATCACAAACATGTGTCGAGTTGATTTGGGTCAATACCCGCTTTAGCCAGCAAACCTACAATGGTCTCAAATCAATGCACCTAATGGAGTGACCACAATGAAAAAAACCGCAATCAGTTTAATGTTGGCAGCCTTATTGCCTGCCATGAATGCCAATGCAGAACAAGGTGACTGGGTTGTACGTCTGCGTGCAACCAATATCAGCCCGAACGAAAGCAGCCGCTTGGGCAGCACCGTCAACAAGGCGGTGGGTGCCAATGTGATGACACCAAGCGCAGACCTGAAACTAGACAGCAACACAATTCCTGAATTGGATATTAGTTACTACTGGACCAAAAACATTGCGACCGAGCTGATACTGGCGCTGGGCAGCAAACACGATGTAAAAATCACTGGCGACAGTGCCGGTGTGGTTGGCAACCAGCATCTGGGCAGCATTGATGCGCTGCCGCCCACATTGACGGCGCAATGGCACTTTAACCCCGATCAAACGATTGACCCTTATGTGGGTGCTGGTATCAATGCGACATTTATGCTGGACCGCAATCTGCGTTTTACCTCCGGTGCAACCGCTGGCGAAAAAATCAAAATTGACCGCAATAGCATTGGCCCGGCCTTGCAAGCTGGTGTAGATATCAACCTGAAAGATGGCTGGTTATTGAATGCGGATGTGAAATATCTCTGGATTGATACCGACGTTGAAATGAAAAGCGCTACCACCGGCAACCGTTGGGCCAAAATCGACTCCCTCGACGTCAATCCATGGGTAATTAGCCTGGGTATTGGTAAGCGCTTTTAAGCGACAATCGTCAACGCTCTTCCCTGGGGCATTTAACGCGCTCCATTCACCTCTGATGCCACCCCAGTATCAGAGGTTTTTTTATATGCGGAGAGACTTAATTACTGAAAGTTGAAGCGCGCAGAAAGACTGGTCAAATTGAGTTGCTCTAGCAGTTGCTGCCCACGCTCACGCGCACTGCGTTTACGCTGGCCAGTATATTTGGCAATGATGAGTTCATTTTTCATCGAGTGCTCCCAGCCCACCAGTTCCGTCACTGTCACCTGGTAGCCATGCGCCTCCAGTTCGAGGCAACGCAACACATTGGTGACCTGGCTGCCAAACTCACGGGTATGGATAGGATGCCGCCACAACTCGCTTAAAAAGGTTTGCGCCAGCGTTTCAGCCTTGTGCTGACGCATGACCTCGGCCACCTCGGCCTGGCAGCAAGGCACAAGCACCATAAACTGCGCTTGTTTTTGCAAACCAAACTGAATCGCATCATCCGTGGCCGTATTACAGGCATGCAAGGCAGTGACAATATCCACGGTTTCCGGCAGTTGCTGTGACTGCATGGCCTCCGCCACAGTTAGATGCTCAAACTGCATGCGGTCAAAACCACACTCTTGCGCCAGTTGGCGTGATTTCTCTATCAACTCGCCACGGCTTTCAATGCCAATCACCTGGCCGCCTGCGTGTTGTTTGAGCAATAAGTCATAGAGAATAAATCCCAGATAAGACTTACCTGCACCATGGTCGACCAGCACAGGCTGCGACTGTTTATCCATCACTGCCTGCATCAAGGGCTCAATGAAATTGACCAGGTGATAGACTTGCTTGAGCTTGCGGCGGCTATCCTGATTCAGTTTGCCGTCGCGTGTCAGAATATGCAGCGCCTGCAACAAAGGAAGAGATTGACCGGGTTTCACTTCGGGCGGCAATTGTGTTTGGACCATGGATATTGCTGTTTTAAAATACCAATATGCCAGTTTAACATGTGCCAGCTTTCACAGCATTGGTTACGGTTACCATGCCATATTCGGGAACTCAAAGACCACTTTATGAATCATGTTAATAATGGTCTTTAATCATTGGGGCGGTTACCACACTGCCCTTGCAGCCATCAATGCTGCATTCAATCCGCTGTTTTACAGCGCTGTTGTTCAATCGCACGGGAGTATGTATGCCGCACAGTTTAATCAAGCAGGGCTCTTTGACCGCCAAAGCCACCCTATTTTTTCTCGCCAGCCTACAGGCACATCTGGCAGCGGCGGATACCATATGGATGAAAAATGGCGACAAAATTACAGGTACACTGGGCGTTAAAATTTCTAATAAACTTACCGTCAAAACCAGTTATGCCGACGAGGTTAAAATCAACTGGAACGATATTCACAGTATCGATGCCGACAAGCCCATCCTCATGCAACTGTCTGATGGCAGCATCGTCAATGGCCGCTTGATTCATACTGATGAAGGCCAGGTGATTCTGGATGAGGAAACCAACACGCCACTAGTAGATACCGAGCTAGACGAAATCCATTACATCAATCCCAGCCGCGACCTGATTGGCGAGGGTTATGTCTGGACCGGCAATCTGAGCCTGGGCGGTGCGTTTAACAATGGCAACAGTACCAACCGCAACATGCAATTTAACGGTGAGTCGGTATTACGCGGCCTGGATAATCGTTATACGGTACAAGGCTATTACTACTGGGCAGAAGATAACGACGAACAAACACAGAACAACGCGCGCGTGCGCGGCCAGTATGACCACTTTTTTAGCAAAAAATGGTTTAGCTACCTCAACACCATTCAGGAAAAAGACCGTTTCAGGGATATCAAGTTACGCAGTACCTACGGTGTCGGTACCGGTTACCAGATTTTTGAGGGCGAAAAGCTTAACCTGTCGGTGGAAGGCGGTGTCTCGCTGATTAAACAGGATTACTACGAAGAGCGTGATGACAGTCATGCCGCCTTGCGTTGGGCGGTCAACTACAACCAGTATTTATTTGATTCTTTTGTGCAGGCATTCCATCGCCATGAGGTGTTATACACCGCGAGATCTCCTTCACAAATCCTGGTTTACAGCTCAACCGGTCTGCGCTTTCCGTTTATTTTTGGCTTGAGTGCGTCTACACAATTAGACTACAACTATGATAGCCGCCCGGTAGATGATCGCGTCAAAGGCGATACACGCGCCCTGTTCACACTGGGCTATAGCTGGAAATAACGCTGGCAATGCCTGCAATATTTAAGGAGTTGCCGCTTAAATGTTAAAATGATCGCTGCATTGTTTTAATCCGCCCTGAATTTCATCATGGGCAGCATGGACAAAAACAATATGGGGTACGGCAAGGGACATTGATACCGTATTTTTTGAGTTGAAGATGGAGCAAAAATATGGCGATACAATGGTTTCCGGGACACATGACTTCTGCCCGCAAAAAGGCAGAAGAAACACTGGAACATATCGACGTCGTGATTGAGGTACTGGATGCACGCGTGCCTGCCGCCAGCCACAACCCCATGATTGAGGAAATGCGTAATTTTCGCCAGCGGCCTAACCTGAAAATTCTCAACAAAGCCGATTTGGCCGACCCGCAAGTCACCCAGGCCTGGTTGAATTACTTTAATAAGCAGCCCAATACCAAAGCCGTCGCCTTATCGTGCAAAAAACCTGGTGACGCAAAAAAAATCCCGGGATTGTGCCGCCAACTGGCATCACATCGCGGCACGCCGCTGAAACCCTTGCGCATGATGATCATGGGCATCCCTAACGTCGGCAAATCCACCCTGATGAACGCGCTGTTGAATCGCCGGGCGGCCAAAGTGGGCGATGAACCAGCCGTGACCAAAAGCCAGCAACGCTTTGATTTAAATGACAGCCAGAACATCACCGATACCCCCGGCATGATGTGGCCAAAAATCGAACATGAGTCAGACGGCTATCTGCTGGCTGCCAGCCACGCCATTGGCCGCAACGCGGTGATCGATGAAGATGTGGCCGAGTTTTTGGGCAATGTGTTATTAAAACAATATCCGGCGCTCATGAATACGCGCTATAAACTGGATGTCATGAAGCTGGATGTGACTGCTATTGATGGCATAGACCTGCTGCAAGCAATCGCCAAACGCCGCACTTACAAGCGTAACGATGGTGAATGGGATATGGAGCGTACCGCCATGGCCTTGCTCACTGACTACCGCAGCGGCGCCATTGGCCGCGTGAGCCTGGAATCACCACAGAGCCGGGCCGAGATGATCGCGCTGGCTGCGGAACAGGCCGCGGCAGCGAAGAAAGCGAAAGAAGACCAGGCAGCGCCTGAGCCAGATACCTTGTAAACTGGCTGTTATCCTCAGGCAATCAGGCTGGCATGCCGTTTGGCTGGCTTGCCGGGCTCTGGTGGTTTATTCAGTAACTGATCAATATTGCTTGCAATGCGATTGCGGCCATTCTGCTTGGCTTTGTACAGGTTTTGATCGGCACCAGCAAACAGACCTTCCAGGCCGTAACCAACGGTTTCAGAGCTGACTGAGCCGACACTGACTGTGCATTTAATTGCCTGTGTATCGCTACTCATACTCTCCACGCCTGCAATGCTTACCGGCGTCACCTCAATAATACGGCGGATACGCTCCGCCAAGATCATTGCTTCATGTTCGCCGGTATTAGGCATTAAAATACAAAACTCTTCCCCGCCATAACGGCCAATCACATCCCCGCCACGCAAGGCCGCGCGTATCGTCCCTGCACAAGCTTTCAGCACCACATCGCCCACCAGGTGCCCATACACGTCATTGACCTTTTTAAAGTAATCCAGGTCGACAATCAGCATCCCCATCGGCAGGCGGATACGCTGCGACACCGCCTGCATACGCGTAGCCGCTTCTTGTAAGCCTCTACGGTTTAATACGCCAGTCAGACCATCCAGTGTGGCAATGGCCTGCAGCCCGGCCTGCGCCCGCACATGCATCACCAGCAACAGCAAGCTGGTCACTGTCGTCATGGCCAGCATAGTCGCCGTCATCATATAAGCATGCATGCTCCACTGTGAAAACGTCTGCAAACTTTCCTGATCGCCCAATATGACCTTCACCGCCAAAAAAGCCAGCATTAAACTCACCAGGGCAAACAGGCTGCAACATAACCAGAATACGTGTGCCACAAAATCTTTGCCATGGCCGACCAGGCTACGGCTGCCGTAGCCAAATACCCACATCAACACCAAGAGGTTGCTTAACAATATCCATCTATCCGGCGTATGCATATTCAACATCACGGCATTACACGCGAGCAAGGTGGTCACCACCAGCAAGGCCCAATAACGGTAAACACGATAACCTCTGAGCAAACGGATACCGTTAACAAACAGGCTAATGCCGAGCGCAATAATGGTGACTGAAGTAGCCACATAAACGTTTTGCGGGCCATGTATCAAAGAGGTTTGTGAAAGAAAATAAATGGCGAGGCCAACACCGAATACCAACAGGCCGCGTACCCAATGCATAATCAGGCTGCGTTGCTGATGGGCGCCAAAAATCAACAAGACCAGAACCAGCGTTAAGGTAAGTCCAATTGATGATAGAATGACACTGTTGAGATCAAACACAGGGGCGGACAAAGTTTGTTTACCTGAAAAACATAATACTATGGTTGAGCGACTATACCCATATAAATGAAGGGGTTAAATAGTCCATACAGGCTAATTCCTCTACCGCTTTGTTGTTTACCACAAACCTCTGAAGTCCCATGCAGCATCTTTTAAATCCCCCACAGCGCGAAGCAATTCACTACTTGGATGGCCCCTTATTGGTGTTGGCCGGTGCCGGTAGTGGTAAAACACGCGTGATTACGCAAAAAATTGCCTACCTGATTAACCAGGCCGGCTATAAAGGCAACCAGATTGCCGCCATCACCTTCACCAATAAAGCCGCCCGCGAGATGCAGGAGCGCGTCACGCCATTGCTGGAAGGCAAAAGCGGCAAAGGCCTGACGGTGACCACGTTTCACTCCCTGGGGCTGCAGATACTGCGCCAGGAAGCCGCCCTGCTCGGCTATAAACCGCAATTCTCGATTCTGGATGCGTCAGACAGCTTTAAAATCCTGAGCGACATTCTCGCCACGACAGACAAGCAATTGCTGCGTAAAACCCAATGGCAGATTTCCAGCTGGAAAAACGCGTTTGTCAGCCCTGACCAGGCAAAAGCGCTGGCGGATGAAGAAATGGCGCATGCCGCAGCCCGTGTTTACCAGCTTTACCAGCAAACCCTGCGTGCCTACCAGGCAGTGGACTTTGACGACCTGATCAAGGTCCCGGTTGAACTCTTTGACCAGCACAGCGAGATGCTGGATAAATGGCAACGTAAACTGCACTACCTGCTGATTGACGAGTACCAGGATACCAACGCTTGCCAGTACAAACTGATCAAGCAACTCACCGGCCTGCGCGGCCAGTTTACCGCCGTGGGTGATGATGACCAGGCCATTTACGGCTGGCGTGGCGCCGACGTGGAAAACCTGCGCCAGCTCACCACAGACTTTTCAAAACTCAAAGTGATTAAACTGGAGCAAAACTACCGCTCCACCGTGCGTATTTTGCGCGCAGCCAACCAGGTGATTGCCAACAACCCAAAATTGTTTGAGAAAAAACTGTGGAGCGAACTTGGCACCGGCGAGCTATTACATGTCACCGCCACACAAAGCGAAGAACACGAAGCCGAAACCGTGGTCATGAAATTGCAGGCGCACAAATTCGAGCATCGCACCACCTACAAAGATTATGCGATTCTCTACCGCAGCAACCACCAGGCGCGCATCATCGAAAAGTTTTTGCGCAACCACAAAATCCCCTACACAATCTCTGGCGGCTCCTCGTTTTTTGATAAAGCCGAAATTAAAGACATCATCAGCTACCTGCGCCTGGTCGCCAACGAAGATGACGATCCTGCGTTCATCCGTGCTGCAACCACGCCAAAAAAAGGCATAGGCAACACTACATTGGAGCGTCTGGGTGAATACGCCAGCGCGCATAAAATGTCGCTATTTGCTGCCGCCTTTGAAGGTGGTTTTCAGCACGACGTCGGTGCTAAACAGCTCGAAGACCTGCTCACCTTCTGCCGCTACATCCAGACGCTACAAGGCCGCGCCGTCAAAGACCCTGCCAACGAAGTGCTCAACGACCTGCTAACCGCCATTCAGTACGAAACCTATTTGTACGATGGTGAAGAAGCGCGCGCAGCCGAAACACGCTGGGGCAACGTCATCGAATTTGTCTCCTGGCTCAGCAAAAAAGGCGAAGGCTCTACCGAATACGGCAATGAGTCCGAAGGCAAAAACCTGCTCGAACTCACACAAATGGTTTCGCTCATCACCATGCTCGAAGGCCGCGAAGACAGCGAACCCGATGCAGTCAAACTCTCCACCCTGCACGCCTCCAAAGGCCTGGAGTACGGCCACGTGTTTTTAATCGGCTGCGAAGAAGGCATCTTGCCGCACACCAACTCAATCGACGCCGACCAGATTGAAGAGGAGCGCCGCCTCATGTATGTAGGCATCACCCGCGCGCAAAAATCACTCAACATCACCTGGTGCAAAAAGCGCAAACGCGGCGGCGAAATGCAAGCCTGTGAACCAAGTCGGTTTATCGGTGAGTTACCAAAAGACGATGTCAAACACTTTGGCAACCCGTTTAACGGGCCGGATCAAGTGCTGAGCAAAGACTATGGCAAGAGCAAGATGGCGAATATTAAGGCGATGCTTAGTCAAAAAGCGCAATAATCATTACTAAATGGTATTCTGTTTTTTGTTAATCTCTATTAGCATTTAATTTTTTAACATCTCGCAGATATTGCAAAAACGATAAGAAATATATGAGTTTGGAATCAAGTGCTATACACAGTGAGAAAACACTACATATTTGTAGGCTAGATAAATTTATCCCACCTTTTATCGACCTGATTAAAGAAAACTTTGCATTTTCAAAACACGACTTCTTATTGTTTGGAAACTTAAAGACTTTCCCAACCATATTAGATAAAAACGTTATTCACTTTAAGCATTTTTATCAAATATTTGAGCTCATTGTGAAAATGAACTCGTCAAAAAAAATCGTTTTACACAGCTTATTTAACCCGTTAATCGTATTGTTATTATTTTTACAGCCTTGGCTACTAAAAAAATGCTACTGGATTATGTGGGGGGGCGACCTATATTGCTTCCAAAACAAGAGGAATAGCATAAAAGCACACACTTACGAAAAAGTGCGTGCTTTTATTATCAAGAATATGGGATTCCTCGTCAGCGGAACAACGGGGGATTACGAGTTAGCCAAAGCATGGTATGGCGCAAAAGGTGCTCATATCAGGTGTTTTAATTATCCAAGCAACATTTATAAACACTATGACCTGAGTAGTAATGCTCACTCGACTATCAACATTCAGGTTGGCAACTCTGCTGACCCATCGAATCGGCATTTACTCACGCTAGAAGCACTTATTCCATTTAAACAAGACAATATAAAACTATTTTCGCCTCTTTCTTATGGTGACATGGAATATGCTAATGTTGTCATTAATAAAGGATATGAGCTATTTGGCAATCAATTTCAGCCATTGCAAGACTTATTGCCATTTGAAGATTATCTAGCTTTCTTAGCAAATATTGATATTGCTATTTTCAATCACAATAGACAGCAAGCATTAGGCAATGCTGTTACGCTACTGGGTTTAGGTAAGAAAGTTTACATCAACCCGGACTCAACGTTGAACGGCTTATTTAAAGAGTTTGATTTACAGGTATTTGATGTATCACAATTCAACATTCATCCGATTGATCGTACAATTGCCAACCAAAACATGCAAAATGTTAAGAAGCATTTTTCCAAAGAGGGGTTATTAAAGAGCCTTGGCTCCTGGATTGAATAACGAGAATATGTTGTTAAGACTCATTACTCCAATCCCTAGCACTTTCACGTTACAACGACTCTAATTAACAGTCATTAAAACAAAACACATAGCAAATCATTTTCTGGAAAAGATTACTTTATGAATACATATGGAAAACGTCCCAACCAAACATATGGAGTTTTACAGAAAAACACCGCTAATAATGACGAAGAAATAATTATTGAAAGTCTCCACCGCAATGGTTTTGCGTTATTGGATTCAGGCTATACGGATCAAGAGCTTAATGAACTGGATACAGTTTTTAATCGTTTGCGAAAGCAATACATTGAACAGTATGATCAACACCTACTATCCGAAACAGGTGAACTATATACAATAAGGTCGCCACTCACTCAAGAGATTGAAAACCATTTTTTGAATCTTGCTTTAAATAGTAGACTAGCAACCGTTATCGGCAAAATGATCCAAGGAAAATATATACTAAACCAGCAAAATGGCGTTATTTTTCCATCAAGCAAAGACTATGACCAAGGTCAGTGGCATAGAGACTTACCATATCAACATTACGTATCCTCATCTCCCCTTGCTCTAAATGCATTATTTTGTTTAGACGATCTCACTTTTGAGTCTGGCGCAATGTGGGTTGTACCGCACTCACACAAAGATATTGTGTGCCCATCAGAAAACTTTATTAAAGAATTTGGCATCCAGATAGAATCAAAGCGTGGACAATTTGTCATTCTTGATTGCATGGTATATCACTGTGGGGGCTACAACCAGTCGTCAAGTGATGTCAGAGCCGTCAATCATGTTTTCACGATACCCTATTTCAAACAGCAAATTAATATCCCTCAAAACATTCAAGCAAAATACATTTCGCCAAATATGCGCGAAATTCTCGGCTTTAACTTTGAAGAGCCAACCAGCATCGAGTCATACCTACAGAGTAGACAACTTAAAAAATTAAAGAAGTAATTTCAAGCAACTTTTAGGACACAACCTCTCATCGAGAATGAGTGAGGAATGATTATCATATGACAAACAATGCTCTTCTTAATGATGTTGCAAACTATTACTCCCAAAAAGTAGAGGCCTTTGGTACCACGCCACAAGGGGTTGATTGGAATGGCGAAGATAGTCAGTTTTGCCGATTTGAACAACTTCTTAAAGTCATAAACAAAGAGTCAGAATTTTCTTTGATTGACGTAGGTTGCGGATACGGTGCAATGCTAGGTTATATGCTAGAAAAATTAAGCACGCCATTCGACTATATCGGTTTAGACATTTCAGAGGAAATGATTCAGGCAGCCATCAAGACACATCCTAAATCTGACCACATCCAATTTTTTAATGGATCAACGCCTCCGGCAAATGTTGATTATGCAGTCGCCAGTGGAATTTTTAATGTCCGGCTTGAGCAAAATGACGAGCTTTGGCTTGCACATATCATGAAAACCATAGAGCAAATGAACGCCTACACTCGCAAAGGGTTCGCATTTAACTGCCTAACTTCATACTCAGATGAAGATAAAAAGCGGGATTACCTTTACTATGCTGACCCTGGATTATTGTTTGATTTTTGTAAAAAGCATTGCTCTAAACAAGTAGCACTGCTGCATGATTACGGTTTATACGAATTCACAATCATCGTTAGGAAATAAAATGACAAAACGTCTTGTGATCTTTGGCACTGGTGATATTGCTCAACTTGCCCATTACTACTTTACAAATGACTCTGAATATCAGGTTGTAGGGTTTACTGCAGATAGCGCCTACATAGAAAAGAATGATTTTTGTGATTTGCCCGTATATCCATTTGAACAGCTTGAGTCTCATGTCAAACCATCAGACACGTCTATTTTTGTAGCGCTAAGTTATTCAAAACTAAATGAAGTTAGAAAAGAAAAATATTTAACCGCAAAACAAAAAGGGTATGAAATAGCGTCTTATATAAGCAGTAAAGCAACGATTCTCAACAATAAAAACATTGGGGAAAACTGTTTCATTCTTGAAGACAATACAATTCAACCGTTTGTGACCATTGGTAATAATGTGACTCTTTGGAGTGGAAATCATATTGGCCATCACAGTACAATTCACGACCATAACTTTATCGCATCTCAAGTAGTTGTTTCAGGTGGTGTCGTGATTAAAGAGTCTTGCTTCATTGGGGTGAATGCAACATTAAGAGACCATATTACTGTAGGTGAAAAATGCGTGATCGGTGCAGGCGCTTTATTACTGAGTGACGCTGACGCTGAAGGTGTTTATATTGGTCAAGAAACGGTCCGGGCCAAAGTACCTAGTACGAGACTCAGAAAGATTTAAGTAGAATGCGTTGGCGAAAACTGGGGCAACTTTATTCCCATGAAAATCATGCTCATGAAAAACTAATCAGCCATGCAGCCAACCCTTTGGCTGTAGCACTAAATGATAGAATCATACGAGTTTATTACAGTGCGCGCGATAGCCTTAATCGATCATCAGTATCGTATGTTCATTTTGATATCCACACTTTAGAAGTAACTTATGTTCATCCAGAGCCAGCATTTCAACATGGTGAAGACAACAGCTTTTATTCACATGGTGTCAGTATAGGTAACATTTACCAGGCCCAAGGTAAGTCTTACATGCTATTTATGGGTTGGCAGAATCATGCGAGTAGTCATTGGAGGGGGGATATCGGTCGTTTATTGGTCTCTCCTGATGGTCAACTATCTCTAGATCCAGAAAATGCTTTCATAGGCCTAGATGCAGAAGACAATATTAGTCTCTCATATCCATGGGTAGAGAAAATAGGTAGTCATTACCAAATGTGGTATGGCAGTACCAACACATGGGATGCAGGCAATCAGGAAATGGAGCATGTAATTAAAAATGCTTATTCAAGTGATGGTCATCACTGGAGTAAAAATGGCATAGCAGTGCCTAGTATAATTGGTCAAGCTCAGGCCTTCTCGAGACCAACGGTTCTATTACTAAACAATCATTATTTCATGTGGTTCTCTTATCGAGGTGGTGACGGCAGGACGTATCGCATTGGACGCGCCGACTCAATTGATGGTATGCATTGGGAGCTAAACCTAAAAGAGAGCGGCATTGATGTATCAAATGAAGGCTGGGATAGTGAGATGATCGAATATCCTTTTGTATTCAAGCATGGTGACAGTATTTATATGCTTTACAACGGCAATGGCTACGGCCAAACAGGTTTTGGTCTTGCGGTATTGGAGGATGTATGAAGAAGGTAGCAATTGTTCAATCCAATTACATCCCTTGGAAAGGCTATTTTGACCTAATCAATAGTGTAGATGAGTTTGTCTTATACGATGACATGCAATATACGCGTAGAGATTGGCGCAATCGTAACAAGATAAAAACACCGCAGGGATCCTCGTGGCTTACCATACCTGTAGAAGTCAAAGGTAAATACTTTCAAAAAATAAATGAAACCCGTATTTCAGATCCTCTATGGGCTAAACAACATTGGCAAACCATCAAACAGTTTTACTCCAAAGCCCCCTACTTCAAACAATATAGTCCGCTATTTGAAGAGGCTTACCTGATGATGAAAGAAGAGTATCTTAGCCAGGTTAACTTTACATTGATTCAAATCATCAGCAATATTTTGGGTATTCAAACAAAGCTTTCGTGGTCTAGCGAATTTGTTTTAGAAGAAGGACAAACCGAGAAATTATTAGGGATTTGCAAGCAAGCTCACGCAGATGTGTATATCAGCGGGCCGGCAGCGAAAGATTATTTTAACGAAGATATTGCGCAGAATATGGGCATAAAAGTTGAATGGATGGATTACTCAGGGTATAACGAATATCCTCAATTGTTCGAACCATTTGAGCATGGTGTCAGTATTTTAGATTTGATTTTTAATGTAGGGCCCAATGCCCAAAACTTCATGAAAAGTTTTAAAAAATGAACGTTGGATTTAACAAACCGCCCTTAACAGGCAACGAACAAAAATATATTGCTGACGCATTGCAGAGCGAAAAACTCTCTGGTGATGGTAAATATGGCGAAAAATGTCAGCAATGGTTTGAGACGCATCTGAAGTGCGCGAAAGCATTGCTCACCCCCTCCTGTACCCAAGCTCTGGAAATGGCAGCAATTCTTCTGGATATTCAACCAGGCGATGAAGTCATTATGCCAAGCTATACGTTTGTGAGTACTGCGAATGCATTTGTCATCCGCGGAGCCAAAATTGTATTCGTTGATATTAGGCCAGACACGCTAAATATTGACGAGCGTCTGATTGAAGCCGCCATTACACCGAAGACTAAAGCCATTGTCCCTGTGCATTATGCTGGTGTTGGATGTGACATGGATATCATCATGGATATCGCGAATCGTCACCAGCTCTACGTTGTTGAAGATGCGGCCCAAGGCATGATGTCGACTTACAAAGGCAGACAACTGGGCTCTATTGGCCATTTGGCAGCATTCAGCTTTCATGAAACTAAAAACTTCACCAGCGGTGGCGAAGGTGGGTTGTTAATTATTAATGACCCTCAGTTTGTCTCTCGCGCTGAAATTATTCGAGAAAAAGGCACGAATCGAAGCCAGTTCTTCCGTGGCATGGTCGACAAATACACCTGGGTGGATATTGGTAGTAGCTATTTGCCAAGCGAAATACAAGCGGCTTACCTGTGGGCGCAATTAGAACAGGCCGATCAGATTACAGACAACAGACTTTCAAGTTGGAACAATTATTACGAGCAGCTAAACTGTTTGGCGCTTGCGCATAAACTTGAACTTCCCGTTATCCCTGAGCACTGCCAGCATAACGGCCACATGTTCTACCTGAAAACCAAAAACTTGGTACAGAGAACTGAACTTCTCTCTCACTTGAAGAATGAGGGAGTCAATGCAGTTTTTCATTATGTGCCACTGCATAATGCCCCTGCTGGAAAAGAGTTTTCACGCTTTAATGACACTGATCACTACACAACTAAAGAGAGTGAACGTCTAATTAGACTACCAATGTGGTTTAACCTTGATCAGAAGTCATTGAACCATGTGGTCAACAGCGTTGTGAAGTTTTATGAAAAAAATCAACAGCAAGACTTCAAGACTCTTTAAAATTAAAAGAACAGTTCCATTTGCATAAGTTCATTAGAGCACTGAGAAAAGGAAATCCTTTTCTCATTCGCGAAAATCATCATAAATGAATCTAAGACAAAAAACACTTTCTGCTGCGCGATGGACTACATTCTCTTTAATTACGAGGGCCCTGCTCCAATTCTCACAGATCGCCATATTGGCAAGAATACTAACGCCATCAGACTTTGGGCTTGTAGCGCTCGTGACATCAATCATGGTGTTTTTGCAGATTTTTGCAGATGCCGGTATTAGTAACGCAATTATCCATCACCAGAAAATCTCGGCATCGCAACAATCCAGTCTTTATTGGCTCAATGTTGGTGTGAGCGTAATCTTAGCTTCAATACTTTGGCTTTCCAGTAGCTGGTTAGCAGCATGGTACAAGCAACCCAGCCTCAGTACCTTAATCACATTGGCCGCGCTAGCTATGCTTATCAACTCACTTGGGCTACAGTTACGCCTAAGGGCTCAGAAGAATCTTAACTTTTCTCAGCTTGCGAAAGTAGATGTTTTAGCCGCACTAGCCGGTTTCGCTGCAGCGATCATCTGCGCAAATCTTAACTTTGGTGTTTACTCGTTATTGGTCGGCACTGTTGTTACATCAATATTCAGCAGCACGATGTCATGGATTTACTTATCTGAAGGCTGGAGACCATCAGCAAGCTTCGATTTACAAGAGATTAGCCAATTTTTACAGTTTGGCGGCTACATGATAGCGAATAACCTTGCAACCTCACTCAACGCACAAATTGATGTGTTACTTGGCAGCAAAATGATGTCTGCACAAGCGATCGGGCAATACAGCATAGCCAAAAATCTTAGCTTAAATATTGCCATGGTTGTTAACCCTATCGTTACACAAATTGGTCTACCAGTAATGGCCAAAGCTCAGGATGACCTTTCCCTATTAAAACGCATTTATTTACAAACGATGCTAATGACTGCATCAATAAACGCGCCGATTTATGTTTTTCTTACTTTATTTGCCCCTGAAATTACTATTTTGTATTTGGGCGACCAATGGACCACATCAATAATATTTATGCAGATATTTCCTGCTTGGGCACTATTGCGCTCAATTGGTAATCCTGTAGGAAGTTTACTCATGGCTCGCGGCAGGGCTGACTTGAGTTTCAAATGGAACCTCGTATGGTTACTTATTACCCCTCCAGCAGTTCTACTAGGAAGTCAGTATGGGGTAACAGGGATGTCCATATCCATGGTACTGCTTGGTATAACAGGTTACTGGCCGAACTGGTATTTTCTTGTCAGGCCCCTTTCAGGCATTACTTTCGCAGAATATGCATTACATTCAATCAAGCCATTGCTGATTTCAATCTTTGCAGTTTGTACCGGATATTTAAGTATGGGACTTACTGACACACCAATTTATAGGCTGCTAGGAGGATTTTTGCTATCTTCAATAAGCTACCTGATCGCAAGCTTTTATTTGAATAAGAAATGGTTCACCACTATCATGGACTTTATCAAAGGAAAGTAAATCCACATTCATGCAACTAAAGCTGGTTTAGAAGTGCTGCAACAATAATTTCAAATCAGAACATAATTTCTATTTTTTACCAGGCAATACTTTAATAAATGCACCCCCCTCTTGTTAGCATCATCATTCCATACTTTAACGCAGCCTCATATATTGAAGAGTGTGTTAATAGTGTATTGAATCAAAGCTATTCAAACATTGAAATCATAGTAGTAGATGATGGTTCAACTGATCACGGCGTGGACAAAATATCCCACATGGAGCAGTTAACAATCATCCACCAGCAAAATGCGGGAGCTTGCGTAGCAAGGAATCAGGGGCTGGAGGCTGCACGTGGTGAGTTTGTTAAGTTTTTAGATGCTGATGATTATCTGGAAAAGGACTGTATCGCATTACAGGTGGAAGAAGCGCTTAAACACGATAACAACACGATTGTCTATGGCAACTTTACGATAGTGAGCAAAAACACGCTCAAACCAGTCAACACACGTATTGCACCTAAAAATCAAACAGCCACGCTACTGTTTTCCGATTTGCTAACCACGACCCCTTTGCATCGCAGGTACATGCTAGAAGCCATTGGTGGCTTTGATACCAGATTTAAAAATGGGCAAGAGTGGAATCTGCATGTCAGGCTTGCGGGCAAGGGTTATAAATTTGTACACATGGATAAGAATATTTACTTTTACCGTGTACATACGGCTGACGGTAGGATCTCCAATAAAAGAAAAAGGCATACCGGGAGCTCAATTGCACATGAAATAGACAAAGTGCGTCTGACTAATGAGGCCCTACAAAGTACATTTGCAGAAGATATGCGCCCATATATTGCGATGAGGTATTGGTGGGTGGGTAGACTGGCATTAAGGCACGGTCTTATAGCTTTTGCGAACATTGCGTTTAATGAGTCTAAATTAACTTATTCAGACTATCAGGAAAAGTGGCCGTTGTACTACAGGTTTTTGCATGGCGTCCTTGGTGCCCATCTAGCGGAGAAAGTTATGTCACCCATTTATGAGCGACTTGGCGGAAAGTACCACAAATAAATATGAGAGTTTCTATCATTACGCCGATGTACAACTCGGCTTTGTATATTGAAGAGACGATTCAATCGGTGCTGTCTCAAACATTGCCTGAATGGGAAATGATCATAGTCGACAATCACTCCTCTGATGAATCATGCACGATTGTTGAACGCTATGTTCAAAATGATCCCAGAATCAAACTAATCCGAAATCATCATAATGGTGGTGCCGCCGAAGCCAGAAATAAAGGAATGGATATCGCACAAGGCGACTATATTGCTTTTTTAGATAGCGATGATTTTTGGTATCCAACATTTTTAGAGGAAATGTATTCTTTTTCTAGCAAAAATAACTACAGTTTTTCTTACGCCTCCTATGAAATTGCTATCAACAGTTTATCCAATATCAAAAAAGAGTTTACAGTTCCAGCGACGGCCACGTATGAAAGTATGCTTAAAGTATGTGTTATCTCATGCCTGACTGCCTTTATACGCCGTGAACTGATTGCAGATACAAGAATGGAAGGAAAGATTAACGAAGACTACTTCTTCTGGCTTTCACTGCTAAAAAAGACACAGCAGGCTTATGGTCATCAACCTGCGCTTGCCATCTATCGCTTGAGAGAAAACTCTGCATCCCGCAATAAACTCAAGGTTGTTTATCAAAAATGGCTAGGATTTAGAACAAGAGAACACATTTCTTTTTGGAAATCCGTTTATTATTTTTCACACTACTTTTGGCATGGCTTTAAGAAGTACGCCTTTAGTCTAAAAAAACATTGATAGCACATATTCTGATGATAAAACGCTTGTTTGACATTATTGGCTCCTTATTATTGTTACTCCTCTTATTAGTCCCTATTGTGTTAACCGCTATAGCAGTCAGGCTCACATCCAAAGGAGAGGCACTATATTGGTCTCGCCGCATCGGCAAAGGTAATACAATTTTTTTGATGCCCAAGTTTCGCTCTATGCAAGTCGGCACACCACAAATTGCCACGCACTTAATGAACCAGCAAAGCAATCCAAATAGTTTTCTCACTCCCATTGGCAGTTTCATTCGTAAAACCAGCCTGGATGAATTACCGCAATTATGGAGTGTGCTAAAAGGGGATATGTCGCTTGTCGGACCGCGCCCTGCCCTGTTCAATCAGGACGATCTGATCGTTTTACGTACAGAGTATGGTATTCACAGATTGAAACCAGGCGTGACTGGTTGGGCACAAATTAATGGCCGAGACGAAATTCCTATCCCGCAAAAAGTAGCATTAGATACATACTACCTAGTCAATCAGTCTACGTATTTGGATATCAAGATTATTCTAATGACTGCAATCAAAGTGTTAAGACGTGATAACATCACGCATTAACCCTAGGTAGTTAAGCATGCCTAAATTTCTGGCTCGTTTTTTATCATTACTCGCCTTTACTCATGACGCAATCGTGGTAATCATTGCGTGGTGGATGGCGTTTGCATTGCGCTTTAACTTTCATATTCCTGAAAAATTTATTGGATATATCTGGGAAAGCCTGCCGGTCATTTTTATTTTCCATAGCATTGTTTTTTATAGCTTTGGCTTATACAAAGGCGTATGGCGCTTTGCCAGCCTGCCAGATTTAAAACGCATCATGCGTGCTGTTGCTTTTGCAGCACTGCTTTGCGCAACATTTGCACTGTTAGTACACCCCTCAATTATTATTCCGCGCTCAGTGCTCATTACAAACCCCATGTTACTGCTATTAACCATGGGCGGTAGTCGATTCTTATATCGCGCGTGGAAAGAGCGTCGGCTATTCAATACACTCGCGGTACAAGGCAAGCCTGTGATTGTGATCGGCGTCGAAGACGCATCTTTTAACTTGATTAAAGAACTCAGCAAAAACCCTGAGTGGCGCGTGGTGGCGATGATAGACCCGAGCAATAAGCTGGTTGGCCGTGAGATCATGCATACCAAGGTCGAAGGCGGCCTGGAGGATATGGCGCGGATTGCAGAACGCCATGCTTGCCAGCATTGCATGATTGCGATGCCAGGTAGCAGACATGAGAAACGGCGCCTGGCAGTTGAAGCCGCACGCAAGGTAGAAGGCATGGAGGTGCTGACTTTACCTGCTATGTCAGACCTGATCAGTGGCCGCGTCAGTTTGTCGCAGATTCGCAAGATTGATGTGGAAGACTTGCTAGGGCGTGATGTGGTTCAGCTGGATACCCACGGTTTAAGCAGTATGCTGGCGAATAAAGTGGTGCTGGTCTCGGGTGCCGCGGGCTCGATTGGTTCTGAGCTTTGTCGCCAGATATTGAGTTTTCACCCTGTGCAATTGATTTGCCTGGATATTTCTGAATATGCACTTTATACGCTGCAACAGGAATTTGGCCAGTGGGTAACAGATACGGAACTCGTTTACCTGGTGGCAGATGTGAAAAACCAGACGCGTATCCAGCGCATTTTGCAAAGCCATCAACCTGACGTAGTGCTGCATGCGGGGGCTTACAAGCATGTGCCAATGATGGAACATTTTAATGTGGTGGAGGCCTTGCAAAACAATGCACATGGCACTTACCAGATTGCTGCAGCTTGCCAGGCGGCTGGCGTGCCGACGTTTGTCTTGGTTTCAACCGACAAAGCAGTGAATCCGACCAATGTGATGGGTGCCAGTAAACGGCTGGCCGAATTGATTTGCCAGGGATTGCAGCATGCTGACAATAGCCACACGCGTTTTATCACGGTGCGTTTTGGCAATGTACTGGGCAGCAGTGGCAGCGTGATACCCAAATTCCGCGAACAGATAGCGCATGGCGGCCCGATAACCATTACCCATCCTGAAATTACACGCTACTTTATGTCCATCCCCGAGGCGGCACAATTGGTGTTACAGGCTGCGACCATGGGCAACGGTGGTGAGGTATTTGTGCTGGATATGGGCACCCCGGTCAGGATTATCGACCTGGCGCGCGATATGATTAAATTATCGGGTCTGCAAGAACAAGATATCCGCATTGAGTTTACCGGCTTGAGGCCAGGGGAAAAGCTGTACGAAGAGTTGTTGGCAGATGATGAAAATACCCTGTCCACCAGCCATGAAAAATTACGTATTGCACAAGCGCGCAGTGCAGATGCACGCTGGCTGGCTAATTTGCTGGAATGGTTAAGCAATATTCCACATTTGCAAGAAGCACAAATCAAGCAAGACCTGCAGCGTTGGGTGGAGGAATATCAACCCGATACCCGCCCTGCACCTGATGTTTCGCTGCGCGGTGGTGCATTGTCGCTAGACACCCTGCCCTCGCCTTCACAACAGATACACTGATAGATTCTTTTATTTACGCATTAAGCTTAGTGTATGGTTTGATGTCGTTTACAATATCGAATCGATTCAACAACCTCTGCCACATCCCCCTTTATGCCTCATATTACGCTTGATAATGCCAGCCTGGCATTTGGTCATCATGCCTTGCTTGCCCAAGCCTCATTTCAGTTAGATCCGGGTGAACGCGTCGGTTTGATTGGCCGCAATGGTGCCGGTAAATCCAGTTTACTGAAAGCCATTGCCGGTACCATCAAACTGGATGACGGCACTGTATGGCGCGCACCGAACGTACGCGTGGTCTATGTACCACAGGAACCTGAACTGGATAATGCGCACACCGTATTTGAAGCCGTGGCAGAAGGTTTGGGCAGCTTGCAGCAAACCATCATTGATTACCATCAGGTCACCCATGATATGGGAATGCCGGATGCCAACATTGAGGCCTTGATGGAGCGCATGCAGGCATTACAGCATGAAATGGATGCACAAAATGGATGGGTAGCGCAATCACGTGTCGAAACCGTGCTTAGCCGCTTAAAGCTGGATGCGGATGTATTGGTCTCAACACTTTCTGGTGGCTGGCGTAAACGCGTTGCGCTTGGGCGGGCGCTGGTGGCAGAGCCTGAGGTACTACTACTCGACGAGCCAACCAACCATCTGGATCTGGAAGCGATCGAGTGGCTGGAAGATTTGTTACTGGGATTTAATGGCAGCGTGTTGTTTATTACCCACGACCGTCGCTTTTTAGACAAATTGGCCACACGCATTACCGAACTTGACCGTGGCAATCTGACAGACTTTGTTGGCAATTTTTCACAATATCAAATTAAAAAAGAAGAGCTGCTCGCCGTTGAAGAAACGCATGCGGCTAAGTTCGATAAATTTTTAGCACAGGAAGAAGTCTGGATCCGGCAGGGGATTAAAGCACGCCGTACACGTAATGAAGGGCGCGTAAGAAGACTGGAAGCGCTACGTTTAGACCGTGCAGCCAGACGTGAGCGCCAGGGCGATGTCAAACTCAACCTGGATGCTGGCGAACGTAGTGGGAAACTGGTGGCAGAGCTTGACCAGGTCTATAAGTCCTATGATGATAAAACCTTAATTAAAGGCTTCAGTACCCGTATTTTACGTGGCGATAAAATTGGTTTACTGGGTCCAAACGGGATTGGAAAATCCACGCTATTGAAACTTATTTTAGGGGACATTGAAGCAGATAGTGGCGACATTCAGCGCGGCACAAAAATCAATGTCGCTTATTTTGACCAGATGCGGGAGCAGCTGGATGAAGAAGCCACATTGGCCGATACCATTAGCCCGGGTTCAGACTTTGTTGAAATCGGCAATGAGCGTAAACATGTGATCAGTTACCTGGAAGACTTCCTGTTTCCGCCACAACGCTCACGCTCACCAGTGAAATCACTTTCTGGTGGTGAACGCAACCGTTTACTGTTGGCACGCCTGTTTGCACGCCCTGCCAACGTCCTGGTGCTGGATGAGCCGACCAATGACCTGGATATTGATACGCTGGAGTTATTGGAGACGCTATTACAGGATTACTCAGGCACCCTTTTCCTCGTCAGCCATGATCGGGCTTTTCTGGAAAATACCGTCACCCAAGTGATTGCGTTTGAAGGCCAAGGCAAATTAACCGAATTCGGCGGTGGTTACGATGACTGGTTAAGATTTAGCCAGAATCGTAGTAGCAAACCAACCTCTACGTCAAAAGTATCTGCTGCCGCTTCAGCATCAAATACACCCGCGCCTATAGTCACAACCCAAACGGTCACTCCCCGAAAAACGTTGAGCTTCAAGGAACAGCGTGAGCTGGAAGCATTACCCGCAGAAATTGAACAACTGGAGCAAGAGCAAGCCGAGATCCAGGCCCAATTTGCACAAGGTGATATTTATAAACAGGCGCCTGAGCGAGTGAAACTACTACAGGACAGGCTAAGCGAAATTGAGCTGCTGGTCATGCAGAAGCTCACGCGCTGGGAAACGCTAGAAAATTCGATTTAAGGCAATTTGCCAGCGTTAAAAGCAAAACAGCCGAAGAGCATCTCTTCGGCTGTTTTTTTATCGTGTGAACAGTGTCTAGACTGAAAAGCCGCTACGACTGCTGTTTGCCCGGTGGGCTTGACCATTTTTGCCATAAAACTGTGGTGCAGAACTCTTACCAT
Source organism: Methylophilus sp. OH31 (assembly GCF_000576615.1). Taxonomy (NCBI): domain Bacteria; kingdom Pseudomonadati; phylum Pseudomonadota; class Betaproteobacteria; order Nitrosomonadales; family Methylophilaceae; genus Methylophilus; species Methylophilus sp. OH31. The sequence continues at coordinate 95,685 of NZ_BAUS01000012.1, read as the reverse complement.
TCAATGCATCCAGCTTTTCCTGATTGCGCAAAAAGTGCTTGTTAATCAGGATACCGTTCAAGCGATTTAATTCTTTTGCCTGTGTCAGCTCTTGCTGAAAAGTGACCCACGCACTATCTAATAACTGGCTGGATTGCTTTTGTAACCAGACCGACATGCCCTGCTCATTCGGCTCAAAGCCTGCTGCGGCCAGCGCGTCATAGCGTGAGTTGGCAGCGGCACCTAATGCTTGTAGCAGCTCAACCCGCTTGTCTACCATGCGCTCAATCACGTCCAGGTCAGCAGTGACCAGGGCCGACTGCTCAGACTGCAAATCACTCAATAACTCTGATACCAGCGCGGCGTCTTTCTCAAACGTCACTGGAGAAGATAAATGATTTGCAGTAGTCATAATTGTCAGCCTTTATTCGGTTGTATCAAGTCTTTAACAGTTTGCAACAAGCCATCAGCCACTTTGGCGGTATCCACCGAAAAATCGCCACGCGCGATTGCGGCTTTGATTTCTTCGACTTTATTGGTGTCAAACACCTCGCCAGAGGCCAATCCAGCTTCTAATGACTGCAACTGCACGGAGGCAGAAGATAAAGTCACATTGTCTGAAGAGGCAGTAGATGTGCTCGCTGCTTTCTCGCTGCTTTTATTCGCAGTCCCTTTTTCCAATGTCGGCTTGTCTACGCCAACACCCATTTTTTTAATCGAATCTGAAATGTTCATGCCGTACCTCTTCTGATTTTGAATTGTTTCAGGGCTTATCAAAGTCAAAACCCTCATTCGTTAACAGTACTATCGGCATAGTTTAAGCGAACTTTAGTGCTTAATACACTTTTTATCGCATGTTTATAATTTTCAGACATTTTTCAATTAAGCTATTTTTTAATTAAAAGGGTTGTCCATCTGACTAAAAGCGCACGTCCACCTTACCGGAAGACTGCGCGACGCCTTTTACAATCTGGCCACTGCTGACTTTCACATCAACCACCTGGCCAACATTTGCGGTTTGCATGGCAGTGCCATCAGCCGAGATCACAAAGCCATCACCACGACTATTTAACTGTACAGTTTGCCCTTGCATAATCACCGGCACCGACTTGAGCAATTCAGGTCTTAACACCGTGCCCAATGGCAAATTTAATGCTGCCTGTTTACCAGCCAACATAGACAAGTCAGTAATAATGCCTGCTGGCAATTTGCTTAAATCACCAGACTGCATGACCACGTCTGTGGGTTGCACTGGTGAACCCTGGCCAACCGGCAAACCGGTGACGGCATATTCTCCCCATACCTGCACATCGGCCTGAACATACAGTGTCCATGGCTTAGTCTCAGATTGCAGGCAACGCACGCCAATATGGGTTTTACCCCACAAACGCGCGCCTTGTACGGTAAAGCCTTCCATCAATGCACACTCTGCAATGCGGATATGGCTGTCCAGCGGTTGAATCTCGATATTGACTTTGCCCGGATAGCCTTGTGTCTGGCTTTGTACATACTGCATCACTGTTTGATAGAGGCGGCTGTGCATGTCATTTCCTGCAGAGGCTGCGCCGACCGCATGCTGATTCGCAATCACAGCACGGTCTGCCGCGTACGCAGACACGCTCATCAGCCATAACAGGCTAACAATAAGCATCATCACAATCTGGGGCTGGTGTTGTTTCATGTGCCCTATTCTACGCATCACGGGCAAGTTTAATCCCGGAATTAAAGGGGATTTCCCCCGTTTAATTGCAGAATCATTGCATAGGCCGCGGCGTACACTAGGCATAGCTAGTAAAAGTCATATGCGTGAAAGCAGACCTGCTTATTCGGGTTAACGGTCGCAGAGGACAAAACTTTAGAGGTTCGAAAGCAACAAGTTTTGAACAGGGCTTTCGAACAGGGCTTGAGAAACAGCCAGGAAAGGATAAAACGATGATAAACAAACTGGACGCCGCACTGAATTTCCATCAGACGGCATTGCGCGTGCGCAATGAACGTCAAGAGCTGTTGGCATCGAATATTGCCAATGCAGATACACCGCAATATAAAGCGCGTGACATCGACTTTCAGTCTGCCATGAAGGCAGCGCTGCAACCGAATGCTTCTGCCGGCACCACAACAAGCAATGGCGCATTGCAACAAACCAATGCTGGCCATATGAATGGCACGGGCGGCAGCGGCTATGTCAGCACAGGCGACCCGCTGTTCCGCGCAGTGGTGCAAGGCTCTGCTGATGGCAACACCGTCGATATGGATGTGGAGCGTAATGCTTATGTCGATAACGGCATCCGTTATGAGGCCAGCCTGACCATGATAGGCGGCCAGATTAAGAAAATGCTGTCCGCAATTAACGGCCAGCAATAATTAAAGGAGGTCTGTCATGTCTCTGTTTAACGTATTCAAAATTTCCGGCTCAGCCATGAGTGCGCAATCCATGCGCCTGAACACGGTGGCCAGCAACCTCGCCAACGCCGACAGCGTGGTGAGCTCCGATGGCAAGCCCTACCAGTCTAAACAAGTGGTGTTTAAGGCAGTTCAGGATGCAGCCAACCAGAGCAGCACGGTTGAAGTGGATCGTGTCATTGAAGATAACAAGCCAGGCAAAATGGTCTACGACCCCAAACACCCGATGGCGAATGCCGATGGCTACATCACCATGCCTAATGTCAATGTGACTGAGGAAATGGTGAACATGATTTCAGCGTCACGCGCTTATCAAAACAACGTGGAAACCATGAACGCGGCAAAAACCATGTTGCTTAAAACATTGAATATCGGTCAATAACCTGCAGAAAGGACTTCAGCATGACCACCGTTAATACCAACAACCAGGTGTCACAAGATTTACTGAATTCAGTGAACACACGCAACACGGCCAGCACGACAGATGAAACACAAGACCGTTTCATGACCTTGCTGGTGACGCAGATGAAAAACCAGGACCCGTTGAATCCGATGGATAACGCCCAGGTGACCAGCCAGATGGCGCAGTTGAATACCGTGACTGGCATCAACAAGCTGAATGAAACCATGAGTAGCCTGATCGGCAGCGTACAACTCGGCCAGGCCTACCAGGCCACCAGCATGATAGGCCGCAATGTATTGGTAGAAGGCAAAACGCTGACCCATACAGAAACCGGCGGCTATTTCGGCGTCAATGTGCCTAATGGCGCAGACAGCCTGTCAGTCGCGATCAAAAACGGTTCTGGCGCCACCATACGCACACTGACGTTCGGTAAACAAGACGTAGGTGTCAATGCGTTGAGCTGGGATGGAAAAATGGATGATGGCACCGTCGCGCCTAGTGGTGACTATAGCTATGAAATCACCGCAAAAACTGGTGACACCACCGTCAGCAGTACCGCCCTGAGTCTGGCACAGGTACAAAGCGTCACCACCAGCACCAGCGGTGCCAAACTGAATTTGAGCAATAACACGACTGTGTCTGCCTCAGACATTTCAGAAATTTTCTAATTTTAATACCGACATTTTTAGTCCTTACCAAGGAGAGATAACATGGCTTTTTCACAAGGCTTAAGTGGTTTAAATGCAGCGTCCAAGGCGCTGGAAGTGATTGGCAACAACGTTTCTAACGCCAACACTGTTGGCTTTAAACAGTCTCGTGCAGAGTTTTCTGATGTGTTCGCGGCCTCCCTGAGTGGCGCGGGTACGACACAAATCGGTATTGGTACCAAAATTTCTGATGTGGCCCAGCAGTTTACACAAGGCAACATTACCGCGACCAATAACACACTGGATGTGGCAATTAACGGTGCCGGCTTCTTCCGTTTGAGCAACAACGGTGCGGTGACCTATACCCGTAACGGCCAATTCCAGATGGATAAGAATGGCTACATTGTCACCAGCGACGGCAAACGCCTGATGGGTAACAGCGCAGACAACCTCAACGGTTCCAGCCCGGTAGAAATTCAGATTGATACCAGTGATTTGCAACCAGTCGCCAGTTCCAAAATCACAGGTACCTTGAACCTGAACTCAGCCAGTGCTGATATTGATCAGACCGTCACCCCATTTAGCTCCACAGACCCGACCAGCTACACTAACTCAACCGCGATTACGGTCTATGACAACCTGGGTAATTCACACAATGTACAAAACTACTATGTGAAAACTGCCGCTAACAACTGGAGTGTCTACACTACGGTAGATGGTACGGATGTTACACCAACACCAACACCAACCATGGTATTTAACGCGGGTGGCTACGATTCAACTAACTCCAGCGTGACACCGATAACATTCACGCCTACGACGGGTGGCGCCGCCATGAACATCAGCTTTGATTATTCAAAAAGCACACAGTATGGCTCGTCTTTCAGCGTCAACAAGCTGAGCCAGGATGGTTACTCTTCAGGCCGTATTGCCAGCTTCACTATTGGTGATGATGGCATTATTCAAGGCCGCTACACCAACGGTCAATCCAAAGACCTCGGCCGTGTGGTCCTGGCTAACTTTGTGAACCCGAATGGTTTGCAATCACTGGGCGGTAACCAGTGGGCATCGACTTACGAATCTGGCGACGAGCTGATTGGCTCACCAGGCAGCAGTACACTTGGTGTGCTGCAGTCATCTGCGGTAGAAGATTCAAACGTAGACCTGACCGCAGAACTGGTCAACATGATTACTGCACAACGTATCTACCAGGCCAACGCGCAAACCATCAAAACGCAAGATCAGGTCATGCAGACTTTGGTCAACCTGCGTTAATACAGGTTTGATTAACTTTTTGACAAGGGCAGCTTTATGGATCGTCTGATATATACCGCAATGACTGGCGCCAAGCACATTCTGGAGCAACAGGCGACCACAGCCCATAACCTGGCAAACGCGACCACTACCGGCTTCAAAGCCCAGGTGGATAGCTTCAGGGCCGTGCCGATTTTGGGTGACGGCCTGCCTACACGTGCGTTTGTCGTCGATGCCACCGTCGGCACTGACTACAAGCCAGGCAGCATCCAGCATACCGGCCGCGACCTCGATGTTGCCGTACAAGGTGAAGGCTGGATTGCCGTACAGCGTGCAGATGGTTCAGAAGGTTATACCCGCAACGGCTCGCTCAAAATTAATGAGAACGGCCAGTTGCAAACCGAATCCGGCCTCAATGTGATGGGCGACGGCGGCCCGATCAGCATTCCGCCCAATGTGATTGTCAGCATCGGTGGTGATGGCACGATTTCCAGCGTCAACGACCTGAGCGTGCCTGGTGCGACCACGATTCTGGGGCGAATCAAACTGGCTAACCCGCCAGCAGCTTCACTCAAACGTGCAGAAGACGGCTTATTTGTGACCAGTAATGGTCAGGCTGCGCCCTTGGATCCGAATGTCAAAGTCACCGGTGGTGCCCTCGAAAGCAGCAATGTGAACGTGGTCGAAACCATGGTGAATATGATCGGCCTGGCACGCCAATTCGAAATGCAAATGAAAATGCTGGAAAACGCGCAAAACAACGCTGGAAAAGCAGATCAGCTCTTCAGTATGAATGGTTAATGCTTGCACTACTATTGCAGTATGAAAACGGCTTTAAGCCCAAGGAGTGAACGATGATACGCTCATTATGGATTTCCAAAACCGGTCTTGATGCACAACAAATGCAGATGGATGTGATTTCAAACAACCTGGCCAACGTCAGCACCAGCGGCTTTAAAAAGTCGCGCGCGGTGTTTGAAGACTTGCTCTACCAGAACATTCGCCAGGTAGGCTCGCAAAGCTCACAACAGAGCCAGCTGCCTAGTGGTTTGCAATTGGGTACTGGTGTGAAGCCGGTGGCGACCGAGCGTATTTTCACTCAAGGCAACCTGCAACAAACCAGTAACGATAAAGACGTCGCCATCCAGGGCCAGGGTTTCTTCCAAATTCTGATGCCAGATGGCACCACGGCGTATACCCGTGATGGCTCATTTCAGGTCGATAGCCAGGGACAACTGGTCACCGCCAGCGGTTTCCCGGTGCAGCCCGCAATTACCATTCCTGCCAATGCGCAAAGCTTGTCGATCGGCAGGGACGGCGTCGTATCCATTACCACGCCTAACTCCACAGCCACCACGCAAATTGGCCAGATTCAGCTGGCTACCTTTATCAATCCGGCCGGCATGCAAGCCAAAGGTGAAAACCTGTTTGTTGAAACAACCGCTTCCGGCAACCCGAATACCAATACACCCGGGACCAATGGCGCTGGTTTATTGTCACAAGGCTATGTTGAAACTTCCAACGTCAATGTGGTGGAAGAGCTGGTGAGCATGATTCAAACCCAGCGCGCCTATGAAATTAACAGCAAGGCGATTACAACGTCGGACCAGATGCTGCAAAAACTGTCGCAGATGTAATCCCTGCTTGAGGGTCACTCAAATGATGAATAGAACGATCATGAGCTTACTACTTTGTTTGGCGTTTTCTCAATTACTGAACGGCTGCTCTATCACGCCGTCCACCATTGTGCAAAAACCGGAAACGCCGCGAGTAGCGATGGCACGTCCAGATGCGCGCACAGAAGGCGCCATCTTCAACAGCGCAGGCTTTCGTCCACTGTTTGAAGACCGCAGACCGCGCTATGTAGGCGATATCGTCACTGTTCGTATTGCAGAAAACACCACCGCTAACAAAGCGTCTGATAACGAGCAAACCAAAGATGGCTCAACCGCGGCTTCTGTGACCGGCCTGTTTGGACACAATGTGCCTAAAGCCGCTTTCAACGCCAGTTCAGCGCTGTCATTTAAAGACAAAGCGGCTGCAGATGCCAGCAATACCTTTAGCGGCTCTGTGACAGCCACAGTGACCGATGTGCTGCCAAATGGCTACCTGGTCATCAGCGGCGAGAAACAGATTGGCTTTGACAAAGGCACTGAATATGTCAGGTTCTCTGGCATCGTCAACCCGGACATGATTACCATCGGCAACGAAGTGGTTTCGACCAAAGTGGCGGATGCACGTATCGAATATCGCAGCAACAGCAAAATGGATGCCGCTGAAGTGTTATCCATGTTCTCGCGCTTCTTTCTCAGCATGATTCCATTGTAGGAGAGTTGATCATGCCTATACTGACACACAGCTTAGTTCACACCGTACAGCGCGGCCAACGCGCTGTTGCCTATGGCCTGCTGGCATGCGGCTTGTTACTGGCCACGCCTTTCGCTCAAGCGGAACGTATCAAGGACATCAGCAATATTCAGGGCGTACGCGCCAACCAGCTGATTGGTTATGGCCTGGTCGTCGGCCTCGATGGCACTGGCGATATGACCACGCAAACACCATTCACCGTGCAAAGTATTATCAGCATGATGAACCAGATGGGCATTACCCTGCCACCTGGGACCAACCTGCAACTGAAAAACGTGGCAGCGGTGATGGTCACCAGCTCCCTGCCCGCTTTCGCACAGCCAGGGCAAACCCTGGATGTGACGGTGTCTTCTATGGGTAACGCCAAGAGCTTGCGTGGCGGTACCTTATTGATGACGCCGCTGAAAGGTGCAGACGGACAAATTTATGCCATGGGCCAAGGTAACCTGGTCGTGGGTGGTGTCGGTGCGGCGGCCAATGGCAGCCAGACCCAGATCAACCATTTAAGTGTCGGCCGGATTTCAGAAGGTGCTACCGTTGAACGCGCATTGCCGAATACCCTGCTACACCAGGATATTGTCAAACTCGAATTGAAAGAAAGTGACTTTTCAACCGCCAATAATGTGGTTGAAGCCATTAACAAGAAATTTGGCCCGATGACGGCCCAGGCCGAGAGTGGCCGCGTGATTCAGGTGCGCCCGCCTGAAAGCATGAGCCGCGTTTCTTTCCTGGCTAACCTGGAAACCATTAATGTCGCCCTGGCCGCGACACCAGCCAAGATTATCCTCAATGCCCGTACCGGCTCCGTGGTGATGAACAAGGCAGTGACGCTGGATAGCTGCGCAGTCTCACACGGCAACCTGTCGGTGGTGATTAATACCTCACCGGTAATTAGCCAGCCTGGCCCATTCTCGAATGGCCAGACCATCTCCACCGCAGTGTCTGAGATCAACATCAACAAAGAGCCTGGCAAGGTACTGAAGCTGAATAACGGCGCTAACTTGTCTGATGTCGTCAAAGCACTGAATGCGATTGGCACCACACCACAGGACTTACTGGCGATTTTGCAAGCCATGAAAGCCGCTGGCGCGTTGAATGCCGAGCTTGAGGTGATTTAAGCGAGAGACGACCATGCAACCACGTGTCGATCCTACTACGCAAAGCCTGGCTATTGATGCTAACTCGCTCAATAGCCTGAAGCGCGCCAATAACGATTCGCCAGAGGCGATTCGGGCAGTGGCACGCCAGTTTGAAGCCGTGCTGATGAACATGATGTTAAAAAGCATGCGTGAGACCGTGCCGCAAGATGGCATCACCGATAGCGAACAAGGCAAGATGTTCATGGGCATGCTGGACCAGCAACTGAGCACCAACCTCAGCCAGAAGGGCATGGGGCTGACTGATGTGCTGGTCAGGCAATTAAGCAAGTTCAGCCAAAAGCCGGGCGATGCGACCGATGGCAGTAAAGACAGCAAATCTTCTGGCAAACTCGATAGCAGTGCTGCCCTGCCCCACACCAGCCAAACCAACCAACTAACAAGCAATAGCAATGGTAAAGCCGTGCTGGCGCAAGCCGCACAAAAAATCCGTGAGGCTTACCAGCAGTGGGAAGCCACTGACAGTACTTCCGATAGCAATACCGATACTGCCTGGGCACGCGGGATTCCGGAACTGCCGCCACTGGTTGAAGAAACCCAGGCCAACGTCCAGAGCTTTACCCTGCCGCAAGCGCCATTAGCCACGGCCATGCGTGAAGTGGCAGGTAAAACCCAACAATTCATCCAGAGCATGTTGCCACATGCACAAGCAGCCAGCAGTACTTCTGGCATTCCAGCTAAATTCATGATTGGCCAGGCCGCCCTCGAAAGCGGCTGGGGCAAACATGAAATTAAAACGGACAATGGTGTGAACAGCCATAACCTGTTTGGTATCAAGGCTGATGCCAACTGGAAAGGCAAAGTCGCAAGCAGCACTACCACCGAATACATCAATGGCGTCAAGCAGACCCGCGTGGAGAAATTCCGTGCTTACGATAGCTACAGTGATGCCTTCAAGGATTACGCCAAACTGATTTCACAGAATCCGCGCTACCAGCAAGCCATGAGTAACACCCATGATGCCAGTGCGTATGCCAATGCATTGCAACGCGCAGGCTATGCCACCGATCCGCAATATGGCAAAAAACTGACGCAAGTGATCAAGAATTTACAAGGCTAAGCAGACGCAACCCTAAAGAAACAAAAAAAACTGCCGATAGGCTACTTAACCACACTTTAAAGTCGTGTCTGACTCTCTGCAGGGGGCTGACACATGAGGAAATCACATGTCAAATGTACTCAGCATTGGTAAAAGCGCCCTCAATGCCGCGCAAATAGGCATTGCCACTGTTGGCCACAACATTGCCAACGCCTCTACCGCAGGCTATAACCGCCAGGTAGTCGTACAAGCTGCCGCCGAAGCGCAAAACTTTGGCTATGGCTATGTCGGCCAGGGCACCAATGTGGTCGGGATCCAGCGTGTGTACAACGAGACGCTGGCCAAACAGCTGATCAATGCAACCTCTACCGCCAATGCCAGCGGTGCCTATTACAGCAATATCAGCCAGGTCAACGGCTTGTTATCAGACAGTACCGCCGGGTTAAACCCGGTGATTACCAGTTTTTTCAGCGCGGTGAGTGCCGCTGCGGCCAACCCTAGCGATACAGCCACGCGCCAGACCCTGATTTCTTCTGCCCAATCGATGGTCAACCGCTTTAATGCGGTGAACACGCAACTGGATCAAATGCGGGAGAGCATTAATACCCAAATTACAGCCAGTGTAGATACCATTAATAGTTATTCGTCACAAATCGCTAACCTAAACGACACTATCAGCAAAGCCATTAATGCGACGGGCAATGTACCTAATGACTTGATGGACCAACGTGACCAGTTGGTGGCAAAACTCAGTGAACAAGTGAAAACCACCGTCATCAAGCAGGATGATGGGTCCTACAACGTATTTGCCGGTAGCGGTATGCCTCTGGTCGTCGGTACGACGCAGTATTCGCTTTATACTCGCGCCAGTGATACCGACCCCTCACGCGTAGAGGTGGCTTACGGCAACCCGGACAGTCCAAAAATCCTGAGTTCAGACACGCTGTCTGGCGGCACCCTGGGCGGAGTCTTGCAGTTCAGGAGCGAAACCCTGGATGCGGTGCAAAGCCAGGTGGGCCAATTGGCAATCACGCTGGCCAGCCAGTTTAATGCCCAACAAACCCAGGGCTATGATTTAAATGGCGTATTGGGTACCAACCTGTTTAATGTGGGCGCACCGACCGCCATCAGCAGCGCTTATAACACCGATCCGACCAAAGCCGCCTCGGCCTCCATTGTGGATGCCAGCCTGCTGACCAGCAGTGACTACACGGTTAAATATAACAGTGGCCAATACACGATTACGCGCCTCAGCGATAAATCCGTTATGTGGCAAGGTGCCTCACTGCCTGCTACCGTCGACGGCATGCAAATTGATGTCAATACCAGCACACCGACAGAAGGCGACTCCTACCTGATCAAACCGACGCAGTATGCTGCGGGTCAATTGTCACTGGCGTTTACCAACGTTGACAAACTGGCGCTGGCTGGCTCAGCCACCGGTGGCCCGAACGACAACGAAAACGGTCTCAAACTGGCGGCTTTGCAAACTGGCGCCAATGTGCGTGTGGCAGGCAGCAGTACTAACAGAACCTACGCGCAAGCCTTTGCACAAATGGTGAGCGCGGTGGGCACAAAAACCAACGAGCTCAGCATTACCAGCAAGGCCGATGCCACTGCCCTGGAAAATGCAACCAGTGCCATGCAGTCAGAGTCAGGCGTCAACCTGGATGAAGAAGCGACAGATTTGTTGCGTTACCAGCAAGCCTATCAGGCAGCAGGCAAAATGATGCAAATCGCCAGTCAGCTGTTTGAAGTGTTGCTGCAGCTAGGTCAATAAGTTTTTGAAGGATAGGCCATCATGAGAATCAGTACCAATACCATCTATCAATCTGGCACCAACCAGTTAATGAATCTGCAATCAGACTTGAACAAGCTGAGCATTCAAACTGCGACCGGTAAACGCGTCAACTCGCCAGCAGACGATCCGGTGGCAGCGGCACGTATCCTCGAGCTCAATACAGCCAAAGACCAGAACGCAAATTACACCAGCACGCGTAAAACAGCAGAAACCCTGCTGCAAACCTACGAAGCCAACCTGAGCAGTGTGACCGACACCATACAGTCGATCCAATCATCACTGATTGCTGCCGGTAATGGTGCTTATACCGATGCTGAACGTGCCAAGCTGGCCAATGAATTGCAAGGTAGCCTGGATACGCTGAAGGGCTTGGCAAACACCAAAGACTCGCAAGGCAATTACATGTATTCCGGCTATGCCTCGTCTACGGTGCCTTTTGATGGTAACTATGACTTTGTCGCCAGCTCAGACCGCACCAAGTTGCAGATTGATGTGCAAAGCCAGTTGCCAGTGACCTTCACCGGCGACCAGGTATTTGGTGCCAATGGCGACAATGTATTCACCAACTTGCAGGATATCATTGCGCTGTTAAAAACACCGATCACGGACAGCACCACTCAGGCGACATTTAATACCGGCCTGGCCACCAGTATCGATAAGATGAAAGGTTCATTGAATTCGGTATTGGATGCGCGTTCAGAAATCGGTAGTAGCCTGAATTTACTGGATACCTTGAACACGACTGGCGATAGCCTGGATCTGCAATACGATGCGTCTATTTCAACGCTGCAAGATCTGGATTATGCGCAGGCCTTGTCTGATATTTCCAAGAAAACCACCATCTTGCAGGCCGCACAAAAAGCATTTGTGGCCACGTCGAATATCTCGCTATTTAGCCTGATTTAAGCGGTGAAGGCCTTGCAAGCACACGGGCCTGGCCTGGCACTGCTCTAGCGCAGCACTTGCAACATCAGTTGCTGCGCATCAACCAGCCAGCGACTGACGGGGCTGACCAGAGAAGGCAGGCTTAATAATGTCATCAAAAAGCCGACTGAAATCGTAATTGGGAAACCAATACCGAAAATATTGAATTGCGGTGCTGCCTTGGTTAACACGCCCAAGGCCATGTTGGTAATCAGCAGGCTGGCAACCACCGGCAATGACAGCAACAAGCCTTGTGAAAAAATATGGCCGCCCAGGCTTGCAATGGCCTGGCTATTCAACTGCCAGTGCTCCATACCGATCGGCATGGTTTCAAAACTTTGCAGCATGACCGCGACCACAATTAAATGACCGTCCAGGCTCAAAAACACCAACAGCGCCAGCATGGTCAGAAACTGGCCGACGGCAATCGTTTGGCCATGTGCCTGCGGATCATAAAAACTGGCAAAGCCTAGCCCCATACTCATCCCCATCATAAAGCCGGCCATTTCGACTGCTGTAAACAGCAGCCGCATGACAAAACCCATGCTGATACCAATCAGAAACTGGGCTAGTAATGACAATAAGCCTTGCCAGGAAAGCACTTCAATGGGCGGCACCTGGATCGCAGGCACAATGGCCAGCGTAACCACAAAGCCAATAGCCAGTTTGATGCGTTTGGGAATAGCTGGATGGCTGAACAGCGGAACGACAGTGAGGCAGCCTAGTACCCGTGTGAGTGGCCACAGCAGCTGAACAATCCACAATTGCAGATCTGAAGCATGGATGGTCAGCATGTGATCAGGCGCTTAGTTCACCAATTGCGGAATCATGGTGAAAATATGGTGCATATAATCCACCATGGTCATCAGCATCCAGTGGCCTGCCAGTAACAGCACCGCCATGACGCCAACCAGCTTGGGGATAAATGACAAGGTTTGTTCGTTGATTTGCGTGGCAGCCTGAAAAATACTCACAATCAAGCCGATCATCAGCGCAGTGCCCAACACCGGCGCGGCCACCATCAACGTGGTCTGCATCGCTTCACTGCCTATGGTCAATACCTGTTCCGGACTCATGGTTTACTCCTGAAAATGAATATGTGCCTATTTAAATCAAAAGGTTAAATCACAAAGCTTTGCGCCAGCGAGCCGATAATCAGCTGCCAGCCGTCAACCAGCACAAACAGCATGAGCTTAAACGGCAGCGACACAATTGCCGGTGAGACCATCATCATGCCCATGGCCATCAAGATACTGGCCACTACCATATCGATAATCAAAAACGGGATATAAATGGCAAAGCCAATCTGGAAGGCTGTTTTGAGTTCACTGGTCATAAAAGCAGGCACCAGTATCCGCAGTGGTACTTCTTCCGGCGTTTGAATCGCTTCTGTATGTGCCATATTGGCAAACATGGCCAGGTCATTCTCGCGGGTTTGTTTGAGCATAAAGCCTTTGAGTGGCAACACGCCGCGCTCTAACGCTTCCTGCATGGTGATTTTGCTTTCAGACAAAGGCTGGTAAGCGTCGGTATAAATCTTGTCGAACACCGGGCCCATGACAAAAAAGGTAATAAACAGTGCCAGGCCAATCAATACCTGGTTGGAGGGTGCAGACTGAGTCCCCAATGCCTGGCGCAGTAAAGACAACACGATTACGATGCGCGTAAAGCCGGTCATCATCAGCATCGCGGCCGGGATAAACGTCAACGAGGTGAGTAAAATCAGGGTTTGCAGGCTCAGTGTATAGTCCTGGCCACCGCCTGCTCCAGGGCTGACCGTACCAATCGGTAATCCGCCAGCCGCGCACGACAATAGCGGGAAACCAAGCAGCAAGCCGACCGGCAGCAACAAGGACAATATAGACTTTAACACTGAAAAAACACGCATGTGTATGGCACCCGAAACTTGCTTGCAACTGCGCACGGCAGACACAAGGCTATCAATAAGTTAGGGCTATAGTACGCCCGACCAGGCTAAATCAAAGGTCGGAAATGAGCGACTCAAGGCTTGTTTTTGAGGGATTTGACTGTTTGCTGCAACGTCGCTTGCATGGCTTGTTGCAAACGCACAGCAAAAGAAGCTTGTGGATCAATACCAGAAGCCGGGGACTGAGCAGCACTTGCGCCCTCTTCCACTGAGGACTCCGTCGCAGGTGGGGCGACTTCGCCGAGGGCGGTCATTTGGCCTGCATTGATGCCCACTACCAGCCAGCGGCCAGCCACTTCAAGCACCACCACACGCTCCCTGGGGCTTAGCTGCAAACCACCGACTTGTTTAATCACACCGCGCTGAGCCATGGTTTGCCCAGGCATCACGCGCCGTAACAACCAGGCAATTGCTGCGATCACCAGCAAGACAATCACCGTGCCATACACCATACGGCCTAGGCTATCACTCGCACTCGGTGCTGCTGCGACAGTCGCCGCAGGCACAACGGCCCACGCCACGCCGGTAACCAGGCTGCTAAACAAGGCGATCAACAACTGGCTGATAATTTTCATGACACTCTAAATAAAAAGGCATTTTAAAAACAATTAACGATTCAGTTTGCGAATACGCTCGGCCGGGGTAATGATATCGGTTAAGCGAATACCAAACTTGTCATTCACCACCACCACCTCACCTTGGGCAATCAGGCAGCCATTGACCAGCACATCCATCGGTTCACCCGCCATGCCGTCCAGTTCAACCACAGAGCCCTGTGCCAGTTGCAACAGGTTCTTGATCGAAATTTTGGTGCGGCCTAGCTCAACGGTCAGTTGTACCGGGATGTCCAGAATGAAGTCGATATCATTCTGCGTGCCTTCCAGTTTATTGTTGCTGCTAAACTCGTTAAAGACAGCCGTCTTGCTGGTTGGCTCCTGCAACGCCGAAGACTCAGCCTGGGTTTGCTCAGCCAAGGCTGCTCCCCAGTCATCTTCCGCAATCGTCTGCACATCACCGGGATCAGACACTCCCATGGCAGCCATCGCTGCATTCATATCATCATCTGCACTATTAGTGGCGGGATCCATAGCCATTATGACTCTCCTTGCAATTGCTCCTGACTACCGTCAGCGCGAATTAACTTTTCAACCTTGAGGGCGTATTGCCCGTTAAATACTCCATAACGACACTCCATCACCGGAATGTTGTCAATTTGTCCTTCGATGCTGTCACTGATATTAATCGGGATCACATCGCCTTCTTTCAGCTCCAGCAAGTCTGCCACCGTCAATTTACGCGTGGCCAGATTAGCGACAATCTCGACTTCTGCGGCTTGAATTTGCTGCGTCATCAATTTGACCCAACGCTTATCGCCGCCCAGGTTTTCGCCTTGCAACGGTGATGTCAGCAGGTCTTTAATCGGCTCAACCATGGAATAAGGCACGCAAAAATGCATTTCGCCACTATTCGGGCCCAGCTCAATATTGAAAGTAATGGCCACTACCACCTCATTCGGCGTGGCGATATTGGCAAACTGCGTATTCATTTCTGAACGCAGGTACTCAAACTTGATCGGATATACCGGTGCCCAAGCCTTTTCATACGATTCGAACATGATGCCCAGGATGCGCTGGATAATGCGCTGTTCGGTCGCGGTAAAATCACGGCCTTCGACGCGGGTGTGAAAGCGGCCATCGCCGCCAAACATATTGTCCACCACCAAAAACACCAGGGTAGGATCTATCACGAGCACACCGGTGCCGCGTAAGGGACTAATGTGAATCAGGTTGAGATTGGTAGGTACCACCAGGTTACGGATAAAGTCGGTATATTTGATAATCCTGACTGGCCCGACCGAGACTTCAACGGTGCGGCGCAGAAAGTTGAACAGTTCAACACGCAATAAACGCGCATAGCGCTCATTAATCATTTCCAGCGTGGCCATGCGGCCGCGCACGATCCGTTCTTGCGTGGCCAGGTTGTAGTTACGAACGCTAGCATCGTCTTTACCAGACGATTCACTCTCGTCATCGCCGTCTACGCCTTTGAGCAGCGCATCAATTTCGTCTTGTGATAAAAACTTGTCAGCTGACATGATGACTCACTTTAAACTACCGGGCTCATAACATTACTGAATCACGAACGAGGTAAATAATACCTGGGTGACTTTCAGTGGCTTACCGTGTGCAGCGAGCGGTTTTTTCAGTTCAACCAGCAACTCTTGACTCAGTTGTGCTTTGCCTTCCGGCGTAGAAATATCGGAAGCTTTTTTGCTGGTGAGCAATAACAGTACGCGGTTACGCAAGGCAGGCATCTGTGCTTTCATTTTTTCTGCCAGCTCAGCGCCTTTCACTTCCATGGTCAAATCGAGCTGCAGGAACTTGTCATCCGGGTCTGGTAACAAATTCACCGTAAATGTTTCAAATGGCACATAAGTCAAAGCCGTTTTCGGATCAGCATGACCACCAGACTCTTCTGGCGCTTCCTCTTCTGCAGACTCCTCGCTAATTGCTTCGCCCTCAGCATCTTCGGCGTGCTCAGCCTTATCGCCCGCCTTGCCTTTTGCCTGATGCGCTTCTGGTTTCTTCATCAAAAAGAATGCGGCAGCACCGCCACCGGCAGCTAATGTCAGCACGACGGCCAATATCAAAATGAGTTTTTTCTTGGATTTTGGCGCCGCTTCTGCGGCACCAGCTGCTTTCGCCGGTTCTTGAGCCATGACACAAACCTTTCTTACATTAAACCTAGAGTGTTTATGGTGTCATTATGCGCAAAACAGCGCGCTGGAGATTGACGGATAAAAGGGTTAAATCAGCGTTTAATCGAAATTTATACCCACTGGCAGGCAGATTGCCTGCCCGCAGTTTAAACAAAGGTGTCAACCAGGCCACGTGCGACCGTGGTTTTAATGGCTTGCGGCGCAAGCACAGCGTCCGTTTCGCCTGCTGCGCCCGATGACTGACCACCTTGGCGTGACGTTTGTTGCTCAAAATGCTGTTGCGCCTGCTGACCATCACCGACAAAGGTTTGGCCCAACTGCAAGCCTTGTGACTGCATGCGTTCACGCAAATCCTGCATGCCATCTTCCAATGCCTGACGGACCAGCGGGTTATCAGTAATAAAGCTGGTATTCACAGACTGGTTATCCACTTTCAGCACGACTTGAATGGGACCCAAGTCGGGTGGTGACAAGGTCAGGCTGGCCACATCGTCGCCACTGCCTACCATATTCATCACATGCTGGTTCATGGCGGTTTGCCAGCGCTCATTGCCAAACGGCGCCGCAATTTGCGACATCGCCACAGAGCTGCTTTGCGCCACACCAGCCGCATTCAGCCATGTGCTATTGGATAAGGCTTGCGCCGCTGGCTGCTGTGGTAAATTCAATATATCGGCTTGTGCATCCGCCCCACGCATCTCATTAAAAGCCTGCGTTGTACGCCCTGCTTCGCCTGTCGCCTCTGCCATTAATTTAGCATTGACCAAGGTTTCAGAAATACCAGGTGACTCTTTAGCCGTTTCAGCCTGTGCATTGCCAGCCAGCAATTGTTTGAAATCGGCGGCCTGATCATCCTGCTCTACATTCACAGCAGGCCCGGTCGGTATCTGTGCAAGTGTGGTTTTAGCCGTTGCCTCAGTTTCCAGTGGCAAAGCCAAGGCATTGCCATCAACAGCAGGCAATTGCTCGCTATCTACTGTCACGGTAGCACCATCGGTACTCAATTCAGCTTTAGGCTGGCTATCGGTTTGTGCTGTGGTTGGACGCATGGCAATCATGGTTTGCATCCACGGCGAAATGCCTGGTGGCAGTTGATCATTCGCGGCCAGGTCTGCCAATAAACGTTTTTTGCGCTCTTGCGCTGTTTCAATCACGTCGGCAGGGTCTTTTGTATTGCTGGTCGTTGCGGACGCAGCAGTCTCTTCAGTGCTGGCTGCTGCTTCAGCACTCGTATGTTCGTCGCTGCTATCAGCCGCGGTCTTTTGTGGGCTGTCTTCTGACTTGACCGTATTGTTTGGTGCAGCTGGCGCTTTTTCTGCTGTCGCGGATTTTGTCGGCTCAGGTTTAGGTGCATCGACCTTATCTGTCGCCTTATTGGCAGTAGGGATCACAGGCTTGCTACTTTGCTGCATTTGCTTGCGCAACGCCTGTGCAAACTCATCAGAACCATTGCTCTGTGCGTCTTGTGACACCTGATTGGCTGATGCTGTTTTCACGGCATCGGCCCCCATATTCAGTAAAGTTGCGGAATTCAAAAACGCCATATGACTCTCCCGGTCAACATTTGTTTTACAGACGCGTGCGCTTGGCACGGCTTGCAAACTCATCCATCAGTTTCTGATCACGCTTGCCCTCTGCTTTTGCTTGCATCGTTGCTGCTCGCGTCATCAGAACTTCAAAGGACTTTTGTTTGCGCTGTTTTTCCTGCAATAGCTGTCGTTTTTGCAGGACATTCGCCTGACATTGTTCGATTTGAGCATTTTGACTGCGCACGGCCAATTCCAATTGCGAGAAAAAGCCCTGAAAATTGCGGTATAAATCGGCTTTGAGGCCTTTTTGTGATGCCAACTGCCATTGCTGCTCATACTCTTGCTGATATTGTTCCAGCATGGTGCGCTGCTGTTGTGCCTGTTCAAGCAGTTGCATGGCTTGCGCCAGGTCTTGCATGGCAGCGTCCACCTCGTCTGTCGCCAGTTGAATCAGCAGTGTCAGCGTTTGTGTC
Source organism: Methylophilus sp. OH31 (assembly GCF_000576615.1). Classification (NCBI taxonomy): domain Bacteria; kingdom Pseudomonadati; phylum Pseudomonadota; class Betaproteobacteria; order Nitrosomonadales; family Methylophilaceae; genus Methylophilus; species Methylophilus sp. OH31. Next base: position 77,063 of record NZ_BAUS01000012.1, on the reverse strand, counting down.
GACTGTTTGGCCATAGCGTATTACAGATGGCCTCAGGAAATGGTTTGCACCAATTGCTGCAAACAGGCTTGCATATAGGCACTTTCATCAATGTCCTGCTGCAAAAATGCATTGATCTGGTCACGCTTTTTAATCGCCACATCCAGCATAGGATCAGAGCCTGGCTGGTAAGCACCAACGGCAATCAAGTCCTGATTACGCAAATAACGCGAATATAACTGCTTGAGCAAACGTGCGGCCTGCTGATGTTCCTTACTGGTGATGTTGTGCATGGCACGGCTGATCGACTGTTCAATATCAATCGCCGGATAATGCCCGCTCTCAGCCAGGGTACGGTTAAGTACGATATGGCCATCGAGAATGGCACGTGCAGAATCGGCAATCGGATCCTGCTGGTCATCCCCTTCGGTCAGCACGGTATAAAAAGCGGTAATTGAACCCTCGCCCCTGGCGCCGTTACCGGTACGCTCAACCAGCGCAGGTAATTTGGCAAACACTGAAGGTGGATAGCCTTTGGTGGCTGGTGGTTCACCAATCGCCAAGGCGATTTCACGTTGCGCCATGGCATAGCGTGTCAGTGAATCCATGATTAACAATACGTTTTTGCCTTGCTGGCGAAAGCGCTCGGCAATCGCAGTGGCGTAATTGGCCCCTTGCAAACGCATCAGTGCCGAAACGTCTGCCGGGGCAGCCACCACCACTGAGCGTGCCAGGCCTTCTGGCCCTAAAATCTGTTCAATAAACTCTTGTACTTCGCGGCCCCGCTCACCAATCAGGCCAACCACAATCACATCGGCGGTAGTGTAACGCGCCATCATGCCCAGCAATACGCTTTTACCCACACCAGAACCCGCAAACAGGCCCAAGCGTTGCCCGCGACCAACAGTTAACATGGCATTGATTGCACGTACGCCTACATCCAGCGTATCCTCAATCGGTGCGCGCATCAGCGGGTTAATCACACGCCCACTTAACGGCGCCATGACTTCAGTGGAGATCGGGCCCAGGTTATCCAGCGGATTACCCGCAGCATCAACCACGCGGCCGAGCAAACCATCGCCTACCGGAAAATGACGTGCACGGTCTTGTGCACGACGGCGTGGCGGGCGACCAAATTGCGGTTTAGGCAAGGTCTCGGTGACTTCCATACTGAATACTTTGGCGCCAGGCACGACACCATCAACGGCTGACTGTGGCATTAACAGCAAGTTTTCGCCATCAAAACCAACCACTTCGGCTTCAACGCGGCCGCCATCTTGCAGCGGAATAAAACAGGCGCCGCCAATCGGCATTTTGATACCGGTTGCAACCATGATCAGGCCGGTGACTTTGACGATACGTCCAGCCACTTCCAGTGGTTCAACCAAATGAATCAGTTCTCTACAATCTTTGAGGTAACTTTGCCAACGCTGGTTATGCACATTGGGTGGCAAGTCCTGTTCGGCAGGCGCGGCAATTTCTGCCTGGTCTGCCATGACATTGGCATCTGCGGTTGGCGTCACATCCGCATCATTAACCAAGTCTTCTGCCAACACTGGGCTGGCATCTACGGCGCTATTAGGGTCTGTCATGCTTGCATCAATCACAATCGCTGCTCAATAGGCTGCACACATTATTCATTGCTAGCGACAGGTTTATGCCAGTCATCCACGCGTGACAAGCCTTGCACCAGGCGTTTCCAGCGCATTTCATTGCTGGCATCAATCTGGTTTTCTGCGGTTTCCACCAGGCAGCCACCACGCTCAATCTGGCTATCCTCAACCAGTTGCCAGCCTTGTTCTTTCAATTGCTCACCAATATGGGCACGCAGTACTTTGGCATCTTCATGATGCACGATTAACCTGGCAGGCTGTTTGACTTGTGGCAGGTAATGCATGGCATCGAGTACCACAGGAATCACCGCTTGCGGATCCACCTGCAATTTGGTTTTCATCATGGCTTTTGCCAGGTCCAGCGCCAGGCTCAACACAGACTCGGCCACGCTGACATCCTGCATGGCCAATGCCTGTTGGAAGCTGGCAGCCATTTGCGACAATTGCTGGCGCTCAGTGTCAATTTGCGACTGGGCATGTGTCATGCCATCGCCGTAACCGGTTTTAAAGCCCTCTTCATAAGCTTCTTGCCTGACCTGCTTCAGAATCTGGCTGACCGTGCGTGCATTTTCCTCGGCCTGCTCGCGTTCACGTTTAACACGCTCACTGGAGATGGAATCATCAAAGCTGGCCATCTCCCAGCGTTGATAGGCGCTCATTTGTTCTTTTGGAATTGCAGAAGCTACCATGAGACACTTTCCTTATATCATGCGTTTATAGATATTGCTCACTGTCGCCTTTGCCAGCCAGCATGATCTGACCTTCATCTGACAAGCGACGGATAATTTGCAATATTTGTTTCTGCTGGCCTTCAACCTCTGACAGCTTGACTGGCCCACGGCTTTCCAGGTCTTCACGCATCATGTCAGCCGCTCTGGAAGACATATTGCGGAAGAATTTTTCTTTCATTTCATCTGAGGTGCCTTTCAGAGCCACGATAAGCATGTCTGACTGTACTTCACGCAGCAGCACCTGAATGCCTCTGTCATCGATCTCCATGATGTTGTCAAACACAAACATCTGATCCATGATTTGCTGCGCCATATTGTCATCGTAGCTTTTAAGGCCATCCATCAGTTTGGCCTCATGTTCGCCACTAATGTAGTTCATGATCTCGGCGGCAGTTTTGACGCCACCGATCGCCTGCCGCTTAATGTTGTCATTACCGGCCAGCATTTTCAGCATGCCTTCATTCAACTCTCTCAACGCGGTTGGTTTGATACTGTCCAGCGTGGCAATACGCAAAATCACGTCCTGGCGCAAACGCTCGGTAAAATGCCCCAAAATTTCTGCGGACTGTTCTGCCTCCAGATGAGACAAAATGGTGGCAATAATCTGTGGATGCTCGTTCTTGATAAAATCCGCCACACTAAAGGCATCCATCCACTTCAGGCTTTCTATGCCCGCCGCATCTTGTGATTGCGGAATACGGTTCAGCAAGTTGGACGCTTTGTCGTCACCAAAAGCTTTGATCAGCACCGAGCGAATATAGCTGTCCGAATCGAGGCCGAAATCACTGCTGCTGGCAAAGTCCAGCATGAACTTTTCCAGCACCTGCTCAACCTCTTCGCGTGGCACTGGCTTCATCGACGCCATGACAATCCCTAGGCGCTGCACCTCTTTCGGTGACAAATGCTTCATCACTTCAGCCGCCTCGTCTTCACCGAGCGCCAGCATCAAGATTGCACTTCTGGTTAATCCCTGGTCACTCATGCACTACTTCTCCGCGGAGGTCCAGCTGGACACAACATTAGCCACCATACGTGGGTTATCTTTCGCTACCTGTTTTGCCGCCTGCAGGGTCTGGTCCAGACCACTTGGTAATGCTGTCGCATCACCACTCAAGGTCACCAACGTATCATCCCCTTCTGCACCGGTGGCGCCTGCAATAGGCAGTCCGTCAGGGCCGGTCAGTGCGGCAGCACCTGCAGCCAGCGCTTGCTCTTTCTTGTCAGCACCTGTCAGTTTGTTGGCCATTGGTTTGAGCAGTTTTTTGTAAACCATCATCAACACAATCACCCCTGCCAGGAAACGCAAGGCATCTTTACCATACTCGATCACCAGTGGGTCTTTCCACAATGGTGGCTCCACCAGTTTGTCCTGTGCTTCAGCAATAAACGGGGTGTTGACGACAGAAATCGTATCGCCACGCTCTTTGTTAAAACCCATGGCCTGCATGGCGAGGTCACTCACTTGCTGCTTCTCGGCATTGCTCAAGGCACGATAAGTCGTTTTACCAGTGCTATCAACCACAGGGATATGATTCACCACCACCGCTACGTGCAGGCGCTTGATACCGCCTTTGGCTTGCTGGATGTAGCTGACTGTTTTGTCCAGCTCGTAGTTGGTCGTGTTATCTTTTTGCGTATTTTGTGGTGGTGCTGGTGGCGCAGCAGGTGGCGCATTTTCACCTGGCGCTTGCGCACCCGGGGCATTAATCGGTGCAGTAGACTCACCTGGTGGCTGGTTAGACAAGGCACCAGGCACTGCGCCATTACTGCCGCTGGCATTTTGTGACTCATGGCTTTGCGCACTGCGAATCGCCATGTCATCAGGTTTGGTATTGGGTTTGTAAGACTCGTTGGCTTGCTCAGTCATCGAGAAGTCAATCTCCGCACTGGTTTCAGCGTGCACATTTTTGGCACCAACAATAGGGGTAATAATCGACTCCACGCGGCGGGCAATGCTGTTCTGCATATTTTCCACGTAAGCCATTTGCTCTGGATCCAGGCCGTTTTGTTTGACCTTGTTGGTCGTGTCAGACAGCAAATTACCGTTCTGGTCGACCACAGTCACATGGTCTGCAGACAAGTTAGGCACGCTACTGGCGACCAGATGAACCACCGCAGCGACTTGCTGACCGTCCAGGCGACGACCATTATGCAGGTTTAATAACACGGAAGCCGTTGGGTATTGTTGCTCGCGCACGAATACGCTTGGTTTTGGAATCGCTAAATGGATACGGGCGGCCTGCACAGCAGAAATGGACTGGATGCTACGTTCGAGCTCGCCTTCCAGGCCACGCTGGAAGTTGACTTGTTCAACAAACTGCGACACACCAAACTTCTGGTTTTCCAGTAATTCGAAACCGATATTGCCGCCTTTTGGCAAGCCTTGTGCGGCTAATTTCAAACGCACCTGATGCACCTGGTCAGCAGGGACCAAAATCGCATTGCCGCCTTCAGCAAACTGATAAGGGACACTTAACTTGTCGAGCTCAGCGACAATGGCACCACCATCTTTATCGGCAAAGTTGGAGAACAACACACGGTAATCCGGCTTCTGACTCCACAGCCAGAACACAATCATCACGGCAACCACGGCCGCAATGCCTGCGACCAATAGCAGCTTCTGTCCGAGTTGACCAAACATATTCGGTGTACCGTTGGACTCACCAGTTGATGTAAGTAAGGCAGCGTCAGCAGCCATCTGAACCTCCATGTTTACTACCGCAGGCTTTCTGAATTTAGCGCCCGATCCGGGTTGGCTGACTCAAAAACACCTTTTTGAACTCGAATGCGTTTTAAGGACACACTCACATGGATCACATTATGCGCTTACTGTTTATTTTCAAATTGGCAAATAAGACGGATTAATGTTGCCTATTTTACAAAGCACCCGGTAGCACAGAATGCTAAAGTGTCTACCATGACAATTAAGGGCTTAATCTGCCCAGACGATGAAAGGAGCCCACCATGAACGCAGGCGGTATTGATGCACAACGCATCTCGTCCATGCTGGCACAATTGCGTGCTGCCGCTCAAAAACCTGAAGGTTTGGGTAGCGCGGCCATCGCAAATCCAGTGCAGAAAACCAATGCAGCGGCCCCGACCAGCCAGGTAAGCTTTAGCGATGCATTGAAAGCTTCACTGGACCAGGTCAACAATATGCAACTGCAATCAGAAAAACTGGGGCAGGACTTTGCCATGGGTAATGACAATGTCAGCCTGTCTGATGTCATGATTTCTGGCCAGAAAGCCAATATCGCTTTCCAGGCAACGGTGCAGGTGCGTAATAAGCTGGTCACCGCCTACCAGGACATGATGAACATGCAAGTCTAAAGCGGCATATCCTGCTTCAACTGCCTACACAGCAGGCGGTTCCCGCGTTTCACCCTGCTCTAATTGATATAACCATGCCAGTATCTCGGCGATCGCCTGATACAACTGCGGCGGAATATGGGCATCCAGTTCTACCTGCATCAACAGGCCCAATAAGGCCTGTGACTCATGCACATACACCTCGTGTTCTTTCGCCAGCGCAATAATGCGCTCAGCCAGCAAACCATTGCCTTTGGCAACCACGCGTGGCGCCAGGTCACCGGCTTCATAAGCCAGGGCAACAGCAGACTGCGTATACAGTTTATCCTGCTGCATACTGCCGCCTGTCTTGCGCTGTGTCATCCTGGCTAATCTGTAAAGACTCCAGTTTTAAACCCGCAGACTGCAAACTCATGGCCAACTGGCTACGGCCAGACTGCATCTCTTTCAAAGTCTTGGCATCCTCCGTTTCAACACGTACGCTGAAACGTCCGTTAACCATGGTGATCTTGACTGACACCTCACCCAGGCGCGGCAAATGCAAGGTCAGGTCGCTCTGCAAACTGTTCAACACCGGCTCGTCTGACGAATGGGCCGAGTTCTCCTGCTCATTCACTTGCCATTGCATGGTTTGCCCTGGCCACACCTCGCCATGCCACACGACGCGCTGCTGTTCCAGCACCTGCAACTGCTGCGCGACCATCTCGGGCGGCACCAGGCCGGGTTTGTTTTGTGGCTCCTGCAATAACTGGTGCCAGGGCCGGCTCCCCAGTGTGGCTTCTTTCAGGTGCGACTCATAAAACAGGCCAGAGCTATCCAGCGCATGTTTCAGGTCTTGTGCCAGTACTTGTGGTTTTTGCGGGCTATGACTGACCACGGTTTGTGCTTGCAAAGCGGTGGTTTGTTGCTGAAATTCAGACGAACTTAGCCAGCGTTGCAAATGCTTGGCCGGGCTACTTAGCTCAACCAGGCTGGCTTGGCCAGCCGCTGTTTTCACCATGTCCTGCAGATGCTCGCCATGATCGGACTGCGACATATCTGTCAGCAAGGCGGTCTCAGCCAAGCGCACTGTGCCGGTGTTGGCCTGGCTATTGCCTGGCTGCACCCCCCATTTCACTTGCGGCAGGATCTCTTTGCCTGCACCTTGCTGCGCCAGGCCCATAAACTGCATATGCAGGGTTTGCTGTTGTGCCAGGTGGGCAGGCAGCTGCATCTGTACCGTTGTTGGTGCTTGATTAGGAAGTTGGATTTGAACCTTGAACTGTGCCAGTTCTGAGGCTTTGGCGGCCCCTGTTTCTTTTTGCAGAATCAGGCCGGTAAACTGCATGCCAGGCCGCATGCGCTCCCATAAAGGGGCTTCAGACTGCGTGCCTTCGACCGGCATGATCGAAGAAACTGCACGCAAGTTCTCTGTTTCACTCGCGATAATACGTTGTGAGAGAACTTGCGGAATCGGTAACATCTATATCACGTCCGGGGGGATGCGCGCATGTAGTTGCGCATCAAAGATCATATCGGTGATGCGGTGCATGACCGGATAGAGCAAATTTCTGATTTCACCATCATCAGCCAAAATCTTTTGCACCAAGGCCTGCTTACGGGCATTGAGTTCTGGTGTCAGTGCCTGAGACTCCAGACGCATGGTTTGCTCCAGGCTTTTGACCACTTCGAGTTTGAGCATATAAGACTGCTCCAGCTCGGTGACTTTTTCCCAGGCATCCTTGCGTGCCGCAATCAGCATCTGCTCCATCAGTTTTGCGGCAGATTCGTAAGTATTAATCAGTGCTTGTGACATCTTAGGCTCCGGCAGTGGCCAAACGGTTAACTTGCCCCATCTGTTGCAATTCATTTGTTTTCTGGGCGACCATCTGGCCCAAAGACATATCTGCTTGCACTGGACGCGCCATGGCTGACTTTTCCAGTGTTTCCCACGCGCTCTTTAATTCCATCAGTAAATGTTGAATTTCTTGTACTTTTTTCGCATCCTGACGCACGCTGGCTTCCATCAGCGTACGTGTCATGTATTGATAAAGCTGATCCAGATTTTGTGCAATGTTGCCACCGGCACGCTTGTCCAGGCAGGCACGTAAGCCGCTATCGACGATAGTCACTGCTTGTGTCAGGTACTCGCCTTTTTTGGCAATATCGTGCTGTGCCATCGCTTGCTGGGCATGAATGCAGGCTGAAATTGCACCGTCATACAGCATGACGATCAGTTTCAACGGGCTGGCATCCACCACACCGGTTTCCAACCCTACGCTTGCATAAGCATTAACACCTAATTTTTTCATCCCGAACATTTTTGACTCCTGAATTCTGCTTTAAAGCGTATGGTTTACGATAATTTGCCAGCCGCTCGCTACAGACATCTACCGCTTCAACTAACTGTTAGCGCTAATCGCGGCCAGTTGTGAAGTCAGGTTACTGCTGGTGCTCTGTAAGCTACTGAGCAGTGCATCCAGTTTTGCGTACTGGGCGCGGTAACGTGCTTCAATTGCAGGCAGCTTGGCACTTATATCATCGGCCTTTTTGTTCAAATCTTTAATGGAACTTGAAATACCATCTGTTTTTGTGGTCAATGCGCCTTCGCTATCCAGCCAGCCGTCCAGCAAGCTGCTGAGCTCCCCTGCCAGGCCCTTGCTGAAGGTCACCGTGCCACGACTGCCAGTCGCAGTGCCTGTGACGCTCAATTGCAGGCCATAACTGGCATTACCGCTGGCGCCAGTCAGAATAGAGCCGGTCGTAATCGCCGTCACACCATTGATCGTGCCGTTGGCATTCACCCCATTACCGCCTAATTGCGTGATATTCACCGCATAGGTACCCGAGGCCGTGTCATCCTTGCTACTGACAAAAGTCACTTGCGGATCGGTGGACGTCGCCGATGGTGAAAACAGCTTTGCCACATCACTAACGTTATTGGTGACAGCTTTTTGCAATTTAGTGCTATCCAGCGACAAGGATCCATCAGAGCCCATGGTGACCCCAATGTCGGTCAACGTTTTATAGGTTGTGGCCGTGGGCGAGGATGCGGACAACATGGATTTCAATTTGACCATGATGTTGCGTGCCGTCGAATCACCGAGTAAGGCCCCATTGGAGCTAGACCCTGCCGATACGAACTTGGTCAGGTTGCGCATGCTAGTATTCAATGCGTTATAAGCATCGACAAAGCTTTGTACCGAGGCTTGTATCGTATCGGTATCGGTGCTGACACTTAGCGTATTGCTGGCCGAAGTGACCGACTTCAACGTCAGAGTCACCCCCTGGATTACATCAGACACCGTGTTGCTGGATTTACTGATGCTCATGCCATCCACGGTCAGCAAGGCATTCTTCGCCGCCGTCATTTGCGTCATATTATTGCTGCTGGCCAAGGGATCGTAGGCTAATGCAGACAGCCCGCCAGTATCCGTATTGTTACCATCATCATCTGCCACCGATATTTTGAGGCTATTCACCTCGCCGGTATCTTTAGACGTAATCACCAGGCGATTGCCAGTACCATCATTGACAATAGAGGCCGAGACCGACGCATTTTTTGCATTGATCGCATCACGGATGCCTGCCAGCGTATTGTTGCTGCTGGTGATATCGATGGTGATATCGGACTTATCGCCATTGGCTGTAAATGAAGCAGGCGTCGCGCCAGCTGCTGCCGTATAGGTACCAAAAGAGATCGTAATTTTGCCGGTGCCGACGATGTCGGTGGCACTGCTATAAGCCGAAGTGGCCAGTTTTTGTGAAGTCGCCAGCTGGCTGACCGTCACATTGTAGTTACCGAGAACGGCTGTGCCATTCGCGGTTGCGCTGATACTGGTGCTGTCACTGGCGGTGACGGCTTGCGCATTAAACTTGGCTGCGGTAGCCAGTTTATCAACGGCCGTTTGAAAAGTGCTTAAGCCGCTTTTCAGCGTGCTGTACGCGGAGAGCTTGGTATTGTAAGACGATATTTTGGTTTTAATATCGGTAATGGGTTGCTGTTCCGCCTGCATCTGCGCCGTGACTAATGAGTCAATAGGCAGGCCAGATGCGCCAGTAGAGGATACAATCGATGCCATTTCTTAATCTCCCAACCGAATTAAAACGCAATATCAGGCTGTCTGTCGTACCACCAGCCCGCGTAATTTATCCAGCGTTTTACTGATGGCCAACACCTCTTCATTGGGAATTTGGCGTAATACCTTTTGTGTTTCGGTATCCACCACTTTCACAATGATGCGGTCGCTGTCATCATCGATAGAAAACTCTATCGTTTGTAACGCTGGTGCTACATACTCATTTAACTTTTTGACTGCACCGCTAATCGCAGCTTTGTCATTCACATCGGCCGTCACTTTATCCGCAGCTGATTCAGCATATTTCACCAGTTTCAAACTACTGGCTGCCTGTACACCCTGCAAACTGCCACCTACACCATTTATAGATGAGTCACTCATGATGTTGCTCCTTTTACCTAGGCCAAATCCACAGGGTCTAGGCCTGTGGATTTAGCGTTACCGTGTGATGTATTAACCTCTCAGCAATGTCATCACTTGGTTAGGCAACTGGTTCGCTTGAGCCAGCATCGCAGTACCAGCTTGTTGCAGAATCTGTGCACGTGTCATCTTGGCTGTTTCTGAAGCGAAGTCAGCATCAGTGATACGTGACTTGGCAGCAGACATGTTCTCAGACGCTACGCCCAGGTTGCTTACTACTGAAGCAAAACGGTTTTGGTAAGCACCCAATGTCGCACGGCTAGTGTTTACAGCAGTCAATTGTGCGTCAATCGCAGTAATCGCATCTGATGCAGCATCTGCTGAAGACAGGGAACCAGACAGAGAAGCCGCTGAAACAGAAGACACGCTAATGGTATCGCCACTGTCTGCACCAATCTGGAAGTTGTAACCTGCACCGAATGCTGCCTGGCCGTTAAACTTGGTCGCTGTACTCAAGCGAGTCAATTCTGACTTCAGTTGAGAAAATTCTGTATCCAGGTTTGCACGGTCACCAGAGCTGTAAGAACCGTTGGCTGCCTGTACAGCCAGTTCACGCATACGTTGTAATGAGTCAGTTGCGCTGCTCAAACCACCTTCTGCAGTTTGCAAGAAAGAGATCGCATCGTTAGCGTTACGTGTTGCAACATCCATACCGCGAACTTGTGAGTCCATACGTGTTGCAATCGCCATACCAGCCGCATCATCTTTAGCGCTGTTAATACGCAGACCAGAAGACAAGCGTTGAATAGAAGTATTCAGGCTGCTTTGTGAAGCGTTTAAGTTACGTTGTGCATTCAAGGATGCCAAGTTGGTGTTAATTACTGAAGCCATGTTAAATCTCCTTTAGAGTCGTATACCCAGTTAAGTGTCAAATCGTCATGTTACTTTCAACGTTGATCGCTATTTACCACTTAATGTTTGCTATCTAGCGTTGTTAGTTGTGTTATCGACCGCTTGCGAAATTTCTTTAATACTTCTTGCAAATTTCTTTTTTCGATCAATCATGCACTTGAAACTATTTACGACCCCTCCACCAAAATCTTTAGCCTTCTATCAAGAACTGCACAAAATTGTTTATACCAATCTATTTTATAAAAAGATGCGTCGTGACCATTAACCGAGCTAAATAGAGAATCTGTCTTAATTCTGCTTTTAAAGCACACCGCTTTCAGAGCCTGTTCATGACCGCTGTATCACACAAGATATAAGGCCGGTTTTCCGCGTTTATCTGCAAATCATTCTTAGGCATTGCCAACGATAATCAGGCTATCCAATTCGCATACCTTATATAAGGTATCCAAAAGACTACGAAGGAGTTTTGCATGGCATCCGTTTATGTAGGTATGACCGTAGACATTCTGCACCATGGCCATATCAATATTATTGAGCAGGCCAGAAAGTACGGCGACGTCACCATCGGCCTGTTATCAGACGCAGCGGTCGCAGACCATAAACGCCTGCCCTACCTGACGTATGAGCAACGCAAACAGATCGTCGAGAATATTCGCGGTGTGGTCAATGTAGTGCCGCAAGAAGAATGGGACTATGCGCCCAACCTGCTTAAATACAAACCAGACATCATGGTGCATGGCGACGACTGGCTGGAAGGCCCGCTGGTGCCCTACCGTGACCGTGCGCGTGCCGCATTGGCCGAGTATGGCGGCCACCTGATCGAGATTCCTTATACACGTGGCGTGTCTTCGAATGAAATGCTCGGCCAGATCCAGGCCCTGGGTACCACGCCGGATATCCGCCGCCGTACCTTGAAGAGATTGCTGACGGTGAAACCGATTTCACGTTTTATTGAGGCGCATAATCCGATCTCTGCCCTCATTGCCGAACATGTGACGGCGCAACGTAATGGCAAAATTTGCCAGTTCGACGGTTTCTGGTCCAGTTCACTGACCGACTCTACCGCACGCGGCAAACCAGATATTGAAGCGGTTGAAATCAACAGCCGCCTGTCTAATATTAATGACATCTTTGATGTCACCACCAAACCTTTAATTATGGATGCCGATACCGGCGGCAAACTGGAGCACTTTGAACTCAATGTGCGCAGCATGGAACGCCTGGGTATTTCCGCCACCATTATTGAAGACAAAATTGGTTTAAAAAAGAATTCCTTATTTGGTAACGAAGTGCCGCAGTTGCAGGACGAGATTGAGCCCTTCTGCGAAAAAATCATGGCAGGCCGTGCTGCACGTGTGAGTGATGACTTTATGGTGATTGCGCGTATCGAAAGCCTGATCCTGGAAAAAGGCATTGCCGATGCAGTTAAACGCGCACAAGCTTACGTAGGCGCGGGCGTCGATGGCATCATGATCCACAGCCGCCAGAAAGCACCGGACGAAGTGTTTGAGTTTGCCAAAATTTTCAAATCCGAATTCCCAACCATTCCCTTAGTCTGCGTCCCCACCAGTTACAACAAAGTGACTGAGGAAGAACTGGCCGCACACGGCTTTAACCTGGTGATTTATGCCAACCATATGATGCGTGCCGCCTATCCGGCCATGCAGAATGCCGCCATGGAAATCCTCAAAAATGGTAGGACCGCAGAAATTGAAGCCAGCCTGATGTCGATTAACGATGTGCTGGAACTGATTCCAGGCACTAAATAACCGTAACCAGATAAGCGGAGTATTCTGATGATACATGCCGAGGATTTTTTAAACGCTTTGCAAAGCGAACAAGTACAGTTTTTTGCGGGCGTGCCCGACTCACTACTCAAAGAATTGTGTGCCTGCTTTTCAGACACCCTGGCTACCGGCCAGCATGTGATTACCGCCAATGAAGGTGGTGCGATTGGTTTGGCTATTGGCCACTACCTGGCAAGCCATCAACCGGCGCTGGTCTATATGCAAAATTCCGGCCTGGGCAATGTGGTGAACCCGATTGCGTCATTGGCAGATCCGCAGGTGTATGGGATTCCTATGTTATTGGTCATTGGCTGGCGCGGAGAGCTGAATGCACATGGCGAACAGATCCATGATGAACCGCAGCATGTCAAACAAGGCCAAATCACCCTATCACAACTCGACGTTCTGGGCTTGCCTTACCAGGTGATGGCTGATGATATAGACAGCGCCCATGCGCAAATGCGAACATTGTTGCAGCAGGCGATGACACGTCAGGGCCCCGTCGCACTGGTGGTGCGCAAACAAAGCTTTGCGCCGTATAAGCCAGTGAAAACAACAGCAGCCCCCGCCTCTGCCCTGGCAGATAAGTTGCCCGTGCTGGAAAGCCGTGAGCACATGATCGGGCAGATTGTGTCAGCCTTGCCACAAGAGGCTGCCGTGGTGGCCACCACCGGCATGGCCTCACGTGAACTGTTTGAGCTGCGCAAAGCACAACAGGCCGGACATGGCCGCGATTTTCTCACCGTGGGTGGCATGGGCCACGCCTCGCAAATTGCCTGCGGCATTGCACTGGCACAGCCAGACCGGCAAGTGATCTGTATTGACGGTGATGGTGCCATGCTGATGCATATGGGCAGCCTGACCATCAGTGCCCAGCAATCCAATCTGCTGCATATTGTGTTGAATAATGGCGCGCACGACTCTGTGGGTGGCCAGCCAACCGTGGCCGCGCAACTCACACTCTCAGACATTGCCAGTGCTGCCGGCTATGCACAGGTCTACAGTGTGTCTGGCGCAGAATCATTAAACACAGTGTTGCAACAAGCCTTAGCCAGCGGCAAAAGCAGCTTTATTGAAGTACTGTGCCGCAAAGGCGCACGGGCTGACCTGGGGCGGCCGACGCGTACCCCGGCACAAAACAAACAGGACTTTATGCAATTTTTAACCGAGGTGGAATATGCCTGACACCACCATACACGCCCATGTTGCCACGCAAAACCAACACAAGGTATTGTTTACCGCTGGCCCGGCCAGTCTGCTCGAAGAAAACCTGCTTGGCCTGCGACCATGCTTTGGACGCGGTGACCAGGATTACAGCCAAGTCGAAGATGTGGTCTTAAGCGCCCTCAAAACCATGACTGGCCATGCCCATATTGCACGGCTACAAGGCTCTGCCAGCCTGGCACTGGAAATTGCCAGCCTGAACTTTCTATACGGCAAGGTGTTGGTGATAGACAGCGGTTATTACGCACAACGCCTGGTCAGCTTCGCACAAATGGCTCAACGCAATGCTGGTGAGGTGTCATTAGTCACCGTCTGCGACTGGCAACAATTGGCAAACGTAACCGGCCACTATGACTGGGTCGTCGCCTGCTATACCGAAACCAGTGCAGGTTTATTGTTACCAATTGCAGACTTGCGTGCCCTGGCTGACCGTGTCGGTGCGCAACTGATGCTGGATGCCACTGCTTCTATCGGACTGGAAAATGACCACGGCCTGGCCGATGTGATTGCCTATAGCTCCTGCAAAGGCTTGTTTGGCCTGACCGGTGCCTCTTTTATTGCTTTCCACCAATCGCCCAGACACGCAGTCGATTCGTTTTACCTGAATCTGACCACGCATCTGGAACGCCGCATGACGGGCCCTTACCATGCCATCGCCTCTTTGTATGAGGTATTGCCCAAGCATGATGACTTGCGTGAAGCGGTGTTTATCAACAAGGCACAGATGCTGAAAAAGATTGCTGCTTACGCGACTCATCCGGTGAACTACCAGCCAGTACTATGTACCTGGGTTGACGCCAAGGTCAGTAGCCAGCATGCACGTGCTGTACTGTATCAACCACGCGGCATCAGCCGCGGCAGTGTCGTTTGCCACTTGGGCGAAGCACACCTGGGCAGCACGGCACGCGGCGCCATTCTTGATTTACTGGAGCTACAGCCATGACGCAGCCACCAAAGCGCATTATGGTCGATATGTCCGCCACGCTGATCCATCACGGCCACGTGCGCCTGTTAAAAGCCGCCAGGCAATTGGGCCATGTAGTGGTGGCCTTGACCACCGACGAAGAGATTCGCGCCAAAAAAGGCTATGAGCCTGAGCTGGATTATGCCGCACGCGCAGAAGTGCTACTAGCCATGCGTGACGTGGACGAAGTAGTGCCCAGCCCCTGGCTGCTAGACGAGGCCTTTTTAACCCTGCACCAGATTGACCTATTGGTGCATGGCCACGATAACAGCAATCCGATTGCCGCAGACAAATTACATATCCTGCCGCGCACCGAAGGCATCAGCAGCACTCAATTGCGTGCCCGTGTACTAAAAGCCGTCAGTCAGAAAATGGAAGCAAACACATGAGTAACCTTTGGCAACAGATTTGGGAAAAGCGCACGCTGCAACCGCAGCATGCCATCACACTGGATACCTTGATTGCCCTGGATGGTTTTGACAGTGGTGCAGGCAAAATCGGTCCGGCAGACTGGCAGGAATATACCCGCCGCATCAGTGACAAACTGGGCCTAAAGTCTGGGGATTCTGTATTTGAAGTCGGTTGTGGCGCCGGCGCGTTTTTATATGCCTTACGTCAGCAACATACCCTGACTGTGGGCGGCCTGGATTACGCTGCCGGGCTGATTGAAGCCGCACAGCAAGCCATGCCTGATGGCGACTTCCAGGCACAAGCTGCACAAACCATGGCCACTGACCCCCAATATGACTTTGTGATTGCCAACAGCGTATTTCATTATTTTGATGAAGCCATGGCCGCCGAAGTGCTCCAGGCCATGTGGCAAAAAGCCAAGGTTGGCATAGCAATCCTCGATATTCCGCATGCAGCCACCCGCGAAGCCTGCGAGCACGCACGCCGCGATGCGCTGACGATTGCCGAATATGAAGAAAAATACCGTGGCTTGCACCACACTTATTACACCCCTGAATGGTTCAGCCAGCAACTGCCGGAAAAACCGCATCAGGTATTTGAAAGCTGCGTGCCCAATTACGCACAAAGCCAATATCGTTTCAGTGTTATTTTCACCAAACGCTTGCATGGATAGACCATCATGACGACTACCAACTCACACCAGCCCGTGTTCACTTTCTTTTATACCGACAACTGCGAGCGCCAGGCATTGGCACCGGTTGCCGATGAAATTGCCAGCAGAGGCTATGTCATTCAATGGAGTACCAACTCCAAGCAATATGCTGAAGTTGGTGTGTATTGCGAACATGCCTGCAAACCGAATGCCGGATTTTCAGTAATTTTGCTGCACGACCTGGCGCAGCGCCATGATATCTGGCCGCACTTCTGGCATCACGAGCCATGGTCAGCCTTTGATATCGGCGTTATACCAGGCCCAGCCTGGGTTGAGCGCTGGCAAACGCAAGCCAATTTCAAACAAGCACAGCCAAAACTGGGCATGTTTGACCTGGGTTGGCCCAAAGCCGACCTGGTCTACCGCAATCAGGACACCTTTAAACAGGAAGCACAAAAGCTGCGTGAGCAACTAGGACTGAAATACGAGCATTCCATTCTCTATGCGCCATCATGGGAAAACCATGGCAAACAGGATGAGTTTGTCCAAGCGCTAAAAGACTTGCCGGTCAACCTGCTGCTGAAACAGGCCCCATGGTCAGACAAATACCGCTGGGTGCTGAATAACATTGACGCAATGGATGCCTTGCATCGCGACTGCGCCGACAACGTGTATGTGGTCGATCGCGAAGTCAGCATCATGTATTGCCTGGGTTTGGCCGACGTGATGGTGTCAGATGAGTCCAGTGTACTCACAGAAGCCTTGTTGCTGGATGTGCCTGGTATTGCCGTCACCGACTGGTTGATTCCGGACACTAACCCGCCGCGCCCAGCCAGTGTGCCTTATGACTATGTGATTAAAACCGTGAAAGCCGACTTGCGCCGCACGGTTGAAGACGTACTGCAAAACGCCGCCGTCTATCAACAACAGATCACCGAGAACAAACAACATCAATTTGCCCACCTGGGCCAAAGCGCGACCTTGATTGCAGATAATATTCTCGCGGCACTGGCAGGCGCCACTGAATTACCTACGCCAGCCATCAAATCTCAGGTAGAAATTGACCGCAATACCTATCACTACGCCGAAAAGCTGGCCGCCGAAGGTGATATGAAATTATCGACACAAGTCATGCTGGAGCTGATAAAAAAAGAAAGCTGCTGCTGGGAGCCCTACAATGACCTGGGCACCTTGTTAGTCAGCCAGGGCCAGTTTGAAGATGCAGAGCTGCTGCTAGAAAAAGCCGTGCTGTTGGCGCAAGAGAATCCGGCGATTCCACTCAGCAACCTGACTGAAGTCTATTGCCTGCAACAAAAGGCTGACAAGGCCTTGTTAACCCTGGCCAAACTCAGCAAATATACGCCCAATCCGGTCGGCTCTATCCCGCATATCCGCCGTTGCATGGAAACCATGTTTTAAATAATTCAGTGTTTTAAACAATTCAACACGCTCACTTAAAAATCCGGCCACTGTATAGTCGCCGGATTTTTTATTGCCCGCCGTTTCCACAGACAACAAAAAAGCATGCACATCGCTGTGCATGCTTTGGTATTGATACGCCCCGTGTTACGTAAACAGCTGACGTACCGGCAACTCTGCCCGGGTAAACTCAGTAGTCAGCCCATTCACCACATGCTCAGGCACGCCTTGTGTCATATTTTGCAGGCGGTTAAACACGCTGATAAACGCTTGCAACTGGTCATCGCGGTAGTGATAGCCACTCTGCTCCAGCACTGCCAGCGTCAAGCTGCCAATATTAGTTGGTGTGCTAGCGTGTGGTTTGCCGCAACTACGGACGCGATGCAGGGTGAGGAACAGGCCTCGCAAGGCCACGAAAGCCACCGGCAATGGAATGGCAAAATCCCACTCCAGATCAAAGAAATGGCCCTGTCCGGCTTTGTCCATCACAAAGTTGGTTGGTGTGGCATCAAAATACTGAGAAGGCAACAAGGCGGAATAGCCTGCAAACTCCGGCAAGGTTTTGCCACCGGTCAGTGCTGCGGCTTCCAGGCCTTGCAACCATGGGGCAGTCCATGCCGCCAGGTCTTCCACGCGCCAGCCAGGACGGTTCATCAACTGCGTCAGCTTGTCCATCCACAACTGGCCACCATGGTAAGGCGCATGCTCCCAATCTGCCTGCAGCAATTGCGCCGTTTCGCCGGTATTACGTGTACGCGTTGCCAAGCCTTGTGCATCATGTACAAACTGGGTTTCCTTGCTAAACACGGCCTGGCGCTGGCAACCATAATGCGCTGCCAATACGTCCGGATGCAATTTGCCAGCCTGGTGCTGCGGATACGCAACAAACATAAATGAGTTTGCGACATCTTCCACCAGGTTATTACGCGCAATCACCTGCCAGGCATTTTCCAGTGAGAATGTCGGGTGACGCGGCGATTGCCTGTCATGCACCACCGAGCCTGCCGCGAGAGCGCCCACATCCCAGCCTGCCGCACGATGGGCCTGGTTAAAGCCTTCCGGGTAAATCACACTAACGGGTGTTTTGTAATCTGGCAGCGGCACATACAACTCTGTGGTTTCAAAACCGGCACTGCGGATCAAGGCATCCAGCTCTACGCGGCCAAATGTGATCGGGCTGGTGCTGCTGTAAGAATCATTAATGCCATACATGGCCTGACCCATATGGTCTTCAGGCGCACCGCAGAAATACTTGAGGCCAAGCTGGTTCTCAATCGCCACAATCAGCATGCCGTCTTCTTTGAGGAAAGACTTGGCGGTTTGCAGCAAGAAACGCAAAGGATCGGCTTCTTTCACATAGACCTGCGCATATTCAAGCACGCCGATCAAGGTCACGACATCGAATTTCTCGTCGGTTTCAAACGATTGGATCAGGTCAGAGTAAATCGTCACATTGTTCAGATCGGCACAACGTTGGCCGATCACACGTGCACGGTTGGGGCTGCCTTCCAATGCCACCACTTCGCCGCCCAGCTCACCGAGAAAACGCGTAATCGCGCCACAACCGGCGCCCAACTCCAGTACCTTACCGTTAGCAATTTTGTCCGCAAACGGGCGCAGTAAGTTGGCGCGCTGCGAAGTCAGGTGGTAGTAGCTTGGCCAGTCGGTGGCTTTGGCTGCCAGTTCGCTGGAGAATACGCTTTTGTCACGTGACTGGCGGATCATGTCATACAGGCGCTGTTCGGCATTGCCCACATCCTGGTAACCAAAAGCCTCTGTCTGCGCGCGCTGGTAGAAGTTATCTTCAGTACGGTAGATATAAGGCCCTTTGCGCACGACATCAGCGGCAACCGCTGGCTGGCTGTATTGGCGTTGCAGTGCATCGGCATCCGCTGCGGCCAGGCCATTCTGGCGGGCAAAAGTGATCACGTCCAGCACTTCATTTTTGGGCGCGGTCAGCGACAGTTCGCCAATATAGGCTTGCCAGTACGCAGGCTGCTGCGGTGCCAGAATCACGGCTTGCTCCAATAGCGGTAATACCTCTTCGGCCTTACCCGCTTGCTGCGCCAACAAGCCTAACTGGAAATACGTCGCTGCATGCTTGTCATCAATGCGCAAGATTTCCTGATAAAAGCTCATCGCTTGTGCAAGGTCGCCTTTTTCCTGCATTTGCAGCGCCAGCTGAAACACTTCAGCAATCGAATCGTGCAGCGCATTAGCCTGTGCAGTTTGTGGGTTAAGTGTTGTATTCATAGAGATACCTTTATCAGAGGGTTCAGTCGCGCCCGGCGCAACAGAAGATTCTTTCAGCGTTAAAGAAGGAATAGCAAAACTGCTTGCGGCCTGCTCCTGGCACCAGCGTTGCCACATCTGGCGCATTGCCTGTGACAAAGCCTGCGCCAATGGTGCCGCTTGTGCCAGCGGAGACTGCGTAAAACGGGTGCGCATATTGGCGCGTAAATCAGCCAGTGCCGACAGGTCAGACAACACATGCGCGGCCTGTTGGAAATATTGCTGTGGGTTGGCCGCGACCCAGTCGGCCAGGCCAAGATGCTGCATCAAGGCCATGGCACCGCGGCTGGCCAGGCGATCACCTGCCACGCATAGCGTAGGCACACCCATCCACAAAGCATGGGCGGTGGTGGTCACGCCATTAGATGGGAAGGTATCCAGGCAAATATCCACCATGTGATATTGCTGCAAATAGCTCAGCATATCGGTGCGGGCATAAAACGATAAGCGGTCGGCGGAGATACCTGCTTCGGCAAACCATTGCTCCACATGCGTGCATGCGCCCGCTTCTGCCATACCGCCTAATACCATGCGACTGGCAGGCGTGGCCTGTATGACAGCAGCCCATTGCTGCACGGTAGCCTGGGTAATTTTATTGGGGCGGTTAAAGCAGCCAAAAGTCACATAGCCATTGCTGAGCGCAGGCAAGGCATTGACGGCTGGTGCTTGCGGATGCGGTACAAATGGCGCATTCACCGGCAACTGCACGAGCTGCTCGGTAAACTGCTGGTCGAACTGCCCGGCAGGTAACAAGGCATTATCAGCTAGGTAATAGTCTATGGATGTCAGCCCGGTGGTATTCAGGTAACCCAGCCAGCTCGCCTGAACGGGTGCCGGTTTCCTGGCAAATGTCAGCAAACGGTTACCGGAGGTGTGGCCGGACAAGTCGATCAGGATATCAATCTGGTCTTGCCTGATAGTCTCTGCCAGCGCATCGTCAGAAATATTGGAAACAACACGCCATTGTTTGAAATACTGGCGCATCTCCGCCGAGACATCGTCTTCCAGCGCATAATTGGCATAAGCAAATAAAGCCAATGAATTATCTTGGGCCAGCGCAGGTAACAAAGGCAGCAGGAAATGCGCGACTGAATGCGCACGCAAATCGCCAGAAACAAAGCCTACGCGCAACGGACGTTGCGCATCGCGCGAATTGCCATGAGGCTGCCAATGCGGTTTTAACGGTGCTTCGTACAGGGCGGCATACGCGGTATGCGCTTGTAACAAGGCATCGTTATCCACCTGCGCTGCATGCGTCATACAAAACAGCAGATTGCTGAAGCAATCAGCATATTGCGGCTGTAATATCAGCGCCTGTTTAAACTGCTTGATCGCTTCATCCACTTCGCCCAGGTCTTTGAGCACAATACCCAAATTGTTATACGCCGCAGCATAGTCCGGTTTCAGGTGTATGGCCTGGGCAAAGGCATCTGCGGCTGCCGTGAGGTCATTTTGTGCCTTGAGCACCAACCCATAGTAGCAGTGCTCTTCAGCGCTTTTATGATTCAACGCAAGCGCCTTACCGGCCGCTACGCGGGCATCTTTCTTCTGGATCATCAATACGTCAGACAACATTTTCCAGCCACTTAACCAGGCAGGATATTGCTGTAATAGCGTGTCTAGCTCACGTTCCATCTGCGTATATTGCTGTTGCTCAAACAAGGCCAGCAATGCCTGTTGTGCTTGATCTGATGGCTGCTCTGGCGCAAGCGATGGCAACTGCCAGTCTTGCATCAATGTTTGCAAGGCTTGTGTATGCTGGCCGCTGTTAACGGCTTGCGCCAATACCTGCTCCAATTCGGCTGTCGCACCACTGTGTTTGAGTGCAGTCAGGTAGCTGCTTAACAACTGCCACTGCGTTGGCGCCAGCGCATAAGCCTGTGCCAGTAAGTGCAATGCCTCTGCCGGCTGTTGGCTATGCCAGTAAATCAAACCCAGATTATGCGTAGCGAGTGCATGCTGTGCATCTACGGCCAGAATCTCCTGGTATAGCTGTTTCGCGGTATTTAAATCGCCTTGCTGTTGCGCTTGTGAAGCCTGGTCAAATACCTCGGCCATTGCGTCCTGCAAGGCCGTGGACGCTGGCTGCTGTGGTACGCTGGCCGGCTCCCATTTCTGGCGATAGCTCAGGTATTTATCACGCCAGCGTGCGCTACCAAACGCACCACCACTCTGGTGCGTCATGCGCACTGGCCATACACCCAGCTTGAGGCCTGCACGGGTGGCTGTACGGCAAAAATCCAGGTCGTAAAAATGAAAGTCAAATTGCTGGTCAAAACGTACTCCGCTTTGCAGCAAGGTCTGTTTATGCGCCGCCAGGAATACGCCATCCATCAACTGGCATTCGCCAGACACATCACCATAACTGGAGGCAGACCCAAACGCATGCTGGCCATGGCTCACCGCACCGCGCAAGTATCTGGCATCGTCCCAGGTGAATTGCAAATCGACAAAACACCAGCCAGGCTGCCCAGCTTGAATCCTTGCATTGCCTGCAATACCAATCACATCATACTGATCCAGGCCACGCTGTATGCTATGAACAAAAGTGTTTTCGTCCAGCCAGACATCATCGTGGATCAATACCAGCAATGCCTGGTCTGGCGCGGCGGCAATTGCCTCATTAAACACTTCAGACAGGCCACGCGTATTTTCATAAGCCACGACGGACACCAGGCGTTTATCCTGCTGCATATGGCGTTTGAGTGATCTGCCAAGTGCAGAGTCACGCCAGAAAATTTCTGCAGTCATGCGCGTGGCGCTGACCACCCAAACCGGCTGCTCGCCGGAAAAAGCCTCTTGTACCGGTGACTCGGCTAACAATTGCTGTGGCGCCAATGTGGCCAGGGTTTGTTGCCATAAGCTAAACAGCAGCTGTTCAAAATCCTGTGCGAACTGCTCAGCATGCATTAATGGCGAAGCCAACACTTGCTGGCGCAGTTGCGCGCGTAATGTTGCCAAGGCGCCAAGATCACTGGTCAATGCAATGGCTTTGCTCACATACTCATCACGGCTGGTGGCCACCCAGTCAGCCAACCCCACGCAATGCATAAAGCTGGCACCCTGGCGGGCAATCAATGTGTCGCCCAGTAAGGTCAGCGTCGGTACGCCCATCCATAAGGCTTCACACGTCGTGGTGCCACCTGTGAAAGGGAAAGTATCCAGGATCACATCAATCTGGTGATGGTTACGCAGGTATTCTTCTCTGGGCACCATGCCATGCAAGGTACAACGCGCAGCAGAGATGCCGTATTGTTGCAATCTGTCCAACGCCTCTTCACGTACCAGGGCATCATTGAATGCTTTGCTCTGCCAGAACAATGTAGCCGTCGGCAAGGCCTGCAATACCTCGCCCCAGCAAGACAATACGTCATCACTGACTTTGCTGTAGTTTTGAAAGCAGCCAAAAGTCACAGCACCGGTGGTGAATGCTGGCAAATCATTGACAGCGACATCACAAGGCGGCGCCGTGAAGCACATACGCGTATGTGGCAGGTGCACGACCTGCTCGGTGAACTGGGTCGCCACCTGCGCATCAATACTCACCGGATCAGCGATGACATAATCCATCGTTGGCAAACCGGTCGTGCCCCAATAGCCGAGCCAGGTGGCCTGCACCGGAGCAGGTTTATGGGCAAAAATCGGCAAGCGTGTACCGCCAGACAGGCCGGATAAATCCAGCAGAATATGAATACCATCTTCACGAATCTGTTTGGCGGCTTGCGCATCCGTCAACCCGGCCAGTGAGCGCCATTGGTTGCATAAGTCTTTCAGCTCGTGCGAAAACGCATCTTCGCGACCATCGGTCGAGTAGCCATAAACCTCCAGGCGGCTGGCATCAAATGCCTGCAACCACTGGTGCAGAAAATAGCCGACCGGGTGTTTACGCAAATCAGCCGATACCAGGCCGATGCGGATACGTTGCTCTTGCGCATGGACATTCCAGCTGTCGTACGGCGTCACTTCGTGCATCATGGCGGCGCCCAGTCTATGCGCGTAATCCAGGCTTTGGGCAGGCGGCAAGCTATTACTGTAGCTATTAGCAAACAACAGGTTTCTAAGCGCCATCATATGCGTGGGCTCGATATGCAAGGCTTGCTTCAAGGTTGCAATCGACATTTCAATCTGCCCCATGTCCAAATAGACATTGGCCAGGTTGATATACCCAGGCATGAATTCAGGCTTGATGCGCAAGGCGGTTTCCAGGCAGGCAATTGCTTCGGTATAGCGGCCCAGCATGCGCAAACTGATACTGTAATTGCTCAAGATACTTTCTGACTCAGGCAACTGCGCTAATGCCTTTTCACAATACACACACGCTTTGTCATAAGCATTTCTGGCATTTTCAATCAAGCCAAGATTGCCCTGCACATAAGGACTTTCCGGATCCAGCGCCAGCGCCTTCAGGCAATAATTCTCGGCCTCACCGTATAACTGCTGATTCAACATTTCGGTGGCGAGGTTATTCAGCGTCTCCGCACTCACCTCTTGCGCCTGCATGATTTGATCAATATAGGCTTGGTATTCTCTGGTGCGGTGCGTCACGCGGTAAAGTTTGGCCAGATTTTTAAGCAGTGATAACTCGGTTGGATTCAATGCCATGCCCGCCAGCAACCACTGCTCAGCTTCTTCCACGTCACCATGTTTCAGGTATAAGGCACCCAGGTAGCTGTAGGCCTCAACATAGTCTTTTTGAATCGCAATCGTTTGCTGATAGGCAGCAATCGCTTCAGTCGTATTGCCCAGTTGATCCAGTGCCAACGCCATATTGAAAAAAATCACGGCATTATCAGGCTCAATCGACACCGCTTCGCGGTAGTATTGAATCGCCTCCAGCGGTTTCTCTGCCTCGTGTAACAAGGCCGCCAGTTCAAAATTGACGCGGCCATCCTGCTGGTGAATATTCAATCCCCGGCGCAGTAGTTTTTCCGCCTCTTTTACTTGCCCTGCTTGCTTGAGCACACTGGCCCAGTTGGCATAAGCCTGGCTAAAAACCGGGTTGAGTTTGAGCGTTTGCCGGTAATATTTGATCGCCTGCGTGGTGTCTTGCAATTGCGCATACACGTTGGCCAGGTTATACAACACCTCAGCATCTTTCTTTAAGCGCTTGCTCGCCTGCAAGAAAGCATCGGCAGCCAGCGCCAGCGTCTCTTGTTGTTGATAAAGGCTGCCTAACAACTTCCAGGCCAAGCCTTCTTCAGGAAACTCACGCGTGATCTTCTGCGCCAGGGTCAAACACTGTGGCCAGGCACCCTGCTTCCAGGCCTGGGTCAGTGCTTGCATCCAATCGCTGCAATCCTGTGCGCTCACCGCGTTGGACTGCATATGGCCTGACGAGAGTTTCATAACAAGAGAATTCCAAAAATTTTCTCTTATTATTCAAAACTCTCAGGCATTTGCATTGCTTAAAAAAAGCAACAAAAACCAGCTATCTTCGCTGTTCGCTTAATACACACCTCACGCGCATTGCCAGCCAGCCCGCATAGGCATTAGGATTGCCGCTCAATCAATGCTTTTAGCGACAATGGTCACGCCAAAATATTTATTCAAGAATCAGGGAAATGCGCCGTAAACTTTGCCCCAATAAAAAACCTCCGGGAATATCGGAGGTTTTTTTCTAGGCGACGTGCTCTTGCGGCACGACAATATCGGGGACCCAGCGCACCAGGCTATATAAATCACACTGCAAATAAGCACACAGCTTATTCAAGTGATCGGTGCTGGCATTATAGGATTGATCTTTTAACATGCGATGCAAGGTCATGCGACTGATACCGCTGGCATCGGCAATTTCGGTAATCGTAATGGTCCTGCCCCACTCTAATTGTTTTTTAAGAATAACCGTTTTTAACTCTACGTAAATCACACAACGTCCTGACTTCAATGGGAATGCTTGTCCGGCGAAAAAGTATCTCAACACAGCTTAGGCAGTATTGATTTGCAAGCATTGATAGACATCAAACTACATTGACAAATTCTGCGCGCCGAACATGACAGGGACATTATACAATTTTATATAGTGTTTAATATCAGTGAAATAACGCAGAAGGAATGATTTTTTGCCAAAGCAATTGGCAAATGCAAGGATATGAAAAGTCTTTGCAGGATTGTATTAATAGCTTGATCGGACTATTGGCAAACTAAAACAATATAGATAATAATCAATCAATTATTAAAAAAATGATGATTGATTGGGTGGATATCATGGGATTACTGAGTGGATACTTGTATTTTTTTAGTGGCGCCAAGGCAACGGTCGCTACTGATCACGCCTTGTTACAGAAATGCTACGACGAAGGTTTACATGCATCAACCGCTGGCTTGAAGCACACTGAAAACCCGTATGCACAAGGCAGTGATGAAGCTCAGGCGTGGAATCGTGGTTTCTGGGTTTGGTAAACGCTCATCTGGCGCCAAGTTCATGTGCCGTTTGATTATTTGAGAATGCCTTCGCCAAATCCCGTGGCGTATCCTGCTGCTTGCGT
Organism: Methylophilus sp. OH31; assembly: GCF_000576615.1. Taxonomy (NCBI): domain Bacteria; kingdom Pseudomonadati; phylum Pseudomonadota; class Betaproteobacteria; order Nitrosomonadales; family Methylophilaceae; genus Methylophilus; species Methylophilus sp. OH31. The sequence goes on along the minus strand of NZ_BAUS01000012.1, from coordinate 50,867 downwards.
GAGCCAAACAGATGGGAATATGCCCAGGTAAATTCAGCGCCCATCAGAAATATCTGCGCGGAGTAATAAATCCAGATTAACAGCGCCAGCAAAGAGCCTGCAGGCCCATAGCCACTGGCAAACGCACTTCTGCCAATATAAATACCGATCAGCCATTTACCTACCGTAAATAAAGCGGCTGTCATCGCAGCGCCAATCCAAACCTCGCTCCAGCGAATACTGACACGCGGCATGATTTTGTAGATCAACGCAAACATGCCCGTCGTCAATAAAAAGCCAAACACAACATTCACCACACTGGCAACCGCCAGCCATCCCGCAAAGACAGGCGACCACCATTTATTGATCGCAGATAAGCCTGCGCTAAAAACAAGCGAGACCATCAGCAAAAAGCCAATCCCCAGAATCATGCCAAATGACAACAATCTGGCACGCATCAAACTCCACACACCGCTGCTTATCCTCGCCGGCGCTCTCCAGATACTATCCAGCGCAGTCTGCAATTCGCCAAAAACAGTGGTTGCCCCTACCAATAACAACACTATACCAATCGTGGTCGCAGTAATCCCCTCGGTTGGCTGGTTGGTGCTTTCCAGCAGATTTTGCACCACCAGTGCGCCCTGCTCACCTACCAGATGGGTCAATTGCGCATAAATTTCACCACGTGCCGCTTCTTGTCCAAAAATAATGCCGGCAAGGGAAATCACAATCAGCAATACCGGCGCAATGGAAAACATGGTGTAGTACGCTAAAGCAGCGCCCATACTTTGCGCACGGTCATCATGCCAGGCGGTAAAGGCGGCTTTACTTAATATCCAGAGTTGTTTGATTGTCATCTCGTTGCCCTGCTTTGTGAGCATTGTTCAATGATGATAAGGGTATAGGAATGGAACTGCTCTATACATCAGACGACACCGCACCATCCTGTCAGAAATCTCTGATGAGAGGCGTTGAACTGCAAGTAGGAGTAGATTGAAAGTGTGAAATGAAAAAACCAGCTTTTCAGCTGGTTTCTTATTTTGGTGCCGGAGCCTGAACCGAATGTTGCGTTTAACACTAATATTTAAGCCACTTTAGTAAATATAAAAATATTTGTTACCCCCAAAGTTACCCCATACTATGGAAAGTGAGCACATGTACGTCGAAGCGGATATTGAATTTAGATAATCTGAAATATCTCATTGGTATTTGCAAATACAACGTCAACATCTCTTTGCGTAATTGTTAAATCGAGTTTGTAATCGACGTTTCTCCGGCAAAAGAGTTGCCCCTTTAAAAAATGGGCCACTAATTTTGATTTTTTATAATCCGGATCAGTATTGGGCAAGGTCGGGTGATCAAGCATATGCTGCAAATTTTCATGAACACCACAATTAGGCTTTTGCACGCCTGGCTGAGTTAGTTTTCCATGAAATTCATTGGCTCCATGATAACAGGCATAATATGCCCGAGAAATGGATCCTCTAAAGTCAGCTTCTGTTGCATTGCATTTACTCTTAATGTCAATCGCCGAGGATTGCAGTTCCTTTGGATTCACAGGCATTAGGCAACCTCGATACTCATGTGTAGAGCCTCGGGGAACCCGCCGAATTTATCAATAGCACGCATTACCGATTCTCGATAAAGGCCCGCAGCCGTTTCAGGATCAGTCTTAACCTTGAAAATAATGAAAACAGTGTGTGGGTGCCAATTATTATCATCATCACCAATTAAGACTGTAGGGTGATAGCCTGCTATCATCAGTTCATGCTCACGCAATACTTCACCAAAGACATCTGCATATTTTGCAACATCAGTGTCGATGATTTCGGCAGTCTCAAGTATTGCACTAGCTTTTTCTGCTAAAGCAATATCTTTGTCTTCAAATGTTAGGTTTAGCTTCAAAGATTCCTTGATAAGCTTATTTAATTTGATAAAGGCAAGACAATTAAAGCCTCCGCCCGTAATTTGATAAGGTTCCAATCCACTCGCAGCATTAACACGCTGAAAATACTCTATAGCCTCTGAGTAAAAGTAACAGTTTGATAGAACAATTGAGGTGTTGTAATAAAGATCCTGATAACTTTCTGGGGGTATGCCGTTCATCACACGTAAGTGATACTTAGCACCCTCAAAATCACCAATTAAAAAATGCAAGCTAGCTTGATGAAGGTGAGCGCGGCTTGCATTCACCTTCATAAGTTTTTCTGTTTCTGCGTACAGTTGCTTGAAAACAAATGTGTCTGCAGATATGTGTTCAAATTGAAAGATCAGCTTTGTGATTTTATCTGTAAGATCTTTATCAATTGTTTGCGGTGCTATTGCTACCATATTAAGATTGTTTGTTTTTTTTATGCTAATTTGAACAATTTAATATGCTAAGCATTAATTGTGATTTAATCAATAGTGATGACATGCTATTTTCCCTTTAAGTTCAATGTTTTACATGTGTGACAATAACCTTTATGAATCAATATCGGTAATTTCATTTAATGCTTTAGGTGCCGAACTAATAGGATTGAGCATTGATAGCCGTATCATTAATTTAATTTTTACACTCCTCATATGCAATCAATGCCTTTGATCCAACTAAGAAATGTTCAACCAATTTCTCGCCTAACCAGAGAGGCGAACTATACTGTGAAAAGTAAAGAATATTTTTGCTGGCCATCTAATCAGTCAAAAGAAAAAAAAACTTATTTACTACCATTTTTCTCAATTACTTTTCTCAACCTTTCTAACTCCTCTACTAATGGATCACGCTCCCCTTCGCTCCCCATGTAGCCTCGCAAATCAATATAGTGTTGCTCATTGATTGTTTTTCCAGAGTATTCATATTGAACGCTAATAGTAAATTGTGTTGGGCATTTCTCTGACTTACCATCTCCTTGAAAAAGCATCCAACCTTGGGCTAAGCCAAATATCAGTTCAGCGCTAGGCGGAAAACTATCCAACGGCAAATTAAAGGCAGTGGCATTTTTTAAGTTTCGATTGCCCATTTCCTCTCCAAATTGAAAGAAGTCTTTATCAATAGACAATCTAAGGTTGTGGGCTGCGCTTTTTCCAGTATTCGAAATACGCAGATATATTAAAGCTGTGTGTGACCTCACAAAATGCGTAATAACAACATATGGCCTCGTAGCCGCTTCCGACTGCTGTCGCATCTCCTGAACTGATGCCTCGCTCATTTTTGCCATCCGATATGTCAAATAGGAATAAATGCCAGTGATCAAAACAAGAATTGCGGTTAGTGTTTCATTGACCATATGTAACCCTTTTTGAGTTTAATTTTAATTAACTATACGAATAGCGCTGAGGACACAGCACTCTCAATACATATACTCCAGCATTTACTAAATTTACATTAAGATTGTCTCTAAAGTTAAGACAGTGACAGAATGACGACTTATAGTGAATTTATAGAAGATGAAAGCACCTAAGACATTTTATAAATATAGAGCATTTGATACGAACACTATTTCATCGCTGTGTTACGACAAGCTTTACTTTTCCAATCCAGGTGACTTCAATGATCCATTGGACTGTAGTCCGACAATCCATCGCGACCGCGACTCCTCAATTGTAGATTTAGAGCGGCTGTTTGCATTCTTTACACAAAAAAGAATTGCTACTGAAGCTTTAGAACACATCAAAAGTTCAAAGATTAAAGTTAGTGATTCTAAAGGACTTGCATACCGAATTGGGCTTAGACAGACAGATAAGGAGCTTGCTCGAATTGCATACATGGCAACCGATTTGAATTCTTTTGGCGAAAATGTTGATGAGAATCTGGCCCACCTTTTGATCAATGCAATTCAAGAGGAGTTAAGTAGCTTTTACGAGCGTGGTGTTTGTTGCTTCTCAACTACTTTTTCCAGCCCTCTATTATGGAGTCATTACGGTCAACAGCACAAAGGGCTTTGTATTGGCTATACAACCGAGAGATTACCAGCACCAAAGCCAGAAAAAGTTGTGTACGGTGGTAAAAGATCCATTAGCACATCTACGCTATGTAAGGCTTTTTTAGAGGGTGACAAAGCAACACAAACCATCGTAGATCGTGACGTGCTTCTTAGAAAAGCAACCGGCTGGAAATATGAAGCAGAATGGCGCCTCATAGATAAGCAAGGCTTACAGGACTCTCCAATGCTTATGACTGAAATAACATTTGGCTTGAGATGTGAACCATCCATCATACACAGTGTAATAAAAGCATTGGAAGGTCGAAACAACGTTAAATATTATGAAATGTATACGGTTGCTCATTCATTTGCTCTGCGCAGAAAACTGGTAGATATTGATGAACTACAACACTACCTTCCAGTCACCGCTATGAGCGGATATGAAATGTTTGGCGACATTTAAACTCTGTAAGTTAAAAATGAATCATCATACGAAACTTTCAACCTGTACCCTTTGCTCTCTCAGCAAAGCATTTAACTCTCGCAAAGCCCCCCGTACGTTCCCCTTATAGGCATTGCGTGCGGAAATCGCCTTACCTTCTTCGGTCTTTGCGCCGGTACTTTGCTCCCACGGCTTCCACTGCTTGATTAGCCTTGCTTGGCGTTGCCGCTCCTCTAATGTCCACTGCCTCATTTGCACTCTCGCTTAATAGTTCGTTTTGTTGGTTTTGTTTTTCCGCGTGCGCGTGCGGGCTTTCCGATTGCGACACACCGTTATTAATTTGCTGATGGCCATTTGCAATATTTGCCTGTCTTGCATAAATGACAGGAGGGTTCTTGATATTTGATAAAATCTCAATCGTTCTAGCGCATTGTGACTGAGCCTTGAGGGCAAGCCTCATATATGTCTCAGTGGCATTCAGATGCTCGCCCATATTCATATGTGCCCTTCTGGCCAGTTCTACAAAGATGGCATCCAAAGACCCGACCTGAGCTGATAATGTTGCCTCAAGCTCTGAAGTATTGTTGACCTGGACTCTTTTTGCTTTATCTATGACTACAGAAAGAGCTTCACCGAAATCAACTTCTCCAGCTGTTCCTTTGGCATAAAGCATAGAGGTGCAAGTATTCAATAGTGCCGAGGACAATCCAGCCTCAGCTAATTGCTTTCCGCCTCCACTCTGCGTATCACTTAACTCAACAGCACTACGGTTTTCATTTGAATGGTCACTCATAATCAATTAAACCCCAACTGCTTGAGGGCAGTTTCTGCTTGTGCTCTGCTAATCTTTCCAGACCTATATTCGCTGCGAATTTCCTCAGGCGTTTTACGAGGGGAAGTTCGATCCTCATTCAGTGGTAATGTCTTAAAATCAAAAGGATCAATGCGGTAATAGTCGCCCTTGTTGATGTTATATTTTTCGATCTGTTGAGACTCGTAATCATCAAATGCTGGGGCATTTTTTGGTCGTCTTCCAGTTAGTTTGCTTATTGGATACTCTAGATAATAATTGCGTCGAATATCATTTCGAATTTGGGACATATCACGCGACATAACGTGTGAACCATCTCCCCTTCCGACCTTAATGCTATTGGCACGTACATTAGCCAGTCCCGCCTGTGCGTTATTCTCTTTAGCACCAGCATACGCCTGTGCCGCCTGGCCTTTACTTTTATCGGCCTCAGTGGTGCCGATAAGATTCAGTTTTTGCAAACCGGTTAACAGGTCCATGGTTCCCACGTCACCAGTATTGTCATAACGCGACTTGCCTTGTGATAACAGCAAGGCATTTTGCGCCTCCAGCGAGTTATCGCCGTGAGTAAGTCCGAAAGTTAAAGCGGCTTTCTGCATTTCAAGCGGATTAACATTACCTTCAAGGGCTGCCGTACGCTGACCAATCACTGCCGCTTCTTGCGGCGTTGCTGTTCCAAGGTTAGCGGTGATAGCGTTGCGCTGATCGCCTTGAATAGATTTTTGCAAGTTTGAAATGTTCTTGTCGCCAAGAGCTATCATTTGCTTGAGCGTTGAATATTTCTGCTGAGCTTCAGGGAACCGGCTAACATAATCCGGCGCTGGCAGCTGTGTTCCGCCATCGGTAAACGCTAACGGGCGTGTTGGTGGCTGATAGTTGCCAGCCAATGTGGCTTTAAAGTCACGCAAGCCATCCTCACTATCAGCGCCTATTCCGGCCAGTAATGTCCGGGCAATACCATCATCGCTGCGCGCATTATTCTGAAACTCCTGGTCTGCGGCATCTGCAAGAAGCTTCTTTGTGGCAGCCTGGCGATATTGGTTTTCATAGCCGTCACGCTGGCCTTGTCGGAAAGCATCGTTGCCACCGACACCGGATGCAAGCATCTGGCCAATTGACATTCCAAGATTTGTTCTAAGTTGCATCACACACCTCCCCACATTTTGCTGTTTGTATAACTTCCAATAGCAGGCGCTCCCGCCACCAATAACCCACCTAGTACAGAACCCTTATTGCGAACAGAAGCGGCACCGGTTCGAGTGGCGTTATTGTTGCGTTCAGCCTCCGCATTAATCCCCATAAGGTCGCTAGCAAGAACACTGCTTTTCAATGCCTCGTCGTTGTACATCAAGCCGGTGGCATTACTACGTGCAAGTAGCTTTGCCCGGTTCATAATGTCTTGGCCTGCTTTTGCAGTTGATTCTGCTTTTGCCCGCTCATAATCACCAGACAAATTACCTTCTGTTCCCTGGTAAACCTGCCCTTCACCGCCCTGCGCTGAAAGCAAGGCATCCTTTAACGTGCTTTCATTCTTTGTCGCGGCTGCCTCATACGATTGATCTCGTTTTGCGGGATCAAAGGTATCTTTAGCGAAGTCGGTAATGGTGTCGGCCTTCTTGGCCTGAAGCCTTGCGTTCTCTTCAGCACCTTGATTAATGATCTTTTGTTGGCGTTCGGCAGCATCATCTGCGGCTTGCTGTTGCAAGTAGGTTCCGGCAAGAGCCGAGCCGATTGCCATAATTGTTCCTGGATCTGCGCACATAATTAATCTCCTATTTCATAAAACTAAACAGTAATTCAAGTCCAATAACTCCATGGTTAGCCTGTACCAATACCCTTGCAAAACTCGTCAGCTACCCCTGTCATACAGCACCCCATAAATTTGATGTATAGATGGTTAATCTATAAAGGTGACCCGTGGGGGGACAATCCAATATGGCAAAAGTGGTGTTTTTGTACCGTTGGGGGACAAAGTGACCAAGTTCAGCATTTTCAGAATCTGAGTTCGTCCCCTGATGGGACAAAGTGCCAATACTTCGTCCCGCTATGGGACATCTAAAATTAATTTTCTTGGCTGTCTCCATTTGGCCGGATTGGCCGCCGTTGGAGGTGATGCAAGCTGAATATTTGCCCCCATGTAGTCGGTTTTTTTGTAACTCTCCGATGACACGTCCAGCTTGTTCATGTCGCAACTTAATGGGTAAAGTGTGATAGCAAAGAGACTGCAATCTAAGCGCCCGCCCTGCCTTGTCTTTACGATTAGGCCATACGCGATTAACTCGTTCATGGCGGCGTTTAGGCTGCTGCGGCTTGTCCAGCCTCTTGGTGCCATAAGCTTTGGAGCTATCGATATGTCTCCGTTCTTGGTTGCATTGGGTCCAAGGCTTGCCAGCATATCCATCAAAAGCTTGAGGCTTAATGGAGATAATTCCGCGCAAGCCTTGGACTTGAGAAAATCGAGCGATATTGGCAACCAGCTCCCAGTTACTGCTATTCCGCGCTTTTTGGATCGCTTCATACATCACGCTGCCTCCTTGTCCGAATCATGGCGATTCAGAAGAACGGAAGCACGGCGCAAATTAGGCTCTGATTGCTCAAGCCAGTAACGGCAAACGTGAGTCGGTATTCCTTGATACCCTGGCACAGTCTCAAACTCACGAAGAATGGTCACACCTTTAGCTTGTAGGCTGCTAACAGTGCTATGCAAAGCATGGTCATTAAGCTGGCGCTCAGCCTCAAAAAGGTTAAATGTGCGGCCATCAAGCAAAGCGGATAAGACACGTTGCCATTTCTTAGGGATAGCAGTATTATTTGAATCACCGATGTTTCGTTCTACGCTCTCGCCCGATGCCAGTCGGGCGTTTGCATTTCTGAAATCAGAATGTGTCATATTAAGCCGCCTTTCTTTGGGAAATGCGGGACTTAATCCAGCCATCTACCTCTGAAGATAGCCAACCTACTGAGTGTGTGCCTAATGGAACAGGCCTTGGAAATTCGCCTTTTGAAATGCGATCATAGATTGTGCTGCGACCTAAACCAGTAATAGCTTGAACTGCTGGCAATTTAAGAATGACATCTGACATGTAGTTTCTCCTAGTCAATTTCCAAAGAAATCCGGCTGGACTTTCGTCTAACCGTTCGAACAAGGGTAAGCTGATGCTTAATTTTCCATGCGATATTGGTTTTTCAATGAAATAGAATTTCAATTAATATTTAAAATCAAAATATATTTTTGTATAAGTTTTTATTAATATACTGGCGAAAAAAAACCGCCTTTTGGCGGTATCTTGGTATTTGTGATTATTGGCAGCGCATGCCGCCAAACCCATTGGGCACACAATTTACAGAAGGTTTGGGGGCAAATGCTTTACTCATTCCGCCAAAGAAGTCGGCCCAAACTCTGCTTTTTTGCGCGGCTTGCTGTTGCTGAATCTGCGTATTGTTTGCATTAACTTCAGCATCAAGTTTTGCAAACTTCTGATCAGTTAAAGACTTATCTCGCTGCCTTGCCTGAATGTACTGGCCATAGGATATTTTTCTGTTATAAAGGTCGATTAAAGCGGCCTGCCTGTGGCCCATATCCTCTGAAATGATGGTTGCATAGCCCTTATGAACATCTGCAGGCATTTCTTTCAGCTCTTCATCAACGCATACCTTAAAGCCTTGAGCATACTTTGCAATTACTGCGCGTTCTTCATCTGTTGCAGTGTCTTGGTTTGCTATTTGTTCAAAACTGGCCTTGGTAATATCTGGAAGCCCGATTTTTGTGCTTATTAGGTTTAAGTCAGGGAATGAAAACAGCGCCTTGTAGCACTCGTCTGCCACCGGGCCCGCAGACACAGCCAAAGTAAACAAAGAGCCACAAATAGTAATTGCCAGCCTCATATTTCCTCCCCTTAATTTGTCTTTCTTATAGCTACAGGTATCTCCGTACCGGCATCAACCAAGCCTTTAAGCACTTTGTAATGGCTTTCAAATAACTGCGGCCAATATTGGCAATCAAATTTCCTGATCATTGGCCCAATCGGGCGCAAAAACTCCAAAATAAAGTAGGCATCAGGATCCGTGGCGTGCCAATAATCAATTAAGGCTCCGCATAGCTCTATACTTTCCGCTTCAGTGAGCGGCGGAGAGTTTTCAAGCGTTTCAAAATTTGATGTCATAACTTTAGTATACTGAATCGTTCGCAACTTCATCAAATCGCCTTGCAGACCAGGCACGTATCTTTAGCAACGCATGTGCCCATTCCGTAGGCTCAAGCCGCCGCCATTCCCTGTCAGGCTTAGGCCAAAGTCGTTTGATTCTGAAATGAGAAATATCTGGCATGAGTGGGTTAGCCGGATTAGGATCATTGGCGCACTTGTAAAGAACGCAATAACACGGCAAGCCTGACATCCTGGCAAGGTTCATCAATACACTTGCCGCTTTGTATTTCTGTCCGACATCTATGGCTGTTTCTATGAGTGCTACCGGACTTTTAGAGCCGTCGTCATACTCAACGTATAACGCACCATCTAAATCGATCATAGCAAGAGATTGAGCCTTCTCGATGCCCACAAAGCGACGTGTTGAATGCCTTCTATGCCATGCTGAATAAGTTAGGTCACGGGTGTTAAAGCGCTCTTCTTGCATATTACGCTCCAAGCAATTTGTGTTTAACGCTTTGAATCTCAGACAGAAGTCCTTTTTTTATTAACTCAAACGGATTAAGGACTTTGGCTTTTTCAGCTACAAAGTTTTCAAATGTCACCCTCTCTTCGGCAGTCATTAGCCCAAACTCATAAGCACTAAAGGCACGCTCTAGTATGTTTTCGGCTACAGTCACATTACCTCTGTATCCCTCAAAATCATTTAATCTGCTTAATACTTCTTTCAGCCCAATGCCTAGCCAGCTTCCTTGGTCATCAATGACGTCTTCGCTGATCGGCATATCAAACCCCATATTTCCACCAAGCCACTTTAATTTACTAGGACTTGGTAACCGTATAGACCTTCCTTGAAAAACTGGATGTTGAATATATCGCAAAGAACTATACCCAGTATCGGTATCAGATAGGTGCTGAGTGTTAGAATTAGCGTCAGCCATGATGTAATACTCCTTCTTAGTGTTACGTTGTGGTTAGGCTGCGCTGGTGCTCCGCCAAGATGAACCAGTTCAGCCGCTTTACTCATGATCCGCATGAGTTACGGTGTTACACTTTAGATATGCTTATCCTTGGTATCGTTGTTTCTCTTCTTGCTTATTACTTCGCTTTAAAGTGGGGAGAACGCTTGCTTGAAAACAATGACATCGAGCTACCAAGGTTCACCCGTTGGCTAGTACTCAACACATTTGCTTTTATCATTGCAAATATTGCTGCCTTGCCATTCCCGTCTATTATTTAATCAAGCCACTCGGTCACCCAACGGTATTACTTTAGCTCCAGCCTTCAGTTCGTCCAGGTAATCAGCCCATTTTTGCATCATCACTTTACGGTCTTTCAGGAATTGTGCGCGTTCATAGGCAGTGCCCAGCGGATTAGCGACTGAGTGCGCAAGCTGACGCTCTATATGTTTAGGGTCTAAGCCCAGCTCTTGCTCGCCTAGTGTTTGCGCTATCGCTCTAAAACCATGGCCCGTGATCTCTACTTGGGTGTCATATCCCATGTTACGCAATGCCGCATTAATCGCATTTTCACTCATCGGACGTTCATGTGTACGGCCACCCGGGAATACATATATGCCATTGCCTGAGAATGGCCGAATGGTCTCGATAATAGCTACCGCCTGGCTGGATAAAGGCACAATGTGCTGAGTCTTGGTTTTGGTGACAAAGTAACGCCACTCGCTTTTTTCAAAGTCCAAGTCAGCCCATTTCATATGACGCAACTCACCAATGCGCTGAAACAGCAAAGGCGCAAGTTTGAGAGCACATCTCACGGTGAGGGTGCCATTGTATTTATCAATGTTTCTCAACAAGTCGGCAAAGTCTTTCGGCTCAATCATAGCGGCCATGTTCTTCACTACAGGGGGAGGCAATGCCCCTTTAAGGTCTGGCGCTGGGTTATAGGCAGCAAACCCTTTTTGAATGGCGTAGCGGAAAACCTGCCCGGCAGTTTGAATAATACGATGTGCGGTTTCTAGCTTGCCTTGCTTCTGCAATATGCTGGTTGTCTCTAACACCATAGGCGCTGTTATGTTCGATATAACCTTCTGGCCTAGGCTTGGATATAGGTAAAACTCTAACCAGCGTTTAACGCGCTGCTGGTGACGTTCTGATTTGCTTTTGTTGTGAAGGGAGTGCCATTCATTAGCGATAGCCTCAAAAGTGTTTTGAAGTGATAGCTTGGCTTGGATTTTGGTTTCTTTTCTTGCTTCGCTTGGGTCCTTTCCTTCTGCCACCAGCGCACGGGCATCGTCTCGCTTTGTGCGGGCCTGTGCCAGGCTGACATCAGGATATACACCCAGTGATAGGGTTTTCTCTTTACCGTCTAAACGATACTTCAAACGCCACCATTTACCGCCATTAGGATTGACGATCAAATACAACCCACGTTCATCATAGAGCTTGTATGGCTTATCGGCGGGTTTTGCATTGCGCAATGCTGTGTCTGAAAGTGCCATTTTGGGGTAACTCCAAATGGGGTAAGTTTTGTTACCCCATAAGTTACCCCTATTTAATGCCGGATGTCAAACGACGACTTTGGACTGCTATGGACGTAAAAAAACCCGCAAGTCATTGATTTACGGGTTTTTTTGGACTACTTTGGACTGCTCTGTACTATTAAGTGGTGCCCGGAGCCGGAATCGAACCGGCACAGCCGTTAAGCCGAGGGATTTTAAGTCCCTTGTGTCTACCAGTTTCACCATCCGGGCGGCAGGTCAACAAGCTTTATATTTTAACACTCTGTTCTACTTTGCGTAGCATCCAGAATGAGTGCTTGAGAGAAATTTGGAGCGGGAAACGAGTCTCGAACTCGCGACCTCAACCTTGGCAAGGTTGCGCTCTACCAACTGAGCTATTCCCGCATATTTGCTACATGAGACTGGAGGCGCGAGCCGGAGTCGAACCGGCCTAAACGGCTTTGCAGGCCGCGGCATAACCGCTTTGCTATCGCGCCAGAACCAACAACATAAAAACTTCTTATGTTAAAAAGGGAAAGCGGCGCTTTCCCCGAAATTTGGAGCGGGAAACGAGTCTCGAACTCGCGACCTCAACCTTGGCAAGGTTGCGCTCTACCAACTGAGCTATTCCCGCGTATTTCCTTACGCCATGTGTCGTAAAGAAGCTGGCATTTTAATGATTTTGAGACCGGTGTCAAGGACGATTTTGAAAATAATGTTTCTTTTTTATGATTGCTTTTTTAGATGGTTTCGCGTATTGCCGGCCAGGCTGCGCGCAGGTAGTAACCCATGGAAATCAGGGTCAGTAACGCGGCCAATACAATCAGCCACTCACCCAACCATTGAATGTCTAGTCCAAACAGCGGGTCGTACCACAGCAATAAGGTAATGGCGGCCATTTGTGCGGCAGTTTTGACCTTACCCACCATGGCCACGGCCACGTTAGCACTTTTGCCTATGCTGGCCATCCATTCACGCAAGGCGCTGATCGCAATTTCGCGTCCGATGATAATCAGCGCCACCACAGCCCCGGCGCGATTTAATTCGACCAGCACGATCAAGGCCGCAGCCACCATGAGTTTGTCAGCCACAGGGTCTAAAAATGCGCCAAATTTAGACATCTGGTGATATTTGCGCGCCCAGTAACCATCCAGCCAATCGGTGAATGCGGCGAGGATAAACACACTGGCTGCCGTTAAATTGACCCAGTGTGCTGGCAGACCGTCAGCGGTGACAGCGTTGGCAGGCAGGTAAAAGATACCGACAAACACCGGAATCATGCCGATGCGCAATAAGGTAAGTATATTTGGAATATTCCACATTTTTATTCGTCTATGGATGCATACAAAGGTCTATTTACACGCTATTAATGCAAGCGTTCGTAAATGGTTTGCGCCAATACCAGGCTAATGCCTTCGACTTGGGCAATCTCGTCTATGCTAGCACTTTTTATCCCATCCAGGCCACCAAATCGCGTCAGCAAGGCTTTGCGGCGTTTGGCGCCGACGCCTTCAATCTCTTCCAGGCTTGAGGTAATTCTGGCCTTGGCGCGCTTGGCGCGGTGGCCGGTAATGGCAAAGCGGTGTGCTTCATCGCGGATTTGCTGTAATAAATGCAAGCCCTGGTTATCGCTAGGCAAATTCAGCATTTCGCCGGTGTCAGAAAAAATCATGGTCTCAAGACCAGGTTTTCGCTCTTCACCCTTGGCAATGCCGACCAGTAGAATATCGTCCAGACCCACTTCCTGCATCACCTCAATGGCGACGCCAAGCTGGCCTTTGCCACCATCAATAAAAATCAGGTCTGGCCGCTTGCCCTCGCCTGCTGCCACTTTTTTATAGCGACGCGTCAACACATCGCGCATGGCGGCATAATCGTCGCCTGGCGTAATGCCAGTGACGTTATAACGGCGGTATTCGCTATTTTGCATGTCACCGCGGTCAAACACCACGCAGCTGCCCACCGTGGCCTCACCCATGGTATGGCTGATATCAAAACACTCAATGCGCTCGGTGTTTTCTGCCAGGTTGAGCGCTTCGCGTAATGACAACAAGCGTGCCTGCTGGCTGGCTGAGGTCGCCTGGCGTTGCTGCAAAGCCAACTCAGCATTGGTTTGTGCCATCTTAAGCCATACTTTTTTATCGCCGATGGCATTGGTCAGCACACGGATCTTGCGCCCGGACTGCTCGCTAAGCATGTCTTCAAATTCGGTTTTATCAATCTCGGCACCGCACACCAGCAATGGCGGCGTATTTTGCGACAGGTAATACTGGGTGATAAACGCTTCTACGGTTTCAGCCAACTCTGCATCCTGGCTGTTCTTCGGGAAAAAGCTCTTGTCACCCAAATGACGGCCACCACGGATCATGACCAGGTTAATGCAATGCTGGCCCTGCACTTCTGCGCAGGCAATCACATCGGCATCACTGACGCTAAAATCACTGACAAACTGTTTGGCCTGCACCTGGCGCAGTGCCTGGATACGGTCACGCAAAATGGCCGCCTGCTCATACTCCATCGCCTCAGCGGCCACATTCATGCCATCCGCCAGTGAATCAATGACCTCACTGGTCTTACCCAACAAAAACATCGCGGCATGGCGTACATCACCGGCGTAATCCTCTTGGGAAATCAACTTCACGCAAGGTGCTGTACAACGGGCAATCTGGTATTGCAAACAGGGGCGCGAACGGTTGGCAAACACGGTGTTTTCGCAGGTACGCAATTTAAATACTTTTTGTAGCAGCTGTATGCTCTCGCGCACGGCTGGCGAGCTGGGGAAAGGCCCGAAATACTGTGCGCCCTTGCGCTGTGTGCCGCGGTGAAACGCTAATCGAGGATAAGCATCGCCAGTCAACGCAATATAAGGGTAAGACTTGTCGTCGCGAAACAACACGTTGTAACGCGGCATGAGTCCTTTAATCAGGTTGTTCTCCAGCAACAGCGCTTCCGCTTCGGAACGCGTCACCGTGGTTTCGATATTGGCAATCTGCGACACCATCATCTTGGTACGCGGACTGGCCAGGTTTTTATTAAAGTAGCTGGAAACCCGTTTTTTCAGGTCTTTGGCCTTGCCAACATAAATCACGGTATTTTCCGCATTGAGCATGCGATAAACACCAGGGAAGTTAGGCAGGTTTTTGAGGATGGGTTTGGGGTCAAACATGACGGCATTTTAGCATCAGATATTCATTCGAGTTTAAAGCAAGCTTACAACACTACTGTACAACTCACTTCAACAGGTATTACAATTAAAATAAAGTATTACAATTTAAAAATTGAAATACTTAAAACCAAACACCATACCAAAAAGGATAGTTATGGACATAGTGACTGTTTCACCTAAGTTTCAGGTAGTGATTCCCAAAGAGTTGCGGCAATCACTTAATATACAAGCAGGCCAAAAACTCAGAGCACGCATCCAGGGCGAGCATATTGAGTTGATTCCCGAACAGCCGATGAGCGCAGCACGCGGCTTTTTGGCAGGCATAGAGACACAAGTGAGTCGTGAAGAAGACCGGGTATGAATGTGGTAGATTCATGTGGCTGGCTAGAGTATTTTGCCAATGGCAGCAATGCCGATTTTTTCGCACCAGTGCTTGAAGATACAGAAAACCTGCTGGTTCCAGCCCTGATTGTGTTTGAAGTGTGTAAACGTGTCACGCTACAGCGTGGTGAAAAAGCCGCCCAATCCGCAGCTGACTTTATGGCGCAAGGCACCTCTGTGACCTTTGACGCACAAACTGCGCTGAATGCCGCTTTATACTCGGCAAAACATCAACTCGCACTCGCTGACAGCCTGATTTTGCAAATCAGTAAAGAGCATCATGCAACCTTATGGACGCAAGACGTCGACTTAAAAGGACATCCAGGCGTGCAGTACAAAGCAAAAACTGATAAACCATAAAAACTTTTAAGACTCTTCAAAATTTTTCAGTTAAGTGACTAACCCTGTAAGAACGTTGTAGTCATGAGAAAGTGATCTAATGGTACAACCTTCACTGCTATAGTCTTACCAACTTTAAACTTCGTATTTTTCTTATTTGGTATTAAGCCAATATTGATCAACTCATATTGCAATGAAGGCCTATTATATCTTGTGCCAAATATGACTAATGACTGCCCTTCATCCTCAAAATAAACCATTTTAAGGCCATTATCACCCCTTTGAATTGCATCAATCGCATCTTGATTATCGAAAGAAATATTGCCCGTAACTTCTAAATTACCATAATCATTTGATGTAACTCCGGCAACGACATTGGCAATTCTCAGCAACTCATAATACTCATCGGCTTGTATGTCATGCCTGTTATTAAAGACTATAGGCACCTTAAGATGTTTAGAGATTTTTCTTGCTGCATTCGTATATTCAAACGTTGAAGAAATATAGCGAATATATTGGCTATCATTGACAATATTCTTGGTACTAATTGCATGATTCCCCTCAATTTCCAAATCAAAACCAAGACTACACCCTTTTGAAAGCCCGGTAAAAAGTGAGTAATACTTCTCAAAATATGGAAGTTTACTAACATCGACTTTATCCCACTTCTCAATGTCAAAAAAAATACTACAGGTTGCTATCCCAGTTTGGACGTCAGTAATTATCAACTCAATACTTAAAAGTGCTGAAGTCGAAACTCCTTTAAACTTGAAGCCAGTTTTTCCTGCCGATACATATCCACTTAAATCTTCAAAATGTAATTTATTTTGATTTTGATCTTTAAGCGATACTTTTAAAGTTGCCGCTTTACGATGTGGAGAAATTGTTAATCGACCACTTTGACTGAAAACCTTTTTCAGAAGCTTAGATCCATTGACATCAAGTCGAGATGTGTCGATTACTAAATCTTCACCATAATTAATCCACTTAGTAAACTCTGCTTTAAACAAATCTGAATTTTCAGGCTTAACAGAAAAATCTACCGATACCAACTCTTTAGCTAATAATTGAAACTGTTGACATTCATCAACATAAGATGATTTGACTTTAAATCTAGGATCTAAAACTTCTAATGCGTTAGCCGAGGCCATGTGAACATTTTCAATCATTGATGGAATTTGTGTGACCGAATGGCCCATAGCAACCATTAGAGTCTCAATAGCATCTTTTTCATTAGGGAGCTTACGACCCTTTTCTCCTCTTGCTAGAGATAAAGCATGCATTTTCCAATCCACTAAATCCTCTTTTGTGTAGCGAGAATAATCAGAATCAATTTCACTTGCGTGATTAGCACATAACCATATCCCGTTTTCAAACGAGCGTATTTGCTCTGGTGTTAAGGAAGGATCGAATCGAGGACCGCCTGGAGAAGCGGCACAGATATGAGCAGCTCTACCAATAGAGTCACAGTCCTTATTGTTTGCTCTAGGACCAATCGTAGGGACTCTGCAGTCAGGTTTGGAGCAGCGGTAGGCCACACTTTGGGCCAACTTATCTCTAACGGGCCTAGTAAAATTATTCTCTTTAGGACGAGCCATTATGACTTTCTATCCTGACAAACCCTATCCCAACAACTCCCCACCAATCGCCCAATCCTCATACTCCACTTCTTCAAATACAATGTAGGTGTAATTAGCAGGTTTTTGAGCATGTTTTTGCAGGGTTTCAGTGATTTCCTTGGCAATCAGTTTCTTTTGCTCTTTGGTCACAGAGCCGGCAAGTTTGACGTTGACGTAAGGCATATTGGCGCTCCTTTTAATGTATCGGACAATTAAAGAAAACTAGTGATGATGGCCTGTCTTACCGCGATAGATATCGCGGATGAGATTAAGGGTCACCACCAATAACAACAACGAAATCAGGATAGACAGAATCGGGTCTATGGTCATCCAGCCAGTAAAGTAGATGACGACACCGGCGGCGACGGCTGTCACCGACCCGAGTAGATCACCCAGTACATGCAAAAATGCGGCGCGGTGGTTCAAGCTGGCATCGCCGCCGTGATGTTCGTGCTGGTGATGCATATGCTTGGCGACGAACAGATTCACCAGCAGGCCCATCAGCGCAATCACACTAACATAGCCCCCCGCCACAGAGACCGGATGTTTGAGACGCTCAATGGCTTCTATGACAATGCCTGCCGTTACCAGCAACATGGAGACAGCATTGACCATGGAGACGCGAAGCTCGGTTTGCTGCGACGCCGGGTGACCGGTGCGTGCTCTGTGCGCGGCCCACATGGCCAGGCCGAGTGCCAGCACGTCAAACAACATATGCCAGGCGTCACTGAGCAAGGCCAATGACTGCGTCCAGATGCCTCCCGCGAATTCTACGACGGTGAAGAGTGCAATCGCCAGAAAAGGGATCCAGAAAGGATTGCCATGTGCATGGTCATCATGCTCATGATCGCCATGCTGGTGCTGGTCATGCGTTGTGTGGTCAGTTGCGTGATCGTGCGCGCACCCCTCATGGGAGCCTCCATGTGAGTGGTTATGCGCATGCGTGTGTTCAGAGTGTGTATGACTAGGTTTCATATTTGCATGCTAATGCAAATTGCCCGGTTTTCACAAGAGCGCGCAAATTTTGTAGCTTATAATGACGGCTTATTGAGAATATATGCATGCTAAGTTACCGTCACGCCTTTCACGCTGGCAATCACGCCGACGTTTTAAAACACTGGATTTACAGCCTGGTGCTGGATTATTTTAACCAGAAAGATAAAGCTTACTGGGTGATAGACACCCACGCCGGTGCTGGTCTGTACCGACTTGATAGTTCGGTGGCCAACAAAACAGCTGAGTATGTAGACGGTATTCAACGTTTGCAGCAAGCCCAGCCGCCTGACATCTTTGATGGTTACCTGCAAGCAGTCACAGCGGCTGATCAAGGCAATGCAACACTTTATCCTGGCTCGCCTTGCATCGCCAGCCACTTTTTAAACCCGGTGGATAAGTTGCGTTTGTTTGAGCTACACCCAGCAGATGCCGCCTTGCTGGAGCAACAGTTTTCTGCACAAAAAAGACAGGTATCCATCCAGCAAAAAGATGGCTTTGAAGGCATTAAAGCCTGTTTGCCGCCCCCGACCAAGCGCGGGATTGTGCTGATAGACCCGCCTTATGAGGTAAAAGACGATTACTTGCGGGTGGTCGATTGCATTAAAGACAGTTTAAAACGCTTTGCCACCGGCACTTACCTGATCTGGTATCCGCGCTTGCAACGGCCTGAGCCACAGCAAATGATAGACAAGCTACGCAGCCTGAATACAGATTATTTGCACGTGACGCTGGATGTGCAACAACCGTCTTTCGATGGTTTTGGCATGCACGGCAGCGGCATGTGGGTGATTAACCCACCGTGGACCTTGCGTCAGTCTGTAGAGCCGCAGCTGGACTGGCTGGCAGAGACGCTAGCGCAAGATGCCACCGCACATGCATCATGCGAAGGCCAGCAACGTTAACCAGGCATTAGTAGCGGATACGTGTCCGATGTTGCGGATCTAAAGTCGTGCTCACAGAAACATTAAATGCGCTCACAGCAATCGTTTGCCGGGTAGCGGTCTGGATACGTACCCGCCACTCGCCTGCGGTCAGATTTGTTTTATAGGTATAGCCGCGGTAGCCGCTATCGCGGCCACCAGTGAGCGAGAAGCCAGGCATGGAGACACTGACCCACTCCCCTTTCACTTTCTTCTGCCAGTCATGCAACAGTTTGGTCTGTAGGCCTTGTGGCGCAAACACCGCCGAAAAACACACCAGCTTTTGCCCGGGTTGCAGGTAAAAATGGTCTCTGTCCACGCGCCAGAACTGCCACCAGGGCGATTTCTCAACAGTCATCCAGTAACCTTCCGGTGACTTTTCCAGGTCATAAGCCACCACAACCGCTTGCTTGACCAGCGGCACCGGCGGAATCATGTCTGCACGGTAGGCGAGCATCAACAACCCTGCTATCACCCACACCGGCCAGATACGGCCTGCATGATGTGGTGCACGCTGGTATAAGACATAGGTGACCGTAGCACCCAACACCGTGCTCAAATAGAACCAGGCCGCATGCACACTGCCAAACAAAAACGGAAAAGCAAAGTTGCACCACAAAATGGTACACAGGCCAAACATGCTCCAGCACAAACTTAAGCGCCTGTATTCGCCCTCCATAAACTCATTGGCCACTAGCAATACGCCCAATACCAAGGTGATGACCCATGCCAGGCCATAGCTGGAACTTTTAAAATAGAGAATGAACAAGGCACTGAGCAGGCTGCCAAACAAAAACTGCAATATCCAGTAGGGCCAATCTTGTACTGGCCAGCTAGAAACCCTGTTTTGCAACCATTGCCAACGTAACAAGCGCTCCCCCAGTCGCCTGACGGAAGAGGAAGGTTCGGCCAACTGGTACATGAGCAACGCTGCCAGTAACAAGTAGCCGGCAAAGATCGCCATATCGGACAGCGCCACTTTTTTGCCGATGGTAATGGCATCCCAGGCAAAACCACCGACAAAAAAGGAAATCGGCAATATCATGCGGCTACGCGCCAGCCAGCGCGACAATCTCGAGGGTTGCTCTGTATCAATAGGGGTCGTCATGCAGATAAATCGTTAATAAGGCAAGAATATCGGCATTTTTATCACAGATGCCGTCAACCACACTATTATTTTGCGTTGTGAAAAGTAAACTTTCTTTGATAATCAAATCGAGCCTGCTAAAATTTAAGTTATCTTAAGAAAAGTCCGTTAACTATCAATATAGGTTAGATTTTCAATTAAAGATTAGATTTTCCCTGCGCAAGTATCGAGTAAGCGTATAACCCTGAAACATGATTAAGCATGCGAGATTTCGTTAGACAGTTAAAGCAGAAAGTGACAGAAATAAAGTCTATCAGTTATGAAACTGAGCAGGCTCTTATCCGTGTTGCTTTCGTCAGCTTTATCACGCTCTATCTCCTCGTCAATCACAGCAGCTTCGAGCCCGTATTACTTTGCCTGATTTATTTGTGCCTGGGCTTTTTGATGTTGTATAACATCCTGCAGAATCCACAAAAAAATGAAAAGCGCCAGTGGACAGCGATGGTGATGGACATTACGGCGACCTCACTTGAACAAATGATCTCAGGTGCCATGGCAGGCGTATTTATCGGCATTTACCTCTGGCTCATCATCGGTTATGGCTTGCGCTACGGTACCAAATTTTTTAAAGGCTGCTACGTCTTCAGCCTGATCGGCTTTAGTCTTACCCTGTATTTAAATCCCTACTGGAACCAGCACCAGCATTTAGCCTACGGCTTTTTACTGACCCTGTTATTGATTCCACCGCATGCATTGCGTTTGCTGGTCAGCCTGGAAAAAGCGACCAAAGAGGCTGGTCAAGCCAGTGAGGCGAAAACCAATTTCCTGTCGAATATCAGCCATGAAATGCGTACCCCACTTAACGGCATTATTGGTGCCAGTGAGTTAATCGCGCAAACCAAGCTAGATAGCAAACAATCCGAACTGCTTAAAATGGTGGGCACGTCGGCCTCTAGCCTTAAAAAGCTGATCAATGACGTGCTGGATATTAGCAAAATCGAAAAAGGCAAAGTCGAGCTGGAAGAGATCACCTTCTTCCTGCCTGACCTGATTCAGCGCTTGCACCTGATGTTCCAGATTGAAGTCGAACGCAAGCAATTGTGGCTGAGATTTCACCTGGATCCTCTTGTCGAACGTCACTATGTCGGCAGCATGCACCACATTGAGCAGGTATTAACCAACCTGATCGCCAATGCCATTAAATTCACCCAGCATGGTGGCGTCGATGTAGTGGTCAGCGTCGTACAAGGCCATGCCGACATGAGTAAGCTCAGCTTCCGTATTCGAGATACCGGCATAGGCATTAAAAGTGATGCTTTGCCGCTGATTTTTGATAGTTTCACCCAGGCGGACAGCAGTATCACCCGACGCTATGGTGGCACCGGCCTGGGCACCTCTATTGCCAAGCAACTGGTCGAAGTCATGGGCGGTAAAATCAGTGTCGCCAGCCAGGAAAATGTCGGCACCACCTTTGTGGTGAGCCTGCCGCTGACACATGCAGTGGCACCCGCACCACCAGCTGTGAACGAAATCAATCTGGATGGCCAGTCAAATGTGGTCCCGTTGAGCAGCCACACCAAATTCCGCAAGAAAATTCGTGTATTGATTGCTGATGACAATGTGGTCAACCGCTTGATTCTGAATGAAACACTGCAAAGAATGCACTGTGTGGTGAAAGCCGTAGACAATGGTGATGCCGCACTGGATGCGCTGGAACATCACCAGTTTGACTTGATGATTCTGGACTACAACATGCCAGAGATGAATGGCCTTGAAGTGTTTAATATCCACAACGCCCTGCCTGGCAGCAAACCGATCAGAACCGTGATCCTCACGGCGGATGCGACTAAAACCACACAAGACCGCTGTTTGCGCGCTGGGGTATATCAAGTATTAACCAAGCCAGTGGTCTCAAGGCAAATTCAAAGCCTGATTGAAGCCATTGCGAGCACCATTGAAACTGAACAGGTTGCGCAAGTCGCGCCCGTCAGACGCAAAAAACCTAAAGCCACGTCGCCTGAAGTACCATTAGCGGTCACACCGGCCGAACCCACGTTTGTAGACGCACGGTCACCACACTCACCGATGAGAACCGGGAAACCCACGTCTGTACCCATCCCTAAAATTGCCAACATCATTCCAACGCTTGAACCATTGCTGGATGATGACCGTATGGCGCACTTGTTAAAACTGGGTGGCGGTGAAGCGTTTTTACACAAACTCATCACAGAGTTTATTGACTCGACCGATGTCTTGCTACGCGCGCTCGGGACGGCAAGCCTGGATTTAAATTTCGAGCAGGTACATAAACTGGCGCATGAGCTGGCTGGTGAATCTGCCAACATGGGCTTGATCCCACTCAGTAAACTCAGCCGCCGTTTATTGAGCTTGAGCATGGAAGATGCCCAGACTATTTCCGGCCTTTATCAGGCCGTTGCGGATTGTTATGAAGAGACGCGTACGCAACTGCAACAACATCGCAGTAAGCTCTCATCCAAACGCTCGCATAAATAGCCGGGCACCTGCTCTGCTGCACACTACTGATTCACTGCGATATGATGATCTGTTGGTAACACCAGCGGCTGTTGCGGTGCAACCTCACTAGCAAGCGCTTCATTTGGGAACAAACGTGACTGCGCGCGATAAAACCTATCCATCACCTTGAGATCACGCTCAGTCAGGCGTAAGGCATTTTCTACCCATACATCGACAATATCCTTAAGCTCGTCGTAGGTTAAAGGATTGATTCTGGCCTTGGCCTTTTGCGCAGACAAAAAGCCTTCTGCGCGCTTATTGTTTTTGTGAATAAAGTCTTGCACGGCCTGCTCACCCTCGCCCTCTTCGACTACGATGTCAATCAGCCCCATTTGCAGGCATTCTTCAGCCGTGTAACGCTCGCAACCCAAAATCATTTTATCGGCCACCGCCATGCCTGCCTTGCGTGCAATAAAGCTGTAAGCACCCATGCCAGGAATCATGTTGAAAAATAGCTCAGGAAAGCAGAACACGGATTGTTTTTCAGCGATAAGCACATCGCTGGTCATCGCCGCCTCAATACCAGCGCCTAGCACCTCGCCTTGTAGCAGCGAGATCTTGGTCACATGATCCAGCTGAAAACGGAATGCGCGCTGTGCAACCACATCAATACTCAGCTTGGCATAGGCTTGTAATTGTGCTCGATCTTGCAACCGGATAGCGGCAGCCATTTTCTGCAAGTCACCGCCCATATTGAAATAGCCGGGTGTGGCTGACGCAAACACAGAGTAACGGATAGGCAGCACTGTCTCGCTGTCAGTCTGGACATAACCACCACTGCGCTGGATATCCGCATGGTGCTGATGCAAGTTCATGAGTAACTCATGATTGATGCACGGAATGCGCTGTGGTTGATGTATATAGCTCCATAACGCCTGTTGCTCTGCATCAAAACGGCAAAATACCTGACCGTAATCATGTGACAGTAAACGTTGTTGATAATTAACCAACCCTTGTTCGAACGGTTTCATGAGTTTCTCCTTGGACATTAAAAATCTGTTGAATTGAATCAGTGGTATTGACGTGCATGTACATCGAGTCGTTGACGTCAGCCAGTACATCATAATCAAAACAGAAGGTCGCGGTGAGAGAGCCTCTCAGGTTTTACAGTTGCAAGGATATGTCCTGCCTTAAAAACAACAAAGGGAGCGAATGCTCCCTTTGTTGTGTCTTAAACCATCAACTGTTAGGCGGTTTCTTGAATCGGAATGACTTTCTTCACATTCTCCAAAGAGCCTGCATATTGGGTCATCTGGTTAAAGTTGAGGTATTTGTAAATCTCTGCTGTATTGGTCAGTTTGCTACCCAGGGTGTCAAGGTATTCTTGCACCGTAGGCATGCGACCCAGCTTGGCACACACAGCTGCCAGCTCGGCAGAGCCCAGATACACGCGCGCATCTTTACCCATACGGTTATCAAAGTTGCGTGTGGACGTCGAGAATACTGTTGCCTTGTCAGCCACACGCGCCTGGTTACCCATACACAGCGAGCAGCCTGGCACTTCAGTACGCGCACCTGCCACGCCAAAAGTTGAATACACGCCTTCGGCACGCAGCTGTGCCTCGTCCATACGAGTAGGTGGCGCAATCCACAAACGGGTTGGAATACCACCCGCGCCTTCCAGCACTTTACCTGCCGCGCGGTAATGGCCGATATTAGTCATGCAGCTACCGATAAACACTTCGTCAATCTTGTCACCGACCACTGCGGTCAATGGCTTGATATCATCCGGGTCATTCGGGCAAGCGACCAGCGGCTCTTTAATATCTGCAAGATCAATTTCAATCACGTGCGCATACTCAGCATCCGCATCCGGCTGCAACAGTTCCGGTTTTTCCAGCCAGGCTTTCATGCTGGCGATACGACGTTCCAATGTGCGTGCATCGGCATAACCATTCTCGATCATATTCTGCATCAGCACGATATTGGAATTGAGGAACTCAATCACTGGCTCTTTGTTCAACAGCACGGTACAACCATTGGCAGAACGCTCGGCTGAGGCATCCGCCAACTCAAACGCCTGTTCGACTTTCAGGTCTGGCAGGCCTTCAATTTCTAGCACACGGCCGTTAAACACGTTTTTCTTGCCCTGTTTGCCCACCGTCAGCGTACCCTCCTGGATCGCCGCATAAGGAATGGCGTTGACCAAGTCACGTAAGGTGATACCAGGCTGCATTTCGCCTTTAAAACGTACCAGGACTGATTCTGGCATATCCAGCGGCATGGCGCCCGTCGCCGCAGCAAATGCAACCAATCCGGAGCCCGCCGGGAAACTGATACCAATCGGGAAGCGGGTATGCGAGTCACCACCTGTACCCACCGTATCCGGCAACACCAGGCGGTTTAGCCAGGAATGGATCACGCCGTCACCAGCACGCAGGCTCACACCACCACGGCTAGACATAAACTCAGGCAACTCATGTTGCAATTTAATATCCACTGGTTTTGGGTACGCAGCCGTATGGCAGAAACTCTGCATCACCAGGTCGGCACTAAAGCCCAGGCAAGCCAGCTCTTTCAACTCGTCACGCGTCATGCCGCCAGTGGTGTCCTGTGAGCCTACCGTCGTCGCCTTGGGCTCACAGTAAGTACCTGGACGCACGCCAAATCCCTCAGGCAAACCACAGGCACGACCCACCATTTTTTGCGCCAGCGTGTAACCCTTACCGGTATCTTTCGCCGGGATAGATTTGATAAAGATATCCGTGTCGCCCAATCCCAATGCCTTACGTGCATTGGCAGTCAGGCCGCGACCAATAATCAGGGGAATACGACCACCGGCACGCACTTCATCGGCCAGGGTCACTGGATTCATTTCAAACGTAGCCAGCACTTCCCCGGCTTCTGACAAGACCTTACCTTCAAAAGGCTTGATGACAATGACATCCCCCGTGTTCAGCTTGGAAACATCACACTGAATCGGCAAAGACCCGGAGTCTTCAGCGGTATTAAAGAAAATGGGCGCAATTTTGTTGCCAATCACCACGCCGCCCGTACGTTTGTTAGGGATAAACGGAATATCGTCGCCCATCCACCACTGCACAGAGTTGATCGCCGATTTACGTGAAGACCCGGTACCGACCACATCACCGACATAGGCTAATGGCAAGCCTTTCTGCTTCAGGCTTTCAATCGTCGTCAAACCATCGGCCATGCGGTTAATCAACATGGCTTTCGCATGCAATGGAATATCCGGACGGCTCCAGGCATCTTGTGCCGGGCTCAGGTCATCGGTGTTGGTTTCGCCATCCAGCTTGAATACGACCACTTTGATGGCTTCTGCCAGCGCAGGTTTACTGGTGAACCATTCGGCAGCTGCCCAGGACTCAATCAGCTTTTTGGCATGCGCATTACCCGCCTTCATCTTGGCGTCGACATCATGAAACGCGTCAAACATCAAAATCGTCGTCGACAGCGCTGTCACGGCATGGGCTGCCATCGGCGTATCCAGCAAAGCGACCAATGCCTGTACGTTGTAACCACCAAGCATGGTACCTAGCAATTCAACCGCTTTTTCAGCGCTAACCAAAGGTGAACTGGCCTTGCTGTTGGCAATATCAGCCAGAAAAGCGGCTTTCACATAAGCGGCCTGGTCAACCCCCGCCGGAATACGGTTTTGTAGCAAATCGACAAGTAAAGCCTCTTGGCCCGCAGGCGGGGCTTTCAACAGTTCAACCAATGCGGCGACTTGTTCCGCATTCAGGGGCAATGGAGGCAGGTTTTGCGCAGCGCGCTCTTTTACGTGGGTTTCGTATGCTTGTAACATGATGTAGGCTCTATCAAAAAAACTAAAGTCGGGGAATGGGCTGGTGTTAACCACAGGCCGCGAGGATTCTTCTCGCTTGATTATAATCCAGTCCATTCACCAGAATGTTAACTGCTTGTAACATTCCGGCAATTGATCAAAATGACCGCCGCCAACAGCAACAAAACAACACTGCTCCATGTCACCGTTATCTTGTCAGCGGTTACTGTCTCCATATAACTCTTTGGCAAATGGCGTACTGCAACTTTTTCCGTAAGCAGACGATTCCCATTTATCCAGTAATTCTTTTTGATAACCCTTGCCGTGCTGTTTTTCCAGGTAGGCACGCACTTCAAACACATCGGCAAAACCGTTGTGATCGCTATCCATCAATGCCACCTGGTCTTCCAGCGTTGGCCCGCTATAACGGCCAGTGCTATCGGTAAAATACTCCAGGGCGGATTCGGCATGCGCAGGCAAACTAATACCTACTGCCAACCCGGCTGTGAACCAAATTACCCCAGTGTTTATTTTTATCATACTCACTCCATAATGACGCTTAGTAGTATGACGTATATTTCCCCAATTCGTGCCCGGCCTCAGTGATGTCGCTCACATTGCAGGCCCGCTATTTACACCGCGTGTAAAGCAATGGTTTTTTTCCATTGTGCCGGCCCGGTCTGGTGCACAGACTCCCCATCTGCACTCACCGCCACCGTCACTGGCATATCCACCACTTCAAACTCATAGATGGCTTCCATACCTAATTCCTCAAAAGCCAATACACGTGACTTTTTAATCGCCTTGCTCACCAGATAAGCCGCGCCACCTACCGCCATCAGGTAGACCGATTTGTGCTTGGCAATCTCGACCAAGGCTTCTTCACCCCGTTCGGCTTTACCGATAGAGCCCAGCAAACCAGTGTTCAGCATCATATCGGTATAGCTATCCATACGCGTTGCTGTCGTTGGGCCTGCTGGACCAACGGCCTCATCGCGCACCGCATCTACCGGGCCGACGTAGTAAATAAACTTGTTGGTGAAATCAACCGGCAGCGGCTCACCCTTGGCCAGCATGGTTTGTATGCGTTTGTGCGCAGCATCACGCCCGGTCAGTATTTTGCCAGTCAACAGCAAGGTATCACCGGTTTTCCAGGTTTGTGTTTCTGCACGCGTGACGGTTTCCAGGTTCACGCGTTTGGCTTGTGGGCTCGGCGCCCAATGCACGTCAGGATACACATCAGGATTCGGTGGTGTCAGTTCAGCTACGCCGGAACCATCCAGCGTAAAGTGCACGTGGCGCGTTGCCGCGCAATTAGGAATAATCGCCACCGGCAGACTGGCTGCATGCGTCGGATAATCCAGGATTTTCACGTCGAGCACGGTGGTCAGGCCGCCCAGGCCTTGCGCCCCAATGCCTAATTGATTGACCTTTTCATATAGCTCCAGCCGCAGTTCTTCAATGCGATTTTGCGCGCCACGTGCCTGCAACTCCTGAATATCAATCGGCGCCATCAGCGACTCTTTGGCCAGCAGCATGGCTTTTTCCGCGCTACCACCTATACCTATGCCCAGCATGCCGGGCGGGCACCAGCCCGCGCCCATCTCTGGTACGACTTCCAACACCCAGTCGACGATGCTTTCATTAGGATTCAGCATTGCCAGTTTGGATTTATTCTCAGAACCGCCACCTTTAGCCGCAATCTGGATATCGACGGTATCCCCGGCCACCATCTCAACATGGGTAATGGCTGGCGTATTATCGCGCGTATTTTTACGTGCCCCTGCCGGGTCGTTCACAATAGAGGCTCGCAGCATATTGTCTGGATGCAGGTAAGCGCGGCGTACGCCTTCATTGACCATCTCTTCCAGCGTCATATCGCCTTCAAAACGCACCTGCATGCCTACCTTGATAAAGGCCACCACAATGCCGGTATCCTGGCACAAGGGGCGCTTGCCTTCCGCGCACATACGCGAATTGGTCAGAATTTGAGCAATGGCATCCTTGGCGGCAGGAGAAGCTTCTTTTTCATAGGCAGCCGCCAACGCCTGGATATAGTCTTCCGGATGGTAGTAAGAGATGTATTGCAAGGCATCAGCAACACTCTCGATAAAGTCTTGGGTTTTAATCAGGGCCATTGTGTGTTCTTTAACGCGGCATCTTTCAGCGGGCATTGCTTTTTAAATAGGCAATGGCGGGGCTTACATCTTTACGCAAGATTTTACCATTTTTGGTGCGTGGAAACTCTTTGGCCAGATACACAGTTTTAGGCGCCTTGTAAGCGGCCAAATGCTGTTTGCCAAACGCCATCAGTTCTTCCGGCGCAATCTCGGCATCCGGTTTGGGGATGACATAAATCACCACCAGCAATTTGTCTTTTTCAAGCTCTTCGCCCACAGCCGCACAATCTGCCACGGCTGGGTGGCCTTTATACACGCGCTCAATCTCATACGGCGACACGCGATAGCCAAAACTCTTGATAATGTCATCCTTGCGGCCCAGGAACCAGATATAGCCATCTGCATCGTATTTGGCATAGTCGCCGGTAAAGAAATAGCCATCGTGTTTATATTTGGCGGTTTCTTCGGGCAGGTTCCAGTAATTAAGAAACAAGCCAGGGTCGGTATCAGGGACGCAAATCATCCCCTCCTCACCCTCTGCCACTGGCTCAAGTGTTTCAGGGTTCAGTAACTCAATAGCATGACCAGGTTGTGGAAAGCCCGCCGAACCGGCACGAATGGGCCGAAAAACGCTTTGCGACAGATAGTAAGAAAACTCACTCATGCCCACGGCTTCATAAATATCCAAGCCAAATCGTTCACGCCATTGCGTCAGCACTTCGTCTGACAAATGCTCACCGGCACTCATAAAATGACGCACGCTGGGAATATCTGCTTGGGTAGCCTTGGTTTTTTGTAACAACTGCCGGTAAATCGTTGGCACACCGATAAAAATGGTCGCCCCATGTTTCGCAATCAACTCCAGCCATTTTTGCGCATCGTTTTTACCTTCATGCACAATCACCGTTTTACCCAGGTACAAGGGATCCATCAGGCCAGTACCCAGCACATAGGTCCAGTTAAACTTGCCGGAATGCATGATACGGTCCTGGGCAGTGTCGCTATAGTTAAACCAGTATTGCGCAGCCGTTTGGCGACCCAGCAACGCGCGGTGCGCATGTAATACACCTTTGGGATAGCCGGTCGTACCGGAGGTATAGACCAGGTAGGCAGCATCTTCACCACGCGTGGCATACGCAGGCGCAAGCTGCTGCACAGTAGCTAATGCAGCTTCCAGTGACAATACGTTAAACACCGTTGAATCTTCAACCTCGCCTTGCAATTGTGTCAATACAATGTGTCTCAGATTAGGCGTTTGCGAGATATTCTGCTGCATCTTGGCAGACATCCCCGCCCAGGCAGCGGCATCGGTAACAAGCACCACGGCACCTGAATCCTTGGACAGGTAAGCCACCTCTTCCGCAGTCAACAATGTTGAAGTCGGCACCGAAATCGCACCGATTTTCATCGTGCCTAAAAAAGCAGTCGGATAATCCAGGCTGTTAGGTAAACGAATCAGGACACGGTCACCCGGCAGCACACCCAGCTCACGCAACACCTGGGCAAAACGATCTGTCCTGGCCGCGAGTTCGGCAAAGGTGATGGTACTGGTGCCAAAGGTGTCATCTTCCACAATCATGGCAATTTCATCGGCTTTTGGCGTGCCCAAGTGGCGATCACTACACGCCACCCCGATATTGAAAAATTCAGGGATTTCCCATTGCCATTGTGGATAAGGGGCCAACTGTGTCATGTTCAAACCTTTCCATTCGCTCTGTGCATGCATGGTTTATGCGATGCTGATTTTGCATTTCTTTTGAAAATGCTTTTTTTAAATCTTTCAATACGCGTATCAATACGCGAGCGGGATGAAGCACAAGACGCACGGAACACAGAAACCGGAATGTACTTAAAGTACATGAGGATTTCGAGTACCGCGCAACGCAGTGATTCGCCCGCGCAGTCATTGATCTATAACAAAATGCCGTAGGGCCAGTTTTGTCGCACTACTTGCGCCGGCATCAACTGCAATACATGCAATGCAAACTCCATGTCGCTCACTTTCAAGGTACGCAAGGCATGTGCGCGCAACAGCGTCTGCAAGGCTTTACCAAACATGGGGGGATCCAGCATTTCACCCTCAAACTTGATCGCCCCACCGAGCAAGGCATCCGCTTCAATCGCCGCTTTCAAAATCGCCACTTTCTGGTTGATTTCAGTCGGTGACGGGGTGTATGCGGTTTTGCACAAATGAATATGGCCGGGGTGAATCACCTGCTTGCCGGTCAGCCCCATGGCAGCCTCCTGGCAGGCGTGCTTGTACACCACACGCGACTCATTATCGCCATGCAAATCCAGCCAGCGGCGTACATCATGTGGCTCGACGAATTTGTCCGGCATGATGTTGCTGCCAATCAGGGTTTCCACGCCGCCAATCACGCCTTTACCGGCGATCCTGGCTTCAAAAATCAACTGGTTGATAAAGTAAAACAACTCTTCAATCCAGTGCTCGGGCGTGATATGTATGCCCAGCGCTTTGGAGAAGTCATGAATACCAAACACCACGTGTTTAACCGTGTCGTATTGCATCAACTCCGGCGCAATTTTGAGCGACTTCGGGTGCTCGATAATCGGCTGTATGGTGATATGCGGATTGATACTGAGCAAAAAGCTGGACAGATCACGCACCTCAGCCGCACCGTAGGACTCACCGGCCTTGGCCAGCATGACAACATCGATATACTCGCCCATGTCGCGCACCAGCTTCATATCCTCTTCGTACTCGTCGGTACGGAAAGAGTTGGCACGGATGGCAATGGTCACGCGTTCATTCACCTTACGCAGCTTGGGCAACTCCTGGCGCAGCAAGGTACGGCTCATTTCCTTCTGCCTACAGCCATCTTCCAGGTCAAAAATCAGCGTATGCGCATTGGTGAAATGCGCATGTTTGACCATGCGGTTGGCCGCCTGCTCCATGTCCTCATAAATGCCCAGGCTGGGCGCATATTTCACCGGTGGGTAATACAACTGTATCCCTGGCCAGTAATCTCCCAATGCGCTGGCATCCAGTGCAATTGGCTCTTCTCCCATGTGCTGACTCATGCGGTTTCCTGTTCTGCCGTGGGCCGGCTTGCTCTTAATTTTTCAAGGATGGCAGCGACCTGTGTTGCCGCAGGTTGCGGATTCAGGCCCTGGATCAAATCCCAGAACACGTTGTCCGGTAGCTCAAGCAAGGCATCCAATTGCTCCATTTCCGCCAGAGTCAGCCCGCTAAAGTGTTCGCTGACAAAACGTTGCAACACAATATCCAGCTCCAGCATGCCACGGCGGCAACGCCAGGCCAGGCGCCGCTGCTCTGCTTCCCGTAAAATCTCAGCATTCAACATACGTCGCTCCTATAACACCTTGATACCAAAGATCTTCTTGCCGGGCCCTTTTTTGCCAGACTTGGCTTCGTTATGCGCTTTGGCCTTTTCAATCTTGAGGTCTTTAATCGCCGCAATCGCCGCATTCGGATTGAGTTTTTTCGGGCACACATCAGTACAGTTCATAATGTTGTGGCAGCGATACAAACGATATGGATCTTCCAGGTTTTCCAGTCGTGCATCCTGTTCCTGGTCGCGGCTATCAGCAATAAAGCGATAGGCCTGCATCAGGCCAGCCGGGCCGACAAACTTGTCTGGATTCCACCAAAAGCTCGGGCAGGAGGTGGTACAGGCGCCGCACAAAATACATTCATACAAACCATCCAGCTTGGCACGGTCTTCCGGGCTTTGCAGGCGTTCGGTATCTGGCGGCGTATCATGGTTTTGCAAATAGGGCATCACCGAGTGGTAGTTATCAAAAAACTGCGTCATATCGACGACCAGGTCGCGAATCACCGGCAAACCAGGCATGGGGCGCAATACCACAGGCTCCTGTAACTCACTGAGTTTGGTGATACAGGCCAAACCATTTTTACCATTAATGTTCATGGCATCACTGCCGCACACGCCTTCACGGCAGGATTTGCGCATGCTCAGCGACTCATCCAGTTCTTTAATCCTCATCAAGGCATCCAGCAGCATCTGGTCGCTGTCTTCCAGCGTGACGTCGTAATCCTGCATATAGGGTTTTTTGTCTACGTCCGGGTTAAAGCGGTAGATAGAGAAACGCATATCAATACACCCTTTTCTTTAACTCAAATGTTTCTACGGTCAATGGTTGCAGGCGCACTGGCTTGTAAGCCAGTTTTTGCTCGTGGGCAAAATACAGCGAATGACTGAGCCAGTTGGCATCGTCACGATCAGGATAATCTTCACGTGCATGGGCACCACGGCTCTCCTGACGGGCATGCGCGGCTTGCATGGTGGCCAGTGCCACTTGCATCAGGTTATCCAATTCCAACGCTTCGACGCGCGCGGTATTAAAGACTTTGCTTTTGTCGGTAATTCTTAAGTGCTGTGCTTGTTGGGCGACTTGCTGAATCGCACTGACGCCCTCCTCCAGTAACTCGGGGAAGCGGAACACACCGCAGTGCTTTTGCATGGTTTGGCGCATGGTCAGACCAACCTCGGCCACTCTCTCACCGTGACCATCACTTTCCAGCCGGTTTACACGTGCCAGCGTGGGATCAGCAACATGCGCTGGTAATGGTTTATGCGCTTTGCTGCTTGCAATATCGGTTGCCATTTTGTCACCCGCGGCTTTCCCGAATACCACCAGGTCGAGCAAAGAGTTCGAGCCCAAACGATTGGCCCCGTGCACAGACACACAGGCGCACTCCCCCACCGCATACAAACCATTCACCACGCGCTCTGACTGGCCATCGTGCACGACCACCTGACCATCGAGGTTGGTTGGAATACCGCCCATCATGTAATGCGCAGTCGGCACCACCGGAATAGGATGATTGGTAGGATCAACCCCGGCAAAGGTTTTAGCGATTTCGCGGATGCCAGGCAAACGCTTGCTGATAATGTCTTCGCCTAAATGATCCAGCTTCAGGAACACCGCATCTTTATGTTTGCCGATGCCGCGGCCTTCTTTAATCTCAGTCGCCATGGCACGCGACACTACGTCGCGGCTGGCCAGATCTTTGGCGCTGGGCGCATAACGCTCCATAAAGCGTTCGCCTTCACTATTTACGAGGTAACCGCCCTCACCACGCACGCCTTCAGTAATCAGCACACCGGCATTCAATACACCGGTCGGGTGAAACTGCCAGAACTCCATATCCTGCAGTGGCAAGCCTGCGCGGGCCGCCATGCCTAAACCATCACCAGTATTGATATAAGCATTGGTACTGGCCTGGAAAATACGGCCACCGCCACCCGTCGCCAACATCGTGGCCTTGGCATGGATGACATGAATATCACCGGTTTCAATTTCCAGGGCGATCACCCCCAGCACATCGCCGTCCGCATTGCGGATCAGGTCCAATGCAAACCACTCGATCAGAAATTGGGTATTGGCTTGCACGTTGCGCTGATACAGCGTGTGCAACATGGCATGTCCAGTACGGTCCGCCACAGCACAGGTGCGTGAAATCGGTTTTTCGCCAAAATTGCGCGTCATGCCGCCAAATGGGCGCTGAAAAATACGACCGTTTTCCAGACGGTCAAACGGCATACCAAAGTGCTCCAGCTCGATAATGGCTTTGGCTGCATTGCGGCACATAAACTCAATCGCATCCTGGTCCCCGAGGTAGTCCGACCCCTTGATGGTGTCGTACATATGCCACAACCAGTTATCATCAGACACATTACCCAGCGCTGCCGCAATACCACCTTGCGCCGCCACCGTATGTGAGCGCGTCGGAAACACTTTGGACAGGACAGCAACATCTGCGCCCGACTCAGCCAGTTGCAGCGCGGCACGCAAGCCGGCACCGCCGCCGCCAATAATGACGGCATCCACCTGATGATGCTGGATATTGCTTGCACCTGTCATATTAGTTACACCAGCCATGCCACTCACCTTAAAAATTCATTCCAAATAAAATCCATATCACCGCTATGGCATTGCCCCATACTGCGAAATTCACCAGCCATTGCAGCACGGCCCGGATACCTAAATGCGGCACATAATCGCGCAACACATCACGTACGCCTAACCAGGCATGCAACAGCATGCAGGCAAAAAACCACACCGAGAGCAGACGCCACCACAGCGGTGCAAACAAAGCCTGCCATTCACTGTAATTCTGTGGCGACAAGCACATCACTCGTAACCACAGCAGTAGCAGGACAACCGCCATCGACAGTGCACATAAGCGCTGTGTCAGCCAGCGGCGCATGCCTGGGTATTTGGCCGTCAGTAACTCAAACAACATGCTAGCCTCTCACCCAAATCGCCCAGATCACAAACACCATGGTGACTGCCACCAGCCACAACACCACCCGGCTGGAAAAGCGTGCCTTTTGTAACGTTGTCATCCAGTGCACATCCATGGCCAAATGACGGATGCCCGCATAAAAATGATGGAAGAAAGCACAGGCCAAGGCGGTGACTAGCAACTTCACAGGCCATTGCTGGAATTGCTTAGCCACGGCGGCATAGCCTTGCGCACTGGACAAGGATAAATACAAGGTCCATAACAACAGCGGCTGGATCAGAAACAGCACCACGCCGCTGGCGCGGTGCAGAATCGACACCACCGCATTCACCGGCAGGCGGATCGTGAATAAATCCAGATTCTTCGGGCGCTGTTTTTTTTGCTTCTTTACAATCATGCTGAATAACTCTTACTCACCTGCATTAGCCGCACGCGCCACGGCACCGGCCACGTATTCCATCAAGCGTGGATCAAATGGTTTGGGGATAATGTAGTCTTTACCAAACGACAAAGACTGTAACTGATAGGCCTCCAGTACTTGTGGTGGCACAGGCTCACGTGCCAACTGGCTCAGCGCTTTGGCAGCAGCCACTTTCATCTGCTCGGTAATCTGTTTTGCCTGTGCGTCCAGTGCACCACGGAACAAGTAAGGAAAACACAAGGCATTATTGACCTGGTTAGGGAAATCACTGCGGCCAGTCGCCATAATCACGTCATCACGCAAGGCAAATACCTGGCTGGGCAGGATTTCAGGATCAGGATTGGCCAGGGCAAAAATAACCGGGCTCGCGGCCATCAGTGGCACCAGTTCTGGTGGCAAACCATTTTTAGCCGAGACGCCAATAAATACATCCGCCCCTTGCATGGCATCTGCCAGCGTTTTGATATTGCCAACCTCAATTGCCAACTCGCGGTTGTTATCATGTAAATCGTCGCGGCTGTGATCGAGCACCCCTTTGCGATCGACCATGGTGATGTTGGTGGCACCCATTAACTTGAGCAGCTTGGCACAGGAACAACCCGCTGCACCCGCGCCTAAAAACACAATTTTGGCGCGGGGCAACGTTTTGCCTTGGAGATCAAGCGCATTCAACAAAGCGGCCGCCACAATCACGGCCGTGCCATGCTGATCATCATGAAATACCGGGATATCCAGGCGTTTCTTTAATTCATTTTCAATATAAAAACAGTGCGGCGCAGCAATATCTTCAAGATTGATGCCGCCAAACGTCGGCGCAATATTCACCACAGTCTGGATAAACTCGTCCGGCGTCGCGGCATTGACTTCAATATCAAACACGTCAATATCCGCAAAGCGCTTGAACAACACGCCCTTGCCTTCCATCACTGGCTTGCCTGCCAGCGCCCCCACATTGCCTAAACCCAGCACCGCAGTGCCATCGGTAATCACTGCCACCAAATTACCCTTATTGGTGTACTTATAGGCATTGGCCGGATCTGCCTCGATTTCACGCACAGGCTCGGCCACACCGGGCGTATAGGCCAATGATAAATCCTGCTGCGTGGCACAAGGCTTGGACGACTCCACGCTCAGCTTCCCTGGCTTGGGAAACTGGTGGTAATCCAGCGCGCGTTGCTTTAAATCGTCCATGACTTCTCCTTGGGTTTTCTATTCTTTTGAATGATTCAAAAACTTCAGCAGCAAGGCGGACAAGCGCAGACAGTGCATATGGCACGGCAAGCGCAGTCCAACGCCGCTGATGAAGATTTTTCAATCATTCTAATTCGCTCATGTAGTGGTGATCGTCAGTCAGACACAAACCCAAACGCCACTCCATCGGCTTATCGCCATAAGTAAATGACACGCGCTCTATACTCAGCAGCGGATACCCTTCTTTCAAGCCCAAAGCCTTGGCCACTTCCGCATCCGCCGCCACTGCTTTAATACGCTCTTCCGCCCGGATCATGCGCACACCAAACTGTGATTCATACATGCTATACATGGAGCCATTACTCTCTTCTACCTTGGCGCGGTTCAATCCTTTAAATGGTGCGGCAGGCACAATAATGTGGTCATAAATCAGAGGGCGACCCGAGAACGTCAGCAAACGCTTCACATCTATGGTGGTTGCGCCAGCCTTCATTTCCAGCACCTTACCGATATGCACACTGGCTTTACCTTTAATGCAGGAGATAAACTCATTCTGCAGCATTTCTTTCTGGCCATTTTCTGCGGTCAGACGCAAGAAACGCAGCTTGACGTCATCCTGATTGTGCGTAGCAACAAAAGTACCTTTGCCCTGGCGCCGAATCAGGATGTTTTCTGTCGCCAGGCTATCAATCGCCTTGCGCACAGTGCCCTGACTGACTTTAAACCGCTGCGCCAGGTCAATTTCGCTGGGAATCATATCTCCGGGGCGCCACTCCCCGCCGATCAGGCTTTGCGTGATCAGCACTTTAATTTGGTCATACAGCGGCCGGTAACTCGGCGACCCTAACTGCTTATCCATAGATTCGACTCCATTCATGATTGGCACCATCAATTGCACCTGAAACAAGGTTTTTAATTTATATCACAGCGCTTTTTTATTGTCCACTATTTTATATCTTATATAAGACATAAGATATTTGTTGACACAGTTTTTTTATTCATGAATAATGAATCTAATTTCTTGCCGTAACAAAGGAAAACCCATGTCATATGCACTCAGACCCAGACGCTCGATGCTATATGTTCCTGGCTGTAATCAACATTACCTGGAACGTGCACGCTCACTCGCGGCAGACTCTGTCATTCTGGACCTGGGCGACCCTATTCTGGTCGATGCCAAAATTCAATCACGCCACAACGTGGTGAATGCGGTGCAGCAAGGTGGCTACGGCAAAAGAGAAGTCGTGGTGCGCGTCAATGACTTACACTCCATCTGGGGCCATGACGACATTCAAGCAGTGGCTAATATTGGTGCAGATGCCATTTTGTTCCCTAACATTGAGTCGCGCGAAGATGTATTGCAGGCGCAGCAGTTACTAGATGAGGCTGGCGGCAAAAATGTACCCATGATGGTCATGATAGAAAGCCCGCTGGCCGTATTGAATGCCAAGGAAATTGCCGCAGCCTCAGACCGCGTCATCTGTATGGTGATGGCAACCTCAGACCTGATTTCACAACTGCACGCACGTGTGACGCACGAACGCTCAGCCATCCTGACCTCATTATCACTGGTGGTGCTGGCAGCCCGCGCTTACGGCAAAGGCGTGATTGATGGTATTACTTCAGATTTCAAAAACATGCATTCGTTTGAATATGCCTGTCGCATAGGCCGAGACATCGGCATGGATGGCAAATCGCTGGTGCATCCGGCGCAAATTGCTTATTGCAATGACGCGTATACGCCGCAACGCGCAGAAGTCGAACATGCGCGGCTGATTATCAAAGCCCTCAAAGAAGCCAACGAGGGTGGGCGCGGCACGGTAGTGGTGAATGACAAGCTGGTCGAACACCACCATATCAAAGCCGCACAACGCTTGATTCAACTGGCAGAGGCCATTGCCGAGCTGGAAGAAGAGTTTATATAAAGGAGTTGAAAATGAGCACAAAAATCAACACCGGACGTTTTTTCGAACATTTTGTACTGGGTGAAACTATCCAGCACGCCACGCCACGCACCATCACGACAGGTGACACGGCGCTGTATATTGCGCTAACGGGCGCACGTAACCCCTTACATTGCAGCACGCCGCTGGCACTGTCGCTGGGTTACCCGCAGATGCCAATTGATGACCTGCTGGCGTTTCATATTGCTTTTGGCAAGACCGTCCCAGATATCTCAGTCAATGCCGTCGCCAATCTCGGCTACGCAGATGTACGCTTCATCCAGCCCGTATACGTGGGCGACACGCTGACAACCGCCAGTGAAGTCATCGGCCTTAAACAGAATTCCAGCGGCAAAAATGGTGTGGTCTGGGTGCGCTCAACCACGATCAACCAGCATCAGCAACCAGTACTCAGCTGGGTACGCTGGGTGATGGTGCACAAGAAAAACCAGGAGGCGCCCGCGCCGGACACTGTCATTCCTGAGCTGCCGGAATTTGTCAGCCCTGAATCATTAGCCGTGCCAGCCCACTTCAAGCTAAATAACAGCCTGGGCACAGCCACAGCTGGTCAATACTGGTGGGACGATTACGAAGTGGGTGAATGCATGCGCCACCCTTCTGGCCTGACCATCAATGAGAGTGACCATACCATGGCCACGCACCTATATCAGAACAATGCGCGCCTGCACTTTGATGCACACCTGATGAAAAGCACACCGCAGGGCCAGTGCCTCGTATACGGCGGCGTAGTGATTTCGGCCTGTCGTGCCCTCAGTTATGAAGGCCTGGAAAACGCCATTGCGATCCTGGCGATTAACGGTGGCACCCATGCCAATCCAAGTTATTCGGGTGACACCATTTATTGCCTGACCAAGGTATTGGATAAATGGGCCCTGCCCCATCCTGAGTTAGGCGCATTGCGCTTACGCATGGTCGGCGTCAAAAATATGCCGCCAGCTACCCTGGAAAACATCAAAACCACGCAGGGCTATCACCCGCACGTGGTGCTTGATCTCGACTATACCGTTCTTATTCCACGCAAAGGAAACTAAACATGGCTGTTCATCCAAATCAGGCACTTTTTGGCGGTGAAAAGCCGTTTCCGGTGATTCCGGCTTGTGAACATTTTGCCGGTAGCGAAAAGTTGATCCTGAAAGCCTTGTCACTCCAAGACCCGGCCACGCCTAACGCTGCAGGCCCGGTATTTGATATTACCTGTGATTGCGAAGATGGCGCCGCCAGCGGCCAGGAACAAGCACATGCAGAAATGATCGTCCGCATACTGAATTCCGAAGCCAATAAATACAAAATGGCCGGGGCACGTATTCATGACTACACGCACCCGCACTGGAAAAAGGATATCGACATTCTGGTCGGCGGCGCGGGTGAAGTGCTGAGCTATATCACGATTCCTAAATGTACCGATATCGCCCAAGCCCATGAAATGATCACCTATATTCAGCAAGTCGCGAAGCAACACGGCATTCGCCGTGAGATTCCGGTACACATCCTGATTGAAACGCATGGCGCACTCAGACAAGTGCATGAGATTGCACAACTGCCCTGGTTACAGGTGCTGGATTTCGGCCTCATGGACTTTGTCAGCGCCCACCACGGCGCTATCCCCGCCGCAGCCATGCGCAGCCCCGGCCAGTTTGACCACCGGTTGCTGGCACGCGCCAAGACTGAAGTCGTCTCTGCCGCGCTGGCTAATGGCGTGGTGCCTGCACACAACGTCACGCTGGACCTGAAAAATGTAGAGGTCACCTACAGTGATGCATATCGCGCACGCAACGAATTCGGCTTTATGCGTATGTGGAGCATCTATCCGACGCAGATTCAGGCCATTGTCGACGCCATGAAACCTAATTTTGACGAGGTGACAGACGCCGCCAATATCCTGCTGGCAGCGCAAGCAGCCGATTGGGGCCCGATTCAGTATGCGGGCGAGTTGCATGACCGTGCCACCTATCGTTATTTCTGGGAAGTGCTGCAAAAAGCCAAGCAAACCGGTGTTGCCATGCCGGAAGATGCTGAACACGCTTTCTTTTAATCGCTGATCAACAGGAAACCAACATGACGCAATTCAATACGCCAGGCGGTCGTTTCCGCGCAGCACTGGCCGCAGAAAAACCATTACAGATTATCGGTGCCATCAATGCCTATCACGCCATGCTGGCCACACAATCCGGGTTTAAAGCCATTTACTTGTCCGGTGGCGGCGTAGCGGCAGGTTCTTTAGGCTTGCCTGACCTCGGTATTTCTGGCCTCGAAGATGTATTGGTCGATGTGCGCCGGATTACCGATGCCGTGGATACACCACTACTAGTCGATATTGATACCGGTTTTGGCGGCGCCTTCAACATTGCGCGCACGATTAAAAGTGTCGCCAAAGCGGGTGCAGCGGCCGTGCATATTGAAGACCAGGTCAGTGCCAAACGTTGTGGCCACCGCCCCAACAAGGCGATTGTCAGCCTGGACGAAATGGTAGACCGCGTCAAAGCAGCAGTCGACGCCAAACCTGATGATGACTTTGTCGTTATGGCGCGGACAGATGCGCTGGCCGTGGAAGGCTTGCAATCCGCCATAGATCGCGCCTGTGCCTGCGTGGAAGCTGGCGCCGACATGATTTTTCCGGAAGCGATGACAGACCTGAATATGTACCAGCAGTTTGTCGATGCAGTTAAAGTGCCGGTACTGGCAAACATCACCGAATTTGGTTCTACACCGTTGTTTAGCGTAAGCGAACTTGCCACTGCTGGCGTAGGCATGGTGCTATACCCCTTATCAGCTTTCCGCGCCATGAACCAGGCCGCGCTTAAAGTGTATCAAGGCGTGCGCCAGGATGGCACACAAAAAAATGTACTGGACCTGATGCAAACGCGTGCCGACTTGTATGAGCACCTGGGTTATCACGCTTTTGAACAAAAATTAGACGCGCTGTATAAATAATCAACACACGCGACCAGAAACAAGGAGGTTAGTTATGAACACCACCACTGATCCAACTATTGCAGCCACCGAAGCCCCAAAACGCAAAAAAGGCGTCGCGCTGGCGGGCGTGGCTGCGGGCACCACGGCCATTTGCACCGTGGGCCATAGCGGTAATGACTTGCATTACCGTGGTTACGATATCATCGAGCTGGCTAAACATGCCACATTCGAAGAAGTCGCTTATTTGCTGATCCACGGTGAGTTGCCCACCCAACCACAACTCACCGCTTATCACCAAAAGCTCAAAAAGCTACGCGGCCTGCCCAGTGCACTTAAAGCCGTACTGGAACAGATTCCTGCCAATGCGCACCCTATGGATGTGATGCGCACGGGTTGCTCTATGTTGGGTACATTAGAGCCAGAAGCCGTTGACCGCAACACGGCAGGTGCACAGGCTTTGGGTGACCGCCTGATTGCCTGTTTTGGCTCCATCCTCATTTACTGGTATCACTTTAGCCACCGCGGCGTGCGTATTGAAGTAGAAACCGATGACGACTCCATCGCCGCCCACTTCCTGCATATCCTGCATGGCAAAAAACCGTCTGAGTTGCATATCAAGGCCATGAATACCTCACTGGTGCTGTATGCCGAGCATGAGTTTAACGCATCGACTTTTACCTCACGCGTGATTGCCGGCACCCTGTCTGACTTGTACTCCTGCATCACGGGGGCCATTGGTGCTCTGCGCGGCCCGAAACATGGGGGTGCTAACGAAGCGGCGATGGAAATTATCGAGCGCTACAAAACGCCTGATGAAGCCGAGGCCGACATCATGGAACGTATGGCACGCAAGGAAATCATTATTGGCTTTGGCCATCCGGTCTATACCATCGCCGACCCTCGCAATGAGTCGATTAAAGCTGTCAGCAAATCACTCTGCGAAGATGCAGGCAATATGACATTATTTGATATCTCTGCGCGCATTGAAGAAACCATGTGGCGCGAGAAAAAAATGTTCCCCAACCTGGATTGGTACAGCGCCTCCAGCTATCACATGATGGGCATTCCAACCGGCATGTTCACGCCTATTTTTGTGATTTCACGTACCACCGGCTGGGTAGCTCATGCCATTGAGCAACGTATAGACAACAAGATTATTCGCCCGAATGCAGAGTACAACGGCCCGGATAACAGACCGTTTGTACCTTTGGAAAAACGTTAATTTTTGCCACAAAGGACACAGAGAGCACAGAGAAAATCCTTTTCTCGACCAGCTCTGTGCTCTCTGTGTCCTCTGTGGCTTAATCTTTTATTTGAAAGAAACACATTATGTCCGCCCATATTTCCAACGTTCGCCCTGACCCAGATCAGGTGATTGTTGATATTGCCAATTACGTGGCAGATTTTGAAATCAGCTCGGCTGAGGCCTTTGACACCGCCCGTAATTGCCTGATGGATACCTTGGGCTGTGGCTTCGAAGCCCTGGATTACCCCGCCTGTACCAAAATGCTGGGGCCAGTCATTGCCGGGACAGTGGTGCCGAACGGCGCCAAAGTGCCAGGCACCTCTTATCAGCTGGACCCTATCCTGGCGGCCTTCAACATCGGTGCCATGATCCGCTGGCTGGATTTTAACGATACCTGGCTGGCGGCAGAATGGGGTCACCCTTCTGACAACCTGGGCGGCATTCTGGCATCTGCCGACTATATGTCGCGTAAAAACGTCGCCGAAGGCAAGCCGGCACTGACGATGAAAGACGTACTGACCGCCATGATTAAGGCGCATGAAATTCAAGGCGTGCTGGCACTGGAAAACAGTTTTAACCGTGTGGGCCTGGACCACGTGATCCTGGTTAAAATCGCCTCAACCGCCGTGGTGACCAAACTATTGGGTGGTAACAAGCAAGACATTATTAATGCCGTGTCTAACGCCTTTGTTGATGGCCAAAGTTTGCGTACCTACCGTCATAGCCCGAATACAGGCTCACGTAAGTCCTGGGCGGCTGGCGATGC
This sequence comes from Methylophilus sp. OH31, assembly GCF_000576615.1. Lineage (NCBI taxonomy): Bacteria > Pseudomonadati > Pseudomonadota > Betaproteobacteria > Nitrosomonadales > Methylophilaceae > Methylophilus > Methylophilus sp. OH31. The sequence continues at coordinate 7,465 of NZ_BAUS01000012.1, read as the reverse complement.
CACCTCACGTGCGGTGCGCCTGGCCTGGATGACGCTGCAAGGCGAAATGGGTTACCCAAGCGCACTCACGGCCAAAACCTGGGGCTTCTACGATGTCCTGTTTAAAGGCAATGCCTTCAAATTCCAGCGCCCATACGGTAGCTATGTCATGGAGCAGGTATTGTTCAAAATCTCTTTCCCGGCCGAGTTCCATGCACAAACGGCGGTGGAATCTGCATTCCAGCTGAACAAAGAATTCGGCAATCGCCTGCAAACGCTGGAAGATATCGCCAATATTGAGAAAATCGTCATCACCACCCATGAGTCGGCGATTCGCATTATTGATAAAACCGGCCCCATGAATAACCCGGCCGACCGCGATCACTGTATTCAGTATATGGCTGCCGTAGGCTTGCTCAAAGGCAGTTTGACGGCGCTAGACTACGAAGATGCCGCAGCAGCCGACCCACGCATTGATGCCTTGCGCGATAAAATGCACTGTGTCGAAAAAGCAGAGTACACACGAGACTACCTCGACCCGGAAAAACGCTCAATTGCCAACGCCATCCAGATTTTCTTTAAAGATGGTTCACAATCCAGCAATATCGTCGTGGAGTACCCAATTGGCCACCGCCGTCGCCGTGGCGAGGGCATCCCGGAGCTGGTGAAGAAATTCCAAATCAACCTGGCGCGCCGTTTTGATCCAGCCAGACAAGCCGAAATTCTGGCTTTGTGTCAGGACCAGGCCAAACTGGAAGCCACTTCAGTCAACCAGTTTGTCGATATGCTGATGGTTTAACCACAGCCGAAAGCACGGACTGCTGACACAAAAATAGGCAGTCCGTTTTACCGTTAAAAGCTTTCCCGCATATAAACGATCGGTGACTTATAGATGCCGAACGTCGCCCGCGCCTCAGGATCGACACCAAACCAGGGCATCACACCATCAATAGCCGGCGTTTCTGCCTGACTGACACAGGTTTTATCATTGTTTGAGGCCACACCGAGATTCACCTCTACGTCGACACTGCCTGTATTAGGCTGGCCACCGCTCACCCCTGGTGCTGTTAATCTAAGACCTAACAAGCCATTCACCATTGTAGCGTTACCGGCCAAATGTGTTTCACAGGCATTTAACTGACCATGGTAGTTTTTCATGACAACACTTGATAACGGAACCGTTGTACAGCTATCGCCCACACTTCTGACATAAGCAACAACACTATCACTCCAATACTGCGCCTCCAGTTGTAAAGGCAGTGGCAACAACTCAGAACCATGCGCAGGAGATAAATATAACCGCCCATAACGAAATGGACTGCTGCTCGCAGAGACAGCCACCGCACTGGATATGGTGACGCCATCATCATCCACCGGCTGTGCCTCCACGCTGATATTAGTCACAGGTGTGCGATTACCGGGTCTGCTCACCTGGTGGGCAACTTGAATCGTTGCCTGACCTTGACTCCATACGCCTGCGGATCCATTGACCTTGGGGATTAAAGTAAACGTGTGAGGAGAAAGATTAAAATGATAGGCAGCATAACTGTTGAGATTCAGTCGGGCAAAGCCACCATAAACACCCGTATAGTTCTGGGTAGTCACTCCGCTGGAATTTAGCGCTTTAATCTGGAATCGTGTCAACAATCCATCCTGGCCAAAATATGAAAACTGGTTGCTGCATGCGGGGGTGACTGATTGCGGGCTAATCGCAAAATGGTCGGGCACAAAGCGCCCCATATATACATTAGTGCTCGGCGCATAGCCAAAGGCACAGGCCTGTTTGTTATTGCTGGCAGTAAACCCTGCCACACAATCGCCAACACTGGCATCCACCAGGGTAAACGTGTCATCGTAAATACCCAGCGCACTAAATCTAAAATAGCCGACTTCATCATAGCTAAAGCTTGTACCGGTGCTGTTGCCATAGCTGTCTTGGCTAAACGTCCCAGAGACTGCACCGGTATGTACAGCGCCCGTATGTGCTATGAGTTTGCTGGGATCTATTTTGGCCGTGCCGTTATAGTTAGATAAACCGGTGCTGGCGGTCATGTTAAATCGGCCACTGCCCGCTTTAATGATAGGCGTATTGCTAGTACTGATACCAGTAGCAACATCTGCATTGGCATTGCTTGAACTCACACTGCTAAAATTTGCAGGCCGCACTGCAAAATTATCTGTCGACAGCGAAGTCTGCTGAGTAGCATTGGTGTCAGTCACTGTGCAACGTACATTTTTATAAGCATTGCTAATTGTGTTAGAGAGTCGCTTACGGCCAGCATCACTATTGCTGAAAGTGAGACTCTGCGTTGAAAGGTTGGTTGTCGTGCCGCCACAGCTTTGATTGATCAATACAGCAGGATCACCGCAGTCAATCAGCCTCACTTCTACAGTTTGATTACCCTGCCCTGTCGCGACATAATCAGTATTGACGCTATTATCAGCGGCAAGCGCGACCACATCGACATTAAACGCACTATTCGCAATCTGGGTGAATAAGTGACCATTAGCCGCGTTCGGGTTGCTGACTGAAGGATCAATACAATTGAATTTATTGGCCGGTGTTGAGCATCTGTTTGTCGGATAGCCAAAAGGGTTGATGACACAAGATGTTTGTGAGCAGCTACCTGAACTGGCACAGCATATTCCCGCGGTATTAGAGCCCCATTGCAGTTGGATAGCTGCCGGATAACTCGAACTCGTCCTGGCACAGCCGTTAATCCTGCCGTTATTGATAATAACGCCAGTCACGGACACCGAATTGTTGATGACTGAATTGCTATCCAGATAAACGTTATTATTAGCATATGCTGCCATCCCGCTATTGGTGACCTGCACACGGCCATGAATGATAGAGCCGTTAAACAGATTGACACTGGCACTCGCCTCGGAACTGACGTTCACCGTTCCATTGATAACACTTTGATAAACTGCCACGTTACTGGTGGTAAATCCGCTGGATAAAGCAGTGATATCCCCGTACACGATCGAGCCAGTCCCGAGTGCAATATAACCAGAAACTGCCTGTATGGCGCCATTATAATGGCTATTTTGTGCTGAACTCGCATATACATTCGCCACGCGTATATCACCACCAATGGTGTTATTTTGACCGTATAAATAAAGATTGCAGCTGTCACAGTTGACCCATGAGTCGACAATGTTAAATCCGTAAAGTGTTACCGTACCAGAGGTCGTACTGAGGCTGCCATGAATCATGGCACTGTCGTATAACGTGACCAGCCCCGTTCTCGCCGCTACATGGCCATTAATCACTGTATTTTGTAATAGACTGATTGCACCGTAACTGCTCGCAGAGACATCGCCTTGTATCGTGCCACGCGCCGTGATGCTACCTGTTGACGTCAACAGGTTACCGCGGATATAAGGCGCGCCGGTGAGTGTCATGGAATAAATGCCAGAGTTGATGGTCGCATGCACCGTGGCGGCGTTAACGGTGACCAAACCATTCACCAGAAAGCTGACATTTGCATTTTGTGTAGCACTGCCTATGCTATAGATGCCGATATTCAGTGAGCCATTAACGGTAATGCTGACATTGCCGGTATCGAGAAATTGTACGTGGTCTTGAATATTGGTGTAGCCCGTACAGGTATACGTCCCCGCGCTACCAACACAGCCTGGTGGCATAGGCGCACCTGAAACAGCCGGAAAGGAGTACATGGCATCGACAGAACCGCTGGCAAGTAGTAGCAAAAAACCGAGAATAATCTGGAGGATGCGTACGCGATAAATCCACTTCTGAACGCTTAAAACAAAACCTGCTAGATGCATACAAGAAAACCAAATAAAACATTAGTTAACTTATTTTACCAATATTAATAAAAGAAACATAAATATGTTAACAAATGTTTTTGTGCCTCTTATTGCAATATGCAAGTAAATTGGTCCATAGAGAATGGGGACCGTCTCATGATCAATAGAAAATAAAAAAGCGACCCGAAGGTCGCTTTTTTGACAGACACTGATAATTAATCAGTAATCAGTTTTTGCTGTGACAACAAGTTAGAGATAATCGCTGCATCAGAGGTCTGACCTGTGGTCAGGTCCACACCACTCAGCACAATCTGCTGGGTCGTATTACCGCTGCTGAAGCTGCCAGACACATTGTGTGCATCCGTTGCGAAACCACCATTAGAGCTGATATGGATAATTGTATCGCTGCCGGATTTTTCAAAGTGCAGGTAGTTCACCAGGTTGCCAGCATTCTCGCCTTGCAGCAAGTCACGCACATCCAGGATATCGCCGCCCTGGCTGACAGAGCTCTTGTCGAAACTATTGATCGTGTCACGTGCGACACTGCCATTGACAAGAGCATCATCACCGCGATCCCACTTGAACACGTCTACGCCAGCGCCACCAGTCAGGGTATCGTTACCTTTACCACCGATCAGGATGTCGTTGCCATCACCGCCATTCAGCTTATCGTTGCCAGCACCACCGCGCAGGATGTCATTACCAGCGCCACCATTCAAGGTATCGTTACCGGCATAGCCGTAGATAATGTCATTGCCAGACGTACCATTCACTGTATTGTCAGCGCTATCGCCGCCAATAATTGGCGTACCCTTGTTGCTGTTCAACAAATCAATATTGATCAGGTTAGAGGCTGATTCGCTGTCCTGCAAGCCAGTGCTGTCCACTGCAGTGATTTTGAAGTTCTGGAACAAGCTCAAATCAACGGCCTGCTCATTGGTTTTAACCGTTGACAAGAACTCATTGAGCGCAAGGTTATCCACTGTGCCACCATCAGCAGCAGTGATCACCATTTTGCCATTAGCACCGATCAAGCCGAGGAAACCACTGCTTTGCGTGTAGCTCACATTCAGGCCCAACTCATTCGCAACGGCTTGTGAATAAGTCAGATAGGCCGTGCCTAATGTCACACCAATAAAGGTGTTATAGGCAATCGTCACAGAGCTGATGTTGTTATTCACATCACTTGCAGTGAATGCCTGACGGCTTGAGAAGTTGAGCAAGTCTACATTTAACAAACCTGGCAAGGTCAACAAGCCAGCGGCCCCCATACCATTGCTGACTTCTGGCGCCACTTGTGGGATAGAGGTTATCTGCTTAGCCACATTCACAGTCAGCGTTGCAGAACTGGTATCGCCATCATTGTCGCTTAATGTGTAATTAAACGAGCTGGTGCCAGCAACGCTGGTGTTTTTCGGTGTGAATGAGAATGAACCATCATCCATATCAACCAGCAAAGTGCCTTGTGCAGTCGTGATCACCAGTTTATGGCTGGTAGCATCATACGTACTGTTATTGGTACCCGTCACGGTAATGGCACCGGTTGATGAGTTGAAGGTATAAGTAGAACCGTCAACCGCAATCGATTTCACATAACCACCATCTGCACCAAAGCCACCACCTGAGGTCAAGCTACCGGTAATTGGGCTGCTCACAGTCTCATTCAGGACAGAGTCTAACTGGTTAAACGATGTCACACGTACACCATCTGTATTCGTACCCGTTTGGCCATCATAAGCAATCGGATTCAACTCAGTGTTTGAAGTGACGCCGGAACCGATACCAATCGAGTAAGACTTGATATGGTTGTTATTCAGGAAGTTAATCCATGTCGCCTCTTCTGCTTGCTGGATACCTCTGTCTCCATTATTGCTATTCTCTTGACCAGTCAAGCTACTATCACCACCGACACCACGGTTAGGTTGGCCATCAGTGAAGAAATAGGACACGTTTTGTGCATTATCCAGCTTACCGGATGTACCAAACGCATTCATGGCCGTGTTCAACGCAGAGTCATAGTTGGTATTACCATCCGCTGACAGATTATTCAGGTAAGCCTTGGCTTGTGCAACGGTCAACCAGCCATTACCCAATTGTTTGGTTTGATCCAAGCCTGCAAATACAACCAGTGAGACTTTCACGTCACCCATGTCGTCATATTTATCCAGCAAGTTCTTAATTGACTGAATAGCACTGGCCAAACGGGTCTGATTATTCACACCATCAGTGGTCGTCATACTGCCAGAAATATCTAGCGTAATCATGAGGTTGGTATTGGCAGAGTTGGTAGCCGTCACGGTTTGGTTAGTCGCTGTTGGCGCATCATCTGAAACATTAACAGTGATAGAGCCTTTAGTCGTCGTGTCAGCATCGTTGGCGTTCACACCGAACTTGATTGCCAAAGTATCTTCCTGACCAGCCACTGGATGATCAATCGGGCCTGACAACTGCACCGCATAGTCACCTTTGCTGTCGATCGTGACACGAATCACTTCTTTACCATTGGCAGAACCAATCAAAGTACCTGTGTTATTGCCTGACCAGGTGATGGTTGTACCACCAGAGGTGTAGGTCGCTGTTGGCTCTGTCAGAGTCACGCTCTTCAAATCGCCATCAGGATCAGAAATACCCATGGAACCGGTAGCGATCACATTAGAAGGGCCAGAGTCTAGCAAACCATGTGGCAAGCCATCCTCAGACACTGAGGCAGATGCATCCACGGTCACAAAGACTGGTGACTGATTCAATGTGTATGCATAAAGGTTACTTGAGTCGCTAACGTTACCTGCATTATCTGTGGCTGTAACAGTGTAATTATGTAGGCCTTTGGCAATATCCGTTGCAGGCGTGAATGTCCATTTACCATTACTATCCGCAACAGTAGTACCAACTTTTGTAGCGCCATCATAAATAGTCACCGTGCTACCAGCTTCGGCCTTACCTGTTAAGGTTGGTGTTGCATCATCAGCGACACCACCACTAGCAACATTGCCTTTTACTGTACCAAAGTCATCATAGATATTATCAATGGTTGGTTTAGTTGGCGCAGTAGTATCTACTTTCGCTGAGTCAGAACCTGTCTCACCCAGGTTACCAGCCACATCCTTCACTTGTGCTGTGACCGTCAGGGTCTGGCCGCTGGCAGGTACTGCAACACCAGGCACGCTCACGCTACCTTTGGTAATGTCAGCCTGCGTCAGCACGATCGCTGTCGGCGCACCACCATTCACGCTCACCAGTAACTGGTCACCTGGCATCGCTGTCGCTGGCAAGGTCACTGAGACTTTAGCTGTGGTGTCTGCACCCAACTCGGCTTTGTTGATGTAGCCGTCGTTGTTCGTATCTGTGTCGATCGTGACGATCGGCGCGCCTGGCGCAACCAGTTGCAGTTTCGCTTCATCTTGTACCGGACCTGAGGCGTTACCAGCCGGGTCTTTGATCGATGCTGTCGATACAAAGTCGGTGCCATTCAAGGTCGGGTTGAATGAGACATCTACATAGCCTGTTTGAATCTGGGCGGCTGTCAGGATGATGGTCTGTGGTACGTTGCCTGAACCAGTCACGGTCAGGGTGTCTCCAGCTACCGCACCTTGCGGTACGGTCACACGCACATCAATCTTGTTGTTGGTCAGTTCACTTCTGTTGATGAAGCCGTCGTTGTTGGCATCTGTTCTGATTTCAACTGCCAGGCCGCTAAATACAGTGGTGT
>NZ_BAUS01000013.1:0-2788 GCF_000576615.1 Methylophilus sp. OH31 | reverse complement strand
CAACACCTGAAGCAGTCAGTGCCAGCTGGTTCGCCTGTTTGGCGTTCTCAGCGTTTTGTTTCACGGTAGAGGCTAACTCTTCCATGCTCGCCGCGGTTTGCTCCAGGCTGGATGCCTGTTGCTCGGTACGCGCTGACAAGTCAGAGTTACCACTGGAGATTTCATTCGCTGCGGTAGTAATCGTTTCAACCGCTTCTGATACTGCAATAATCGGTTCTACGATCATATCCAGGGTGTTGTTCACACCTTCGATAATCTTGCGGAAATCACCATTGTGTTTATCCACATCGGCTCGCACCGTAATGCGGCCTTCTTTGGCAGCCTCAGTCAATTGATCGGCGTCAGCAACCAACATATTGACGGCGTCGATACAAGTGTTGAGGTTGTTTTTAATTTCATTGAAATCACCACTGTAGTGCTGGCTAATGCGCTCTGGAATATCGCCTTTAGAGATACGGTCAACATAATTTGCCGCCACATTCAGAGGACCAATCACAGAGTCCAGGGTGTTATTCACGCCTTCAACAATCTTGCGGAAATCGCCATTGTGTTTGGCGGCATCAGCACGCGTAGACAGCTGGCCATCCACAGCTGCTTTTGACAGCATGTTGGCATCGGTCACCAGTGCATTGACCGCATCAATACAATGATTCAAATTGTCTTTAATCGTATTAAATTCGCCTTTGTATTCATCTGTAATCTTGGCTGGAATACGCCCCTGTGAAATATCTGCTACATATTTAGCGGCAACACTTAAGGGGTTAATAACGGCGTCCAGTGTGTCATTCACACCTTGCACAATCTTACGGAAATCACCCTGATGCTGGCCAGCATCAGCACGTGTAGACAAGTGACCTTGAACGGCTGCATGTGCCAGTTCGTCAGTATCACTCACCAGACGCTTGATGTTGCTACGCACTTGCTCAATCGCTTCATTCACAAACGCTTTTTTACCTGGGAATTTCTGTAGTGGTACGTCCAGATTACCTTCACCAAATGCTTTTACTACTTCAATGGCACTGCGGTTCATTGCAATATGGCCAGCCACCATTTTATTGATGCCTGCGGCCATTTCAGAGTAGCCACCTTTAAAGCGTGTTTGATCAACATTGCAATCAATATCGCCTTCATCATGCTGTTGGCTCACGTAATTCAAGGATTGCACCAAGCCGTCCAGTGTGCGTTGCAAACCAACAATAGAATAGGCAACACTGGATTTATCGTTTTCTGCCAGCTTGATTTTCTGGTTCAAGTTACCCTCAACCAAGTTGTGGGCAATCTGGCTCAACTCACCCGGCTCTACGCCAAGTTGTGCACGCAGGCGTTTAGTAATCAACATGCCAAATGCCACAATCGCAGCCAAACACAGTAAAGCGATCGCTGAGGATTGCCATACAGCACTCTGTTTGATGCTGGCGGCATGCGCAGCAAGCTCCAGACTGGTTTTCTGGTTGTAAACCATATGCTCGTCCAGTTTATCGGCGACTTCAATCGCCAATTTATCGGCCTGTTTTAAGGCCTCTGGTGCTTCAGGGGCACTCACTTCTGACAAACGCAATACCGCTGTCATTTGTACAAAGTAGCGGTTCAGCATCTCTTTTTCAGCGGAGAGCAATGCCTGGTCTTGGTCGCTAGACACCAGGTCCTGGTAATGCGTCAGGGATTCCTCGACAATCTTTTTACGGTCCTGAATTTGCGCGGCCAGTTTGTCTTTCTCGGCAGGCGTGGTCACGCTCACGTGGCGCAACACATTCAGGCGCAATCTTTGATAGTAGTTTTGCGCTTTGGACAGTTCAAGAATACTGGGGATGGTATTGACGTTGGCCTGATTGGTCGTGTCATACACTTTAACGATTTCATTTAAAGTGACCCCGATAAGAACCACCATCGCTAACGCGCAAGTGGCAATCAAAAGATACATGCGTTTTGCAATTGTCATCATGGATTCCTAGATAAATACAGCTGGATAAATATAGAGTTAAAAATTACTTTTTCACCCTCTGATTATGACAAAATCGGTCCAAATGATATGTGGAAATAAAACGGGGAATTACTGTCTTATTCATGCTTACATCATAAAAAAACCGGCTGAATAAGCAGCCGGTTTTTAATATTGAACCTAGTTAAAACTCTTCCCAATCACTATCATCGGTGCCAGTTTTGGCAGAGATCTTAGGCGCTGGCGTCGCATGCGGTTTGGGGGCCGCCACGGGTCGCCCGGACGATCCGCCGCCGAAGCTACTAGACACTGGCGGTGGTGCCGCATGGGTATGGGTGCTGGCTTTAAACCCGCCCGATTGACTGCTGTGGCCAAAACCACCGCCGACACGGCCCTCGAGTTTAAACTGGCTGATCGCATCGGCCAATTGGTTGGCCTGATCGACCAAGGATTCAGCTGCCGCAGCTGCCTCTTCTACCAAGGCCGCATTCTGCTGCGTGGTTTCATCCATGCTGGTCACAGCCTGGTTCACTTGATCAATACCCGTCGTTTGCTCGGTAGACGCCGCAGAGATCTCGCTGATGATGTCGGCCACACGTTGTACTGAAGATACTACTTCGTCCATGGTGTTACCTGCATTCTCTACCAGCTTGGTCCCTTCTGTGGTTTTATTCACAGAGTCAGTGATCAGCTCTTTAATCTCTTTCGCTGCACTCGCTGAGCGTTGGGCCAGGTTACGTACTTCACCCGCTACGACCGCAAAGCCACGGCCCTGCTCACCCGCTCTTGCTGCTTCTACCGCTGCGTTCAACGCCAGGATGTTGGTCTGGAACGCAATACCGTCAATCA
>NZ_BAUS01000014.1:0-345 GCF_000576615.1 Methylophilus sp. OH31 | reverse complement strand
AGACAGCTTCACGTCACTACGCACACGTTGACTGTCCAGGTCACGCTGACTACGTTAAAAACATGATTACCGGTGCTGCCCAGATGGACGGCGCGATCCTGGTATGTTCAGCTGCTGACGGCCCAATGCCACAAACACGTGAGCACATCCTGTTGGCCCGCCAGGTTGGTGTTCCATACATTGTTGTGTTCCTGAACAAAGCAGACATGGTTGACGACGCTGAGTTGTTGGAACTGGTTGAGATGGAAGTGCGTGACTTGCTGAGCAAGTATGACTTCCCAGGTGATGACACCCCAATCATCCACGGTTCAGCTAAATTGGCGCTGGAAGGCGACCAATCAGACA
>NZ_BAUS01000015.1:0-264 GCF_000576615.1 Methylophilus sp. OH31 | reverse complement strand
ACACGTAGATCTCTGCTGTGAACTTGGTGTGTGGCTTGATAGAACCTGATTTGGACAATACTTGACCACGCTCAACTTCTTCACGCTTAGTACCGCGCAGCAATACGCCTACGTTGTCGCCTGCTTGACCTTGGTCCAGCAGTTTACGGAACATTTCAACACCAGTACAAGTTGTTTTCAGTGTTGGCTTGATACCTACGATTTCGATTTCGTCGCCGACTTTAACGATACCACGCTCGATACGGCCGGTTACTACAGTACCAC
>NZ_BAUS01000016.1:0-1370 GCF_000576615.1 Methylophilus sp. OH31 | reverse complement strand
ATCTTGTTGTTGGTCAGTTCACTTCTGTTGATGAAGCCGTCGTTGTTGGCATCTGTTCTGATTTCAACTGCCAGGCCGCTAAATACAGTGGTGTCGATGGTCGCTGTGTCACTACCCGTGTTGCTTGGGTTACCAGCAACGTCAGTAATCTGGGCAGTCACGGTCAAGGTGGTGCCAGAAGCCGGCGCAGGCACGGTAGTGGTGTAGCTGCCAGCAGTGATGTCAGCTGGGGTCAACACGTGCGTTTGCGGTGGATTAATGCCATCTTTGATCGTCAGGGTGTCGCCAGCTTTTGCTGTCGTTGGCAAGCCAATCAGGACTTGTACCGTGTTGCCGCCATTGAGTTCGCCCTGGTTGATGTAACCATCGTTGTTGGTGTCTGTCGTCAAGGTCACGGTGGGTGCGCCTGGACCATCAGTCACGATCACTGCGTGGTCAGTACCAACATTAGATTTGTTACCAGCCGGGTCGGTCACTTGGGCCGTCACTTGCAGATCCACACCATTGGCGGTCGGGTTGAAGCTCACAACAACTTTGCCTGCGTCAATTTGTGCTTGCGTCAACGTAATTGTTTGCGTCGCATTGCCAGTACCAGTCACGACCAGGGAGTCGCCAGCAGCAGCGTCCAGTGGCAATTTGATCTCGGCAGATACTTTGTTACCCGCAGCGGTCAATTCGGCTTTGTTGATGTAAGCATCATCATTGCTATCGGTGGTCAGCGTGATGGTCAGGCCGGTCAAGGCACTGGTGTCCAGTTTCGCAGCATCTGTACCGGTATCGCTCTTGTTACCTGCAGCATCGCTGATATAGGCGTCTACCTTCAGGAAGCCACCTTCGACTGGCTTGGCAAACGTCGTCGTTACATAGCCATTCGCTTTGGCGCTCGCATCAATCGTGATGTTCTTCGTCACGGTGCCGTCAGTCACAGTGATCACATCACCGACTTCAACTTTAGTACCATTGAACGAGATTTTTACATCATCGGTCGCTGAATTACCTTGCTCTGTACGGTTGATGAAGCCATCGTTGTTCGCATCAGTGGTGATCTCAACCGTTGGAGAAACACCATCGTTAGGCACGCCAGTGTCTACTTTCGCTGAGTCAGAACCTGTCTCACCCAGGTTACCAGCCACATCCTTCACTTGTGCTGTGACCGTCAGGGTCTGGCCGCTGGCAGGTACTGCAACACCAGGCACGCTCACGCTACCTTTGGTAATGTCAGCCTGCGTCAGCACGATCGCTGTCGGCGCACCACCATTCACGCTCACCAGTAACTGGTCACCTGGCATCGCTGTCGCTGGCAAGGTCACTGAGACTTTGGCTGTGGTGTCTGCACCCAACTCGGCTTTGTTGATGTAGCCGTCGTTGTT